>NZ_JAGIYZ010000014.1 GCF_017813355.1 Roseomonas nitratireducens
CTCCAAGCTCAAGCAGTTCCGCCGCGTCGCAACACGCTTCGAGAAGACCGCCCGCAACTACCTCGCCGTCGTCACACTCGCCGCCACCATCCTATGGCTCAGGTAACTGTCCACACGACCTAGGGTGGCGCCGGGGCGCTGTTCTTCGAACGGCACGGGCATCAGGCAGCAACGGTACACGCCTGAACGGGCTGTGGTGCCTTGCGAGGCGAGCCAGGGCCCAGCAGGCTTCCTGAGGCAATATTTCGAATGGGGGGCAGGGAAGGCGAGGCGCCCGGCACACGGCCGCGCGGACCGCCGAAGTGTCTGCGACACCGCGAATGCGTGGTTGTGCGCCCAGTCTCCGGCGAACCGGTCTCGACCATCCGGAGGCCCTGATTTCCCTGATCCGCCGGGAAAGAACAGGGAATTTGCGGGTCCAGCGACCATCCTGGGGCGAACAGCCATGCCGAACCCAGCAGAAAGCCTCACCTTCCCGGTCGAATTCCCTGAGTGGGATAACAGGGAAAATTGAATACGCTTCAGGAAAGCGCAGAGAGGCGGCGCGCGAGGAAGTACGATAGTGCGTGTCGTCGATTCGGGACTGCCGGGTAGCCACGTCCCGCCTGTGCATCGCCGATACTCGTCGCCCGTCCCGGGGGCTGCGTTCGTGGAGTTGCCCCCATCAAACCGGACATGCGGCTTGGGTTGCTGACTGCGCAGGGATGAACTCACGGGGCGAGCGCATGCGCGGAGATGGCGTCCTCTTTGGGTTCTGATGCCCTGACACACAAAGACAATCATCTTACGGTTGACCGCGTTTTGTGCTGTTGTACGGAGACGCTATTTGGGGTGGCTTTGCCGTTCATCATTCGAACGAAGCAGCCAACCTGACGTCAGCAGAACAGCTGCCTTTATTGGAAACACCATGTCCTCGAAGAAATCAGCTCTCGATCTCGCTCAGTTGCGAGCCCTTCTCGAACGGGACGAGGCAGAGATGAGTGTCGTGTTCTCGGATCCCTCGTTGCCAGACAACCCCATGATCTTTGTCAGCGATGAGTTCGAGAGACAAACGGGATACGCCTCTGCCGAGGCCGTCGGGAAAAACTGTCGCTTCCTGCAGGGACCCGACACAAGCCCGCATGCCATCGAGGCGATCCGCCACGCCCTGCGCGCACAAACCCGCTTCACGATCGACATCCTCAACTATCGCAAGGATGGGTCCGCGTTTGTGAACCGGCTTCGAATTAGACCGATTTACGATCCGCAGGGCCATTTGATGTTTTTCGCCGGAGCGCAGAACCCCGTCTAATCCGATAGCATGATCAGGGCAGGCCCAAATGGAGCTTGGCCGCCGCGCCTTGCCCACCGAGAAGGACGCAACCCGATGATTCGTCTCGCCAGCTTGGCGCCTGCCGGAATGCTCGCTTCGATGCCCGCGATGGCGCAGCCGGTCACCCTGATCAACGTCTTCGAAGTGCCAGAAGGCAAGCTGCCCGAGGCGATTACGTATTGGGAGGCTTCGCGCGCCTTTCTCGCGACCCAGCCGGGCTTCATCCGCACACGCCTGCACCAACCCATCGCGCCGAATGCGCGCTTCCAGTTGATCAACGTGGCTGAATGGGAGAGTCCCCAGGCCTTCCAGCCCGCGAGTGCGCGCATGCAGCAGGAAGTTTCGGGTAGCGCCACCTGAGAGCTTGCGGTTCGTGCCAGGGCTGTACCGCATCATCCGCGAGTAGCACGCCCTCAAACGTCGCCGGAGGGTTATTTCCGCGTCCGCCGCGCCCATCTCCGACACGTCTCGGGATAGGCGCTCGCCATGCAGCATTCGGCCATTGCCACCAAGCGACCCTTGGCACGCCTGGGGGACGCGACCCGCTTTGCCGCCTGGGCCTTCACGCCCTTCCAACGCTTGGCCGCGCGCGAACTCTACGGCTTGCTTGCGACACGCGCCTTCACCGAGAACGGTCTCTACCTCAACCTCGGCTATTGGAAGTCTGCACGGACCATCGACGAAGCCCGCGCCGCCCTCGCAATGCTGGTCGCCGAGGCGGCGGGAATGGGACCCGATGACGATGTGGTGGACGTCGGCTTCGGCTTTGCCGACCAGGACATGCTGTGGATGGAGCACTTCGCGCCACGCCACATCACCGGCCTGAACGTGACACCGATGCAGGTGCGCCTGGCCCGCCAGCGTGTGCAGCGTCGGGGCATGGCGGATCGCATCACGCTCACCGAAGGCTCCGCCACCGCGATGTCGCTGCCGGATGCATGCTGTGACATTGTGACCGCCGTGGAATGCGCCTTCCATTTCCACACCCGCGCCGATTTCCTCGCCGAGGCCTTACGCGTGCTGCGGCCGGGTGGGCGGCTGGTACTGGCCGACGTGATTCGTGCGGCGCCCGAACCCGCGGCGCTGCGCCGGCGGGTGCAGGATTTTACGTGGTCCCAGTTCGCGCAGAAGTTCGATGTGCCCGCGGCCAATGCCGACCAGCGAGCGCCTTATGCCGCGAAGCTACGCGTTGCCGGCTTCGCGGCGGTGGATGTGACGCCAATTGGAGAGCATGTCTTCCCCGGTTGGCACCGCGCGCTGGCTGAGGACCCTGCACTGTTCGCCAGACTACCGATGGCCGGCCGGTTGCCTTATCGGCTGCTGCTAAACCTCGATGCACGGACGGTCTACAGCGCCTTCGACTACGTGTTGGCAACCGCGCGCAAACCGACAGGAAAGGGCGTGCGCGATGGCGCTTTATGACCATACCGCCACGCTAGTCACGGGCGAGGAGCAGAGCCTCGCGGTGTATCGCGGCCAGGCGCTGCTAATCGTCAATGTGGCGTCGAAATGCGGCTTCACGTCCCAGTACAAAGGGCTCCAGGCGCTGCACGAGCAATATGCGCCACGCGGCTTCGCGGTGCTGGCTTTCCCCTGCGACCAGTTCGGCCATCAGGAGCCTGGGTCCGACCAGGAGATCGCCGCCTTCTGCGACCGCAACTATGGCGTGACCTTCCCGGTCTTCTCCAAGATCGAGGTCAATGGGCCGCGCGCGCATCCTTTGTATGTCTGGTTGAAGCAGCAACAGGGCGGGCTACTGGGTAGCGGCATCAAGTGGAACTTCATAAAATCCCTTGTCGACAAGGCAGGTGTTGTTCGCGCCCGCTTCGCGCCCACGACCACGCCGGAAGGGCTCTCGCGTGATGTTGCGGCGTTGGTGTGACGGCGAGGACATCGCCCCAACACCCCCCGACAGTGTCGGCCGAGGCGCCTGCCGATTTCGCCATCAGCGTTGAGCTGACGATTTAGCAGATCGGTGCATGGTTCATGAACCATCGCGCTAAAGACGCATGGCTGGCCTGCGATTGCATCCGCCAGCGCTGGTCACAGATGTACCGCGGTGACAGACGCCGGACATCATCAAGCCTCGACAGCGGCGCGGTGCAACAAGAAGGACACTCCCTATGACCACCCTGTTTGCGAGCTTTGCCGGCGCGCTACTCACGCTGCTGGTGTTATCCGGCCACGTCCTGGCACAGCGCATGCGCGGCGATTTAGCGGTTGATGCCAGCAGGCGGCGCATGCCTCCAGGCGGCGCTTCGGACGTTGCTTGACCAGCGTTCCCCTATTTCCGTCTTAGCTGACCTCCCGCGCGGCGATGATTGGCCAAGGTTTGGCGGTGATCATCGGCGCCAGTGGTGCCATCCGTGCTGCCCTGGTCGCAGCTCTCAGGGCTGGCGGCGGCTACAGCGACGTGTTGGCGTTTAGCGGCGCCAGCGCGCGCCGGGTCTCCTGCCCGCGCCCCGACCATCGCATTCATCCCCCCGACGGTCTGCGGATCATCGAGATCGACCTCCTGCGCCGCCCGTAGCATGTCGAGCCAGCGTTCGGGGGCGCGTCTCGATCGATCTCCCGGTCCGCAGAAAGCAACAAGATGATCGCGACCTTCGCTTGCTGGACGAGGGGAACTACGCGTCGATCACCGAGATGGCGGCGGCGGAGAAGATCGAGCGCGGCTATCTGGGCAGCCTGCTGAGGTTGACGCTGCTTGCGCCGGAAACTGTTGAGGGCGTCTTGGACGGTCGCGGATCGGCGAACCTTACCTTGCCGCGACTGCTTGAACCCTTTCCGGCACCGTGGCGCCAGCAGCGCGAGGCGCTTACGACATAGTCGGGGCGCATTCCTTTTGGCTCGGCTGACTTAAATGGGCGGGAAGCGGTCGCTGCGGGTGAAAAAGTCAAGGGCGCTCCCCCGCGCAGAGCAGGAGTTCGTTCGGTCCCGCCCACCCGAGAGGCGTCGTGAACTGATCAAGCTCGCGCGCCATCTCGTCCCAAGCCCGCTCCTGGATTTTGGGCGAAAGCGGCCGTAACAGGTTCATGATCGGCGAGCCTGCACAGCGAACGAAGTCGAGGTACTCCCCGCAGCTTGGCACGCGGAAAGGTGCCGTCAGCGATCGGACCGACACGCCCTGGAAGCCGGCTCTGGCGAGCAGGTCCGACACGAGCCCGTGCTCGCCGAGGCTCAGCAGCGATCCCGGCGGTGGCTGGTGGTCCGAAGGCAGGCCGGCATAGGTCCGGGCGATGCGGCTTGTGATGGCGATGCACGGATTGGCTTCGGCATGCGAAAATACCAATGCCGCGAAGCGTTTCCCCGGTGCCAACGCACGGAGGATGCCCTGCAATGCGAGGAGTGGCCGCTGGGAGAGCATGAGGCCGAGGCGGCAGATCGCCGCATCGAAGCCAGCGCCGTCCATATCCAGCGCTTCGGCGTCGGCAATCCGCGCCTCCGTCCAGTGTAGGCCCGCACGACGCAGGTTGTTCTCAGCCAGCGCCACCATGGCCGGCGCGACATCGGTGGCCAGCACCGCACCCGTGGGCCCGACGCGCCCGGCGATGTCGATGGTCTGGTCGCCGGCGCCGGCCGCGACGTCCAGCACACGCATCCCGGGTCCGATCCGCGCGGCGTCGAGCATCGCCTCGTTCGCCTCCGCCAGCCAAGCACGGATCAGGGTCGTGTTGCGGTCCCAGCCGGCGGCAGCCCGGTCCCAGGCCTTGGCGGCGTCCTGCACAACGGCGGCCATCAGTCGGCGCGGATGCCGCTGGCGGCGAGGAAGGCCTGCCAGGCCGGCCTCTCCTGCGCGATCCGCGCCGTCATCGCTGCGGGTGTGCCGGCGGCCGGCACCATCGCCATGGTGGCGAAGGCAGCGCGCAGCGCCGGCTTTGCCTCAGCCTCGCGGATCGCCTCCGCCGTGCTCTCCGCCAGGGCGGGCGACGCACCGCCCGGCAGAAAAAACCCGAACCATTCGCCCATGACGAGGCCAGGAAAGCCTTGCTCGGCCGCGCTCGGCACCTCCGGCAGGAAGGCGCTGCGCCCGGGACCGGACGTCGCAAGCACGCGCACGCGGCCGGCGGCGTGGTGCTCGCGCAGAAGCCCCTCGGGCAAGGCGAGCACGGCGATTCGCCCGGCCAGCAGGTCCGCCACCGCCGGCGGGCCACCGGGATAGGGCACGTGCGTTGCCTCCACGCCCGCCTCGGCGAAGAGCTTTGCGGGCAGCAGATGCGGCAGGCTTCCGACGCCCGGCGAGCCGAAGTTGGCGGCCGATGCATTGGCGCGCCCCCAGTCGCACAGGCCGATCAGGTCGCGCACCGTGCCCGGAACCGCCGGCCCGACCGCGAGGCCGAGGGTCGCCTCGGCGGCGATCGAGACAGGCCTGAGATCGGCGTCGGGCTCGTAGCCAAGCTCCCGGAACAGAAAGGGGTAGATGCTGGCGACCGCGCCGGCAGCGAGCAGCAGGGTCGAGCCATCGGCTGGCGCCTGCCTGAGCGCGCCGACGGCGACCCTGCCCGCTGCGCCGGCGCGATTCTCGACCACGACCGGTCGGCCGAGTTGGGCCGCGATCTGCTCCGCGTAACGGCGCGCAATGACGTCCGGGATGCTGCCCGGGGAGGCGCCCGTGAGGACTCTCGCCGGCGCGCCCTGGGCCAGGCCGCCGCGCGGCAGCCCGACCAACGTCAGCGAAGCCGCGCCTGTCGCGCGCATCCATTCGCGTCGCGACAGCCTTGTGATCGACATCCTGCGACTCCTTCCCGGCAGGCGGCATGGAGGCCGCCAACTCGACCAGCCTGTGCGCACCAGTCTTAGCGATGGGGTAGCGATTGGCCTCCCCAAGGTCAGAAGGCCGCCGCCTGGGCGATTCCGTTGGCGGCCCCGGCCAGGGTGGAGGCTGCCGCAGCGGCCAGCAGCACTGCGGTGCCGAGGCGGAACTGCGTCTGGCGCGTGGCCACCGCGCGCTGCACCGCCGGTCGCCCGAGCAGGAGCGCCCAGCCAAGGCAAACGCAGAGGGACAGCGCCGCGGCCCCCGCGGCGACCACCCAGCCGGCGCCCAATCCGGTACCGACGAGCGGGCCAGTGAAGGCTGTCGCGAAATAAGCGATCGTCACAGGATTGAGGACGGCCGTGCGAAAGCTTGTCAGAAAGCTGGCGCCGAGACCGCCTTGGCGCTGCCCAGGCCGGGACCGCGCGATCCTGAGCGCCGCGAGGAGCAGCAGGACACCGCTCGCCAGCGCGAAGACGTCGAGTGCCGGGCCGGAGCGCGGCAGGGCTCCCGAGGCCAGTTGCGCCACGCCGGCGATCAGGCCAACCGCGAGCGCATTCGCCCCGCACCGCGGCAGCGCCGCCCGCATGCCATGCCGCGCGGCCGCGTCCGCCACCAGGAGCACGTTCGGCCCTGGTGTCATCACGACCAGCGCGTAGCCTGCCAGGACCTGCCCCGCCATGCCTGCCCAGATCTCCATGACCGATCTCCCTCGTCGCTCCTGGCCGGGCGGGAGGGCCCGCCGCGGCGCGGGCAGAGAGATGGCAGGGGCGGTCTTAGAGACCGGGTAGCGGTTCGCGCAGCCGCGCCGCGGCTTCGCCGAGGCCGGCCCGGGTGAGCCGGTCGGCGGCAAGGCCGAGCCCGCGCTGGACGCGCCGAAGCAGCATCGCCCGGCGCTCCATGACGAGCGGCACGGCCTCGTCGGGCAGCAGCGGGGCCCGGTAGAGCGCCCGGATCGCGTCACCATGTCCGGCGATCTCTCCAGTCGGGCAGGTCTCGAGCCGAACGAGTAACCCCTCCAGCGCCCCGACATCGGTCCAGCAGCGCTGCGGGTTGAGCTGCAGCGCCCCCTGGCGCAGCAGGACGCGATCGTCGCCGCCGAGCATCTTCCGGAGCCGGTGCAGCGCGTTGTCAAGCGCGTTGCGCGCCGCGTCGCCATCCGAATCGGGCCAGAGCGCATCCGCCACGCGTTCCTGCGCTAGTGGGGCCGAGCCATGTGCCGCAAGAAGTCTTAGCAGCTCGAGCAGTCGCCGGCTTTCCTTGCGGGAGGAGGGCAGCGGGGCATCCGTACGCTCGATCTCAAACGGACCGAGAGCGCGGATGCGCAGCGCCCAGGGCCAGGCTGCGCCGGCCTCTGGCGGCGCCATCAGGTCGTTGCGCAGCACCACCTCGCGCGCCACCTCAGGCTCCACGCCGTGCTCGAGCGCCAGTGCCGCGAGCCGGGCCATCATGTCGCCGCAACAGAACAGCATTGGCCCGTGGCGGAACCCGCACTCGCGCGCGACGCTGTAGGTGGGGCAAAGATGATCGAGCGCTTCCGGCACGTCACCGCGACGCAGCGCCGCATAGGCCGCGACGCAGCCGGCCACCCAATGGTGCCATCGACAGATCGCGTGGAACGGATGAGCGAAGACCTCGGCCAGGCGCTCGCGCGCCTCGTCATGCGCATCGGCATGCGCCGCGGCGAGGGCATTGGCGATCAGGGCGATGTGCTCGCGCATGCGGAAGCCGCTGCTGCGGGCCGTCGCCACAGCGGCCCGCATCAGACGCAGCGCGGTGGGCCGGTCGTCCTCCAGCAGCGCCAGCATGCCGCGATGATGCTCGAACGCGGTGCGGTCGGGCGCATTGTCGGGGCTCAGCGCGGCGGCGGCGAGGTCCTGATGCCGCCGTGCCCGCGTGGCATCGACCGCGCCGAGGGCGGCGATGACCGCCATGTTCTCCGCCGCCGCGCGCTGGCCCGCGAGCGAAGGCTCTGCCTCGACCAGCGCCAGGGCCTGCCCGGCATCGGCGAGCGCCTCGGCGTTGCGGCCGAGCAGCGCCTTGACCCAGACACTGACGCCGAGCCAGCGCATCGCCGTCACCGGCGCGTTTCGGCCCTGCGCGGCAAGCGTGTCGATGCGCCGCAGCACGCGGTCGAGCCGGTCCACATGGCCGCGCCAGAGCAGGTGGAAGGCGAGCGAGCCGACCAGCAGGCGCTGGCCGAGCGCCGCGTCGAGGTGCAGCAGCCGCTCGGCGCGGTCCGCGAGGGGCTCGGCCAGTTCGTGCCAGGGCGCGTGGTAGACGACCGCGGCGAGCAGGCCGGGGACCAGGCGCATCTCCGCCGCGTCGTCACCTGGCGTCGCCGCCAGCGCGGCGTGGCGAGTTAGCGACGCTATCCATCGGTCGAGCTCCGGCAGCCGCCCCAGAGAAATGAGCGCATTTGCCGCCCCTGCGGCGGCGGCCAGCGCCGCCGCGCCATCGCCCGCCGCCTCTGCGGCATCATGGGCGAGAACGAGGCGAGGCAGTGCGTCCGTGGGGGCCAGGTCCAGAAGGCAGAGCCCATGCCAATAGGCGAGCCGTTCGCGCGATTCCGGCGGCAGCGCCTCGATCAGGCGCAGCAGCGCGCCGGTACGCCCCTCCGAGACGTAGCGCGGCGCGGCGTCGCGTAGCGCCGCCTCGGCCTCGGCCCAGGCGCCGGCCTCGGCGAGGAGACCGAGCGCGGCATCCGCCGCGCCGGTCTCGAGCAGCATGGAGGCCGCATGCCGGCGCAACGCCGCCACTTCCTCCGGCGCGGCCGTCTCCTCGAAGCGGCGGCGCAGCACCTCACTGAACAGGGCGTGGAAGGTGTAGCTAGGCTCAGGGCCATCGCGCCGGTCGGTGAACAGGCTCGATGCTGCGAGGCGCTCCAGCAGTGCCGGAGCGTCGGCATGGCCGCTGACCCGGCGCGCGAGGTCGGCTGTCGCACTCGGCAGGTAGGCGATGGCCGCAAGTGCGCGCTGTTCCTCATCGCTCATGCGGCGCAGCACCTCGCCCGCGAGGAAGTCGAAGAGACGCTGGCGCGCCCCGGGCGCTGGCAGTGCTGCGTCAGCGGGCGAGCCGAGCAGCATCAGCGTCAGCCCGGCGGCCCAGCCCTCGGCGGCCGCGAGCGCCGGGGCCATGGCCTCCGACCGGCCGTGCAGACGTACTAGCTCATGCGTCTCCGCCTCATCGAAACGGAGCGCGTCGGCGTCGACGATGGCGAGGTGCTGGCGCGCGAGCGCCAGCGCATAATCCGGCGGCGGCGGCTCGCGGCTAACGAAGATCCACTGGACGCTGGGCGGTAGCTCGCCGAGGGCGCGTGCAATCGCCTGGTGCAGAGGGTGGTCGCCCGGCAACTCCTGGTGGTTGTCGAGGACGAGTGTCCATTCGGAGGGCAGGCTGTCGAGCAGCAGGCGCAGTCGGCGGCTCAGGCTGCCGGACAGATCGGAGAGGTCGTCCGTGCCAAAGGCGGGAAGGTCGAGAGGCAAGGCCGCCGCCATGCCCGCCAGCCGATCGAGCGAGGCCACAAAGGTTGGCGGATCGGCATCTGCCGCGTCCACCTGGAACCACAGCGTTCGCCGACCGCGCGCCCTTAGCCAAGTCGCGACCAGCGTTGTCTTGCCCGCTCCGGGCTGAGCAGCGATCCAGACGCCGGGATAGTCCAACAAGGCATCGAGCGCGTCAAAGAGGCGCCCCCGGTCGAAGGCGCGCCCCAGACGCGGCGGCGATAGCTTCCCGAGCGCGGCCGAGGCGCGGCGTTCCGGAGACCCGCTACCGCCAAATTCCATCGGCCCGTTCCGTCTCCCAGCAGCTCCTTCGTATGAATGGTAGCAAAGAACAGGGCCGTTGCTGAAACCCTCGACGCAGAAGCCGATCGATAATGCCGACCCGGCTCAACGCTTCATCGCTGGGGCTCCCCGGTGCATCTCGCTGGCATGGGCCGACTGGTCCGCGCCAAGGCCGCTCGCGGGACGCTGGGAACCGGCTCTCGCTGTGATCAAGGCGAGTGATCGGCCAAGGCGTTGGGCCTATCGGCGCTCGCACGCGGCGGATGCGCCGGCAAGATCGACGGCGGTCGGTCAGGATGCGGGGGCCGGGGAGGCGGTGCGCCGCGCCGCGATGCGCGGGACGCGCGGCCTGTCTTCCTCGATCGGGGCTGAGGCGGCTGCCACCCGGCGCCCGGTGGCTCAGCGGGTCCGCAGCAGGATGATGCCCGTGGTCCTGTCGGAGGATGTGCGCCTCAATTGCCAACGGTGTTTAGGAGACCGAATCTCGCAGATCTTTCTTCGTCGATTGATACGCTTTCTGCTGCGCGGCCATGCGACGGCGATCGGCCTCCTGCAGCATTCGGTCTTTCGTCAGCCCCGACGTCGCCATTTCCCGACTCAGCTTCTGGAAATGCGTCCAGCGGTCGGCATCGAGGAGGCCCGCCTCCAGCGCGCTGCGCACGGCGCAGCCCGGTTCTGTATCGTGCCCGCAGTCGCGAAACCGGCAATTCTGGGCCAGCTGCTCTATGTCGTCGAAGACTGTGCTAAGACCCTCATCCGCATCGACCAGGCCCACTTCGCGTATGCCAGGCGTGTCCAGGAGCAGCCCTCCGCCAGGCAGCAGCACGAGTTGACGATGGCTGGTCGTGTGACGTCCCCGGGCATCTGCCGCGCGGATGTCCCGGGTCGCCATCCGCTCCTCGCCCAGCAGGGCATTCACCAGGGTCGACTTGCCGACGCCCGATGAGCCGATCAGCACACAGGTCTCGCCCTGCTTGACGTGATCCATCAGGCCGCCCAGGCCGAGGCCCTGGCGCACGGAAACGATCAGCACCGGGCATCCAGCTGCCAGGGTGGCGATCTCCGCGGCCTGGGCCTCGGGTTGCTCGCACAGGTCGGCCTTGGTCAGTATCACGACGGGCCGCGCACCGCTCTGCCAGGCAGCCGCGAGAAAGCGCTCAAGCCGCCGCGGATTGAGGTCGGCGTTCATCGAGGTGACCACCAAAACGACGTCGATGTTGGCGGCGATGACCTGCAGTGTCTGCACGCTGTCGGCTGCCCGACGCACGAAGGCCGTGCGGCGAGGCAGGACGGCGTGGATGGTGGCTGTCCCCTCGCCGTCATTCGCCGACAGAGCCACCCAGTCGCCGGCAGCCGGGTGGCCCGCCTCCCGAGCCTCGTGACGCATGCGTCCGGAGAGCTTGGCGCTCAACGTGCCGACATCCGTGGCCACCAGGTTCGCCAGCCGCTGCTGGACGATGATACGCCCAGGGATGTAGCCAGCTCGCGCATGCGGCTCGAATGCCAGCCGCAGCGCATCGGACCAGCCATATTGTTCGATCAAACGCGGCACTTTCACGTGGGATGGGCAGTCTAGCACCGACCGGGCGGTGAGCCGCGCCCTGGGTCGACCCCGATCAGACAAACGCGGGAGTGCCCGCCCGATCTACCCGCACTCTGAGCAAGTCAGCAGTCCGCGCTTTTCGCGCGTCGGTTCGATCGCATAGCCGCAGCGCATGCAGTTCGCGCCGTCGTCGGAGGGGTTAAACGGATCAGCCACGTGCCTTGCGGGCGGGGTCGCACGGACCTCCTTGCGCGGCCGCCCTCGGCCGCGGCGCGCGGTGGCATCGGGCGCTACTGCCGCCTTTTCCGACGCAGGAGCCGAGGATGCCTCCTTGGCCGCCGCAGGTTCCCAGGCAGGCATCACATGCGTCTTGGGCCTTGTTGCTGGGGCGGCGGGAGGCGCAGATGGCGCGGGCGTCGCAACCGGCCGCTGTGCCGAAAAGCCTTCGTCCCAGGATGCGGCGCGGAGCTGTGGGTCCATGCGTTGCGGGCGATCTCTGCTCGCCGTGCCGGATCGCACGTGCACGACTTCCACTGTCCGGCTGCCGCCGGCCCCGTTGCGACGTGGGATGTTCAGCGTTTCGCGGCGGTTCGTCGGCTCTGGCTTGTCGTCTTTGAAGCGGGCGAAGACGCGGTCGATGTCGTCCATGGACGTCCAGTATGGCGAGGTAAAG
Organism: Roseomonas nitratireducens; assembly: GCF_017813355.1. Taxonomy (GTDB): domain Bacteria; phylum Pseudomonadota; class Alphaproteobacteria; order Acetobacterales; family Acetobacteraceae; genus Neoroseomonas; species Neoroseomonas nitratireducens. The sequence goes on from NZ_JAGIYZ010000014.1 coordinate 12,067, forward strand.
CGGCACTTCGGCGCCGCAGAGAAGCTTGGTGGTCGATCGACATTTCGCAAAACAGCGCGATTGCAGGAGCGATCGACTTACTAACTTTTGGCACCAGGGCTCGACAAACAATAGCGCAATTCAACGGCTTAAGCTTGAGGGAAAAGTCGCCCTACCCTCAAGGTTCGGAGACTCTCTGTTCTCTCCGGCCGAAATTCGGCGCTTGTTGCGCATTCGAACCATCAAGGTCCGCGCGCAAGCCCCGGCCAAACCTGCGCCTCAGCGCGGTCATCTGACCAGAAGAGACCGGTTGTGAGAGAGACGAATGGAGCAGGGGAGGGGATTCGAACTGTAGCCCCCAAGCCGCGATGGCCGGCCGAGAGCCGGCATCAGATGGTCACTGTCATGCATTGGCATCGTCGGTTGCGTGTCCCCGATTTGAACTTGTGGCGGGGGGGTACGGGGTTAAACGCGGCGTCCTGCCGTCGACGAGAATGGTCCACGCTGCCCCCGCCAGCGCGTCGGAGGTGCACCTGCACATTCCGCTCGACTTCCCGGCGACGGGAAGCATTGGTGCTGACGCGCCGCGGGAGAGGGAGCCCGCGAGGGCAAACCCGGCAAGTCCCGGGCTTCGGGTGGTGCGAGCGCCGCATGCGGCGGCGTCTCGGCAAGGAGCCATCCGATGTCCACCACCAAGACCCTCACCGTCGCCCAGCTTCTGATCCTCACCACCGCCGCGCAGCGGCCCGACCATATGGTCCTCCCCCTGCCGCCAATGGTCCGCGCCCGCGGGAGCGCCCAGCGCAACCTGCTCGGCGCCCTACTCAAGTTGCAGCTCGTCGCAGAGGTGCCCGTCGACGATGCGAGCATCGCCTGGCGAACCGATGCCGCCGGCCACCACCATGGCCTCCGCATGACCGCCGCCGGCCTCGCCGCTGCAGGTGCCCCTGCTGAGGCGGCGGCGGAGCCGGCGGATACTGATGCCGATAGCAACGAGGCCGTGAGTTCGGCGGGCAGCGACGCTGCCGCGGTCGACGAGTCCAACTCTGAGCAGGGTGGCCAGGATGCTCCGCCTCGGCGTCCGACCGGCAAACTGGGCGAGGTGCTGCAGGTGATCTCCGCCGAGGCGGGTGCAACGCTCGCCGAGATCACCACGCTGACCGGCTGGCTGCCGCACACCGCCCGCGCCGCGGTTACCGGCCTGCGCAAGCGCGGCTACGACGTGGCGCTCATCGAGCAAGACGGCCGCAAGGCCTATCGCCTCAACTCGGCGGGCTGACGAGGGGCGAATGCCCAGGCCACGCAAGGCGGGTTCCGGCCTGCCCGAGGGTGAATCGCCTGCCGCAGCGCTGCGGCAGGCATGGGAGCGCCTGCACGGCAGGCCGGCGCCGGCCGCGCTGAGCTTGGACTTCCTGCAGCGGGATATCGCCTATCGCCAGCAGGCAGACCAACACAGCGGCCTCAGCGCCGAGGCCCGACGCCGCCTGGCCGACTTGGCCTGCGGCGCCTCTTCCAGGGCACCGCAGGCGCGGACATCAACGCCGCGCCTCAAGCCCGGCTCGACCCTGCTGCGGGAGTGGCACGGCAGGACTTACACCGTGCTGGCCCTCGAGGAGGGCTTCGAGATGGCGGGGCAGCGGTTTGCCTCCCTCTCGCAGGTCGCCCGCCACATCACCGGCGTCCACTGGTCCGGGCCGAGGTTCTTCGGCCTCCGGCGGGGCGGGGCGACCGCTGGGGCGAGGCCTTCCGGCCGGCAGGCTGACGATGCGCGCGATGCGTAGCCGCCGGGGCTCGGGCCAGCCCGCCGCCAAGGCCGGCCTGCGCTGCGCCATCTACACGCGGAAGTCCTCCGAGGAGGGGCTGGAGCAGGAGTTCAACTCCCTCGATGCCCAACGGGAGGCCTGCGAGGCCTACATCCGCAGCCAGCGGCACGAAGGCTGGTCCCTGCTCCCCACCCGCTACGACGATGGCGGCCTGTCCGGTGGCAGCATGAACCGCCCGGCGCTGCAGCGCCTGCTCGCCGATGTCGCCTCAGGCCGGCTCGACCTGGTGGTCGTCTACAAGGTCGACCGCCTGACTCGCTCGCTTTCGGACTTCGCCAAGATCGTCGAGGTGCTCGATGGCCATGGCGCGTCCTTCGTCTCGGTCACCCAGCAGTTCAACACGACCACCAGCATGGGCCGGCTGACGTTGAACATGCTGCTGTCCTTTGCGCAGTTCGAGAGGGAGGTCACCGGCGAGCGGATCCGCGACAAGATCGCCGCGTCCAAGCGCAAGGGGATGTGGATGGGGGGATCTGTCCCCCTCGGCTACGAGGTGAAGGACCGCAAGCTGATGATCCACCTGGCCGAGGCGGAGCGCGTCCGGTCGATCTACCGGGCCTACCTCGACCTGGGCACGGTGCGGCTCGTCCAGCAGCACCTCGTCGAGAAGGGCATCACGGGCAAGGGCGGCCGTCCCCTCGCCCGTGGCGCCGTGTTCCATCTGCTGCAGAACCGGGTCTACCGGGGCGAGGTCGCCCATCGCGGCAACGTCTATCCCGGCGAGCACGAGGCGATCGTCGATGCCGAACTGTGGGACGCGGTGCAGCGTGGCTTAGCCGAGAGCCGGGCTGATCGGCGCCTGGGTGGCAATGCGAGCCACCCGAGCCTGTTGGCGGGGATGGTCACGGACGCCACTGGTGAGCCGATGATCCCGACCCATGCGAACAAGGGTGGGCGGCGCTATCGCTACTATGTCTCGAACGGCTTGGTGACCGGCACGCGAGAAGATCATGCCGAGGCGCTGCGGGTGCCGGCGGCGGCGCTGGAGCGGGTGGTTGTCGGGCGGATCGCCCGCCTCCTCTCCGATGGGTCGGAGGTGCTGAGCGTGATGCGATCCGTTGGGGCGCTGCCACAGGAAGCGGCGCGGCAGCGCAGTATCCTCGAGGCTGCAGACACGATAGCGCGACGTTGGCAGCAGCAGGACCACGCGGCGCAGCGGGCGATCCTGTTGGCCCTCGGCGCCGAAATCACCGTGCAGCGGCATGAGATCGCCATCGACCTCGTGCCGCACGGACTGCTCGCCGTTCTCACCAGCAAGAGCCAAACCCCTGCCCGTGTCGCGGTCAGCGGCAGCGGCAGCCAACATGGTCACGCGCACAGAGATGATCGGCGTCTCCCGTGCATAACCCTGACGGAGCCGGTGGCCCTCCGGCGCGCCGGCCGTGAGATGGCGCTGCTGGTGGGATCGACAGTTGCCGCGGATCGGTCAGACCCGTCGCTGGTCCGTTTGATCGCCAAGGCCTTGGCGCTGCGAGAGGCGTTGGTGTCGAGTACCGCGCCGAGCCTGACGGCGGTCGCGGCGGAGCAGGGCATCTCGCAATCCTATGCGACGCGGCTGGTTCGTCTGGCCTGGCTGGCGCCTGACATCGTCGAAGCGATCCTCGGTGGCTGCCAGCCCGCGAACCTGACGGCATCGCGGCTGATGCAGGACACCCGGATACCCACCGACTGGCAAGACCAGCGCAAGGCGCTCGGGTTCGTCTAAGCGGGGGTCGTGCAGGGGCTGCCGCGGCTCGGGAAGCATCTCACCTGCGTTCACTGCCCGCCAAGCACCTCCAAAACGCCCAGAGCCAGCGAGGGTCCGTGGCCTTACGCAGCTTCGCGGACCGGGGCGTCCGACCCCATCCGTACATGCCGAAATGGCCAGGAGAGACAGAACCGGCATTCGGCCCGGTGAACCCGCCGGGCCCGCGTCTCTCAGGTACGATTCGCCGGAGGCCCTTGCGTGTCTGGCCGGAAAGGCGGGGCATTCGCGGGCCAGGGTCGCGGACCCGGAAATCGTCTGCGACATGCCGACTGCATGGTTGGGGCGCCAGGATTCGAACCTGGGAATGGCGGTACCAAAAACCGCTGCCTTACCGCTTGGCGACGCCCCATCCGCGCGCCTCATAGCCCTCAGCCGGGTGGCGCGTGAAGCCCCCCACCCCAGCGCCACCACGCGGCGGGCAGGCGCCCCGCCGCCTCCGCGGCGCCGGCGGCCTGCGCGAACAGGCCGAAGCAGGTCGCGCCGGACCCGCTCATGCGCGCCAGCAGGCAGCCCGGCAGGGCGCGAAGCGCGTCCAGCACCTCGGCCACCGGCGGGCACAGCCCGATCGCCGGCGCCTCCAGGTCGTTGCGCAGCGCGCCCAGGTCCCGCGCCAACGCCGCGGCATCGGCCCAGCCGGCCGGCAGCGCGGCGGGTGCGGAGAAATCGCCGTCGCGCGCGCGGAATACCGCGGGCGTCGCCAGCGCGACGCGCGGATTGACCAGCACCAGGCCGAAGGCCGGCAGGCGCGGGGCCGGCGCCAATGCCTCCCCGATGCCGCCCATCCGGCAGGGGCGGCTCGCGACGCAGGCCGGCACATCGGCGCCGAGCGGCAGGGCGAGCGCGGCCAGCCTTTCCTCCGGCCAGCCCAGCCCCCACAGGCGATTCAGCAGCCGCAGCGCCGCGGCGGCATCCGCGCTGCCGCCGCCGATCCCGGATGCGACCGGCAGGTGCTTGTCGAGCGCAAGGCCGACCGGCGCGGACACGCCCGCGGCCTGAGCCAGCGCGCGGGCGGCGCGCAGGACAAGGTTGTCGCCCTCGGCCGCCAGCGCGCCCGCCTCTGGCCCCGCCACGGCGAATCCCTCCCCCGCGCGGGCCCGCACCACGTCGCCCACCCCGGCGAAGACCACCAGGCTGTCGAGCAGATGGTATCCGTCCGGCCGCCGGCCGGTGACGTGCAGGTGAAGGTTGACCTTGGCCGGGGCGGCCTCGGCAGCCCAGGCGCTCAGCGGCGGTTCTCCGCGACCGGGTTCTGCGGCAGGCCGTCGCGCAGCTTCGCTTCGATCTTCGGCCCCTCGTCGCCCTCGGGCCCGAGGGCGAGCGCGCGGCGCCACTGGAACTGCGCTTCGCGCCGCCGGCCCGCCGCCCAATAGGCGTCGCCCAGGTGGTCGTTGATGACGCTGCTGCGCGGTTCGAGTTCGACCGCGCGTTCCAGCCAGCGGATCGCGCCCGGCAGGTCGTTCAGCTTGAACAGCGCCCATCCCAGGCTGTCGGCGATGTTGCCGTCCTGCGGGCGGAGCGCCACGGCGCGCTCCAGCATCCGTCGCGCCTCGACGAGGTTCTCGCCGCGCTCGACCCAGGTGTAGCCCAGGTAGTTGAGCACATAGGGCTGCTCGGGGCTCAGCTCGAGCGCGCGGCGGAAATCCGCCTCGGCCTGCGGCCAGCGGCCGGCGCGCTCCAGCGCGATGCCGCGGCTGTAGAACAGCGGCCATTGCGCCGGGGCGGGGGTCGCGATGCGGCGCAGGGCCTCGTCATAGGCGGCGACCGCTTCTTCCCAGCGGCTGCGGGCACGGTACAGGTCGCCCAGGCGCATATGCGGCTGCGGGGCGGCCGGGCGGGCCTCGGCGATGCGGCGCAGCTGGGCCGCCGCCTCCTCCACCCGGTCCATCCGGTCGAGCACGGTGGCGCGCCGCAGCCCGGCCGTGGCGGCAAGGGGATCGTCGGCCGGCACCTGGTCCAGCATCGCGAGCGCCGCGGCGTATTGCCGTTCATCGAGCAGCGCGTCGGCGGCCAGGAGGATGGCGGGCGCGAAGCCCGGCCGCAGCCGCAGCGACAGGCGCGTGAGCGCCAGCGAGAATTCCGCCGCCCCCTGCCCGCGCAGCGCGCCTGCCAGGGCGAGATGCGCCTCGGCCATGCCCTCGACCGGGGAGGCGACGGGCCGCGTCGCGAAGAAGTCCCGCCGCGCGGCGGCGCCGGCGGGCAGCATCAGCTCGTCCTGCCCGCGGCCGAGCATCTCGAGCAGGCGCTGCGCCTCCTCCTCCTTGCCGCCGCGGGCAAGGATGCCGCCGGAGATCTGCACCAGCCGCAGCGTCGGCGGCGTGCCGTCGCCGATGGCGATGCGAACAAAGCGCTCGGCTTCGCGCGACCGGCCGGCGAGGTCGGCGATCAGCGCCGCGTGCATGGCATAGAGCGCCCGCAGCCGGCCGCTTTCGGCGAGCGGCCGCAGCAGGGCGAGCGCCGGATCGGTCTGCCCCTTGCCGTGCAGCGTCCAGGCAAGCAGCAGCGGCTGCAGCAACTGGGCGGCACCCTGGCGCGGGAGGGCGCGGATGCGCGTCTCGGCCCGGTCCCAGCGCCCGGCCTGCGCATCCGTGCCGGCGATCAGCATCGCGGCCAGCGGATTGTCGGGCAGCCGCCGCGCCAGCCGCACGGCTTCCGGCCGGCCGTCGAGCAGCGTCGCGATGAAGGCGCGCTGGATCACCTCCGGCTGGTCGGGGTCGGCGCGCAGCACGGCGAGCATGGCATCGGCGGCCACGCGCGTGTCGGTTTCGGATGTCGCGAAGCGTCCGGCCAGGTAGGCGCCGAAGGCATTGCTGGGCGAAGGGGCGAAGCCCGCATGGTCGGGCGTTCCCTCGGCCGCGGCGCAGGCGCCGAGCAGGGCAACGGCAAGGAAGGCAAGTCGGCGCGGCGCGAAGGGTCGGCTCATGAAGTCATCCTAGCCGCCGCCGCTGCGCCGCACCACGCCGGATCGTGAAGCCTGGTCAGGGCGGATCCGCGACGACCGCCCGCGGCACCTGCCCGATCGCCATGGGCGACGGCTTGCGGCCGAAGATCCGGTCCATCACGTCCCGCGCCAGGGCGCGCGGGGCGTCGGCCGGCAGGCGCGCCTCGACCACCGCGAGATGCAGGTCGGCGACCCCGCTCGGTTCGGAAACAATGCGCTGGCCGGACAGGCCGAGGCGCCGCGGGCCCGCCTCCATGGCCGCGAGGCGCGCGAGCATGGCCTCCGCGCCCGCCGCCGCGGCCTCCGGCGCCTCGAACAGCAGCACGAAGCGGGTGTGCACGACCGCACCCTCCCGCCGGTCGGCCAGCATGGCGAAGCTCCAGGCCGGCATGGGCGGCAGGTCGGCGGCGGTCAGCGCCGCCAGCCTCTCCCGCATCGCCGCCATCTCCCGCGCCGGATCATCCGCCGGGCGCGGCGGGTCGAAGCCGAGGACCGTCGAGCCGTCGGGCAGATACAGTTCGGGCGTCAGCATGATGGCCTGGCTGAGCCCGCGACCATCCTCCCCGCCACCGGCGCCGCGCAGCAGGGCCAAGACCTCGCGCGTGTCGGCCAGCGTCTGCTGCGTGGCGGCGGCGGCCAGGGCCTCGTCCATCTCCGCCCAGTCGCGGGTGGCCAGCAGCAGGCCCGGCGCCGGCGCGGCGATGCGGAGCGAAAGGCCCATGCCGCCGCCGAGCGCCTCCGGGTTCCGGCGCCGGGCGAAGTCCAGGGCGAGGTCCTCGCCGCGCGCCAGCATCGGCACGCCATCGCGAACGGCCTCGGCGAAGCCCATCGGCGCGATCGGCCGGCCGAGGGCCGGCAGCGCGGGAAGCCGCGCGCCCGCCAGCAGGCGGAAGGCGTTGGGCACCTCGCCCTCCACCAGCAGCACCGCCTCCACGGCGTCGAAGTCGAAGCCGCTCGCCTGCGGCCAATCCGCGGCGACCATGGCGTTGAGACCCGCGAGGTAGGCGTAGCCGCGGCCGGTCGTCAGGGCCGCGAGCCGGTCGTGTCCCGGCCCGGCTGTCGGGCCCGGCGTGCCGGCGACCAGGTCCGCCCGCGCATAGGCCAGCAGCACGCGCCCCGGCGCGAGCACGGCCGGCGCCGGCAGCGGCGCGTAGCGCAGCATGGCCAGCAACGAGGTCTCGGCCGCCCGCGCCGGCAAGGCCAGCAGGACGACCAGGGCGACGATCAGGCGCAGCATCGCTCGCTCCGAAGTGTTCCGGCGCCCAGCCTGCGGTATCCCGCGCGGCGGGGCGAGCGCGGAATCGCCCGCCCGCCGCTATTCGATGGTGATGCCCGCCGCGCGGATCACGGCGCCGAGCTCCGCCACTTCCCGGCGCGCGAGGGCATCGAGCTCCGCGAGCGTCATGGCGGCGGTGCTTGCACCGGCCTGCTCGGCGCGCTGGCGCACGGCAGGCTGCTCGGCGACGCCGCGGATGGCGGCGTTCAGCCTTTCCTGCACCGCCCGCGGCGTCCCCGCCGGCGCCGCGAAGGCGAACCAGGCATCGAGGGTGAAGCCGGGCAGCCCCGCTTCCGCCGTGGTCGGCACATCCGGCAGGCCCGACGCACGCCGCGCGCTTGCCATCGCCAGCGCCTTCACACGCCCGCCCTGGATCAGCGCCACGGCCGAGGACGGGGTGGTAATGAACATCTCGACCCGCCCGCCGGCCACGTCCTGAAGGGCCGGCGCGGCGCCGCGATAGGGCACGTGGACCATCTCCGCGCCGATGGCGCGGGAGAAGAGCACGCCGCCGATATGCTGGATCGAGCCATTGCCCGAGGAGGCGTAGTTTAGCTTCCCCGGATTGGCGCGCGCATGGGCGATGAATTCGGCAAGCGTGTTCGCCGGCACGTTCGGGGCGACGAGGATGACGTGCGGGGCCATCGTCGCCATGCCGACTATCGCAAGGTCGCGGATCGGATCCCAGGTAAGGTTCTGCATCATCGCCGGGTTGCCGGCGTGGTAGCCGTTGTACTGCAGCAGCAGGGTGTGGCCGTCGGGCTGCGCGCGCGCGACCGCGTTGATCGCGATGTTGCCATTGGCGCCGGGCCGGTTCTCGATCACGACGGGCTGGCCGAGCGCGGCCTGCATGCCTTCCTGGAACAGCCGCGCGGCGAAGTCGGTGCCGCCGCCGGGCGGGTTGGGCACGATCACCGTGATCGGGCGGGTCGGGAAGGCGCCCTGGGCACGCGGCGCGGCGGGCAGGGCAAGCGCGGCGCCCGCGCCGAGCGCGGCGCGGCGGGTGATGCGGGTCATGGCGGTTCCTCCGGTTCTTCCGGCCCTGCGGCCGTCTTGGCGCGAACCATCGGCCAGCCATGCGCAGGCGGCAAGGTGGCATGGCTGGCCCGGCGGCGGGCGCGCGGCTAGGTTGGGCACCAAGATCCGAACCGCTGGAGGAATCCGCCAATGGCCTATCCGAACGTCCTGCTGCACGTGAACGGGGAGTGGCGCGCCGCGCGCTCCGGCAAGACCATCAACGTGCTGAATCCCGCGACCGAGGAAGTGATCGGCACCGTCGCCCATGCCGAGAAGGCCGACCTGGACGAGGCGCTCGCCGCCGCCGACCGCGGCTTCGCCACCTGGAAGAAGGTCTCGGCCTTCGAGCGCTACAAGCTGATGCGCAAGGCCGCCGACATCTTCCGCGCCCGCGCCGACGAGACGGCGCGGCTGCTGACGCTCGAGCAGGGCAAGCCGCTCGCCGAGGCGAAGGTGGAGGTGATGGCCGCCGCCGACATCATCGACTGGTTCGCCGAGGAAGGCCGCCGCGCCTATGGCCGCGTCATCCCGGCGCGCGCCGACGGCGTCTACCAGCTGGTGATCAAGGAGCCGGTCGGCCCCGTCGCCGCCTTCACGCCCTGGAACTTCCCGATCAACCAGGTGGTGCGCAAGCTGTGCGGCGCCGTCGCGACCGGCTGCTCGATCATCGTCAAGGCGCCGGAGGAGACGCCCGCCTCCCCGGCCGAGCTGATCCGCGCCTTCGTCGATGCCGGCCTGCCGCCGGGCGTGGCTAACCTCGTCTACGGCGTGCCGGCCGAGATCAGCGAGTACCTCATCGCGCATCCCGTCATCCGCAAGGTGACCTTCACGGGCTCCACCCCTGTGGGCAAGCTGCTCGCGGGCCTCGCCGGGCAGCACATGAAGCGCGTGACGATGGAACTCGGCGGGCATGCCCCGGCGATCGTGTTCGACGACGCCGACCTCGACCTCGCGGCGAAGACGCTGGCCGGCGCCAAGTTCCGCAACGCCGGGCAGGTCTGCGTCAGCCCGACGCGCTTCCTGGTGCAGGAGAAGCTGTATGACGGCTTCGTCGAGAAGTTCGTCGAGCACGCCAAGGCGCTGAAGGTCGGCGACGGCATGGCGGAAGGCACCACCATGGGCCCGCTCGCGCACGACCGCCGCGTGCCCTGGGTCGAGACCCTGGTGCTCGACGCGCAGGCTAAGGGCGGCAAGGTCCATACCGGCGGCAAGCGCATCGGCAACAAGGGCTATTTCTACGAGCCGACGGTGATGACCGACGTGCCGAAGGACGCCCGCGCGATGAACGAGGAGCCGTTCGGGCCGATGGCCATGATCTCCCGCTTCCGCGACCTCGACGAGGTGGTGGAGGAGGCTAACCGCCTGCCCTACGGCCTCGCCGCCTATGCCTTCACGCGCAGCGCCAAGACCGCGAACGCGGTCGCGAGCCGCGTCGAGAGCGGGATGATGACGATCAACCATCTCGGCCTCGCCCTGCCGGAAGTGCCCTTCGGCGGCGTGAAGGACAGCGGCTATGGCAGCGAGGGCGGGTCGGAGGCGATCGAGGCCTACCTGAACACGAAGTTCGTGTCGCAGGCGGGGCTGTAAGTAGGCGGGGGAGAAGGGAACTTCTCCCCCCGGACCCCTCCCTTCGGTGTCAAGGACGGGAGGGGGTTCGGGGGAGGTTCCCCGCCCCCGACCTTTCTTCATGCCCGAACCCGCCTGGCGCACCCTTTTCCGCGACCGCGACTTCCTTCGGCTCTGGACCGCGGGCTTCTGCATCTTCGTCGTCCGCTGGGTCGAAACCCTCGCGGTCGGCGTCTTCGCCTACAACGCGACCGGCTCGGCCTTCATCGTCGCGCTGCTGACGATGCTGCGGCTGCTGCCCATGGGCCTGTTCGGCGCCTTCCTCGGCGCCGTGGCGGAGCGGATGGACCGCCGCCGCGCGCTGCTGCTGATCATCCTCTCGCAGATGGTGACCTCCGCCGCGATCGCAGCGCTCGCGCTGGCCGACGCGGTGGCGGTGTGGCACCTGGCTGTCGCCTCCTTCATGAACGGGATCGCCTGGGCGTCGGACAATCCGGTGCGACGCGCGATGATCGGCCAGGTGGCCGGCCCGGCCCGGATGGGCCCGGCGATGTCGGTCGATGTCGCGACCAGCAACGGCAGCCGGGTGCTCGGCCCGACGCTGGGCGGCGTGCTGCTCGCCTCGGTCGGGCTCGACGGGGCCTTCCTGCTCGGCGCGCTGCTCTATGCGCCGGCGGTGGTCGCGGTGCTTCGCCTGCCGCCCGCCCCCACCCGCATCGAAGCCGGCCGCGCCTCGGTGCTGGCCAGCATCGCCGAGGGCTTCGGCTTCGTACGCCGGGAACCCCGGCTGGTCGGCGCGCTGCTGGTGACGCTGCTGTTCAACCTTTTCGGCTGGCCCTTCACCTCGATGATCCCGGTGATCGGGCAGGACCGGCTCGGGCTCGGCCCGACGGGCATCGGCGTGCTGGCGAGCATCGACGGCATCGGCGCCTTCGCCGGCGCCGTCACCATCGCGCTGTTCGCGCAGCCGACGCAGTACAAGGCGATCTATCTCGGCGGGATCACGCTGTACTTCGCCATGCTCGCGGCCTTCGCGCTGGCGACGGATCCCGTGCTCGCCGGCCTCGCGCTGCTGCTGACGGGCGTGGGCGGTGCCGGCTTCGCCATCATGCAGCCGACGCTGGTCTTCCTCGCGACGCCGCCGGAGATGCGCAGCCGGGTGCTGGGCCTGCTGTCCGTCTGCATCGGGCTCGGGCCCATAGGCTTTCTTTCGCTTGGTCTGTTGGCGGAATGGTTCGGCGCGCCGGCGGCGACGGCGGCGACCGGGCTGGCCGGGCTTGCCGCGCTGGCGGCGACGCGGCGCTGGTGGCGCCATATCTGAACGCAATAGGGCTCTCGCCGCCGGGCGGTGATGCCCGCTAGTCTCGGCCCCAGACATCATGACGAATGGACTCGCCCCGCTCTCCGCAGACAGCCGCTCGGCGCTCGCCCTGCGGGTGGTACGCCGTGCGATGCCGTCCGGGCCGGCCTGGCGCGCCTTCGCGACAGGGCTGATCGTCGCGCTCTCGCTCGTGCTGATCTGGGCGGTCGCGGTCGCGCTGGTGCAGCGCGCCGGACGCGACGCGGCCGAGAAGGCGCGCGCGCAGGCGGAAGTCGGCGCCGCCGCGCTCGAACAGTTCATGCTGCGCACCATCGAGGGGATCGAATCGACCTTCGCCTTCGTCGAGATGCGACGCGTGCTCGAGACCGCGGGCGACCGCCAGTCGGCCGACCTGATCGCCGCGCACCTGGCCGACATCGCGGCGACCAACCGGCTCGGCCTGGTGCAGATCGCCGATATCGACACCAACGCAACGCTGCGCTGGTCCTCGGCCAGCGCCTTCCCGCGCGCGGATTTCTTCGACCGGCAGGCCTTCCTCGCGCATCTCGGCGGCACGCGCGGCCTGCTGGTCGGCGTCCCGCAGATCGAGCCGATCAACCGCCGCTGGTCGGTGCAGTTCAGCCGCCGCATGGAGGACCGCAACGGGCGCTTCCTCGGCATCGCCGTCATGTCGCTCGATCCGGTGGCGCTGTCGCGCGACCTCGCGGAGATGATGCCCAGGCCGAACGACGTGATGTTCGTCGTCCGCCGCGACGGCACCTATGTCGCGCGGTCCCGCGCCACGCTGCGCGCCCTGGCGGAGGAAGTGGCGCTGGCCGCCCCGCTGCCCGGCTCCGGCGCCGCGGACTCCGCGCCGCTGGTCCTGTCGGCGACGCAGCCCGACCAGCGCGAGCGCTTCACCTCCTTCCGCATGGTCGCGGGCACGCCGCTGGTCGTGGGCACCGGCATCGACGCGGCCGAGGCGCTGGCCCCGGTGCGCGACTTCGCGCGGCTCGCGGTCGTGACCGCGCTGCTGACCAGCGCGCTCGTTGTCCTGCTCGCGCTCTATGCGCGCCGGCGGCATGAACGGCTGCACGCCCGGACCGAGGTGCAGGAGGCGCGGCTGGCCGAACGCGCGGCCGGCGCCGCGCGGGCGGAAATCGAGGCGTTGCTCGCCGGCTTGCCGGTCGCCGTCTATCGCGCGCGGATCCGGCGCGGCCGGGGCATGGAGGTGACCTACGCCAGCGCCGGCATGGCCGCGCTGCCCGATGCCGGGAAAGCAAGGCCGGAGGAGGACGACGCGCGGCGGGACTTCATCGCGCGGCTGCTGTCGGGACGGGACGCTGCGGTCGAATACCCGGTCACGCGGGCCGATGGCAGCGCGGTGTGGCTGCGCGACGCGGCACGCGTGGTGCTCAGCACCGAGGATGGCTGCGAGGTGGTGGGCTACCGCGCCGACATCACCGCCGAGCGCCGCCTTGCGGCCCGCGCGACGGAGGCAGCCAAGCTGGCGACGCTCGGGGAGATGGCGACGGGCCTCGCGCACGAGCTGAACCAGCCGATCACCGCCATGTCGCTCGGCGCCGACAACGCCGCGGACGCGCTCGAGGCCGAAGGCACGCGAGGCATCCCCGAGGCGCTCGAGACGCTGCGTTCGGTGGCCGGCCAGGCGGCGCGCGCGCAGACCATCATCGACCATCTGCGCGTGTTCGGCCGGCGCGACGCCGGGCCGCTCGGCGCGATCGAGGTCCGCAGCGCGGTGGACGGCGCGGTGGTGCTGGCCGGTGCCGCGCTGCGCGCGGCCGGCGTCGAGGTGGTGCGGTCCCTGCCGGACGACCTGCCGCCGGTGCAGGGGCAGCTCGTCCTGATCGAGCAGGTGCTCGTGAACCTCTGCCTGAACGCGCGCGACGCGATGCTGAAGCAGCCGGAAGGCCAGCGCCGCCTGGCCTTCTCCGCGCGCCGGGCGCCGGCGGGCGATCGCGTCCTGCTCGCGGTGCGCGACACCGGCGGCGGCATGCCGGAGGAAGTCGTCGGCCGCGTCTTCGAGCCCTTCTTCACCACCAAGCCGGTCGGCCAGGGAACCGGGCTCGGGCTGGCGATCTGCCACGGCATCATGGCGGCGCAGGGTGGCGCCATCCGCGTCGCGAATGTCGAAGGCGGCGCCGAGTTCACGCTGGAGTTCGCGATCGCCGAGCGCGAGGCGCCGGCGCCGGAGTCAGGCCTGCGGGACGCCCCGGCGCAGGAAGCCACCCACGTCGCCTGAGGGCATCGGCGCGCCGAGCAGGTAGCCCTGGCAGGCGTCGCAGCCCGCCTCGCGCAGCGCCTGGAGCTGCGCCGGCGTCTCCACGCCCTCGGCCACCGTCGTCAGGCCCAGCGCCGCGGTCAGCTGGATCATGCCGCGGAAGAAGGCGCGGTCGCGCTCGGTCCCCGGCAGGCGCTCGATGAAGCGGCGGTCGAGCTTCACCAGCGTCGCCGGCAGGTCGCGCAGCCGCGCGAGCGAGGAATGGCCGACGCCGAAATCGTCGATGGCGAGGCCGAAGCCCGCTTCCCGCAGCGCGGTCAGCGTCGGCAGGGCCTGCTCGGACAGCGCCTCGGTCTCGGTGATCTCGAGGCAGAGCGCGGAGGCGGGCAGGCCGGCGGCCGAGACCATGCGGCAGAGATCGACCGCGAAGTCCGGCGCCCGCAGCTGGGTGGGGGAGACATTGACCGCGACGCGGCCGAAGGGGAGCCCTTCCTGCCGCCAGGCCGCGATCGAGGCCAGCGCGTCGCGCAGGATGCGGCGCCCCAGCGCGTCCATCAGCCCGTAATGCTCGGCGACCGGCACGAGTTCGTCCGGGTCACAGCGGCCGACGGCGGGGTCGCTGAAGCGCACCAGCGCCTCGAAGCCGAGCAGCTGGCCGTCCGAGCAGCGGAGGATCGGCTGGTAGGCGAGCCCGACCTCGTCGTTGCCGCGCAGCGCCGTGCGCAGCGCGCCGGCAAGCTCGATGCGGCGCAGCGAGCCGTCGGCGCGCGCCTCCTCGGAGCTGGCGACGCGGTCGCCGCCGCGGGTGCGCGCGTTGCGGATCGCGGCCTCGGCGCCACGCAGGCAGGCGGCGCCGTCGCCCACGGGGCTCGCGGCATGGCCGACGCTGGCCGTGAGGAAGATGCGCACGTCGCCGCCGCCCAACTGCTGCGCCACCGCGCCGTGCAGCCGCGCCGCGAGGGCCGGCAGCGTCATGGCGGCCTCGCCCTCGACGAGGACGGCGAATTCATCGTCGCCGAAGCGGGCGGTCAGCGCGCCGCGCCCGGCGGCCTGCTGGATGCGGCGCGCCGTCTCGATCAGCAGCGCGTCGGCCGCGCGGGGGCCGAAGGCCTCGTTCACGCGGCGGAAGCGGTCGAGGTCGATCAGCACCAGGCCGCAGGGGTCCCGCCGCGGGGTCAGCAGCCGCTCGATCAGCGCGGCGCGGTTGGCGATGCAGGTGAGAGGGTCTTCCCCGCGCTGGCGGCGGGCCTCTTCCTCGGCTTCCGCGATGCGGGCGAGGCGGTCGCTCTCGGCCTCGAAGCTGCGGCGGCGGGCCAGGACGCGTTCCATCGCCGCCTCGACGGCGCTGGCGATCTCCCCGCTGCGCAGCGGCTTGCGGATGAAGTCGGAGGCGCCGATCCGCACCGCTTCCGCGGCGTCGTCGACCGAGGCATGGCCGGTGATGAGCACGACCTCCGGACGCATCCGGCTGTCGGTGGCGTTGATGCGGCGGGCGAGGGCGAGCCCGTCCTCCCCCGGCATGCGGATGTCGCTGACGACGACGCCGAGGTTGCCGCGCTCGGCGATGATGCGCGCCGCGCTCTCGGCCGAGGGCGCGAGGCTCACCTCATGCCCGCGTCGGCGGAGCGCCTTGCCGATCTGTTCGAGGACCACCGGCTCGTCGTCGACGACGAGAACTCCGAGTCCGGAACGGTCGTCGGTCGTTGCGTTGAGGAAGGCGGACGACATGGCGGAGTCCTGCGGCAAGCCTGATCACGACACGGGACCCGCCCCGAGTCGTGTTAATTTATTAAGACTTCTCTCGTATCTCAACAACCCCTTTTGTTAGGAGATTTCGCCTTTTCCGCGCATTCGGCGGTCTGAGGCCACACGCATCGCGTGCAGAAGAGACCCTCCGCAGCGGCGGAAAGTCGGCGCATGATGGTCCTGCCGAGCCCCGCGAATGGCGGGCGGCCGCGCGATTCGGCCGGAATGACGCCTCGGTGGGAGGACACCATGGACAGCATCCTGCCAGCCGCGCGGCGCTTGGGCGAATGTCTCAGAAATCGTAAAGCCACGATTGCGGTAGCGGAGAGTTCCGTCGGCGGGCTGATGTCCGCCGCCCTTCTCTCCCAGCCCGGCGCGTCGGCCTATTTCCTGGGCGGGGCGGTGGTCTACACGGCGGCCGCACGGCAGGGCCTGCTCGGCATCGGGCCGGCGGAGATGGAGGGCATCCGATCCGCCTCCGAACCCTATGCGCTGCTGATGGCGCGGACGGTGCGCCAGCGGCTCGGCGCCGATTGGGGCCTGGCGGAGACCGGCGCGGCCGGGCCGGCGGGCAACCGTTATGGCGACCCGGCCGGGCATGCCTGCCTCGCGATCGCGGGGCCGGTGGAGCGCGTGATCACGCTGCGGACCGGCTCGGCGGACCGGGCGGGGAACATGCGGGCCTTCGCCCTGGCCCTGTTCGCCCTGGCCGAGGAGGCGATCGGCTGATCCGGGCTTGCGCGATCCCGCATACGACCTGACCTTCTCCCGGAACGGACGGAGGGACGGGCGTGGGGCGGTTCAAGGGCACCGAGAAATACGTCGCTTCGCGCGAGCTGGAAGTGGCGGTGAACGCCGCCGTCGCGCTGCAGCGCCCGCTGCTGGTGAAGGGCGAACCCGGCACGGGCAAGACCGTGCTGGCGCAGGAGATCGCCAAGGCGCTCGGCTACCCGCTGATCGAGTGGCACATCAAGTCCACCACCAAGGCGCAGCAGGGCCTCTATGAGTACGATGCGGTAAGCCGCCTGCGCGACGGCCAGCTGGGCGACCCGCGCGTGCACGACATCGCCAACTACATCGTGCGCGGCAAGCTCTGGGACGCCTTCGAGGCCGAGCAGCCGGTGGTGCTGCTGATCGACGAGATCGACAAGGCGGACATCGAGTTCCCGAACGACCTGCTGCTCGAGCTCGATCGCATGCAGTTCTTTGTCTACGAGACGCGCAAGACGGTCGCGGCGCGGCACCGGCCCGTGGTGATCATCACCTCGAACAACGAGAAGGAGCTGCCGGACGCCTTCCTGCGCCGCTGCTTCTTCCACTACATCCGCTTCCCGGATCGGGAGACGATGGAGCGCATCGTCGAGGCGCATTACCCCGACATCCGCCGCGACCTGCTGCGGGAGGCGCTGAACGTCTTCTTCGAGATCCGCGAGGTGAACGAGCTCAAGAAGAAGCCCGCGACCTCCGAGTTGCTGGACTGGCTGAAGCTGCTGACGATCGAGGACATGCCGGCCGAGGCGCTGCGGTCCTCCGACGCGAAGACCACGCTGCCGCCGCTCTATGGCGCGATGCTGAAGAACGAGCAGGACGTCCACCTGTTCGAGCGGCTGGCCTTCCTCGCGCGGAGGCGCGGCCAATGAACGCGCGGCGCCGCGGCGGGTAGGGCGGTGTTCGCGCCCTTCATCCTCGCGCTGCGCGCGGCCGGCGTACCGGCCTCGATCATGGAGTACCTCGCGCTGCTCCGCGCGATGAAGGAAGGCGTCGCGGGCTTCAGCGTCGATGACTTCTACCACCTGTCGCGCGCCGCGCTGGTGAAGGACGAGCGGCATCTCGACCGATTCGACCGCGTCTTCGGGGAGATCTTCAAGGGGCTGGAATCGCCGCAGGGCGAGGCGCCCCGCGAGCTCCCCGTCGAATGGCTCCGCAAGCTGGCCGAACGCGTGCTCACGCCCGAGGAGATGGAGCAGGTCAAGGCGCTCGGCGACTTCGACACGCTGATGGAGACGCTGAAGAAGCGGCTCGAGGAACAGAAGGGGCGGCACCAGGGCGGTTCGAAATGGATCGGCACGGCCGGCACCTCCCCCTTCGGCGCGCATGGCTACAATCCGGAAGGGGTGCGGATCGGGCAGGAGTCCAGCCGGCACCGGCGCGCGGTGAAGGTGTGGGACCAGCGGACCTTCAGGGACCTGGACGAGGACGAGGCGCTATCGTCGCGCAACATGAAGGTGGCGCTGCGCCGGCTGCGCCGCTTCGCGCGCACGGGTGCCGCGACCGAGCTCGACCTGCCGGGGACGATCGGTGCCACGGCGCGCAACGGCGGATCGCTCGACCTGCACATGGTCCCGGAGCGCCACAACGCCGTGAAGGTGCTGCTGCTGATGGATATCGGCGGGTCGATGGACGACCACATCCGCATCTGCCAGGAGCTGTTCACCGCCGCGCGGTCCGAGTTCAAGCACCTGGAATTCTGGTACTTCCACAACTGCCTCTACGAGCGCGTCTGGCGCACCAACCGCCGGCGGCGGGAGACGGAGCGCCCGACGATGGAGCTGCTCCGCACCTACGGCCCCGACTGGCGGCTGGTGATCGTGGGCGACGCGACGATGAGCCCCTACGAGATCATCCAGCCCGGCGGCAGCGTCGAGCATTGGAACGAGGAAGCCGGGCAGGTCTGGATGAGCCGGGCCACGCGCCACTTCCGCAAGGCGGCCTGGCTCAACCCGGTCGATCCTTCGCATTGGCGCTACACCCAGTCCATCGGCATCCTGCAGCGGCTGATGGACAACCGCATGTACCCGCTGACGCTGGCGGGGCTCGAGACGATGGCGCGCGAGCTGGCGCGCTGAGGGAAGGAAACGATCATGGATGTGAAGCCCCGCCTGCCGCGCGGCCGCCAGTTCTTCGCCAATCCGGGGCCCACCAATATCCCGGATTCCATCCTCCAGGCGGTCGCGCATGTGACGGTCGACTTCAACGACCCGGCCTTCATATCGGTCTATGACGGATGCGTCGCCGGGCTGAAGCGCGTCCTCAAGACGGAGCAGGAGGTGTTCCTCTACACCGGCTCCGGCCACGCGGCGTGGGAAGCGGCGCTGGTCAATCTGTTCTCCCCGGGCGACATGCTGCTGGTGCCCGAGACCGGCTACTTCTCCGAATCCTGGGCGAAGATGGCGCAGGATCTCGGCCTGCGCTTCCGCACGATCGAGGCCGATTGGCGCCGCGGCGTGGATTTCGGCGCGCTGCGCGCCGCACTCGCCGCCGATTCGGGCCATGAGATCAAGGCGATCTGCGCCGTGCACAACGAGACGGCGACGGGCATGGTCCTGCCGCTGGCCGAACTGCGCGCCGCGCTCGACGCCACGGGCCATCCGGCGCTGCTGCTGGCGGACACCATCTCCTCGCTCGGCTCGATGGATTTCCGCATGGATGGCTGGGGCGTCGACATCGCGGTGGGCGGAAGCCAGAAGGGGCTGATGCTGCCGACCGGCATGTCCTTCACCGGCGTCTCGGCCAAGGCGATGGAAGCGCACAAGACGTCGACGCTGCCGAAATCCTACTTCAACTGGACCAACATGCTGACGCGCCGGCACCGGTCCTTCGTCGGCACGGTCCCGACCTCCCTGTTCTACGGGCTGCGCGAATCCATCCGGCTGCTGGAGGAGGAAGGGCTCGACGAGGTCTTCGCCCGCCATGCGCGGCTGGGCGAGGCGGTGCGCCGCTGCGTGCGCCACTGGTCGGGCAACAACGGGCCGACGCTGTTCTGCCTGACGCCGGACCGCTTCTCGGATTCCGTCACCGCGGTGCTGATGCCGGAAGGGCATGATGCCGACGCGGTCCGCCGCATCGCGCTCGGCACCTTCAACGTCTCGCTCGGCGGCGGGCTCGGGCGGCTCGGCGGCAAGGTGTTCCGCATCGGACACCTGGGCGACCTGAACGAGCCGATGATCCTCGGTACGCTTGCGTCCGTGGAGATGGCGCTGCGGCTCGCCGGCGTGCCGCACGCGCCCGGCGGGGTAAACGCGGCGATCGAATACTTAGCCGAGGCCGCCCGCGCCTGACCCCGGCTTGCGCCCGCGCAAGGCGGCGCGGGCGCGGCCGGTGGCAGATGGGCGCATGACCGGGACACCGCCGAAGCGCGGCGCCTTGCCGCCGCCCGCCGCACCCGAGACCGCCGAGGCGCGTCTCGGCCCCACCTTCCACACCTTCGACCGCGCGCTACGCGCGGCCGAGGCCCGCATCACCCAGGGCATGTCGCCAACCGCGATCAGCGGCGCCCTGCTCGACTGGGCTGTGCACATCGCGCGCGCGCCGGGCAAGCGGATGGAACTCGGCGCCCGCGCCTGGATCCAGGGACTGCGCTATCTCCTGTGGCTGCGGCACGCGATGGGCAGCAAGGCGCCCCCGCCGCTCGTCGCGCCGACCAACGGCGATACGCGCTTCACCGGGCCGGCTTGGCAGGCCTTCCCCTTCAACGCGATGGCGCAGGCGCATCTGCTGGCCGAAGCCTGGTGGCTGGAGGCGACGCGCGGCGTGCCTGGCCTGTCGCGCCGCCACGCGCAGCAGGTCGCGTTCATGATGCGCCAGGCGACGGACGTGCTCGCGCCGTCGAACCTGCCCTGGCTCAACCCCACCATCGCGCAGCGGACGCTTGCCGATCGCGGGATGAATCTGGTGCGGGGGGCGGAGAACGCGCTCGACGACCTGGAGCGCACGCTCGCCGGCGCGCCGCCGGAAGGAACGGAAGCCTTCCGGCCGGGCCAGGAGGTCGCCGTCACGCCGGGCCGCGTCGTCTTCCGCAACGAGCTGATGGAGCTGATCCAGTACGCGCCGACCACCGCGCAGGTTCATGCGGAGCCGGTGCTGATCGTCCCCGCCTGGATCATGAAGTACTACGTGCTGGACCTGAGCCCGGAGAATTCGCTCGTGCGCTGGCTGGTGGCGCAGGGCTTCACGGTCTTCATGGTCTCCTGGAAGAACCCGGATGCGCGGGACAGGGAGACCGGGCTCGACGACTACCGCCGGCGCGGGGTGATGGCGGCGCTCGACGCGGTCTCCGCCATCGTGCCGGACCGGCGCATCCATGCCTGCGGCTACTGCCTGGGCGGCACCATCCTCGCCATCGCCGCGGCGACCATGGCGCGGGACGCCGATGCGCGCCTCGCCTCGATGACGCTGCTCGCCGCGCAGACGGATTTCGCCGAGGCGGGCGAGCTGATGCTCTTCGTGGACGAGAGCCAGCTCGCCTTCCTCGAGGACATGATGTGGGACCGCGGCTATCTCGACACCCACCAGATGTCCGGCGCCTTCCAGGCGCTGCGGTCGAACGACCTAGTCTGGTCTCGGCTGATCCGCGACTACGTGCTGGGCGAGCGCAACGCGGTGACCGACCTGCTCGCCTGGAACAGCGACCAGACGCGCATGCCGGCGCGGATGCATGGCGAATACCTGCGCGGGCTGTTCCTCGAGAACCGGCTCACGGCGGGGCGCTACGCGGTCGAAGGGCGCGTCATCGCACTGTCGGACATCGGCGTGCCGATCTTCGCCGTCGGCACGCTGAAGGACCACATCGCGCCCTGGCGGTCGGTCTACAAGGTGTCGCTCTTCAGCGACACGGACGTGACCTTCGTGCTCACCTCGGGTGGGCACAATGCCGGCATCGTCAGCCCGCCCGAGAAGGACGGGCGGCATTTCCGCATCATGACGCGGCGGCACGACGACACCTATCTCGACCCGGATTCCTGGGCCGCCCAGGCGCCAGACCGCGAAGGTTCATGGTGGCCAGCCTGGGCGGAATGGCTCGCCGGCGCCGGCGGCACGGGCATGGTCCCGCCGCCGGAGATGGGCGCGCCGGCGCGCGGCCTGCCGCCGATCGAGGACGCGCCCGGGACCTACGTGCTGATGAAGTAAGCCTCCCCCGGGGGTGACGAGCCGGGCGGGCGCCCCTACGCTTCGGTCAGCGCAAGCAAGACCAGGGGAAGCGTCCGCATGAGTGCCACCAGCCGCGCCGTCTATCGCCATGGCGATATGGGCCGACTGTTCGATCCTGCCGCCATCGCCGTGATCGGCGCGAGCCCGCGCGCGGGCTCCTTCGCCGACCGCACGATCCAGGCGCTGAAGGACTATACGGGCCGGCTGTATCTCGTGAACGCGCGCTACGAGAAGATCGGCGAGCGCGATTGCTTCCCCTCCGTCGCCGCGCTGCCCGAGGTGCCGGATTGCTGCATCGTCGTCGCCGCGAAGGACGCGGTGGAGGAGATCGCGTCGGACTGCGCGAAGGCCGGCGTCGGCGGCATCATGATCTACGCCTCCGGCTTCGCCGAGACGGGGCGGGATGCCGACATCGCGGCGCAGCAGCGCCTCGCGGCGATCGGGCGGGACGCAGGCATGCGGATCGTCGGGCCAAACTGCATCGGCATGCTGAACTTCCGGACCAAGGCCGGCGTGACCTTCATGATCCCGCCGCCGATGGAAGCCCCGCTTCCGCATGCGGTCGGGCTCGTCAGCCAGTCCGGCGCGCTCGGCTTCTCGCTGGCGCAATCAGTGATGCGGGGCGTGTCGGTCAGCCACCTGCTGACGACGGGCAATTCGTCGGACGTGGACGTGGCGGACTGCGTGTCCTTCCTCGCGGACGATCCGGGCTGCGCGGCGATCGCCTGCGTGTTCGAAGGCATGCCCGACCCGATGCGCTTCATCCAGGCGGCGGAAGTGGCCGATGCCGCCAACAAGCCGCTGGTGGTGTTCAAGCTCGGCACCGGCGAGGCCGGCGCGGCGGCGGCGATGTCGCACACCGGCTCGCTCGCCGGCGAGACCGCCGCCTATCTCGCCGCCTTCGAGCGCGCGGGCGCGGTGGTGGTGAAGGATTTCGAGGCGCTGGTCGAAACCGCGGCCTTCCTCGCCAAGGCGCCACGGCCGCAGGCGCGCGGCGTCGCGGTCGTCGCCGTCTCGGGCGGTGCGGCGATCATGTCCGCGGACAAGGCGGAAGCGAACGGCGTGCCGCTGCCGCAGCCGACGCCGCCGGTCCAGGCCATCCTGGAAAGCCGCATCCCGGATTTCGGGTCCGCGCGGAATCCCTGCGACGTCACGGCTCAGGTGGCGAACGACCCCGAGAGCCTGACCGCCTGCGCCGGCGCGATGCTGGGGGAAGAGCACTACGGCGCGCTGATCTACGCGCAGATCTACTCGACCGAACTCTCCGCCAAGCGGCCCGCCGAACTCGCGGCGATCGCCGAGAAGGCCGGCAAGCCGATCTGCGTGGTCTGGACCACGGAATGGCTCGAGGGCTTCGGCGCGAAGGAAGCGGAACAGAACCCGCGCATCGGCCTGTTCCGATCCATGGACCGCTGCTTCGCCGCGCTGTCGCACTGGCATGCCCGCGAGGCGCGCCGCGCCGCGGGGCCGCGCGCCTATACGCGGCTGTCGCGGCTCGAGGCGGCGGCGGAGGCGGCGGCGCTGATAGCCGCGTCGCAGGACCGCACGCTGACGGAGCGCGAGGCGAAGGCCGTGCTCGCCACCTATGGCGTGCCCGTGGTGCCGGAACGGCTGACGCAGACGGAGGATGAGGCCGTCGCGGCCGCCACGGCGCTCGGCTTTCCCGTTGCGATGAAGGTCGAAAGCCCCGACCTGCCGCACAAGACGGAAGCCGGCGTGATCCGCCTGAAGCTGAAGGACGCGGCCGAGGTGCGCGAGGCCTTCCGCGCCGTCATGGCCAATGCGAAGCGCCACGCGCCCGGCGCGCGCATCAACGGCGTGCTCGTGCAGCCCATGGCCAAGCCTGGGGTCGAGGTGATGGTTGGCGGGCGGGTCGATCCACTGATGGGGCCGCTGATCGTCGCGGGCCTTGGCGGCGTGCTGGTGGAACTCATGCGCGATTCCGCGCTCGCGCTCGCCCCGGTCACCGTGGCGGAAGCGCGCGCGATGTTCCAGCGCCTGCGCGGCCGCGCGGCGCTGGAAGGCTTCCGCGGCGCGCCGGCAGCCGATCTCGACCGTCTGGCCGACATCGTCGCGCGCCTGTCCGAATTCGTGGCGGACCAGCGCGGCCGCGTCGCGGAACTCGACGTGAACCCGATCATCGTCGCCGGCAGCGAGGCTGTCGCCGTCGACGCGCTGATCGTGAAGGCCTGATCAGCGGCCCAGCGTGGCGGCGAGCCCGGTGGCGAGCGGCGTCTCGGCACGGAAGCCGAGTTCCGCCGCCGCCTTGGCCGGGTCGCCTAGCGAATGCCGGATATCGCCGATGCGCGCCGGCCCATGCCCGATCGCCGGGGAGGTCCCGAGCAGGTCGGCGATCGTCTCGGCCAGCTGCATGATCGAGGTCTCGCGCCCCGTGCAGACATTGTAGACGGCCGCGCCTGGCTTAATGTCGGCCATCGCCGTGGTCAGCGCGCGCACGACGTCGGCGACGAAGACGAAGTCGCGCGTCTGGCGCCCATCCCCGTTCAGCGTGATGCCCTGGCCCGCACCGAGGCGGTTGCAGAAGATCGAGATCACGCCGGAATAGGGCGAGGAAGGATCCTGCCGCGGTCCGTACACGTTGAAGAAGCGCATGCCGCGGGTGGGCACGCCATGGACGCCGGCTGCGACGGCGGCGTGCAGCTCGCAGCCCAGCTTGTCGGCGCCATAGGCATTGAGCGGCTGCGGCCGCGCATCCTCCCGGATCGCGCCATGCCCCTGGTCGCCGTAGATGGCGGCGGAGGAAGCGTAGACGACCGGCACCGCGCCTTCGCGTCGCGCCGCGTCCAGCACATGGATCGTCGCGGTGAGGTTGGCGCGGTGCGTGCCCGCCCAGTCCTCGTTGGCGCGCGCGACCGAGGCGATCGCCGCCAGGTGGAAGCACCCCGCCACGCCGCGCATCGCATCCCGCACAACCTCGCCATCCGCCGCGTCGCCGACGATCAGCTCGGCGCGCGGATCGAGATTGGCGCGCCGACCCGTGGACAGATCGTCGAGCACGCGCACCGCATGCCCCGCAGCGAGCAGCGCGTCGGCAAGGTGGGAGCCGATGAAGCCGGCGCCTCCGGTCACGAGATAGGTCGCCATGTCCGCCATTCCCCGAATTGGTCGTCGCCGCCCGTCACCTGAGCCCGTGGTTGCTCACCACGAAGGTCATGTAGGGCAATTGCGTCAGCTGCTTGGCGGCCAGCGCGTAGGCCAGCGCCAGCGTCAGCAGCGAGGCCAGGAAGTAGCCATAGCCCGCATAGCCGACGCCGAGCCAGAGCGCGGCCCAGGTGAGTCCCGCATTCAGCACGAGGAAGGTCGCGCCCACCGCCAGCAGGCTGCGCCGCAGGTCGAAGTACGAAAGGATCGCCACGACGAACAGCATCAGGCCGTGGCAGAGCGCACCGAGCACGCCGAAGCGGAAGGTCGGCACGAGTTCCAGGCCGCCGCGCGCCATGCCGATCAGCCCCGGCGCGGCGAGCATCGCAAGGTAGCAGACCGCCGCCTGCAGCACCGCCACCTGGCGGAAACCGTTGGCGAGGATGCGCAGGATCTGGCCGTGGTTGCGTGCGATCTCCTGCGCCGTCGCGTGGTTGGCGATGCCGCGGTAGTAGCGGAGATAGCCCTCGAAGAAGCGCGTCTCCACCACCACCAGGAACATGGCCGCGCCCGGCGCCATGGTCAGGCAGGCCAGGAACATCGCGGAGTCATAGGCCGGATGCGTCGGCATCGCGCCCGCCAGCACGACATGGCCCGGCGCGAACCACATGATCCACTTGTCGACCCAGGTGGCGAGGCCGAACAGCAGCCCGACCAGCGCCAGCGCCCAGTAGCGCCGCATCTCCGGCAGGAAGGCGAAGGGCCGGATCGCCGGCGCGGGATATTCGGCCAGCACGCGGGCGACCAGCGAGAAGACCAGGACCGCGAGTCCGATCGTGAAGCCCGCCAGCAGCCCGACCGTGCCGTGCTCGGGCGCCAGGTGCAGCGCGAGCGCCGCACCGCCGCCCATGCCGAGCGCGAAGGACAGGCTGATGCTGCCGTAGCTCTTGAGAGCGGAGAGGAAGGCCGAGACGAGCCACACCGCACCGACCAGCAGGAAGCCGAGCAGCGCCAGCACGCGCTCCGCGGGCTCCATGTCCACCACGAACAGGTAGAAGGGCACGCCGACCGCGGCCTGCAGCGCGAAGACGACGGCGAGGGAACCTAGAAGCATCCCAGTCGCTTCCGTCACGTCGCGCGCGAAGAGCATGTCCGCCAACCGCCGCGTCACCACCATCACGACCGGCCCCGTCAGGACCAGCGAGAAGGCGAAATTGTAGACGACGACGGTGGAGAAAAGCCGGTGCCGGTCCTCCCCCAGCCATTCGGAGGCGAAGACCTCGACCAGGCCGAGCGCCAGCACGGTGAGCAGCCAGGGCCCCGAGGTGACCGCGACCGCATGCGCCTGGCTGCGCAGGCCCGCATTCAGCGAATCCTCGCGCGCCAGGCGGCGCAGGGCGAAGCCGATGCCGGCCATCAGGCCGCCTTCGCCCGCGGCGCGTCGGGCAGGCGCAGCAGGCTGTCGTAAAGGTCGCGGTAGATCCGGTCGACGACGCGCTTGTTGTAGTATTTCTCGGTCCGGCGGCGCATCGCCTCCCCGCAGCGGGCGCGCATGGCCGGATCGCCCAGCAGGGCCGCGAGCGCCTTCGCCGTCGCCTGCGGATCGGCAAGCGGCACGACGAAGCCGCCCGGGCCGATCGGCGGGCTTTCGTCGGCGCGGCCCTCGATCAGGTCGCGGCAGGATCCGACATCGGTCGCGACCGACGGCACACCGGCCGCCCCGGCTTCGAGCAGCACGAGAGGCTGCGCCTCGCTGATGCTGGTCAGCGCGATGGCGTCGAGCTTGCCGAGATAGTCGTGCAGCTTCACCCGCCCGGCGAACTCGAAGGTCCCTTCCAGACCGAGATGCGCGACCATCTGCTGGCATTCGCGGAAATAGGCGGGATCTTCGTCGGTCGGGCCGAGCAGCAGCGCCCGGCATCCCGGGACCATGTCGCGCAGCAGCGCGATCGCGCGGATATAGGTCTTCACATCCTTGATCGGCACCGCGCGGCCGATCAGCGCGACGGTCGGCGGGCGCGGGGTCGTGTCGCGCGGGATCGCCGAGAAGCCGTCATAGTCGATGCCGTTCGGGATGATCGCCATCCGCTCCGGCGGCGCGCCGTCCCTCGCCTGCAGCTCCTGGTTGCCGGTGTAGAGCGTGACGATCTTGGTACAGGCCTCGTAGCAGGACCGGGAATAGCCGACGAAGGCATCGATCCAGACGTTGCGCAGGTCCTGGCGGCGGCCCTCGAGGTCGAGCCAGGCCGGCGGCCCGTCGGTCAGCCATTCGGCCATCTCGATCTCGACGCGACGTTCGTTCGTGTAGATGCCGTGCTCGGTCAGAAGCCCCGGGCGTCCGGTCTCGATCACGGCGCGCGCCATGACGAGGCCCGCATAGCCCGTGGAGATCGCGTGATAGCAGCGCGCCTTCGGCAATTCCGCCAACAGCGTCGAGAACAGCCCGCCCGCCAGCACGCGCCAGCTCCAGAAGTAGTTCATGAAGGAGCTGCCGGGCACGCTCTGCTCATACATGCGTCGCACGAGCTCGAAGGCCGCGCCGCTGTTGAGCAGGGCCGCGCGCGTCGCCCGCTTCGGATGACGCCGGAGCGCGGCGATGACGCCGCGGAAATCGTCCAGCCCACCGCGCGAGAGCAGGCGTGTCAGCGGGCCTTCAAGCTCCGCGATCAGTCGCGCGGTGCCCCACCCATTGTCGATGCCGCTTTCCGCCTGCTGCAGCGGGATGACGGTGAGGCCCACGACGTTGGGCGGAAGCTCGTATCGCGGCGTCTGTCGCGTCTCGTCGGCCGCCAGCGTCACGATGCGGAAGCGCAGGTCCGAATGCGCCCGGATCAGGTCGTGCGTCCAGGAGGAGACGCCGCCCGCCACGAAGGGATAGGCCCCTTCGAGGATCAGGCAGACATCGGCCTGGTCGGCGCCGCCGGTCATGCCGCCTTCGCCGGCAGCATCGGCTGCGAGGCGTCCTCGGTCCAGAGCGACAGCGCTTCCTCCACCTGATCCGGCAGGCGTGCCGCGCCGGCCTCGCGCAGCCGGAGGCAGAATTCCCGCAGGTCGACGTAGCGGTGCAGCCGGAACAGCCCTTCGAGATAGGCGGCGACGAGGCTCGGACTCGCCTGGTCCTCCTCCGCGGCGGGCGCGAGCAGGCGCACCGCTTCTTCCGCGCGGCCAAGGCGCAACAGCAGCCGGCCGGCCGCGGCGGTCGCGTCGGTGCGGGCCGGCCCTGCCGGCGTGCGCGCTACGGCGTCGAGATAGAGCGCCAGCGCGTCCTCGGCGGATTCGCGCGCGCGGGTCTCGTCGATCAGCCCCGTCGCGGACAAGGCCTCATGGTGCCGTGCCGCTTCCATGATCAGGTCGCGGTTGTCGGGATCGGCCGACCGGCGCGCGTCGAGCGTCATGCTGCGCTGGAGGAATTGCTGCTCGATGCGCGCGACGGCGGCCGCCGCCTGGACGCGCACGGCCGCCTCCTGATCATTAAGCGCGGCGCGCAGCGCGTTGGCGAATTCCGGCCGGAAGCCCGAGGCGATGAGCGCGATCGCGGCCTGCTTCTCCTGCAGGCTGCCGAGCGCGATGACGTCGGCGAAGGGCGCGACCGTGCTGCGCTCCGCCGGCCCGTGTCCGCGCAGCACGACCCGTTCGTAGATCTCGCGCGTCCTGTCCTGCCGTTCTTCCGGGAACAGCGCCACGTACCATTCGGCGAAGGGGCGCGCGCGCAATACGAAAAGACGCCGCAGCAGGGCCGCGACCGCGGCGCCCGCGACGCCGAGCGGCCCGAGGAAGACGGCAGCGACGACGAAGAGCAGGAAGGCAGGATCGTCGCCACCGGCGCGGCGAAGGCCATAGGCGGCGAGCAGGGTGCCAAGGGCGATGAGGCCATGCAGCTGCAGCGCGGCCGGAATCGCCGTGGGGTCCGCCACGGCGCGCACCAGGATCCAGCCCTCGAGGATCGCGACGACGAGGACGAGCAGCGCCGCGAGCGCCTCGGTGATCGGCGAGGGAGCCTCTTCGTGCGCGCTCATCGCGCCGCCCGGGCTTCCGCCCGTTGCGGACGGTAGAGCGTCTCGACGCGGTGCCGGAGCCCGAAGCGCAGGCCGGCGACGCCGAATTCCTCCTCGACGCCCGCGGTCACGCGCGTCGCGAGGGATTGCGCGGCCTCATCGGCGACGCCTGGCAGGATGATGACGACGTCCCACCCGTCGCGCCGCCAGTCGAAAGCCTGCTCGGTCGGCCCCAGCAGCGCCTCGACGGCACGGGAGACGGCACGCGCCGCGGCGGGCTGCAGACTTGGGCCCGCGCCCTCCGGCTCATCGAAGCCCAGGCGAAGGACCGCGACGCCGAAGCCGAACCTGCGCGCCATGGCGATGGCGTGGTCGCGCGCCACCTCGAACAGCGGCGCCGGCAGCAGGCGCCGCACGGGGTCGAAGTAGCGCGTCGCCTGCGTCTCCTCCCAATGCTGGGCGTTCGCGTAGGCGGAGCCGATCCATTCGCAGAGGATGCGGAAGTTCTGGACGTTCGACGGCACGAGGTCGAGGAAGTCCATCTCCTCGATCTTCAGCATGCCGATTACTTCGCCGGTCTCCGTCGAGGTCAAGGGGCCGGCCAGCAGGCCCTCGGCTCCCAGGATGAGCCCATGCGACGGGCGTGTCGCGACGAGATGCCGCCGATGCGAGATGACCGCCTGGTACAGCGCCGTCGACTGGTCGAATTCGGTGGCGAAGGCATCGCCCTCGGTCCAGCCGTCGCTGAGCGCGGCTTCGAGGACGCGGTCGTTCAGCAGGTAGAGCGAGAATTTCCGCGGGTTCATCACCGCCGGGACAAGCTGCTGGATGCCAGCCAGCACCTGGCCCGTATCCTGCCGCTCGATGCTGCGCGACGCGGTGAAGATCGAATGGACCGTGCGCACCTGACCCGCGACGCGCGCCTCGAGATGATCCTTCAGCTGCGACAGCTGCTGATAGGCGGCGCCGATGCCATCCGCATGCTCGCGCGCCTCCCGCAACTCCTCGCGCAGCGTATCGCGGTCACGGCGCTGGGCGTCGCGGATCTCGCCGATAATGACCGCGGCGAAGATCCAGAGCAGAGGCTCCCGCGTGGCCCGGAGGAGCCAGGCGTACAGGTCCTCGCTGAAGCCCTGCTCCGGCAGGTTGTGCACGAGCAGCGCGGCGGAGGCGAGGAGCGCGGCCGCCAGCCCCTCCTTCGCGCCGTACTGGGCCGCGGCGAGCAGCACGATGATCCAGAAGGGATGCGGCGTGATGCCCGCGAGACGGTCGCGGTCCAGGAAGAAATGATCGACCGCCAGCGCGGCGAGGAGGAAGGCGACGATCTCGACGAGCGCCGTGACGCGCAGGCCCATCACCTGCCGTGGCTCATGCCACGACGGCAGGGAGGATTCGGCCCGTGCGTCGCGCGCTGCCATCAGAACAGGAACGCCATGGCGGCGCCCAGCACCGTCGTCTCGCCCTGCGACCGGCCGATGTTGCGCACATAGCCCGCGCGGAGCGAGATCTCGACCGGGCCGACCGCGTAGCCGATCGTGCCGTAGGCGACCGGGCCGGAGCGCCCATAGCGGTCGGCGCCGTAGCCCGCCTGGAACTGGTAGGTCAGCCGCCCGTCGCCGTTCACGCTGCCGCGGGTGCCGCCATAGCCGATCAGGCCCGCATGGACCTCGCGATCCACGATCGGCAGCGGCTGGAAGGATGCGCCGCTCGCGTCGATGCGGCGCGTCTCGTCCAGCACGTACTCGGCGTCGAGCGCATAGGCGATCGACAGGCCGGCGATGCCGCCGAGGTCGCCATAGCGCAGTTCCCCGCGCACCGTCGCGCTGCTGAGGATGTCCTCCTCGTCGCGCGGGATGCCGTAGCGGTTCAGGCCGACCTCGATGCGCCCGGTCAGCTGCGGCGTGAAGCGCTGGAAGCGCTCGGCGGCGACACGGTCGCGGACCGCGCCGTCGATGATCGCCTCGACGAAGTCCCAGACCGGCCGGCGATACTCGATGCGCGCACCGGTATATCCCCAGTCGTCGGGCAGGCGCCCGGAGAGTCCGAAGCCCGCGCTCCATTCATTGGCGAAGAGCGAAGCCTGGACCGTCGCGCCTTCCCGCCATTCGTGCTGGAGGAAGACCTCGGTGCGGATGCGGTCGCCCGAGAAGTCGCGCACCGCGCCCGAAGGGCGGCGGACATTCGTCGCGTCCACATGCGCGACGCCCTGTGTGGCGCCGATCCGCCAGGCCTCGCCGACGTTCCAGTGGCCACCGGCCTCGCCGATAGTGATGTCCGCCTTGTCGGACCCGATGCCGCCGCGCTGGATGCGTTGCTCGATATCGCCGCGCAGCCGGGGCGCGCGGTCGCGCTCGAGCGCCACGAGGCCGCTGGCGAGCGACGTGTTGCCCGGGTCGAGCAGCACCGCTTCGCGCTGAAGCTCGCGCGCAAGCCGCGGGCGCCCAGTCTCCCGCGCCACGGTGGCGAGCCCGGCCACGGGCTCCGCGCTCGTCGGCACGTCGGAGCGCAATCCGGCATAGGCTTCGCGCGCCGCGGTGAAGCGACCGGTCACGAGCAGCAGCTGCGCGTCGAGTAGCCGCAGCCGCATCTCGCCCTGCCGCGCGGCCTCGGCGGCCTGGTCATCGGGCGAAGCCTCCGCGGCGGGCGGCGCGGCGACGGGCACCACGGCCGCAGCCGCGGGCGCGCGCGCCGCCGCCGGCCGCGTCGCGAGCGTCGCCTCGTCGGCATGCGCCGCCGGCGCGGCGAGGCCGACGATGATCGCCATCGCCGGCAAGGCAAGCATGTCGTTGCGGAGTCGTTCGTATCGCTTCATCGGCCAGCCAGCACTGTCTGCGCTCTCCCATAGTCGCGCATCTCGATTAGCAGCGACACGAGATCGGCGCGAAGATGCCGATCGTCAGGACGCTCCACCAGAAGCGCCTCGTAGATCGGCAGCGCGCGGTCTCCCGCGCCGACCCGGCGCAGAAGGGTCGCCTGCATCTTTCGTGCATCCGCGGAACGTTCGGTGCCGTTGCCGAGACGCCGCAGCGCGGCCTCGTGCCAGCGCCGCGCCCCATCGGGATCGCGCTGGCGCAGCCGGATCTCGCCCAGGATGAAGAGGCTTTCGGCATCGCCGCCCGTGGCCTGCGCATGATCCGACAGCAGGCGTTCGGCCAGCGCGGCGTCGCCCTGCCGCCAGGCGGCGAAGGCGACGCGCCTGCGCATCGCGGCATCGCCGCCGCCGGCCAGGACCATGGCCCGCTGCACCTGGTCCTCCAGCGCCTCGCTGCCGGTCTGGCCGGCAAGGCCGGCAAGCATCTGCAGCCGGTCCTGCGCCGGCTGGCGCGCGAGTTCCTCGCGCAGCGCAGCGGCGAGCCCGGCGCGGTCGCCCGCGACCGAGAGTGCCGTGAGATAGGCGTCGCGCGCCGGTCCCGCCGCGCCACCGGCGTCCGGGGACGCGCGATAGGCCGCGATCGCGCCCCGTGCGCCGCCGCGTTCGGTCAGCAGGCGCATCCACGCCGCCTTCTCCGACCCCGAGGCCGCGCGGGCGCGCGACTCGAGCCAGGACATGGCCGCGGCGCTCGGCCGCTGTCCCCAGACGAACAGCAGCTGCCGGACCTCGGCGCTGTCCGCGCCGGCACTGGCGGCGAGCTCGCGGAAGACCGGCTCGGCCTCGCCCCGCGCGCCGCGTTCCAGCAGGCCGAAGGCAAGCTGCCGCCGCAGGGCGATCGGTAGCGCCTGGCGGCGCGCGAGCTCGACCCACAGCGCCGTGGCTTCCTGCCGCCGTCCGGCACGGTCGGCCGCCTCCGTATAGGACCAGAGCCACGCCTGGGGGTCGGCAAGCGCCATGCCGCGCAGCGCCGGCAGCATCTCGGCGCGCGCGCCGAGCTCGTTCAGCATCGCGAGCGCCGCGCCGCGCTCCGCCTCGGTCGATGCGGCGGAGAGCCGCGTGGTCCAGAGCGCGCGCAATTCAGCCGCGGCGCCGACATCGCCAGCGCGCCACGCGGCATGCCGGGCCGCCTCCAGCAGCGTCGCGTCGGCGGCGCCCTCGGCGGCGAGCTCACGCAGGATGGGCAGCGCCTGTCCGGGCTCCCCGGCATCGAGCAGCAGGCGGGCGAGGATCAGCCGCTCCGGCGCGGCGCCATGCGCGGCAAGGCGCCGCGCGGCGGCGATGGCGGTGCGACTGGCCCGCGCATCGGCCGCGACGTGCAGCGCATCGCGCAGCAGCGCGGGCGGCGCCGTGGCGCCGGCCTCCGACGCGATCCATGCGACCGCCGCATCCTGCCGGTCGGGCAGCGCCGCCGCGGTCAGCAGCCAGGCGGCGTCGAGCGCGGCGGAAGGTCGCTGCGCGCGCAGCGCCTCGAACAAGGCAGCGCCCTGCTCCGCCTGCTCCATCCGTACGAAGGACCGTGCGATCTCAGCCAGCAGCGCGGGTGGCAGCTCGGGGCGCGCGCTGATGCGCGCGAGGATGTCGGTCGCCGGATCCGGATGGCCGAGGGCCATCAGCACGCCGGCGAAGCCGAAGGCGCGGCGCGGATCGGCCGCATCCCGGCGCGACACGAGGGCAAGCTGCGCCCAGCGCCGCGCCGCGGCCCGATCACCGAGCTGAAGCGCCACCTCGGCCGCCAAGGCGGGATCGCCTTCGAGCACATCGGGCCCGCCCCAGGCGAGCAGGCGGCGCAGCACTTCGGTCTGCCCCGCATCAAGCGCGACGGCGGCGAGCGTCGACAGCATCGCGGCCGACGCCTGGCCCGTCGGCATCGCTTCCACTGCCGCGATCGCGCGGGTCGTCTCGCCAAGGGCGACCGACAGGCGCAGGCGCAGCGTCGCGGCTTCGACCGCGGCGCGGCCGCCAGCCTCGGCGGCCAGGGTCTCGAGACGCTCGAGGGCCGAGCGCTCCCGGCGTGCATCGATCTCGGCCTGCGCGAGCGCGAGCACCAGCGCGGGCGGCGCGGAGACACCCGCGAGCGGCTCGAGCACAAGGACGGCCAGGTCGGGCCGTCGCGCGGCGGCCAGAAAGCTTGCCAGCATCGGCGCGGCGGCCGCGGCGGCGCCGCGATCCTGCGCCGCGAGCCAGTCCCGCGCCACCGAGGCGGCCGCCTCGGCCTGGCCGGCTTCGACATGCAGCGACACGGCGAGCGCGGCTGCGTGCACGTCATAGGCTCGCGGATGCTGCCGCGCGAGGCGACGCAGCGCGGCCAGGCCTTCGGCCGGCGCGCCTGCCGACGCATCCAGCCGCGCTAGCGCGAGGAGGTCGGCCGGTTCGGCCGTCGCGTCGGCGGTCAGGCCGCGCAGCACCGCGCGCTGCTCATCGACCTGCCCGAGCGCGCCGTGCAGGCCGGCGATCTCGCGCAGCCGCGGCTGAGCCGGCGCGACCGCCTGCAGTGCGACCAGCGCCCGCAACAGGCCGGCGCGGTCCTCGCCCAGCTGGCGACGATAGGCGACCAGGGCCTCGAGCACCTGCCGGTCGCGCGGACGTTCGGCGGCCAGCGGTTCGAGGAGCGCGATGGCGGCGCGCATGTCGCCGGTCTCGGCCCGCGCACGCGCGAGCGCCGCAACGGTCGCGGGGGACCGCTCACCATCGGCGTAGCGCTGCTCCAGCAGGCTGCGCGCGCCCTCGGCATCGCCTGATTCGAGGCGCAGCAGTGCCATTTCCTGCCCGCGCGGGATCAGCGCGATGCTCGCGCCGATCACGCCCAGCACGGCGAGCGCGAGCGGCAGCCGGTAGCCGCGCGAGGGGCGCGGCGCGGTTTGCGCCTGGGGACGCGCGAGTTCGATGCGGATCCGCGGTTGGACGGGGACCGGCAGCGACGGAGCCTGGCTCATGATGCCTCCCTCGGCGGCGGGACGATGCGCGTGAGATCCGGCGTGGCGACATAGGGCACGAAGCCGTTGCGGCGCTGCTCGGCGTAGATCCGCGCGATGCCGTCGCGGTCGGCGGGATCCCAGTAGTCGAGCGAGTACAGCCGCAGCGAGGGGAAGCGGCGCCGCGCTTCCCACATCAGGTCGCGCTGCCAGGCGTAGTCGTTCTCCGGCAGGCGTCGATAGGTCGTGCCGTCGGCCTCGTGCGTCGTGCGCACCGATTCGCCGAGCAGCATGTCGAACTGTCCGACCAGGTTCGGAAGCAGGGCGTAGCCGCGATTGACCATGATGCCGGCGGCAGGGAAGCGGCGCCGCATGCGCCGCACGAGCCCCGCGGCCGCGTCGATCATGCCGGCATGGCGCCGGGGTTCGCGCTGCTCCAGATATTCGGCATCGTCGAGCGTATCGAGGAAGACGCCGTCGAAGCCGCGCGCGAGCACGGCCGGGACGATGCGGTCGAGCACGAGCCGTTCCCACAGCGGTGCCCGCATGTCGACGAACCAGGCGTCGGGCCAGCTCGGGTTCCGCCCGAGCAGGATGCCCCCCGCCTCGGCCTCGGCGAAGTAGGCGCGGCTCGCATGCACCTCGCCCATGCTGACATAGCCGAGCATCCGCGCGCCCGGGGCGCGCCGCGCGAGCAGGGCAGCCGGTGCCTCGGCATCCAGCACGACGAGGTCGTAGTCGCCGATGGGCGCGGCCTCGTCGCGGCCGTAGTAGACGAGAAAGCGGCACTCCACGCCCGGGCAGGCCCGCGCCGCGAAGCCGCCGACCGCGCCGGCGCCGAGGATGGCGGCCGCGAGCCGGCGCCCGATGCCCGCCGCCCCGCGCCCCGTCACGCCGCCATTCCCCTTCATCACGCGCCCTGCTCCGCTATTCGACGGTCACGCTCTTGGCGAGGTTCCGGGGTTGGTCCACCTCGGTGCCGCGCCGCGTCCCGGCATGATAGGCGAGCAGCTGCATGGGGACGGAGTAGAGGATCGGCGTCGAGATCGCCGGCGCCTCCGGCATGGCGATCGAGGCCGCCACGCCGTTCGCGAAACGGTCCGTCTGCTCACGGTCGGAGATGAGGATCGCCTGGCCGCCGCGCGCCATCACCTCGTACATGTTCGAGGCCGTCTTCTCGAACAGCTCGTCCGGGGGGGCGATCATCACGATCGGCACCTCCTTGTCCACGAGCGCGATGGGGCCGTGCTTCATCTCGCCGGCCGCATAGCCCTCGGCGTGGACGTAGGAGACTTCCTTGAGCTTGAGCGCGCCTTCGAGCGCGAGTGGATAGGCCGTGCCGCGGCCGAGATAGAGCACGTCCCGCGCCCCGGCGAGCAGCGCGGCGACGCCGCCCGCATGGGCATCGCCGGCCAGCGCTTCGGTGATCAGGTCCGGCGTATCGGCCAGGGCCGCGACCAGCGCCCGTTCCGCCTTGCAGTCGAGTTCGCCGCGCGCCCGCCCGAAGGCGATGGCGAGGCAGGCGAGGACGACGAGCTGGGTCGTGAAGGCCTTGGTGGAAGCGACGCCGATCTCGGCCCCGGCAAGCGTCGGAAGCACGGCGTCGGCTTCCCGCGCGATCGTGCTTTCGGCCACGTTGACGACGGCGACGGTGCGCGCGCCGCGCGACTTCGCGTAGCGCATCGCGGCCAGCGTGTCGGCCGTCTCGCCGGACTGGGAGATGGCGATGACGAGCGCGCCGCGGCCGAGCGGGGGGCGGCGGTAGCGGAATTCGGATGCGATCTCGCAATGCACGGGCAGGCCCGCGATCGATTCGAGCCAGTACTTCGCGACCATGCCGGCATGGAAGGAGGTGCCGCAGGCCAGGATCGTCACGGTCTCGAGCCCCGCGGCGTCGAAGCCGTAGCGACCGAGGTCGATGCGGCGTGTCGCCGGGTTGATCATCGAGTGCAGCGTCGCGCCGACGACGGCGGGCTGCTCGAAGATCTCCTTGTGCATGTAGTGGGCGTGGCCGCCCTTGCCGACGCCGTCGCCCATGGCGGGGATTCGGCGCTCGGCGCGGGACACGCGATGCCCCGATGCGTCGTGGATCCAGGCGCCGTCGCGCGTGACGACGGCCCAGTCGCCTTCCTCGAGATAGGCGATGCGGTCGGTGAAGGCGCCGAGCGCGAGCGCGTCGCTGCCGACGCTCATCTCGCCGTCGCCGAAGCCGATCGCGAGCGGGCTGCCGCGCCGCGCGCAGATCAGCATCCCGTCATGCCCGGTGAACAGGATCGCGACCGCGAGTGCGCCCTGCAGGCGGGAAAGCGTGGCCATCACGGCCTCAGCGGGCGTCATGCCGCCGCGCAGGTGCCGCGTGAGCAGCACGGCGATGACCTCGGTGTCGGTCTGGCTGTGGAACGCCTCGCCGGCGGACTCGAGTTCCTCGCGCAGTTCGCGGTGGTTCTCGATGATGCCGTTGTGCACGACGGCGACGCGGTCGGTGGCGATCGGATGGGCGTTCATCTCGCAGGGCGCGCCATGCGTCGCCCAGCGGGTATGGCCGATGCCGGTCTCGCCGGCCAGCGGCTCGGCCGCGATCCGCTCGGCCAGCCGGTCGACCTTGCCTGCGGCGCGCCGGCGACGGATTTCGCCGCCCATGAGCGTTGCGATGCCCGCGCTGTCGTAGCCGCGGTATTCAAGACGGCGCAGAGCACCGAGAAGCCGCGGCGCGACGGCGCCACGACCCACAAGACCCACGATTCCGCACATGCCGCAGTCTCCTTGCCGGGCGCCCCGAGGGACACCTCACCTGGTCAAACTGCCCCCGCAGTCCATCCTAGTGACCGGCGCCGAAGTGACGCCGCACAAGGGTCTCCAATCCGTCGCGCGCGACGGGCTTGCGCAGCGTCACGGCGTCGCCGCCCGTGTTGCGCGCAACTTCCTGCATCGTCTCCAGTTCCCGCGCGGCCGCGACGAGGAACAGCGGCCGGGCCTGGCTCATCTCGCCCGGCTCGTCGTCCTGCTCCCAGCGCGGCGCGGTGTCGATGGTCTCGAGCATCGCGGTGGACTGGAGCGCGCCGGCGAGTCGTGCCGCCTCCGCCGCACTGCTCGCCACCAGCACGCGGCAGTCGAGCGGCGCGAGGATGGCCTTGTAGAGCCGCGCCGAGAGGACGTTGTCGTCGACGATGATCACCGTCTGAGTCATTGAGGCGGTTCCCCCTGTCGGCGAAGGGATGGTTGAGGGATGCGCTTCGGTCAGCATGTCGCGCACCACGTCAGGCAATGATGATGATGTCGGAGGCGGAGAGCGCCGGTAGGCCGGTGAAGTCGGCGACCGCGACGCGGCCGATCAGGCCGATCCCGTCCGCATCCCACCAGAGCCGGCCGAGGTCGCTTTCGTAGACGAACTGTCCGACGCCGGCGGAGTTGGCGTCCCCCGTGGTGTTCGTGATGAAGCGACCGGTCGCGCCGACATCCATCCCCGCGGCCAGGAACCCGCCAAAGCCGGCGGCGGAGATCGCGATCTTGTCCACGCCCGTGGCGTAGTCCGTGATCCGGTCGACGTTGTGCTGGCTGCTGTTGAAGCGGAACACGTCCGCCTCGGAGCCGCCCGTGAGCAGGTCGTTGCCGGCGCCGCCGATCAGCGTGTCGGCCCCGGCGCCACCGGTGATCGTGTCGTTCTCGGTGGATCCGTCCAGCCAGTCATTACCACCATTGCCGACCATGCTGTCGGCACCGCCGCCACCGAGCAGGGTATCCGCGTTGTTCACGCCCAGCAGCGTGTCATTGCCACCGAGGCCGGACAGCACGTTGGAGACAGCGGCATTGCCCTCGATGCGGTTGGCGGAGGCGTTGCCCGTGCCGGTGCCGGCGGTGCCGGTCAGCACGAGGTGCTCGATCGCGGTGCCGAGCGTGTAGTTGATGCTCGACTGCACCGTGTCGGCGGCGCCGGCGGCATCGACGACGACATCGCCGGTGTTGTCGATCGAGTACCAGTCGTTGCCGTTGCCGCCGACGAGGGAGTCGGCACCCGTGCCACCGTCCAGCGAGTCATTGCCGTCGCCGGCGGAGAGCGTGTCGTTGCCGCCGGCGCCCACGAGCCGGTTTACGCCCGTATTGCCCGTGATGAGGTTTGCGAGTGCGTTGCCGGTGCCGTCGATGGAGGCGGTACCGGTCAGGACGAGGCGTTCGATATCCGCGCCCAGGGTGAAGGTGGCGGATGCGCGCACCTCGTCGGTCCCCTGGCCGGCGCCCTCGACGACGGTGTCGGACGAGGAGTCGACGATGAAGATGTCGTTCCCCGCGCCGCCGGCCATCGAGTCGTTACCGGCGCCGCCATCGATCGTGTCGTTGCCCGAGCCGCCACCGAGCGTGTTCGCGCCCGAATTGCCGAGGATCCGGTTGGCGAGGACGTTTCCGAAGCCGGAGATCGAGTCAGTACCGGTCAGCACCAGATGTTCGACATTGTCGGACAGCGTGTGGGTTGCCGAGGCGTGAACCGTATCCACGCCCGAGGTGGCGAGTTCGACCACCACGTCGCCCACATTGTCGACCTTGTAGAGGTCACTGCCGCCGCCGCCCTTCATGGTGTCGGCGGCAGACCCGCCATCGAGCGTATCGTTGCCCGCCGCGCCAAGGATAAGGTCGCCGTTCAGCGTACCGAACAGCGCCTCGCTGTTCGTCGTCCCGATCCGGGCGATGCCACCCTCCCGCACGATGCCGCCGGCGCCGATCGCGACCACGTTCAGCGTGTGCACCGCGTTCGACAGCGGCGCGACGGAAAGCGACCAGGCGCCGGCGCCGTCCGCCACCACCGTGCCGAGCGTCGCGGCACCCTCCGTCACGGTCACGGTCGCGCCGGCCGATGCCGTGCCGGTGATCAGCGAGCGGGTGAGGTTGGTGGAGACGTCGGCGATGGCCGGTGCGGCGATGACGCCCGTCGGCGGCACGAGGTTCACCGCCACGTTGTGCAGGCCGAGGCTCGGCAGCAGCAGCTCCAGCATCCCGTCCTGCATCTTGGTGACGGTTGCGCCCGTGACCGACACGGCGAACTCGTTCGCCGCGAAGGTCTTCAGGTCGACCAGCACCTTGCCTTCGCCGTTCAGGACGAAGGAGATGTTGGACCCGTCGCCGGTCACGGAGATGAGCTTGCCGCGCGCGGGCAGCTGGACGATGTGCGTCACGTCCGCCGGCGCGGTGCCGAGCGCGATCGTGAAGTTGCTGTCGCCCGCGGGCAGGAAGACGCTGTCGCCATCATAGGCGTACCAGGCGCTGCCGCCGGTGATCGAGACGCTGGCGATCGCGGTGTCGAGGTCGAGCTGGAAGGTGTTGAGCGCGCCCCGGACCTCGGCGGAGATGGTGTTCGTGCCCGCGTTGAAGGTGTAGTTCAGCGTCGCCTGCTCGAAGGCCGCGAGCCGCGCGGCGAGGTCGGCGAGGGTGACGAATTCGGCGCCGTAGTTGTAGGCGGCCTCGATCAGCGGCTTGAAGGT
Organism: Roseomonas nitratireducens; assembly: GCF_017813355.1. GTDB lineage: Bacteria > Pseudomonadota > Alphaproteobacteria > Acetobacterales > Acetobacteraceae > Neoroseomonas > Neoroseomonas nitratireducens. Next base: position 51,981 of record NZ_JAGIYZ010000014.1, read on the forward strand.
CGCCTCGTTGCCGTAGACCTTGTTGTCGCCGGTGTTCCAGCCGGTCAGCCCGTAGTCGTGCCAGGGGAAGACCACCACAGGCAGGTCGGCGAGGCGAACGGCGTCGTTCCATTCCTGGAGCCATCCGGCCGCGGCCTGCTCGAGCGTCAGGTTCTTCCAGCCGGTCTGCGTGAAGTCGGAGGAGATGTTGGGCGCGATGTAGATGCCCTTGCTCGTATCCGGCGTCAGGTAGCCGAAGGCGCCAGGATACCCGGCGCCGACCATCGCGTTACCGCCGGTGAGGTAGTTGTAATAGTCGAGGACCTTCAGCGAGACGGCGGTGCTCTGCGGCATGCCGGGGATGGCCGCGCCTTCGATGGTCAGGCCAGGAATGTTGGCCTGGAGCGCCAGCTTCGACCATTCGAACTCCTGCTGCAGTTCGGCGTTGGTCAGCAGGTTCGTGTCGAACGGGTGGGAGTAGGAGTGCGAGCCGAGCTCGTTTCCGAGCGCGATGAGCCGCTGGTAGTAGGGCAGCGAAGCGGCCCAGTCGACGCCCGCCCCGTCGGTCAGGTCGTTGTCGCCGGTGGTCGTGAAGTCGTCGCCGAGATTGAGGTAGTAGGAGCCGACGAAGTTGTACTGCGTCTTCCAGCGCTCCAGGATCTCCATCATCACGTCGTAGATGCCGGGCTCGTTGCCCGGTGGATTGACGGCGCCGACCTCCTGCGACTGGTCCATGTCGTTGCGGGAGGCGAAGATCGCCGTGTGGCGGCTCATCTCCAGCCGCACCTCCGGCGCGACGAGGTTCGAGACCACCCAGTCGAGCGCGCGGGACAGGAGGTTGTTGTCCGCGAGCATGCCCTCGGTCGCGAAGTGCACGTTCCGACCGCCGGTGACGGTCGTGTAGATCGCGTTCGTGGTCGTCTGCGTGCCGGTCTCGAGGTCCGTCAGCGTCTGGGTGGCGAGGACCTCGTGGGAGACGCCGTTGAGGACGCCGAAGGTCTGCGTGCCGATCGGGCCGAAGACGTTGGTGTAGGTGCGGATGGTCTCGCCCGTCGCGAGGTCGTCGACGATCGGATTGGTCGAGGCGGTCGCCTTGACGTCGATCTGCGTCAGCGTGCCGTCGGAGGAAACGAGCTGCAGCCCCATCAGCTGCTTGAGGCGGCCGTAGGAGTCGCCTGCGATCGCACTGCCCGTCTGGTCGTTCGTCATGAAGTTGCCGGCCGTGATCAGGCCGACGCCGTAGTCGTAGACGGCGCTCGTCAGCGCGGTGGTGATGGCGCCGACCTTGGCGCTGTCCACATGCGAGAAGGAGGGGAAGATGATGCTGTCGTACTGCGACAGCTTCGAGATGTCGGTGAGGTCCGCCTCGGTGAGGATGTCGTAGGGGACACCGGCCATCGCCGCCTGGTTCTGGGCGGAGGCGAAGAGCTGGGTGTAGGCGGTGGAGGGGGTCGAGGTCGCTGCGTCGCCGCCGAAGAACTTGTAGGCGGTGGTCTCGGAGTAGACGATCGCGACCTTCATCGCCGAACCGTTCGAGCCACTGGGGGCGACGGTGTAGGGCGTGCCGGAATAGTTGCCCGGGACGAAGGTCGTGTTGTTGACGTCGATCAGAACGTCCATCGCCGGATTGACGGCGTCGTTCAGCGATGCCAGCGAAACGGCGAGTTCGACGGTCTTGCCGTCGGCGCTCCGCGCGTACTGCACGCTTGCACCAACCACCGGAATGAGGCCGGCGCCGCCGGAGTAAAGGAACGGCACGCCGCTCGCGCCGAAGTCGATGTTGTACTCGGCACCCCCGGTGTTCCCGAAAATCTGGAAGCCGGTCGAGGCGTTCTGATCCGTATTCAGCCAAATCGTCGTATTCGCACCGATCTGTACCGGCGCGACGATCGCCATATAGAGCGTTACGCCGTCGATCCTGCCATAGACGTCGTAGCCGCTGACCCAATTCGTCGGATAGCCGAGGCGGTCCGCGAAGGTCCAATCAGTCGTAAGGCCGTCGACGAGGATCGATGATCCGGACATAGGCTCTCCCCTCCGTCTTCAAACGGCAACGCACGACATGATGACGACTTGCACTCAGCCGGTGAGACGGGGGTACGGGCTGAGCATTTCTTCGGTCTGTATCGGCAATTGGAGCGCGCAAAATCGTGATCGCGCCACCGACGGTCCGGCGCCTCACGAAAATGTGATAAGCCTTTTTGTCGCCCGCCTCTTGACGATTACAGCCTTGGGGCGAGTGGCCTCACGCGATTGTGCAACTGCACACGAGTTCCGGGCGGCATCCACTACATCTGGGGCGCAAAATCACGGGCCTACACCACATGCGGCGCGCGCGAGTCCGCGATACACGCGCGCGCATTCTCACAATTTGGCCAGATCGTGTTCTTTGCGACGTCATGGCGCCGGAAATCTCCCACCGCGCGGGCGATTCGCGTCGAATCGACTCGACCCCACCACGCAACATGTCGCCTCGTCACGATGGGATCACTACGGAGTTGAGCAGGACGGCCGCGTAATCGCCGCACGGTCGCACGCAGGCGCAGGTGCCGCACGGGCGTGTCCGCAACCGGGCCGCGAGTGTCCCTGGCGCGGTGCCTCCGGACGCGCCTCCGGACGCGCCTCCGCCACCGCGGACGCCGTCAGGCGGCCGGGCGCGGCGGGCCGCCGCACCCCATCATCGGCTCAGTTCCACTCCGCCCGCGCGCGGTCGAGCGCCCCGGTCCCCGCCGCGCCAATCAGCGGGCAGGCGCGCAGCAACGCCCAGCTCTTCACCGCCAGGCGCAACCCGGCCTCGGAGTCGCTCGGGAAATGCACGCCGATCACCTCCCGATTGCGGGCGATCCGCTCGGCGATCCGCCAATGCGGCGACAGGTCCATCCGCGCCGCAACGCCGGGCAGGCCCGCGACCTTCGTCAGGATCGACCCCGCGACGCTGTCCACCTCCGCCACGCTGACCGGCGCGCGCGCGCCGCCCAGGCCTTCGCCGGTCGCGACGTTCGGCAGCACCTCCCCCAGCGCGAGCGCGAGGAGATAGGCCTGGGTCGCATGCCCGCTCGGATAGGCGGGATGCCCGGGCGGATCGACGGGGGGCATCAGCGCCGGCATCAGGCGCGACGGGCGGGCGCGCATGTAGGTCGCCTTCTGGCCCATCACCATGAACTGGCCCACGCGGATCGCCGCGTGGCACAGCCGCACGGTCCAGGGGTGCGTGCCGCCCTTGAAGGTCAGCAGGCCGCGGAAATAGCCCAGGACGTTCTCGCGCTGCTCCATTGCCTCGGCCAGCACGCCGGCGCGGAATTCGGCGATCTCGAGAAGCTCCCGCAGTTCCGCGTCGATGTCGGCCTGTGCGGCGGGCGGCGGGGGCAGCGCGATGGTCCGCCAGTCGCCGCCGGCACCGGAGGCGAATTCGGTCTGCGCCGCGACGGCGAAATGCGCGAAGGACCAGTCCTCCGGCCGGAAGGCGGGCGGCGCCGCGCTCAGCGACCAGGTCTTGAGGACCGGCTCGACATCCTGCGGCGGCCAGCGATTGCCGCGGAACCAATCCTCGCCGGCCTCCCGGCGAAGGTCGGGGGATATGCCGACGGGGCGGGCCGCCGCACGGGCCCGGCCCCCGCCCGCCGCGGAGGAATCGCTGCTGTCGGACGAGTCGCTGCTGTCCGAGGAGTCGCTGCTGTCGGATGAATCGGAAGGGCCTATGCCGCTCATCGGCTGCTCCTGCAAACAGGTGTGTTCATTCCGGCAGACCCGCCGCGCGCAAGTCAGCGAGGACGCGCGCGCGGATCTTCGGGTCGCGATAGGGCATCCGGGTCAGCTCGTACTCGGCAAGGGAGAATCCGGGCTCCAGCTGCATCAGGCGCTGCGCGGCGTGACGTGCGTCACTTTCCTGTCCCGCCGCGACCAGCGCGGCGATCAGCACCCGCAGGTTCGAGGTGAAGCGAGGCGTCTCGGCATCGGACAGGCGACACCAGCGCAACGCCTCGGCGATGTTGCCATGGCAGTAATGCGCGATCGCGAGCAGGTTGTAGTAGGAGAACAGGTTCTGGTCGAAGGGCGACAGCCGCAGGCCGTGCTCCGCGTGCCGGATCGCTTCCTCGGTCCGGCCGACATAGGACAGCGTGGCGGAAGACAGCAGCCAGGCCAGCGCGTTGTTCGGGCCGACCGACAGCGCCCGCTCGAAGAAGACCAGCGCCGCGTCGTAGTCGTGCATCAGGAAGGACCGCACATGCGCGCAGGTCGCGAGCGCCAGCGCGTTCTGCCGGTCGAGCTCGATCGCGCGGGCCGACAGCGTCGCCGCTTCCTCCATGTCGGCACGCGGATTGGCCGACCAGCCCTGGCCCACATGGATGCTGTGCCACCGCGCGGCCCAGGCGGTCGGCAGCGCGAAGCCTGGGTCATGCGCCATGGCGCGGGCGAACAGCGCGCGCGCCTCGGTGAAGCGCTCGCGATCCAGGTCGTGGATCAGCGACAGCCCGCGCAGCGTCAGGTCATAGGCGGTGAAGCTCTCCGGCCGCTTGCGCATCGCGCGCTGCAGTTCCGCCGCGCGCACATGCGGCGCGACGCCGGCGACGATGCGCTCGACGATCCGGTCCTGCAGGACGAAGAGCTCGCCGCCCGTCGCCTCCGCCCGGTCGCCCCAGAGCCGCGTGCCCGTCTGCGCATCGGACAGCTCGATCTGCACGCGCAGGTCGCGCCCGGCGCGGCGCACGCTGCCGCTGACGACGTAGCGCACGCCTAGCGCGCGGCTAACCTCCCGCGGGTCGGCATCCCGCCCGCGCCAGGCCAGGGTGGAGGACCGGGAGACCACCATCAGTTCCCGCAGGTTGCCCAGCGAGACGACGATGTCCTCCACCACGCCATCGGCGAAGTAGTCGTCCTGCGGATCCCCGCCGAGGTTGCGCAGCGGCAGCACCGCGAGGGAGGGCAGCGGCGAGACGTCGGGCGGGCTCGGCAGCCGCGCCGGCGGCACCTCCGGGTCGAGCACGAAGGCGCGCTCGGGGTCCGCCAGGTGCTTCAGCACGATCAGCCCGAGGTCGCGCGCCGGCCGCGGCAGGCGCGCGGCGACCGCCGCATGGACCTCCGTGCTCAGCAGCACGCCGCCGGCCGGCGCGTGTTCCTGCAGCCGCGCGGCGAGGTTCACGCCGGCGCCATAGATGTCGTGCTCGGTCGCCGTGATCTCGCCCATGTGCAGCGCGATGCGCAGCGCGAGCGTCGGCGCCTCGGGTTCCGCCCCGTCGGCGGCGGCCAGGCGCTTCTGCACCTCCAACCCCCAGGCGAGCGCGCCCGCCGGCGTCGGGAATTCGGCCAGCACGCCATCCCCGGTCGACTTCACGATGCGGCCGTCATGCGCGCCGGCAAGGGGGCGGAGGATACCGTCCAGCGCCGCCATCCAGCGGCGATGGGTGCGGCCTTCCTCAGTCGCCATCAGGATCGTGTAGCCGACCACGTCGGCGAAGGCGAAGGCGGCGAAGCGCCGGACGCCCGTCGCGGCGTCCAGGTCCAGACTGCGCGCGAGATGGTCGGCCGACATCGCCCGCTGGGTCCCCGATCCTGCCCCTTGCGAAGGGCCCGACATTTCCTGAAACACGGCGACAGTGCAAGGATAGGGTCGCAATCGGCGCAGGAGGGACGGCGCATGGAAGGCTATCCGGAGGAGCGGCGGCGGCCCTTGCCGGTGCGGCGCAACTTCGTCTTCCGCGACCCGCCCTTCCTCAAGGCGGACAAACCCGCGCTGCGGAACGCCTACCTCGCCCGCAGGCTGGATGCGATCGACGCGATCATTGGCGGCCCGGACGGCATTCCCGCCCTGGGCCGGCTGGCGACCAAGGACGGGCCGGCCTTCGCCGTCACACACCTGCCGCTGGCCGATTGGGGCCTGGCGCTCGGCGGCGAGAAGGAGCTGGCGGCCCGCCTGGCCGCGGCGCGGGCCGCGCCGGAGGAAGCCGCCTTCGCCCTCGCCTTCGCCGACGAGAAGGCCGCCGCCATCTTCCGCGAGGGCGCCGAGCGCATCTTCGGCCGCTTCGACAAGGTGGTGAGCGACCTCCGCATCTCTCCTGCCCTGCACTGGACCCCGGGCCGGGGGGAGGGCGACGATTTCGCGACCTTCGAGGACGCGCGCGCGCTGGTGCGGGCCGATGCGCTGGCGGCCAAGGGCCTCGACGGCAAGGGCGTGAAGGTGGTGGTCATCGACCAGGGCGTGGCGGCCGGCCGCCTCCTCGACCCCTCCCGCTTCGCCGGCGGCTGGTCCAAGGCGGGCGGGCCGCAGCCGGGGACGGCGACCGGCACCAACACGCACGGCACCATGATCGCGCGCACCATCCAGGCGCTGGCGCCGCGGGCGCTGATCTTCGACTGCCCGCTGATCCCGCCGCGCATCCTGGGCAACCTGCCCGCCTTCCTCAGCGACGCCTTCGGCGCCATCGGCGCGATTGCCCGCGACATCCGCCTGCTCGGGATGCTCGACCCGCGCTTCGCCGGCCGGTGGGTGCTGGTGAACGCCTGGAGCATCTACGATGCGCGGGGGGAGACGGTGCCCGGCGAATACACGAAGAACCCCTATCACTGGGTCGCCTGCGCCATCGATGCCGCGGCGCCGCACGCGGCCATCGTCTTCGCCGCCGGCAATTGCGGGGAATTCGGGCCGGATCCCCGCTGCGCGCCGCGGGTGATCGGGCCGGGGCGCAGCATCCTCGGCGCCAATTCGCTCGACAGCGTGCTGACCGTGGGCGCGGTCCGCGCGGATGGCATCTGGGCAGGCTATTCCTCCCAGGGGCCGGGGCAGTTCGCGCAATATCTCGGCCATCCGCAGCAGAAGCCGGACCTGGTCGCGCCGAGCCATTTCCGCACGCCGGAAGCACCCTATCCGCGCGCCGGGGGGTCCTCAGCTGCATGCGCCGTCGCCGCGGGCGCGGTCGCGGCGCTGCGCACGGGCTGGCACGATTCCGTCGTGCCCAACGATGCCCTGTTCGGGCACCTGCGGAAGGCCGCGCGACAGATGGATGGCAGCGCGGGCTGGAACCTCCGCACCGGCCATGGCGTGCTCGACTGCGCCGCGACCATCGCGGGGCTTCCCTGATCGTGACCCGCGTCACTCGCCTCGCGACGCGCCCTGTCGCACCTTGCGGTCGCTGGCGCCACGCGGGCGCCGCGCCGGAGGCAGACCATGCGCGCGATCCAGGATCCCGCCCTTCCCCACCTCGTCTGGCTGCACCCCGCCATGACTGAGCCGGCGCGTCCGCCCTCCCTCACCGACCTGCCCTTCTTCCGTGGCGCCGATGCCGCCGCGCTCGAGAAACTCTCCGCCGCCGCGCGCTGGCGAACGGTGGAGCCGGGCCAGGTCGTCGTGGACGAGGACGAGCCCTCGACCGACATCTTCTTCGTCGCGACCGGCGCGGTGCGGGTGCAGCTGCGCGCCGCCTCCGGCCGCGAGGTGCTGCTGAACGAATTCGGCGCCGGCGAGTTCTTCGGCGAACTTTCGGCCATCGACGGCGCGCCGCGTGCGGCCAACGTCACCGCCATCGCGCGGTCGCGGCTCTGCATCATCCCGGCGCAGGCCTTCCTCGCCTTCGTCTTCGCCACGCCCACCGCCTGCCACGCGCTGCTGCGCACGCTCGCGGCGAAGCTGCGGCTGCAGACGGAACGGACGCTGGAGCGGGAGGCGCTGCCGGTGCGGCTGCGCCTGTTCTCCGAGCTGCTGCGCCTGTCCCGCCCGCGCGCCGGCGTGCCGAGCGAACGCGTCGTCTCCCCGCCGCCGCCGCATCATGAGCTCGCGGCGCGCATCGGCGCGCGGCGCGAGGTGGTCTCCCGCGAATTGTCCGAGATGACGCGGGAAGGCTGGCTGGCGCGCGACCGGCGCGCCATCCGCATCCTGCGCGTCGCCGAGATGCAGGCGCTGGTCGCCGCCGAGCTGCGCGCGCCCGCCGCCTGATCTGGACGCGGCCCGCCACCTGCCGCAGGCTTCGCGGCAGGACGGAGGCCAGGCCATGACGAAACCGCTGCTGCTGCTCTGGATCGACGGCGCCGAACCCTATGCGCGCGCCATCGCGGCGGCGGGCCTGGCCGACCGGCTGCGCATCGAGACCGTGCCGCGCGCCGCGACGCCCGATCCGGCGCTGCTGGCGGAGGCCGAGGCGCTGCTGTCCTGGGGGCCGCCAGCCGGCGTGCTCGACCGGATGCCGAAGCTGCGCTTCATCCAGTCGCTCACTGCCGGCGTGGAGCACTGGCTCGGCCGGGCGGACCTGCGGGAGGACATCGCGCTGTCCTGCGCGCGCGGCACGCACCGCGTGCAGATGCCGGAGAACATCCTCGGCGCGCTGTTCCACATCACCAAGCCCTACGCCGCGATCGTCGCGGACAATGCGGCGAAGCGCTGGACGAGGCGCGTCTCCACGACGCTGGCGGGCAGCACGCTCGGCATCCTTGGCCTCGGCGCGATCGGGGCGGAGCTGGCGCGCAAGGCCGCGGCGCTGGAGATGCGCGTGATCGGCACGAAGCGCGACGGCGCCGCGGTGCCGCATGTGGAGAAGGTGTTCGCGCCGGACGGCACCGATGCGGTCCTGGCGCAGAGCGACTTCGTCGTCCTGCTGCTGCCCGCCACGCCCGAGACCGACAACTTCATCGACGCCGCGCGGCTCGCCCGCATGAAGAAGACCGCCTGGCTGCTGAATTTCGGCCGCGGCGCGCTCATCAAGGACGATGACCTGGTGGCCGCGGTGCGCGCGGGCACCATCACCGGCGCGGTGCTGGACGTGTTCCGCACGGAACCCCTACCGGCCGAGAGCCCCTATTGGGGGGAGGACGGCATCCTGGTGCTGCCGCATATCGGCGGGCTGCATCCCGAACGCGACGGCATGGTCGCCGCGCTGATGGTCGAGAACCTCCGCCGCTTCCTCGACGGCGCGGCGCCGTCGCAGCTCGTCGATCGCCGGGCGGGGTACTGATGCCCTACCGGCCCTTCGACCTGGCGGGCAAGGTCGCGTTCGTCACCGGCGGCAATTCCGGGATCGGCCTCGGCATGGCCCGGGCGCTGGCGGAAGCCGGCGCCGATGTCGCGATCTGGGGCACCAACGCGGCGAGGAACGCGGAGGCCCGCGCCCTGCTCGCCGCGACCGGCGTGCGCGTGCATGCCGAGGTCTGCGACGTCGGCGACGAGGCGGCGGTCGATCGCGCCATGGCGGGCACGATCGCAGCACTCGGCCGCGTCGATGCCTGCTTCGCCAATGCCGGCACCTATGGGCGGAAGGTGAAGTTCACCGAGTTGGACAGCGCCGAATGGCACCGCGTCACGCGGGTGAACCTGGATGGCGCCTTCCACACGCTGCGCGCCGCCGCGCGGCACATGGTCGATCGGGGCGGCGGCGGTGCGCTGGTCGGCACGGCGTCGCTGGCCGCCATCGAGGGCGCGGCGCGCAACACCCAATACGCGGCGACGAAGGGCGCGATGGTGGCGATGATCCGCGCGCTGGCGGTGGAACTCGCCCGCCACGGCATCCGGGCGAATGCCATACTGCCCGGCTGGATCGAGACGGCGATGACGGCGGGCAGCGTGGCCGACGAACGCTTCGCCGCCGCGGTCCTGCCGCGCATCCCGGCCCGCCGCTGGGGGACGGGCGCGGATTTCGGCGGGCTCGCCGTGTACCTGGCAAGCGATGCCTCCGCCTACCACACCGGCGATTGCCTAGTGGTGGACGGGGGCTATTCGCTGTTCTAGAGCACTATCCGATCACACTGAAGCAGTGTGACCGGATTTCGTGCTCTTGGGATCAATGGCTTCTAGAGCAAGAAATCCGATCAGCCGATTCCGGCTGATCGGATATTGCTCTAGGCGGGCGCCGGCGCCGCGCGCGATCGCATCCAGTTCAGCGCCAGCAGCGGCGCCGCCAGCGAGAAGCCCGCGATGGTCAGCGGCCCGTTGGGTGAGATCATCAACAGCGCCGCGAGCACGAGCAGCGCCTGGCTGCCCCGGCCCATATGGGTGAAGGCATAGCCCGTCGTGCCGATGCCCAGGACGAGCACGCCGATCGCGCAGGTCACCGTGGTGAACAGGAAGTCGCCGAAGTTGAAGTTGTCCACCATGATGAGCATGACCGGCGAATAGGCGAAGACGAAGGGCACCGTCGCCTTCGCAAGGCCCAGCCGGAACGCCGTGTTGCCGGTCTTGAACGGATCCGCCCCGGCGATCCCGGCCGCCGCATAGGCTGCGATGCAGACCGGCGGCGTCAGGTCGGCGAGCACGCCGTAGTACAGGATGAAGAGATGCGCCGCGAGCGGCGGCACGCCGAGCTGCACGACCGCGGGCGCGGCGATTGCCGCCAGCACGATGTAAAGCGCCGTGGTCGGGATGCCCGTGCCCATCGCGATGCAGACCAGCGCGACGAAGAGCAGCGTCATGAACAGGGCGAGCGACTGCGCATCCACGATGCTCGAGGGCAGGAAGGCCAGCACCGGCTCGAGCGCAGCGACGGTCGAGGCCGCCGCCTGCGTCACCATGAAGGAAATGCGGAAGCCCGCGCCCGTCAGCGTGATGACGCCGACGACGACGCCGACCGCCGCGGCGGCCGAGCCGACCGCGATCGCGTAGCGCGCGCCGATGTCGAAGGAGTCCCACAGATCCTTCACCGTCAGCCGGTGCCGCGGGTTGAGGAAGCCGACCACGATGCAGGCGGTGATGGCATAGAAGGCCGCGAGATAGGGCGTGGTGCCGTCGATGATGGCGCCCAGCAGCAGCACGAGCGGGATCGTCGTCGGCCAGCCATTGCGCAGCGTCGGCCAGAAGCGGGGGATCTCGTCCTCCGGCAGGCCCTTCAGGCCGAACTTCTTGGCCTCGAAATGCACCTGCACGAAGACGCCCCAGAAATGCATGAAGGCCGGCACGGCGGCGGCGATCAGCAGCGTCGTCAGCGGGATGTTGAGGAACTCGATCATCACGAAGGCCGCGGCCCCCATGATGGGCGGGGTGATCTGCCCGCCGGCGCTCGCCGCCGCTTCCACCGCCGCGGCGAATTGCGGCCGGTAGCCCACGCGCTTCATCGCCGGGATGGTCAGCGTGCCGACGGTGACGGTGTTGGCGATGGCCGAGCCGCTGATCATGCCGAACAGCGCCGAGCCGAAGACCGCGACCTTGGCGGGCCCGCCGGCGAAGCGGCCCGCCGCGATGGACGCCATGTCGATGAAGAACTGGCCGAGGCCCATCCGCGTCGCCAGCACGCCGAACAGCACGAAGTGGAAGACGTATGTCGCCACGACCATGACCGGAATGCCGAAGATGCCTTCCTGCGTTAGGTACACATGGCTGATGAAGCCTTCCCAGCTCGAGCCGGGATGGGCCAGCACGCCGGGGATGTGGTTGCCCCACAGCCCGTAGGCGACGCAGATCAGCACGATGATGGGCAGCGCCCAGCCCATCGAGCGCCGCGCCGTCTCGAGCGTGAGGATCAGCATCAGCGTGCCCATCACGATGTCGGTCGTGTCGGGCATGCCGATGCGGAAGGTCAGTTCCTCGAAGACCAGCGGCAGGTACATGGTCGCCGCGACCATCGCCGCGGCGAGCAGCCAGTCGAACCAGGGCACGCCGCCGAAGGTCGGGCCGGGCAGGCGGCGCCGCGTCGCCGGGAACATCAGGAAGATCAGCCCGAGCACGGCCGACAGGTGGATCGCCTTGTGCCAATGCTCGGTCAGGATGCCGAAGCCGGCGGTGTAGTAGTGGAACACCGACAGCGAGACGAGCAGGAAGGGAATGGCACGGGCGGCGAAGCCCGTCAGTTCCCGGAAGCGCATCTCGGAGTCGAACTGGCGCTCAAGCTCCTCCGCCCGCGCGATGTCGACCTTCGCGGCGGGCGGCAACCCCGTTGTCATGCGATGCGGCTCAGCGGATCAGGCCGGCTTCGCGGTAGAACCGCTCGGCGCCAGGATGGAAGGGCACCACGCCGCGGCCGGACAACGCGTTCTCCCGCACGATCTCGCGGCCCTTCGCATGGCCGCGCTCGAGCAGGCCGCGCGTCGTCTCGGACCAGAGCGCGCGGGCGATGTTGTACACGAGGTCGTCCGGCAGGCTGTCGCGGACGACCAGCACCGCGCCGACGGTCAGCGTCGGCACGTCCTCCGTCAGGCCCTCATACGCGGTGCGGGGAATGACGCCGCGGCCGTAGAACGGCGCGCGCTCGATCACGCGCTCGGCCTCGCTGTCGGTCACCGGCAGGAAGCGGCAGCCGGTGCGGCTACAGAATTCGGTGAAGCCAGCGGCGGGGAAGCCCACGACGGTCAGAGTCGCATCCAGCGCGCGGTCCTGCATGCGCTCCGCACCCTGCGCCTGGTTCAGGTATTCCGCGGTGTAGTCGCGGCCCGGTTGGAAGCCGTAGGCCGACAGGATGAGTTCAGAGCCGATGCGCGCGCCGGACGCCTGCAGCCCCACCGCGATGCGCCGGCCGCGCAGGTCGTTGAAGCTGCGGATCGGGCTGTCGCGGCGGACCGCGGCGTGGATGTGCTCGGGGAACAGGTGCCCGACGAAGCGGATGCGGTTCTGCGCGGGCCGGCCCTGGAACAGGCCCGTCGCGGTGTAGGCCCAGTGCGCCACGTCCGATTGCGTGAAGCCGCTCTCGGAATTGCCCGAATGCACGAGCGCGACGTTCTGCACGCTGCCCTGCGTCGCCTGCGCGACGGCCACCATGCCGGGGATGCCGTCGGTCGCGCCGGCCGTGTTGCACGCAGCGCCCGGCGGGCAGGACAGGGCGTTCGCGATGATGCCGCCGATCGGATAGTAGGTGCCGCCCGCGCTGCCGGTGCCGATGCGGAAGAAGGTCGGCGCCTGCGCCGATGCGGCGCCCGGAAGGGCCAGCGCGGCCGCGGTCGCGGCGGCCAGGATGCTGCGGCGGAATGTCATGGCGCGTCTCCCCCGGTGATGCGTCGCGTCAAAGCCTAGACCGGTTCGACGGGTGCGCAACCCCGGGAAAGATCAGACCGATCCGCCGGTGCGGAAGCCCCCGCCGCTGTCGCTGCGCCCACCGGTCGAGAAGCCGCCGCCGGAGTCACCCCAGCTGCCGCCCGACGATCCGCCGCTCGATCCGCCGCCCCAGTCGCTGCCGCCCTTCCCGCCGCCGCCGCGCGGCTGCTTGCCGGGCCGGCCCCAATAGGGCGCCGCGTCGTCCTCGAACCCGCCGCCACCGCCCCATGGCCCGGGCGCGGACTTGCCCCAGGGTCCGGGCATCGGCTTGTTCCACGGGCCCGGCTGCGACGTGCCCGTACCGCCCCAGGACCCACCGCCCGGCGCGCGCTGGCGCTCCATCCGGTCCCAGAACCCGTCGCGGGAGAGCGCGCCGCGCAGCACCTCCCCGATCAGCACGCCGACCATGGCACCGGAGGCGAAGCCCCATTCGCTGCGCTCCACGCCGCGGCCGCGCATCTCGTGCCGCAGTGCCTGCATCTCCTGCAGCCGGGCACGCGCCGTGCCGGCCTGCGCCTGCGCCTCGGTCAGCGCGCGCTCCACCTGCGCGCGCTCGGCCGCCGCGATCTCGAGCCGCGCGACGATCGCGTCATCCTCCCGCGTCGGGGTGCGCGCAGCCTCGTCCCGCAGGGCGCGGAGTGAGCGTTCGCCGATCGCGGCCTCCAGCGCGCGCATCGCCTGCTGCGATGCTGCATCCTCTCCGGACGCCACGGCGGCGCGGCGGCGCTCGGCCTCGGCCAGCGCGGCCTGCGCCGCTTCCACCGCATCCTCGGCGGCATCCATCGCCTCGGCCGAAGGGCGGCCCGCCTCGGCCGGCAGGCCGGCGAGGGCGCGGCGCCGTTCCATCATCGCGCGCACCGCCGCATCCGCATCCGCGCGCATCCGCGCGGCGTGGGACTGCATGTGGCCGGGCAGTTCGGACAGCAGCTGATAGGCCGCGCGCGCCGGCTCGAAGCCGATCAGCCGCGCCACCCAGTCGTCGATCATGCGCGCGAGCGGAAAGGCGCGGTAGCGCGACGTGCCGTAGCCGCGGTCCCACAGATAGGCGAAGAGCGGATCGGCGCGGTAGGGCCGGCCCTTCTCCTCGAAGTCGCGCGTTGCGAAGCCGACCTTCTGCTCGGCATGCTGGGCGATACGCTCCGCTTCCTCCGCCGTCGCCGACAGGCGCTGGAACTCCGCATCCTGCGCGGCGCGCGCATCGGCTTCGCGCAGCGCCGCCGCTTCCGCTTCCTGCGCCGCGCGATGGCGCGACGCCTCGGCATCCCGCTTTGCCTCGGCCGCGAGCAGCGCGTCGCGCGCGTCGAGCACCGCCTTCTGCGCGGCGTCGAGTTCCACCGCGCGGCGCGCGAGGCTCTCGCGCACCTGGGCGCCGGCGGAATCGAGCGCGTCGAGCGCCGCCTTCCCGTCCTGCAGCTCAGTAAGGCGCAGCCGCGCCAGCTCGCGCAGCGCCGCCGCTTCCTCCGCGCGCAGCCCTTCGCGCCGCGCGGCGAGCCGATCGGCCTCCCCCTGCGCGGCGGAGGCCTCGCGCTGCGCATCCGCGAGGCGCGCATCCATCTCCTGCAGGACGGCGACGCCGTTCACCATGACAGGATCGCCCCCCCGCTCGTCTGGATGGTCCAGCGCGTGTCCATGGTGCCGGCCGCCTTCTCGCCGATCACCGGCTGGTCGATGATGCCGTCGGCGAGCTTGTCGCGACGGACGCGTTCGAACTCGGCTTCCGGCACGCGCTGCCCCCAGCGGGAGACGCGCGCGACGCGGCCATCCTCCTCGCTCGTGACCGGCACCTGCACGGGGCGACCGTCGCGGTCCACCGCCTCGACCACCAGGTAGTAGTTGCGCGCGCGCGGGTTCGCCGCCGGCACGCGCCAGACGGCGGAAGGCTCGCCCGGCCGGTTCACGATGCGCACGGTGTAGGCTGCGGCGAGCCGCGCGGTCAGGTCGGCCAGCGCCTGGCGGCGGGCGCGTGCGTCGGCAAGGCTTCCGGCGCGGGCCGCGGCTTCGCCCTCGGCCAGCAGGCGCGCGGCTTCGGCACGCGGCCCGGGTTCCTGCGTGCCGGCCACCACGCGGTCATGCTCGGCGCGCAGCGCGCGCGGCAGGTCCTGCTGCAATTCGCGCGCGATCGCGGCCGCTTCGCGCTGGCGCGGCGCCACGACAGTGAACCAGTAGGCGCCGAGGCCCACCACCAGCAAGCCGATGCCCGCGAGCGCGAGGCGCCCCCAGCGGGCGCGCGTCGCCCAGGCGGTGGCGAGGCTGCGCTGCCAGCCTTCCCCCTTGGGCGTGTAGGCGAAGCGCTTTTCCTCCAGCGCGGCGATGCCCTGGTCGAGGACATGGTCCGCGACCTCGATCCCCTGGCTGGCGTAGATCTCGCGCAGGCGCTCGCGCAGCCGGGCCTGGCGGTCGGTGCCGCCCAGTTCCCGCTCCACCAGGCGATCGGCGTGGCGGATCGTGTCCACCACGTCCATCGCCAGCATGGTCTCGTCGAGCGCGGGCGCCCGCGCCGTCGTATCAGGCATTTGCGCCGGCGACCGCGCTGGCGCGGTTGGCGAGCCGCGCCATGCGCTGCTTCGCTTCCTCGACCGAACGGCGGATCTCGTCGCTGTTCTGGGTCGCGGCGGTGCGCATCTCGTCGATGATCTCGATCGAGCGTTCCTGGTAGTTCACCACCGACTCCACCAGCTTCTTCACCGCATCCGCCTGGATGGTCGGGCCGTAGCCGGCGCGCAGCGCGGCTTCCTGCACCTTGCCGCCGATCTCGGCCAGCACTTCCAGCGACTGGTTCACGCCGGCCTTCATGCCTTCCAGCGTGCGGGTGCTCTCGTGCAGCCCGTGCATGCCGGTGAAGGAGGCCGTGAGCGCCGTCAGCACCGCCTCGTTGGTCGAGAAGAAGGAGACGGATTGCTTGTAGACGCGTTCCTTCGCCGTGGTGATCTGGACGAGACGCGCCATGATCACTTCCGACGTGTTGTAGGAGACGGTCAGGTTGTCCGCGAGGTCCTTGGCGATCTGGTACTTGCCGTCCTCGGCCTGCAGGTGGCGCAGCGCCTCGTCGCGGGCCAGTTCCAGCCGCGCGCGCTCGGCCGGCTCGGCGGCCGCGGCGGCCTCGGCAGCCTTCACGGCGGCGTCGGTCGCGGCCTTGGCGGCGGCGAGCCGCCCTTCGGCCGACTTCAGCACCTCGAGCGCCAGGACCTCGCCCTGCTTCAGCGCGCCGCGGAAGTCGCGATAGGCTTCCAGGATCGCGTGCTCGCGGTCGATGTTCTCCTTCGTGTCCTTCGACACTTCCAGGTAGGTGTCGCGGATCTTGTTGAAGCGGGAAGCGATGTCGCCGCGCGTCGCCTTCTGCCAGATGTTGGACAGGCGCTCCATCGTGGAGATCTTGCCGTCCTCCATCTGCGCGACCATGCCGCGGGCGTCGTCGCGGATGGAGTTGAAGGCGGTGGTGATCGTCTCGTAGCGCTGGCCGACCTCCATCGCCTTGATCTGCTCGCGGACCACCTCGTTGAAGGTGGAGGCCTGGTTGAGCACGCGGGCGATCAGGGTGACGCGGTCGGCATCCACCTCCATGATCTTGGACAGCAGCCCGGTGATCGGCGATTCCTCGGCCGATGCGGTCGGCATCGGCAGGCCGAGGTCGCGCAGCGCGCCCATCGCCTTGTCGAGGTAGCGCATCGGCTGCACGGTGAGGGTGGTCTCGCTCATCCTGTCCGGTCTCCTGGCGTGGGTCGCGGCGCAGTCATAGCGCGGGCGGCGGGCGGGAGTCAGCCGGTCATCTCGCCCCTGGCACGGCGGGACCGTCATCGGGCCGCCATGCGCGCCGGGCTTGGAAGGCCGGCTCCGGCGCGGCACTCTCGCCCCGGAGGTGCCATGCACGACCCGCGCCGAAGGGACGCATGACCGACAACGCCGCGCCCGGCCATGAGAGCCGCTTCTTCCGCGACTTCCTCCGCCTCGCGGGGCCCTTCTGGCTGGCCGGGCGGCAGCGCTGGCGCGCCCGCTTCTGGACGCTCGCCATGGCGCTGCTGGGGGCGGCGCAGGTTGGGCTCGCGATCCGGCTCAACCTGTGGAACGCGGATTTCTTCGATGCGCTCGAACGGCGCTCGATGGACCGCTTCCTGACGCAGATCGGCATCTTCGCGGCCATCGTCGGCACGGCCGTCCTCGCCAATGCCTTCCACATGGTCGCGCGGCGGCACCTTTGCCTCGCCTGGCGGGACTGGCTGACGCGCCGCGTGGTCGGTGACTGGATGGAGGAGGCGCGGCACTACCAGGTCGCGCAGATCCCCGGCGACCACGACAATCCGGACGGGCGGATCGCCGAGGACATCCGCATCGCGACGGAGCACGCGGTCGACCTCGCCCATTCGCTGCTCTACGCGACGCTGCTGCTCGGAACCTTCATCGGCCTGCTCTGGAGCCTGTCAGGCCGGATCTCCGTGCTTGGCCTCGACATGCCGGGGCACATGGTCGCGCTGTCGGTCGCCTATGCGGGCATCGGCTCGGTGGTCGCCTTCCTGCTCGGCCGGCCCTTGGTTCGCGCGACCGACCTTCGCCAGACGCGGGAGGCCGATTTCCGCTTCGGCCTGGTCCGCGCGCGGGAGACTGCCGAGCCCATCGCGCTGGCCCGCGGGGAAGGGCGGGAGAGGACACGGCTCGGCGCGCTGTTCGACGCCATCGGGCCGGCCTGGGCGGCGCAGACCCAGGGCCTGTCCCGCCTGACGGGCTTCTCGGCGGGCTACCTGACCCTTGCCCCGGTCTTTCCCATCCTGGTCGCGACGCCGCGCTACATCGCGGGGACCATCTCGCTCGGCACGCTGATGCAGACGGCGCAGGCCTTCCAGCAGGTGACGGCCGCGCTGTCCTGGCCGGTCGATAACCTCGCCCGGATCGCCGAATGGCGCGCCTCGGTCGAGCGCGTGCTCGCGCTCGAGGAAGGGGTGCGCATCGTCGCGGCCGAGGCGGCGCGCGTGGGCCCGGATGCGATTGTGCTCGACCGCAGCGAGGGGCGCATCGGCGCACGCGGCCTCTGCGTCGCGACGCCCGACGGCACGGCGCTGCTGTCCGACATCACGCTGGAGCTGACGCCGGGCGAAAGGGCGCTGGTGGATGGCGACAACGAGGCGGCGCAGGCGCTGTTCCGCGTGCTGGCGGGCATCTGGCCCTGGGGCCAGGGAATCGTCGACCTGCCGCCGGACGACGGTGTGACGACGATCGGGGAGCGCCCGCACCTGCCCGAAGGGCCGCTGCACGAAGCGCTCGTCTTCCCCGAGGCGGCGGCGGCGCACCCGACCGAGGCGGTGATGCGCGCGCTCGCCGCGACGGGACTCGATTCTCTGTCGGAACGGATGGACGAGGCGCGCGACTGGGACCGTGACCTCGGCATCGCGGAGCTGCAGCGCATCGCCTTCGCACGGATCCTGCTGCACCGGCCGCGCTGGATCCTGCTCGGCGACACGACGACGGCGCTGGAGGCGTCCGATGCGGATGCGATGATCGACCTGCTGGCGCGCGAATTGCCGCAGGCCGGGCTGCTGGTGATGGGGCGGCATCCCGGCGCGGCGGACCGCTTCACGCGGCGCCTGACGCTGACACGCCGCCCGGATGGCGAAGTGCTGCTGCGTGAGATCCGCGCGCGCCGCGAGGCCGCCGCGCAGCCGCGCCGCCGCCCGCTGCCCGTGGTGGACTGGCTGCGCGGCGGCTACGGGCACCGCGACGGGCGTTAGCTCAGAGCGGGCTCTTCACCCCGAGCCGCGTCGCGGTCGCGAGGATGTTCGACCAGGTCTCCTGCGGCAACGGCACGCCATGCGCGGTGCGGTCGACGCGGCGCTGCGCCTCGGGCTCGCCGGGCAGCAGGACCGGCGCGGCCGCATCGGCCGGGCGGCAGGCGGAGATCCAGTCGGCATAGACGAGGCCCATGCGCTCGAATTCCGCCTGGGTGCCGAAATGCTTCGGCGAGAGGAAGATCGAGAGCAGCCCGTTGGCAATCCGCCCGCGCTCGTTGATCGGCCCGCTGGTGCCGCCGGCGGTCAGGCAGCCGGCCAGCATCTCGCACATGAAGGCAAGGCCCGAGCCCTTGTGTTCCCCGAAGGCGCGGATCGCGCCGAGGCCGTTCGACGGGTTGCGCGGGCCGACCGCGTCATAGGGGCCGTAGAGCGTGTGCGGGTCGGTCGAGAGCCGCCCGTCGGGCTCGATCAGCGCGCCCTCCGGCAGCTTCTTTCCGCCCGAGGAGGCGACCAGCACCTTGCCTTCCGCGACCAGCGAGGTGGCGAAGTCGAGCACGAGCGGCCGGCCGGGCAGCGGCACGCCGATCGCGACGGGATTGGTCGAGAAGCGCCGCTCCACGCCGCCGAAGGGGGCGACGAGCACGCTGCCCGCGACGTTGACGAAGTGGATGGAGATCAGGCCCGCGGCGATCGCCTGTTCCGCGTAGTCGCCCACGCGGCCGATGTGGCCCGCGTTGCGCAGCGCGGTGACAGCGACGCCGTGCTGCTGCGCGCGCGCGATGCCAAGAGCGACGGCCTGCGGCGCGACGGTCTGGCCGAAGCCCCACTTGCCGTCGAGCAGCGCGAAGGCGCCGCCATCGGTGACGATCTCGGCATCCTGGCCCTTCACGACGAAGCCGGCCTCGAGCCATTCGACGTAGCGCGGCACGCGCACCACGCCGTGGCTGTCGTGGCCGGCCAGGTTGGCGCCGACGAGATGCGTCGCGATGCGGTTCGATTCCGCGGTGTCGCAGCCCGCGGCGACGAAGACGTCGCGCACGAGGGCGGTCAGGGCCTCGACGGGAATGCGGAGCGTGTCCGCGGGCAGTTGGTCCATGGTCGGCGTTTCCTCCTGGCCGCGGAGAGTGGCCCCGATGCGGCAGGCGGTCCAGGCGGGGCGCGCGCATCGGCCGCGGCGGCTGGGCGGCCGCAACCGCTTCGCGATTCCGCCGAGCGGAGCTAAGCCGTTACGGACCCTGTACTTTGTGGCGCGAGGCCTCCGACCGGATGGATCCATCCGGTCGGGTATGGCCCTACGGCATGCCGGCGATGCGCTGCGCCTCCGGCGCCAGCGACCGCATCCAGGTCGGCGTCACCAGCATTTCCGAGATGCAGACATGCGCCGGCATCGTCGCGACGAACAGCGCCATGGCGGCGATGTCCTCGGGCTTCAGCAGGCGCTTCAGTTCCTCGTCCGGCACGGGGACGGGGCGGTTGCGCAGGATCGGCGTGTCCACCTCGCCCGGGCAGATGCAGGTCGAACGGATGTTGTGGATGCCGTTCTCCTGGTTGATGGCCTGGGAGAGCGCCACGAAGCCGTGCTTCGCCGCGGTGTAGCCGGGCCCCGACAGGAAGGAGATGCGCTTGCCCGCCATGGAGGCGATCTGGATGATCAGCCCGCCGCCGCGCGCCTTCATCGCCGGCAGCGCGGCGACCGAGGTGAGGAAGGGCGCCGTCAGGTTGCCGTCCACCAGCGCGCGGATGCTCTCCGGGTTCAGCTGGTGCAGGTAGCGGCGCGGCAGGTTCACGCCCGCATTGTTGACGAGGATGTCCGGGCCGCCGAGTTCGCCCGCGACGCGCTTCGCCGCGGCCTCGACCTGCGCCGCGTCGGTCAGGTCGGCGGGGACGACAAGGGCGCTGCCGGCGGGTAGCATCGCCGCCGTCTCCTCGAGCGGCGCCGTGCGGCGGCCGGTCAGCGCGACCTTTGCCCCTTCGGCGGCGAAGGCGATGGCGACGGCGCGGCCGATCCCGGTGCCAGCGCCGGTGACCCAGGCGGTCTTGCCCGACAGACGCTGCATGGTCAGATCACCTTGTCCGTGGCGGGGTCGATGAGGTGCATCTGCCCCATATGCGCGAGCAGGGCGAGTGGCTTGCCGACCTCGGCCGGGGTGGACGGGTCCAGGCGCGCGGAGATCTCGGTGCCCTCGAGCTTGAAGTGCGCGAGCGTCTCCATGCCCATCGGCTCGATGACCTCGGGCGTCAGGCTGAGCGGCTCGAGATTGTGCTTGTCCGTCGTCTTGTCGTCGGTGAGGTGTTCGGGACGGATCCCGAACAGGACCTGCTTGCCCGCATAGGAGCGATAGCGGTCGACGCGGGCGGGCGGCACCGGCAGGGACGCTCCGCCGGCGATGACGACATTCAGCCCGCCGGAGGATTCTTCGAGCCGCGCGGGCAGGAAGTTCATCGCCGGGCTGCCGATGAAGCCGGCGACGAACTTCGTCGCCGGGTGGTGGTAGAGCTCCTGCGGCGGGCCGACCTGCTCGATGATGCCGTGGTTCATCACCACGACCCGGTCCGCGAGCGTCATCGCCTCCACCTGGTCATGCGTGACGTAGACGGTGGTGGTGCGGACCGTCTGGTGCACCTTCTTGATCTCGGTGCGCATCTGCACGCGCAGCTTGGCGTCGAGGTTCGACAGCGGCTCGTCGAACAGGAACACCTTCGGGTCGCGCACGATGGCGCGGCCCATCGCGACGCGCTGGCGCTGGCCGCCCGAAAGCGCCTTCGGCTTGCGTTCCAGCAGCGGGGTGATGTCGAGGATGCGCGCGGCTTCCTTCACCCGCTTGTCGATCTCGGCCTTGGGGAACTTCCGCAGCGTCAGGCCGAAGGCCATGTTCTCGTAGACGCTCATGTGCGGATAGAGCGCGTAGTTCTGGAACACCATGGCGATGTCGCGGTCGCGCGGGGGGATGTCGTTCACCACCGTGCCGCCGATCGCGATCTCCCCGCCCGTGATCTCCTCCAGCCCCGCGATCATGCGCAGCGTGGTGGACTTGCCGCAGCCGGACGGTCCGACGAGCACGACGAACTCGTGGTCCGCGATCTCGAGGTCGATGCCCTTGACCGCCTGGACGCCGCCTTCATAGGCCTTGACGATCTTGCGAAGCGAAACCTGAGCCATCGTGCGTTCAGCCTTTCGTCGCGCCGGCGGTCAGCCCGGCGATGTAGTAGTCCATGAGGAAGGCGTAGATCACCACCGGCGGAAGCGCTGCCATCAGCGCGCCAGCCATGATCTGGCCCCAGGCGAAGGTGTCGGCGCGGACCAGCTGGCTGACGACGCCGATCGTCAGCGGCATCTGGTCCGGCGTGGTGACGAAGGCCGTCGGGTAGACGAAGGCGGCCCAGGAGACGGTGAAGGCGAAGATCGTCGCCGCGATGATCCCCGGCAGGGCGACGGGGATGAAGATCTTGATCAGCATCTGCGGCCACGACGCGCCGTCGATCAGCGCCGCCTCGTCCAGTTCCTTCGGGATGGAGGCGAAGTAGCCGATCATGATCCAGGTGCAGAAGGGCACCGTCAGCGTCGGATAGACGAGGATGAGCCCCCAGATGGAGTTGAGCAGGCCGAGCCCGCCCACGATCTGGTACAGCGGGATGAACAGCAGCGTGTCCGGCACGAGGTAGGTGAGGAACACGCCGGTCGCCAGCACCTGGCTGCCCCAGAAGCGCATCCGCGCCAGTGCGAAGGCGGCGAGGATCGAGATCACCATCGTCAGCGCCACGACGGACGCGGTGATGATGATGCTGTTCAGCATGAAGCGCTGGAACATCGGGTTGAAGACGATCGCCTCGTAGTTCTCGAGCGTCGGATCGCGCACGAGCCACGGATTACCGGTCATGTTGGCGATCTCGCCGCTCGTCTTCAGGCTGGTGATCAGCATGTAGAAGGGCGGCGCGAGGAAGATGATCGCGGCGACGCCGAGCGACGCATAGGCGGTCCAGAGAGCCCAGCGCCGCTCGGCGCGCAGGCTGCCTGCCTTGTGGTAGATGCCGGGCGCGTCCCGGTTCGCGGCCGTCGCCGACATCACATCTGCTCCTTGTTGCGCCGGGTGACGCTGCGCAGCACGAAGAAGGCGCAGATCGCGAGGATCGGGAACATGAAGAGCGACACCGCCGCCCCGCGCGGGATGTTCCCCGACAGGATGCCCACCTGGAAGGCGTAGGAGGCGAAGACATGCGTCAGGTCGCGCGGCCCGCCATTGGTCAGCACGCGGACGATGTCGTAGTTCGCGAAGGTGACGATCAGGCTGAACAGCACGGTGATCGAGATGATGTTCGCCATCATCGGCAACGTCACGTAGCGCAGCCTCTGCCAGGACGAGGCGCCGTCGATCGCGGCGGCTTCATAGAGCTGTTCCGGCACGCTCTTGAGCGCGGCCAGGTACATGATCATGAAGAAGGGCGCGCCGATCCACACGTTCACCATGATGATCGCGATGCGCGCCCACCAATGGTGGCCGAGCCACGGCACCTCGGGCACCGACACGATCGCGAGCAGCCAGTTGATCGAGGAATAGGAGGGATCGAACATCCACCACCAGCCGAGCGTGGACAGCGCCGGCGGGATGACCCAGGGGACCAGCAGCATGCCGCGCCACTTGCGCTGCCCCTTGTCGGGGATGTGGTGCAGCATGTGCGCCAGCCAGAAGCCCAGCAGCGCCTTCAGCAGCACGGCGGTGATGGCGAAGAAGCAGGACTGGAACGCGACCGCCCAGAAGGTGTCGCTTTCGAACAGCAGTTCGAAGTTCAGCGTGCCGGCGAATTCCGTCATGCGCCGGTTGAGGGTGGAGAGATAGATCGCGTAGGCCGCCGGATAGGCGACCAGGCCGACGATGATGGCCAGCAAGGGCAGCGTCATCACGAAGGCTATGGTCGAGCGGCGACGCGCGAAGCGCTGCATGCTGTTCGCGCGGCCGGACCTCATGCCCGTGCCGCCATTCATGGCAAGGCTGCCGTCGGCTGCCATCCGTCTCTCCCCCGGTTATGCCGGCCTGGGCGGGCAGCCTTCGGCCACCCGCCCGCAACCGGGTCTTGGCCTTGGCGTCAGCCGCCGCGGCGGATGTTGGTCAACTCGCGCTCGAGCCAGGTCAGCGCCTGGTCGATCGTCTCGCCGCCCTGCACCACGCGCGCGACCACCTTGGTGTTCAGCGCCTGCGTATAGGCCTGCACCGCGAATTCCGCCGGCGCGGGCGCCATCGCGACGCTGGTGCGCGCGTTGTGGTGCGCCTTCAGCGGGTAGTTGAACACCGTGCCGGTCGGCGGGCCTTCCGTCGCCCAGATCGAGAAGTCCGACATGCTCGCGAAGGGCGGGATGTCGTAGCCGTTCGACGTGGTGGTCTGGCGTTCGGCCTGCGGGCGCTCCGAAAGGAATTCCAGCAGCCCCTTCGCCGCCGGCTTCTGCCGGCTGAACGACCAGATGCCCCAGAAATAGGGCAGGTAGGGCACGAAGCGGCCCTCCGGCCCCGCGGGCATCGGCACCGTCCAGCAGTTCTGCGAGACCTGCGGCGCGTCGCGCTTGGCCACCGCCCAGGCGGAAGGCGGGTTGAAGATCAGCGCCGAGCGGCCGGAGATCAGCGCGCGGTTGTTCGACGCGTCGTCCCAGGCCCAGACATCGTTCGGCAGGAAGCGCGACAGGCGGACCATGTACTCCACCGCCGTGCGCAGCTTGGCGTTGCCGCGCACGGTCGGGTTGCCGCGCTCATCCATCATGAAGGCGCCGAAGGAGGCGAAGATGGCGCCGACCGTGTCGACCGCGTCGGTGAAGGACCCCATCGGCATGCCGAAGGGGAAGCCGGCGGCGTGGCACTTCTCGGCAGCCGTCAGGAAGGTGTTCCAGTTCCAGGTGTCCGCACCCGGGCCCTGGCGGTTCTCGGCCGGCCACATGGCGCGGATGTCGATGCCGGCATGCTGCTGCATGAGGTCGAAGCGCACGCAGGCGGGCTTCATCTGCGTGCCCGAAACCGCAGGGATCGCGACCCACTTGCCGCGGATCTTGCCGAGGTATTCGGCCGCCGGCGTCACCGCGCCGTACTTCTGGATCAGTCGGCCCATCACGTCATCGACCGGCTCGAGCAGCTCGGCCTTCGACGCCGGCTCCCAGGTCGGGAAGGACAGCAGGTCGTGGCCCGACCGCGACTGCGCCTGCGCCGCGATGGTCAGCAGGTTCTGGTTGCCGACCGAGGTGATGAAATCGATGTTCACCTCGACGCGGTTGCGCTGGCCCCATTCGGCGCAGAGCTCGCGCAGGATGCCGTTGCCGGCCGGGACCCAGTGGTCCCAGAAGCCGCAGCGGATCGTTCCGCCCGTCCCCTGCGCATGCACCATGGGCGCACCGACCGCGGTCGCCGCCAGTACGCCAGCCCCGTTGCGCATCACGTTGCGCCGGGTGATCCCGTGTTTGGACATGCTTTCCCTTCCGTTCTCTCCCCGGGGCGGGCCTCGGTGCCGGGCCCGCTTGTCGGTAACCGGAAGGTTAGTCAGGGAAATTCCCGCGTGGCAACCTCCGGAGAACGTAACGGGCGGCGCATGCGCCTCGCGCTTGCGTGCGGGGCGCGCCCGCAGCACGCTCCGGCCATGGACCACCACGCCTTCGATGCCCTCGTCATCGGCGCCGGAATCGCCGGCGCCACCGCCGCCGCGCATCTTTCCGCCACGCGCCGGGTCGCCCTGCTGGAAGCTGAGGAAAGCGCCGGCTACCACGCCACCGGCCGCTCCGCCGCCATCTGGATCCGCAACTACGGCAGCCCGGATGCGCGCATCCTGACGGCCGCGTCGCGCCGCTTCTTCGAAAGCCCGCCGCCCGGCTTCGCCGAGGCGCCGCTGATGCGCCCGCGGCCCGTCATCCACCTCGCCCCGCCCGACCAGGTGGACCATCTGCGGGAGATGATCGCCGAGGGCGACGACATGCGCGAGATCGCGCTCGAGCAGGTCCGCGCCATGGTGCCGGCGCTGCGCCCCGGCTACGCAGCGCTCGCGGCAGTCGAGGAGGATTGCTTCGACATCGACGTCGCCGCCATGCACCAGGGATTCCTGCGCCAGGCGCGCGGCGCGGGCGGCGTGCTGGCGCTGCGCAGCCGCGCCGGGCGCATCTGGCGCAAGGACGGCGCCTGGCATGCCGAAACGGCGACCGGCGACGTCTTCTCCGCCCCCGTCATCGTCAACGCCGCCGGCGCCTGGGGCGACGAGGTCGCGCGCATCGCGGGCGAACCCGCCATCGGCCTGCAACCCAAGCGCCGCACCGCCTGCATCGTCGATCCGGGCGACTACGACTGCGCCGACTGGCCGCTGCTCGGCGATGCGGGCCATTCCTGGTACGTGCGCGCGGAAGCGCGGCGCAAGCTCATGGTCAGCCCGGCCGACGAGACGGACAGCGACCCCTGCGACGCGCAGCCGGACGAGTTCGACGTCGCCGTCGCGGTGGACCGCATGCAGCAGGCGCTCGACATCCCGGTCAGCCGCATCGAGCATCGCTGGGCCGGCCTGCGCAGCTTCACGCCGGACCGCGGCCTGGCGATCGGGGAAGGGGTCGAGCGCGGCTTCTTCTGGATGGTCGGCCAGGGTGGCTACGGCATGCAGACCGCACCCGCGGCCGGGCGGCTGCTGGCAGCGCTGGCGGCAGGGCAGGATCCGGGCGACCTCGCCGGTGCCGTGCCGCTCTGCGATCCCCGTCGCTTCAGCCGGAGGCAGGCGGCATGAGCGCGCCGCTGCCGAGCTTCGACGACGTCCGCGCGGCCGCCGCGCGGCTGGCCGGGCGCATCGTGCGCACGCCCCTGCTGCGCCACCGCCACCTGGACGAAGTGACGGGTGCGACGGTGCTGGTGAAGCCCGAACCGCTGCAGCGCACCGGTTCCTTCAAGCTGCGCGGCGCGACCAATGCCGTGCTGCTGATGGACCCCGAGGCGCGGCGCGGCGGCATCGTCACCCATTCCTCGGGCAATCACGGCCAGGCCTGCGCCGCGGCCGCCCACATGCTCGGGATGCGCGCGACCATCGCCATGCCCGCCGACGCGCCCGCCATCAAGGTGGAGGCGACGCGGCGCTGGGGCGCGGAGATCGTGCCCTTCGACCGCCATGGGGTGGACCGGGACACGCTGGCGGGCGTGCTCGCCGCCGAGCGCAGCGCGACCATCATCCCGCCCTTCGACCATCCGGACGTCATCGCCGGCCAGGGCACCGCCGCGCTCGAGCTGCTCGAGGATGCCGGCGCGCTCGGCCTGGTGCCGGACGCCTTCGCGGTCTGCACCGGCGGCGGCGGGCTGACCGCGGGCTGCGTGCTGGCGCTGGAAGCGCTCGCACCGCGCGCCGAGGTCTATGCCGTCGAGCCCGAGGGCTGGGACGACACCAAGCGCTCGCTCGAAGCCGGGCGACGCGTACCGAACACCGTGACCGGCAGCGGGCTGTGCGACGCGCTGCTCTCGAAGCAGCCCGGCGCGCTGACCTTCGCGATCAACCACCGGCATCTCGCCGGCGGCGTCGTGGTGACGGAAGCCGAGGTGTTCCGCGCCATGCGCTTCGCCTTCGAGCACCTGAAGATCGTCGCCGAGCCCGGCGGCGCCGTCGCGCTGGCGGCGGTGCTGGCAGGCAAGGTTGCGGCGAAGGGCGGCGTCGTCGGCGTCGTCGTCAGCGGCGGCAACGTCGATCCCGCCGTCTTTGCCCGGGCGCTCGCGGCCTGAGCCGGCCCTTGCCGCCCGCGCCGTTCGGCGCTTCCCTGCCGGCACAAGCACGAACCGCCAGGGAAACGCCCATGAACCGCCGCAGCCTGTTCGCCGCCACCTCAGTCCTTGCCCTGCCCGGGATCGCCCGCGCGCAATCCTTCCCCGACCGGACCATCACGCTGGTCAGCGGCTTCGCGCCCGGCGGGTCGACCGACATCACGGCACGGCTGCTGGCCGACCGGATGCAGGGCTTCCTCGGGCCCAATGCGCGCATCGTGGTGGAAAACCGGCCCGGCGCCTCTGGCACCGTCGCCGCGGACTGGCTGCGCCGCCAGCCGGCCGACGGCCATGTGCTGATGCTGAACGAGGCGTCGTCCCACGTGCTGATCCCGAACGCGATGCAGGGCGGCACGCGCTACAACCCGATGGAGGACTTCACCCATGTCGCGATGGTCGCGAACGGGCCGCTGATCCTCGTCGCCAAGCCGAACTTCCCGGCGGCCAACGCGGCGGAGGCGGTTCAGCGCCTGCGCGCCGGCCCGCAGGACGACATGCCCTATGCCTCCTCCGGCGTCGGCTCCATCCCCCATTTCGCGGGGGAGGCGATCGCCGTCTCGCTCAATCTCGGCGGCCGCTTCGCCCATGTGCCCTACCGCTCCGGCGGGCTGATGGTGGAAAGCATCGCGCGCGGGGAGACGGCCTGGGGCGTCGCGGTGCTGGCCTCCGCCGCCGCGCAGGTGCGCGACAACCGGGTGCGCGGCATCGCGCTGACGGGGCTCGAGCGCTTCCCCGCCTTCCCGGACATCCCGACGCTGGCCGAATCCGGCATCCCGGGCTTCGACCTCGGCAACTGGTTCGCCGTGGTCGGGCCGCCGCGCATGCCGGCGCCGGTGACCGAGGCGCTGAACCGCGCCATCAACAGCGCGCTGCGCGACGCGCAGCTGCGGGACCGCTTCCTCGTCGCCGGCATCACGCCCTGGACGCGCCCCAACGCGCCGGCCGACACGCGCGCCTTCTTCCAGAGCGAGCTCGAGAAGTTCAAGGGCGTCGTCGAGCGGACCGGCGTGCGGATGGAACCGTGACCGATACCGCGGCCGACATCGTCATCGTCGGCGGCGGCAGCGCCGGCTGCATCCTGGCGGCACGGCTGAGCGAGGATCCCGGCTGCCGCGTCCTGCTGCTCGAAGCCGGGCCGCCGGACAAGGACGTCTGGATCTCGCTGCCGGCCGGCTACGCGAAGCTCTACGGCAGCGGGAAATACGACTGGCGCTACGAGACCGAGCCGGAGCCGAACCTGAAGGACCGCCGCATCCACTGGCCGCGCGGCAGGGTGCTCGGCGGCTCGGGCAGCGTGAACGGGCTCGTGTTCCTGCGCGGCAGCCCGCACGACTATGACCGCTGGGTGCAGGCGGGCGCGGCCGGCTGGTCCTACGAGGAAGCCGCGCCGGTCTTCCGCCGCATCGAGCATTGGGACGGCGCGCCCGACCCCACGCGCGGCGGCGACGGCGCGATCCATGTGCGGGAACCGCGCCGCCTGGCCCCGGCGGCGGCGGCCTTCGTCGAGGCCTGCCTCGCCGCCGGGATGCCGCGCAACCGAGACTGGAACGACGGCACCGCCATCGACGGCGCGGGGCCCGTGCAGCTCAACGTCAATGGCGGGCGGCGCTCCTCCACCGCGAAGGAGTATCTCCGCCCGGCCATGGCGCGCGGCAACCTGCGCGTCGAGACCGGCGTGCTGGCCACGCGCATCGTCGTCGAGGGCGGCCGCGCCGTGGCGGTCGAGGCGCTGCAGGATGGCCGCCCCGCCACCTTCCGCGCGGCGCGGGAGATCATCTGCTCCGCCGGCGCGCTGGAGACGCCGAAGCTGCTGATGCTGTCGGGCATCGGCGACGGCGACGCGCTGCGCGCGCTCGGCATCCCGGTCGCGCATCACAGCCCCGGCGTCGGGCGGAACCTGCAGGACCACCTGATCGCCAAGTGCATCTACCGCGCCAGGCCCTGCGGCACGCTGAACGAGATCATGCGCTCGCCTCTCCGGCAGGCGAAGATGGGGTTCGACTACCTGCTCTCCCGCACCGGGCCGCTGTCGATCGGGGCGGGGGAGGCGAATGCCTTCGCCCGCGTCACGCCCGGCGCCGAGGAAGCGGAGGTGCAGTTCCTCTTCGTCAACTTCTCCACCTTCGCCTACGAGAAGGGCCTGCACGACTTCCCGGGCTTCATGTTCAACTACGGCGTCTGCCGCCCCGACAGCCGCGGGGAAGTTTTTCTCCGTTCCCCCGATGTGCGGGAGAAGCCGGGCATCCGCGCCAACTACCTCGACCATCCGAACGATGTGCGCGTGATGATCGCCGCCGCCCGTCTCGGCCGGCGGATCGCGGCGCAGGCGCCGCTTGCCGCGCTGATCGAGGAGGAGCTTCGCCCCGGTCCGGCCGCGACCAGCGACGAGGCCATCCTGGACAACATCCGCGCCACCGCCGGCACCGTCTTCCATCCCTGCGGCACGGCCCGTATGGGCGGTGCCAACGACCCGATGGCGGTGCTCGACCCGCAGCTGCGGCTGCGCGGCGTCGCGGGGCTGCGCGTGGCCGATGCCTCCGCCTTCCCGCTGATCCCCTCCCCCAACATCCAGCCCGCGGTGATGCTGGTCGCGGAGCGCTGCGCGGACTTCATCCGGGCGGGTTCGTGAGCGCATCCGGCGCGGCGCGGCGGGGCATGCCCCTCCATGTCGATGCGATCGCGATGCGCGCCGCGGGGCCTCTCCCGCCCGGCGAGCGCATCGCCAGCGCGGGCCGCGCCGGCGCGGCGGCGTGACGCGGATGCCTCAGCCATCTTCCGGCATGGCCGCCATCGGCGCGGCGGTCTTCGCCATCGGCTTCTCCACCACCCTCGCCATGCCGCTCTTCACCGCCTATGCGGACCGCGATGGCGGCGGGGCGGGCGGGCTCGCGGCCGCCTTCATCGCCTATGCCGGCACGCTGATCGTCACCGCGCCGCTGCTCGGCGGGCTGTCCGACCGGATCGGGCGCAAGCCCTGCGTCCTGGCGGGGCTGGTGCTGGCGGGAGTGTCCACCCTCGCCCTCGTGGTCGCCCCTGGCCTCGCCGCGCTCGCCGTCGCGCGCGCCCTGCAGGGCCTGGCCATCGGCCTCGTCGCCGGCGGCGCCACCGCCTGGGCGGCGGAACTGGCTGGCGGGCCGGAAGCGGGGCGCCGCGCCGCGCGCGTCATGGCCTTCGGCACCGCCGGATCCTACGGCGCCGGCGGGCTCGCCACGCTGATCGCCTTCTGGCTTCTCGGGCAGGCTGAACCGCCCGTCACCTTCTGGCTGCACATGGCGGCGGTCGCGCTGCTGATCCCCGTCGTCGCCCGCCTGCCCGACCGCCGGCCGACCGAGCGCGTCGCCTGGCTGCGCGTGCCGGCCTTCCCGCGCGGCACCGTCGCTTCCTCCTTCGGCATGTTCGCGGCCTGGGGCGTGACGGGCGTGACCATCACCTCGGTGCCGAGCGCGCTCGCCGCCGCCGGCTATCCGCGGCTCGGGCCGCTCGCGGTCTGCTTCATGATCGTCGCCGGCACCGCCGTGCAGCAGGCGATCGGGCGCTGGCCGGCGCGGCGGCTCTCGCTCACGGGCCTGCCGGTGCTCGCGGCGGGGGCGGGGCTCGTCATCCTAGGCACGCTCGGCGCCTCCTTGCCGCTGCTGCTGGCGGGCGGCGGGCTGGTGGGCAGCGCGGCCTACGGGTTCCTCTATGTCGGGGCGCTAGCGGCGGCGTCGGAGGCCGCCTCGGGGGCGGACAGGGCGCGTGCCGCGGCGGGCGTCTTCCTCATCGCCCATGCGGGTTTCTGCGTCCCGCCGCTGCTCACGGGCCTCGCGGTCGATGCCTTCGGCGCCCCGGTGGCGCTCGCCGGCTTCTGGGCGGGGCTCGCGGGGCTGTGCACGCTGCTCGCGCTGCTGCTGTTGCGCCGGCAGGGCTGAGGCGCGCAGATTCGGCACCATGGAACGCGTCGTGGTCTTCGACATCGAGACGGTGCCGTACCTCGCGGCCGGCCGCACCCTGCTGGGCGAGGCGGCGGAGGGGCTGGACGAGGCCGCGCTGCGCAGCCGCCTCGGCGCCCGCTATGCGCGGGACGGGCAGGACCCGGCGACGGCCTTCCTCAAGCCGCCGCTGCACGCCATCGCCTGCGTCGCGCTGCTGGTCGCCGAGCGCGTCGAGCCCGGCGATCCATGGAAGCCGGTGCGCTTCGCCTCCCGCCACATCGGCGCGACGCCGGAACGCGAGATCCTGGCGCTGTTCGAGAAGACGCTCGCGGTGCGCCCCGCACCGATGCTCGTGGGCTTCAACACCTCCGGCTTCGACATCCCGGTGCTGCGCTACCGCGCCATTGCGCTCGGCGTGCCCATGCCGGCGCTGAACGGCGCCAATGGGCGGGACTACGGCTACCGCTTCGGCAAGGACCATCTGGACCTCGCCGACCGGCTTTCGGGCTTCCGTGCCTCGCCCATGCCGTCGCTGGCGGAAGCCTCGGCGCTGATCGGCCTGACCGCGAAGGCCGGCATGGACGGCACCGAGGTGGAGCCGGCGATGCGGGCCGGGCGCGGGGATGACGTCGCGGCCTATTGCGAGACGGATGTCGCGGCGACCTGGCTGCTGGCCTTGCGCTTCTGGCAGGCGACGGGGTTGCTCGGCCCCGACGCGGCGCGGTCGAGCTTCCGCGCCTTCGCCACCTTCCTCGAGGAACACCACGCCGAGCCGCACCTGGCCGACCATGCCGAATGCGCGGAGCGCCTGGCGGCCGGCTGAACGCGCGCAGGGCGCAAGGGTGGGCGCGCCGGGTTCGCCGCGCGCAAGCAAGGCCGCCGGACAGCGGCGCCGGCGACCGAGGCAAACGAACACCACGGATCGAGGCCCCGCCTCGATCCGCGAGGGCGAAGCCCGACCGCGCCCAGGCCATCAGTCCCGCCCGGCGCGCCAGTGCACGGCGCGCAAGCCAAGCCGCCGCATGGCGGCGCCGGCGCTTGAGGCACAAAAAAAGAAAACGGATCGAGGCCCCGCCTCGATCCGGGAGGGCGAAGCCCGACCGCGCCCAGGCCATCCGTCGGCCCCGGTACGTCAGTGCTCGGCGCGCAAGCCAAGCCGGCGGACGGCGGCGCCGGCGATTGAGGTCAGGAAGACTTCCTCACCGCTCGCAGCGGATGAACACGGTCGAGGGATGCGCCTGCTCGCCCACCTCGGCCGCGCCGCGCTCGCCGCTCGGGCTTTCGCGCATCACCGGCTGCACGCCGTTGCGGCGGAGGAAATCCACCGCCTCGGTCCCCTTCACCGCGAAGTTCACGTTCTGCGGGATGTCGCCCGTCCGCGCCGCGATGCGCTGCGCGTTGAGCTTGGAGACGACGACGCCCACGACATTGCCCTGGCGGTCGAGCAGCGGCCCGCCGGAATTGCCCTGCTGCACCGGCGCGCTGATCTGGAACTGCGTCTGGTTGTCGCCGAGGCCGGCGAGCGCGCTGACCTCCCCCGTCGTCAGGGTGGGGCCGGAGGAGAGCAGGCCGGACAGCGGAAACCCATAGGTCACCACGCTTTCCCCGCGCCGCACGGCGTTCGACCGGAAGGCGAGCGTGGGGCCGGGATTGCCCGGGACGCGCAGGAGCGCGAGGTCGCGCCGCGCATCCGCGACGGGCGCCTGCGGCACGGTCAGGGTGCGGTTGTCCGAGGTGCGAACGAAAAGCCGTGTGCAGCCTTCGATGACGTGCTGGTTCGTCATCACCAGGTCGGGGCCGACGACGAAGCCGGTGCCTGTGGACGCCCGCGCCTGCGGGTTCGGCCGGGCGCCGGGCGGCGTGCCGGGCGCCGGTGCGGGCGCGGCGCCGGGGGCGACCGGTGCCAGCGGCGGCGGCTTCGCCCCGGGCAGGCCCGCCCCGGCAACCGAGGCGCCGGGACGCGGCTGGGCGGGCCGCGGCGCCGGCCCCATGGCCACGGTGCGCTCGACGCAGATGTCGTGGTTGCGGCGGACGATCTCCTCCCCGTCCTGCAGGACGAGGCGGATGTCGAAGCGGCAGCCCGCCCCTTCGGCCGGTCGCAGGGAAAACTGCCCGCCCGACGCGAGTGGCCCGCGGTTGAGCAGGTTGCCGCCCCAGTCGGGGCGGCCGCTGCGCACGGCATGCAGCGCCGTCGCCGGCAGCGGCGCGCCGTTCACGATTCGGAACGGCTCGCTCTGCGCCGCCGCCGGAGCGGCGGGAAGCACCAGGGCGGCGGCGAGCAGCAGCGGGGGGAGAATGCGCCTCATGGCACCGATGATGTCGGCAGCGACCCGATGGGAGTCAATCGCGGACCACCGGTCAGGGTCGCGCGCCCCCGACCGTGGGCAGCAACCGGTCGCCGCCGCCCACCTGCGGGAGCGGCGCTTCCGCACGCGGCGGCGCGGCGGGCATGCCCGGCGCCATGGTCTGCAGGCGCTCGGCGCAGACATCGGCGTCCCGGCGGATGACCTCCTGCCCGTCCTGCAGCACGAGGCGGATGTCGAAGCGGCAACCGGCTCCCTCTGGCATGCGCATCGCGAAGAAGGCGCCGGGCCGGACCGGGCCCTGGTTGAGCAGGTTGCGGCCCCAATCCTCGGCGCCGCTGCGGGCAAGGTGAAGGGCCACCGCCGGCAGCGCCGCGGCGTTGACGATGCGGAATGGTTCGTTCTGCGCCTGGGCGGGATCCGGAAGGGCCAGCAGGAACAGGGCGGAAAGGCGGATCGGCAAGCGCCACATGGCTGGGATGTCGGCGTCGCGGGCACGCCAGTCAAGCAGGGACCCTTGACCTTCCCATATTGGTAAGGCCCAGATCGGACAGCGGAGGATCGACATGCCCGACGCCGCTCTCACCACCCCGCGCCTTTTCCTGCCGGTCGACGGGATGACCTGCGTCGCCTGCGCCGGCCGTGTGCGCCGCGCGCTGCTCGCCGTGCCCGGCGTCCTGGGCGCGGAGGTCAACGCGGCCTCCGGCCAGGCCGAGGTGGCCGGCACCGCCGCGGTCGCGGACCTTGTCGCCGCCGTCCGCCGCGCCGGCTACGCGGTGCCGGAGACGGTGTTCGACCTCGGCATCGGCGGCATGACCTGCGCCTCCTGCGCGCAGCGGGTCGAACGCGCGCTGCGGCGCGTGCCGGGCGTGGTCGAGGCGGGCGTGAACCTCGCGACGGAGCGCGCGCATGTCCGCGCCATCCGCGGCACGGAGGAAACCGCCCTCGGCGCCGCCGTCGCGCGGGCAGGCTACCGGCTGCTCGCGGCCAGCGCCGAGGAGGACGCCGACCCAGGCGCGGCGCGGGAGGCGCGCGACCTCATCCTCGCCACGCTGCTGACCCTGCCATTCCTGGCCGGCATGGCGGGGCTGGTGGCGGGGCAGGACTGGATGCCCGGCGGCTGGTGGCAGTTCGCCCTGGCGACGCCGGTCACCTTCTGGCTCGGTGCGCGCTTCTGGCGCGCGGGCTTCGCGGCGCTGCGCGCCGGCACGGGCAACATGGACCAGCTCGTCGCGATCGGCACCGGCGCCGCCTGGGGACTGTCCTCCTGGCTGCTGCTGCGCCACGGGCCGGACCACGCGCATGGCCTGTATTTCGAGGCCGCGGCGGTCGTCATCCTGTTCATCCTGCTCGGCAAGTGGCTGGAGGCGCGGGCGAAGCGCGCCACGGGCGCGGCGATCCGCGCCCTGCTCGGCCTCGCCCCGCGCACCGCCCGGCGGATCGAGGACGGGGAGGAGCGCGAGGTGCCGGCGGCGGCGCTCGCGGTGGGCGACCTCGTGGTCGTGCGGCCCGGGGAGCGCATTCCCGCCGACGGCGCGGTGCGCGACGGCCGCGCCGGGGTGGACGAAAGCGCGCTGACCGGCGAAAGCCGCCCGGTCGAGAAGGAGCCCGGCGCGCGCGTCGCGACCGGCACCGTGGCGCTCGACGGCCGGCTCGTCATCGCCGTCACGGCTGTGGGGGGCGAGACGATGCTGGCGCGCGTCGCCGCCCTGGTCGCCGCAGCGCAGGCGAGCCGCGCGCCGGTGCAGAAGCTGGTGGACCGCGTCTCGGCGGTCTTCGTGCCGGTGGTGCTCGCGATCGCCGCCGCCACCTTCGCGGGCTGGCTGCTGGCCGGCGCGGGGGCGGAGCAGGCGATCATCACCGCGGTCTCCGTACTGGTCATCGCCTGCCCCTGCGCGCTCGGGCTCGCAACCCCCGCGGCCATCATGGCCGGCACGGGCGCGGCGGCGCGGGCGGGCATCCTGGTGCGTGACGTCGAGGCGATCGAGCATGCGCAGGCAATCACCCTCGTCGCCTTCGACAAGACGGGCACGCTGACCGAGGGCCGGCCGCGGCTTGCCGCGCTGCACGCCGCGCCGGGCACGACGGAGGCCGAGGCGTTGCGGCTCGCCGCCGCCTTGCAGGCGGGCAGCGAGCATCCGCTCGCCCGCGCCGTGCTCGCCGCCGCGGCAGGGAAGCCGCCACCGGTCGAGGATTTCCGCGCCCTGCCCGGGCGCGGCGTGGAAGGGCGGGTGGAAGGGCGCGCGATCGTGCTCGGCAGCCCGCGGCTGATGGAGGAACGCGGCGCGGATGCGGGCACGCTCGCCGACGCGGTGGCGGAGGAGGCCGCGCAGGGTCGCAGCCTCGCCTGGCTCGTCGAGGGCGGCCGTGCGCTGGCGCTGCTGGCCTTCGAGGATGCGGCCAAGCCCGGCGCGGCGCGGGCGGTCGGCGCGCTGAAGGCGATGGGCCTGAAGGTCGCGATGCTCAGCGGCGACCATCCGGCGGCGGCGCAGGCGGCGGCGCGCAGCCTCGGGCTCGACATCGTCGCGGCCGGCGTGCTGCCGGAGGGCAAGGCGGAGCGCATCGCCGCGTGGCAGGCGGAAGGCCACCGCGTCGCCATGGTGGGCGACGGGGTGAACGACGCGCCGGCGCTGGCGCGCGCCGATCTCGGCATCGCCATGGGGACGGGCACCG
Source organism: Roseomonas nitratireducens (assembly GCF_017813355.1). Taxonomy (GTDB): domain Bacteria; phylum Pseudomonadota; class Alphaproteobacteria; order Acetobacterales; family Acetobacteraceae; genus Neoroseomonas; species Neoroseomonas nitratireducens. Next base: position 88,251 of record NZ_JAGIYZ010000014.1, read on the forward strand.
ACGTGGCGATCGCCGCCGCGGGCATGACGCTGCTGCGCGGCGACCCGGCGCTGGTGCCGGCGGCGCTGGCGGTGGCGCGACGGACGCGGCGGAAGATCCGCCACAACCTCGCCTGGGCCTTCGGCTACAATCTGGTCGGGCTGCCGCTGGCGGCGCTCGGGCTTCTCTCGCCGGTGGTCGCGGGGGCGGCGATGGCGGCCTCCTCGCTCAGCGTGCTGGGCAGCGCGCTGCTGCTGGCACGCTGGCATCCGGCGGAGGATCCGCGGTGAACATCGGCGAAGCGGCCGCACGCTCCGGCGTCTCGGCGAAGATGATCCGGCACTACGAGTCGATCGGCCTGCTCGCCGCCGCACGCGGCGCGAACGGTTACCGCGTCTATGCCGAGCGTGACGTCGCCGTGCTGCGCTTCATCCGGCATGCGCGCGACCTCGGCTTTCCGCTCGAGGATGTGCGCCGCCTGCTCGCCTTGTGGCAGGATCGCGGACGCGCGAGCGCGGAGGTAAAGCAGCTTGCGCTTGCGCATGTGTCCGCGCTCGAGACCAAGGCAGACTCCCTGCAGCGCATGGCGGCGAGCCTGCGGCACCTGGCCGCGCATTGCCACGGCGACGACCGCCCCGACTGCCCGATCATCGACGACCTCGCACGGAAGGAGTGAGACCATGGACAAGACCAAGGGACCGGAGATCACGCTGAAGGTCGAAGGCCTCAGCTGCAGCCATTGCGCGCAGGCGGTGACCGCCGCGATCCAGTCGAAGGACCCGACGGCGAAGGTCGTCGTCGACGTCGCCGGCGGCACGGTGAAGACCGAGACCGTCCTGCCGCGCCACGTGATCAGCATGGCCGTCGAGGAGGAAGGCTACGCGGTGAAGCCCGAGTGACGGGCCGTTGATCTGAATCAATCACCCCGCGCGGCTTCGCTGCGAGGATGACGGCATGCGGAAACACCTGCCATGCCTGGGATCCGGTCGCCGCTCGGCGTGAAGGTCACGGGGCCGCTGCTCACGGCAGCGTCCCCGGAGACCCGCGCGCAGCTTCTCGGCGCGGCCGTCGCCTTGTCGGTGCCGCGCGGCGCGCCGATCCTCGCGCAGGAGGCTGAGGCCGACCGCCTTTTCCTGCTGCTGCAGGGTTCGGTCGGGCTCAGCACGGCCGAGGAAGGCGGCGCGGCCACGATGGTCGAGATCCTCTCGCCCGGCGAAGCCTTCCCGATCTCGGCGGTTCTGTTGCGCACGGCGCATCCGGTCGCCGCGGTGGCCCTGGCGCCCTGCCGCCTGCTCGCGATCCCCGCCGAGGAGGTGCGCGCGGCGGCGATGGGGGACAGCGGGTTGATGCAGGCGGCGCTCGAGCAGATGACACGCCAGTGGCGGCTGCTGGTCGACCAGGTGGTGGATCTCAAGACACGCGACGCGACGCAGCGCGCGGCGCGCTTCCTCGCGCGGCGCCTCGGCACGGCGCGCGGCGCGGTGGACATCCCCGAGCCTCGGGGCGCGATCGCCGCGCGGCTCGGCATGACGCCGGAGAGCCTTTCGCGCGCCCTGCACGGGCTGGAAGCGGCCGGCCTGCTGCGCCTGCACGGGCGCAGGGTGGACGTGCCGGACCGCGCGGCGCTGCTGCGCGTCAGCGCGCCGCGCGCCGGCGGGGCTTCGCAGGCGGCGCGACGCGTGTAGCCTTGGACCCCTCATCAAGGGGGGAACGCCGCATGGCCCGCGTGCCGGACATGACCGTCGAGACACTGAAGCCCGAGGACCGCGACCTGCTGAAGCGGAACATCGCGCTGCACCGCGCGCTGACCAACAGCCCGGGCGGGGCGCGCGCCTTCTCCGGGCTCGGCCAGTACATCCGCTACGGTTCGAAGCTGGACCCGAGGCTGCGGGAACTCGCCATCCTGCAGGTCGGCTGGCTCGCGCGGTCGCCCTATGAATGGTCGCACCACGTGAAGATCGGCTTCGACTTCGGCGTCAGCGAGGACGACATCCGTGCGCTGATCGCCGAGACCGAGGGGCGCGCCAGCGCCCTGGAACCGCTGGCGAAGCTGGTGCTGCTCGCGGCGCGGGAGGCCTATGCCGGCCCGGGCGTGAGCGCGGCCACCTACGCCGCCCTCGCCGCGCAGCTGGACCATGAGTTGATGGTCGACCTGGTGCTGGTCATCGCCTTCTACTGCGCCGTGGTGCGGGTGCTGGCCTCGCTCGAGATCCAGGTCGAGCCCGACTACCAGCCCTATCTCGACCGCTTCCCGCTGCCGGGCTGAGGCTTGCGCCGGCGGCGGCGCGCCCCACCTCGCGCGCATGACCGTCACCGCCGCCATCGCGCTTGTCTGCATCGCCATGCTGTTCGGCGGCATGGCCTTCTTCGCGGCCTGCATCGCGCCGCTGGTGTTCACGCGCCTGCCGCCCGAATGGGCGGGGCGGTTCATCCGCGGGGTGTTCCCGGTCTACTACCTGTGGGTGCTGGGCACGGCGGCGGCGGGCGCGGTGGCGCTCATGCCGGTCCGTCCCGCCGATGCGGGGGCGCTGGCGCTGGTCGCCGGCGCGACCGTGTGGCTGCGCCAGTCGCTGATGCCGCGCATCAACGCGCTGTCGGACGCGGCGCAGGCCGGCGACGCGGCGGCGAAGGCGGGCTTCGACCGTGCGCACAGGCTGTCGGTCGCGGTGAACCTGGCGCAGATGCTCGTCGCCGCGGTCGTATTGGTGCGCTTCGCCTGACCCATGCATGGCGCGCCGCGCGCCGCGCATGGGTCCGTCCTCGACGCGGCCGGCGGCGCGGGCGAGCATGGCCGCATGAGAGCAGCCCTGCCCATCCTGATCGGCGCCTCCGTCATGCTCTCCCTCGCCATGGGGCTGCGCCAGAGCCTCGGCCTGTTCATGGCGCCGTCGACGCAGGACCTCGGCATCGCGGTGGCCGAGTTCACGCTGGCGATCGCGGTGCAGAACCTGGGCTGGGGCTTCCTGCAGCCCTTTGCGGGCGCGGCCGCGGCGCGCTGGGGCTTCCGCCCGGTACTGGCGGCTGGCGTGGTCGCCTACCTGGCGGGGCTCGCGGTGATGGCGCTGGCGCAGGGGGCGCTCGCGCTGATGGTCGGCGCCGGGCTGCTGATCGGGCTGGCGCTGGCCTGCACGGGCAGCGGCATGGCGCTCGCCGTCGCATCGCGGCCGGTCTCGGCGGCGGCGCGGTCGAGCGCCCTGGGCATGGTCTCGGCGGCGGGGTCGGTCGGCGCGCTGCTCGCCGCGCCGATCGGGCAGGTGCTGTCGGAAGGCTGGGGCTGGCGCGCGGGCGTCTGGGGCTTCCTGATCCTCGGCCTCGCCATGCTGCCCGCCGCCTGGGTGGCCGGGCGGGTGGACCGCGTGCCGGTGCCGCCGCTGGCGCGGGGGGAGACGCCGCGGATGGGCGTGGCCCTTGCCCGCGCCATGTCGCACCCGCCCTTCCTGGTCATGTCCGCGGCCTATTTCGTCTGCGGGCTGCAGCTCGTCTTCCTGACGACGCACCTGCCCTCCTACCTCGCGCTGTGCGGGCAGGACCCGATGCTGTCGGCCAAGGCGCTCGGGCTGATCGGCGGGTTCAACGTGCTGGGATCGCTGTTCTTCGGCTGGGCCGGCGGGCGGTGGAACAAGGGGGCGCTGCTGGGCGCCATCTACCTGGTGCGCTCGCTCGTGCTCGGGCTGTACTTCGCCTGGCCGCCGAGCGAGGCCTCGACGCTCGTCTTCGCCGCCATCATGGGGTTCCTGTGGCTCGGCGTCGCGCCGCTGGTGTCGGGGATGGTGGCGGAGATGTTCGGGCTGCGTTTCCAGGCGCTGATCCAGGGCATCGCCTTCATGTCCCACCAGCTCGGCTCCTTCCTCGGGGCCTTCGGGGGCGGGCTGCTGTTCGACCTGAACGGGGACTATGTCCTGGCCTGGCAGCTGGGGGTGGGCATGGGGCTCTTCGCCGGTGCGGTTCAGGTCGCCTTCGCGCTGCGCGGGCGCCCGCCCGGGGCGCCGGAGCCGCGCCCGGCTCCCGCCTGATCCTTTTCCCGACCGTCCCAATCCCCTATGTGGCTGCCACCGTTCCACCCTGGGAGGAAACCCGCATGAACCGTCGTGCCCTGATGGGGGCCGCGGCCGCCGCCGCGCCCGCCGCCCTCGCCACGCCCGCCCTGGCCCAGACCCAGATGCCGGAGGTGCGCTGGCGCGTGCAGTCCTCCTTCCCCCGGGTGTTCGACGTGCTGTACGGCACGCTGGAGCGCATCGCCGCGCGCGTCGGCCAGCTGACCGAAGGCCGCTTCCGTATCCAGACCTTCCCGGCGGGCGAGATCGTGGGCGGCCTGCAGGTGCTGGACGCGGTGCAGGCCGGCACGCTGGAGGGCGGGCACACCGCCTCCTACTACTACATCGGCAAGGACACGGCCTTCGCCCCCTTCACCGCGATGTGCTTCGGCCTGAACACGCGGCAGATGACCTCGTGGTTCCGCTTCGGCGGCGGCAACGAGCTCGCGGCCGAGTTCTTCCGCGAATACAGCATCGTCGCCCATCCGGCGGGCGACACCGGCGCGCAGATGGGCGGCTGGTTCCGCAACGAGATCACGGGCGTCGACAGCCTGCGCGGGCTGAAGTTCCGCATCACGGGCCTGGCCGGCCAGCTCTTCACCCGCCTCGGCGCCGCGCCGACGCTGATCGCGCCGGCCGACATCTATCCGTCGCTGGAACGCGGCGTGATCGACGCGGCGGAGTTCGTGGGCCCGCATGACGACGAACGGGCGAACTACGTCCGTGTGGCGCGCTTCTACTACGCGCCGGGCTTCTGGGAGCCGGGCGCGCGGCTGCACTTCATGATGAACCAGCGCGCCCATGCCGCGCTGCCGGACCTCTACAAGCACGCGCTGGAAGTCGCCTGCGCCGAGGCCGATTCCGACATGACCGCGCGCTACGACCACCTTAACCCGCAGGCGCTGCGCCGCCTTGTCGCCGCAGGGGCGCAGCTGCGCTTCTGGCCGCGCCCGGTGCTCGAAGCCGCCTGGCGCGCGAATGAGGAGATGAACGCCGACCTCGCGCGGCAGAATCCGAAGCTCGCCCGCATCATGGAAAGCTACCTCCGCTTCCGCGGCGACCAGTTCCAGTGGTTCCGCGTGGCCGAGAATTCCTACGACAACTTCGCCTTCGCCGCGCCGCAGACGGTGCGCTGAAGCCGGACGGGCGGCGGCGTGTCGCAGGTGGCCGCCGCGGCCCGAGACCTGGGGGCCGCCGCCGGTTGGGCGGCGGTCCTCCTCCTCGCCGCGTCGCTCCGCCTCGCAATGCTCGGCGATGCGGAACTCTGGTACGACGAGGTGGCGACGGCGTTGTTCGCCGCCCTTCCACTGCACGACATCTTCGGCTGGCTTACGCGGGTCGAAACCAACCCGCCCGTCTACTTCGCGGCTTTGCATCTTTGGGTAAACGTCGCGGGCGAGGCGGAGGTCGCGTTGCGGCTCCCCTCGGCGCTGGCCGGCATCGCTGCCGTGGCCGCGACCATGCTGCTCGCCACCCGCTGCTTCGGCCCGCGCGCCGGCATTTGGGCGGGACTCGTGATCGCCGTCGCAGCGTGGCATGTCATGCAATCGCGCGATGCCCGCGCATATGCCTTCCTGGTTCTGTTCTTCGCGCTCGCGCTGCTCGCGGCGCGGCGGCTGGCGGAGGTTGCGCCAAGGCAGCGGATACGGGCTGCCTGGCTGGCGGTGCTGCTCGGCTGCCTCGGCGCCACGATGCCCGCCATGCACCATACCGGGTTGATCGCCGCGGCGACCGCGCACGCCTATGGGCTGTGGCACATGGCCGCGCGCCGGGAGGCGCACGTGCCGACCATCGCGTGGTTCGGCGCGGCAGGCCTCGTCTGCGTGTTGCTTTCGATGCCGATGCTGGTGATCGCTGTCGACCTCGCCGCCGATCCCTCGAACGCGACATCCTGGATGCACGAGCAGCGCTGGGTGCGCATCGGCCATAGCCTACAGGCCCATTTGACCGCCGCGCCCATCATGCTGGTACGGGACGGCCTACTGCGCGCGGTGGTGGCAGCGGCAGGCGGTGCGTTCACCCTGTTCATCCTCGCGCGCCTCGTGCGCGCTCACGGCAGCAGGACCGAGATACTGGCATTCGCCGGCACAGTCGCGACGGCGGTACTGCTGTTCCTCGCCGCGGAAGCGATCACGCCCGTGATGCTGGACAGGACCTTGTCGTTCCTGATGGTTCCCGTCGCGATCCTTATCGGCGCGGCGATCGCCGAGGACACGTCGGCGCGGTCGCGCGCCGGCGTTTTCGTCGCCTTCTCGGCGATCCAGGCGCCGATGCTCCTCGCCTGCTTCGATCCGCCATGGCATCGGCAGGCGTCGCGCCTTGCCGCGCTGGTTGCGGCCGGGCCGGGGACTATCGTCATGACGAACATCTTCGATGTCGCATCGGTCGAACGCTACGGCCGGGGCACTACGGCCGACATGCTTGTGCCGACGGCGGTCGGCATCGGCCTCCAGCACCGGATGGTGGAGGTGCTGGGGCGCCCACGCATCATCGACGCCGAGGCGCTCGCAAGACGCGCCTGCGGTGCGGATCGCGTCGCGCCGCCACTGCGGATCGTCGAAAGCCTGCGGGGCCCCGGGCTTCGCGATGCGCTGGATCGTGCCGGCTGGACCCTCGTCGCCGCCGATACGGCCGGCGTATACGGCGTGGATATATGGGAGCCGCCGGAATGCGAACTCCCCGCCGGCAGCACCCGATGAACGCCCTTCAGCCACCTGGACCAGCGACATGCACCTGAACGACCTGTTCGCCGCCCTGCTCATGGGCATCGTCGAGGGGCTGACCGAGTTCCTCCCCATCTCCTCCACCGGCCACCTGATCCTGCTCGGCGAGCTGATCGGCTTCCGCGGGCCGCCGGGGAAGACCTTCGAGATCTCGATCCAGCTCGGCGCCATCCTCGCCGTGGTGGTGATCTACCGGAAGCTGATCCTCGACCTGATGCTGCACATGTGGCGCCCGGGGTTGCAGCGCTTCTACGTGGTGAACCTGCTGCTCGCCTTCCTGCCGGCCGCGGTCATCGGCGCGACGCTGCATTCCACGATCACGGGGCTGCTGTTCAACCCCTGGGTGGTCTGCGTGGCGCTGATCCTGGGCGGCATCGCCATCATCGCGATCGAGCGGGCGCGGCCGGAACCCTCGATCCGCTCGGTGCCGGAGATCGGGCCGCTCGCCGCGCTGCTGATCGGCTTCGGCCAGGCGCTGGCGATGATCCCGGGCACGTCGCGGTCCGGCGCGACCATCATCACCGCGCTGCTGATCGGCGTGGATCGCAAGACGGCGGCCGAATTCTCCTTCGTCCTCGCCATCCCGACCATGCTCGCGGCGACGGTCTACTCGCTCTACAAGGCGCGCGCGGACATCGACGTCTCGGCCTTCGGGCAGATCGGCGTCGGCTTCGCCGCGGCCTTCATCGTCGCCTTCCTGACCGTGCGCGCGGTGCTCGCCGTGATCGGCCGGATCGGCTTCACGCCCTTCGGGTGGTACCGCATCGGCCTTGGGGTGCTCATGCTCGCGGTGCTGTCATTCCGATAACGGAAGATCGCCCGGCGTCAGCGAATTCGTGACATCCGGCATGTAGCCTCCGCCGCCATTCGCGATCCTTCAAGCATGCCGATAGCCCTCCTCATCGCCGCCGCCCTTGCCGTTGTCTGCATGCCGGTGCTGGCGGTGCCGGTTCCCCCGCTACTCGACTACCCGAACCATCTCGCACGGCTCTGGCTGCTGGCGGGCGGGCTCGAACGCCCGGCGCTTGCCGCCTTCTACGAAGCGGACTGGCGCAACGCCTTCACCAATGGCGGCATGGACACGCTGGTGGTGTTGCTGGCGCCGCTCCTGGGCGGAGCGGAGCCTGCGATGCGCCTCATGCTGGCGCTGGCGCTGGTGTTGCCGCCGCTCGGCGCCGCGGCGCTGAACCGCGCGCTCTTCGGCGGCTGGCGCGCCTGGCAGGTCGGCTTCGCGGTCCTCGCCTTCAACGGCATTCTCCTGGCGGGCTTCCTGAGCTTCATGATCGGCCTCGGCCTCGCGCTGCTGGCCGCCGCGGCGGAACCCGCGCTCGTGCGCCGCGCCTGGCTGCCGCGGCTTGTGGTGCGCGCGGCCTTCGGGGTGCTGCTGATCTGGATGCATGCGCTCGGGCTCGCCTTCTACCTGGCGTTGCTGGTGGGTCTCGCGATCGGGCCCTCGATGCGCGCCGCGCTGGCGGGGCCGCGCGCCATCGCGGCGGCGGCCGGGCGGGCGGCGCTCGCCGTCGCGTCGGCGGCGCTGCCCGCCTTCCTCATGCTGCACCTGTCCGGGACGCCGGGGCCGTGGGACGGCGCGGCGGAGGACGACACGCTGCTGCGACCCTGGTCCGGCTATGCCTTCTTCGAGAAGGTCCGCGCCCTGACCACCGCCTTCGGCACCTATGAGGTTCCGGTCGACCTCGCGATGCTGCTGGCCGTGCTTGCGGTCGCACGCTGGGCGCTGGCGAAGGACCGCCTGCGGGTGCATGGCGGGCTGCTGGCCGCCGCGGGCGGATTGCTGGTGCTGGCGATCATCATGCCGAACACGCTCGGCGGGACGGGCTGGATGGACCGGCGTTTCCCGATCATGGCGCTGCTCACCTTCCTCGCGGCGATGTTGCCACGCGTGCCGGCCGGACGGCACCTGGCGGTCGCCGCCGGCCTGCTGCTCATCGTCGCGCTGCGCGCGGCCTGGATGGGCTGGGTGTGGGATGCGCGCCAGGCCGACATCGCCGCGGTGGAGCGCGCGATCGCCCCGATGCCGCCCGGCGCCGCGCTGCTCGTCGCCTATGAGTTCCCCGGCGACCGCTTCGCCTCCCCGGTCGGCCGCTATTTCCCGCGCGGCCAGATGCCGACCTACGAGCATCTCGGCGCCCTGGCCGTGACGCGGCGCGAAGCCTTCGTCCCGACGCTCTTCGCGCTGCGAGGGCGGCACGTGCTGCGCGTGCTCCCGCCCTGGGACGAGCTGGCGCTGGCCAATGGGCTCGGGGTTGCGGTCACCCAGCTGGACGACGCGACGGCGGGCGATGCGCGGCCCTATCTGCGCGACTGGCGCCGACGCTTCGACTACCTGCTGGTGCTCGACGGGGACCATCCCGGCGGCGGCGTGCGCGCCGCGCCGACCCAGGGCCTCGCGCGCGTCGCCATGGAGGGCTTCGCGCGGCTCTACCGGATCGAACGCCCCGGCGAGGCAGCCGCGCGATAGGGCCGGGTCAGGCCGCCCGACGCGCCTCCGACCCGCCGCGCAGCTCCTGCACGCCGATCACCTGGGACAGGTTGCCCGCGACAAGGTGCACCATGCCGGCCGGCATGGCCTCGAGCGCGATCTCGACGCGCATCGCATCGCCCTCGCGCCGGGCGAGCAGCAGGTCCGGCACCAGGTCGCGCTTCGCGAGCGGCTGGAGCAGGCGCGGGAGCAGCCCCGGCGAGGGTTCCGCGAGCAGCACGAAGCGCGCGGGAACAAGATGTTCGGGATCGGTCATGGCGTGGGACTCTGACAAGGGCGGGACGGGCGGAATTCAGGACGGCCGATGGTGCGCCCGGGACGGGCGCGGCCTCATTCGGCCGTGCCGGTAATTCGCCCTGCGATGCGCCGCCGCAATGTCATGGCGCGAACCTAGCAGCCGCGCGGCGGTCGCGCCAGCGCGGAGGTTCGAGCGGCGCCGGGCGATCGGATTTCGTGCCGTGGGATCAATGCGTTCCGGAGCAGGAAATCCGATCGGCCGTGTCCGGCCGGCCGGATATTGCTCTAGCCTTCGTTCCGTCCACGCCGGAGAACGCCGTCATGCAGCGCCGCAACCTCCTCCTCCTCGCCCCAGCGCTGCTCGCCGCGCCGGCACTCGCGCAATCCTATCCGGGGCCGGTGCGCCTCATCGTGCCCTTCGCCACCGGCGGGACCACGGACATCATCGCGCGGCTGATCGCCGAGGAGATGGGGCGGCGGCTCGGCACCACCGTGATCGTGGAGAACCGGCCGGGCGCCGGCGCCACGCTCGGCACAGGCCTCGTCGCGCGCGCCGCGCCGGACGGGACGACGCTGCTGATCTCCACCATCTCCGGCATGGCGGTGGGGCACACGCTGTATCGCGACCGCATCCAGTGGGACGCGGACCGGGATTTCGCACATATCGCGACGATCCTCGGCACGCCCTACCTGCTGCTGGTCAATCCGCAGACACCGATGCGCACGGTGGCGGACTTCGTGGCGGCGGCGAAGCGGCCGAACGGCGTCGCCTACGCCACCAGCGGCATCGGATCCGTGCCGCATCTGGTCGGTCTCAGGCTGGCGCAGGCGGCGGGGTTCGAGTTGCAGCACATTCCCTATCGCGGCGGGTCGCAGGCGGCGACGGACGCGATCGCGGGCACCGTGCCGTCCGTGATGGACAGCCTGACCGCGGCCTCGGCCTATATCCGCGCGGGCAGCCTGCGCGCGCTCGCCTTCACGACGCGGGAGAGGATCGCCGACTTCCCCGACATCCCGACCTTCGTCGAGAGCGGCTTCCCCGACATCATCGCCGATGGCTGGGCCGGCATCGCCGCGCCCGCGGGTACCCCGCGCGCCTTGCAGGAGCGGCTGGCCGCCGCGATCCGAGAGGCGATGGCGGCACCCCAGGTGGCACGGCGCTATGCGGAAACGGCGACGCTGCCGGGGCGCCTGTTCCTCGACGACGCGCAGGCCTTCGTGCGGGCGGAGATCGCGGCCTGGGCGCCGGTGGTGCGCGCTTCCGGCGCCACGCCAGGGTGAGGGCGCATTTCCCACTGGCGCCGCCGGCGCCGCCGGGTTTTGATCGGCGTCAAGGACCGCGCCGCGTCGATGGCGAATGAGGCACGGACCGCCATACGCACAGGGAGAGAACCATGGCACGCGTCGCACTCGTCACCGGAGGCCAGCGCGGCATCGGCGCCGCGATCAGCGAGGCCTTGCAGGCCTCGGGCCGCAAGGTCGTCGCCTCCTTCGCCGGCAACGAGCAGGCGGCGGAGGCCTTCACCAAGCGCACCGGTATCCCCTGCTACAAGTTCGACGTGGCGGACTACGAATCCTGCGCGACCGCGCTGAAGCAGATCGAGCAGGAGGTCGGGCCGGTCGAGGTGCTGGTCAACAATGCCGGCATCACGCGCGACGCCACGATGAAGCGCATGTCCCGCGACATGTGGGACGCGGTGATCGATACCAACCTCGGCTCCTGCTACAACATGTGCAAGCTGGTGTGGGACGGCATGACGGCCCGCAAGTTCGGCCGCATCGTCAACATCGGTTCCATCAACGGCCAGGCCGGGCAGTACGGCCAGGTGAACTACGCCGCCGCCAAGTCCGGCATCCATGGCTTCACCAAGGCGCTGGCCCAGGAAGGCGCGCGCAGCCAGATCACGGTGAACGCCATCGCGCCGGGCTATGTGGACACCGAGATGGTGCGCGCCGTGCCGCCGGACGTGCTCGAGAAGATCGTCGCGCGCATCCCGATGGGCCGCCTCGGCCGCGCCTACGACATCGCGCGCGGCGTGCTGTTCCTTACCGCCGACGACGCGGATTTCATCACCGGATCGACGCTGTCGATCAACGGCGGCCAGCACATGTACTGACGCGATGGAGGCGGTCGCCGTCATCGGTCGCGACGGGCCGGACCCGTCGCGGCGAACCGGGGCGCGCGACCGCCACATCGCCTTCATCGAGGGCGCGGCGGCCGAAGGCCTGTTGCTGCTCGGCCTGCCGATCCATACGGAGGAAGGGCGCTCCGCCGGGTCCCTAATGGTGGTGCCGGCTGATCGGGTCACGGACTATCTCGCCCGCGAACCCTTCGCGCAGGCCGGGGTCTGGGCGGTGGTCGACCGCCGCCCGATGCGCATTCCGCGCCTGCCCTGGCGCCCATGGCCAGGCGATGCGCCGGCGGAAGGGCGCATGTCGATCCTGTTCGCCGATGGCGCGGCGCCGGTCGAAGCGCTCGCGGTCGCCGCGCGCGACGGCTGGCTGCTCTTCGCCGCCGCCACGCGCGACCGGGAGGGCGCCGTGCTCGTCACCACCCATGCCGCGCCCACGGATGCCCAGGCCTGGGCGGCGACGGCGCTGCCGGGATGCCGCCTCGCGGCCGTGCATCCGACGCGCTGGCGGCCGTTGCCTTATCCGCCGCTGCCCTCGGGCTGACGCGGCGGACGTCGCGTGGCAGGCTGCGCCCCGCAGCAAGGGAACGTCGCCATGGGCTACGCCATCATCGCCTGGGACGGGCCGGATCCGTCGCGCCGCGCCGCGGCGCGCGACCGCCACCTGTCCGTCATCACGCGCTGGGCGGAGGAAGGGCGCCTCGCGCTCGGCGTGCCGCTGTTCACGCCGGACTGGCAGCCGGCGGGGTCGCTGATGGTGCTGGAGGTGCCCGACCGCGCCGGGCTCGACGCCTATCTCGGCGAGGAACCCTTTGCCGCCGAGGGTGTCTGGGCGCGCTGGACCGTGCATCCGTTCCGCATCGCGCCCCTGCGCTACCGGCCCCTGCCCCAGCCTGGCGAGCCGATCTCGGCTACCCGGACGCACACCGTCATCGTCGCCATGGATGGCACCGATGCCGCGGCGCCCGCGCGACGCGCGGCGGTGCGGGAAGCGCATCTGGCGCGCGTCGTGCCGATGGCGGCGGACGGCACGCTGGCGATGGGCGGCGCCATCCTGGACGAGGCCGGCGCGATGCGCGGGTCGATCGCCGTGACGCGCCACGCGAGCGACGATGCCGCGCGCGCCTGGTTGGCGGAGGATCCGTATGTGACCGATGGCGTCTGGAACGACATCGCGCTGCATGGGACGCGGTTTGCACCGCTGCCGTACCGGGCGTTGCCAGGGGCGTGACAAGCCTGGACGCGCGACGCTTCCCGCCGCAAGACGCATTCACGCGCCCTGCGCGCGGACCGGGGCGGCGATGACGCGACATCCGTACGTCGTCATTCTCGCCCTCGGGCTGATGGTCGCCGGGTACGCGATACTCCTGCTCGGTCTCCGCGGCGCGGGCATATGGCTGCTGGACAGGGAAGGACTGCCTGCGCGGAACGACTTCCTCGCGATATGGACGGCGGGCCGGCTTGCACTGGGCGGGATGGCGGCGGATGTCTACGACTGGGTCGCGCTCGAGGCCGAGATGCGCCGCGCCGGGGTGCCGACGCCCGAGGGCCTGCCGCCCCTGGGCTGGATGTATCCGCCGGGCTTTCTTCTCGTCGCCGCCATCCTGGCTATAGCACCCTGGACTTGGTCCTTTCTCGCATGGCAGGGGATGACCATCGCAATGCTCTGTGCGACGCAGGCGATGATAGCGCGAGATCAGCGCGGGTTGGCGATCCTGTTGGGGGTCGCAACGCCATGCGCGTTGCTCTGCGTCGTCCAGGGGCAGACCGGTTTCCTGAGCGCCGCGCTCCTGGGCTCCGGGCTTTTCTGGCTCGACCGGAAGCCGGCGCTTGCAGGCGCGTTGCTTGGACTTGCGACGTTCAAGCCGCATATCGGTTTCGTCGTCCCGCTACTGCTCGTGGCGACGGGGCGTTGGAAGGTGCTGCTGTTCGGCGGATTGGCCGCCTGCGCGTTCGCTGCGGCCGCGGCGTTGATTCTGGGGATGCCCGCCTGGGTGGCGTTTCTTGGCTCCCTTCATGGCTCGTCCGTTCGCTTCCTGATGGCCGACGGGTTTCGGGTGCCGTTGCAGTCGATCCACAGCACCATGCTCGACATCGGTGCAGATCGTTCGGTTGCGGGATTGGCGCATGGCGGCGTTGCGCTTGCCGCTCTGCTGGGCGCCCTGAAGATCTGGCGCGATCCTGGCAGCGACGAGGGGCTTCGTGGCGCCTCTGCGCTCGGTGCGGCCTACCTTGCGACGCCCTACGCCCTGCCGCATGACAGTGTCGCGCTTGCGGTCGCGGCCGGGTTCCTCCTGCGCCATGCCAGATGGGATGTCCTTACACCGACGGATCGGAGCCTCCTGCTGCTGGCGGTGATTGTCGTACCGGCGGGCAGCCTCCTGTCGCGTGCGAGCTTCCCGACGCCAGCGGCGTGGCTCACGATGCTCGGGCTTACGCTTTGGCTTTACCTGCGGCTGCGTAGGTTTCCTGGCGCCTGGCCATCGCGCCCCTGAACGCCAGGACCAGGAGGAGGATCGCCGCGAACGGGCCGAGCAGTGTGGGGCCCACGAACAGGCCAACACCGGGGAGGATAGGCGCGGCAATGATCAGGACGACCTCGGGCGTCCGCAGATGGCCTGAGAGCGCGGCACGGCTGAGAAAGGCCGCGGCAACAACGAGGATCGCCGCATCGTGGCCGAAGGCGTAGGGAGTCACGAGGTAGCACGCAGCAATGAGGGCGGGCGCCTGGAACGCGAGCGGCGCGTCGATGCGCCACAGGCATGCGGCGGCCAGGATGCCCGCGGCCGCGACGGCGACATGCAGTGCGATGGCGAGCGACGGGTAGCCGGAAGTGCTGAGCGCCGCATAGACGGTCAGCATGCGTGCCCTCTCGTCGGATGCGCCGAGGAAGCGATCGGCTGTACCGCCAACGGACTGGATGAAGGCCCCCCAGCTGTCGAAGCCGAGGATTGCGGCCGAGAGGGCTGCCGTCGCGGCCGCGCCGATCGTGAAGCCCATGAGGGAGTCCCGGCGACCGGCGAGGACGAACACCACCGGGATCGCGGCAGAAAGATGCGGCTTGTAGGTGAGAAGGCCGAGCAGCGCACCGCCCAGCATCGGTCGCCTGTCGATCAGCGCAAGCCCGATCCCGAACAGCCCGGCCGAGACATAGCCGTTCTGCCCGTTCAGCACGTTCGAGATGGTCGGAGGTGCGGCGAAGCCGAGCGCCATGGCCCCGGATCTGGGAAGGGCGAGGCGCATCGCCATCGCGAACATCGCGCCGGTCGCGGCCAGCCAGACGGACAGGGCGGGCACATAGGGCAGCGTCGCCATAGGCGCGAGCACCAACAGCAGGATCGGCGGATTCAGCCAGCGAAGGCCGACATGCGACGTCGTGTCGAGGAAGGCCGCGAGCGCGGCCTCGAACGCGTCCGGCCGGTAGGCGGTCGCCGCTTCGCCCGCCAGCGCCATCAGGCCGGCGACGTAGAGCGCCGAGAAATCCAGCGGCACGAACGTCCCGGTCGATGAAAGGAACCAGGGATGCCCGTTCGCCTGCCAGGCAGCCGCGACGGTGCCGGCGTAGAGACAGCAGACAGCCCAGGCCGCGAGGCGGAGCGCCGGCCACATCGCGAGCCTAGCCGAGCTGCAGTGCGGCCCGGCCGGATGCGCCTGTCGCCACCCACATCGGAGCGAGTTCCGTCACGCCGCCGCCTTCAGCCCCACCTCGAACACCGCCTCGGTCTTCTCCCGCATCTCCTCGAGGCTCACGCCCGGTGCGAGTTCCGTCAGCACCAGCCGCTCAGGCCCCTTGCGCGCAATCTCGAAGACGCCGAGGTCGCTGATCACCATGTCGACCACCCGCGCGCCGGTCAGCGGCAGGGTGCAGGACTGCAGCAGCTTGGGCTTGCCGCCGGCGGTGTGCTCCATCAGCACGATCACGCGCTTCACGCCGGCGACGAGGTCCATCGCGCCGCCCATCCCCTTCACCATCTTGCCGGGGATCATCCAGTTGGCGAGGTCGCCATTCGCCGCGACCTGCAGCGCGCCGAGGATCGACAGGTCGATATGCCCGCCGCGGATCATCCCGAAGGATTGCGCGGAATCGAAGAAGGCGCTGGTCGGCAGCTGCGTGATGGTCTGCTTGCCGGCGTTGATGAGGTCTGCATCCTCCTCCCCCTCATAGGGGAAGGGGCCGAGACCGAGCATGCCGTTCTCGCTCTGCAGCTGCACGTTGAAGCCGGCGGGAACGTGGTTGGCCACCAGCGTCGGGATGCCGATGCCGAGGTTGACGTAGAAGCCGTCCTTGAGTTCGCGGGCGGCGCGGGCCGCCATCTCGTCGCGGGTCCAGGGCATGTCCGTCTCTCCTCGATCAGCGCGGCAGATGGTCGGGGCCGGCGGCGGCGGCGGGGTGCTTGCGCACCGTGCGCTGCTCGATCCGCTTCTCGTAGCCCGCCGGGCAGGTGACGATGCGCTTCACGAAGATGCCCGGCGTGTGGATGTGGTCGGCGTCGATCTCGCCCGGCCGGACCAGGTGCTCGACCTGCGCGACCGTGACCTTTGCCGCGGTGGCCATCATCGGATTGAAGTTCCGCGCGGTCTTCCGATAGACGAGGTTGCCCTCGGTATCGCCCATATAGGCGTGGACGATGGCGAGGTCGGCGAAGATGCCGCGCTCCATCACATAGGTCTCGCCGTCGAACTCCCGCGTCTCCTTGCCCTTCGCCACTTCCGTACCGACGCCGGTCTTGGTGAAGAAGGCGGGGATGCCGGCGCCGCCGGCGCGGATGCGCTCGGCCAGCGTGCCCTGCGGGTTGAACTCGATCTCGAGCTCCCCGGCCAGGTATTGCCGGGCGAATTCCGCGTTCTCGCCGACATAGCTGCTGACCATCTTGCGGATCTGCCGCGTCTTCAGCAGCAGGCCGAGCCCGGCATCGTCGATGCCCGCATTGTTCGAGACGACGGTGAGGTCCTTCACGCCGCTCTCGCGGATCGCCTCGATCAGCAGCGACGGCACGCCGCACAGCCCGAAGCCGCCGGAATGGATCACCATGCCGTCGCGCAGGACGCCGGCGAGGGCCGCCTTTGCGTCTGGATAGACCTTGCCCATGGGCTCTCCCCGAGTTCTGGCTGAACGGCTTCTCCCTACCGTTCCGCGCGTCGCGCCGGAAGGGGTCGCAGCCCCCCTTGCGGGGGTGGCGAGCGGAGGCTATACCGCGCGCCTCTTCCCGGGGGGCCATAGCTCAGTTGGGAGAGCGCTTGAATGGCATTCAAGAGGTCGTCGGTTCGATTCCGATTGGCTCCACCAGGTTTACCGCCGGTTTCCGAGTGATCGGGACCGGCGGTTTGCTTTTCGGGGCACCCCTTCCGGAAGACGCCGCCGGATGCCCGAACGGGCCGGCGCCCCGCCCAGGTCAGGCGATGCCGACGACGCGATAGGCGAAGGCAGCCCCGCCCGGCTCGGTGACCGTCACATGTTCTCCGGGCCGCAGGGGGTCCACGCCGCAGTCGAACCGCGTCTCGGGCGCGTCCGGGCCTTCCGTCGCGCGGCCGAAGAAGCGGATGGACCAGCCATGGTCCGGATCGTACTGCACGTCGCCCTGCTCGGGCGCCGCCTCGGGCAGGATGCGCCGCGCCCGCCACGGCACGGGGTCCGCGGCCCAGGCCTCGGCATCGGGACGCCCCGCGGCGTCCAGCGCGAGGTCGATCTCGTAGCGATGGTCCGGGCTGCCGTCCGGGAAGCCCGGGCCGGCGGCGAGCGCCAGGATGACCGTGACGGTCGGCATCGTCAGATCGCCACCCGCACGCCGAGCTCGACCACGCGGTCGGACGGGATGCGGAAGAACTCGGTCGCCGGCACGGCGTTGCGCGACATGATGGTGAACAGCCACTGGCGCCACCTCGACATCTTCGGCACCGCCGCCGCGACCACCGTCTCCCGCCCCAGGAAGTAGGAGGTCTGCATCGGCTCGAAGGGGATGCCTACCTCCTTCAGCGCCTGGAGTTCCTTGGGGATATTCGGGCTTTCCTGGAAGCCGTAGCGCAGCGCGATGCGGTGGATGTCGGGGGCCAGCTGCTCCACGACCCGGCGCTGGTCGGCCGGCACGTAGGGGACGGCTTCGTTCGCCACGGTGACGAACAGCACCCGTTCATGCAGCACCTTGTTGTGCTTCAGGTTGTGCAGCAGCGCGCCGGGCAGGAAATCCGCCTGGCTCGTCATGAACACCGCTGTGCCCGGCACGCGCACGGTGCGGGACTGCGGCAGGCGCGCGATGAAGGACTTCAGCGGCAGCCCGTCCTGGCGGAAGCGGGCGAACAGCAGCTCGCGTCCGCGATGCCAGGTCGTCATCATCACGAACAGCGCGGCGCCGAGCACCAGCGGCACGTAGCCACCTTGCGGGATCTTCAGCACGTTGGAGAAGAAGAACAGCAGGTCGAGCAGCAGCAGCGGCACGAAGACGGCGGCCACCAGCGGCCAGGACCAGCCGAACTGCCGGCGGAAGACGATGAAGGCCAGGATCGTCGTGCAGACGAAGGTGCCCGTCACCGCGATGCCATAGGCCGCGGCGAGGTTGTCGGAGGTGTGGAACTCCATCACCAGGATGACGACGCCGATCAGCAACAGCGCATTGACCTGGGGCATGTAGATCTGCCCTTCCTCGGTCGCGCTGGTGTGGTTGACCGCGAGCCGCGGGATGAAGCCGAGCTGCACGCACTGCCGGGCAATGGTGTAGGCGCCCGAGATCATCGCCTGGCTCGCGATGATCGTCGCCGCGGTGGCGAGGAACACCAGCGGCAGGCGGAACCATTCGGGCGCGAGCAGGAAGAAGGGGTTCTCGATCGCCTCGGGGTCGCGCAGCAGCAGCGCGCCCTGGCCGAGATAGTTCAGCGCGAGCGCGGGCAGCACCAGCCACAGCCAGGCCCAGCGGATCGGACGGCGGCCGAAATGGCCCATGTCGGCGTAGAGCGCTTCCGCCCCCGTCACCGCCAGCACGACCGACCCGAAGGCGATGAAGGCGGCGATGCGGTACTCGATGCAGAAGATCACCGCGTAGTGCGGCGACAGGGCGAGCAGCACGATCGGGTTGTGGACCATCTCCCACACGCCGAGCGCCCCGAGCACGCCGAACCAGGCCGCGCAGATCGGCCCGAACACCGCGCCCATCAGCCCGGTGCCGCGATACTGCACGAGGAACAGCGCCAGCAGGATCGCGAGCGCGATCGGGATCACCGCCTCCTCGAAATGCGGGGAGACGACCTTGAGGCCCTCCACCGCCGAGAGCACGGAGATCGCCGGGGTGATGATGCCGTCGCCGAAGAACAGGCAGGCGCCGGTGATGCCGACCAGCGCCAGGGCCCAGCGCGCACGGTCGGACACCACCGTCCGCTGCGCCAGCGCCATCAGCGCGAGGATGCCGCCCTCCCCGCGGTTGTCCGCGCGGAGGACGAAGACGACGTACTTCACCGTCACGGTCAGGATCAGCGCCCAGATGATCAGGCTGAGGATCCCGAGGATCTCCCAGCGCTCGAGCCCGCCTTCCGTGAAATGGACGAGCGAGGCGCGCAGCGCGTAGAGCGGCGAGGTGCCGATGTCGCCGTACACCACCCCGAGCACGCCGAGGACCAGCGCAGGCGTCAGCAGTTGGGACTTGTCAGGGGCGGGAGCGGTCACGGAACCTCGCTGCACTGCGGCAAGGCGCGAAGGCATAGGCCCGTGGGGACCCTTGCCGCAATCCTGCCGTATTGCGTTCGCTGCATGGCCGGGCCGAAGGCGGCGGGGATGGTGCCCGCCGCGCCCCTTCCGTCAGTGCCCGCGCAGAATCTGGCTGAGGAACAGCTGCAGCCGGTCCGTCTTGGGGTCGTTGAAGACCTGTTCGGGCGTTCCGACCTCGACCACCTCGCCCCGGTCCATGAACACGACGCGGTCCGCGACCTGGCGGGCGAAGCCCATCTCGTGCGTCACGCAGATCATGGTCATGCCCTCGGCGGCGAGCATGACCATGGTGTCGAGCACCTCCTTGATCATCTCGGGGTCGAGCGCGCTGGTCGGCTCGTCGAACAGCATGATCTTGGGCTTCATGCACAGCGCGCGGGCGATGGCCACGCGCTGCTGCTGGCCGCCCGACAGCTGGCCGGGATACTTCATCGCCTGCTCCGGGATCTTCACCCGGGTCAGGTACTCCATGGCCAGTTCCTCGGCCTGCTTCTTCGGCATCTTGCGCACCCAGATCGGCGCAAGGGTGCAGTTCTCGAGCACCGTCAGGTGCGGGAACAGGTTGAAGGACTGGAACACCATGCCGACCTCGCGGCGGATGGCGTCGAGCGCGCGGACATCGTCCGACAGCTCGATCCCGTCCACCAGGATGCGGCCTTCCTGGTGCGTCTCCAGCCGGTTGATGCAGCGGATCATGGTGGACTTGCCGGACCCGGAGGGCCCGCAGACCACCACGCGCTCCCCGGTCGCCACCTGCAGGTCCACGTCGCGCAGCACGTGTAGCGCGCCGAACCACTTGTTCACCTTGTCGAGCACGATCGCCGGCGGGGCGTCCGTGCGGACGGCCGAGGCGACGTGGCCCGGGCTCGTATCGATCGCAGCACTCATGTCCGTTCTCGTTCCCTGTTGCGATTCAGCGGCGACGGTGTCGGTTGAGGTCCGACTCCAGCCCCGCGCTGTACTTCGACATGGCGAAGCAGAAGACCAGGTAGATGCCGCCTACGAAGACATAGACCTCGATGCCGAAGCCCTGCCAGGAAGGCTCGACGATCGCGGTCTTGCCCGCCGTCAGCAGGTCGAAGATGCCGATGATCAGCACCAGCGACGTGTCCTTGAAGAAGCCAATGAAGGTGTTCACCAGCGGCGGGATCACCGTGCGCAGCGCCTGCGGCAGGATGATCAGGCCGGTCTTCTGCCAGTAGGACAGGCCCATGGCGTCGGCGGCCTCGTACTGCCCCTTGGGCAGCGCCTGCAGCCCGGCGCGCACCACTTCCGCGAGATACGCCCCGGCGAAGAGAATGATGGCGATCTGCGCGCGCAGCAGCTTGTCGATGTTCATCCCTTCCGGCAGGAACAGCGGGAACATCACGCTGGCCATGAACAGCAGCGAGATGAGCGGCACGCCGCGGATCAGCTCCACGTACAGCACGCAGAGCACCTTGATCGCCGGCAGGTTCGACCGACGCCCGAGCGCCACCAGGATCGACAGCGGGAAGGCGAAGGCGAGCCCGAAGGTCGCGAGGATCAGCGTGATCGGCAGCCCGCCCCAGCGTTCCTGCGGCACGTAGGGCAGGCCGAACACGCCGCCCCACATCAGCACGCCGATCGCGGTCAGCGTGCCGATCCAGATCGGCACCAGCGTCCAGTTCCAGAAGCGCTTCAGCGCCGAGACGATGTACAGCGCGACGAACAGGATGCAGACCAGCCCCGGGCGCCAATGCTGTTCGTACGGATAGGTGCCGAACAGCATGAAGCGGTGCTTTTCGGTCACCACCGCCCAGCAGGCGCCGCTGCCCTGCAATTCGCGGCAGGCCTGGGTCTGCGCCTGCCCGTTCGGCGCGATGGGCACCGACCAGATGGCGTTGATGAACGCCCAGTCGACGAAGCCCATGACGGCCCGGACGACGAGGTAGCCCAGCACCAGCGTCACGGCGGTGGACAGCCAGCCGGAGAACAGGTTCGTCCGCAGCCACGCGATCGGCCCGACCGCGGTGATGGGCGCGCTGCGCGGCGGGCCGCCGGCCGCGACGGGCGGGGAATTGGCGGTGATGTCGCTCATGGCCGGCTCCTCACCGTTCCACCAACGCGATCTTCGCGTTGTACCAGTTCATGAAAAGGCTGATGGACAGGCTGATGGACAGGTAGACCGCCATGATGATGGCGATGCCCTCGATCGCCTGGCCGGTCTGGTTCAGCGTGGTGTTCGCGATCGACACGATGTCCTGGTAGCCGATCGCGACCGCGAGCGAGGAGTTCTTCGTCAGGTTCAGGTAGTTCGACGTCATCGGCGGGATGATGACGCGCAGCGCCTGGGGCATGACGATCAGCCGCAGCACCGACCCGTGCCGCAGGCCGAGCGCCTGCGCCGCTTCCCACTGCCCCTGGTTCACCGAGATGATGCCCGCCCGGACCACTTCCGCGATGAAGCCGGCCGTGTAGGTGACGAGGCCGATCAGCAGCGCGGCGTATTCCGGGCTGATGTTCATGCCGCCGCGGAAGTTGAAGCCGCGCAGCGCCGGCCAGTCGATCTCCCACGGCGCGCCCATCACCTGCCAGGTCAGCACCGGCAGGCCGGCGATCAGCGCGACCGCGGCCGGCCAGACCTTGCGCGGCTGCCCGTCGGCCATCTGCTTGGCGCGGGCCTGGCGGGCGTACAGCCAGGTCAGCACGATGCCGGCGACGAAGGCGACCATGGCGGCGGTGTGCGCGTTCTCCCACACCAGCGCCGGCATCTTCATGCCGCGGTTGGACAGGAACACGCCCTCGATCGGCTGCAGCGCCTGCCGCGGGCCGGGCAGCCCCTGCAGGATCGTGTACCAGAACAGCAGCTGCAGCAGCAGCGGCAGGTCGCGGATCACCTCGACATAGAAGGCCGACAGCTTCGCGACGAGGTAGTTCTTCGACAGCCGCGCGATGCCGATCAGCGTGCCGAGGATGGTCGCCAGCACGATGCCGACCACCGCGACCTTGAGCGTGTTCAGCACGCCCACCAGCAGGGCGCGGAAATAGGTGTGCGTCGGGTCGTAGTCGATCAGGCTCTCGGCGATCGGCAGCCCCGCCTCGCGGTTCAGGAAGCCGAAGCCGGTCGCGATGCGGCGTACTTCCAGGTTGTGGACGGTGTTCGACCACAGCCACCAGATGACCGAGCCGATCGCGCCGACGACAAGGACCTGCCAGACGATCCCGCGCACCCGCTCATCCGCCCAGGACAGGCGCATCGGTCGTTTGGGCGGCTTACGCCGGTAGCGTGGGTCGACGGTCGCGTCCGACATTCTTCTGTTGCCTCACCTGTTCCTGGTCCGGGCCCGGCCCGGGAAAACCGCGCGGGGCGGAGGATGCCCCCCGCCCCGCGTCACGTCACGTCAACGGAAGGGCGGTGCGTATTGCAGCCCGCCCGCCGTCGTCCAAAGCGCATTCGGGCCGCGCTGGATGCCGATCGGCACCAGGTTGCGCTCGAAGATCTGCCCGTAGTTCCCAAGGCGCGAGACGATGTTCACCATGAACGCGTTGTCGACGCCCAGCATGCGCCCGAGGTCGCCGCTGCGCCCGATCAGCCGCTGCACGTCCGGGCGCGCATCGCCCGACGCCTGGCCGACGTTCTGGCTGGTGATGGCGAGTTCCTCGGCGGTGACCAGACCGAAATGCACCCAGCGCACGAGGTCGGCGAAGCGCTGGTCGCCATGGCGCACCAGCGGGCCGAGCGGCTCCTTGCTGATCACCTCGGGCAGAATCACGTGGTCGGCGGGGCGGGCCTGCACGGCGCGCGTGGCGGCAAGCCCGGACACGTCCGTCGTGTAGGCGTCGCAACGGCCGGACAAGTAGGCGTTCACGACCTCCTCCAGCCGCTCGATCACGACGGGCTGGAACTGGATGCGGTTGGCGCGCGCCCAGTCGGTCAGGTTCTGCTCGGTGGTGGTCCCCGGCTGGACGCAGATGGTGGCGCCGTTGAGTTCCCGCGCGCTGCGAACGCCGAGGTTCGCCTTCACCATGAAGCCCTGGCCGTCATAGAAGTTGATGCCGGCGAAGTCGAAGCCGAGCGACGTGTCGCGCGACAGCGTCCAGGTCGTGTTCCGCGACAGCATGTCGACTTCGCCCGACTGCAGCGCGGTGAACCGGTTCTGCGCCGTGGTCGGCACGAAGCGGACCTTGTCCGGGTCGTTGAACAGGGCGATGGCGACGGCGCGGCAGTAATCCACGTCGAAGCCGCGCCACACGCCCTGGCTGTCGGGCTGGGCGAAGCCGGCCAGGCCGGTGTTCACGCCGCAGATCAGCGTGCCGCGGGCACGGATGGCATCCACCGTGGGCGAGCCCCCGCCCGCCGCCGGCTGCTGCGCGAGCGCCGGCGCGGACAGGACGCCGGCCACCACGGCCGCGCCGATCGCACGCAGGAAATTGGACCGCGAGGTCTGGGTCACTCCATATCTCCCCAATTCGGGGCCCCGCCCTTCAGGCGGCGAGGCCGTTTCGCTCTCCCGTCGGCCATGCTGCGCCACGCCAGGGCGCGGATCAACGCAAGACGTCGCCCCCCCAGCGCCGGCCATCCGGGACGGGGGGCCTAGCAAAGGCCGGGCCGGGAAGGCAAACCTCCCCCCCCGAAGGCCAGAGGGGGCGCCGCGATGCTGCAACTCGATCGGGACGCGCTGCGCGCCGCCCTGCCCTGGGACGCGCTGGTCGAGGCGCTGGCCGCCATGTTCCGCGAAGGCTGCGAGGCACCCCTGCGCCACCGCCACACCATGCCCGGCCCGGCGGGCGCCGAGACGACCCTGCTGCTGATGCCCGCCTGGCGCGCCTTCGGGCACACCGGCGTCAAGATCGTGCACGTCGCGCCCGCGAACGCGGCACGGGGGGAACCCGCGGTGCATGCCGCCTACCTGCTGTCCGACGCCGCGACGGGCGCCCCGCTCGCCCTGATGGATGGGGGCGAGCTGACCGACCGCCGGACGGCCGCGGCCAGCCTGCTCGCCGCGCGCCACCTGGCCCGGCCGGACAGCCGGCGCCTGCTGCTGCTGGGCAGCGGCAAGGTCGCCCGGGCGCTGGCGGAGGGCTACGCGGCGCGCTTCCCGCTGGCCGACATCGCCGTCTGGTCCCCCACCGCGGCCAATGCCGCCCGGCTGGCCCGCATCCTGGCCGAGGAAGGGCTGCCCGCCCGCGCCGTGGACCGCCCCGACCCCGGCGCGGCGGACATCGTCTCCGCCGCCACGCTCTCGACCACCCCGCTGCTGCGCGGCGCCGACATCCGGCCCGGCACGCATGTCGACCTGGTCGGCGCCTATCGCCGGGACATGCGGGAATCCGACGCCGCGCTGGTCGCGCGCGCGACGCTGGTGGTCGATACGCGCGCCGGCGCGCTCGCCGAGGCCGGCGACATCCTGCAGGCGATCGCCGAGGGCGCCATCGCCGAGGGCCACATCGCCGCCGACCTCGCCGGGCTGTGCCGCGGCGAGCATCCCGGCCGGCGCGGCGCCGAGGAAATCACCCTGTTCAAGTCGGTCGGCTGGGCGGGGGAGGACCTCGCCGCCGCCATCCTCGCGCATGAGAGGGTCCGCGGCGCGGCCTAGCCGCCCGGCTTGCCTCCCCGACCGCCCGGCGCCATACCCGCCCCGTTCCAAGACACTGGAGTGCGCCCGATGCGCGTGAAGGACGTGAAGAAGGTCGTGCTCGCCTATTCCGGCGGGCTCGACACCAGCGTGATCCTGAAGTGGCTGCAGACCACCTATGGCTGCGAGGTGGTGACCTTCACCGCCGACCTCGGCCAGGGGGAGGAGCTCGGCCCGGCCCGCGACAAGGCGCTGCTGCTCGGCATCAAGCCCGAGAACATCTTCATGGACGACCTGCGCGAGACCTTCGTGAAGGACTTCGTCTTCCCGATGTTCCGCGCCAACGCGCTGTACGAAGGGATGTACCTGCTCGGCACCTCGATCGCCCGGCCGCTGATCGCCCAGCGCCAGATCGAGATCGCCGAAGCCGTCGGCGCCGACGCCGTCGCCCACGGCGCGACCGGCAAGGGCAACGACCAGGTGCGCTTCGAGCTCAGCTATTACGCGCTGAAGCCCGACATCAAGATCATCGCCCCCTGGCGCGAATGGGAACTGACCAGCCGCACCCGGCTGATCCAGTTCGCCGAGGAACACCAGATCCCGATCGCCAAGGACAAGCGCGGCGAGGCGCCCTTCAGCGTCGACGCGAACCTCCTGCACTCCTCCTCCGAGGGCAAGATCCTCGAGGAACCCTGGGACGCGCCGGACGAGATGGTCTGGCAGCGCACCATCAGCCCGATGGATGCGAAGGACGAGGTCACCGAGATCACGATCGAGTTCGAGCGCGGCGACGCGGTCGGCATCAATGGCGAGCGCCTCTCGCCCGCGACGCTGCTGACGAAGCTCAACGCGCTCGGCAAGGAGAACGGGATCGGGCGGCTCGACCTGGTCGAGAACCGCTTCGTCGGCATGAAGTCCCGCGGCTGCTACGAGACCCCGGGCGGCACCATCCTGTACGTGGCGCATCGCGCGATGGAATCCATCACGCTGGACCGCGAGGCCTGCCACCTGAAGGACTCGCTGATGCCGCGCTATGCGGAGATCATCTACAACGGCTTCTGGTTCGCCCCGGAACGCCGGATGCTCCAGGCGCTGATCGACGAGAGCCAGGCCAGCGTCACCGGCACCGTCCGGCTCAAGCTCTACAAGGGCAACACGATCGTCACGGGGCGGCAGTCGCCCAACAGCCTCTACTCGATGAAGCACGTGACCTTCGAGGACGACCAGGGCGCCTACGACCAGTTCGACGCCCAGGGCTTCATCAAGCTGAACGCGCTGCGCCTGCGGCTCGGCGCCATGGCGGGGCGGCGCGGCGGCGGGCTCTGAACTTCAGGTCGGTGCGGGGGAGGGGAACCTCCCCCGCACCCCCTCCCTTCTTTGGTCGTTGGGAACTGACGGCCAAAGCCACGGCGAGGACGTGGGGGAGCGTCCCTTCCCCTGACCTCATCTTCACCCCGCCAGGCTGATCCCAGTCTCGGCGACCAGCCGCCGCACCATCTCACCATCCCGCCGGATCACCGCACCGAAGGCCTCCGCCCCCGCGGTGATCGCGTCATTGCCCGTCGCGGCCAGCCGATCCCGCGTGGCGGGGTCCGAGGTCGCGGCCGCGGCCGCTGCCTCCAGCCGCAGCACCACGTCCCGCGGCGTGGCCGCCGGCGCGAAGATGCCGTTCCATGACGTCAGGTCGAACCCCGGAAAGCCGCTCGCGGCGATGGTCGGCAGATGCGCGAGGCTGCCGCGCTGGTCGGCGCTGGTCAGCGCGATGCCGCGCGCGCGGCCGGCATCGATCACCGGCTTGAAGGAATTCGCTGTGCCGATGGCCGACGCCAGGTTGCCCGCCGCGACGTCGCGTGCCGATTCCGCGCCGCCACGATAGGGAAGGTGTTCCAGCACCACGCCCGCGCGGTGCGCGAGCAGCGCGCCGGCCAGGTGCCCCACCGTGCCGATGCCCGGCGTGCCATAGGGAACGCCGTTGCGCCGCCGCGCTTCCGCCAGGAAGCCCGCCACGTCCGTCGCCGGGAAACCCTGCGTGACGACGAGGACATAGGGCGCGGCCACCACCTGCGCGACCGGCGCGAAGGCGGTCGCGTAGTCGAAGGGCAACCCACGCTGGATCAGTGGCTGCACCACGAAGCCGAAACTGTCGAAGAACAGCGTCGTGCCGTCCGGCGGGGCGGCAGCGACGACGCCCGCGCCCACCGCGCCGCCGCCGCCCGGCCGGTTCTCCACCACCACCGGCACGCCGAGATGCTCGGCCATCTTCGGCTGCAGCAGGCGCATCACCGTGTCGGATTGCCCACCCGGGGCGAAAGGCACGACGACGCGCACCGGCCGACCCTGCGCGAAGGCCAGCGAAGGCGCCGAAAGGGCCGATGCGGCGGCGATCAGGAACGGTCGGCGGAACATGGCGGGCAACTCCGTTTGGTCGCCAGCCTGTCAAATGAAGCCGCGAAAGGGCAAGCGCCCGATTCCGGTCCGCCGTGTTCCGCCCTACACTCGCGGCGACCAAGTTTTCGCCATCGGGGAAGAAACATGCGCGGCATCGCCATCCGCTTCATCACCGCCGCGGTGCTCGCGGCCTGCGCCGCACCCGCCTTCGCGCAGGACACCTGCCCGGGCCGGCTGTCCGCCAACGCCTTCGCCCCCGTGCCGCGCACCGCGGCGATCGCCGTGCCCGACCGCGCGCAGAGCGAGAACGAACGCCGCATGCGCGCCGCCGTGCTCGGCGCGCTGGCCACATCGGGCCGGCGCGTCGCGGCCGATGCGCCCTACATCCTCTCCTGGCGCGGCGGCGTCTCGACCGAGGGCGACAATTTCGGCGGCTTCGCCGACACGATGCAGGACCGGACGTTCCGCGAGGGCGACGACCTCTCCTGGGCGCATGACGCGCCGCGGATGGGCGGGCGGCGGGTCGCGAGCGTCCGGGTCTCCGGCGTCGTCGAATTGCGCGACCGCGCCTCGGGCCGCGTGGTCTGGACCGCGGTGCTGTCCTGCACGCGCCACGGCACGGATGACGAGGCGCTGTTCGCACACCTCGCCAATGCCGTCGCGCCCTGGATCGGCCAGGCGGTCGCGGGCCGGCCCTTCTAGCGCCGGCCCATCCCCTTGCCGCGCGGCCGGGGCGGCGCGACAACGGGGCATGACGCTCGACGACCTGCCCACGCCCTGCCTCCTCCTCGACCTCGGCATCCTCAAGCGCAACCTCGCGCGCATGCAGGCCGCGGTGGCGCGACATCCCGGCCTGCGCCTGCGGCCGCACATGAAGACGGCGAAGTCGATCGCCGTCGCCGACCTCGCGGCGCCGGGCAAGGGGCCGATCACCGTCAGCACGATCGCCGAGGCGCGCTACTTCGCCGGCGGCGGCTTCCATGACCAGATCTACGCCGTCGGCATCACGCCGGCGAAGCTCGACGCCGTCGCGGCGCTGAACGCGCAGGGCGCCGATGTGAAGGTCATCACGGACGACGCGGACGTCGCCGCCGCCATCGCCGCCCATGCCGGCCCGCTGCGCGCGCTGGTGGAAGTCGATTGCGGCGAAGGCCGCGGCGGCGTGACGCCGGATGGCAACCTGCTCGCCGAGATCGCCGGGCGCCTCGGCGCGCGCTGCGCCGGCGTCATGACCCATGCCGGCCATTCCTATGCCGAGCGCAGCACGGAAGGCATGGAGCGCGTGGCGGAAGCCGAGCATCGCGGCGCGGTGCTCGCGGCGGACCGGCTCCGCGGCATGGGCGCGACCGTCGACGTCGTCTCGCTCGGCTCCTCCCCCACCGCGCTGTACGGGCGGGACATGGGGGGCGTCACCGATGTGCGTGCCGGCGTCTACATGTTCGGCGACCTGTTCCAGGCGCAGATCGGCACGCATGGGATGGCGGACATCGCCGTGACGGTGCTGACCGCCGTCACCGGCCGCAAGCCCGACCGCAACGCGGTGCTGGTCGATGCCGGGGCCATCGCGCTGTCGAAGGACCGCAGCACGGAAAAGGCGCCGAAGGACTACGGCTTCGGCCTGATGCTCGACCTCGACGGCCAGCCCTCCTTCGGGGAGGCGATCGTTGCCCGCACGCACCAGGAGCATGGCGAGGTGCGCGGCGACGGGCCACTGCCCTTCGACCTGCTGCCCGTCGGCGCGCTGGTGCGCATCGCGCCCAACCACACCTGCCTGACCGTCGCAGCGCATGACCGCTACCATGTGGTCGATGGCGGGCGGGAGGTTCTCGCGGTCTGGGACCGGGTGAACGGCTGGTAGTACTCGTTACGCGAAAACCGTTGCAATCGCGGCCGGCGCATCAAATCCTTCCCCCAAAGCAAACCGGGAAGGACGGGCATGCGGGTGGTTCTGGCTCAGCCGCGCGGATTCTGCGCCGGCGTGGTGCGCGCGGTGGACATCGTCGAGCAGGCGCTCGAACGCTTCGGGCCCCCCGTCTATGTGCGGCACGAGATCGTGCACAACCGCCATGTGGTCGAGGACCTCCGCGCCCGCGGCGCCGTCTTCGTCAAGGAAGTGGATGAGATCCCCGAAGGCGCCGTCGCCGTCTTCTCCGCCCATGGCGTGGCGCGGAAGGTGGAAGGGGAGGCCGCGCTGCGCCGGCTCGACGTGCTCGACGCCACCTGCCCGCTGGTGACCAAGGTGCACAACGAAGGCCGGCGCTACGCCGCGCAGGGCCGCGCCGTGATCCTGGTCGGCCATGCCGGGCATCCGGAGGTGATCGGCACCATGGGCCAGATCGATGGGGAGGTGCATCTCGTCGCCGACGCGGCGGAGGTCGAGGCGCTGCCCATCCCGCGCGACCGGCCCGTCTCCTTCATCACCCAGACGACGCTGTCGGTCGACGACACGAAGCAGGTCATCGCCGCGATCCGCGCCCGCTTCGACGACGTGACGGGGCCCGACACGCGCGACATCTGCTACGCCACGCAGAACCGCCAGACCGCGGTGCGCGAACTCGCCCGCATCGCGGAGGTGGTGCTGGTGGTCGGCGCGGCCAATTCCTCGAACTCCAACCGCCTGCGGGAAATCGCGGCCGAATGCGGCGCCCGCGCGCACCTGATCGCGGATGCCGCGGCGCTCGACCCGGCCTGGCTGGACGGCGCGCGGGCGGTCGGCGTGACCGCCGGCGCCTCCGCCCCGGAACGGCTGGTGGAGGAGCTGGTGGCGCGGCTCGCGACCCTCGGCGCGACATCGGTGGAAGCCCTGCCCGGCATCGTCGAGGACGTCACCTTCCGCCTTCCGGCACGCCTCGCCGCGGAGTAGTCATCCGGCCAAAGGTAACCTGCCGGAGGAACCATCCATGATCACCCGCCGCCATCTGGCCGCGCTGCCGCTGCTCGCCGCCCTGCCGCGCCCCGCGCTTGCGCAGGATTGGGCGCCGACGCGCCCGGTCCGCATCGTGGTGGGCTTCGCCGCCGGGGGCGCGACCGACATCAGCACCCGCACCCTGGCGCCGAAGCTGCAGGCGATCCTCGGCCAGCCCATCGTGGTGGACAACCGCCCCGGCGCCGGCGGCAACCTGGCGACGGAGGCGGTGGTGCGCGCCGCGCCGGACGGCACGACGCTGCTGATGGGCACGATCGGCGCGCTCGCCATCAACCCGACGCTCTACCGCAGCCTGCCCTTCAACCCGCAGGCCGACCTGACGCCGATCGCCATGGCCGGCAGCGTGCTGAACGTGCTCGTCATCCCGGCCGACCGGCCCTGGCAGAACGTCGCGGACCTTGTCGCGGCGGCGCGGGCGCGGCCGGACACGCTCTCCTACGGCTCCTCCGGCGTCGGCGGGGCGGGGCATCTGGCCGGCGCGCTGCTCGACCGCATGGCCGGAGTGCGCACGGTGCACGTGCCCTATCGCGGCGGCGGACCGCTGATGACGGACCTGATCTCCGGCAAGACGGACTTCGCTTTCTCCACTGCGCCCACCGCCCTGCCGCAGGTGGAAGGCGGGCGGCTGCGCGCGCTCGCGGTCGTCACCGCGCAGCGTTCCGCCCTGCTGCCGAACCTGCCCACCGTGGCCGAGACCCTGCCGGGCTACGAGGTCGCGAACTGGTACGCGCTGGTCGGGCCGAAGGGCCTGGCGCCGAACATCGTCGCCCGCCTCAACGCCGCGATGCGGGAGACGATGGAAGATGCCGAGGTGCGCGCCCATCTCGCGCGCCACGGCGTCGAGCCCCTGCCCGGATCGGCCGAGGACCTCGCCCGCTTCATCCGAGAGGAGACGGCGAAATGGGCGCCGATCGTGCGCGAGAGCGGCGCGACGGTGGATTGAAGGCGCGTCAGCCCGGCCACAGCAGCAGCGTGGCCGCGCCCGCCGCGAGGCCGAGCAGAGACCCGCCGCCGAACAGCGCGCCGTAGCGCCCGCCGCCCAGGGCCACCGCATAGGCCGCCTTGGCGATGATGTTGCTCGCCACCGCGACCGCCACCGCCTGGGCGGCGAGGGCCGCGCTGATCACCTGCGGCGCCAGCAGCGGCACCGACAGCGTCATGGCGTCCACATCCGTCAGGCCGGTGACCGCGGCGATGACCACCACCGCCGCGCCGCCCAGCTTCTCCGCGCCGAACTTCGCCGCCGCGCCGACGCCCGCGAGCAGCAGCGCCATGCGCAGCACCGCGCCGATCTCGAAGGGATTGCCGGGCGAGGACGGCCCGTCGGCCACGGTGCCGCGCCGCAGCGCCAGCAGCAGCGCCACGCCCCCCATCGCCAGCGCGGCGACGAACAGGGCCGGCCACAGCGCCTGCCCCGTCACGGGGGCGACCACCAGCGCCAGCACCGCCGTGCGCAGGCAGGACACCGCGCCGGCCATGAGCGCGCCGGCGGCGAGGCCCCGCGCCGGCCCGCCCCTCGCCGCCGCGGCCGCATTTGCCAGCGTGACGGCGGTGGAGGTCACGAGCCCGCCCGCCGCCCCCGCGAGCAGCAGGCCGCGATGCTCCCCCCCGAGCTTCACCGAGAGGTAGCCGAGGTAGGAGATGCCCGCGAGCAGGATCGCCAGCATCCAGACCTTGTGCGGATTGACCCCGAGCAGCCAGGGCACCGGCGCATCCGGCACCAGCGGCAGCGCGACCAGGGTCATCGACAGCAGCAGGATCGCCGAGCGCAGTTCCGTCCAGGTGATGCGCGCCATCAGCCCGTGCAGGCTGTCCCGCGCCGCCAGCACCGCCGTCATCGCCACGGCGGCCGCGCCGGCCGCCGCCATCTGGCCCGAGACGGCGAGCGCGCCGAGCGCATAGGTGCCGATCGCGGCGACCAGCGTGGTCGCGCTGAACCGCCCTTCCGCATCCGCTTCCCGCAGCGCGAAGGGCAGCAGCGCGGCGACCAGCGCAAGCAGCCCGCCGGAGATCAGCACCGCGCCGCCGAGCGGCCCCGCGCCCGCGGCCAGCGCCGCGACGATCCCGCCCGAAAGCCCCACCAGGGCGAAGGTGCGCACGCCGGCGGTGCGGCGGCCCGGCGCCTCCTCCCTCTCCCGCCAATGGCGCTCGGCCCCGACCAGCAGGCCGATCGCGAGCGCCACGGCGAGGCGGCGGATCAGATCCTCCCCGTCCATGGGCCGACTTCACGCCTAAGTTAGAAGCCACGCAAGCACATGCTTGCGCGCCCCCGCGACCCGCGCCCATATCCGGCCCATGGATCTCGACTTCACCGAGGCGGAACTCCACCGCTATTCCCGCCACATCCTGCTGCAGGAGGTCGGCGCGACCGGCCAGGCGAAGCTGCGCGCCGCGCGCGTGCTGATCGTCGGCGCGGGCGGGCTCGGCTCGCCACTTGCGCTCTACCTCGCGGCCGCGGGCGTCGGCACGATCGGGCTCGTCGACGACGACGCGCTGGAACTCTCCAACCTCCAGCGGCAGGTCGCGCACAGCACGGCGCGCATCGGCCGCAACAAGGCCGAAAGCGCGGCCGAGACGCTCGCCGCGCTGAACCCCGAGGTGCGCGTGGAGGTGCATGCGCGGCGGATGGACGCGGCGGCGGCGCAGGACCTCATCCCGCGCTACGACATCACCTGCGACGGGACCGACAATTTCGCGACGCGCTTCCTGCTGGGCGATGCCTGCCACCTACTCGGCCGGCCGCTGGTCAGCGCCGCGGTGCTGCGCTTCGAAGGACAGCTCTCGATCTTCGCCGGGCATGATGGCGCGCATCCCTGCCATCGCTGCCTGCACCCGGAACCGCCGCCGCCGGGCCTCGTGCCCACCTGTTCGGAAGCGGGCGTGCTCGGCGCCGTCACCGGCGTGATGGGCACCCTGCAGGCGACCGAGGTGCTGAAGCTGATCCTGGGCATCGGCGACCCGCTGCGCGGGCGGCTGCTGATCTGGGACGCGCTCGATTCGCGGTTCCGGACGGTGCGGCTGAAGCGCGACCCGGGCTGCGCCCTGTGCGGACCGGCCGCCACGATCCGCGACCTGTCCGCGCATGCGGAGCCCCCCGCGCTGGTCTGCACGGCGTGAGGCGCGCCCTGGTGACCGGCGGCGCCAGCCCGATCGGCGCCGCGATCTGCCGTGCCCTCGCGCGCGATGGCTGCGCCGTGACCGTCCACGCGCACAGCAACGCCGCGGCGGCCGGCGCGCTGGCCGAGGAGATCGGCGGCGCGCACACGGTCTTCGACATCGCCGACCACGACGCGACGCGCGCGGCCTGCGAGGCGCTGCTCGAGGCCGGGCCGATCCAGGTCCTCGTGCACAATGCCGGCGCGCATGACGACGTGCCGATGGCGGCGATGAGCGAGGCGCAGTGGCGCCGCGTCATGGCCGTGTCGCTCGACGGCTTCTTCCATGTGGCGCGGCCGCTGCTGCTGCCGATGATGGGCACGCGCAACGGGCGGATCGTCGCCATGTCGTCGGTCTCGGCCATCATGGGCAATCGCGGCCAGGCGAACTACGCGGCGGCCAAGGCGGGGCTGATCGGGGCGGTGCGCGCGCTCTCGCTCGAATGCGCGCCGCGCGGTGTCACGGTGAACGCGGTCGCTCCGGGGTTGATCGACAGCCCGGCGATCAGCGCCGCGGTGCCGCCCGAACGGGTGCGGGAGATGGTGCCGGCGCGCCGGCTGGGGCGGGTGGAGGAGGTCGCGGACCTCGTCGCGTTCCTCTGCTCGGATCGCGCGGGCTACATCACGGGGCAGACGGTATCGATCAATGGTGGGATGGCGTAGCGGGGAGAGGTTCTCCTCCCCCGCCCTTCACTCCCCGCTGACCACCGGCCCCGACACCGGCACCGCATCCAGGTTCCCGCGCCCGCCGCCCGACGACACGGGCATCGCCGCCCCGCCGCCGGCCATGATCGCGCGTTCCAGCGCCTGCACCCGGGTGTTGTAGTTCTGATGGATGCGCGCCCCGTCGTATTCGAGGTTCACGCTGCTCACGTAGCGGATGCTGAAGGTCCGCACGTCGAAGGCGATGTCGACCGTCATCTGGTGGCTGCGCCAGGTGTTGGTCGCGCGCAGCAGGCCCGGCCGCATGGACTGCACCGACCAGCCCGGCTGGGACGCGGCGGCACGGCGGATCAGCGCTTCCCGTTCGGCGAGCGAGCCGCGGCCCTGGAACTGCCCGTTCGTCGCCTCGTAGACCGGCTGGTCCCGGCAGGCGCCAAGGCCGATGCCGCCGCCGATGGCGACCAGCACCGGCAGGACCCTGCGCAGCGCGTCACGGCGATGCATCATTCCGTCCCTCCTGTTCCATGCGCCGTCGCCCGGCAAGGCTCCGGCGCAGCCCCGCCGGGTCCATCCCGCGCGCGAGCAGCTTGCCGCCGACCATGATGACGATGCGCGCGATATCCGCAACGGGCCTGAAATGGCTCGGGCGCCGCAGCGTGCCGGCGTAGAGCGCCGGAATATCGGCCGCTTCCGTAACGATCCCCGCGCGCGAGGCATCGATCAGGATCTCGCTTTCGAAGGAGAAGCGGCGCGCGCGCCCTTCGTAGCGGGCGAGCTCGGCCAGCGCCGCGGCCGGATAGATGCGGAAGCCCGACTGGCTGTCCGCCACCGCGTGCCCCGCCGCCCACGAAACCCAGAAATCCGCCACGCGGTTGGCCCGCCGCCGCGCGGCCGGTTGGCCGGGCGACCGCCGGCGGGACCCGATGACGATGCGGTCCGGCCGGGCGAGCGCCACCAGCCGCGGCAGGTCCTCCGGCCGGTGCTGCCCGTCCCCGTCCAGCGTCGCGACATAGGACGCCCCGCGCGCCAGCGCCGCGCGCATCCCGCGCCGGAGCGCAGCGCCCTTGCCCTCATTCGCCGGGGCCGTGACGACCTCCGCCCCCGCGGCCTCGGCGATCGCGCCCGTACCGTCGGTGGAACCATCGTCCACGACCAGCAGCGGCGTGCCCGGCATGGCGTCCAGGACGCGCGCGACCAGCGCGCCGATCGTCGCCGCCTCCTGGAAGGCGGGCATGAGGATCACGAGGCCGCCCCCGGCCAGGGCGGGCGACGGGGCGGGGCGCGTCGGAAATGTTGCCTCGGTCACGGTGTTCCGGGTGGAATGGGCCACCACCTTAACGACGGCCGAGATCGGGACCTAGCAACCATGCCGCTCGATTCCAGCACAGCCCTGCAGGGGGAGACCAGTTGCGACGTCCTCGTCGTCGGCGGCGGCCCCGCCGGCGCGACCGCCGCCGCCATCCTGGCCGAGAAGGGACGCCGCGTCGTCCTGCTCGAGAAAGATCGCCATCCGCGCTTCCATATCGGCGAGAGCCTGCTGCCGCTGAACCTGCGGCTGTTCGAACGGCTCGGCGTGCAGGAGGAGATCGCGGCGATCGGCGTCCACAAGCCCGGCGGACGCTTCGTCTCGGACGAGCATGGCAAGCACGCGACCTTCTCCTTCGCCGCGGGACTGAACCAGGACTACACCTATTCCTACCAGGTGCGGCGCAGCCAGTTCGACGAGATCCTGTTCGCGCGCGCCCGGACGCTCGGCGCCGATGCGCGCGAGGGTATGCGCGTGCTGGACGTCACGCTCGACGCCGCGGGCGGCCACCGCGTGACGGCGCGCGACGAGGAAGGGGCCATGCACGCCTTCCGCGCGCGCTACGTGATCGACGCGTCCGGCCGCGACACCTTCCTCGCCACCGCGATGGGCAGCAAGGCGCGCAACCCGCACAACAACACCGCCGCGATGTACGGCCACTTCAAGGGCGTCGTGCCCTTCGAGGAGACCGAGGACGGCAGCATCACCATCCACCTGTTCGACCATGGCTGGTTCTGGATGATCCCGCTGCCCGACGGCGTGACGAGCGTCGGCGTCGTCAGCAACCCGGGCTTCTTCAAGCGCCGGCGGGGGGAGGTGCGGGACTTCTTCCTCGAGACGCTGCGGTCCGTCCCTTCGGTCGCGCGCCGCATCGCGGATGCCGAGCTGATGTCCGAGGTGACGACGACCGGCAACTACTCCTACGCGTCGAAGGTGATGCACGGGAATGGCTGGCTGATGGCGGGCGACGCCTATGCCTTCATCGACCCGGTCTTCTCCTCCGGCGTGCTGCTGGCGATGGCGAGCGCGGAGATGGGGGCGGAGGTCGCCGACACATGGCTCGACGACCCCGTGCGCGCCGCGCCGATGGCGCGGGCGTTCGAGCGCCGGGTGAAGCGCGCGATCCGCTCGCTCTCCTGGCTCATCTACCGCATCAACACGCCGGTGCTGCGCGACATGTTCATGGAGCCGCGCAACCGCTTCCGGATGCGGGAAGGGCTGGTCAGCCTGCTGGCCGGCGACGTGCACGCCAACGCCAACCGGCAATTGCCCGTGCTCGCCTTCAAGGCCGCCTACCACGCGCTGAACCTCGCCTACCGCTTCGGCTACCGGCTACGGCCCCAGGGGCTGGTGCGCACGCCCCGCGCCGAACCCGCCGTCACACCGAGGGTTGCTGGCTGATCACGCGCTCGAGGTTCTCGATCCACCCGTTGTAGTTCTTGTGGATGTTGGTGCCGTCGTAGTTCAGGTTGCTGCTGTCGGCGTAGATGATCGAGAAGACCTCCTGGTTGTAGGTGATCTCGACCACCGCGACATGGGTGCGCAGGTTCAGCGTGGCGCGGATCACGCCCGGGCGGACCACATCGGTCTGCCAGCCGAGCCCGGCCGCGGCGCGCTGGATCTGGATGGCGCGGTGCTCGAACGACCCCGGGTGCTGGAAGGGGCGCCGGCTGACATTGTAGATCGGGCGCGTGCAGCCCGTGAGCGCGACCGCCGCGAACGCGACGGGCATCGATCCGATCAGGAACCTGCGCTTCATGGATCCTCCTGGCGTCTTTGTACGGCGCGGGACGACCGAGCGTGCCCCGCGACACCGGACCCTACTACCGTCTGGCCCGCCCAGCCCGGATTGAGGCAGGTCAACCGATCCGCGCGAGCCAGGCCCGGCGGCGCAGCAGCCGCGCCATGGTCCTGCCGGTGACGTACCAATGCACCATGAAGCCTTCGGTCAGCAGGCCCGGAAGGTCGAGCCGGAAGGCCTCCTCCGCCGCCACCGGGGCCGGCGAAAGGCCAAGCCCGCGCGCCATCCGCAGGGCGCGATGCATGTGCAGGCGGCTCGTCACCAGCGCTTCGCCCGCGGCCGGGCCATGCGCGGCGCGATGGTTCGCGAGGTTTTCGAGCGTGTGGCGCGACCGCGTCTCGACCCCGATCCGCCCCGGCGCGATCCCGCGCGCCGCCAGCCAGTCGCGCCCGACCTCCGCTTCCGCGGGCGCGTCCGGGCTCGTCTGCCCGCCCAGCAGCAACAGCCGCGCGTCGGGCGCCGCGCGCGCCAGTTCGGCCGCGCGCGCGAGCCGCGCGACGAAGATGGACGAGGGCGCCCCGCCCTCCAGCCGGTGCCCGAGCACGAGGATGCGCGCCGGCGGCGCGGGCGGCGCCGTGCCCGTCGCGCGCGCGGTGCGCAGCACGGCCAGCGTCGCGGCCAGCGGCGCGAGCCCCGCCGTCAGCGCCGCGACGACGAGCGCCGCGGCCAGGGTGATGGCCCCGTCATGCCCGAGGAAGGGCGGCGGCGCCTCGGGGCTCACGCCGCGAGCCAGGCGCGCGCGGCGGCCTCCGCGCCCGAGGGCAGCGGCGCGGCGCGGTCCGTCACCCAGGCGGTGATGTCCCGCGCCACGCGGTCGCCCTGCGTGTCGCGCAACAGCATGTGGTAGCCATTGGCATAGAACCCGACGCGCTGGCGGTCTCGTTCAGGCAGCGCAGCAAGCAGCGACCGCGTCGGCGCCGCCGGCACCAGCCGGTCCCGCCCGCCATAGAGCAGCAGCGCCGGCGCGCGGAAACGGGGCGCCGATTCCACGGCGGCATCCATCAGGTCCACCAGCCCGGCGATGGCATCGACGCGCGTGTCGCGGATCAGCAGCGGATCGCGCGACCAGCGCCGCCAGGCGGCGATGTTGTCGGTCGGCTGGAAGCCCGGCGCGGAATTCTGGAAGCCCATCATCGGCACCACCGAGACGAGCAGGTCGAGCATGTTGCGCGCGAGCCAGCCGAGCGCGGCCCGCCCCACCACCGCGGGGGCGAGCAGCACGTAGCCATCCGCCGGCGGCGGGGCGGCGGAGGCGCCGGCGACGAGCAGCACCGCGCCGCCCATGCTTTCCCCCATCATCACCAGCGGCACGCCGGGATGGCGCTCGCGCACCAGGCGCGCGGCCTCCGCCGCGTCGGCGGCCAGCGTCTCATGGCCCGCCCAGATGCCGCGGTTGGGCGTGCCCCCGAAGCCGCGCTGGTCATAGGCGTAGAGCGCCACGCCCTCCTGCGTGAACCAGGGCGCGGCATCCTCGGCGAAGGCGCGGGCATGCTCGTTCATGCCGTGCAGCCCGACCACGACGGCGCGCGGGGGGCTCGGCGGCAGCCAGCGATGCAGCGGCAGGCGCACGCCATCCGGCATGACCAGCGCATCCGGGGCCAGCATGGGGGCGGTGACGGCGGGGCCCATGGGGGCGCGGGCGGGGGCGCAGGAGGCGAGCGCCAGCAAAGGCAAAAGGCGGCGGGGGAGGGGAACCTCCCCCGGGCCCCCTCCATTCCTTGCTTTTTCGGAACTGACGTCGGAGGGGGGGCGCGGGCGCCCGTCGCCGTTGCCTTGCAGCGGCGATGGGATCCGCGGGCGGGAGAAGTTCCCTTCTCCCCCCCACCCTTCGGAGAGAGGCGGCATGGCCCCCAGGGTAGCCCCCCGCCACCCTGGCCCGCCACGCCCATGGCGACTATGGTGCCGCCAAAGACACGAGGACCGCCATGCGCGACCCCCTGATGACCGGCTACGCCCCCAAGCCCGTGGCGGGCCTGACCCCCGACCAGCGGATCGAGGTGACCGCCCGCAAGGTCGCCTGCGACGGGGAGGCCGCCTCCGGCCTCGGCCACCCGCGCATCTGGCTGCACATCGAAGGCCGCGAGGTCACCTGCCCCTATTGCTCCATCACCTACGTCCTCGCCGAGGGCGCGGGCGAGGACCATGGGCACTGACGGCGACCGTGCCCCGGAGGCCGGCCGGCCGCGGGGCCCTGGCATGACGGACGCCGCCGCCGCGTCGGAAGCCCTGCCCGAAGTGAAGCAGGGCGAGCGCCACCTGATCCTGGTGGACGGGTCCGGCTACATCTTCCGCGCCTTCCACGCCCTGCCGCCCATGACCAGCCCGGAAGGGGTGCCGGTCAATGCGGTGTTCGGCTTCACGAACCTGCTCGCCCAGTTCCTGACGCGCCATGCGGGCAGCCACATCGCCGTGGTGTTCGACGCGGCGCGCGTGAATTTCCGCAACGAGATCTACCCCGACTACAAGGCGCACCGCCCCGACCCGCCCGAGGAGCTCGTCCCGCAATTCGCCCTGATCCGCGACGCGACGGATGCGCTCGGCGTGCTGCATGTGGAGATGGAGGGCTTCGAGGCGGACGACCTGATCGCCGCCTATGCCAAGGCCTTCCTGGCGGAAGGGCCGGGGCAGGTGACCATCGTCTCCTCCGACAAGGATCTGATGCAGCTGGTCCGCCCGGGCGTGCAGCTGCTCGACCCGATCAAGCAGAAGCCGATCCGCGAGACCGAGGTCTTCGAGAAATTCGGCGTGACGCCGGACAAGGTGGTGGAGGTGCAGGCGCTCGCCGGCGATTCCACCGACAATGTCCCTGGCGTCCCCGGCATCGGCATCAAGACCGCGGCGCAGCTCATCACCGAATACGGCGACCTCGAGACGCTGCTGTCCCGCGCGCATGAGATCAAGCAGCCCAAGCGGCGCGAGGCGCTGGTCGAGAACGCCGAGAAGGCACGCATCTCGAAGCGCCTCGTGCAGCTGGACGAGAACGCGCCGCTGCCGCGCCCGATCGCGGAGATGGAGGCGCGCCCGCCGGGCGACCACAAGCTCGAATCCTTCCTGCGCGCCATGGGCTTCCGGTCCATCCTCGCGCGCATGGGCAAGCTCGGGGAAGGCAACGAGCCCCCGCGCCGCGGCGCCCCGCCCGTGGCGCTGAGGCACGCGCCCGCCCCCGGCCCCGTCGCGCCCGACCTCGCCGCCCCCTTCGGGTCCTATGAGGCGGTGACGGAGGAAGCGGCGCTGATCCGCTGGGTCGCCGCGGCGACGGAAGCCGGCGTGGTGGCGCTGGACACCGAGACGGACAGCCTCGACGCGCGGCGCGCGCGGATGGTGGGCTTCTCGCTGGCGACAGCCCCGGGGCGGGCCTGCTACGTGCCGCTCCGTCACGGCGCTGGCGGGGACATGCTCTCCGGCCCCGCGCCGGCGCAGATCGAGGCCGAGCGCGCCTTCGCCCTGCTCCGCCCGTTGCTGGAGGACCCTTCGGTGCTGAAGGTGTTCCAGCACGCGAAGTACGACCTTGAAGTGATGGCCCGCGCCGAGAATGGCGGCTTCGCCACCATCGCGCCGGTCGACGACACGATGATGCTCTCCTACGCCATGTCCGCGGGCAAGCATGGGCATGGGATGGACGAGCTCTCGGTCCTCCACCTCAACCACGCGCCGATCAAGTTCGACGAGGTGACGGGCACGGGCCGCGCGCGCATCCCCTTCGGCCAGGTGCCGATCGACCGCGCGACCGCCTACGCGGCCGAGGATGCGGACGTCACGCTGCGCCTGTGGCTGCTGCTGAAGCCACGCCTGCGGGAAGAAGGCGCGCTCGCGCTGTACGAGCAGGTCGAACGCCGCATGATCGGCGTGCTGCGGCAGATGGAGGAAGCTGGCATCAAGGTGGACGGCGCCGAACTCGCCCGCATCGGCGAGGATTTCTCCGCCCGCCTGACGGTGCTGGAGGCCAAGGTCCACGAACTCGCCGGCCGTCCCTTCAATGTCGGCTCGCCGAAGCAGCTCGGGGAGATCCTGTTCGACGAGATGAAGCTGTCGGGCGGGCGGAAGGGCAAGACCGGCGCCTATTCCACCGATGCCGCGGTGCTGGAGGACCTTGCCGCGCAGGGGGTGGAGCTCGCCGCGCGCGTGCTCGACTGGCGGCAGCTGGCCAAGCTGAAATCCACCTATGTCGAAGGGCTGGCGGCGGAGATCGATGCCGCGGACCGGCGCGTGCACACCTCCTACGGCATGGCGGGGACGAGCACGGGGCGGCTCTCCTCGACCGATCCCAACCTGCAGAACATCCCGATCCGCTCCGAGGAAGGCATGCGCATCCGCCGCGCCTTCGTCGCGGAGCCCGGCCATGTGCTCGTCGCGGCCGACTACAGCCAGATCGAGCTGCGCCTGCTCGCGCACCTGGCCGAAGTGCCGACGCTGCGGGAAGCCTTCGAGAAGGGCGAGGACATCCATTCGCGCACCGCGGCGGAGATCTTCCACCTCGATCCCGCCAAGGTGGACAAGGAAGCGCGGCGCCGCGCCAAGACGATCAACTTCGGCATCATCTACGGCATGTCGGCGTTCGGGCTCGCGGCCCGGCTCGGCATCCCGCCGGCCGAGGGGCGCGCCATCATCGACGCCTATTTCGCCCAGTATCCCGGCATCCGGCAGGAGATGGAGCGGCTGAAGGAGGAAGCGCGCACGCATGGCTTCGTCCGCACGCCCTTCGGGCGAAAGCTCTGGATCCCCGACATCGCGACGAAGGATCCGGTGCGCCGCGCCGGCGCAGAGCGCGCCGCCATCAACGCCCCCTTCCAGGGCGGCGCGGCCGAGATCATCAAGCGCGCCATGGTGCGCCTGCCCCGCGCGCTGCGGGAGGCCGGGCTCAAGGCGCGGATGCTGCTGCAGGTGCACGACGAACTGGTCTTCGAGGTTCCCGAAGCCGAGGTCGCCCCCACATCCGCTCTCGTGAAGCAGATCATGGAATCGGTCGCGACGCTGCGCGTCCCGCTGTCGGTCGATGTCGGGCAGGGCCATTCCTGGGCGGAGGCGCACTGAGCATGGCGGCCGGCTGGACGAAGCAGGAACGGACGACGCTCGCGCAGATCTGCGCGGCGCATTTCGTCAGCCATGTCCACTACCTGGTGATCCCGCCGCTGTTCCCGCTGCTGCGGGACCAGCTCGACGTGTCCTATGTCGAGCTCGGCCTGGCGCTGACGGTGTTCAACATCGTCTCCTTCTTCACCCAGGCGCCGATGGGCTTCGTGGTGGACCGGGCGGGGCCGCGGCGGATGCTGGCGGCAGCGCTGGTGCTCGGCGGGTCGGCCTTCATCCTGCTCGGGCTGACGGGCGGCTACACCTGGCTGATCGTGGCCGCGGCCATGGCCGGGCTCGCCAACAGCGTCTACCACCCGGCCGACTACGCCATCCTCGGCGCCTCGATCGCCGAGGAACGCGTGGGCCGCGCCTTCTCCATCCACACCTTCGCGGGCTTCCTCGGCGGGGCCATCGCGCCGGCCTTCGTGCTCGGCATCGCGGCGCTGTGGGGGATGTCGGCGGCGCTGATCGCGGCCGGCGCGATCGGGCCGCTGGCCGCCATTCCGCTGCTGCTCGCGCGGGCGCCGGACGCCGCGCCGAAGGCGGCCGCGGCCAAGGCGGCATCCGCCGGCGGCGGGGTGCGGCGCGTGCTGACGCCGGCGGTGCTGGCCATGACGCTGTTCTTCGTCACGCTCGCCATGTCCAACGGCGGCATCCAGAATTTCTCGGTCGCCGCCTGGGTCGATGGGCAGGGCCTGTCGCTGACCATGGCGAATGCGGCGCTGACCGCCTTCCTGTTCGCCTCGGCCGGCGGGGTGCTGTTCGGCGGCGTGGTCGCCGACCGGACGAAGCATCACGGGCTGGTCGCGGCCTTCGGCTTCGGCTCGGCGGCCGCCCTGGTGCTGCTGGTCGGCACCGGCGGAGTAGGCGGGCTGCTGCTGGTGCCGGTGATGGCGGCGGCGGGGTTCCTGTCGGGCATGATCATGCCCTCCCGCGACATGCTGGTGCGCGCGGCCGCCCCCCCGGGCCAGGCGGGGGCCGTCTTCGGCATCGTCTCGACCGGCTTCAACCTGGGCGGCATGGCCGGCCCGCCGCTGTTCGGCTGGATGCTCGATGCGGGGGAGCCACGGCTGGTCTTCTTCGCCGCCGCTTCCTTCATGCTGCTGACGGCGCTGATGGCGCTGGCGCAGGAATGGCGGCTGCGGCGCCGGCGGATGGCCGCGGCGCCGGCCGAATAGCCACGGCTTCACTTATTGTTGATACGGAACCGTGCCTAATCTCGTCCCTATGATCCGTTCAGGGGAGTAGTGGGTCGCACCATCGCGAGTTGCGCGACCCTCCGGATCAAGACGGGGCAAGGGTTACGTGGACGGCAGCAAAGGCGACGGCAGGGCGAGTGGGCGGCGCAGGGCCATCCCCGGCGGGACCCTTCTCGCCGCCATCGTGCTTCCCGCGATCCTCTTCGCCACCCTCCTGCGCCACGATCGTGACGATCGGGCCAGGCGGCTTGCCGACGCGCTGGACTACAGCGTCCGTATCGGCGCGGAGCAGGCGCAGCGGCTGATCGAAGGCGGGATCAACGGCCTCGACCGGGCGGAGGACGCCACCCTCACCCTCACCTGGGCGCAGATCCAGGCCCGGAGCGGTGCGCTCCAGGCCGAGTTCCATCGGCTGGCGGACGCCCAGGCGCATCTCATCTCGGGCATCGCGCTGGCCCGGCCCGACGGGCGCATCCTGGTGACGGACGTCGCGGGCACCGCCGGCGCCGACCCGCAGCGCATCGCCGCGGCGGAGGTGCTGCGCACCGCCCGGCGCGGAACGCTGTGGCTGGACCCGCCCCCGGCGGACGGCTTCGGCGCCAATGCCGGCCTGCTGCTCTCCCGCCCCCGCAAGATCGAGGGCCGGCCCGCCGACGGCGTCCTGACCGCGTCGCTGCGGGAGGAGCCATTTCTCCGCGCCTGGGCCACCGCGGCGCGCGACCTGCCCGATGCACGCCTCGCCCTCGTC
Organism: Roseomonas nitratireducens; assembly: GCF_017813355.1. Lineage (GTDB taxonomy): Bacteria > Pseudomonadota > Alphaproteobacteria > Acetobacterales > Acetobacteraceae > Neoroseomonas > Neoroseomonas nitratireducens. The sequence goes on from NZ_JAGIYZ010000014.1 coordinate 132,342, forward strand.
CGGGACGACGGGACGGTCCTGCTGCCGGCAGGGGTGGCGGGCCAGCATGCCAGGGCGCTGCCCAACGAGGCCGGCGCCCCCCTGTCGGGCGCCGCGACCGCGATCGGCGATCCGCTCGGCACGGGGGAAACCCGGTTCCTGCGCTGGCAGCGCCTGGGCGACCTTCCCGTCAGCCTGCTGCTGACCGTCCCGACGGCGCCGCATGAACGGGACGCGCTGATCGCCTTCGGCAAGATCGCGACGGGCTGCTTCTTCGCGGGGCTCGTCATCGCCCTGATGTCGCTGCTGGTGCGCGACCGGATGCAGGCCGACACCGAGACGCTGCGCCGGCTGGAGGCCAAGGCCGCCGAGCTCGCCGCCGAGATCGCGCGGCGCGAGACCGCCGAGGAAGGTCTGCGCAACGCCCAGCGGATGGAGGCGGTGGGGCGGCTGACCGGCGGCATCGCGCATGACTTCAACAACCTGCTGACCGCCATCCTCGGCACGGCCCGGGCGCTGGAGCGGCATCTCGGCGCCGGAGCGGACGAACGCACGCGCCGCCTGCTCGCCGCCTCCATCGCCGCGGTGGACCGTGGCGCGAGGCTGAACGCCAGCCTGCTCGCCTTCGCGCGGCGCCAGCCGCTGACCCTGGCGGCGATCGACACCAACGCCCTGGTCCAGGACTTCCTGCCCCTGCTGCGCCGCGCCCTGGGGGAAGCGATCTCGGTCGAGCTCAGCCTGGACGACCGGCTGCCGCATTCCCGCGCGGATTCGGCACAGGTCGAATCCGCCCTGCTCAACCTCGCCATCAATGCGCGGGACGCGATGCCGCGCGGCGGCGTGCTGCGCATCGCCACGCGCCGCGCCTGGCTGCAGGAACAGGCCCTGGCGGGCAATCCGGACGCCAAGCCCGGGCCCTATGTGGCGGTCGAGGTGCGGGACAACGGCCTCGGCATGTCGCCCGAGGCGCGCGAGCGCGCCTTCGAGCCGTTCTTCACCACCAAGCCGGAAGGGCAGGGCACCGGCCTCGGCCTGTCGCAGATCTTCGGCTTCATGCGCCAGATCGGCGGGCATGTCGCGCTGCAGTCCGCGACCGGGCGCGGCACCACCGTCACCCTCTACCTGCCGCTCGGCGCCGGCATGGAAGGCGGCGCGGTCCGCTTCGAGGCGCCGGCGCCGCCGGCCCCGACGCTCGGCCGCGGCGCCTCGGTGCTGGTGGTGGAGGACGAGCCCGCGGTGCGCGACGTCGCGGTCGAATTGCTGGCCGATGCGGGCTTCGACGTCCGCGCGGCACCGGACGGGCCTACCGCCCTTGCCCTGCTGAAGGACGGGGTGGCGGCGGACATCCTGTTCACCGATGTGGTGATGCCGGGCGGCATGACCGGCGTGGACCTGGCGCGGGAAGCCCGGCGCCTGAGGCCGCGGATCGTCGTGCTGCTCGCCTCCGGCTATGCGGGGGAGGCGCTGGCCCAGTACGGCGGCGACGCCGAGTTCGAACTGATCAGCAAGCCCTACGACACGCAGGCGCTGCTCGCCCGCCTCGCCGCGCTGCGGCGGCCGCGCTTCGCGACCGCCTGAGGCCGGCTGGCGCGGCCCGCACGCGATCAGAAATCGCTGACGCGGCCCTTGCGTTCCCAGTCGCCGAAGCGCGTCGGCTCGGGGCCCGTCGGGCCGCCGATCTCCTTCGGCGCCTTAGCGGGCGCCGGCTTCGTGTCGGCCGCCGGGGCCGGGGCGGGGGTGGGGGCGTCGGGTTCGGGCGCGGCGCCCGGTGGTGTCTCGGTCATGGCCCGTCCTACATAGGGCGGTACGGATCGCGGCGCAGCGGGAGGATCGCGATGGGCGGCTATGCGCGGACATTGGTGCTGCTGGCGGGGCTGACGGCGCTGTTCGGCGCCATCGGCTTCGCCATCGCCGGGCAGCAGGGGATGCTGCTGGCGCTGCTTTTCGCCGGCGGCATGAACCTGTTCGCCTGGTGGAATTCCGACCGGATGGTGCTGCGCATGCACCACGCCCAGCCGATCGGGCCGCAGGACGCGCCGCGGCTGTACCAGATGACGGCCGACCTCGCCGCGCGGGCGGGGCTGCCCATGCCGGCGCTGTATGTCATCCACGAGGACCAGCCCAACGCCTTCGCCACGGGCCGCAGCCCATCCAACGCCGCCGTCGCGGTCAACACCGGCCTGCTCGACCTGATGACCGAGGAGGAGGTGGCGGGCGTGATCGCGCATGAGCTTGCCCATATCCGCAACCGCGACACGCTGATCATGACCGTCACCGCGACGATCGCCGGCGCGATCTCGATGCTGGCGAATTTCGGCATGATCTTCGGCCAGGGCGGGCAGGACCGGAACCGCAGCCCCTTCGGGCCGATCGGCATGATCCTGATGATCGTGCTCGCCCCGCTTGCCGCCGCCGTGGTGCAGATGGCGATCAGCCGGTCGCGCGAATACGAGGCCGACCGGGGGGCGGCGGAGATCACCGGCAATCCGCTCGGCCTCGCCGACGCGCTCGCGCGGCTCGAGCATCATGCGCATGCCATCCAGAACCGCGGGGCGGAGGCGAGCCCCGCGACGGCGCACATGTTCATCGTCAACCCGCTGTCCGGCGCGCGGATGGACAACCTGTTCGCGACGCATCCGCGCACGGAGAACCGGATCGCGGCGCTGCACGACCTCGCGGCGCGGATGGGCGCCCTGCCCGCCCCTTCCGCCGCGCCGGGCCCCTGGGCCGGCGGGCGGCGCGGCAATCCCTGGGGCTGAAAAGCGCGCCCGGCGCGCGGTCAGTCCACCCGCGCGCCCGAGGCGCGGATCACCGGCGCCAGCCGCCTTTCCTCCGCCGCCCGGAAATCGGCGATCTGCTCCGGCGTCGTCCACCAGGCGGTCGCGCCCTGTTCCAGGTACTGGCGCTTGAGGTCTTCGGCTTCCAGCGCCCGGCGGGCGAGGTCGGAGATGCGCGCGACGACGTCCCGCGGGATGCCCGCCGGGCCGCACAGGCAGGTCCAGGAGGACATGTCGAAGCCGGCCAGGGTCTCGGATATCGCAGGCACCTCGGGCACCACCGGGCTGCGCGCGGCGGAGGTGACGCCGAGCGCGCGCACCCGCCCCTGCCGCGCCTGGGCCAGCGCGCCGGGGATGTTGTCGAAGATCATGTGCACGCGCCCAGCGATGATGTCCGGATAGGCCGCCGCGCTGCCGCGATAGGGCACATGCGTGATGTCGACGCCGGCCATGGTCTTGAACAGCTCGCCCGAGATGTGGAGCGTCGTCCCCGACCCGGCCGAGGCGTAGGAATAGCGCCCCGGATGCGCCTTCAGATGCGCGATCAGCTCCGGCACCGAGCGGGCCGGGATGTCGTTGTTCACCACCAGCAGGTTCGGCAGCTGCCACATGCCTGAGACGAAGGTGAAGTCCCGGTGCGGGTCGAAGGGGATGCGCGCGTAGAGCGTCGGCGCCATGGCATGCGTCGCGATGCCGCCCAGGCCCAGCGTGTATCCGTCCGGCGCCGCCTGGGCGATGGCCTGGTTGCCAACGATGCCACCCGACCCGGTACGGTTCTCGACCACGAATTGCTGGCCCGACAGGTCGGCCATCTTCTGGCAGAGCTGGCGGGACAGCGTGTCGGTCGGCCCGCCCGCGGCATAGGGGTTGATGTAGCGGACGGGGCGGGCGGGCCAGGCCTCCTGCCCGCTGGCGAGGCGCGGCGCGGCGAGCGTTGCGCTGGCGATCAGGACGGCACGGCGGCCGGCGGCGTGGTGGCGCATCGGACGGTCATTCTCCCTTTGCGGTCCTCTCGCGGGACCGCTGGGCGCCGAGCCTAGGACGCGCCCCGGGCGCCGCGCGAGACTTTCCGCCGCGTTGCCGCCCCCGCCCCCGCGTGCTAACCGCCCCCGCGACGCCCCGGGCGCGCCCGCCGCGCCGCTGCGAAAAGGTCCACGCATGTCCGACCAGCCCAACCCGCCCGCCAATGGCGGCGCCATGCCCGCCACGGGCCCGGTGGTCCTGAACCTCCAGTTCACCAAGGACCTGTCCTTCGAGGTGCCGGGCGCGCCCGAGATCTACCTCTCGCTGCGCGAGGCGCCGCGGATCGACATCGCGCTCGACGTCCAGGCGCGCCGGCTGCAGGAAGGGCAGGAGACCTACGAGATCTCCCTGCAGATCCGCGCCGACGCCAAGACGAACGAGGGCGCGACCGCCTTCATCGCGGAGCTCGTCTATTGCGGCATCTTCACGCTGAACGGCGTGCCGCGGGAGATGCTGGAGCCGCTGCTGCTGGTGGAATGCCCGCGCCTGCTGTTCCCCTTCGCGCGGAACATCCTGGCCGATGTCACGCGCGACGGCGGCTTCCCGCCGGTGCTGCTGGCGCCGATCGACTTCGTCCAGCTGTGGCAGTCGCGCCGCGGCCAGGGCGCCGACGCGCCTGTCGCCAATGCCTGAAGGGGCCCAGGGACTTGACTCGCGCCCCGCGCGGGTCATGTCGGGCGAGACAATGCCCAAGCGCCGCGTCGCCATCGTGCTGTTCAACCTGGGCGGTCCCGACCGCCCGGAGAGCGTGCGGCCCTTCCTGGTCAACCTGTTCACCGACCCTGCCATCCTGCGCGTGCCGGGGTTCATCCGGCCCTGGCTCGGCCGGCTGATCGCCTGGCGGCGGACGAAGCCGGCGATGGAGAACTACGCCATCCTCGGCGGCCGTTCCCCGCTGCTCGACCTGACCGAGGAGCAGGGACGCTCGCTGGAAGCGGCCATGGCCGGCGATCCGGGGATCGAGGTGCGGTCCTTCATCGCCATGCGCTACTGGCATCCGATGAGCGACGAGGCCGCGCGCGCCGTGAAGGACTGGGCGCCGGACGAGGTGCTGCTCTTCCCGCTCTATCCGCAGTTCTCCACGACCACCACCGGCAGCAGCATCGCCGCGTGGCAAGATTCCTGCCGCAAGGCCGGCCTGTCCGTGCCGACCACCACGCTGTGCTGCTGGCATTCCCATGGCGGCTTCGCGATGGCGACGGCGCAGCTGGTGCGGCGGGCCTGGCAGGAAGCGCGCGCCGCCCTGCCCGAGGACGTTCCGCTGCGCGTTCTGTTCTCCGCGCACGGGCTGCCGGAGAGCATCGTCAACGCCGGCGACCCCTACCAGTGGCAGGTGGAGCAGACCGTCGCCTCGGTGGTCGAAAAGCTCGACATGCCGGGCCTGGACCACATCGTCTGCTACCAGTCGCGCGTCACGCCGCAGAAATGGATCGGGCCCTCGACCGAGGACGAGATCGAGCGCGCCGCGCACGACAAGGCGGCGATCCTGATCTGCCCGATCGCCTTCGTGTCCGAGCATTCGGAAACGCTCGTGGAACTGGACGTCGAATACCGGGAGGAAGCCGACAAGCTCGGCATCCCCGGCTATTTCCGCGTGCCCGCGCAGAACAGCGACCCCGACTTCATCGCCGCGCTGGCCGACCTCGCGCGCGCCGCGCTCGGCTCCGGGCGAAGCCTCTGCTCCTTCGCCGGCGCCCGGCAATGCCCGAAGCAGCATGGCGACTGCCCCCATGCGCGCGCGACCGCCGAGCGGCGCCAGGTCGCGGTGAAGGAACCGGCTTGAAGCCTGCCCCCGCGCGGCGGGCCGCATGAGCCCGCCGCCCCCCCGCGCCGTCCTGTTCGACTGCGACGGCGTGCTGGCCGATTCCGAGATGATGGTGAACGCCCTCGTCGCCGAGCAGCTGACGGAGCTCGGCTGGCCGATGAGCGCGGCGGAATCGCGCCATACCTTCCTCGGCATGGCCTTGCCCGACATGGTCCCGCGCATCGAGGCGCGTGTCGGCCCCCTGCCGCCCGGCTGGGCGGAGGAGATCTCCGCGCTGATCGCCCATGAGATGACGCGCCGAACGCCGGCCGTGCCGGGGGCGACGGAGGCGGTGCACGCCATCGCGGCGGCCGGCATCCCGGTTTCGGTCGCGTCGAATTCGGGCCGGGTGGAGCTGGCGGCGAAGATGCGGTCCCTCGGCCTCGCCACCGTCTTCGCCGAGCGCGTCTTCTCCTTCGAGGATGTGGACCGGCCCAAGCCCTGGCCGGACATCTACCTGGCGGCGGCCGCGGCCTGCGGCGCCGCGCCGGCCGATTGCGTGGTGGTCGAGGACAGCGTGCCCGGCGTGCGCGCGGGCCGGGCGGCCGGCTGCCGCGTGCTCGGCTTCGCGCGGGAGACGCCGGCGGGCGTGCTGGCCGCCCATGGCGCCGAACCCTTCGACGACATGGCGGCGCTGCCGGGGCTGCTCGGCCTTCCGGGCTGACCACCGCTTTTTTTCGCCGATCCTGTCTGAATCCTCCAGGCTCCGGGTTCATCGGTGCAGGACGGGATGATCCGTCAGGCACGAAGGAGCCCCGACATGCAGGTCTGCATGCTGATCTACGAACCGAAGGACCAGACGGCGAAGCGCCACGACCCGGCGGAGGCGCCGGCCTATTGGGGCGCCTGGACGGCCTATGCCGCGGCGGTGCGCGCGAGCGGGCTGATGGTGGGCGGCAACGGGCTGGAAGCATCCCCGACCGCGACCACGCTGCGCATCGGCGCGGGCGGGCGGCAGGTGCAGGACGGGCCCTATGCCGATACCCGGGAACAGCTCGGCGGCTATTTCGTGCTGGAGGTGCCGGACCTGGAGACGGCGCTGGACTGGGCATCGCGCTGCCCGGTCTTCCCGGGCGGGGCGGTGGAGATCCGCCCGGTGATGCCGCCCCCGGCGGCATGAGCGGGGCGGCTGCGCGCGCGGCGGAAGCGGCCGCGCGCGCCTCCTATGGCCGGCTGCTCGCCTGGCTTTCGGCGCGGACGCGGGACCTGGCGGCGGCGGAGGACGCGCTGGCCGAGGCGCTGCGCGCCGCGCTCGAGACCTGGCCGGCGAGGGGCGTGCCCGCCGCGCCGGACGCCTGGCTGCTGACGGTCGCGCGCCGGAATCTCGGCCGCCGCGCCCGGCATGCACGGGTGCATGCAATGGCCGAGCCCGCCTTGGCCCTGCTGGCCGAGGAAGCGGATCGCGAGGCGGCCCCCTTCCCGGATGAGCGGCTCGGCCTGTTGTTCGTCTGCGCCCATCCCGAGATCGAGCCGGCGGTCCGCGCGCCGCTCATGCTGCAGACAGTGCTTGGCCTGGATGCGGCGCGGATCGCGGGCGCCTTCCTCGTCTCCCCCGCCGCCATGGGCCAGCGCCTGACGCGCGCGAAGGCCCGCATCCGCGAGGCCGGGCTGCGCTTCGAGGTGCCGGAGCGCGCGGAATGGGCGCCACGCCTCGCCGCCGTGCTGGACGCGGTCTATGCCGCCTATGGCAGCGCCTGGCCCGACATGGCGGGCGTCGACCCGCGCCTGACCGGGCTGGCTGCGGAAGCCCTGCACCTCGCGCGCCTGCTGGCCGCCCTGTTGCCGGAGGAGCCGGAGGCACGCGGCCTCGTCGCCCTGATCCTGCATTGCGAGGCACGGCGGCCGGCGCGGCGGGACGCGGCCGGGCGGCTGGTGCCGCTCGCCGAGCAGGACCCCGCGCTGTGGGACGGTGCGCTGGCGGGGGAAGCGGAGGCGCATCTCGCCGCCGCCGCCCGCGCCGGCCAGGCCGGGCGATTCCAGGTCGAGGCCGCCATCCAGTCGGCGCATGCGGCGCGGACCGCGATGGGCGGCACGCCCTGGGGCGCCATCGTCACGCTGTATGAGCTGCTGCTGCGCATCGCGCCCTCGGCCGGCGCGCTGCTCGGCCGTGCGGCCGCGGTCGCGGAAGCGCGCGGTCCGGCGGAAGGCCTCGCCCTGCTGGACGCGATGGCGCCCGGCCTGCCGCCGTCCTGGCAGCCCTATTGGGCGGTGCGGGCGCATCTGCTGGCCCGGCTCGGCGATGCGGTGGCGGCGGCCGAGGCCTATGGCCGCGCCATCGGCCTCACCTCGGAGCCCGGGGAGCGCGCCTTCCTCCAGGCGAGGCTCGCCATGTTGCACGGCGCGGCAATCCGGACCACATAGGTCTGGAAACCATCTCAGCCGCGGATGCCCGCCATGTTCATCGAGACCGAAGCCACCCCGAACCCCGCCACGCTGAAGTTCCTGCCCGGGCGCGACGTGCTCGGCGGGCGCGGCACGGCCGACTTCACCGCGCCGGGGGAGGCCGCCGGCCGTTCCCCCCTCGCCGAGCGGGTCTTCCAGGTGGGCGACGTGGCGCGGGTCTTCCTCGGCGCCGATTTCGTCACCGTGACGAAGGACAGCGACGCGGACTGGACCATGCTCCGCCCGCGCGTGCTGGGCGCCATCATGGAGCACTACCTCTCCGGCATGCCGGTGCTCGAGGACGGCGAGGCCGAGGGCGAGCATGGCGAGGATTTCGACGCCGCCGACCAGGAGGTCGTCGCGCAGATCAAGGAATTGCTCGACACCCGGGTGCGGCCGGCCGTCGCCGGCGATGGCGGGGACATCGTCTTCCGCGGCTTCCGCGACGGCATCGTGCGGCTGCGCATGCAGGGCGCCTGCTCGGGCTGCCCCTCCTCCCGCGCCACGCTGAAGCATGGCGTGGAGAACATGCTGCGCCACTACGTGCCGGAAGTGGTGGCGGTGGAGCAGGTCGAGGCCTGATCCCGCGCGGCGCCGCTGGACGGGCGGCGCTGCCTCGGCCATAGCGCGCCGGTGCTTCTCGACGCGGTCCTCCGGCATATCGGCTTCGCTGTCCTGCTCGCGCTGCTCTCGGCGGCAGCGGTGCGGGCCATGATCGCCTGGCCGATCCTCGACCATCCGAACGACCGGTCCTCCCATGTCCGGCCGACGCCGCGGGGCGGGGGCGTGGGCATCGTGCTGGCCTTCGTGGCGGGCATGGCGGCGCTCTATCTCGGCGCGCACCATGCGCGGCTGCCGGCGCCGCAATTCCTCGGCGTGATCGGCGCGGCGGTCGCCATCGCCGCGGTCTCGCTCTGGGACGACATGGCCAACCTGCGCTTCGCGGTGAAATTCGCGGCGCAGGCAGGGGCGGCGCTGGTCGCCGTCGCGAGCGGGCTGGTGCTGGACAGGCTCGCCCTGCCCTGGATCGGGGAGGTGCAGCTCGGCTGGCTCGGCCCGGTGATCACGCTGTTCTGGATCGTCGGCTGCACCAATGCGCTGAACTTCATGGACGGGCTCGATTCGCTCGTCGGCGGCGCGGTCTTCCTCGCCGCGGTCATCCTCTGCATCGTCGCGGCGGGGCAGGGCGGCTGGTTCGTCTATGCCGCGTCGCTGCTCCTGGCGGCGGGGCTCGCGGGCTTCATCCCCTTCAACCTGCATCCCGCGCGCATCTTCATGGGCGATGTCGGCAGCCAGTTCCTCGGCTTCATGATGGCGGTGCTGGCGGTGGCGGCGACGGAATTCGCCGGCGCCTCCGTCTCCTTCCTCATCGTGCCGCTGCTGCTGTTCGGGCTGCTGTTCGACGCCGCCTTCACCCTCGCGCGCCGCGCCCTGATGGGGGAGCACGTGGCATCCGCGCATCGCACCCACCTGTACCAGATGGCGCAGCGCAGCGGCATGGGCGTGCGCGCGGTCGCCGCGGTCCATTGGGGCTTCGTGCTGTTCCACGGGGCGCTGGTCGCGCTGTTCCTGCACCTGCCCGCGGGGACGAAGCCGCTGGTGGTGCTGCCGGCGCTCGCCGTGCAGGCGGCCTGGCTGCTGCATGTGCGCCGCCGGATGCGGCGCGCGGGCCTCACCTGGCGGGCGTGACGACCTCGACCGGCGCGCGCGCCGCGACATAGTCTACCCGCAGCGCCGGCAGGGCATCGCCGATCCACTGTTCCGAGCGGAACACGCCGCCCGTTCGCGCATCGGCCCAGAAGCGGTTCACGAAGCGCGCGCCGCCGCGGCAGGTCTCCTCCACCAGCAGCACCTCGACGGCCTCGGTCGGCCGCGCCCGCATGCGGCATTCGAGGCGCAGTCCGAAACGCATCCTCGCCGGGTCCGCACCCCCGCGCGCGAGATCGACGACGCGCGTGCCCTGCCAGCCATCGGCCTCCAGCGCGCTGGCGAGGCCGTCCGGCCCCTCGAAGCGCGTCGCGGCCAGCACCTCCGACAGGCCGGCGGTGGCGACGATGCGCGGCCCGTCGGTCGCCACCACCACGCCGCCCTGGGTGCGCCAGAGCCGGCGCTCCCCTTCCTCCTGCAGCAGCGCCGCGCTGGCCTGGCGGCTGCCGAGCGTCAGCAGCAGCGCGGGGCCATCCGTGCGCGGCTCGTCCTCGGCATCCCAGCGCGCCGGGGCGGGGTCGTCGGAGGCGACGAAGAGCGAGTCCGGCACCGGCAGCGGCCAGAGCGCGACACGCAGCATGTCGGCCGCGCCCGCGCCTTCGCAGGCGGCGAGCAGCAGGCAGAGCGGCAGGACACGGCGCATTCCTCAATCATGCCGATTTCGCAACGGCCTGGACAGCCGGAATTCAGGCCGGCCTTGGCCGTTGCAGCACCACCAGCAGCACGGCCAGCGCGATCCCGATCAGGTGCGGATAGGGCACCAGGTCGCGCGCGACGTATTCGACCAGCGCCGGGAAGACCATCAGCAGCCCCGCGAGCGCCATCGCCCAGCGTTCCCACCCCGCCATGATGCGCCGCCCATAGCCCTGCGCGGCCGATGCCAGGGCCGCCAGGCCGCCGGCCGCCAGCAGCACCTGCCAGGCGACGTCGACCCAGGTCATGCCGTCGCGCAGCGACAGCAGCAGGCCCACGCCCTCCGGGTCCGTCACGAAGACGAAGGGCAGCAGGAAGGCGGGCAGCGTGTACTTCCAGGCCTGCAGCGTGGTGCGATACGGCCCGGCGCCGGTGATGGCCGAGGCAGCGAAGGGCGACAGCGCGGTGGGCGGGGACACTTCGCTGAGGACCGCGTAGTAGAAGACGAACATATGCGCCGCGTAGTCCGGCACGCCGAGCTTGATCAGCGCCGGCGCCGCGACCACCGCGCAGATGATGTAGGAGGCGGTGACGGGCACGGCGAGCCCGACCACCCACACGATCAGCGCCGTGTAGATCGCGGTGACCACCAGCGACCCTCCCGCCGCCTGGATCGCGATGTCGCTGAACTTCAGCCCGAGCCCCGTCAGCGTGATGACGCCCACGATGATGCCGGCGCAGGCGCAGGTCGCCGCGATGCCGACCGACTGCACCGCGCCCGAGGCGAGCGCGTCGGCCAGCCGCCGCGGCGTCAGCGCCGTCTCCCGCCGCAGCCAGGACAGGACGACGGCGACGATCATCGCATAGAGGACGGACAGCGTCGGCGAATAGCCGAGCACCATGAAGACGATGATCGCGACCAGTGTCGAGAAGTGGAAACCATAAAGACGCAGCAGCTTGCCGACCGGATCGACATGCATGGTGCGCGGCGGCGGCGCGTTCGGGTCCGCCTTGCGCTCCGCCTCGATCCGCCGCTGGTCGAGTTCCACCATGAACAGCAGCGACGCGTAGTAGAGGCATGTCGGCACGATCGCCATGACGATGACGTCGAGGTAGCCGATCTTCAGGTATTCCGCGATCAGGAAGGCCGCGGCACCCATCACGGGCGGGGAGATGATCGCGCCCAGCCCGCCGGCGGCCAGCAGTCCGCCCGCATCGTCCCCGCGGTATCCGACCTGGCGCATCATCGGCCAGGCGACGGTCCCCAACGTGACGGTCGTCGCGACACCCGACCCCGATGGCCCGCCGAGCAGGAAGGAGGAGAGCACGACGGTCCGCCCCGCCGAGGACGGCTTGCCGCCCGTCAGGCTGAAGGAGAAGTCGACGAAGAACTTCCCCGCGCCGCTCGCCTGCAGGATGGCACCATAGATGGTGAACAGCACGATCAGGGAGGCGGAGACGTCGACCGCCGTGCCGAAGATGCCTTCCAGCGTGATCGTCAGGTGCGGGATCAGCCGTTCGGCGTCGTAGCCCTGGTGGCGCCAGGGCGGCGCCAGCATGTCGCCGAAGAAGGCATACAACAGGAAGGCGATCGCGACCGCGGGCATGATCCAGCCGGTGGCGCGGCGCGTCACCTCGAGCACCAGCGCGATCAGCATCCAGCCGACGACGATGTCCATCGGCTCGGGGAAGACATAGCGGTCCTGCAGGTCGTCGCCGCCGGCGATCAGGTACCAGATGCAGTAGATGCCGGCGGCCAGCAGCGCCACGTCCCAGGGCATCAGCCGGTGGCGGAAGCGCCGCGCCATGGGGAACAGCGCGAAGCCCAGCACCAGCGCGAAGCCGACATGGACGTAGCGCAGCACCGTCGTCGGCACGATGTCCCAGGCCGCCCAGAGGTGGAACAGCGACATGGCGAGCGCGACCGCGACCGCGGCATGGCCGAGCAGGCCGGGCAGGCGGTTCTGCGCGCCTTCCTCCTGCTCGATCAGCGCCTCGACGCGGGCGGCGGTGGCCTCGTCGAGCGCGCCCTTCGGCACCTCGGGCGGCAGGGCGGTGCTGGTCATCGCGGGGTGGATGCTCCGTCAGCGCGCCGGGGGCACGGTGGCCCCCGGCGGGCGGCGATCAGGCCAGCGTGGCGCCGGCGGCGCGCCAGAAGGCTTCCGCCGCCGGGTGCCAGGGGATGCCGGCCGCGGCGGTCTTCTGCGCGGCGAGGGTGAAGTTGCGCGCCTCGGCGTGCACCCGCGCCCAATCCTCCCGGTTCTCCCAGGTCACGCGCAGGATGTTCGTCACCATCTCCGCCGACATGTCCTCCCGCACCGCGAGGATGTTCGCGACCGAGAGCTGCTGGTTGTCGCGCGTCTGGCCCGGATAGGTGTTCGCCGGGATCACTTCGGGGAAGTAGACCGGGCCGTTCTCGGCGACGATGCGCTGGTGCAGGTCCGCATGGTCCACCAGCACGATCTGCGTGCCCGGGGTGGCCGCGAGGTCGGTGATGGCGCTGGTCGGCACGCCCGAGACGAAGAAATAGGCGTCGAGCTTGCCGTCGCGGATCGCGTTGGTGGATTCGGCGGGGCTCAGCCGCTCGCGCGCGCGGAAGTCGCGTTCACGGTCGAGCCCGGCGGCGGCGATGACGCGGAAGGCGAACAGCTCGGTCGCCGAGCCCGGCGCGCCGGTGGAAACACGCTTGCCGCGCAGGTCCGCCATGGTGCGGATGCCGGTCGCGGCCGTCGTCACCACCTGCATGCGGTTGGTGTAGAGCACCGCGACGGCGCGCGCGGGCACCGTGCGGCCGCGGAAGGGCCCGGCGCCGCGCAGCCCGTCCACCGCGGCGTCCACCTGGCCGAACACCATGCCGACGCGCCCGGCGCCGAGCAGCTGGAAATTGGCGACGGACCCGCCCGTCACCTCGGCCGTCGCGCTCATGCCCGGAATGCCGCGCGAGAGGTAGTTCGCGAGCGCGCCGCCGAGCGGATAGTAGACGCCGCCCGTCGTGCCCGTGGCGATCGCCATCTGCGTCTGCGCGGCGGCAAGGCCCGGCAGCGCCAGCGTGCCGGCGGTTGCGGCCATCAGGCCGCGGCGTGAGATCCCGGACATGAATTCCTCCTTGGTCCCGTTGGACGCGGCCCTGATAACCGCCTTGGCCGCCGGTTTGAAGCCCGCGCCGTTGATCTGGCGCAAGGCGGGGCGCGTTTGTCCGCCGCACATTCCGCCTGCATCCCATCGGAGGATCCAAGATGACCGGCCTTCTCGCCCGCGACCTGATGACGCCCGACGTGGTGACCGTCCCCCCCGAGACGCCGGTCATGGCCATGGCCCGCCTGCTCGCCGACCGCGGCATCTCCGCCGTGCCGGTGGTGGATGCCGCGGGCAAGGTGCTCGGCATCGTGACGGAAGCCGACCTGATCCGCCGCCTGGCGGGGGAGGAGGACCGCCCGTCCTCCTGGTTCGGCGCGCTGTTCGCCGACCCTGCGAGCCAGGCGGAACGCTACGCCCGCACCCATGGCGTCACGGCGCACGACCTTATGACCGAGAAGGTCGTCTCCGTCGCGCCCGACACCAGCGCCGCGCACATCGCCCACATGATGGAGGAGCAGAAGATCCGCCGCGTGGTGGTGGTGGAAGGCGAGAAGCTGAAGGGCATCGTCAGCCGCGCCGACCTGCTGCGCGCCCTGGTCGCGCCGCCGCATGTCGAGGCGGAGCTGTCGGATGAGCGCATCCGCCGCGCGGTGATGGCCGCGATGAAGAAGGAACCCTGGACCGACACCTTCTACACGATGGTCGAGGTGAAGGACGGCACGGTCACCTTCCACGGCTTCCGCCGCAGCGACACGGTGCAGAAGGCGCTGCGCGTGCTGGCGGAGAACGTGCCGGGCGTGAAGGCGGTGCAGGACGACACGCAGCCCATGCCGGTGTTCATCTACGGCGGGGCATAGTCTAGCTGCCCTCAGGCGGCGGGCGGCGGCCATCCGGCCGCCTTGCCTTCGCGCCATGCGCTGGCGCAGCCGGCGGCGATGATGGTCTGGGCGCGGTCGCGCATTCGCGCTCCCGGATCGAGGCGGCGCCTCGATCCGCCCTATGCGGTGATCAGGCCTTCGCCAGCCCCACGCCGACCAGCGCGTCGCGCGTGACCGTGGCGGCGAGCCGAGCCTCGTCCCAGCCTTCCGTGCCGGCGGGGCGCATCGGCAGCACCATCCAGCGGAAATCCGCCGTGCTGTCCACGACGCGGATCTCGACGCTGTCGGGCAGCATCGTGCCCCATTCGGCCAGCACCGCGCGCGGCTCGCGCACCGCGCGCGACCGGTAAGCGAAGGATTTGTACCAGTTCGGCGGATAGCCCAGCAGCGCGCGCGGATAGCAGGAACACAGCGTGCAGACGACGAGGTGATGCCGCGTCGGCGTGTTCTCCAGCACGCCGAGCGGCGGCGCGCCGGCCATGGACACGCCCATCATCTCGGCGGCCGCCTTGCCGTCCGACAGCAGCAGCGCGCGATAGGCCGGGTCGGTCCAGGCCTTGGCCACCATGCGCGCGCCGGTCTCCGGGCTCGCCTTGTCGGTGCTCGCCTGGCGCTCGGCGATCTCGCCCTCGGTGACGATGCCCTTCGCCTCGAGCGCGGCGACGAGGCGTTCAAGCAGCGCGAGGCTTTCCGCGCGCGGGGGTGCGGCCATCGCTCAGGCCTCCTCGAGCCAGTGTTCGAAAACCTCGACCATCACCGTGTCGCCGGGCTGGCCCTCGTTCCAGATCGGCGGCTGCTCGAACAGCACATGGTACAGATGCCGCTCGGGCGCCGGCCGCGCGAAGGCGAGGTCCTCGGGGTTCGGGAAGGCGCCGAGCGGGCGCACCACCTTCCCCGTGCGGCCGCGGATGTAGTGCGGCGTGCGGATGTGGCAGGGGCCGCGACGCTCCGGCCAATCATCCTTCACGCGCACCGTGGCGCCGGGGGCGAAGCGGGGGGCGGCGCTCATTCCAGCACCTCCTTCGCGACATGCCCCTTCTCGACCATCAGCGTGGCGATCGACCGCAGCCAGCGCTCGTAGTAGCCGAGGGCGAAGTACTCGCCCTCCGGGATGCTCTCGATCCCGCGGCGCAGCTCGTCCACCGTCATCAGCTTCTTCTGCGCCAGCACCTGGCGCAGCGCGTCCACCTTCTTGCCGAAGGCGTCCGGCGGCACCTCGTCATGCTCGACGGGGGTGCAGTGGAAGCGGGGGAGACCGCCAAGGTCGTGGATCGCGGGGGTATGGTCGTCCGACATGAGTGAAGGCTAGGCCGGGCAGCGGCGGTGCGGCAAGCGGCCGCTACTTGATCTCCTCATCGGCGGAGACGCCCCAGACCTCGCTGCGCAGGATGAAGCCGCGATGCTCGCCGACCTGCGCCTCGCACCAGGGGCTGCGCGGCTCGCAGGCGCGCAGGCGTACCACCACGCCCGGGCGCAGCCTTGCGACCGGCGGGCTCTCGGCCTCCGCCCGGCGGCGCAGCGACGTCTCGCTGTTCGGCGCGCCGCGCACGATGGCGCTGCGTCGGCCCATCAGGGTCGACTGGTGGACCCAGCCCTCGGTGCCCTCCGGGTCGCGGATGCGGCGCCAGAGCTCGAATTCGCGCGTGATCTCCACCGGCAATTCACGCCGCTGGTAGGTCCATTCGATCGGGAAGCGCGTGCCCGGGCCGGCGCGCAGGTTCACCTCGTCCGACCGCAGCGCGGCGAAGCGCGGCAGCGGCAGGTTGGTGACGGAGCCCACGGAAGGCTGGGGGTCCGGCGGCGGCGCGGCGGGGGCGGGCTCGGCGGGCCGCGGCGCGGCGGCGGCCCCGGCGGCGGCGCCTGCCGCGG
>NZ_JAGIYZ010000015.1 GCF_017813355.1 Roseomonas nitratireducens
GGGCCAGCGCGACCGTGTCGGCGAAGACCAGCGCGACGGAACCGCCATCGCCCTCCGGTTCCTCCGGCGGGGTCGATGGCCAGAGCAGCAGCGCGGCCAGCGCCGCCGCGTGCAGCCCGCCCGAGGCCGCGAGCCCGAGCGCCAGCCGGGCCGCGCGGCGCGGCGGGCGGGCGGAGGGGCTGCGCGGGCCCGCCTTCACAGCACGGGGACGCCTTCGTGCTTGGCTTTCGCCTCGGGCTCGACATGGATGGTGATGATGGCGGTCTCGAGTTCCGCCTTCAGCGCGGCCTCGATCCGGTCGCAGATCTCATGCGCTTCCCGCACCGTCATGGCGCCGGGGACGACCAGGTGGAATTCCAGGAAGGTGAAGCGGCCGGCGTGGCGGGACCGCAGGTCATGCGCCTCGATCGCGCCGGCGGCTTCCTTGGCCACGATGCGGCGGATGCGCTCCATTGTCGCGGGCGGCACGGCCTCGTCCATCAGCCCGCCCAGGCTTTCGCGCAGCAGGCGGAAGCCGGAGAACAGGATGTTGGCGGCGGTCAGCGCGGCCAGCAGCGGATCGAGCCAGAGGATCCCGGTCAGCGTCACCATCGCCACGCCGGCGATGACGCCGACGGAGGTGACGACATCCGACCAGAGGTGCCGCGCATCGGCCAGCAGCGCGGGCGATTTCAGCGCGCGGCCGCGGCGCGTCAGCAGCATCGCCCAGGCCGCGTTGGCCGCGCTCGCCACGGCCGAGACGGCCAGGCCGATCGCCGCCTGTTCCGGCGCGCGGGGGTTGAGGAAGGCGCCCCAGGCCTCGTTGAGGATCAGCAGCGCCGCGACGATGATCAGCGCGCCTTCCAGCACGGCCGAGAAATACTCGGCCTTGGCATGCCCGTAGGGATGGTTGGCATCCGCTGGCAGGGCGGAATAGCGCACGGCGATCAGCGCCGCCGCGGCGGCGGCGACGTTCACCACGCTTTCCAGGGCATCGGCCAGCAGCGCGACGCTGCCGGTCAGCCACCAGGCGGCCGCCTTCAGCGCCAGCACCGCGATGGCGACCACGACGCTGCCGGCGGCGAGCGTCGTGGCCTTGTTCGAAACGCCTTCCCTCATGGACGGGGTTTACCCCCCGCCGGTCAGACGGAAAAGTATTTCGCCCGCGGGTGGTGCAGCACGATGGCGCTCGTGGACTGCTCGGGGTGCAGCTGCCATTCGTCGCTGATCGAAACGCCGATCCGCTCGGCATCCAGCAGGCGCAGCAGCGGCTCCTGGTCCTCGAGCCGCGGGCAGGCCGGATAGCCGAAGGAATAGCGCCCGCCGCGGTAGCCCTGCTGCAGCATCCGGTCGATGTCGCGGTCGTCCTCGGCCGCGAAGCCCCATTCGGCGCGGATGCGCTTGTGGACGTATTCGGCCATCGCCTCGGCCATCTCGACCGACAGGCCGTGCAGGTACAGGTAGTCCTGGTAGCGGTTCTCCTCGAACCAGTCGCGCGCCATGTCGGACGCCTTCTGGCCGACGGTGACCACCTGCAGGCCGATCACGTCGCGATGGGCCGGGCCGTCGCCGATGTCGCGCACGAAGTCGGCGATGCACTCGCCATCCTCCTTAGGCTGGCGCGGCAGGGTGAAGCGGGTGGCCTCGGTCACGCCATCCTGCTCGAACAGGATCAGGTCGTTCCCCTGCCCGGCGCATTTCCAGTAGCCGTAGATGGCCTGCGGCTTGAGGATGTCCTGCTCCTCGGTCAGCGCCAGCATGCGCTTGAGCACCGGGCGCAGTTCCTGCTTCGCCCAGCCGAGGAAGTCCTCGAGCGACCGCCCCTGCTTCCGGAAGCCCCACTGGAACTGATAGAGGCTGCGCTCGTTGATGAAGGGCACCAGCGCCTTGGGCGCCGCCTCCATCACCTTCGCGCCCCAGAAGGGCGGCGTGGGCGCGGCACTCTCGGCGCTGACACGCCGGCGCCGCGACTCGGCATAGGCGACATCGACGGGGGCGAAGCCGCGCGGGTCGGCGGTGCCGAGCGTGCGCTTCTCGTTCTTCGCCTTGCCCGCGCGCTTGACCTGCAGCGCGCCCAGGTAGTCGTCGAAGCCGTTGCCGACCACCTTGTCCATCAGGTGCAGCCCGTCGAAGGCGTCGCGCGCATAGGCCACGCGCCCGCAGGCATAGGCCTTCACGCAATCCTCCTCGACGTAGTTGCGCGTCAGCGCCGCGCCGCCGAGCATGACCGGGATGTCGAGGTTCTGGCGCGACATCTCCTCGAGGTTCTCGCGCATCACCACCGTGGACTTCACGAGCAGCCCCGACATGCCGATGGCATGCGCGCGGTGTTCCTTGGCCGCCGTCACCATGTCGGCGAGCGGCACCTTGATGCCGAGGTTCACCACCCGGTAGCCGTTGTTGGTCAGGATGATGTCGACCAGGTTCTTGCCGATGTCGTGCACGTCGCCCTTGACGGTGGCGAGCACGATCGTGCCCTTCTCCTGCCCCTCGACCTTTTCCATGTAGGGCTCGAGGTAGGCGACGGCGGCCTTCATCGTCTCCGCGCTCTGCAGCACGAAGGGCAGCTGCATCTTGCCCGCGCCGAACAGCTCGCCCACCACCTTCATGCCGTCCAGCAGCACGTCGTTGATGATCGACAGCGGCGCGATGCCCTGGGCGAGCGCGTCGGCCAGCTCGTCGTCCAGCCCCTTGCGGTCGCCGTCGATGATGCGGTCCTTGAGCCGGCCCTCGACCGTCTCGGCCTTCTTCTTGGCAGTCGCATCCGCGGCCTTCCGGCCGGCGAACATCTCCAGCACCTTCTGCAGCGGGTCGTAGCCCTCGCTGCGCCGGTCGAAGATCAGGTCCTCCATGACCTTCACTTCCTCGGGCGGGATCTGGTGCAGCGGCTTGATCTTCGACACGTGCACGATCGCCCCCGTCATCCCCGCCTTCACGGCGTGGTCGAGGAAGACGGAGTTCAGCGCGTGCCGCGCCGCCGGGTTCAGGCCGAAGGAGATGTTCGACAGGCCGAGGATGATCTGGATGTCCGGGAACTCCTCCCGGATCATGCGGATGCCCTCCAGCGTCCACTGGCCGAGCTTGCGGTCGTCCTCGTTGCCCGTCGCGATGGTGAAGGTCAGCGGGTCGATCATCAGGTCCGACTGCGGCAGCCCGTAGCGGTTGCAGGCGAAGTCCACCAGGCGCCGCGCGATGCGCAGCTTGTCCTCGGCGGTCTTGGCCATGCCCACTTCGTCGATGGTCAGCGCGATGACGGCGGCGCCGAACTTCTTGGCCAGCACCATGCGGTCGGCCGCGGCCTTCTCGCCTTCCTCGAAGTTGATCGAGTTGATGATGGCCTTGCCGCCATGCAGCTTCAGCGAAGCCTCGATCACCGGCGTCTCGGTGGAATCGATCACCAGCGGCGCGTTCACGCTGGAGGTGAAGCGGCGGATCACCTCGCTCATCTCGGCCATCTCGTCGCGGCCGACGAAGGCGGTGCAGACGTCGAGGCTGTTGGACCCCTCCTGCACCTGCTCGCGCCCCATCGCGACGCAGCCGTCCCAGTCGCCAGCCGCCTGGCGTTCGCGCCACGCCTTGGACCCGTTCGCGTTGCAGCGCTCGCCGATCGAGAAGTAGGAGTTCTCCTGCCGCAGCGGCACTGCGGTGTACAGCGAGGCGACCGACGGCACCCAGACCGGCTTGCGTGCGACCGGCGCCGGCCGCGCGGCGGCGCCGCCCAGCTTGCGCAGCATCGAATCCAGCGCCTGGATGTGCGGCGTCGAGGTGCCGCAGCACCCGCCGATCAGGTTCAGCCCGTCCTCGGTGACGAAGCGCTCCATCCAGGTGGCGAGTTCGGCCGGGCCGAGCGGGTAATGCGTCTTGCCGTCCACCAGTTCCGGCAGGCCGGCATTGGGCTGGCAGGAGATCAGCCCGGGCCAGTTCTGCGCCAGCCAGCGGACGTGCTCGGCCATCTCCTGCGGGCCGGTCGCGCAGTTCAGGCCCATCAGTGGCACGTCGAGCGAATGCACCACCGCCGCCGCCGCACCGATGTCGGGGCCGACCAGCAGCGTGCCGGTCGTCTCGACCGTAACCTGCACGAAGACCGGGATGTCGGACTTCGCCTCGGCGCGCGCGATCTTGGCGGCATTGACCGCGGCCTTGATGAACAGCGTGTCCTGGTTCGTCTCGGTCAGCAGCGCGTCGGCGCCGCCGGCGATCAGCCCGCGGCACTGCACCACCAGCGCGGCTTCCAGCGCGTCGTAGGAGATGTTGCCGAGCGTCGGCAGCTTGGTCCCCGGCCCGATGTCGCCGATCACCCAGCGGTGGCGGCCGTCGGCGAAGCCTTCAGCCGCCTCGCGCGCGATCTCGACGGCGCGCTTGTTCAGCTCGAAGGCCTTGTCCTCGAGCTCGAACTCCGCGAGCGTCACGGGCGACCCGCCGAAGGTATTGGTCAGCACCATGTCGGCGCCGGCCTCGTAGTAGCCGCGGTGGATCTCCCGCACCACGTCGGGGCGGGAGAGAACGAGCACGTCCGTGCAGTTCTCCTTGCCCCAGAAGTCGCGGTCGACGTCGAGGTCCATCACCTGCACGCGGCTGCCCATGCCCCCGTCGCAGAGAAGCACGCGGTCGCGGAGCGCATCGAGGAGGTGCGGGCGGGACATGCGGGTAAACCCTCTAGACGTTCGAGACGGAGGCAGGCTGGGTCCGGCGTTCGGCGACCCAGAGCCGGACGGGCATCGGCCCGTCGATGGTGGCGGTGCGCGCCGGCACGCAGCCCGCCGGGCCGAGCCAGCCGGCGATGCCGGCATCGTCGAAGCCCGGCCAGCGATGCGCGAAGGCGCCGCCCAGCAATTCGGCGCGCCCATGCGGCGCGAGGTCGAGGATCAGCAGCGTCCCGCCCGGCCGCAGCACGCGCGCGGCTTCCGCCAGCGCGGCGGCCGGGTCCTCGGCGTAGTGCAGCACCATCTGCAGCGTGACGGCGTCGAAGGCGGCGTCGGGCATCGGCAGCCGGTACATGTCCGCCTGGCGGACCGAGACATGCGACAGTCCGCGCTCGGCCAGCCGCGTGCGGGCAAGCGCCAGCATGTCGCGGGAGGCATCGACGCCGATGCCTTCCTCGATCCGCGCCGCGAGGTGTTCGAGTAGCCCGCCCGTGCCGCAGCCGATGTCGAGCAGCCGGCCGACGCGGTCCGGCAGGGCGCCGAGCAGCGCCGCCTCGATCGCCGCGCCGGGCAGGCCCAGAGCGCGCATCTCGTCCCAATCCGCGCCGTGGCGGCGGAAGGATTCGGAGGCCGCGCGGGCGCGCTCGGCCGCCAGCCGCGCGGCGACGCGCCGGTCGGCGGCGAGCAGCGGGTCTTCCTCCGGCAGGCGGGCGAGGATCTGGCGCGCAAGGTCGGCTTCCGCCGCCAGCTGGAACCAGGCGTTGGAGCCTTCCGGCGTGCGCTGCAGCAGCCCGGCATCGACCAGCAGCTTGAGATGGCGCGACAGGCGCGGCTGGGACTGGCCGAGGATCGCGACGAGGTCGCTGACGCACCAGGCGCCGCGCGCGCACAGCGCGAGCAGACGCAGGCGCGTCGGCTCGGCGGCGGCACGAAGCTGGGCCAGGAGGTCATCCATGGGGCTTGCTATACTCATAAAGATATCCTTATGTCCAGCACATCATGGCCTGGACCCTCGACGCCCGCATCCCGATCACGCTGCTTTCATCGCCCGGGGCGCTGGACGCGGCGCTGGCCGGCCGGCCCGCCGCCCTGCTGGCGGAAGGCGCGGCGCCGGACGGCGCGCCGGCCGCGACGGAATGCTTCGAACCCGCGGCCGCCCCGCACCTGGCCGGATGCGCCTGCTGCGCCGGGCGCCTGCCGGCCGCGCTCGCGCTCGACAGGCTGTTCCAGGCCCGCGTGCGCGGCCAGGTCGGCTGGTTCGACCGGGTCGTGGCGCTGCCCGGCACCGAGGCCGGACGGGCGGAAATCGCGGCGGCGCTGCGGGAGGACCCGCTGACGCTCGCCCGCTACAGGCTCTCGGCCTGACCCGGCAGGGTCTTGTCCCCCTCGCCGAGCGCGCGCTGCATCTGCACCACGTCCACCCAGCGGCCGAACTTCATCCCCACCGCCTTCAGCACGCCCACCTGGCGGAAGCCGAGGGAGATGTGCAGGCCGATCGAGCCGACATTCTCGGCATCGCCGATTACGGCGACCATCTGGCGGATGCCCATCGCCTCGGCGCGGGCCAGCACCTCGGCGACCAGCGCCTTGCCCACGCCCTGGCCGCGGATGTCGTCGCGGACATAGACGGAATCCTCGGCCGTGTGCCGATAGGCCGCGCGGGGGCGGAAGGGCGCGCAATAGCCGAAGCCGAGCACCGCGCCGTCCTCGTCCTCGGCGACCAGCCAGGGGTAGCCGGCGTCCTGCACGCGGGCGATGCGCGCGGCCATCTCGGCCGCGTCGGGGGGCGTTTCCTCGAAGGTGCCGGTGCTGTGCAGCACGTGGTGGCCGTAGATCTCGGTCATGGCCGGCAGGTCGGCCGGCGTCGCATCGCGCACGCGCATGGTCAGGCCGGCAGCCCGGCGGCCGCGGCCACCTTCTCGGCCAGCGCCAGCAGCGCCCGGTCCCGGCCCGGGCCGGCGACGAGCGAGAGCCCGACCGGCGCGCCGGCGATCCGCGCGACCGGCAGGGAGATCTCCGGCAGGCCGGCAAGCCCCGCGATCGCGGTCACGCCCATCGTCCTCTCCCGCACCGCGTTCTGTTCGGCCTGCGTCGCCGTCAGCCGCGGCGCAGGCGAGGGCGAGGTCGGATAGACCAGCACCGCTCCGCCGCCGAGCAGCGCGTGCAGCCGCGCCTGGACGATGCGGCGGAAGGCGCGCCCCGCGGCGGCCTTGGCCGGGTCCATCGCGCGGGCCGCGGCGAAGCGTTCCTTCACGCCGGGGCCGAAGGCGGGATCCGTCGCCTCCACCCAGGGGCCGAGGCTGGTCCAGGCTTCCTCCGCCTGGGCGCAGCGGAAATTCTCGTAGAAGGCGTCGAGTCCCTCCGGCGCGATGGAGACCGTCAGCGAAGGCCCGAGGACCTTTTCCGCTGCCTCGAGCCCCGCGCCGCCGCAGAGCGCGGCCGCCGTGGCGGGCTCGGCATTCACCCAGGCTTCCTTGACCTTGAGCAGCGGGCCGAGCGGCGCGTCCCCGCCCGGGGGCAGCAGCACCTCGCCCGCCCGGCGCAGCACGGAAGCCCGCGCGGCGAACCAGCCCGCCGTGTCGAAGGTGGGCCCCAGCGGGCAGGCGCCGACCAGGCTCACCGAGCCCCAGCTCGGCCGGATGCCGAAGACGCCGCAATAGGATGCCGGGATGCGCACCGACCCGCCCGTGTCCGACCCCATGGCGATGTCGCACAGCCCGGCGGCGACGGCGGCCGCCGAGCCGCAGGAGGACCCGCCGGGGAATCGGTCCGGCGCGCCCGGATTGACCGGCGTGCCGTGCCAGACATTCTCGCCCGTCAACCCATAGGCGAGTTCGACCGTCTTGGTCTTGCCGACGAGGCGAGCGCCCGCGCCGAGCAGCGCCGCGACGGCCGCGGCATCCCGCGTCGCCGGCGGATGGGTGCGCGCCCAGTCCGGGTTGCCGTAGCCGGTGACGTCGCCCGCGGTGTCGTACAGGTCCTTCACCGCGAAGGTCAGCCCCGCGAGCGGCCCTTCGGCGGCACCGGCGCGCTCCGTGCGCGGCCCGGGCACGAAGGCGCCCACGCTGTCCTCGGCCATGCTCGCCGCTCCTTGCCTTGAAGGAGCGAAATTGCGGCAGCGCGGCCGGGGTTGCAACGGGGATCGGGAAGATGGCCTTCCCGATCCCCCGTCCACATCAACGGGCGCGCAGGAACTCCGGCACGCGCAGCAGGATCAGCTCGTTCGCATCGGCCTGGAAGAAGTGCCGGCCGGCGCTGAAGGGCAGGTTGTTGTCGTTGCCGACGATGATGTGGTCGGCATCGACCGCCGCGACGTTCTCGATCGTGAAGAAGGGGAAGGTGAAGCGCTCGCGCGGCGCGTTCGCCGGCAGGTCGCCGCGCACCCGCGCGAGGCCTTCCGTGTCGCGGATCGCCATCAGGTCGATATGGCCGATCTTGCGCACGAAGCCTTCCGCGTCGACCTGCTCGAAATCGACCAGGTAGACGCGCTTGAAGCGCGCCGGCAGCGGGAAGCAGGGCGCCTGGGCGGTGGGCCGCGCGCCCTGCGCGCAGGCGAGGCCGGGGTCGCCTTCGCCGTTGTCGCGCTCGATCACCAGCGCGCGCGTCGCATCGATGAAGTTGAAGTCGCCGATCGCGGTCGCGCCGGGCTCGAGCCGGTAGCGCAGGGTGCGGCCGGTCCACTCCATGCGCGGCACGTTGAATTCCAGCACGCGCAGGAACTGGCCTTCCGGCTGGTCGGAATTCGGCGCGAAGAGCGGCTGTTCCAGCATCGCCCAGAGCGTCTGCGCATCCGGCGTCAGCGCCATGCCCTCATACCCGCCCGAACGGCGCACGCGATGCGGCACGCCGGCGGTGGGGCTCGCGGCCACCTGCAGCGACGGATGGTCGGGGGACATCAGCACCTGCCCGTCCATGCGCGTCTCGATCACGCGCTGCACCACGCCGTCGGCCGCGACGTGGATCAGGAAGGGCCCGAATTCCTCGCCGATCATGAAGGAGCCGTCGGGCAGCGGCTGGATGCTCTCGAGGTCGAAATCGGCGCCGGTCAGGTAGCGCGCCTCGGTGCCCTCATACGCGATGCGGAAGGGGATGCGGCGCAGCGGGTCGCGCAGGAAGGTCGTCTGCAGCAGCGCGACCTGGCCGGTCGCGAAATCCGGGCGGACCTTGTGGAACATCAGCAGCGAATCGGGGCTGTTGCGCCGGTTGCCGAAGCCGTTGTCGGTCAGCACCCAGTACGCGCCGGGCTCGTTCGCCACCGGCTTGATGCCGGAGAAGCCCTGCACCGCCTGGCCGACGAAGGGAAAAGCGATGCCCGTCGGGCGGTTGCCGTGCATCGCGCCGGTGTCGCCCATCACCGCGCCGGGGCGGTCGATGCGCAGGTTGCCCGGGCCGGCGAACTTGCCCGACAGCAGCGCGTCGCGCGGCGCATCGGCCGGCGGCACCGCCATGGTGAAGGCGGGCAGCACGGCATGGCCGGCGAGCGTCGCCTCGAAGCGCTGGTCGGCGAACGCCGGGCCGGCGGCGATGAGCGCGGTGGCGAGAAGGAAACGACGCATGGGACCCCCGTTGGATTGCGGATGGGGGCCTCTATCGGGGTCGCGTTGCGCGCCCGTGACAGGCGCGTTGCAGGCGCGCGAAAGCGGCCTTCAGGCGCGGAAGGCCGCCAGGCTTTGCTTCGGCCGCCCGCCTGCATCCCAGTTCGCGGCATCGAGCCAGGCCGCGATCGCGTCCCGGCGGGCGGGCCATTCCTCGGCGAGGATCGAGAACCAGGCCGTGTCCCGCCTGCGTCCCTTCACCACCAGCATGTTCCGCAGCGTGCCCTCATAGGTGAAGCCGAGCCGCGCGGCCGCGCGCCGGGATGGCATGTTGAGCGCGTTGCACTTCCAGGTGAGCCGCCGGTAGCCCAGGTCGTCCATCGCGTGGCGCATCGGCAGGAACATCGCCTCGGTCGCCGCGCGGGTGCGCTGCATGCGCGGGCTGAACCAGATGTTGCCGATCTCGATATGCGCGTGGGCGGGGAAGATCTCCATCAGCGTCAGCCAGCCATCCGCCGTGCCGGTCGCATGCGGGCGCACGGCCCAGGCGATCGGGTCGTGGGTGGTCGAGAAGCCGCCGAGGAAGCCGCGCAGCGCGGCTTCGTCCGCGAAGGGCCCGTAGCCCATATAGGCCCAGGAGGCATCGCCGCGGTCGCCCTGCATCGCCCGCCACAACTCCCCGGCATGGCGCAGGTGCAGCGGCTCGAGGTCCACCGACTGGCCGCGATGGGGGATGCGCGCGGGCAACGGGCGCGGGGAGGCGTCGGGCAGCAGGGGCCCGACCGGCGGGTCGGTGGCGGGGTCGAAGGGGACGCCCTCGGGCAGGTCGGTCATGGCGCCAGGGAAGCGCCCCGCTTGCGCCGGCGCAAGGACCGGGCCGGATTCCCTGTTGCACAGGCTGCCGCAGCGCAGCACAAGACGCGGCCATGAACGACGCGACCAGCCCCGCCACGCCCGTGATCCCCGCCGCCTATTTCGGCGAGCGCGTCACCTGGGTGCATCACTGGACCGACCGGCTGTTTTCCTTCCGCTGCACGCGGGATGCGCATTTCCGCTTCCGCGCCGGGGAATTCGCCATGATCGGGCTGATGGTCGGCGCCAAGCCGCTGGTGCGCGCCTATTCCATGGCGAGCCCGACCTGGGACGAGGAACTCGAATTCCTGTCCATCAAGGTGCAGGACGGCCCGCTCACCTCCCGCCTGCAGCACATCGGCGTCGGCGACACGGTGCTGATCGGCAAGAAGCCGACCGGCACGCTGGTGACGGACAACCTCCGCCCCGGCCGGACGCTGTGGCTGCTGGCGACGGGCACCGGCCTCGCGCCCTTCCTGAGCCTGGCGCGCGAGCCCGACGTCTACGACCGTTTCGAGACGGTGGTGGTGGCGCATACGGTGCGGCAGGTGGCCGAACTCGCGCATCGCGAATTGTTCGAGCGCGACCTGCCGCGGCATGAATTCCTCGGCGAGATGGTCGCGGGCAAGCTGCGCTACTATCCCTCGGTGACGCGGGAGCCCTTCGCGACGCAGGGCCGCATCACGACGCTGATCGAGAACGGGCGCATCTTCGCCGATCTTGGCCTGCCGGCGCTGAGCCCCGAGCATGACCGCGTCATGCTCTGCGGGTCGGAAGCGATGAACCGCGACTGCAAGGCGATGCTGGAAGCGCGCGGTTTCGAGGAAGGCGCCAACAACGCGCCCGGCACCTACGTGGTCGAGAAGGCGTTTGTGACGAAATGAAGGCATTCGTCGCGACATGAAGGCGCTCGTTACGAAATAGTCTTCACGCGGGCGCGATGCATGCCTCGCATGACGAAACTTTCTGCTTCCCCCATTGCCTGTCGCCATCCGTTCACATATGGGCGGCACTGATCAATGTGCCGGCGAGCATCATCGACCGGCCAAGGGAGGATGCATGACCGAGCACAATGCGCCCGTTCCGGCGCGCCGTGGGTTCCTCAAGGCAGCAGCCGTCGGTGGCGTCGGCGCTGCGGTCCTCGCCACGCCGAATGTCAGCCGCGCGCAGACAGTCACCTGGCGCTTCCAGTCCACCTGGCCGCAGCGCGACATCTTCCATGAATTCGCGGGCGACTTCGTCAGCCGCGTGAACGCGATGGCCGGTGGCCGGCTGCGCATGGAACTGCTCGCCGCCGGCGCCGTCGTCGGCGCCTTCCAGCTGATCGACGCCGTCTCGGCCGGCACGCTCGACGGCGGGCACGGCGTCTCGGCCTATTGGTTCGGCAAGAACAAGGCGTTCAGCCTGTTCGGCACGCCGCCGGCCTGGTTCTACGACGCCAATTCCTACCTCGCCTGGTTCTACTACGGCGGGGGCGAGGCGCTGTACAATGAGCTCATCAGCCAGGTGCTGCGCGTCAACGTCGTCGGCTTCCAGACCGGGCCGATGCCGACGCAGCCGCTCGGCTGGTTCAAGAATCCGGTGCAGAACGCCGAGCAGCTGCGCGGCCTCAAGTACCGCACGGTCGGCCTGGCGACGGACCTGTTCAACGCGCTGGGCGCGGCCGTCACGGCCCTGCCGGGCGGCGAGATCGTCCCCGCGCTGGAACGCGGCGTGATCGACGGGGCGGAGTTCAACAACCCCTCCTCCGACCGCGTCCTCGGCTTCCCGGACGTGGCCAAGAACTACATGATCCAGTCCTACCACCAGAACACCGAGACCTTCGAGGTCCTGCTCAACAAGCCGAAATACGACGCGCTGCCGGCCGAGCTGAAGGCGATCATCCGCCATTCCGCGGAAGCGGCCTCGGCCGACATGTCGTGGAAGCAGCAGCTGCGCTACCCGAACGACCTGCAGCAGATGGCGGCGACGCAGGGCGTGAACGTGCAGGTCACGCCGCGCCCGGTTCTCGAAGCCCAGCTGCGCGCCTGGGACGGCGTGATCCGCAACCTGGAGAGCGACCCGTTCTTCAAGAAGGTGACGGACAGCCAGCGCGAATGGTGCCGCCGCGTCAGCGCCTTCTACCTGCGCTACCAGGCGAGCCCGGCGCTCGCCTACAACCACTTCTTCGCCCGCGGCTGACGCGCCGCGGCGGCATGCGCGCCCGCCCCGGGACACCGGGGCGGGCGTTCGCATGCGGAAGGGAGCCTCCGGATGCAGCTTCAATCCGTGCTGCTGGGGATCGATCGCCTCAGCGCCTTCGTCGGCAAGACCTTCGCCTGGTCGATCCTCGTCCTGACCTTCGCGGTCGTCTACGAGATCGTCATGCGCTACGCCTTCCGCGCGCCGACGAGCTGGGCCTACGACGTCTCCTACATGCTGTATGGCACGCTGTTCATGATGGCGGGCGCCTATGCGCTGTCGCGCAACGGGCATGTGCGCGGGGACTTCCTGTACCGGAACTTCAAGCCGACGACGCAGGCGAAGTTCGACCTGGTGCTCTACGTGCTGTTCTTCTTCCCCGCGATCTTCGCCTTCATGATCTCGGGCTGGTCCTTCGCGCACATCTCCTTCATGCAGAACGAAAGGTCCGTCTTCAGCCCGACGGGCCCGATCGTCTGGCCGTTCAAGTTCCTTATCCCGATCGTGGGCGTGCTGCTGCTGCTGCAGGGCGTGGTGGAAGTCGTGCGCTGCATCCGCTGCATCCGCACCGGCGCCTGGCCCGACCGCCTGTCGGACGTGGAGGAGCTGGAGCAGAAGATCCTCGCCGCGGCGGCCGAGAAGGACCCCGAGCAGCTGGCGCGCGAGATCGCCGCGACCGGCCACATTCCCGGCGAGAAGGCCGGCGACGAACACACCGGACGTTGAGGCCCTGACGAGATGACCGACGGCGCGCTGGGGCTGCTGCAGCTCTTCCTGTTCCTTTTCTTCATCATGCTGGGCTTCCCGATCGCCTTCACGCTGATGGCGATGGGCCTGTTCTTCGGCTACCTCGGCATGGGTGACCGGGTCTTCGACCTGCTGGTGCAGCGCACCTATTCGGTCATGTCGAACGACGTGCTGATCAGCGTGCCGCTCTTCGTCCTGATGGGCTACATCATCGAGCGGGCGAACATCCTCGACCGCCTGTTCCGATCCCTGCAGATGGCCTCGGGCAACATCCCCGGCTCGCTCGCGGTCGCGACACTCGCCACCTGCGCGCTCTTCGCCACGGCCACCGGCATCGTCGGCGCGGTCGTGACGCTGATGGGGCTGCTCGCCTTCCCGGCCATGCTGCGGGCGGGCTACGACGTGAAGCTCGCCTCGGGCGTCGTCGCCGCGGGCGGGTGCCTGGGCATCCTCATCCCGCCCTCGATCATGCTCATCCTGTACGGCGCGACGGCGGGCGTGTCGGTGGTGCAGCTCTACGCCGCGGCCTTCATCCCGGGCGTGATGCTCGCCGGGCTTTACATCGTCTACGCGATGGGAATCGCGATCGTGAAGCCGTCCGTCGCGCCGCGCCTGCCGCCGGAGGAAGTGAACATCCCCTTCGGCAAGATCCTTTTCGCGCTGGTCACGTCCTTCATCCCGCTCGCCGCGCTGATCGCCATGGTGCTCGGCGCCATCCTGTTCGGCCTCGCGACGCCGTCCGAAGCGGCGGCGATGGGCAGCCTCGGCTCGATCCTGCTCGCCATCGTCTACCGGTCCTTCAGCTTCGAGAAGCTCAAGGAAAGCGTGTTCCTCACCGCCCGCACCTCCGCCATGGTCTGCTGGCTGTTCGTGGGCAGCGCGATCTTCTCCTCGGTCTTCGGCTATCTCGGCGGGCAGGAGCTGGTCGAGCAGTTCTTCAAGTCGCTGCCGCTCAACACCTTCACCTTCATGCTGCTGGCGCAGGCGCTGATCTTCGTGCTCGGCTGGCCGCTCGAATGGACCGAGATCATCGTGATCTTCGTGCCGATCTTCCTGCCGCTGCTGGACGATTTCGGCGTGGACCCGCTGTTCTTCGGCATCCTGATCGCGCTGAACCTGCAGACGTCCTTCCTGTCGCCGCCCGTCGCGATGGCGGCCTTCTACCTCAAGGGCGTCGCACCGAAGCACGTCCGGCTCGAGGACATCTTCAAGGGCTGCATGCCCTTCATCTACATCGTCATCTTCACGATGTTCTGCGTCTACTTCTTCCCCGGCATCGTCACCTGGCTGCCGAGCGCGCTCTACGACGTGGCGCCGACCGGCGGCACCTCCAACGTGCTCGAGGCCCCGGCGGGCGGCTTCCAGGTGGACGAGGAGCCGCAGCTCCCGTCGCTCAACTGAGGCCGCGGGAGATGGACGACGCGGCGCGCCGCGTCCTCGCCGCCGCGATCGTCGAGGCGCTGGAGACAGGTAACCCGATCGCGCCGCTCGTCGCCGGGCTCCGCCCGGCGGATGTCCCGGCGGGGGAGGCGGTCGCCGAGGATGTGCTCGACGAGCTCGCCCTGCCGCCGAGCGGCCTGCGCCTCGCGCCCGGGCCGGACGGCGCGATGCTCGCCGGGCCGATGATCGATGCGCGGCTGCTGTCCTCGGGCGCCCGCGTGGCGCTCGGCGCGCTGCGCCATCCGCGCGTCAGCGCCGCGGCGATCGGCGTGCTCGCCGCCCCGCTCGGCAAGGGCGCGCCGCGCTTCGCCGCCGTCCTGCCCGCGCTCGACATCGCCGCGAGCCGCTTCCGCGACGGCGCGCCGGACGACGCGGTGGCGGCGGCCGACCTCGCCGGCCTCGGCCTGGTCGTCGCGGGACGGCGCGCGACCTGGGACGGCGCCGGCGTCGCGGCCGCGCTGACCAGGGGCAAGGCGCGTCCGCGCGACCTGCCGGTCGACCTCAAGGCGCGCTTCGCCGCCGCGGCGGCGCGGGCGCGGGACCTGGGCGGCCTGCCCGCCGGCGGATTGCTGGTGGTGGCCGGCCTGACGCCGGCGATCGTGCCGGCGGCCGGCGAGACCTGGACGGCGCGCCTCGCGGGCCTGGGCAGCGCACGGGCGGAATTCGACGGCGGCGCGGAACGCTGACGGCCGCAGGACGACGAAGCCGCGTCAGTGCCGCGCGCGGATCTTCGCGCCGCGCCTAGAGCAATATCCGACCAGCCGGAAACGACTGATCGGATTTCTTGCTCTGGAAACCATTGACTCTACAGCACGAAATCCGATCGTACTGATTCAGTGTGATCGGATAGTGCTGTAGCCGCTTATCCACGGCCCGGCCGTCGGACGTGGCAGGACCGGCGACGACTCATGCCCCTCGCACGAATGTTCGACCCTGATGCGATGACCACCGCGCGCGGCGCCGGCGGGGCGGCCGCGCGCGATGCCATGGGATGAACCCACCGCGCACAGGGTGACCCCATGCGCGGATGGACTCAGCGGCGCCACCAGCCCTGTCGGCGGGGCCGCTCGGCCGCGGGCTCGTCGCCCAGCACCACCGGTTGCACAGGCGCGCCGACCACCGGGCCGGCGGGTGCCTCGGGTTCCGGCGCTGGCGCGGGCGCGACCACGACGGGTGCGGGCTCCGGCTCGGGCGGCGCGACCACCGCCACCGGCTCGACCACCGGCGCCGCGGGCGGCTCGGCAGGGGCGGCGTGGGGTTCGGCAGGCGCCGCGGCGACGGTCTCGACGACCGGTTCGGCCGCCGGTGCGGCGACAGGCGCCGCATCCTGCGCGACATCCGGCGCGGGCGGCATCGGGGCGGGGCGGGCCGGACGGGTCGCGGCGCGCTCGGCCGCGGCCTCGGCCGCTTCCAGCGCCTCGAAGATGTCGTCGATCTGGCCGGCGAAGGGGTCGGCCGGCGTCGGCCCGGTGTAGCGCGGGGCGCGCGGCGCGGGGGCGGCGACCGGGGCGGCGGCTTCCGCCTCCGGGCGTTCCTCCTCGGCGGCACCGGCCTCGGGCGCGGCGCCGTCCTCGCGCCGGCGACGGCCGCCACGGCGGCCACGACGGCGACGGCGGGCCTCGCCCTCCTCGGCCAGGCGCGCGGCCTCGGCGGCATCGGGGGCGGCCTCGCCCTCGACGCCGTCCTCGGCGCCAGGCTGCGCCTCGGGCGACGCCTCGCGCTCGCCATCGGCCTCGGCGGCGCCCTCAGCCGCGCCCTCCTCGCCTTCGGCGGCGCCCTGCGCGCCCTCGCGGCCATCCTCGCGGCGGCCGCCACGGCGACGGCGGCGACGGCGACGGCGGCGCTCGGCCTCCTCGGCGGTCTCGCCGCCCTCGGCCTGGCGGGGCGTGTCGGCGCCTTCCTCCGCCTCGGCCTCGACCTCGGCGGGCTCCTCCGCCTCGACCGGCTCGGGGGCGTAGTCCATGCGCAGGGCGGACGGCGCGGCGGGCACCGCGCCAGGTTCCGCCGCGCGCAGCCGCTCGATCTTCACGGCGGGCGGGATCAGGCTGTCATCGGGCTCGAACAGCACGACCATGCCGAAGCGCGCCTCGATCTCGGCCAGCCGGTCGCGCTTGCGGTTCAGCAGCCACAGCGCGACGGGCGCGGCGACGCGCACCATGATCTCGGCGGCGCGGCGCTTGGCACCTTCCTCCTCGACCGCGCGCAGCACCTGCAGCGCGCTCGATTCCACGCTGCGGACGATGCCGCGCCCCTGGCAATGCGGGCAGGCCACGAAGGTCTGCTCGGCGATGGACGGGCGCAGCCGCTGGCGGCTCATCTCCAGCAGGCCGAAATGGCTGATGCGGCCGACCTGGATGCGGGCGCGGTCGTGCTTCAGCGCCTCCTTCAGGCGGCGCTCGACCATGCCGTCGTGCTTGGACGACTCCATGTCGATGAAGTCGATGACGATCAGGCCGGCGAGGTCGCGCAGGCGCAGCTGGCGCGCGATCTCGTCCGCGGCTTCGAGGTTGGTGCGCAGCGCGGTGTCCTCGATGTGCCGGTCGCGCGTCGCGCGGCCCGAGTTCACGTCGATGGCGACCAGCGCCTCGGTCTGGTTGATGACGACGTAGCCGCCGGACTTCAGCTGCACGACGGGCGAGTGCATCGCGTCCAGCTGCGCGTCGACGCTGTGCCGGGCGAACAGCGGCACCGCGTCGCGATGCATGCGGATGCGGCCGGAATTGGCCGGCATCAGCATGCGCATGAACTCGCGCGCCTGGGCGTAGGCGTCGTCGCCCTCGACGACCACCTCGTCGATGTCGCGACCGTAGACGTCGCGGATCGAGCGCTTGATGAGGTCGGCTTCCTCGTAGATCAGCGCCGGAGCGGTCGAGGCGAGCGTGCGCTCGCGGATGCTGTCCCACAGCCGCAGCAGGTATTCGCAGTCGCGCCGGATCTCGGGCTTGGGGCGCTGCGCGCCGGCGGTGCGCACGATCAGCGACATGCCGTCGGGCAGGCTCATCTCCTCCACCACCTCGCGCAGCCGCTTGCGGTCGGCGGCCGAGGTGATCTTGCGGGAGACGCCGCCGCCGCGCGGGCTGTTCGGCATCAGGACCGAGAAGCGGCCGGCGAGGGAGATGTAGGTCGTCAGCGCCGCGCCCTTGTTGCCGCGTTCCTCCTTCACGACCTGCACGAGCATGATCTGGCGGCGCCGGATCACCTCCTGGATCTTGTAGTGGCGGAGGAACTTCGGCGGGATGCGGCGCTCGCGGCGCTCCTCCTCGCTCTCGGCGGGAAGGTCCTCGCCGCCGATCGTCTCGGGCGGCGGCACCTCCTCCTCGGCGGGCAGGCTCTCGACGCGGCCATGGCCGGCCTCCTCGCCCTCGGCGGCCGGGGCCTCGGGGTCGAGCCCGGCATCGGGCGTGCCGGTGATGCGTTCCTCGGCCATGTCGAGCGGCTGCGCGGCGGCGGGCTCGCTCGGTTCCGCGGCCTCGGCGGCGGGGGCGGCGTCGGTCGCCTCCGGCGCGGCGGCGGCCGTGCCTTCCTCGCCGTTGGCTTCCTCGCCCGGGGTCCAGCCCTCGGCGCCCTCGCCGTTCCAGTCGGCGCGGTCCATCGCGGATTCCGGAGGCATGTCCGCCTCCTCCTCCTCGCGCGCTTCCTCGGCCTGCATCTCGATCAGGCGCTGCCGGTCGGCGACGGGGATCTGGTAGTAGTCCGGGTGGATCTCGCCGAAGGCCAGGAAGCCGTGGCGGTTGCCGCCATACTCCACGAAGGCCGCCTGGAGGCTGGGTTCCACCCGCACCACCTTGGCGAGGTAGATGTTGCCCTTGAGAGGGCGGCGGGTCGCGGTCTCGAGGTCGAATTCCTCGACCCGGTTGCCGTCCAGCACCACCACCCGCGTTTCCTCGGGGTGGGATGCGTCGATCAGCATGCGCTTGGTCATCGAAGGCGTTGCTCCGCGCCGCGGCGGGGCCGACGGCGCCACGAAGGGCGGGGCCCGGGCGGGGACGGGTGGGCGGCGCGGCGTCCTCTGGCACGCGCCGGACTCGTCCTCGTCCGGCGGGTCCGGCGCCGCGCGCGGCGCGGTACGGACCCTGGGGAGGGCGTGCCTGGACTCTGCCCCGGGAACCCTGGACACGGCCGCGGATCGCGGTGGTCCCAGGCACGGGCGGGCCGGCTTGATCCTGCGGCGGGTCCGGCGCCGGCGAAGGGGCGGTCGGATCCATGCGCGCATCGTCCCCGCGCTGGCGGATCCGGCAGGAGGGCACCCGGCTGAGCCACGGAACGGGCGGGGGGCATGATCGCCGCCCCGGTTCCAGGCCGGGCGCCCGTCGGTTCGAACCGGCCTCGCGCCCCGCCTCAGGCCCGGGGGTCGCGTGCCGGGCGATCCTGCCCGGGACTCCGCCCGCAGCGGTTGCCGCCGGGGCAGGTCACCATAGTCGGCGGGCGGGGGCGCCACAAGCCATGTAACGATCCCGTTCTCTTTCCCGCCCGCCCTTCACGTCGCGTCGCAAGGCGCATGTGGCAAGATGCTGGAATATTTGGCATCATGCACCCGCCCGGTGGGGGATCGGGCGTGACAGGGGATGCTGCGATGCCGCGCCTTCGCCGGCGCCATCTGCTCGGCCTCGCGCTCGGGGGCGTCCTGGCGCCCGCGGCCGCGCGCGCCGCGACCGTGGGCGGTGCGGCGATCGGCCGCGCCGGGCCCGCCGCGCGCCTGTCGCTCGCCATCGAGGGCGAGCAGCGCTGGCGCGTCACCGCCGCCGCCGAGCCCGAGCGGCTGGTCCTGCACCTGCCCGGCGCGACGTGGCGCGGCCCCGCCGCGCTGCGCGGCGCAGGCCCGGTGCGCGCGGCGCGCTTCGTCGCCGCCGACGACCTGCTGGTCATCGAGCTGGCCGGCCCCGCCCTCGCCGCCCCCGGCCCGGCGCGGGACGGCCACCTGGTTCTCGACATCGCGCCCGTCCCGCCGGCCCGCTTCGCCGCCGCCGTGCGCGCCGGGCGGGACGTGGTGGCGGGGCAGGTCCGCCCGGCCCGCGCCCTGCCGCTCGTGGTGCTCGACCCGGGCCATGGCGGGCGGGACCCCGGCGCGATCGGCACCGAGGGCACCGAGGAGAAGCGCATCGTCCTGTCGACGGCGCTCGAGCTGAAGCAGCGGCTCGAGGCCGCGCGCACCTGCCGCGTGCTGCTGACCCGGACGCGCGACGTCTTCGTCCCGCTGGCCGAGCGCGTCGAGATCGCCCGCCGGCGGGACGCCGACCTGTTCGTCTCCCTGCATGCCGATTCCGCCCCCGGGGCGCGCGGCGCCTCGGTCTACACGCTGTCTGAGACCGCCTCCGACGCCATGTCCGACGCGCTGGCGCGGCGGGAGAACCGCGCCGACCTCGCCGGCGGGTTGCGCCTGCCCTCGGTCAGCCCCGAGGTGCAGCGCATCCTGATCAGCCTGATGCGGCAGGAGACGCGGGCGGGCTCGGCACGCCTCGCCCGGCTCGCCGTGCGGGAGTTGGGGGAGGACGTGCCGCTACTGCCCAACACCCACCGGGAAGCGAGCTTCGTGGTGCTCAAGGCGCCGGAGATCCCCTCCGCCCTGGTCGAGCTCGGCTTCCTGTCGGACCCGCGGGACGAGGCGGCGCTGCGCCGGCCCGAGCATCGCGCGCGGCTCGCCGGGGCGCTGTCGCGCGCCATCGGCGGCTGGCTCGCGGCGCCGGGCTGACGCGGCGCGCGGCCGGTCCATGCCGCGGGAAGGGAAGTTGATGCGTCGCAAAATCCACGCCCTTGGTGTAATCCCTGCCCCGTGACAGCCACGCCGCTCCGCGCCGACGCCCCGCTCGATCCCGCTCGCCGCCGGCGCGCGGGCGGGCAGCCGCCTGAAGCCCCGCCCCCCGGGGGCGGCGACACCCCGCCGCCCGAGCGCCCGCGGCGCGAAAAGCCCGCGCGCCGCCGCCGCCGGGGCCTCGGCCTGTTCCGCCTGTTCTTCATGCTGCTCGTCGTCGGCGGCATCGTGGCGGGCGTCGCCGGCTACGGCATGTATCGCCAGATCGCCGAGGACCTGCCCGACCATCGCTGGCTGGCCAGCTACGACCCGCCGCAGATGTCGCGCATCTACGCCGCCGATTCGCGCCTGCAGGCGGAACTGGCGACCGAGCGCCGCGTCTTCGTGCCGATCGAGGCGATTCCCGCGCGGGTCCAGCAGGCCTTCGTCTCGGCCGAGGACCAGCGCTTCTGGGAGCATCACGGCGTCGATCCGCTGGGCATCGGCCGCGCCCTGCTGACCGCGGCCGAGCAATGGGGCAGCGGGCGGCGCATGGGCGGCGCCTCCACCATCACCCAGCAGGTCGCCAAGAACATGCTGGTGGGCGCGGAACGCTCCATGATGCGCAAGGTGCGGGAGGCGATCCTCGCCGTGCGCCTCGAACAGGCGCTGTCGAAGGACCGCATCCTCGAGCTCTACCTGAACGAGATCTTCCTCGGCCAGTCGGCCTATGGCGTCGCCGCCGCCGCGCAGGCCTATTTCAACAAGGGCCTGGACGAGCTGACCCTGGCCGAGGCCGCCTTCCTCGCCGCCCTGCCCAAGGCGCCCAACAACTACAACCCGCTGCGCTTCCCCGAACAGGCGCGCGCCCGGCGCGACTGGGTGCTCGACCGCATGGCCGAGGACGGCCACATCACGCGGGAGGAAGCGCGCTACGCCAAGGCCGAGCCGATCGTCCCGCGCCCCACGCGCCGGCCCGAGGTCGTGCCCGTCGGCCAGCACTTCACCGAGGAAGTCCGCCGCGAGCTGATCAGCCGCTTCGGCGCCGAGCAGACGACGATGGGCGGGCTCGTCGTGCGCACCAGCCTCGACCCGGAGTTGCAGGCGGCGACGGAACGCGCGCTGCGCGACGGGCTGCTTGCCTATGACCGCCGCCGCGGCGGCTGGCGCGGCGCCTTCGCGAGCATCGCCGCCGGCCAGACCGAATGGATGGCCGCGCTGGAAGCCACGCAGCGCCCGCCGGGCGGCCTGCCGGAATGGCGCCTGGCCGTGGTGCTGGAAGTGCGCGCGACGGAAGCGCGCCTCGGCTGGCTCGAGCGGCCCGAGCCGCGCGCCGCGCTGCAGCCGCGCACGGGGCTGATGTATCTCGCCGACCTGTCCTGGGCGCGCCCGGCGCGGGACGGCCGCGTCGGCGCGGCGCCCAGCCGGATGAACCAGGTGCTCAATGTCGGCGACGTGGTCTTCGCCGAACCGATGCCCACCCAGGCGCCCGCCCAGGGCCGCCCGGCGCGGCCGGAGCGGCTGGAACTGCGCCAGATGCCGCAGGTGGAAGGCGCCGTCGTGGCGCTGGACCCGCAGACCGGGCGCGTGCTGGCGATGGCCGGCGGCTGGTCCTTCGAGCGGTCCTGGTTCAACCGGGCGACGCAGGCGATGCGCCAGCCCGGCTCCTCCTTCAAGCCCTTCGTCTACATCACGGCTCTCGAGCAGGGCATGCCGCCGAACACGGAACTGCTCGACGAGCCGATCGAGGTGATGTCGGGCGGGCGGGTCTGGCGGCCGCAGAACTACACGGCCGGCACCGCGAATGGCTGGGTGACGATGCGCACCGCGATGGAGCGCAGCCTCAACCTGGTGACCGTGCGGCTCGCCCAGCAGGTGGGCATGGACGCGGTCGCGGATGCGGCCGCGCGCTTCGGCGTCATCCCCAACATGCCGCGCTTCCTTGCCCTGTCCCTTGGTGCCGGCGAGACGACGGTGATGCGCATGGCCGCCGGCTACGCCGCCTTCGTCAATGGCGGGCAGGAAGTGACGCCGACGCTGATCGATTCCGTCCAGGACCGGCGCGGCCGCGTCGTGTGGCGCGCCGACCGCCGCACCTGCGCGGCCTGCGGCGGCGGGCCGGAACAGGTGCCCGACCTCGTGGACCCGCAGCGCCGGCAGGTCACCGACCCGATCGCCGCCTATCAGATGGTGAGCCTGCTGCAGGGCGTGGTGCAGCGCGGCACCGGCGCCAACGCCATCGGCAACCGGCTCGGCCGCCCCGTCGCCGGCAAGACCGGCACGACGGACGACTACAAGGACAACTGGTTCGTCGGCTTCACCCCCGACATCGTGGTCGCGGTGTGGATCGGCCATGACGACCCGCGCAGCCTCGGCCAGGGCGAGACCGGCGGCGGCAACGCCGCGCCGATCTTCCGCGACGTGGTGGCGGCCGCGCTGCGCGACAGCCCACCCGTGCCCTTCCGCGCCCCGCCCGGCGTCGCGCTGGTGCGCGTGAACGTCGGCGGCGGCTCGATCCTGGAAGCCTTCCGCCCGGGCACCGAGAACAGCGCGCGGCGGATGCGCGACGCATCGGAAGGCGGCGGATCGGCCGTCGGCCTCGACAGCAACCTGGGTGGGCTCTATTGAGGCCGCGCCATGCGCGCTGAAGCCACATCCCTGAACGAGCAGATCACCGCTTCGGTGTCCCTGCTGAGGAGGCATCTTTGACTGGGATGCCGCTGTCCGCCGTCTCGAGGAACTGAACGCCAGGGCCGAAGACCCGACGCTCTGGAACGATGCCGCCGAAGCCGGGCGCGTGATGCGCGAACGCGGGCGCCTCGCCGACCAGGTCGAGGGCGTGCGCCGGCTTGAGCGCGAGGTCGAGGACGCGCTCGGCCTGATCGAACTGGCCGAGGCCGAGGGCGACGAGGCGACCATCGAGGCCGCCGTCGCCGATCTCGAGCGCCTGGCCGAGGAAGCCAAGCGGCGCGAGATCGAGAGCCTGCTGTCCGGCGAGGCCGATTCCAACGACGCCTATGTCGAGGTCAATGCCGGCGCCGGCGGCACCGAGGCCCAGGACTGGGCCGAGATGCTGCTGCGCATGTATGTCCGTTGGGCGGAAAAGCGCGGCTACAAGGTGACGGTGACCGAACGCAGCGACGGCGAGCAGGCCGGCGTGAAGTCCGCCACCGTCCAGGTCTCGGGCCCCAACGCCTATGGCTGGCTGAAGACCGAGGGCGGCGTGCACCGCCTCGTGCGCATCAGCCCCTTCGACGCGGCGGCGCGGCGGCAGACCTCCTTCGCCTCGGTCTACGTCTATCCGGTGATCGACGACCGGATCGAGATCGACATCAACCCGGCCGACCTGAAGACCGACACCTTCCGCGCCTCCGGCGCCGGCGGGCAGCACGTCAACAAGACGGAATCGGGCGTGCGCTTCACGCATATGCCGACCGGCATCGTCGTCGCCTCGACCCAGGACCGCAGCCAGCATCGCAACCGCGCCATCGCGATGGAGATGCTGAAGGCCCGGCTGTACGAGCTGGAACTGCGCAAGCGCGAAGCGATCAGCGACGCGGTCGAGGCCGGCAAGACCGATATCGGCTGGGGCCACCAGATCCGCTCCTATGTCCTGCAGCCGTACCAGATGGTCAAGGACCTGCGCACGAGCGTCGAGAAGGGCAATCCGGACGCGGTGCTGGACGGCGAGCTCGACGACTTCATGGCCGCCGCGCTGGCGCAGCGCGTGGGCGGCACGCGGTCCGAGGCGAGCGCCGCCGCCCGCTGATCAGGCGGCGGCGACGTCCTGTTCCAGCAGCCGCGCCAGCCGCGCGATGTCGTCGAAGTTGGTGACGATCCCGCGCTTGTCCGGCGCCGTCTGCCGGAGCGGCGAGGCGCCGAACAGGTTCGCCGCCGAGCCCGGCGGCAGGCCGACCAGCCGCGCGAGCCGTGTCGCCGTCTCCGCCGCGACGGTCTGGCCGTCGATGAAGGACGGGTAGGTCAACTCGACCATGCGGGGGTAGCCGGCGAGAGCCTCCCGCACGAAGCGGCGCGCGCGCAGGATCGGCAGCATGTAGGCCGTCGCCTGCTCGGCGCCGATCGTCACCGAGATGTCGCGCGCGGCTTCCTCCGCGTTGCCGGTGTGGTAGACGCCGCGGCTCTCGGCGATCACGTGGCTCGCCAGGCATTCGGCGAGGTCCGGCCGCACCAGGTGGATCACGCCCGCGCCGCGATGCCGCAGCCAGGTGAGGAGCAGGTTCGTGCGCGGCGCCGCCCCTGGCAGCGACCAGACGGGGGAGAAGGCGCCGAGGTTGTTGTACATCAGGTCGATGTGCAGCAGCGCCGGGGCGACCTCGGCCGACAGCCGCGCGACGAAGGCGTCGAGCATCGCGACCACCTCCCCGCTCTCGAAGCCGAAGCTGCCGCGCTGCGCGGCGAATTCGGCGAAGAAGGCGCCGAAGCGCGCCGGGCCTCCGGGCTGGAACGCTTCCCCGCGCGAACGCACCAGCGCGCCGGCGCTGAACGCCGTGCCGAGGAACTTCGTGCCGCTGCGCTGCGTCGCGATGGTGACGAGGAAGGGCGGCGTGGTGTCCGACATGCGCGGTGGCGATCCGATAGACGTTTCGATTTCATAACAAGAGGCCCGCGCGCCCCCAAGTCAAGCGGCCGCCCGGCTTGACCATTGCGATATCGCAGTATACCGCAACCGGAACGTATTCGCATGCAGTGCGGGGGCCGCGCGTGGCGCTGACGGTGATGCATCTCGCCCATGGCGCGGGCGGCGGGGCGGGCCGCGCGGCGCGGCGGGCGCATCTCGCCACGCGGTCGGCCGGCATGCTCTCCGCCTTCGCCTTCGCCGAGGGCACGGCCGGGCCGGGCGACATCCTTCTCCGCGCGGCAGCCCCCGCCGATCAGGGCGAGGCGGCGCTCGCGGCCACGCTCCGCCAGCGCGTGCAGTGGGAGATCCTGCCGCAGGCGCGGCGCGGCGACGCCAGCACGCTGTTCTCCATCCCGCATCCGGGCCTCGCGCTCGACCGCCACCCGATGATCGCCGCGGCGGACATCCTGCACCTGCACTGGACGTCCTGGCTCGCCGCGCCGGCGCTGCTGCGGCGCTGGCACGATGCCGGCCGCGCCATCGTCTGGACGCTGCACGACCTCTGGCCGATGACCGGCGGCTGCCACTACGCCGATGGCTGCGAGCAGTTCCGCACCGCCTGCATGGCCTGCCCCCAGCTGGCCGACGGCTGGTCGCTGGTGCCGAACGCCTTCGCCGAGAAGCGCGCGGGCTGGGAAGGCGTGCCGCTCGTCGTCGCACCTTCCGCATGGATGGCGGCGCAGGCGGCGGACAGCGCCATCCTCGGCGGCTGCCGGATCGAGATCGTCCCGAACGCGATCGAGACCGACATCTTCGCCCCGCCGCCGGACCGCGACGGCCTGCGCGCCGCG
This sequence comes from Roseomonas nitratireducens, assembly GCF_017813355.1. Lineage (GTDB taxonomy): Bacteria > Pseudomonadota > Alphaproteobacteria > Acetobacterales > Acetobacteraceae > Neoroseomonas > Neoroseomonas nitratireducens. The sequence continues at coordinate 25,536 of NZ_JAGIYZ010000015.1, forward strand.
CTGGGCTTCGGCCCGGACGACCTGCTGATCATCGCCGGCGCCTACGACAACCGCGAAAGGCGCAAGGGCGGGGCGCTGCTCGCCGCCGCGCTGGCGCGCATCGCGGCGGATGGCAGCCTGGCCGCACTCCTGCCCGCTGGCGCGCGCGTGGCGCTGGCGGTCTTCGGCCGCTCGGCGCCCGGCGCGCCCACGGGGATCGAGACATTCGACCTGGGCGAGATGCGCGAGGATGCCGCGATCGCCGACATGCTCGGCGCCGCGGACCTCGCCTGCATCCCCTCGCTCGAGGACAACTACCCGAACCTGGCGCTGGAGGCGCTGGCCTGCGGCACGCCCTGCGTCGCGACGCCGGCGGGCGGGCTGCCCGACCTGGTGCGCGACGGACGCAGCGGCGTGCTGGCCGCGGCGACGGAGGAGGAGGCGCTCGCCGCCGCGCTGCTGCGCTTCGCCACCGACCATCGCGGCGACCGGGCGATGCGCGAGGCCTGCCGGCTTCAGGTCGAAGCCGAGAACGCGCCCGGCGTCGTCGGCGCACGCCTCGCCGAACTCTATGCCGGGATCGCGCCGCGCGGCCGCGCCGCGCCACCCGACGGCGCGTCCCATGCGCGCGCCGTGGCGGCGCTGGCCGCCGTGCCGGTGCCGGCCACAGCGATGCCCGCGGCGCCCTTCCTGGGCTTCCCGACGAACCTGCTGCTGCGGTCCGAAGCCGGGGCAGGCGCGGCGCAGCTCGCGCCATCGCCGATGCGGGACGACGCGCCGCGCATCCTCGCGCTGCAGGCGCGCCACGCGCATCACGGCGCGCGGTCGGGCCCGGCGCAGTTCCTGCGCCACCTGCCCGCCGGGCAGCGGGCGACGAGCATGGTGACGCCGCTCGGCGCCGACCTCGCCGCGGGGCGCGACGGCGACTTCCTGGCCTGGGGGCGCCTACTGCGCGCCGGGCCCTTCGGCCAGCAGGGCAATGCCTGGCTCGCCGAGGCGGAGCTCCTCGCCGCCTGCGCGGATGCGGCCCCCGACCTGATCCACGCCATCGACGGCGAACTCGCGCTCGCGCTGCTCGCGCGGCTGCCGGCGGCGCTCTGCACGGGCGGGCGGCGGCCGCGCCTGGTCGCGACCTTCCACCAGCCCGCCGCGCTGCTGGGCGCGATGGTCGCGCCGCGATGGCTCGCGCGGCTCGATGCCGCGGTGATGCTGTGCGAGGCGCAGCGCCCGGCCCTCGCCGGGCACGTCGCGGCGGATCGGCTGCACGTCATCCCGCATGGCATCGACACGGATTTCTTCACGCCGGGCCCGCGCGCCGACGTGTCGCGGGACGGCGTCCGCCTGCTCAGCGTCGGTCATTGGCTGCGCGACCACGCGACGGGCTTCGCCGCCCTCGCCATGCTGCGGCAGGTTGGCGTCCCGACGACGCTGCGCCTCGTCACGCCCGAGCCGCCGGCATCGAAGCCGGAGGGCACGGTGGTGGACGGCGGCCTGAGCGACGCGGCGCTGCGCCAGGCCTATCGCGACGCCGACGCGGTGCTGCTGCCGCTGCACGACGCCACGGCGAACAACGCGATCCTGGAGGCGATGGCCTGCGGTCGGCCGGTGATCGCGACCGATGTCGGCGGCGTGGCGGAGATGACGCAGGGCGCGGCGCGGCTCGTGCCGCCGGGCGACGCGACGGCGATCGCGGAAGCCGTGCTCGACCTCGTCGAGCAACCCGCTTCCGCGGCGGCGCTGGCCCGGGCCGCGCGCGCGCGCGCCGAGGCGCTGGACTGGCGGCACGTCGCCGCGCGCCACGCGGCACTCTATGCGCGGCTGACGGAAGGCCACGCATGCGCGGCGTGATCCGCCTGTCCGCCGCCGACTGGCTGGGCACCGACGACGGCGTGCGCGCCAGCCTGCCCGTGCCCCGCGCCGCGCGCTGCGCCGTGCTGGCCGAAGGCTGGGCGGAACCGGGCGCGGCATCGCTCGTGGCGGGCGCGGGCGCGCCGGTCGCCTTCCTGCCGCTCGGCGCGGCGGCCTTCGCGTGGTGCGCGGCGGATGGCGGGGACGCGATCACCCTTCACGCGCCCGCACCGCCCGCGCGCTGCCGCGTCGCCTTCCATCCGTCCGGCATCGCCGCGACCTTCGCCGCGGCCCTGCCGCGCGCCCTCGCGACCACCACGGCGCGGTCGGCGCAAGGCTCCGCCCCGCACGCCGAAAGCCTCGCCGAGGCGCTGGGCAGGGCGGAGCCGGACGCGGCGCTGGCGATCCTCGCCGACATGCTGATCGCCGCGCGCGAGGCGCCGGAGACGATCGCCGCCGCGCGCGCGCTGCTGCGGCACGCCGCGCGGCACCCGCTGTGGCGCGGCCCGGCGCTCGGGGCGCTCCCCGCCGCGTTGATGGAGGAGGAGGCGCGCAGCGCATGGCCCTGATCATCCTCGACCCGAACCTGGAGGGGGAATCGGGCCACCACCTGGCCTATGACCTCGCCATCGCGCGGGAAGCGATGGCGCGCGGGCAGACCGTGACGATCGTCGCCAACCGGCGCTTCGGCGTCAGCGCGATCGAGGGCGTGCGCGTCCTGCCGCATTTCACCGCGACGACCTACGCCGTCCGGCACGACGACCCGGTGACGGGCCGGTTCGACGACATCCGCCACTTCAACGACCTGCTCGGCGCGGAACTCGCGCTGCTGCCGGCGGACCTGTTCGGGCCGCGCGACGCGGTACTCGCACCGACGGTGACCGAGACGCATCTCGCCGGCCTGCTCGGTTGGATGAAGGGGTTCGAGCCGGCCTCGGCGCCCTTGTTCGTCGTGCACCTGATGTTCCCCTCCGGCGTCGCGCTCGACGCGGCGGGGGTCCTGCAGGTGGAGGACCCGATCGCGGCCCTCGCCTACCGGCTGGCCGGGCGCGTCGCCGAGGCGCCGGGGCCGCCGGTGCACCTCTTCGCCAGCGGGCGGCAGCACGCCGTGGAGTTCAGTACGCTGTTCGGCCGGCCGGTGCCGGCGCATCCCCTGCCGATCCTGCCCGATCCACCGGAGGCCGTGGCGACGTCGGGCGACCGCGTGCTCCTGTTCGCCGGCGATGCGCGCGCGGACAAGGGCATCGCGCTGCTGCCGCCGCTGGTCGACCTGCTCGCCCCCGCCCGTCCCGGCTGGACCTTCGCCGCGCATGTGAACAGCGCGGCGGCCTGGGGGGAGGCGGCGGCGGCGGCGACCGAACTGCGGTCGCGGGCGGCGCTGCATCCGAACCTCGCCCTGGCCGAGGGGCGGCTGCAGCCGGAGGCCTATACGGCGCTGCTCGCCGGCGCGCGCATCGCGCTCCTGCCCTACGACCCGCAGCGCTACCGGCGGAAATCCTCGGGCGTGCTGTGGGAAGCGGTCTGCCTCGGCCTGCCGGTGGTGGTGCCGGAGGGCACCTGGCTCGAGAACGAGGCGCGGCACTGGGGCGCGGGGCATGTCGCCTACGCCGCGCAGGATCCCGCCGCGATCGCCGCAGCGCTCGGCGGCGCGATCGCGGAACGCGACGCGCTCGCGCAGGCCTCCGCCGGCGCGGCGCTGCGCTATCGCGCGGCCAATGGCGCGGCGGCGCTGCTCGACCAGATCGGCGAGCTGTGGGTGCGCCACGCGGCGACGATGAGCCTCGTCGCGCGGCCGGCCGCCGCCGCCATCGACCTGGCGCAGCCGGAGGAAGGCTGGCACCGGCCGGAACTGCTGAAGGGCAAGCCGGTGCGCTGGACGGACCGCGAGCCGGTGCTCGTCTTCGACTGGCCCTTCGCCACGCCCTGGCAGGTCGAACTCACCCTGCTGACGCATTTCGGCGCGGCGCAGCTCGAGCGCGCCGAGGCGCAGGCCGGCGGCCTGCCGGTCACGCTCGCCTTCCAGCGGGAGGGAACCGGCGGGCGGCTGCTGGCCTCGGGGCCGGGACCCGGGCGCGCGCGCCCGCGCGTCGCGCTGCGGATCCGGCTGGCGCACACGCATCGCCCGCCGAACGACGCGCGCGACCTCGGCGTGCTGGTGGCGGCGATCCGCATCGGCCCCGCGGGCGATGCGCCGCGCGTGGAACCCGCGCCACGCCCCTGCGCGACGGTGCTGAGCGCGCCCGCGGCCGAAGGCGGCTGGCCGCTCGCGGCGAGTGGGATGGTCATGACCGAGGCCGGCGCGCCCTGCGTGCTCGCCTTCCGCTTCGCCGAATCCGCCGTGCCGGCGATGCGCGCGGTGCGGCTGTTCCTCGCTGGGCGGGAGGTGCCGCTCATCCTCTCGGCCGAGGCGGCGGGCGGCTGGCTCGCCACCGTCGAATTGCCGGCGGCGCTGCTGGCCGGCGCGGACCGGCTGCCCTGGGACCTGATGGCGGGCGAGGCGGACGCCGGCCCTGCGCCGCGCCTCGTCACCCTCGGCGCGGCGCCGCTCGGCGGCACGCCGCTGCAGCCCATCGACGCGGAGGCCCCGGCCATCGAGGCCGAGCCATCCCCCGTCGAAGCCGCGCCGCCGGAGCCGGTCCCGCCGCAGGCCGCGGAGGAGAGCGCGGGCGAGGGCTTCCTCTGGCACCGATCCGAAGGTTTCGGGGAGGCGGAAGGCCCCTTCCCCGAACTCGGCGTGCCCGCGGGGGTGCGCTGGGTCGTCTCGCGCCGCGCGCGCCTGGTCGTGCAGCGGGCGGCACCGGGCCCGGCGCGGATCCGCCTCGCCTATCGCAGCCTGCTGCTGCGCCAGCGCGCCACCGTCACGGCCCCCGGCGCGGCGGCGCAGCGCTTCGACCTGCCCGGCGGCAGGCTGCAGGACCGGCAGGAGGCGACGATCCCGATCGACCTCCCGGGCGGCACGGCGACCGTCGCGCTCGACTTCGAAGGCGCGATCCGCGAGCCCGGCACCGGGCGCGACCTGGTCCTGCTGATCGAGGCGATCGCGCTCGACTGAACGCCCGGCGCTGGCGCGGAACGGGTCGGCGGCAGAACGCCGCGCTACCGCATCGCGCCCTTCAGCACCTCGCCCACTTCCTCGAGGATCACGGGGTCGTCGATCGTCGGCGGCACGACATACTCGTCGCCATCGGCGATCTTGCGCAGCGTCGCGCGCAGTATCTTGCCCGAGCGTGTCTTCGGCAGGCGCGCGACGATGCGCGCATCCTTGAAGGCGGCGACGGGGCCGATCCGCTCGCGCACCATGGCGACGAGCTCGCCGCCGATCGTGGCCTCATCCTTCGTCACGCCGTGCTTCAGCACGACGAGGCCGAGCGGCACCTGGCCCTTCAGCGTATCCCGCACGCCGACCACGGCGCATTCGGCGACGTCGGGGTGCGATGCCAGCACTTCCTCCATCGCGCCGGTGGAAAGGCGGTGGCCGGCGACGTTGATGATGTCGTCGGTGCGGCTCATCACCCAGACATAGCCATCCGCGTCGATCATCCCGGCATCGGCCGTGCTGTAGAAGCCCGGATGCGCGGCGAGGTAGGCGTCGCGGAAGCGTTCATCGGCGTTGAACAGCGTGGGCAGGCAGGAGGGCGGCAGCGGCAGCCGCACGGCGAGGCTGCCGATCTGCCCGCGCGGGACTTCCTGGTTCGCCTCGTCCAGCACCACCACGTCGTAGCCGGGCGCCGGCTTGCCGCCCGAGCCGGGCTTCGTCGGGAACAGGCCGAGGCCGCGGAAATTGCCGGTGATGGTCCAGCCGGTCTCGGTCTGCCACCAATGGTCCACCACCGGCTTGGCCAGCAGCCGCTCGGACCAGGTGACTGTGTCGGGGTCGCAGCGCTCGCCGGCGAGGTACAGCGCCTCGAGCTTCGAGAGGTCGTGGCGCGCGAGGAAGGCGCCGGCCGGATCCTCCTTCTTGATGGCGCGGATCGCGGTCGGCGCGGTGAACAGCACCTTCACGCCGTGGTCCGCGCAGACGCGCCAGAAGGTGCCGGCATCGGGCGTGCCGACGGGCTTGCCCTCGAACAGCACCGTCGTGCAGCCCGCGAGCAGCGGCGCGTAGACGATGTAGGAATGGCCCACCACCCAGCCGACGTCCGACGCCGCCCAGAACACGTCCCCCGCGCCGACGCCGTAGACCAGCGACATGGAATTCGCGAGGGCGACGGCATGCCCGCCATTGTCGCGGAGAATCCCCTTGGGCGCGCCCGTGGTGCCCGAGGTGTAGAGGATGTAGAGCGGGTCCGTCGCCTCGACGCTGACGCAAGCGTGCGGCGCGGCGGCGGCCTCGGCGGCGAGCAGGTCCTCGTCGCGGCCGGGCGTCAGCTCGCAGGGATGCTCGGGGCGCTGGAGGACCAGCACCGCGCCGGGCTTGTGCGGCGACAGCGCGATCGCCGCGTCGATCAGCGGCTTGTACTTCACGACGCGCCCGGGCTCGAGCCCGCAGGAGGCGGAGACGATCGCCTTCGGCTTCGCATCGGCGATGCGCGCGGCGAGTTCGGCCGCGGCGAAGCCGCCGAACACCACCGAATGCACCGCGCCCAGCCGCGCGCAGGCGAGCATGGCGATCGCCGCTTCCGGCACCATCGGCATGTAGACGATGACGCGGTCGCCGCGCCCGACGCCGCGCGCGGCGAGCGCGCCGGCCACCTTCGCGACGCGCTGCTGCAGCGCGGCGTAGGTGATGGTCTCGACCCGCCCGGTCATCGGGCTGTCCCAGATGATGGCGGCCTGTTCGCCGCGCCCCGCGGCGACGTGCCGGTCCACCGCGTTGTGGCAGGTGTTCAGCCGCGCGCCGGGGAACCAGCGGCCATAGACGCCGAGCGCGGGATCGAAGACGCGCGCGGGCGGGACATCCCAGTCGATCGCCTTCGCCGCCGCGGCCCAATAGGCTTCGGGATCGCGGCGCCAGCGCGAATGCGTCTCGTCGTAGCGCGTCATCGGCGCGTTCTCCCCAAGGGCGATGATTCGTTGCGGCGGAGCGTGGACCGCGTGCCGCGCAGCATGCAAGACGCCGCGCCGGCGCGCGGTCGTTGCGCCACGTCAATCTGCTGCAATGCAGCACGATGTCGCCGCTGGCGCATGGCATGAATCGCGTGCAACCATCACGCGCATGAGCGGGTTCCATCGGCGTGCCTTCTCGACGGTCGCCAGCGGCGCGAAGCCCTCGGCGCAGGATTTCCTCCGCACGCGCGCGCAGGTCCACGCCGCGCTTCCGGCCGGTGCGCTCGCCGCGCAGCACTACGTGGTGTTCGACCTCGAATCGACCGGGCTCGATCCGACCGGCGGTGATGCGACCTTGTCGATCGGCGCGGTGCGGCTGCGCAACGCAGCACCGGTCGCGCGCTTCTCCACGCTCGTCGATCCTTGCCGCGCCATCCCCGCCGAAAGCATCCGCTTCCACGGCATCACCGAGGCGATGGCGCGCGGCCAGCCCCGCGCGGCGGAGGCGATCGCCGGCTTCCTCGACTTCATCGGCGACGACGTGCTGGTGGCGCACAACGCCGCCTTCGACCGCACGCTGCTGCTGATGGAGGAGTATCGCGGCGCGCCGGCGGTGCGGAACCCGATCCTCTGCTCGGTGGCGCTGTCCCGCTGGCTCGACCCGGATGAGCCGGACCATTCGCTCGACGGGCTCTGCGGCCGGGCGGGCATCCTGATCGCGGGGCGGCACCAGGCGCTCGGCGATGCGGAGGCGACGGCGTCGCTCTGGGCGCATCTGCTGGCCCGCGCCGCGGCGCGCGGCGTGGACGACCTGCAGGACCTCGCGCAGCGCAGCCGGATGCAGATCTCGATGTCGGCCTTGGCCGGGGACGGCATCGGCCCCTGAGCCCGCGCGCGGCGGCGCCGGTCAGCCGAGGATGATGTCGCCCGGCCCGAGCGCCGCCGCGGCGACGCCGAGCAGCACCACCATGCCGCCGCCGCCGAGGTCGATCAGCGTCGCCTCCGGCCCTTCCAGCACCCGCAGCGCGGCGATGTCCGCGAAGCGGAAGGCGCGCAGGTCGATCCGGTCCTCACCCGGCGTGAAGTCGAGCACGAGGTCGGCGCCGCCGCCCGGCGCGGCGACGAAGATGTCGGCGCCGGTCCCGCCGCGCAGTTGATCGTCGCCGGCGCCGCCATTCAGCCGGTCGCTGCCGTCGCCGCCGCTCAGCCAGTCGTCGCCCCCGTCGCCGGCCAGGCGGTCATTGCCGGCCCCGCCCGCGATCAGGTCCGCGTCGCGCCCGCCCATCAGCAGGTCGTCGCCCAGCCCCCCGGCGACCAGGTCGTCCCCGCTGCCGCCCCAGATCGTGTCGGCACCGCCGCCGCCGGCGAGAAGGTCCTCGCCGCCGAGCCCCTCGATCCGGTTGGCGCCGCCATGGCCGGCGATCCGGTCCGCCGCCGCGCCGCCGGCGCGGTCCGGGCGCGCCGCGTCGGCGACGAGCCGGTTCGGCAGCAGCGCGTCGGGCGTGTCGAGCAGGGTGGAATTGGGCCGGTAGCCCGGGGCGAGCCATGCCGGGTCGATCGCGGGCAGCGGATCGGCGGGGCCGCCCGCGGCATCGTCCCAGCCATCGCCGCCGAGCGCGTTCCAGGCGTCCAGCCCCGCCGCCCTTGCCCGTCCCCACAGGAAAAGGTCGCCGGCGCCGGCGAGGTTCGCGCCGAAGACGTTGCCGCCCCACTCCGCCCCGCCGGTCACCGCCACCGCCACGGCGCCTTCCGCGCCCGGCGCGATCCGGTTCTCGGCGAGGAGGTTGCCCAGCGTCAGGCCCGGAGCGACGCCCGCATTGCCGAGGAAGATCTCGGCCAGCACGGGCTGCCCGTCCCGCGTGTCGGCGGCATCGGCCGCGTTCGCCGACAGGCTGTTGGCGGCGACGATGTTCGCCGTGCTGCTGAACAGCGTGATGCCCGGCCCGTCATTGCCGTGCACGCGGTTGCCCCAGACCGTGTTCTGGCCGGAGAAATGGTCGAGCTGGATGCCGTGGCCGTCGAAGCCGTCGGGCTCGCGCTGGAAGGCGACGAGGTTGTTGCTGACCTGGTTGAACCAGCCCATGCCGTCGCCGTCGGTCACGCCGAAGCCATGGATGCCGGAGGTGCCGGGCAGCCCGGCGAGGCCGTTGTTCACCACCGCGTTGCCGTCGACGAGGACGTGGCTCGCATGCAGCGCGATGCCGCTTTCCCCGTTCCGCCACACCTGATTGCCCGCCACGACCGCGGGGCGCGCGGCGGTGGCCGCGGCGCCGTTCAGCCAGACGCCCTTCATGTCGTTGTCGTGGATCGCGTTGGCGAGGATGGCGAGGCCCTGGATCGAGGGCGCCTCGACATAGATGCCGGTCAATCCGTGATGGATGGCGCAGCCGATGATCGTGAGATCCGCCGCCGCGCCCTGCACATGGACGCCGAAGCCCTGGCCGCCGGCGATGTCGAGGCCGGTCAGCGTGACATGCGACGAATCCGCGACCACGACGGTCCCGGCGATGCGCGCCGCGCCCTCGCCATAGGAGCCGATGACGACCGGCGCATCGGCCGTGGCGGCGACGGAGACGGTGAAGCCGGGCGCGGTCGTGCCACCGCGCTGCAGGTAGACGGTCCCGGGCTCGAAGACGACGTCCGCCCAGGAATCGAAGGGCGATGCGATCGAACCGTCGCCGCCATCCGCCGCCGTCGGGTCGACATGCACGATGCGCGTGAAGCCGGGCGCGGTCGCGGTCGCGTCCCAGCCCGCGACGAGGATCTCCTCGGGCTGGGGACGAGGGTCGGAGAGCAGGATCGGCGCGGGCGCGTCCATCGATGCGGGGTCCGGTATCGTTCCGATATCGGATTTAAGATGGCGAGGGTTACGGGGCCGCTAACGGCGCGGCCGCCCGCCGGCCCGGAAAAGGAAAGGCGGCGCCCGTTGCCGGACGCCGCCCTTGGTCTCGCGCGCGTGGCGCCCGCGGTCAGAGCTTCGCGGCGTCGTCCGCGTAGATGTCGCGATCCTTTGTCTCCGGCACGAAGAACAGGCCGATCACGACGGTCATCGAGGCGATGACGATCGGGTACCAGAGTCCGTAGTAGACGTCGCCGGTCTGCGCGATCATCGCGAAGGCCGTTGCCGGCATCAGGCCGCCGAACCAGCCATTGCCGATGTGGTAGGGCAGCGACATGGCGGTGTAGCGGATGCGGGTGGGGAAGAGTTCCACCAGCGCCGCCGCGATCGGGCCGTAGACCATCGTCACGTAGATGACGAGCAGCGTCAGGATGCCGATCAGCACCGCCGGCTGTTCGCGGAAGATGTCGAAGGGCGAGGACATCTGCACGACCGACGGGTTGGACGCCGCCGGATAGCCTGCCGCGGTCAGCGCCGCAGCCAGGTCGCGCGCGAAGGTCGGGCTGTTGGCCGGGATGGGCGTGGCGCCCTGGATCCGGATGGCCGCGACCGTGCCCGCCGGGGCGCGCTCGACCGTGTAGTTGACCGAAGCGCGGGCGAGCGCCGCCTTGGCGACGTCGCAAGGCTCGGTGAAGCGCGCCGTGCCCGTCGGGTTGAACTGGAACGAGCACGAGGCCGGGTCAGCGACCACCTGCACCGAGATGGTGGCATGGGCGCGGGCCAGGTCCGGATTGGCTTCCGCGCTCATCAGCTTGAACAGCGGGAAGTAGGTGATGGCCGCGATCAGGCAGCCGCCGAGGATGATCGGCTTGCGGCCGATCTTGTCGGACAGCCAGCCGAAGAACACGAAGCCGCCCGAGCCCAGCAGCAGCGACCAGGCGATCAGCATGTTCGTGGTGAAGGGGTCGACCTTCAGCACCTGGCCCAGGAAGAACAGCGCGTAGAACTGGCCCGTGTACCAGACCACCGCCTGGCCGGCGACGAGGCCGAGCAGCGCGAAGAGCGCGATCTTGGCGTTCTTCCACTGGCCGAAGGCTTCCGACAGCGGCGCCTTCGAACCGGTGCCTTCGGCCTTCATGCGCTGGAAGGCCGGGCTTTCTTCCATCTGCAGCCGGATCCAGACCGAGATGGCGAGCAGGAAGATCGACAGCAGGAAGGGCACGCGCCAGCCCCAGGCGCGGAAATTGTCGGGCCCGACGGCGAGCTGGGTGAACAGGATGACCATCAGCGACAGGAACAGGCCCGCCGTCGCGGTGATCTGGATGAAGGAGGTGTAGAAGCCTCGCTTGCCGTGCGGCGCGTGCTCGGCCACGTAGGTCGCGGCACCGCCGTATTCGCCACCCAGCGCCAGGCCCTGCAGAAGGCGCAGGATGATCAGGATGATGGGCGCGGCAAGCCCGATCGTGTCGGAGGTAGGCAGGATGCCGACCACGAAGGTCGAGGCGCCCATGATCAGGATGGTGATCAGGAAGGTGTATTTGCGCCCGACCAGGTCGCCGAGCCGGCCGAAGAACAGCGCGCCGAAGGGGCGCACCAGGAAGCCGGCGGCGAAGGCGATGAGCGCGAAGATGTTCCGCGTCGTTTCAGGGAACTGCGAGAAGAAGTTCGCGCCGATGACGGCCGCGAGCGAGCCGTAGAGGTAGAAGTCGTACCATTCGAAGACCGTGCCGAGCGAGGAGGCGACGATGACCTTCCGCTCCTCCTTGGTCATCGGACGCGCGGCCTCGCCGGGCCGCCCCGTAGTTGCAGCGGAACTCATACGCATATCCTCCCTGCCCGACGTTGCGGGTGGCCTGAAGATTGTTGCCAAAACGGCGCCGAGCGTCGGATTGCCGCGCCCTGAGACACAGTCAGACACAAATCACGGCGGGTGGGAACCGCGTTGAAACATGCTTACAGGATCGTCACGTTACTCTCGCCAAACGGCCGCGGCCGCTTCACGGGCGCGTTTCGCCAGGGCCGGATCAGGGCCCTTCGACCGACGCCGCGGCGATCAGCAGCCACATCTCGTCCCGCAGCCGCTTGAGGTCGAGCGCCCGCAGCGCCGTCTTCTCGAGTCGGCAGGACAACTCGTTCGCCGCCGCCTCGGCGGGCGGCGCCAGGGCCCGCTCGGCCGCGCAGCCCGCGTCACGGAAGGCGAGGAAGGCCCGCTGCGCGCGCCGCAGCGGTTCCTGCTGCGCCGCGGGGGCGAGCAGCCCGACCTCGCGCAGCCACCGGTCCATCTGCTGCTGCCACAGCGCGGCCTCCACCTGGGCGCAGGATTCGGCCGGCATGGGGCGGCCCGGCAGGGCGGGCGGCAGGCGCGCGACGAGCAGGCCCTCCCCCGGCTCGCCCCGGCAGGTGCTCGTGATCCGCCAGGCGCAGCGGCCGAAGGCGGCGCGCGGCGGATGCGCCAGCGCGGACAGCACGCAGGCCTCGAGCCAGGCGCGCTCCGCCGGCAGGGGCCGCGGCCCGTCCGGGGCGCGCTGCGCCCGCAGCGGCGCGGCCAGGACCAGCAGCGTGAGCAGGAACGCCAGGCGTCTCATGCATCCCCTCGCTTCGCGCGGGCGCCGATGCGCGGCGCTCATCCTCGCCGCAGCGGGGGGATCGGGGAAGAGGGTGTCGGGCTAACTCGGCGCGGGCTCGCCGCGCGCGCCGTCCAGGGCGATCAAGTCGCGCGAAGGTCGATCCCTCGCGCGGGCGGAATCAGAGATCCGCGCGGCGCTCGGCGCGGCGCAGCACGGCGCAGAGGCGCGAGAAGGCGAGCCAGAAGGCGCCATGCTCCGGCGCCTGCTCCGCCTTGCCGCCGAAGGCCGGTTCGCCGCGGCGCAGCAGGCCGAGACGCGCCTCGAAGCGTCCGCGCATGTTCTCGAGGAAGGCGCCCGAGACACCGAGATACTGCTCGATCATGTCGGTCGCGATCTCGATCTCGATCTGCGCCTGGCCTTCGGTCGTGAAGCGCTTGAGCGCCCGGCTCTCATCCGCCAGCACGACATGCAGCCGGTGCAGGTCCTGCAGGTGGCGGGCGATGCGCTGGCGGGCCTCGCGCGCGGCATCGGTACCGGCGGGCATGTTGGTGTCCATGGGCGACCTCCGATGCCCATCATGCGGGCGTCGGATGAAGGTCCGGTGAAGATCGCGGCGCGGGTCGTCCCGCGCCGGGGCGATCAGCCCAGCCGCGCGGCGACGCGGGCGACCAGCGCCTCCCGCTCCGCCCGCATGCCGGCGCCGCGCGCCTTGGCCGCGGCCAGCACCCCGGCCGGCGCCGTTGCCGGCGAGCCCGCGTCGAAGGGCGGCGCCGGGGCGTATTCGATCTGCAGCTGGATCGCCTGCGCGACCTCGGGCGAAACCATTTCCGCGACCAGCGTCAGCGCGAAGTCGATCCCGGCCGTCACGCCGCCGCCGGTCACGAAGCGCCCGTCGCGCACCACCCGCCCTTGCACCGGCACGGCGCCGAGGGTGCTCAGGAAATCATGGCTCGCCCAATGCGTCGTCGCCTGCCGCCCCTTGAGCAGCCCCGCCGCCGCCAGCACCAGCGCGCCGGTGCACACCGAGGTGACGTAGCGCGCCGTCGCCGCCTGGGCGCGGAGGAAGGCGAGCACCTCCTCATCCTCCATCAGCGCCGCGACGCCGGGGCCGCCGGGCACGCAGACGACGTCGAGCGGCGGGCAATCGGCGAAGCGCGTGTCCGGCAGCATGGACAGACCGGTGTCCGACCGCACCGGGTCGGTCGTCTTCCACACCAGATGCGTGGTCGCGCCGGGCACGCGGGAGAACACCTCGAACGGTCCCGTCATGTCGAGCTGCGTCAGGCGCGGGAACAGCAGCAGGCCGAAGCGGAGCGGCGTGGTCATGGCGGTGGTCCTCCAGGAGCGGAAGGCTCGCACGGGGGCCGCGGCGGCGGAAGGGTGGCGCGCGCCCGCAGGTCCTCCGCCGTGTCGACGTCCCGCAGCACGCGCAGCAGCGCGACGCGCCGCCCGGCGAAGTTGCGCAGCGTGTCGGCCAGCGCGTGGCGGGTGGACCAGCGCACGCCGGCGAAGGGCCGGGCCGGCCGGCGCGGGCCCATCCCCACCAGCCAGTAGCCGCCATCCTCGGCCGGCCCGAACACCGCATCGGCACGGCCCAGGGCGCGGATGGCGGCGGCGATGTCGGACGGACGCAGGTCCGGGACGTCCGTCCCGGCCAGCACGGCGACGGGATGCGCGCGCATCGCGCCGGCCATCCGCGCGCCGAGGTCGCCCAGCGGCTGCGCCACGCGCCGCGTGCCGCGCGGGGCGAAGCGCGCCCAGTCCGCGCGGGCGCCGCGCGGGGTGGTGGCGAGCAGCGTCCGCCAGCGCGCATCGCGCGCGATGGGCCGCGCCACCGCCGCCAGCGTCCCGGCATAGAAGCGCAGCGCCGCGCGGTCGCCGATGCCGCGCGCCAGGCGGCGCTTCACGGCGCCCAGGCGCGGGGCGCGCGCGAAAAGGATCACGGTCGGGCGGGTCATGGCTGGGCAGCCAAGCGCATCAGCGGCGCCGGGCATAGAGCCGGGCGATGCGCGCCGGCGGCACGCCGAGGAACCAAAGCGAGAGGCAGAACAGGTTGCGCGCCGAGCGCGCCCGCCACCCCTCCCGCCGCCAGCGCTCGGCCGAGGTCACGAAGGGCAGGTCGAGCCCGACCAGCCGTGCGCGGCCGAGCCGGCGGACGAGGTCGACATCCTCCATGATCGGCAGCGGGCGGATGCCGCCGACCGCGTCCAGCAGGTCGCGCCGGACCAGCAGCCCCTGGTCGCCATAGGGCAGCGCCAGCCAGCGGCAGCGCCAGGCGACGGCGCGTTCCAGCCGGCGCGCCTGCGGCGCGGCATCGTCCAGGGCGAAGCGGAAATAGGCGGCGCGGCCGGCATGGGCGGGGTCGGCCATGAAGGCGGCCACCGCCGCGCGCCAGCCCTCCCCCGGCCGGGTATCCGCATGGATCAGCAGAAGCCAGGGCGCGGTCGCCGCGGCGGCGCCGGCGGCAAGCTGGCTGCCGCGCCCGCGCGGCGCGGGGAGGAAGCGCGCGCCCGCCGCCTCGGCGATGGCGCGGGTGGCATCGGTGCTGCCGCCATCGGCGACGATGACCTCCGCCGCCGCGCCGGACAGGGCGGCGAGCGTCGCGGCGAGGTGGGGCGCGGCGTTCAGGGTCGGAACGATGATGGACAATTCATGGTTCGTTCCCATTCAGCCGCCCATTCGTAAAAATCGCATTAACCACTCGTTCCCTACTTGTTCTTGACTCTTCTGGCCGATCTCGCCAGGATGCGTGAGAACAAAGCAAGAACTCCGAGAGGGATCCTTGCCATGCCCGACGGTACCGCCTTCCTCGACACGCCCGGCGCCGAGCCCCCCCTGCCCCTCCCCCCGGCGGCGCGGAAGGGCCGTGGGGCCGGGCTGAACCCGCCCAACCGCTTCGAGCGCAGCGCGCGGGAAGCCTTCGACGATGGCTGGGGCACGCTGGAAGCCGCCTTCGCCGACCTGCCCCCGCTGCCGACCACGCTGACCAAGGACCACGCGAAGTCGGCACTGGCCTGGAACGAGAGCCCGGATATCGGCTTCGACCGCGCCGTGAACCCCTATCGCGGCTGCGAGCATGGCTGCGTCTATTGCTATGCGCGGCCCTCCCACGCCTATCTGGGCCTGTCGCCCGGCCTCGATTTCGAGACGCGGCTGCTGTTCAAGCCCGACGTGGCGGCGCTGCTCGAAAAGGAGCTGCGCCGGCCGGGCTATGTCGCCAGGCCGATCGCGCTCGGGTCGAACACCGACCCCTACCAGCCGGTCGAGCGGACCCTGCAGCTGACGCGGGCGGTGCTGGAGGTGCTCGACCGCTTCGACCACCCGGTCACCATCGTGACGAAGTCCGCCGGCGTGCTGCGGGACATCGACATTCTGCGGAGGATGGCCGAGCGGAACCTGGTGCGGGTCTGCCTGTCGGTCACCACGCTCGATGCGCGGCTTGCCCGGATCATGGAACCCCGCGCCGCGGCGCCGGAGCGGCGCCTGGCCGCGATCCGGCATTTGTCCGAAACCGGCATTCCGGCCGCCGTGCTGGCCGCGCCGATGATCCCGGGGGTCAATGACTCGGAGCTGGAGACGATCCTGGAACGCGCCGCGGGGGCGGGGGCGACCAGCGCCGGCTACGTGCTGCTGCGCCTGCCGCTCGAGATCAAGCAGCTGTTCGAGGATTGGCTCGCCCGGCACATGCCCGACCGCGCGGCGCGCGTGCTGTCCCTGATCCGCCAGACCCGCGGCGGCGCGCTGTACGACAGCCGCTTCGGGGTGCGGCAGAAGGGCACCGGCGCCTATGCCGACCTGCTGGCGCAGCGCTTCGCGGTCGCCGCGCGGCGGCTGGGGCTGGAACGGCGCGGCGGCGGGACGGGGGCGCTCGACTGTTCGCGCTTCCAGGTGCCGCAGGCCGCGGGCGGGGCGACGCAGCTGGCGCTGTTCTAGGGTGGCGCCCGTCACGCCGCGGACAGGTGTTCCTTCAGCCGCGGCATCAGCTCGACCAGGTTGCAGGGCCGGTGTCGGCTGTCGAGCTGCCACTTCAGGATGTCGTCCCAGGCATCCTTGCAGGCGCCGGTCGAACCGGGCAGCGCGAACAGGTAGGTGCCGTCCGCCACGCCGCCCAGGGCGCGCGACTGCATCGTGGAGGTGCCGATCTTCTGGTAGCTCAGCATGCGGAACAGCTCGCCGAAGCCCTCGATCTCCTTCTCGAGCACGCGCTTGAAGGCCTCGGGCGTCACGTCGCGGCCGGTGATGCCGGTCCCCCCTGTGGTAATGACGCAATCCACCGCCGGGTCGGCGATCCAGCGCCGCAGCAGCACCTCGATGAGGTCAGCCTCGTCGCGCACGATCTCGCGGGCGACGCAGCGATGGCCGCCGGCCTCGATCCGCTCCTGCAGCGTCTGGCCGGAGCGGTCGGTGGACAGGTCGCGCGTGTCGCTCACGGTCAGCACCGCGATGTTCACGGGCAGGAAGGGCAGCTTTTCGTCGATCGGCATGGCGGGCCTCCGAGGCCCCGCAGAATGGGTCCGAGGGCATCCCGCCGCAAGGTCGCGCGCGGCCTATCCCTCCCGCACCAGCAGCAGCGCGCCGGACGGATGCATCCCCGCGCGCCAGCCCGGCGCGACGAAGGTGGTCGCGTCCAGTTGCGTGACGATCGCCGGTCCGGCGAAGCCGGCCCCCGGGCCGAGGCGCGCGCGGTCATAGACCGGCGCGTCGACGGTCCGCCCGTCGATCAGGATGGGCTGGCGCCCGACCTCCGCCGCCTCGGCCGCGCCGCCTTCGGCCGCGGCGGGCGCGGGCGCGGGCAGGACGCCGGTCGCCTCGACGCGCAGCGTCACGATCTCCATCGCGACGCCAGGCAGGTCGAAGCCGTACAGGCCGCGATGCGCGGCGGCGAAGGCCGGGCCGAGCGCCGGCAGGTCGGCGGGTTCGCGCCAGGGGACGGGGATCTCATGCCCCTGTTCCTCGTAGCGCATCAGGGCGACGCGGCGGATGCGGCGGTCGCCCGGCGCGACCTCCTCCTGCGCGAACCACTGCGCCGCCTCGGCCTCCAGCGCCGCGAACACCGCATGCAGCCGCGCGGCGTCGGCGCGGTCGAGCGGTTCGGCGACGCTGCGGGTGAACTCGGCCTTGAGGTCGGCGGCGAGCAGCCCCTGCGCGCAGAGCACGCCCGGCGCGGGCGGCACCAGCACGCGCGTGATGCCGAGCAGGTCGGCAAGCGCGCAGCCATGCAGCGGCCCCGCACCGCCGAAGGGCACCAGGGTGAAGTCGCGCGGGTCATGCCCGCGTTCCACCGAGACGACGCGGATCGCGCCCACCATGTTGTTGTCGGCGATGGCGAGGATGCCCCGCGCCGCCGCCTCCAGCCCCAGCCCGAGGGGTTCCGCCACGCGCCGCACCGCGGCTTCGGCCAGCGACCGGTCGAGCGCCATCCGCCCGCCGAGCAGCGCCGCCGGCAGGTGGCCGAGCGCCATATGCGCATCCGTCACCGTCGCCTCGGTGCCGCCGCGCCCGTAGCAGGCGGGGCCCGGATCGGCGCCCGCACTCTGCGGCCCCACGGTCAACGCGCCATCGGCGCCGAGCCGCGCAAGCGAGCCGCCGCCGGCGCCGATCGTGACCATATCGACCATCGGCAGGGCGAGCGGCCAGGGGCCGACGCGGCCGGACTGGGTCAGGCCGATCTCGCCCTTGGCGATCAGGCAGATGTCGGCGCTGGTGCCGCCGATATCGACGGTGATGATGTCGCCGATGCCCGCCGCCGCCGCGACGGTGCGCGCGCCCACCACCCCGGCCGCGGGGCCGGACAGCGCCGTCTGCGCCGGGGCGCGGCGGATCGAGGCAGCGCCCGCCACGCCGCCATTGGACTTCATCAGCAGCAGCGGCGCGGCGATGCCGGCCTCCGCCAGGCGCCGCTCGAGCCGCGCGATATAGGTCGAGACTGCCGGCATCACCGCGGCGTTGAGCACCGTCGCCATGCTGCGCTCGTACTCCCGCACCACGGGGAAGACGTCGACCGAGGCGGTCAGGGCGAGGCCCGGCGCTTCCTCGGCCAGGATCGCGAGCGCGCGGCGTTCATGCGCGGGGTTGGCGAAGGCATGCAGGAAGCACACGGCGATGGCTTCCGCCCCCGCGGCCAGCGCGCGCCGCGCGGCCTCGCGCACGGCGGCCTCATCCAGCGGGGTGAGTTCCGCGCCATCCGCCGCGATGCGGCCCGCGGCCTCGAACACCAGGGCGGGCGGGACGGGCCGGCGCGGCTTCACCCAGGCCCAGAGGTTGTCGCGCCGGGGCAGGTCGGCGCGGCCGATCTCCAGCACGTGGCGGAAGCCGGCATTGGTCAGAAGCGCGGTGCGCGCGGTGAGGCCTTCCAGGATCAGGTTGGTCGCGACCGTCGTGCCGTGCAGCACGCGCCCGATCTCCCCCGCCTGCCGCCCCGCGGCGGCGAGCGCCTGGGCGACGCCGGCGACGAAGGCCTCGGACGGGTCGCGCGGCGTGGACGGCGTCTTGGCCGTCCAGGCGCGGCCCGTCGCGGCGTCCTGCAGGGTGATGTCGGTGAATGTGCCGCCGATGTCGACGGCGACGATCAGGTCACGCGACGGCATCGCGGTACTCCCGCCGGTGGAACAGGGCCGCGGGCGGGCGATGCGCGCGCAGCGCGGCGGTCGCGGCCGCATCGACCGCGCCGTCGCGGATCGCGACGCCGTAGTCGCGCGCGGCCGCGTCCGTGCTGACGAAGCCGCCCAGCACGTCCTCGAGCACCCGCGCGGGCGGGCGGTCGAAGGGATGGCCCCATCCGCCGCCGCCGCCGGTCTCGATGCGGAAGACGTCGCCGCGGCGCAGGATGGTCCCGTCCGACAGCGGCGCGAGGATGCGCTCCCGGTCGGTGCCGGGATTGACCACGGCGCGGCCGGAGCCGCCATTCATCCCGCCCGCCACGCCCCAGGGCGGGTTGCGGACGCTGTCGATGCGCACGGCGAGCATCGCCTCATCGGCCAGCACCTCGAATTCCCGCACCACGCCGCAGCCGCCGCGATGCAGGCCCGGCCCGCCGGAATCGAGGTTCAGCCCATAGGCGCGCAGGCGGACGGGATAGGTGAGTTCCATGAACTCCGCCGGGTAGTTCTCCTGCGCGACGAAGTAGACCGCGTCGGTGCCGTCGGCGAAGGGGCGCGCGCCGTAGCCCACGCCGATGCCGTCGCTGAGCAGGAAGCGCCGGCCATCGGCCGTGCCGCGCAGGGCGATGACGACATAGGCCGAATGCGCGGCCGGTGCCTCCCCGCCGCGCGCGACGGCCACCAGCCCGTGCAGCGCCGCGAGCAGCCGCATCATCGTCAGCCCGCGCAGGCCGAGCGGTGCGGGCGCGCGCGGGGCGAGCAGCGAGCCTTCGCGCAACAGCACGCTGTCGATCGCGCGCGGGCCGCCGGCGTTCAGCACCTGGCCCGGCTGGCCCTGCAGCACATAGAGGCCGAGCGCCATCCCCGGCACGTCCGGATGCATCAGCAGGTTCACCGGGCCTGGCGCCTGGTCGTCGGTCTCGGTCGCGTCGAAGATGAAGCGGTCATCCTCGGTCCGCGTGAGCGCGAGGCGCAGCGTGAAAGGGCCGTTGCCCTGCCCGTCCGTGTCGATCGCATCCGCGAAGCGCGTGGTGCCGACGGGGAAGATGGCGCGCAGCCCGGCCCGCACCGCGGCTTCCGTGCGCGCGAGCAGCTGGGCGAAGGCATCGGCGAGCGTCGCCGCACCGAAGCGCCCGGCCATCTCGGCCAGGCGCTTCTCGCCCAGCCGCACGGCGGCCATCAGCGCGCGCGTGTCGCCCTGGGACTGGGTCGGAAAGCGGCTGTTGCGCCAGAAGGTGCGGAGAAGGTCCTCGTTCGTCTCCCCGCCGCGCATCAGGCGCACGGGCGGGACGATGATGCCTTCCTGGAAATGGTCGGTCGCGTCGGGGCTGATCGAGCCGGGCCTCAGCCCGCCGATGTCGGAGAAATGCGCCCA
Source organism: Roseomonas nitratireducens (assembly GCF_017813355.1). GTDB lineage: Bacteria > Pseudomonadota > Alphaproteobacteria > Acetobacterales > Acetobacteraceae > Neoroseomonas > Neoroseomonas nitratireducens. The sequence goes on from NZ_JAGIYZ010000015.1 coordinate 45,729, forward strand.
ACCCATCACGAAGCCGACGCGCCGTCCCTCATGGAAGGCGGGGGCGAGGAAGACCTGGTCGTTGGAATGGGAGACGGCGCCGCGGCTGCCGTAGCAGTCGTTGTACCAGTACAGGTCGCCTTCCCGCATCGTCTCGATCGGATAGCGTTCCGCGACGGGGCCGACGATGTCGCCGAAGATCGGCAGGTCGCTGCCCACCGCCATGGCGCCGTCGGCGTCGAACAGCGCGGTGTAGAAATCCTTCTTCTCGCGGATGAAGGCGGACATGGCGGTGCGCTCGAGCAGCGCCTCCATCTCCGCCTGCGCGGCGCGGGCGGCGCCGCGGATGATCTCGAGCGTGACAGGGTCGCAAGCGGTCATGGTCCGGCCTTCAGGCGGCAAGGTCGCGCCAGCGCAGGCAGGCGACGGCGTGGCCGGGGTCCGCCTGCTCGATGACGGGGACGGTGCGGGCGCAGTCGGGCCTCGCCTCCGCGCAGCGCGGATGGAAGCGGCAGCCCGGCGGCACGGCGGCGAGGCTGGGCGGGTCGCCGGGCAGCGACGGCCCGCTCTCCCGCCCATCGAGATGCGGCGCGGCGGCGAGCAGGGCGCGCGTGTAGGGATGGCGCGGCGCGGCGAACAGCGTCTCCGCCGCGCCCTGTTCGACCACGCGGCCGAGATACATCACCGCGACGCGGTCGCAGACCCGCCGCACCACGGACAGATCGTGCGAGATGAACAGGTAGGTCAGGCCGAAGCGCGCGCGCAGGTCGCGCAACAGGCGCAGCACCGCCGCCTGGACGGACAGGTCCAGCCCGGCGGTGGGTTCGTCGAGGATCACCACCTTGGGCCGCAGCAGCAGGATGCGCGCCAGCCCGATCCGCCGCTGCTGCCCGCCCGACAATTCATGCGGGTAGCGATCGGCCAGCGCCGCGTCGAGGCCGACCGCGGCGAGCGTCTCGGCGATACGCGCGGCCTGTTCCGCGCGGTCGGAGATGCCGTGGATGGCGAGCCCCTCGGCCAGCGTCGCGCCGACGCGCCACCAGGGGTCGAGCGCCGCGCCCGGATCCTGGTGGACATACTGCACCGCCGCGCGCACGCGCCGCGCCGCGCGCGGATCCAGGCCCGAGACGCGCTTGCCGGCCAGACGAACCTCGCCGCCGCTTTCGCGCTGCAGGCCGAGCAGCGCGCGCGCCAGCGTGGTCTTGCCGCAGCCGCTCTCGCCGACGATGCCGAAGGTCTCGCCTTCCTCCACTGACAGGTCCACGCCATCGACCGCACGCACGCCGGCGCGGCTGCGCAGCAGCCCGCGCCGCGCGCCGAGTTCGACCGCGAGTCCGGTGGCGCCGAGGATCTCAGCCAAGGATCGCCTCCGGCAGAGGTTCGGCATGCCAGGGGCAGGCCACGGCGCGGTCGCCCGGCAATGGCTGCAAGGGCGGCGGTTCCGCCACGCAGCCCGAATGAACGATGGGGCAGCGCGGATGGAAGCGGCAGCCGCCCGGCTGCGCCGTCGCCGCCGGCACGGTGCCGGGAATGCCCAGCGGCTCCGTCGCGCGGTCCGGATGGCAGGCGAGCAGCATGCGCGTGTAGGGATGGCGCGGCGCGTCCAGCACCTCCCGCGTCGGTCCGGATTCCGCGACGCGGCCGGCGTAGAGCACCGTGACCTCGGCGCAGAGATTGGCCAGCACGCCGAAATCATGTGTGACGAACAGCAGCGAGAGCCCGCGCTCGGCGACCAGGCCGCGCAGCAGGGCGAGGATTTCCCGCTGCGTCGTGACGTCGAGCGCGGTGGTCGGCTCGTCGGCGATGATGAGCGCCGGGTCGCAGGACATCGCCGCGGCGATCAGCAGCCGCTGGCGCTGCCCGCCGGAGAACTGGTGCGGAAACTTTCGAAGCGCCGCCTCCGGGTCCGGCAGCTGGACCGCGCGGAACAGCTCGACCAGCCGGCGCTTGTGGTCGGCGCGGGACCCGCGCGCGTGGCGGCGCATGATCTCGAGGATCTGGTCGCCGGCGCGGAAGACGGGATTGAGCGAGAGATAGGGGTCCTGCGGCACGAAGCCGATCCGCCCGCGCGCGGAAGCGGCGCGGTCGCTGAGGATGTCCCGCCCCTCGAACAGGATCGCCCCGCGCGGCGTCTCCGCCCCGCGCGGCAGGATGCCGAGGATGGCGCGCAGCAGCGTCGACTTGCCGCAGCCGCTCTCGCCGACCACGCCGACGGTGCCGCCGCGCGGGACGCTGATCGAGACGTCGTCCAGGATGTCGGCGATGCCACCATCCGAGCGCAGCCGCACGCCGAGCCCCTGCACCTCGAGCACCGGCGCGTTCACCGGCGGGACCGCCGCAGCCGCGGGTCGGCCGCGTCGCGCAGCCCGTCGCCGAGGAGGTTGAAGCCCAGCACCAGCAGCAGGATGGCGAGGCCCGGAAAGGTCGGGAACCACCAGGCTTCCGGCAGGTGCTGCCGCGCCTCGGACACGGCGAGGCCCCAATCGGGCGAGGGCGGCGCGGCGCCGACGCCGAGGAAGCCGAGGATCGCCGCGGTCAGGATGGTGAAGCCCATGCCGATCGTCGCGCGCACCAGCACCGCCGGCGCCGCGTTCGGCAGCACATGCAGGAACAGGATGCGCGACGGCCGCGCGCCGATGCCCGCCAGCGCGTCGACGAAGAGCGCGCTGCGCAGCCGGCGCGTCTCGGCGAAGACGGTGCGCCCGAAGAACGGCCAGTAGGTGAGCGCGAGCGCGACCATGGCCGCCGTGATGCCCGGCGCGAGCAACTGACCGAGCGCAAGGGCGAGGATGAGCTGCGGCACGGCGAGGAACACGTCCGTCACGCGCATCAGCGTCTCGGACAGCCAGCCTTCGCGCCAGCCCGCCGCAAGCCCGATCGGCACGCCGATCGCCATCGCCGCGACCACGACGGAAACCGCGACGAGCAGCGCGTTGCGCGTGCCGAGGATGACGCGGGAGAGGATGTCGCGCCCGAGATTGTCCGTCCCGAAGGGGTGTTCGGCCGAGGGCGGGCGCAGCCGGCGCAGCAGGTGGCTTTCGAAGGCGTCGTCAGGATAGGGGGCGAGCCAGGGGGCGAAGATCGCGACGACGACCGCCAGCAGCACGATGGCGAGGCCGAAGGTCGCGACCGGGTCGCGCAGCAGCAGGCGCAGGGCGTTCACCGCGCATCCTCCGCCACGCGCGGGTCGATCAACGCCTGGGCGACGTCGACCGTCACGTTCACCACGGCATAGACGACGCCCACCACCATCGTGACCGCCAGCAGCGCCTTGTAGTCGGCCGACAGGATCGCCTGCACGGCATAGGTGCCGAGGCCGGGCCAGTCGAAGATCGCCTCCACCGCCACGGCACCGGAGATCAGCGCGCCGAACAGCAGCCCGACCTGCGTGACCACGAGCGTGACCGCGTTGCGCAGCACGTAGATCGCGGCGAGCCGCACCCGACCGTATCCGGCCGCGCGGGCATAGAGGACGAAGTCCTTCTGCAGCGTCTCGAGCACGCCCGACCGCGTGAAGCGCGCGATGGTGGCGAGCCCCGGCAGGCTGAGCGTGATCGCAGGCAGCGCGAGATGGCGCAGCGCGTCGACGAACATGTCCCCGCGCCCGGCCACCAGGCTGTCCACCAGCACGAAGCCGGTCACCCGCGGCGGCAGGCCGGTCGCGACATCGACGCGCCCGCGCAGCGGCAGCACGTCGAGGTCCATGGAAAAGACAAGCTGCAGCATGATCGCGAGCCAGAAGGAGGCGATGGCGAGCCCGCCCACCGACAGCAGCCGCACGAGGTGATCGACCGGCCCGTTGTGGTTCAGCGCCGCGACGAGGCCGAGCGGAATGCCGAGGAAGGTCGCCAGGAACAGCGCCGCGAAGGTCAGTTCGAGCGTCGCGGGCAGGCGCTGGGCGATCTCCTCCGCCACCGGGCGGCCGGAGAAGATGCTGCGGCCGAAATCCCCCGTCAGCACCTGCCGCACATGGATCACGGCCTGTTCCAGGATCGGCCGGTCGAGCCCGTATTGCGCGCGGATCTCGGCGATCTGCGCCGGCGTCGCGCCATCACCGGCCAGCGTCGCCGCCGGATCCCCCGGGATGACCCGGGAGAGCACGAAGGTCAGGATGACCAGCCCGAACAGCGCCGGCAGCGCGAGCAGCAGCCGGCGGAGGACGTAGCGCGCCACGCGGCGCGCTCAGTTGGCCAGCGACATCAACCGGATCTCACCGCCCGAGCCGACCGGGGAGAACTGGTAGCCCTCGACGCGCCGCGTCAGGCCGCGCAGGTTCAGCGTGTTGTAGACCCATATGTCCGGGCTGTCGGCGACGATCTGGCGCGTGGCCTGCTGGTAAAGCCGCTCCCGCTCCGCACGGTCGAGGCTGGCGCGCGCGCGGCGCAGCAGCGTGTCGACCTCGGCATTGGTGTACCAGGCGCTCGCCTTCCAGGTACCGTGGAACTGGCTGTCGTACATCTGCCCGACCCAGTTCTCGGGATCGACGAAATAGGTCGAGACCCAGTGGATCCACATGTCGGGCGTCGATTCCGCCCGCGCGGTGGCCGAGGTGATGTTCGCCCAGGTGTTCGGTACGATGCGCAGGTTGATGCCGATGCGCCGCAGGTCGGCCTGGAACATCTGCGCCGCCTGGGTGGTCTGCTCGAGTTCCGACTGGATGTGGATCTCGATCTCGCGGCCGATCGGCGCGCCGGCGGCGCGGGCGCGGTCGCAATGCTGGCGCGCGGTCTCGAGGTTGAAGGCATAGGGCGTGAGGTCGGGCGGATTGCCCCAGAGGTTGTTCGGGTTCGGCCCGCCATTGCGCACGACGAGGCCGCGCAGGATCACCTCGTTGAAGCCCTGGTAGTTGAAGGCGTGGGCGAAGCAGAGCCGCGCATCGCGGTTGTCGAAGGGCGGCTTGCGGTTGTTCATGCGGATGATGAAGACGCGCATGCTCTCGTCGCGCGCCACGCGCGTGCGGGCGTTGCGGTCCACGCGCTCGACCTGGTCGGTCGGCAGGTAGGAATCGGTCGCGTCGATCTCGCCGCGCAGCAGCGCGAGTACGCGGGTCGAGGTCTCCAGCACCGGGCGGGCGCGGACCTGCTCGATCGGCCGCTGGTTGTGGCCCCAGCCCATGAAATGGTCCGGGAAGCGCGCGAGGTCCATCGACACGCGCGCCTGGTAGTTGGCCGGATCGACGCGATAGGCGCCCGACCCGGCGCTGTTCGCGGCGAGCCAGGTCGCGCCCCAGTCGTTGTTCGCCACATGCGGGGCAAGCGCGCGCTGGTTGACGATGGCGACGAGCGGAATGGCCGAAAGGAACGGCGCGTAGGGGCTCGACAGCACGAAGCGGACGGTGCGCGGGCCGGTCGCCGTGACGTTCTCCGCGCGCAGCACGGGCGTGAAGGCGGCCGCGGGGGCGCGGTTCATCGCCAGCAGGCGGCGGAAGGAATAGACGACGTCCTCGGCCGTCATGGGGCTGCCGTCGTGGAAGCGGATGCCCTCGCGCAGCGTGAAGTCCCAGGTCAGGCCGTCGGCGCTGGTCGTGTGGCTCTCGGCGAGCCAGGGGACGAGCTGCGGCGGGTTGCCCTGGTAGCGGTACAGCCCGTCATACACGTTCAGCAGCACGAACTGGCTCGGCACGTCGAAGATCGCGTGCGGGTCGAGCGTCGCGGGCAGCGTGTCGCCCCAGACGAGCGGCCTTTGCTGCGCGAGCGCCGGTGCGACGGGCAACGTGGCGATGGCAGCCGCCAGGACGGCGGCGCGCAAGCGGCGGAAGCCCATGCTTCGGTTCTCCTTCGGAGGCTCGAGATGCGCATTTGAGACCCGCCCGTCGGGGCAGGCAAGCCACCTTGCAACGCGGCGGCGCGCACGCCACGCCACGCCTGCCCCTTCGGCGGGCACGCGTTGCGCGGAACCGCACACGGCGAACGCAGCCATCAGCCGTAGCGGCTGCGCGGCATGTCGAGCCCGAGATGCCCGCGCAGCGTCGTCGCGGTATAGTTCCGGCGGAACAGGCCGCGCCGCTGCAGTTCGGGAACCACCTCGTCGACGAAGCCGTCGAAGGCGCCGGGGAACCAGGCGGGCAGGATGTTGAAGCCGTCCGCCGCACCGCCCTCGAACCACTCCTGCAGCGTGTCGGCGATGTCGGCCGCGGTACCGGCGATCACCCAATGCCCGCGCGCCGCGCCGGTCAGGTTGTGCAGGTCGCGCCAGGTCATGCCTTCCCGCCGCGCCTTGGACAGCATGGCGCGGGCGAAGCCGTGCGAGGTGTCGGGCAGGGGCAGGTCCGGCACCTTGTCCTCCGGCGCGAAGCCCGAGACGTCGATGCCGAGGCGGCTCGACAGCAGGCTCGCCGCATTGGTCGAGGTGACGAAGGATTGCAGGCGGTCCAGCACGTCCCGCGCCTCCTGCCGCGTGCGGCCGAGGATGGGCATCACACCCGGCAGCACGGCGACGTCCTCCGCGCGGCGGCCGAAGCGCGGCAGGCGGGATTTCAGCGCGGCATAGGCCGCCTTGGCCTCGTCCAGGTCCTGCACGACCGAGAAGACGACATCCGCCGTCCGCGCCGCGAGGTCGAGGCCGGGCTCCGACGATCCCGCCTGCAGCACGATGGGCCGGCCCTGCGGGCAGCGCCCGATGTTGAGCGGCCCCTGGACGCGGAAATAGGTCCCCTCATGGTCCAGCCGATGGACCTTGGCGGCGTCGATGTAGCGCCCGGTGGCGCGGTCGGCGACGATCGCCCCGTCCTCCCAGCAGTCCCAGAGGCCGAGCACGACGTCGACGAATTCCTCCGCCACGCGGTAGCGCTCGGCATGCGGTGGGTGATCGCGCCCGAAATTCGGCGCCGCGCGCGGGTTGGAGCTCGTCACCGCGTTCCAGGCGGCGCGCCCGCCGCTCAGGTGATCGAGCGAGGCGAAGTAGCGCGCGACGTTGAAGGGCTCGTTGTAGCTGGTCGATGCGGTCGCGCCGAGGCCGAGATGCGTCGTCGTCGCCGCCAGCGCGGCGAGCATGGTGATCGGCTCGAAGCGCGCGGTGAAGGACGGGTGGTCGTTCGCCCCCGCCTGCAGACCGTCGCCGAGGAACAGCAGGTCGAAGCAGCCCCGCTCGGCGATGCGGGCGATGTGCTGGATGACGGGCAGGCTCTGGAAGCTGTCATAGGCGTCCGGCATCCGCCATCCGGCGATGTGGTTGCCGGTGCCGAGGACGAAGACCCTGAGATGCATCTGCCGCGCCGACATCCGAACCCTCCGACCACTCGCAGGCGCGCAGCCTTGCCCTCGTCGCGCGGCGTGGCAAGCCCGCGCGACGAGAAGGCGAAAACGTCAGCCAAGCGTGATGCCGGCGGTGCGGATGACCTCCTCCGCCGTCCGGCGCTGGCCGGAGAGCCAGGCGGCGAATTCCTCCGGCGAATTGCCGACCATGATCGCCCCGGCGGGATCCATCCTGGAGCGCACGGCCGGCGCGCGCGCGGAAACCCGCGCCACGGCGGCGAGTCTCTCGATCGCCACGCTCGGCGTCCCGGCCGCGGCAAAAAGCCCGTTCCAATCCGTCAGGTCGAAGCCCGGGAAGCCGGATTCCGCCAGCGTCGGGACGTCCGGCAGGGTCGGGACGCGCGCCAGGCTCGTCACGGCCAGGATGCGCGCGCGGCCCGACTGCACCGGCGGGCGGATGGAGGAGGTGGTGATCAGAACCGCGTCGATGCTGCCCGCCATGATGTCGCGCGCCGCGTCCGCGCCGCCGCGATAGGGCGCGTGCACTAGGCGGATGCCGGCCTGGCGCTCGAAGGCCGCGAGCGCGAGATGGCCCATGCCCGCCGCCGGCGGCGTGCCGACCGAGATGGTGGCGGGGCGTGCCTTCGCCAGATCGATGAACTCCTGGATCGTGCGCGCGGGGAAGTCCGTCTTCACCGCGATGACCTGCGGGAAGAAGGAGACGAGCGTGATCGGCACGAAGGCCGTCGCGTAGTCGAAGCCCAGGTCGCGCATCAGCACCGGGTTGGTCAGCTGGTTCGCCGCGTCGATCAGGAAGGTGTAGCCGTCGCGCGGCGCCTGCAGCACGGCGTTGGCGGCAATCACGGCGTTGCCCCCGGTACGGTTCTCGATGACGATGTTCTGGCCCAGCGCCTCCTGCATGTCGGCGGCGATGGAGCGCGCCGCCGTGTCCGCGGCGCCGCCGGCCGCGAAGGGCACCAGCCAGCGGATCGGCCGGGCCGGCCAGGCGCCCTGGGCGAAGGAGGGCCGCGCCAGCGTCGGCGCGGCGAGCATGGCGCCGAGGATGGCGCGGCGCGTCATGGATGCGGTCATTCCTGTCGTCCTCCCTGTCCGTTGTCTCTCAGGCCTTGGCGAGGCGCGCGATTTCGCGCGCCACCGCATCGCCCATCGCCTCGGTGCCGAGGCGCGTGGCGCCGTCCTCCATGATGTCTGCCGTGCGATAGCCTTCCGCAAGCACGCGGCGCACCGCCGTCTCGATCCGCTCGGCCCGCTCGGCCTGGCCGAGGGAATGGCGCAGCAGCATCGCCCCGCACAGGACCGAGGCGAGCGGATTGGCGATGTCCTTCCCCGCGATGTCGGGCGCCGAGCCGTGCACCGGCTCGTACAGGCCCCGCCCCTCGGCGTTCAGCGAGGCGGAGGGCAGCATGCCGATCGATCCGGTCAGCATCGCCGCGGCATCGGACAGGATGTCGCCGAAGATGTTGCCCGTGACGATCACGTCGAAGTCGCGCGGCCGGCGGATCAGGTGCATCGAGGCCGCGTCGACGTACAGGTGCGTCAGCTCCACCTCCGGGTAGTCGCGCCCGACCTCGCTCACCACCTCCCGCCACAGCGCCATGGTCTCGAGCACATTGGCCTTGTCCACGGAGCACAGCTTCTTCCGCCGCGTGGCCGCGGCGCGGAAGCCGGCATGGGCGACGCGGCGGATCTCGCCTTCCGTGTAGCGCATCGTGTTGATGCCGACGCGCTCGCCGTTCTCGACATGCACGCCGCGCGGCGTGCCGAAATAGATGTCGCCGGTCAGCTCGCGCAGCACGATCAGGTCGACGCCTTCCAGCGCCTCCCGCTTCAGCGTCGAGGCGCCGATGAGTTCCGGGAAGGCCATCACCGGGCGGTAGTTGGCGAAGAGGTCCATGCGCTTGCGCAGGCGCAGCAGAGCGTGGCCGCCGCGTTGCTCGGGCGGCCGCAGGTCGCTCTCGTAGGTGCCGGCGGCGCCGAACAGCACGGCGTCGGCGCGTTCGGCGAGCGCGGCCGTCGCCTCCGGCAGCGGGTCGCCGGTGGTGTCGTAGGCGGCATCGCCGATCGGCGCCTCGGTGAAGTCGAACTGAGGACCGTTGGCGGCGACGGCGCGCAGCGCCTTCACCGCCTGGCGGGTCACCTCGGGGCCGATGCCGTCGCCGGCCAGGACTGCGATATGCATGTTCGTCGCTTCCTCGGTGTCAGGAATTCTCGCGGCCGATGCGCCGCTCGAAGGCGGCGATGTCGTCTTCATGGGCCAGGGTGAAGGCGAGTTCGTCCACGCCTTCCAGCAGGCAGTGGCGGGTGAAGGGATCGATCTCGAAGGGATGCACCGTGCCGTCCGCCCCGGTCACCGTCTGCGCGGCGAGGTCCACGGTGATCTCGGCGCCGGGCCGTGCCTCGGCCTCGGCGATCAGCGACGCGACCGCCTCGGCCGGCAGCACGACGGGCAGGATGCCATTCTTGACCGCGTTGATCGCGAAGATGTCGCCGAAGGACGGCGCGATCACCGCCCGGATCCCGGCGCCCTGCAGCGCCCAGACCGCGTTCTCCCGCGAGGATCCGCAGGCGAAGTTGCGCCCGCCGATCGCGATCCGCGCATCCCGCCAGCCATCGCGGTTGAGCGGGAAGTCCGGCACCTCCGTACCGTCCGCTGCGTAGCGCAGGTCGCGGAACAGGCAGGCGCCGTGGTCGCCGTCGCGCGGCATGTGCAGGAAGCGCGCGGGCAGGATCTGGTCGGTGTCGATGTTGTCGCGGGCGAAGGGCACGGCCGCCGCGCGCAGCGTGGTGAAGCGCTCCATCCTGTTCAGCCCCCCGCCAGCCGGCGCACGTCGACGATGTGGCCGCTGACCGCGGCGGCCGCGGCCATGGCCGGGCTCATCAGGTGGGTGCGCACGCCCGGACCCTGGCGGCCGCGGAAATTGCGGTTGGAGGTGGCCGCGACCCTTTCGCCCGGCGCGGCGATCTCCCCATTCGTGCCGAGGCACATGGAGCAGCCGGCCTCCCGCCAGGCGAAGCCCGCCGCGGTGAAGACACGGTCGAGGCCCTCGGCTTCCGCCTGCCGCTTCACCGGCGCGGAGCCGGGCACGACCCAGGCGGTGACGCCATCGGCCACGCGGCGCCCGTGCGCGATGGCCGCGGCGGCGCGCAGGTCCTCGATCCGTCCGTTGGTGCAGGACCCGATGAAGACGCGGTCGATGCGCAGCGCCTCGACCGGCATCCCTGGCGCGAGGCCCATATAGGCGAAGGCATCGGCCATGGCGGCGCGGCGCTCGGGATCGGGCTCCTGCGCCGGGTCGGGAATATGGCCATCGGCGGCGACCGCATCCTGCGGCGAATTGCCCCAGGTGACGGTCGGCGAGATATCGGTCGCGTCGATCGCGACTTCCCGGTCGAAGCGCGCGCCGGCGTCGCTCGGCAAGGAGCGCCAGCGTTCCACGGCGCGATCCCATTCGGCGCCCTGCGGCGCGTAGGGCCGGCCCTTCAGGTAGGCGAAGGTCGTCTCGTCCGGCGCCACCATGCCCGCGCGGCCGCCGGCCTCGATGGACATGTTGCACAGCGTCAGCCGCCCTTCCATCGACAGGCCACGGATCGCGCTGCCGGCGTATTCGATGACATGCCCCGCCGCACCCGCGGCGCCGATCGTCGCGATGATGTGCAGGATCACGTCCTTCGCCGTCACGCCCGCGCCGAGTTCGCCATCCACCGTGATGCGCATCGTCGCCGGCTTGCGCTGCCAGAGCGTCTGCGTCGCCAGCACATGCGCCACCTCGGTCATGCCGATGCCGAAGGCGAGCGCGCCGAGCGCGCCATGGGTCGAGGTGTGGCTGTCGGGGCAGACCATCAGCAGGCCGGGCTGGCTCAGCCCCTGTTCCGGCCCGATGACATGGACGATCCCCTGCCCCGCGTCCTGCAGGCCGAACAGGCGGATGCCGTGCTCGGCCGCGTTGCGCTCCAGCGTCTCGACCATCGCGCGCAAGGCGGGATCGGGGATGGCGGCGACGTCGCGCGTGTCGGTCGGCACGTAGTGGTCGGGCGTGCCGAAGATGCGTTCCGGCGCGCGGGGCTTCAGGCCCCGGCGGCGCAGCATCTCGAAGGCGGGCTCGCTGCCGTCGTGGATCAGGTGCCGGTCGACATAGAGCAGCACCTGCCCGTCCGGCCGTTCCAGCACGCGGTGGCGGTCCCAGATCTTCTCGAACATGGTGCGCGGCGCATCGGCATCCTCGGGCGGCATGGCTGCGCTCATCCTCCGGCATGGGCGGCGCGCAGCAGGCGCAGGTAGTCGCCTTCCTCCGCGCGGCGCGGGTTGGTCTGGTGGTGGTGGTCGCGCATCGCGGCGGCCGCGACGGCGGGCAGGCTTTCGTTCGGAACGCCCATGGCGGCGAGGCTGCCGGGCAGGCCGATGCGGCGGTTCAGCGCCGCGATCGCGTCGGCCAGGGCATCCGCCGTCGGCGCGACGCCGACAGCCTGCGCAAGGCGGGGAACCACGCCGCCGATCTCCGGCGCGTTGAAGCGCAGCACCGGCGGCAGCAGCAGCGCGTTGAGCGTGCCGTGATGCGGCCGGACAGGCAGCGCACCAAGCGCGTGCGACAGCGCATGCACCGCGCCGAGCCCCTTCTGGAAGGCGAGCGCGCCCTGCATCGAGGCAAGCATCATCTCCTTGCGCGCATCCCGGTCCGCGCCGTTTTCCACCGCGCGCGGCAAGGCCCGCCAGGCGCGGCCGAGGCCGTCCAGCGCGATGGCGTCGGCGATCGGGTTCTCGCGCGCCGAGCACAGCGTCTCGATGCAATGCGCCATCGCGTCCATGCCGGTCGCGGCCGTCAGCCCCGCCGGCAGCCCCAGCGTCAGCTCCGGGGCGCAGATCGCCGCGCGCGGGATCAGATGCGGGCTGCCGATCGAGACCTTGCGCCCATCATCGAGGATGATGAGCGCGCCGCGCGAGACCTCGCTGCCAGTCCCCGCCGTGGTCGGCACGGCGACGATCGGTGCCGCGGCGGCGGTAATGCGCGCGAGGCCGCCTTCCACCACCGCATAGGGCGCGAGCCGCGGCGCATCATGGGTCGCGGCGAGCGCGACGGCCTTGGCAAGGTCGAGCGGCGAGCCTCCGCCCAGCGCGAGCACGCCATCCGCACCGGAGGACAGGTACAGCGCGACCGCCGCATGCACCGCGGCCTCGTCCGGATTGGGGGGCGTCGCGTCGAACACCGCCGCCGCCGTGTCTGCGGGCAGTTCGCCGAGCAGCCGGTCCAGCAACCCCGCGGCGCGCACCCCCGCATCGGTCACGACCAGCGGGCGGCGGATGCCGGCAAGGCGCAGTTCCTCGGCCGTCTCGGCCAGCGCGCCGAAGCCGAACTGCACCCGGTTGAGATAGACCATCAGCGCCATGGCGCGGCGCCTCCGGTCACCGCGGCGGCGCGCAGGATCCCCTGGGGACGTAGGTCGTCGGCCCGAGCGCGCGCTGCGGCGGCAGGCCGGGCTGCTCGATGCGCTGCAGCAGGAAGCGCGCGGCCATGGCGCCGAGCACGCCGTGGTCCCATTGCACGACCGAGATCGCCGGGACGTGGAACTCCGCCAGCTCGCTCTCCGCGCCCGCGACGACCGATACATCCTGCGGGATGCCGAGGCCGCGGGCCTGCAGCGCGCGCAGCAGGCCCGGCAGCAGCGCCGTGCCGGCGACGAAGAAGGCGGTCGGCGGGTCTCGCAGTTCGAGCAGCAGCGCCGCTTCGCGCTCGGCGAAGGCGGTGGCGAAGGAGCCGAGCCGGACCAGCGCAGGGTCGAGCGACAGCCCGAGCGCCGCATGCGCTTCCCGCACGCCGCGCAGGCGCTCGCTGACCGGGCTGACCATCTCGGCGCCCGAGATCACCGCGATCCTGCGATGGCCGAGCGCCAGCAGGTGCGCGATCGCCGCCCGCGTCCCCGCCGCATGGTCCACCTTCACGCTGTCCAGGCTCTCCGGCCGCGCGCGGTCGAGCAGCGTGACCGGCATCGGCGCCTCGCGCAGCAGCTTGAGCAGCCGGCGGTCGCGCTCGGAGGAAGTAGCGATCACTAGCCCGTCCACCCGCCGGCGGGCGAAGCTCGCCAGCAGCGCCTGTTCCCGCGCGAAGGCGTGGTAGGAGGACGCGACGAGGAGGCTGTAGCCCTTCGCGTCCAGTTCCTGCTGCATCTGGTCGACGAAGCTTGCCAGCACCGGGACGGTCAGGTCGCGGACCACGCAGGCGAAGGTACGGGACTGGCCGCCGCGCAGGCTCTGCGCCGCGGTGTCGGGCGTGAAGCCGAGTGCCGCGATCGCGCTCGCCACGCGGTCGCGCAGCGCAGCCCCGACATTCGGATGTCCGTTGATGACGCGCGAAACGGTGCCGATCCCGACACCGGCCGCCTGCGCCACGTCGCGTATGGTCGGCTTCGCGCATCCGCCCGCGCCGCGGGACCCGGCCATGACTTCCCCCCTCGCCGCCGGCCGCGCGCCGACGGCACCCCGGCACCTGTAGGTCGCGTGGCGGCGAGGGGCAAGCCATCGGGCCTTCAGCCCTCGACGCGGATATTGCCGTCGCGCACCGCGCGGCCCCAGCGCTCGGATTCGGCGCGCAGGAAGGTGGCGTAGGCCGCGGGGCCGTAGCCCAGGCTGCTGAATCCGTTCGTGCGCAGCGTCTCCTGGAAGGCCGCCGTCTGCTGCACCTCGGACACCGCGGCGTGGATGGCCTCGGCCACCGGCGCGGGCGTGCGCGGCGCGGCGAGCAGCCCGATCCAGGCATCGGCCAGGACGGGGATGCCCTGCTCGGTCAGCGTCGGCACGTCGGGCACCAGGGCGAAGCGCTGCGCCGCCGCCACGCCCAGCATCTTCAGGCGGGGGCGCTGCGGGTTCGCGACCGCGACCGGGACCATCATGACGTCCACCTGGTCGGCGGTGATGGCGAGCACGCCAGGCCCGGCGCCCTGATAGGGCACATGCGTCATCTCGGCGCCGATCGCCGAGCGGAACACCTCGCCCGCCACGTGGGAGACGCTGGCATAGCCATAGGACGCGTAGTTGAGCGGCGGACGCGCCCGGCGCGCCAGCTCGACAAGCTGCTGCACGTTGTCCACCGGCAGGCCCGGCCGGGCGACCAGTGCGAAGACCACGCTCGCAATGCCGCTGACGGGAACGAATTCGGCGACGTTGTAGGGCAGGCGCGGATTGGCCGCCGGCAGCACCGTGTGCGTGTCGGCAGTGGCGAGGATCAGGCTGTGCCCATCGGCCGGGGAACCGAGCAGGTTCTGCGTCGCGACCACGCCATTGGCGCCCGGCCGGTTCTCGATGACCAGCGGCTGGCCGAGCTTCTCCCCGAGGCCCTGGGCGATCAGCCGCGCCAGCATGTCCGTCGCACCCCCCGGCGGGAAGGGGACGACGACGCGCACGGGACGCGTCGCGCGCCACGGCGCCTGTCCGAGCGACGGCCGCGCGAGCGCGGGGATGGCGAGCGCCGCGGCAAGCGCGGCACGGCGATTGATGGTGATGGTCATGGCTTCCTCCTGTGTCCCGTTCTGCCCGCTCATCGCCCGGTGAAGCGCGGCGGTCTTTTCTCGTTGAAGGCGGCGATCCCCTCCCGCCGGTCCTGGGTGGGGATCAACTGGTAGTAGGCCTCGATCTCCATCTGCATGCCGGTGCGCAGATCGGCCTGCAGGCCGTGGTCGATGGCCTTCTTGGCCTGGCGGATGGCGACCGGCGCATTGGCAGCGATGCGCCGCGCGGTGGCGAGCGCCTGCGCGAGCACCTCGCCCGGCGGAACCAGGCGGTTGACGATGCCCCAGGCCAGCGCCTCCTCGGCGGTGAAGTGCGCGCCGGTGAAGATGATCTCCTTCGCACGCCGCGCGCCGATGCTGCGCGGCAGATGCTGCGTGCCGCCGCCGCCGGGCATGATGCCCCGCGTCACCTCGGTGAAGGCGAAGCGCGCGCCCTCGACCGCATAGGCGAAGTCGCAGGACAGCACGAGTTCCAGCCCGCCCGCGAAGGCCGCGCCGTTCACCGCGGCGATCAGCGGGACGGGACAGGCGAGCAGCGCGCGCATCATGCGCTCGAACATGTAGTGCTGGCGCGCGAAGGCCTCGTCGTCCATGCCGTTGCGTTCGGCGAGGTCGGCGCCCGCGCAGAAGGCGCGATCGCCCGCGCCGGTCAGGACAACCGCCTGGCAGGCATGCGGCGCGGCCTCCAGCGTGCCGAACAGGGCGATCAGCTCCTCCCCGAGCGTCGTGTTCATCGCGTTGGCACGGTGCGGCCGGTTCAGCGTGACGACGAGCAGGCCGGGCTCCGGCTCCTCGACGCGCAGCGTCTCCCAGGCCTTCGCCACGAGCGGATGCGTCATGCCTTTTCCTCCTCGCACGCACGGAGCAGGTGCTGGTGCTCGCCCAGGCGCGGCGCCGGCCCGGCGGGGGCGGGGCGCCGGCCATCGAAGGAGATCGGCAGGCCGACCGTGCTCGGCCCACCGCCCGGCAGGGCGGAGACGATCCCGAGCGCGGCGGTCTGCGGGTCCGCCAGCGCCTGCGCCACGTCCTGCACGGGCCCGCATGGAATGCCGGCTTCACGGAGCGCGGCGGAGAGTTCGGCGAGCGTCCGCCGCGCCATCGCGCCCGCCAGCAGCGGGATCAGCGCGTCGCGGTTCTCGACCCGCGCGCCATTGGTCGCGAAGCGCGCATCCTCCGCGAGGCCGGCGAGGTCCAGCACGCGGCACAGCCGGCCGAACAGCAGGTCGTTGCCCGCGGCGACCAGCAGCGTGCCGTCGGCGGCGGCGAAGGTCTGGTATGGCACGATGTTCGACACGCCTGATCCGTAGCGCTGCGGCGCGGGGCCGCCGGCGAGCAGGTCGGCGACCGGCACCGTCATCCAGGCCAGCGCGGTTTCGTACAACGACACATCCACCACGCCGCCGCGCCCATCCCTTTCGCGCCGCAGCAGCGCCGAGACGATGCCGAGCGCGGCCCAGACGCCGGTGCCGAGGTCGTTCAGCGCCACAGGCACGCGCGCGGGCGGCGCGCCGGGATGGCCGTTCATGTCCATCAGGCCGGAGGCCGCCTGGATCAGCGGGTCGTAGCCCGGCTCCTCCCGCCGCGGCCCGACGCGGCCGAAGGCGCCGATGTTGCACATGATCAGCGACGGCTTCGCCGCGATCAGCTGCTCCGCGCCCAGCCCGGCCGCTTCCAGCGTGCCGACCTTGAGGTTCTGCAGCACGACATCCGCGCGGTCGAGGATGAGTTGCCGCAGCGCCGCGGCCGTGGCCGGGTCCCGCAGTTCCGCGACGACGCCGAGCTTGCCGCGGTTGACCGCGTGGAACAGCGCCGCGGCCCCATCCACGAAGGGCGGGCCCCAGCCGCGCGCATGGTCGCCCTTCCCGGCCGCCTCGACCTTGAGGACGGTCGCGCCGAGATCGGCCAGGATGGCGCCGGCGAAGGGGCCGGCCAGGCTGTGGCCGATCTCGACCACGAAGCGCCCGGCGAGCGGCAGCGCGTCAGACATCGGCGGCCTCCACGCACAGCGCCGCGGCGTCCTGCGGCGTCAGGCCGTAGTCCCGCGTCAGGGCTTCGGGCGTGACGTAGCCATCCTTCAGATCGTCCAGCAATCGCGCGCGGTCGCGCCGGCGCGGATCGCCGTAGCCGCCGGCGCCCGCCGGCTGCAGCAGCACCACGTCGCCCGCATGGACGATTTCGTGGCTGCCCTTGGCGGGCACATGCGTCACGGCCTCACCGCGGCGCACCTCGCAGACGAAGGTGGAGCCCGCCGCGCCGCCGAACTGGCCGAGCGGCGGATGGATGCCGCGCTCCCCGCAGGCGGTGAAGGTCGCTTCGCCGTAGCCCACGCGATAGACGCGGCGGGAGGTGAGCCCGCCCCGCCATTCGCCCGCGCCGCCGGTATCGGGCACCAGGGACCATTCCTCGACCGTCAGCGGCGAGGTCTGCTCGATGATCTCGACCGAGGTGCTGCCAGCATTGCCGACGTAGACGCGCACGCCGTTGACGCCGTCCTTCGTCGCGCGCGCGCCCATGCCGCCGGCATGCGGGTCGATGACGCCGACATAGCGCCGACCGGTCGCCGCCACCCGCGCCTCGTCCGGGTCCATGCCGCCGAACAGGCCGGAGAAGGCGCCGCAATTGCTCTGGCCGACGACGCGGTCCGGCATGGCCGGGGCAAGCGCCTTGAGCAGCAGGTCGATGATGCGTGGCGACGTCTCGGTGTTCCCCGCCACCACCGGCGCGGGGAAGCTGCAATTCACCACGCTGCCCTCTGGGGCCGCGATCGTGACCGGCCGGTAACAGCCCTGGTTGATCGGGATGGTGACGTCGGTGATGGCCTTCACCGTGAACCAGGTGCTGTTGCAGGTGACGGACAGCGGGCAGTTGATGCCGCCGCGCGTCTGCGCGCCCGTGCCGGCATAGTCGAAATGGATGGATTCACCGGCCTTGGTCACCTTCACGCGCAGCGGGATCGGCGCTGTGGGCCAGCCCGGCGGGCCGGAGACGGGCTCGAGCTCGTCCTCGGCCTCATAGGTGCCGTCGGGGATGGCGCGGATCGCCTCCCGCATCAGGCGTTCGGAATGGTCCAGGGCGCGGCGCATGGCCTCGGCGAGCGCGGCGGGGCCATGGCGGCGCGCGATCGCCGCGATGCGGCGGTCCCCCACCACGCAGCCGGCGTATTGCGACTGGACATCGAGCAGCCGCACCGCGGGGTCCCGCGTGTTCTGCAGGATGATCGTCATCAGATCCTCGACCGGCCGGTCGTCGCGATAGAGCAGCACGGGCGGGATGCGGATGCCCTCGGCGAAGACGTCCCAGGTCTGGGTGGTGTAGGAGCCCGGCAGCTGCCCGCCGATGTCGCTCCAATGCCCGCGGGTCATGACGAAGGCGACGATCGCGCCATCGACGAAGACCGGGCGCGTGAACTGCACGTCCGGCTGGTGGTTGCCGCCGCCGAGATAGACGTCGTTGCTGACGATGACGTCGCCCGGGCGCAGGCGGTCTCGGCCGATCGCCTCGACCGAGGCGCGCGTCGAGATCACCGCGGAACCAAGCATGGTCGGGATGTCGTTGCCCTGCGCGACGAGCTGCATCTCCGCGTCGAACACGGCGGCGGATGCATCGCCGCCGGAATGCACGATCGGGCTGCCGGCCGTGCGCATCATGGCGAGCTTCATCTCGCGCGCCGTCGCATAGAGGCTCGAGCGCAGGATCTCGTAGGTGACGATGTCCATCACGCGGCCTCCGCCGGGGCGAGGGTGACGACGAGCAGCGCGCCGTCGGCGATCTCGGCGCGGTCGCCGGGGCCGAGCACCAGGCTGCTGCTCGCTTCCTCGACCACCGCGGGGCCCGACAGCGCAAAGCCGGGCGGCAGGTCGCGGCGGCGCCAGACCGGCAGGTCCTGCATCCCGCCGCCCATCGCCACCTTGCGGCGCCGCCAGGGCGCGGGCGCGGCGATCGGCTCGGCGAAGCGCAGCGGCCCACGCCAGCCGGTCTCGGCGCGCGCCTCGATGCGGATGTTGTTCAGCAGAACCGGCTGGTCCGGCTTGGTGAAGTTCCACAGCCGCTCATGCGCCTCCTCGAAGGCAGCGCGGATCGCCGCGACGTCCAGGGAGGGCAGGTCGACCAGGATCGAATCCGGCTGTCCGGCGTAGCGGCAGTCGAGCCTGCGCCGGATGCTGCGCGGAATCGCCGGGTCGCGCGGCAGGTCGCGCGCGATGTCGTCCTCGAGGCGCGCGTAGAGATCGGCGAGCCAGGACGCATCCACGGCGTCGAGCAGCCGTTCCACCGCCGCCTGGCGATCCGCCTGCCGGTCGGCCAGCACCATGCCGAGCGCGCTGAACAGGCCCGGCGCGGGCGGCACGACGACGCGGGCCATCTCCAGTTCCCGCGCCAGGTCGATGGCATGCACGGGGCCCGCGCCGCCGTAGCACAAATAGTCGAAGCCGCGCGGATCGTGCCCGCGTTCGACCGTCAGCAGCCGCATGGATTGCGCCATCAGCGCGTTCGCCACCGCGCGCACGGCGTGCGCGGCTTCCAGCACGCCGAGGTTCAGCGGCCGCGCGAGGTGTTCGCCCACCGCGGCCTCGGCCGCCGCGCGATCGAGGCGGAAGGCGCCGTCGAGGAAGGTCTCCCCGTCGATATGGCCGAGCAGCAGGTTGCAGTCGGTGACGGTCGGGCGCGTGCCGCCGCGCCCGTAGCAGGCCGGGCCGGGATCGGCGCCCGCGCTCTGCGGCCCGATGCGGACGCCGCCGCCGGCATCCACCCAGGCGATGGAGCCGCCGCCGGCGCCGATGCTGTCGATGTCGATGCTCGGCGTGCGCACGGCGTAGCTGTGCAGCAGCGCCTGGGTCCGCAGCTCCGGACGCCCGTCGCGGATCAGGGAGACGTCGAAGGTGGTGCCGCCCATGTCGCCCAGGATGGCGTCGCCGCGCCCCGTCGCCTCGGCCAGGCGCATCGCCGCGCTCACGCCACCGGCCGGGCCGGATTCCAGCAGCAGGACGGGCCGCGCCGCCACCGTCGCGGCTTCGGCCAGGCCGCCATTCGAGCCCATGAACAACAGCTCGCCGCCGAAGCCCTCGGCCGCGAGGCCGTCGCGGAAGGCGTGGATGTAGCGCGCGCAGACCGGGCCGAGCATGGCGTTCATCACGGTGCTGCTGGTGCGCTCGTATTCGCCCTGCTGCGGGTTCACCTCGTGCGAGCAGGTGACGAACAGGCCCGGCAGCGCGGCGCGCAGGATGTCCGCGGCGCGGCGCTCATGGTCCGGATTGACCTGCGCGTGCAGGAAGGCGATCGCGACGGCCTCGACCGGGGTGCGGGCGATGCGGGCGGCGATCTCCCGCAAGACGGCCTCGTCCGGCGGCTGGACGACATTGCCCCGCCAGTCCAGCCGCTCCGGCACCTCGTAGCGCCAGCGGCGCGGCACGAGCGGCTTCGGGTTGTCGAACTGCAGGTCATAGAGGTCGGCGCGGTCGTGCCGCGCGATGCGGCGCAGTTCGAGAAGGTCGCGGAACCCGCGCGTGGCGAGCAGCGCGGTCGGCGCGCCCGTGCCCTCGACGACCATGTTGGTCGCCATGGTCGATCCGTGGCCGATGAAGCCGATCTCGGCCGGGCCGCAGCCCGCGACCTCGAGGATGCGCCGGAAGCCCGCGATGGCACCGACCACCCGGTCGGCGGGCGTCGTCGGCACCTTCGCGGTATGGACGCGACCATCTTCCTCGATGAGGACGACATCCGTGAAGGTGCCGCCCACGTCGATCCCTATGCGCTTCAAGCCCGTTTCCTCCCGGCGATCTCAGCCGCCGCCGCGGAACGGTGAAACGTTTCCACGAAGGCGTCAATGGCCGCGCCGGACGTGGGGCGCGGCCGGTCCGGACCGGGCGGCCCGCGGTGCGCCGTCCTGGCGCGGGACGGAGGTTCCACGGTAGCGTCCCGCATGGACCTTCGTTCCCATGGCGCCAGCGTGGCCGCCCTGCGCGATCACAACCTCGCGCTTGTCCTGCGCCGGATCATCGGCGCGCCAGGCTCCTCCCGCACCGAGATCGCCGCGCGCATCGGACTGACCGATGCCGCCGTCTCACGCATCACCCGCGACCTGATCGAGGCGGGCCTGGTGCGCGAAGGCAAGGAAGTGCCTGGCGGCCCCGGGCAGCGAGGCCGGCGACAGGTCCAGCTCGCCCCGGATGGGAACGGCGCGGCCTTCGTCGCCGTCAGCCTCACCATCTCGGATCGCCGGGTCTCGATCGTCGACCTGGCAGGGCGACGCCGCGCGGAGGCCGCCCTGCCGCTCGCCTTGCCTCGGCAATATCCGCGGCTGGTCGACGACGTCGTCGCCGCGATCCGTGGATTGCTTGCGCGGACAAGGATTCCCCGGCAGCGCGTCCTCGGCCTCGCGGTCGCGACGGCCGGCGCGGTCGAACAGGGGTCGGGACGTGTCGCCGCCTCCTCCCTCTCCGTCCTCGAAGGCAGGAGCCCGTCGGTCGATCTCACCGAGAGGCTCCGCATCCCGGGCGTCGTGGAGACGATCGGCAACACCTTTGGGCTGGCCGAGGCGCATCGCGCGATGCGCGACGGCGGCGACGACATGGCCGGCGCGAGCCTGGTCGTCCATGTCGCCTTCGGCCTGGGCATCAGCGTGATGCTCGACGGGCAGCCGATCCGCACCGGCGGCGACGAGCGAACGGCAGGGCATGTGCCGGTCGCCGGCGGGACGGGTCGCTGCGTCTGCGGCGCGCGAGGCTGCCTGATGGCCGAGGCCGCGGGCTACGGCATCCTCCGCCGCCTCTCCGGCCTGTCCGCGGACGCACCGCGCCAGGGCTGGGACGAGATGCGCCCCGAGGTGCTGCGCGACGCCGTGGCACGGGCCGCCGACCCGCCCGTGGCCGAGACGATGAGCGCAGCCGGCGACCTGCTCGGGGAGCGGCTGTTCGACATCGCATCCGTCCTCGCGCCGCGGCGGATCCTGCTGGGCGGTCCGCTCGCCGGAGCGCCGGCCTTCGTCGCCGGCATCGAGAAGGGCCTTTCGCGCGCGCATGCGCGCGTCGGGACGAAGCCCCCGCCACTGCGCGTGTCCGTCATCGACTACCTGCAGGCGACCGAACTCCTGGCGATCGAGGAATTCGTCCTGCGCAGGCCGCTCGCGCTCGCGACGGAGAGCGCGGCTTGATGGGCCCCTGGCAATTAATTACCGTCGGCAAGGATATCGGACCCAGCGGAGGACGCCGTGGAACTCATCGATCTCAGCCGCGAGATCCATCACAAGATGCAGCGGCTCGTGAACCACCCGACGATCGAGGTCTATCCGTTCAGCACGCATGAGGAGAAGCGCGTGGCCGATGGCTACGAATTCTCCTCCGCGACCATGGTGCTGCACATGGGCGACCATGGCGGCACGCATGTCGACGCGCCGGTGCATTTCGACGACCGCCCCGGTGCCAGGACGATCGAGGAGATGCCGCTCGAGACCTTCTTCACCGAGGCCGTCTGCCTCGATCTCACGCACAACCCGGACCGTACCGACATCACCATCGCCGATCTCGAGGCGGCGGAGCGCAAGGCTGGCGTGACCATCCAGCCGAAGGACACCGTGCTGCTCTACACCGGCTTCTACAAGCGCGCGGCGGGGACGGAGGGCTACATCACCGACTTCCCGGGCCTGACGAAGGACAGCGCGACCTGGCTCGGGCGCAAGGGCATCACCGCCTTCACCGTCGAATCCGTCAGCCCGGGCCGGCCGGGACGGAACAATTTCGAGGTGCATCACGTCTGCCGCGACCTCGGCTTCACGCATTACGAGGGCGTGGTGAACCTCGACAAGGTCGTCGGCCGCGGGCGCTTCCGCTTCATCGCCTTCCCGCTGCGCATCCGCGCCGGAACCGGCAGCCCCGTGCGCGCCGTGGCCTGGTTCCCGTGACGGAGGCCGCGGCCTGGCCGCTCGACGCGACGGACCTTGTCGCCGCCTACCGGTCGGGCCGGCTCGATCCCGTCGCGGCGCTGGACTCCTGCCTCCAGCGGATCGCGGCGACGAACCCGGCGCTGAATGCGATCGTGACGCTGGACGAACCCGGCGCGCGCGCGGCCGCGGCGGCGAGCGCCGCGCGCTGGCGGTCAGGCGCGCCGCTCGGGCCATTCGACGGCGTGCCCATCACGGTGAAGGACAACCTGTTCGTCGGCGGCCTCCGCGCGACATGGGGCAGCAATCTGCACGCTGACCACGTCGCGCCGCGCGACGACCTTCCCGTGGCCAGGCTGCGCGCCGCGGGCGCGGTGATCCTCGGCAAGACCAACACGCCGGAGCTGGCGCTTGCCGGCTTCACGAAGAATCCGCTGTTCGGCTCGACGGGCAATCCCTGGGCGCCCGATCGCCAGCCCGGTGGATCGAGCGGCGGCGCCGTCGCGGCGGTCGCCGCCGGCATGGGGCCGATCGCCGTGGCCACCGACGCCGGCGGGTCGCTGCGGCGCCCGGCGGGGCATGCGGGCGTCGCGACGATCAAGCCGACACCGGGACGCGTGCCGCGCCGCTGGGGCTTCCCGCCCCTCGCCACGGACTTCCAGGTGATCGGCCCGATCGCGCGCAGCGTGCGCGACCTTCGCGCCGCCCTCGCCGTGATGGGCGATGCGCGGCCCGTGGCGGCGACGCCCGCTCGGCTGCGCATCCGTGCGGTGCGCCGATGCGGCGCGGCGCCGATCGATCCCGGCGTGCTCGCCGCCTTCGACGGCGCCCTCGCCGTGCTGCGGAGCCTCGGCCACGAGGTCGAGGAGGTGCCGGCGCCCTGGGACCCGGACGAGGTCGGCGCGTTGTTCTCGACCATCTCGGCCGTCGGCGTCGCGCGGGCGGTGTCCGGCCATGCCGGCTGGGAAGGGCTCGTCACGCCGGCGATCCGCGCCCAGGCGGAGGTGGGCCTGGCGATGCCCGCGACCGACTATCTCCGCGCGCTCGACCGCATCGCCGTCCTGCGGGGCGAACTCGGGGACTGGATCGCGGGCGTCGATGCCGTCGCGACGCCGTCCTCGGCCGTGCTGCCCTGGCCGCGGGAGGCACCCGGCCCCGATCTCGTAGCGGGCGTGGCGGCGGGCCCGCGCGCCGCGGCGATCTATTCCACCGTCATCAACCTCGCGGCGCTGCCGGCCATCGTGGTCCCATCCGCCCAGGTCGACGGTCTGCCGACCGGGTTGCAGCTGGTGGGCGCGGCGTTCCGCGAGGAACTGCTGCTCGACCTCGCCGAGGCCTATGAGCGGGCGGCACCGTGGCGGCAGCTCCCGCCGCCCTGACGCGGATCAGTTGCCGGTGCGGCGCACCGGCAGGGCCGAGGTATCGATGCCGGCAAGCCAGGCTGGCCCGCCATGTGCGACGAACAGCGCGGCGGCCAGCCCCGCGAAGGCCGTCTGCACGACAAGGTCGCGCTCGCCGAAGGTGCCGCGGGCCGCATTCGCGCAGATGATCACGCCCAGATAGGCATCCTTCCACAGCATCGGCGTGAACATCGAGGAGCCGGCCCGGAAGGCCTGCAGGATCTTCACGAAACTCGCATGCAGCGTCGTGTCGTGCAGCACCATCGACCGGCATGTCACAGCGACATGCCCGGGATGGCCGAGTTCGATGTCCACCAGTTCGTGGTGTTGCTCGGGCGGGAAGTTCACCGGCGCACTGATCATGTGATGCCGGCCATCCGGCATGCGCAGGAAGACGGCGCAGGCGCTGGTGACAGCAGGCTGCGGATCGTCGCGATAGGCCCGCGGCGCGAGCGCGGCGGAAGGGTCGCCCAGCAGCGCGGGCAGTGTCCGCGTCACGCTCCACAGGGCCTCCTCGGGGCCCTCGGCCGCCGAGGCTTCCGACGCCACGCGGCTGAGCGCGAGCATCGCGTCGTGGGAAAGCTCCAGCGTGTTGCGCATCGGTCGGCCTATCGCAGCAGGTTCAGCTGCCGGGCGACGGTACCCAGCGCCTCATATTCCGCGCGGATCGAGCGGGCGAAGGCCTCGCCGGTCTCGATGTTCAGCACCGCGGCCTGCTGCTGCATCAGCGTCGCGAAGTCCGGGTGCCGCGCGGCTTCGGTGAAGGCCGCGGTCAGGCGTTCGAGCCGATCGGCCGGCACGCCGCTCGGCGCGATCAGGCCCCACCAGATGGTGATCGCCATGTCCGTGAGGCCAAGCGCCGCCAGCCCCTGGCTGCCTGGCGCCTCGGGGGACCCGTCCGCTGTGGTCAGCATCAGGCATTTCGCCGTGCCGGCACGAAGCGCCGGAACCGCGCCCGTCAGCGAGCCGCCATAGAAGGTGATGTGCCCGCCGAGGAAGGCCGGCAGCGTCTGGCCCGCGCCCTGGAAGGGCACCGCCGTCAGCTCGAGCCCGAGCCGGCGCCACACGCGCTCGACGCCCAGATGCATGACGCCGCCCATGCCTTCGTTGCCCCAGGTGTACTGGCCGGGATTGGCGCGGATGCGCGCCACCATCTCCTGCAGGTTGGACGCGGGAAAGTCCGGCCGGGCGCAGATCGCGAAGGGCGAGTAGCCGACGCGCATGACGGGCGTGTAGCTGTCCATCCGATACCGCGCGCCGAGCGTATGCGGCGCCGCGGTGATGGGCGTGTTCCAGACGAAGCCGAGCGTATGCCCGTCCGGACGGGAGTCGAGAACAGCCTGGGTGCCGATCGTGCCACTGGCGCCGGCACGGTTCTCGACGATGATCGGCTGGCCGAGCGAGGCGCCGATCAGTTCGACGAGCTTGCGCGCGAAGATGTCGGTGCCGCCGCCCGGGCTGACCGGCACGATGACGCGGATCGGCCGATCGGGAAACGACTGGGCCGCGACAGGCCACGCCGCCCACGAAAACAGGCATGCCAGGAGCGTGCGGATAAGCATGGGAACCCTCCTTCCGTTCGGCCGTGCAATGGCGCGTGGCGGATTTGGCTACCGCTTGTAACCAACCCTACGACCGGATGGAGGGGTTGCAAAGCCGTGCGACGCGGCGCTGCGGAACGAGCGCCCTGCCCTGTCCCACGCAGGAGGCCGATCGCCGGGCGGCGGCGCTACTGCTCGCCGCCGGCGTCGCCCCGGCTTCGCGGCGTCTTGCGCTGTGCGGCCATCCGCACCGCGGCATTGGCCGCGCCGAAGCCCGCATACCCGCCGCCGCGCGCCGCGATCTCGAAGAAGAACCGGTCGCGGAAGGCGTGGGTGTAGGCGTGGCGGAACTCCCCGCCCGCCGCGTCGCGGTCATACAGCAGATGGTGGGCCGCGTGCCCGGCCAGCTCCTCCTCCTCCAGCCCGATCCGCGCGCCGAGATCCTCGTAGTAGTTGGCAGGAATCTCGAGCAGCGGCGCGCCGCGCGCGACGGCGCCCGCGGCCGCCTCCGCCGCATCGGCCGCGGCGAAGGCGATGTGGTGCACGCCCGCGCCCGCGAGCGCCGAGACGAAGCGCCCGGTGCCCGTCCGCCCGCTCTCGGACACGTTCAGCGGCAATCGCACCGCGCCCTGCCCGCCCACGAAAGCGCGCGACCTGACGAGGCCGTAGGGGTCCGGCAGTTCCCACGGCGCATCGGGCTCCATGCCGAACAGCGCGCGATAGAACAGCGCGAAACTGTCCATCAGCCCCGGTGCGACCGCCTGCGCGGCATGATCGATCCCGAGGAAGCCCCCGTCGGCGCGATCCTGTTCGAGATGGAAGTCATCCTCCCAGATCGGCCTCTCGCCCTCCGCGAGGTCCGCCACCAGGTAGACCAGCGTGCCGTCGGGCGCGCGCACCGCCGGGATGCGGCGCTCTCCCGCACCGATGCGTTCCCGCCAGACCGGGTATGACAGCGCCTCCGCGCGCGCGACCAGCCGCTCCGGATCGTCCAGGCGGAAGGCGATGGCGCAGACGCAGGGGCCACGCGCCTCGAAGCGCTCGCTCGCCGCGCTGTCGGGTTCGCTGTTGAGGACGAGGTTCGCGCCGCCGCTGCGCCAGAGCTCGACATCCTTCGAGCGGTGCATGCCTGCGCGTCGGAAGCCGAGGCTCGCGGCCATGCGCGCAAGGTCCTCCCGCGACTCGTGGTCGAGCGCGAACTCGACGAATTCGACGCCGGCGAGCCGGGGCAGCGCCGGAAGCTCGGCGAGGCCGACCTGCTCCTCCAGCCAGGCCAGGCTCCGCAACCCATCGCGCGCGATCCGCCGCGACGGCGCGGCGCGGAACTCGTCGTTGAAGATCTCGAGCGAAAGCGGCCCGGCATAGCCCGCCGCCATCACGCCGCGCAGGAAGTCCGCGACCGGCAATTCGCCCTGGCCCGGAAAAAGCCGGTGGTGGCGGCTCCAGGACAGCACGTCCATCGCCAGGCGCGGGGCGTCGGCGAGTTGGAGGAAGAAGAGCTTCTCCGGCGGCACCGTCGCGGCAAGGTCGTCGACATCGTCGCCGAGCGAGAGGGTGTGGAAGCTGTCGAGGCAGAGGCCGAGCGCCGGATGGTCGGCCGCGCGGACGATCTCCCAGGCCTGGCGCCATCGGCTGACATGCCGTCCCCAGGCCAGCGCTTCGTAGCAGACGCGCAGGCCGCGCTTCGCGGCGCGCTCGGCCATCTCCCGCAGGTCCGCCGCCGCGCGGTCCGCGCCAGGCAGGGCGGCCGGATGGACCGAGGAGCAGACCAGGAGGAGATCCGTCCCGAGCGCCTGCATCGTGTCGAACTTGCGTTCGGCGCGGTCCATGGCACGGACGCGAAGCCCCTCCGGCATCCCCTCGAAGTCGCGAAAGGGCTGGAAGATCGTGATGGCGAGGCCGAGATCCTCGCACATCGCGCGCACCTCGGCGGGCGTGCCGTCGAAGGTGAGGAGGTCGTTCTCGAAGATCTCCACGCCCTCGAATCCCGCCGCGGCTGCGGCCTCGAGCTTGTCGGGCAGCGAGCCCGAGAGGCAAACGGTGGCGATCGAGCGGTCGGGGCGGCGCGCGGTCATCGGGTCGCGTCTCCGGGATTGTCGGGCGTGGTCGCACCGGGCGTGGGGGAAGGGCCTTGCGCCGGGCAGGCCGGCGGGAGTCTATTGGCAATGTACGAACCAGAGGGTTCATTCGCATGCCATCCACCAGCCGGCCCGAACCCGCCGCTGAGGAAGCGCCCACGCCGCGCCGCGGCGTTCGGGCGCCGGAGCGCACGCGCCTCGAGATCCTCGATGCCGCGACGGCCGAGTTCAGCGAGAAGGGCTTCGCGGGCGGCCGCGTCGACGACATCGCGGCGCGGATGCGCACGACCAAGCGCATGATCTACTACTATTTCGGCGGGAAGCAGCAGCTCTACGCGGCCGTGCTGGAACGCGCCTATGGCGGCATGCGGGACGCGGAGGCGGCGCTCGACCTCGACGGGCTGCCACCGGCCGAGGCGCTGCGGCGCATCGTCGAGGTGACCTTCGACCATCACGCCGCGCATCCCGAATTCGTTCGCCTCGTCAGCGTCGAGAACATCCATGAGGCGCGCAACGTCGCAGCATCCCCCGTCATCCGCGCGCGCAACGCGGCGGTGATCAGCACCCTTGCCGCGCTGATCGCGCGCGGGGAACGCGAGGGCGCGTTCCGGCCGGGACTCGATGCGCTGGACCTGCACATGCTCATCTCCTCCTTCTGCTTCTACCGCGTCTCGAACCGCAACACGCTGCGCGCGATCTTCGGGCGGGACGGACGGCAGCCCGCGGTCGCCGCGCGCCACCGGCAGATGATCACGGAAGCGGTGCTTCGCTACGTGCGCCCGGGGGATTGAACCGCGGCGCCGTGGGCATGACGCGGCGCGCTCCATCTTTCAGCCCACCGGCATCCCGGCGAAGTGGCGGAGCATCCGCTCCGCGTCGGGTTCGAGGCCGGTGAACAGCCTGAAGGCGCCGACCGCCTGGAAGACCGCCATCCCGCCGCCATCGAGCGTGCGGCATCCGATCGCGCGCGCGGCGCGCAGCAGTTCCGTCTCGCGCGGGAAATACACGATCTCCGCCACCCACAGCGCGGGATGGAGGAGGCCCGGCGGCAGCGGCGTGCCGGGCAGCTTGGCCATGCCGACCGGGGTGCAGTTCACCACGCCGTCGGCCGCGGCGATGGCGGCGGGAAGGTCCTCGCACGCCACCGCCCGGCCGGCCCCGAAGCGGGCCGAGAGATCGGCGGCGAGCGCCCCGGCCCGGCCACGATCGGTGTCCGAGACCAGGAGCCGACCGACGCCTTCCGACAGCAGCGCGTGCGCGACGGCCGAGCCCGCGCCGCCGGCGCCGAGTTGGACGACGCTGTCGCGCCGGACATCGGGGAGGCCGCGGCGGAAGGCGGCGGCGAAGCCCGTGCAGTCGGTGTTGTGGCCGACCCGTCGCCCATCCTTCAGCACCACCGTGTTGACCGCGCCGAGCGCGGCTGCGTCCGGCGAAAGCTCATCGAGCAGCGGCAGCACGGCCTGTTTGCAGGGATAGGTGATGTTCAGCCCGGCGAAGCCCATCCATTCGGCGGCGCGGAGCAGGTCCGGCAGACGGTCCGCGCCGATGCGCAGCGCGTCGAGGTCGATGCGGCGATAGACCAGCCGCAACCCCTGCTCGGCGCCTTCGCGTTCGTGCATGGCGGGGGTGCGGGACCCGGCGATGCCGCTGCCGATCAGGCCGGCGAGGAGTGGCGGGCGTTCATCCCACAGGGTCATTGGCGGTGTTCCCCAGGCCCGTTGCGTCGCGATCGACGGGGCCATGATTTTCGCTTGACGGCATTTTGTACTAACCAGTACATACACGTCAACGCGGAATTCGGATGCATGCCGCAGCCGGGGACCGCGTGGGGAAAACCGTTCAGGGAGCAGCGCAATGTCGCTCGATCGTCGTCGCCTCGGCCTCGGGGCCCTCACCCTTCTCGCCGCCGGCGGCAGCGCGCTGCGCCCGCGCGCGGCGCAGGCCCAGGGCACGGAGGCCTATCCGGGCAACCGCCCCGTCACCATCGTCGTCGCATGGGCGCCCGGCGGCTCGACCGACTTCGTCGCCCGCGTGGTCGCGCAGGCCCTGTCGCGCGAACTCGGTGGGAACTTCGTCGTGGACAACCGCCCCGGCGCCTCCGGCACGGTCGGCCACGCCTCGGTCGCCCGCGCGCGGCCAGACGGCCAGACGCTGCTGCTCGGCGTGAATTCCACCTACGCCATGTCGCGCCATTTGTTCCCGAACCGCGGCTATGACGACGACACCGCCTTCGTCGGCATCGGCCGGCTCGCGGTCTCGCCGATCTTCCTCTGCGTGAACCCGCGGATCGGCGTGCGCACCATCGCCGACCTCGTCACGCGCGCGAAGGAAGCACCGGGGCGCATGTCCTACGGCTCCTCGGGCGCCGGGTCCTCGGCGCATCTCGCGACCGAGCTGTTCCTGCGCAGCGCCGACATCCGCATCGAGAACGTCACCTATCGCGGCGGCGCGCCGGCCGTGCAGGCGCTGATCACGAACGAGGTGCAGGTCGCGATGGTGGATGGCGTCACCGCCCTGCCGCTGATGGCCGCGGGGACGATCACCGCGATCGGCGTGAGCACGCCGACGCGCAACCCCCTCGCCCCGGACGTGCCGACCATCGCCGAGAGCGGCTTCCCGGGCTTCGAGGCGACGAGCAACTTCGCGCTGCTCGCCCCCGCCGGCACGCCCGCGCCGATCATCGCACGCCTCGCCGCGGCGAAGGATGCGGTGATGCGCAACCCCGAGGTGCTCGAGCGGCTGCGCCAGAACTCCATCTTCCCCACCCCCGGCACGCCGGAGCAGTGGCCCGCCTACTACCGGGCCGAGGTCGCGAAGTGGGGCGAGCTGATCCGCGTCCGCGGCATCACCGCGGAATGACGCCGGCGCGGCGGCGGTCCACCCGCCGCCGCCCCCCTCCAGGCGGAAGATCGACATGCCAGGCGCACCCTGCATCATCTCGGTCGCGATCACCGGCTCGGTGCCGCGCAAGAAGGACAATCCGGCGCTGCCGGTGACGACTTCCGAGCAGATCGAGAGCACGCATGCGGCCTATGAGGCCGGCGCCGCGCTCGTGCACGTGCATGTCCGCAACGCCGACGAGACACCGTCGAGCGACCCCGAGAAGTTCGCCGCCTTCCAGGACGGCATCCGCAAGCACTGCCCGGACATCATCGTGCAGTTCTCGACCGGCGGGCGCGGCCGCGCGCTGGACGCCCGCGGCGCGATGCTGCACCTGAAGCCGGACATGGCCTCGCTCGCCACGGGCTCGGTCAACTTCCCGACCATCGTCTACGAAAATCCGCCCGACTTCGTGCGCAGCCTCGCCGTCACGATGCGCGACGGCGGCATCAAGCCGGAGATCGAGGTCTTCGATCTCGCCATGCTGACCAACACCGCCGACCTCGTGGCCGAGGGGCTGATCCTGCCGCCGCCGCATGTGCAGTTCGTGTTTGGCGTGAAGCACGCCCTGCCGCCGCGCCGCGACATCCTGGAGTTCGAGGTGAAGCTGCTGCGCGAATTGCTGCCGGGCGCCACCTGGACGGCGGCCGGCATCGGCCGGCACCAATTCGAGGTGGCGCGCTGGGCGCTCGAGATGGGCGGGCACTGCCGCACCGGGCTCGAGGACAACATCCGTCTGGACCGCACGACGCTCGCGCCGTCCAACGCCGCGCTCGTCGCCCATGTGGCGCGGATGTGCGCGGAGCATGACCGCCCGGTCGCCACCGCCGCCGAGGCGCGACGCCTCCTCGGCCTGCCGCCGGCGCGCTGAGCAAGGAGACGAGACATGACCGCGGACCGCGAATTCGTCGCGCGCGACACGGCGGCGCATCCGCAGGCGCTGACGCCGATCTACAAGACGAGCGTCTTCCGCGCGCCGCACCGCCCGCTGCTCTCGCTGCAGAATTCCTTGTCGGAGGTCACCGGCCCGGCCTTCGGGCAGCATGAGATCGGCCCGCTCGACAACGACCTGGTGCGCAACTACGCCCGCGCCGGCGGCGCGCCGGTGGGCGAGCGCATCATCGTCCATGGCCGCGTGCTGGACGGCAGCGCGCGGCCCGTCCCCGGCGTGCTGGTGGAGTTCTGGCAGGCCAATGCGGCCGGGCGCTACCGGCACAGGAACGATAATTTCGACGCGCCGATCGATCCGAATTTCGGCGGCTGCGGCCGGTGCCTGACGGATGCGGAGGGCCGCTACGCCTTCCGCACCGTCAAGCCCGGCCCCTACCCTTACCGCAACCGCGTGAACGACTGGCGGCCGGCGCATATCCACTTCTCCGTCTTCGGATCGGGCTTCGCACAGCGGCTGATCACCCAGATGTATTTCGAGGGCGACCCGCTGATCCGCCACGACAGCATCCTGCAGACCGTGCCCGATCCGGCGGCGAGGGAGAGGCTGGTCGCGCTGCTCGACCTGAATGCCAGCGTGCCGCTGCACACCCTCGCCTATCGCTGGGACATCGTGCTGCGCGGCGCGCGGTCCACGCTGTTCGAGAACCGGCTGCAGGGGAATTGACGCCATGATCCCGCAGGACATCCTCGGCAACCTGCCCGAGACGCCGTCGCAAACCGCCGGCCCCTACGTGCATATCGGCCTGATCCCGAAGCAGGCGGGCTTCGACATCTTCGAGACCAACATCGGCGACGTGCTCGTCGGACCCGCGACGCAGGGCGAGCGCATCCGCATCGAGGGCCGGATCTTCGACGGCACGGGCGCGCTGGTGCGCGATGCGCTTGTCGAGATCTGGCAGGCCGACGCGCATGGCCGCTTCAATCATCCCGCCGACCGCCAGCCCGGGCCGCGCGACGAGACCTTCCGCGGCTGGGGCCGCACCGGTACCGATTTCGAGACCGGCCTCTGGGCCTTCGAGACGATCAAGCCGGGCCGCGTCGCCGGACGCAGCGGGCACAAGCCCATGGCGCCGCATGTCAGCCTCTGGATCGTCGCGCGCGGGATCAACCTCGGCCTCGCCACGCGGCTGTATTTCGGCGACGAGGCGGCCGCGAACGCCGAGGATCCGGTGCTGCGCATCATCGAGCAGCCGGCGCGACGCGAGACGCTGATCGCGCCGCGCAGCCTGCGCGACGGCCAACCGGTCTACACCCTCGACATCCGCCTGCAGGGCGAGGGGGAGACGGTGTTCTTCGACGTCTGACGGTCGGAGCATCCGGCCCCACGGCGACATGGCACCTCGGCCACGTGCCCAGGCGCCCTACGCCCCGGCGGCGCGCCCCAGATACAGCGCCGCCGCGCGTTCATCCGCCAGCAGCGTCGTGGCCGGACCCAGCATCGCGACGCGCCCGCCATCCAGGATGCAGCCGCGGTCGGAGATCGCCAGCGCCTGGCGCGCGCGCTGTTCGACCATCAGCACGCTGACGCCCAGCGCCGGCAGCCCGCGGATGCGCGCGAAGGATTCCGCGATGCGCGCCGGTGCCAGCGCGGCGGTCGGCTCGTCCAGGATCATCAGCCGCGGCCGGGCCATCAACGCGCGGGCGAAGGCGAGCTGCTGGCGTTCGCCGCCCGAGAGGCTGCCGGCACGGGCGCGGCGGCGTTCCGCCAACGCCGGGAAGGCAGCCAGCAATTCGTCGATGCGCGCCCGCGCGTCGCGCACGCCCTGCACGACCTGCAGGTTCTCGATCACGCTCAGCGAGGCGAAGACGTTGCCGACCTGCGGCACATAGGCGATGCCGAGCGCGAGCCGGCGTTCCACCGGTTCGGCCAGGATGTCGCGCCCATCCAGCGCGACGCGCCCGGCCACGCGCGGCAGCAGGCCCATCACCGCGCGGGCCAGCGTCGACTTTCCGGCCCCGTTGGTGCCGGCGACGGTCAGGATCTCGCCGGCCTCCACCGTCAGGTCGATGCCGTTGAGGATGTCGGTCTCGCCATAGCCGCCGGTCAGGTGCTCGATCGCCAGCAGGCTCATGCCACGGCACCGCCGAGATAGGCCTCGCGCACCGCGGGATCGGCCAGCACGGCATCCGGCGCGCCGGTGGCGAGCACGCGTCCGCGGTCCATCACCACCAGCCGCGGCACGAGGCGCGACAGCGCATCCAGGTCGTGCTCGATGACCAGGAAGCCGATGCCACGCGCGTTCAGCGCCGCGACGCGGTCCATGATCTGTCCGATCAGCACCGGATTCACGCCGGCGAAGGGTTCGTCCAACAGGATCAGCCGGGGCTTGGCCATCAGCGCGCGGCCGAGCTCCAGCAACTTCTTCTGCCCGCCCGACAGACGCCCGGCGGGCGTGTCCGCCACCGGCGAAAGCCGCAGGAAATCCATCGTGGCCTCGGCCTCGGCGCGGATCGCCGCTTCCTCCGCGCTCACGCGCCGGGGGCTGAGGAATACGCCGAGGAGGTTCTCGCCGATCTGGCCCGGCGCGGCGGCCATCAGGTTCTCCCGCACCGTCAGGTGGTGGAACTCGCGCGGTACCTGGAAGGTGCGCACCATGCCGGCGCGGGCGCGGGCCGCAGCGCCCAGCCGGTCAAGCGGCCGACCATGCAGCGACACCCCGCCCGCATCCGCCGTCATGAAGCCGGACATCACCGAGAACAGCGTGGACTTGCCCGCGCCGTTAGGCCCGATGATGCCGAGCAGCCCGTCCGCCGGCATTTCGAGCGACACGTCGTCCAGCGCGCGGAAGCCGCCGAAGGACTTGGCGATGTTGCGCACCGACAGCGTCATCGCCGGGTGTAGTCGCCCATGAGCCCCTGCGGGCGGAACAGGGTGAACAGCACCAGCGCCAGACCGACCGCGCCCAGCCGCACGGACGCCATGTCCACCGCCGAGATCAGGTCGGGTGCCACGTCGCGCAGGAAGCGCGTGCCTTCCAGGAACAGCATCAGCAGCAGCGCGCCGACCACGGCGCCGGAGACGCGCCCGACCCCGCCCATGATCATCGCCATCCAGACATAGAAGGTGACCAGCGGGATGAACTGGTCCGGCGAGAGATAGGTGATGTAGTGCGCGTAGAAGGCGCCGGCGAGGCCCGCGAGCGCCGAGCCCAGCGCCAGCACCTGGATCTTGAAGCGCGCGGGATCCTTGCCCAGCGCGCGCAGCGCGTCCTCGTTGTCGCGGATCGCCTCGATCACCCGGCCGAAGGGAGACCGCGTGATCCGCCGCAGCATCAGCGCCGCGACGGCGCAGGCCAGCGCGACGGCGGCCAGCGTCGCCAGCGCGCCCGCCATCCCGATGCCCATGCCGGCGAAGGCCTTCGGCACGCCAGGAATGCCCTGCACGCCGTTGGTCAGCCATTTCTCCGAGGTGATGGCCAGGCGCACCGTCTCCCCGAAGCCGAGCGTGACCACCGCGAAATAGTCGTCGCGCAGGCGCAGCGCGACGAGGCCGATCGGATAGGCCGCAAGCGCCGCGATGGCGGCCGCGCAGGCGAAGGACAGGACCAGCGGCACGCCCTGCATGCTGATCAGCGCCGAGGCATAGGCGCCGATCGCGAAGAAGCCGACATGGCCGAAATTCACCAGGCCGGTCAGCCCGTATTGCAGCGTCAGGCCGAGCGTCAGCAGCACGTAGATCGCGGCGATGATGGCGATGGCGACGAGATACGCCTCCATCAGCGCACGCCCTCGACCCGCCCGAACAGGCCGCGCGGGCGCAACAACAGCACCGCCAGCATCACCGCGAAGGACAGCGCGATCTTGTAGGTGAAGCCGACATAGGGGGTGGAGACCTCCTGCGCGATGCCGAGCAGAAGCCCCGCCGCCACCGCGCCGACCGGCGATCCGATGCCGCCGAGGATCGCCGCGGCGAAGGCGGACAGCAGCCCCTCCCAGCCCATCTCCGGCGCCACCACGGTCTTCACGCCCAGCATCAGCCCGGCGATCCCCGCCGCGGCGCCGGCGAGCAACCACAGCGTCACCATCACACGCAGCGGCCGGATGCCGGAGATGCGCGCGAGGTCCGGGTCGTCCGCCACCGCGCGCATCTGCCGCCCGATCGAGGTCAGGTAGAGCACGCCGAAGGCACCGGCCAGCGCGCAGGCCGCGACCCCGGCCAGCGTCAGGTCCATCGGCGGGATGCGAATGCCCGCGACCTCGATGGGCCAGGCAAGCGGCACCTGGAAGACCTGCTGCTGGTGCCCGAAGACGATGCCCAGCACCGCGCGGATCAGGAAGGCGACGCCGATCGCGGCGACCAGCAGCGACGCCACCGGCCGCCGTGCAAGCGGCCGGAACACCAGCAGGTAGCCCAACAGCGACAGCAGCCCCGAGGCCGCCACCGCCGCGCCGCCCGCGACCAGCAGCGACCCGCTGGCCTTGTGCGCGACGAGCCCGGCATAGGCGCCCGCCGTCATCGTGTCGCCCGCCGCCGCGTTGGGAAAGCGGGCGATGCCGAAGACCAGCGTCACCGCCAGCGCGGCGAGGCCGATGATCAGGCCATGCACGATGCCGGCGACGAGGAGCTGGCCGAACACCTCAGATCTTGACCACGTAGCGCCGGTTGAACTGGCCCTGCTCGATGAAGTAGGCGCCGAAATCGGGCGTCACGTCGCCGAACTGGTCGAAGTCGAGCACGGAGGACGCGCCCTCGTAGTTCACCTTCCGGCCGGCGGCGATCGCGGCCTTGCCTTCGGCGAAGGTCGCCACCGCCTCGCCCGGCGGGTTTGCCACCTGGCGGATGGCGGCGTTGATCGCCGCGGTCTCGAAGGACTTCGCCTGCTCGATCGCGAGCGCCAGCGTATTCGCCATGTCCCAGGTCATGGCGGCATACGCGTTGGCGGTGCCTGGCTGGTTGTTCATGGCGCGGCGATGCGCGGCATCGTAGGCGGCGAAGGCGGGCGCCCCCTCGTTCGAGACTGATTCGACCGCGATGATCCCCTGCGTCACCGCCGGGCCCAGCGCCTGCACCAGCTGCGGGTTCGCCGCCCAGCCGGGAATGATCCACTTCATCGGCGTGCCGGTCTGGAACCATTCGCGCAGGATGATCGTGGTGTCGGGCAGGAAGGACCCCATCACGATCACGTCCGGGCGCGTGTTCAGCACGCGCAGCAGCTCGGCGCGGTAGGAGGGCTGGTTGGGTTCGTAGACCACGTGCTCGCCGTTCTGGCTGCCCTTGGCGGCCCAGGCGCGACGGAAGCCGTCGGTGTTGCCGATGCCCGAGGCGTTGTTGAACGCCATGGTCGCCGGGCGGCGGAACCCCTCCCGCGCCGCGATCTCGGCGAAGGCGCGCCCGAAGCGGTCGTTGGTCGCCTGGAAGCGGTAGCCGAGGCCCTTTGCGTTGACCGGCGGCGTCGACAGCGCCGGCGCGCCGGAGGTGTGCATCAGCAGGATGTCGGCGTCGTTGGTCAGCGGCATGACGGCGAGCGACACGCCCGAGGACCAGGTGCCGACAATGGCGCGCACCCGGTTCACCTCGATCAGCTTCTTGGCGGCCAGCACGGCGGCCTGCGGGCTGGTCTGGCTGTCCTCGCTGAACAGCTCGATGCGGCGGCCATTGACGCCACCGGCGGCGTTGATCGCCTCCACCGCCGCGGCGATCATGCGCTGCATGCCCGAGCCATAGGGCGAGCCCGCGCCGGTCACGGGGTTCAGCGCGCCGACGCGGAAGGTTTCGCCCTGTGCGCGCACGACATTCGGCATGGCAAGCGCGCCGGCGCCGCCGGCCAGCACGATGCGACGGGTGATGGTCATGGTCCTGGTCTCCCTGTTGGGCGGCTCAGGCCGCCAGCTGGTCCTTCACGAAGCGGCCGCCGAGCATGATGGCGGAAAGATGCTTGCCCTGCCCCGTCAGCAGCGCCAGGTCCTTGAGCGGATCGCCCTCGACCACGATCAGGTCGGCATGCGCGCCCGGGGCGACGCAGCCGATGCGCCCTTCGGACATCAGCAGCTTCGCCGCGTTCAGCGTGGCGCTGCGGATCACCTCGATCGCCGGCAGCACGCGGCCGCGGATGACGAATTCCTCCGACTGGTGGCGGTGCAACTCGCCCAGCAGGTCGGTGCCATAGGCCATGGTCAGCCCGGCATCACGCATGATCTCGAGCGAGCGCAGCCCCGCGAGGCGCACATCGTCGATCTTCGCGACGGATTCGGCCGGGAAACCCATCGCCGCCCCCTCGTCCTTCAGCGCCTGGTAGGTGACCAGGGTCGGGCAGGCGATGGCGCCGCGATGGGCGGCGAAGCGCGCGGTCTCCTCCTCGATCAGGTTGCAGTGCTCGAGGCTGCGCACGCCGCATTCCACGGCGCGGCGGATCGCGCTGTCGGTGTACAGGTGCGCCGCGACATAGGTGCCGGCGTTCTCGGCCTCCTCGACCGCGGCCAGCACTTCCTCCCGCGAGAAGCCGACGAAGGCGATGGGGTCGGTGGGCGAGGCGACGCCGCCATTGGCCATGATCTTGATGTAGTCGGCGCCGGCCTTGATCTCCTCCCGGCAGGCGCGCCGCACATCGGCGACGCCATCGACCAGCCGGCCGAGGCTGCCCAGCCGCGCGGCGAAGAAGGCGGTGTCGCGCGTGTCGTGCCGGCCGCGGAAGTCGCAATGCCCGCCGGTCTGCGACAGCGCCTTGCCCGAGATGTTCAGCCGCGGCCCGTCGAAATGCCCTTCGTCCCGCGCCATGCGCAGCCCGTGGGTGCAGCCGCCCAGGTCGCGCACGGTGGTGAAGCCCCGCATCAGCATCCCGTGCATGATCCTGGCCGCGCGGAAAGCGACCAGCGGGTCGGGCAGCATGGCGTTCAAGCCGAGGTTCACCACCCCGGCCACGACATGCACATGGGCATCGATCAGCCCCGGCATCAGCGTGCGGCCGCGCAGGTCGACGCGGCGCGCGCCGGCTGCGGCGATCGGGGTGTCGCTGACCTCCTTGATGACGCCGGCCTCCACCAGGACGTGGCCCGGCACGGCGCCATCGGCGCTGCCGTCCAGGATGGCTGCGTTCTCGAAAAGGACGGCGTCGGTCATGCGGGTGGTCTCCGGTCGAAGCGCGCGACGCTAATCCGCCCGCGCGGCGGCGGCCAGATGGGCCGCGCGGCGCAGCGCGCCCGGCAGGAATCCTGCGATCACCTCCGCCGCGGCGACGTCGGGCTCGGCATAGGCGCCGGCGGCGTCGAGGATGTTGAGCGTGCCGACCACCTCGCCGCCCTCGCGCACCGGCACGTTGATGCAGGCGGCGCAGCCCAGGCTTGCGATCAATTCGTGGTCGGGGAAGGCCCAGCGGATCTCCTCGGCGGTATTGCCCATCCAGCATCGGCCCTGCGCCAGGACATGCTCGCCCCAGGGCGTCGGGCCCATGCGCTTGCGCCCGGTCAGGGGATAGGCGCCGGGGTCGGAGGAATAGACGCGCTCGACCTCCGCCCCGCCGGGGACAACGAACAGCACGGTGAACAGGCGATGGCGGATGAGCGCCGCGGATGCGGCCTCGGCTGCGCGGAACACCGCGACGGGATCGACGGAGGCCGCGGCGGCGCGGGCCAGGGCGACGAGTGCGGGCGTCATGCGGGGGCCTTCTGGTTCAGTTCGGGGAAGATGCCGCTCTGGCGGAAGCGCAGCAGCAGGATCAGCGCGATGCCGACCGCCATTTCGCGCAGCGCCGCGGCCTGCAGGGCGCTGACGCCGGGCACGACCTCCGCGGCGAACCGTGTCGCCTCCAGGAAGGCGATCAGCAGATAGGCGCCCACCGTCGCACCGGTCGGCCGCCCGTTGCCGCCCGCCGTCACGGCGAGGAAGACGTAGATCGTGACCAGCGGCTGGAAGATCTCGGGCGCGATGTAGGAGGTGTAGTGGCCATAGAGCGCGCCCGCGAGCGCCGCGATGGCGGCGGAGATGGCGAAGGCTTCCGCCTTCAGCCGTGTCACGCGCTTGCCGGCGACGGCGGCGACGATCTGGTCCTCGCGCACCGCGCGCAGCGCGCGGCCCCAGGGCGAAGCGACCAGCCGCCGCAAGGCCAGCCACACAAGGCCGACCACCGCGCTGACCACCGCGAGCGACGCCAGGTGGAAGCCCTGCCCCCAGTCGCGCGGCAGACCGGCGGGGATGCCGGAAATCCCGTCCGTCCCGCCGGTCAGCCAGATCTCGTTGGAGGCGACGACGCGCACCGCCTCGGCGAAGCCGAGGGTGACGATCGCCAGGTAGTCGTCGCGCAACCGAAGCGTCGAGACGCAGACGACGAACCCCGCGACGGCCCCCGCGGCCAGTGCCGCGACCAGCCCAAGCGGCACCGGCGCGCCGCCCCACTTCACCACCGTGGCGGAGGCATAGGCGCCGATGGCGAAGAACCCAGCGAGACCGAGATTGACCAGCCCGGTGACGCCCCAGGCGAGGCAGAGGCTCTGCGCCAGCAGCGCATAGATGCCCGCGATCACCAGCAGAAAGACGATGTAGGAAACCATCAGCCGGCCCGCGCGCCGAACAGCCCCGACGGGCGCAGCGTCAGCACCGCCAGGATGGCGACGAAGCCCACCACCAGCCGATAGGCGGGGTTGAAGGCGAGCACCGCGACTTCCTCCGCCACGCCGATCGCGATGGCACCCGCCACCGCGCCTGGGATGGAGCCAAGCCCGCCGAGCACGGCCGCGGCGAAGATCGACAGCACCAGCCGCGTGCCCACCAGGGGATCGACCGAGGTGTCGAGCCCGACCAGCATCCCGCCCATGCCCGCAAGCCCCGCGCCCACCGCGACGGTCACCGCCGCGACGCGCACCGGATCCACGCCGCGCAGCAGCGCGAGATCCCGGTTGTCCGCCACCGCGCGCATCGCCCGACCGGTGCGGCTGAAGCGCAGGAAGGCCCAGAGCAGCGCCATGCAGGCCAGGGCGAGCACGAAGTTCTCCACCTGCTGCGGCCCGACGCGGAAGGCGCCGAAGCGCCAGTCGCGCAGCAGCGGCAGGTCGAAGCCGCGCAATTCGTTGCCGAAGCCGAAGCGCAGCATGTTCTCGAGCACCAGGCCCGCGGCGAGCGAGGCGATCGCCATCATCAGCGCCCCGGCGGCTTCGAGCGGCTTCACCGCCATCCATTGCACCGCGAGCCCCGCCAGGGCCGCGGCGAGGAAGGCGACCGGCAGCGCCGCGGCCATCGGCAGGCCGAAGGCGGTGTTGCCGACCCACCCCGCATAGGCACCGACCGTCGCCAGCGCGCCGATGGCGAAGTTCGGATAGTTCAGCACCGCGAAGATCGCCGTGAAGCCGAGCGCCGGCACCGCGAGGATGGTGCCGGCGATCACGCCGTTGATCAGCGCCTGGGCCAGCGCCTCGGCCATCAGGCGATGCGCAGCAGGGTCTGGCGCCCGGCGCGCACCTGCTCGTAGCGGAACCTGCAGTCGCTGATGTCGCCGGCATCGGTGAAGTCGCAGGGGCCCGAGGCGCCGTCGTAATCCACCTTCCCCCCCGCCGCGACGATGCGCAGCCCGTCCACCGCATTGTCGACCCGGTCGCCGCCGCCCTGGCTGACGCGGCGGATGCTGTCGCGGATCGCCTGGCCCGTGCCGTCGCGGCCGGCGGCCATGGCCATCACCACCAGGTTCACGTGGTCGTAGATCTGGCAGGTGTAGGGGTCGGGGTTGTCGTTGCCGACAATGCGCCGCACCCGCGCATAGCCGCCCGAATCCTCCGCCGGGGACGGCGCCAGGGTGTGGATGCCTTCGGTCACCTCGTTGGGCAGGGCCGAGAGCATCTGCTGATTCACCGAATAGGCGAAGGCGAGCTTCCGGCCCGTGTAGCCCGCGCGGAAGATGTCGCGCAGCAGCACGGTGGTGTCCGGCGTATAGCCACCCATGACGATGATGTCGGGGCGGAAGCGCAGCGCC
Source organism: Roseomonas nitratireducens (assembly GCF_017813355.1). Lineage (GTDB taxonomy): Bacteria > Pseudomonadota > Alphaproteobacteria > Acetobacterales > Acetobacteraceae > Neoroseomonas > Neoroseomonas nitratireducens. The sequence continues at coordinate 87,038 of NZ_JAGIYZ010000015.1, forward strand.
TGGTCCACCTCGGTGCGCAGGGACGGCTTGTTGGCGTCGTAGACCAGCAGCTCGGCCGCACCGCCGCCGCGTTCCAGCGCCGCCTTCATGTTGGTGAACTGGGACTGGGTGAAGGGCGTCTGCGGCGCCATGAAGAAGGCGCGCCTGGCACCGAGTTCCAGCGCGTATTCGCCGAACTTCCGCCCCTGCAGCGTCGTATTGGGCTGGGTGCGCACCAGCCAGCCATTGTGCGGCAGGGCGGTGATGGAATCGGCGCCCGACACGGTGGCGAGGAAGGTGCGGCTCTCCCAGCACAGCGGCGCCACCGCGGTGGTCACGGAGGATGCCCAGGTGCCCATGATGGCGGCGACGCGGTCGACGTCGATGAGCTTCCGCGCGGCCCGCACGCCCGCTTCGGGATTGGTCTGGTCGTCCTCGCTGACCAGCTGCAGCTGGCGGCCGAGCACGCCGCCGGCGCCGTTCACCTCGGCGATCACCGCGCGCACGCAATTGGCCATGACAGGGCCATAGGGGCCGCCGGCGCCGGTCAGCGGCGTCAGCGTGCCGAGCCGGATGGGCGCCCCCTGCGCGCGCGCCAGCGACGGCGCGGCAAGCATGGCGGCGCCCGCGGCCAAGGCCGCGCGGCGGGTGAGAAGCGTCATCGCTGTGTCTCCCTTCCAGTCCCTGAGGCATCCATCCTGCCCGCTCCGCGCCCGCCGAGGAACAGGCGTCGGATCTCGGGGTCGCGCGCCAGGGCCGGCGCCGGGCCCTCATGCGCGTTGCGGCCATCGACCAGCACCAGCGCGCGGTCGGAGACCTGCATCGCCTGCAGCGCGTTCTGTTCGACCATGAGCACCGCGACGCCCGATTCAGCCGTGGCGCGCACCAGCGCGAAAAGGTCATCCGCCGCCTTGGGCGACAGGCCGGCGGTGGGTTCGTCCAGCAGGAGAACGCGCGGCTCGCTCATCAGCGCCTGACCCATGGCGAGGATCTGCCGCTGCCCACCGGACAGGGTGCGCGCGGCCTGGCGGCGGCGCTCGGCCAGCAGCGGGAAGCGCTCCGTCACCGCCGCCATCCGCGCCCGCGCGCGGCGCGGGTCGAGGAAGCAGCCCATCGCCAGGTTTTCCTCGACGGTGAGGGTCCCGAAGACGTTGCGCTCCTGCGGCACCAGGACAAGCCCGGCCTCGATCATCCGGCGCGGCGACAGCCCGGTGACGTCCCGCCCATCCAGCGCGACGCGCCCGGCGCGCGGCCGCAGCAGCCCCGTCAGCAGCTTCAGGACCGTGGACTTGCCCGCGCCGTTTGGCCCGATGACGCAGAGCAGCTCCCCGGGCGCGACGGCAAGCGACACGCCCTTCACCACATGGTCGGCAGCCGCATAGCCGCCGCTCAGCGCGTCCACCGCGAGGGCCGTCACCGCGCGCCGCCCAGATAGGCGTCCTGCACGGCGGCATCGTCGCGGATCGCCGCGAAGGTCCCTTCGGCCAGCGTCCGGCCCGCCGCCATGACGACGACGTGGTCGGAGATCCGTTCGATCAGCGCCATGTCGTGCTCGACGAGCAGGATGGTCCGCCCTTCCGCGACAAGCGCCCGCAGCAGGTCACCGATCTCCTCCGCCAGCGTCGGGTTCACCCCGGCCGCGGGTTCGTCGAGCAGCAGCAGGACCGGCTCGGCCATCAGCACGCGCCCGATCTCGAGCAGCTTCTTCTGTCCGCCCGACAGCGCCGTGACCTGGTTGTCGATGACCGCGGCAAGGCGCAGGCGGCGCGCGACCGCGAGCGCCTGCTCCGCGAGCGCGGCTTCCCGCCGCCGTGCCGCGGCGGAGCCCAGCAGCGCGGCGGCCCAGCCCTCCCCCGGCTGGTCGCGGCCATAGAGCAGGAGGTGTTCGAAGACCGAGAGCCTGGGAAAGCCACGCGCGATCTGGAAGGACCGCACCAGCCCCTGCGCCGTGATCCGCTCCGGCGGCAGCCCGAGCAGTTCCACCCCGCGCAACCGCACGCTGCCGGATTGCGGGCGCAACAGGCCCGAGACGGCGTTGAACAGGGTTGTCTTGCCCGCGCCGTTCGGGCCGATCAGCGCGGTGATGCGTCCCGGCGCGACTTCGAAGGTCACGCCGTCCAGCGCCGCAAGCCCGCCGAAGGACAGGCGCAGCCCTGCGACCCGCAGCAGCGCATGGTCGTTCCGGGAGACATTCATGATGTCACAGCACGGCGGATTTCGTGGCGCGTTGCAAGGGGGCCTCGTCCGGCGTCCCGGGATTCCGTGGCGCCGTGCCGCGAAGATGTCGCGCACGCCTGCGCCCGCGGATGCCCCCGCCGCAGGTCGAGCGTCAGAGCGAACTGCCGCCGCAGACGACGATCTGCTGGCCGGTGATCGCGCCGGCCTCCGGGCCGAGCAGAAAGGCCGTCAGCGCGGCGATCTCCTCGGGCAGGATGTAGCGCCCGATCGGCGGCAGCTTCGGCGCCACCGCGCTGCGCGCGGGGTCGCGCAGCATCGGCGTGTCGGTGGCCGCCGGCGCGACGACATTGGCCGTGATGCCCCGCGGGGCGAGTTCGATCGCCCAGGACCGCGCCATGGCGACCAGCGCCGCCTTGGACGCGGCGTATTGGCTGCGCCCGGCCGATCCCGCGGCGGTACGGCTGCCGACCAGCACGATGCGCCCACCTTCCGTCATGCGGGGCACCAACAGGTCCGCCAGCAGCGAAGCCGCCTCGACATGCAGGCGCCAGAGCATCCGGCCCGCCTCGGCATCCAGCGAACCGACCGCGCCGCCGCGCATCAGGCCCGCGGCATGCACCAGGGCGGTGGGGCGAAGATCGGCGACGGCGTCCGGCAGGGCGGCCGCGTCCAGCAGGTCCACCGCACGGTGGGCGAAGCGCGGATCAGCGAGGCCCGGATCCCGGCGGCTGAGGCCGGTGACACGCCATCCGTCACGCAGCAACCGCGCGACGATGGCCGCGCCGATGCCCGAACTGGCACCGGTGACGATCGCGTGGCCTGCGGCGGTCTCCGGCGTCATCCGGCGTCTCCATGGATGGTGGCGCCCAGCTTGACAGCGCGGGCGACCGCCAGATAGCAAAGCGAGACATTTCGAACAAATGTTCGCATTCCGATCAAGCGTGAAGAAGGGGGAGAAGGCGGCGGTGGACGGCACGCGGGGACGCGTCGAGAACCCGAAGAACCTGGTCCAGTCCGTCGCCAAGGCCTTCGCCGTGCTGAAGGCCTTCGGCCCAGGCCAGCCCGAGCTGACGGTCGCCGAGGTCGCCGCCCACACGGGCCACGACCGCGGGACCGCCTTCCGGCTGATTCACACCCTGGTCGGCCTGGGCTATCTGCGCACCGTGCCGGACGGGCGGCGCTTCCGGCTGACACTGAAATGCCTGGAACTCGGCTATGCCGCGCTCTCGGCCGGCGACCTGCCGGCCCTGGCGCAGCCGCTGCTGCGCGAGCTGGTGCCGGAGGTGGCCGATGCCGGCTCCCTCGGCCTGCTGGAGAAAGGCGAGGTGATCTACCTCGCCCGCGTCGAGGCCGGGCTGGAGCGCCACGGCGTGGTGCGCCGCCCTGGCACGCGCATCGGCGCCTACGCCACCGCGCTCGGCCAGGCGATCCTGGCGTGGCTGCCGCGCGACGAGCAGGTCGCGCAGCTCGAGAGCGTGCCCCGCGTGAAGCTGTCGGACCGCACGCTGACCGACCTCGACGCGCTGCTCCTGCGGCTCGATGAGGTCAGGGCCCGTGGCTACGCGGTCTCCGATGGCGAGAACGCCTATGGCCTGCGCACCGTTGCCGCCCCCGTGCTCGATGCACGCGGCGCGCCGGCGGCGGGGGTGAGCCTGACCGCCGGCGGCGACCGCCTGACGCTGGCCGAGTTCACCGCCCTGACCGCACCGCGCGTCCGTGCGCTGGCAGATGAACTCGGCACCGCGCTGCGCCTGTCCCTCGGCGCCATCGGCCTGGGCGGGGGGACGCGATGACGCGACCGGTCCTGCGGCTGCTGGCCGACGACCTGACCGGCGCGCTGGACACGGCGGCCGAGCTGACGGGACTGTGCGGCGCAGTGCCGGTGGGCTGGGCGGTCGATGCCGCCACGGGCAGCCTCGCCATCGATGCCGGCACGCGGGAGATCTCGCGGGAGGAGGCGACGGCGAGGGTGCGCGCGCTGGCACCCGCGCTGCGCGGCGCGGACATCGCCTTCAAGAAGATCGACAGCCTGCTGCGCGGCCATGTCGCGGCGGAACTCGCCGCCTGCCTTGGAACAGACGCCTGGCAGCATGTCGTTCTCGCCCCCGCATTCCCCGCGCAGGGGCGCGTCACCCGCGGTGGCCGCGTGATGCTGCGGCAGCCCGACGGGACGCTGTCCGGCGTCGGGCCGGGGCTGTCCGACCTGCTCGCGCCGGAGGGTCTGCGGCCGCGACGCGGTGATCCCTCGGCGCCCCTGCCGCCGGGCCTGTCGATCTTCGACGCCGAGGACGAGGCGGATCTGGCCCGCATCGCCACACTCGGCCGCGCCGCGGCCGGCCCGGTCCTGTGGTGCGGCAGCGGCGGCCTCGCCCGTGCCCTGGCAGCCCACGCGCCGGCGGCCGCGAGCAGCGCGCTGCGCGGCCCGGTGCTTGGGCTGTTCGGCTCCGACCAGCCGGCGACGGCGCGTCAACTCGCCGCCTGCGCGCCTTGCACGATCGCCGTGGCGGAAGGCGACGCGCAGGCGGCGGCCGACATCGCGCGCATGTTGGCGGAGACGGGCGTGGCCATGGTCACCATCGCCTTGCCCGATGGGCTCGGCCGCGCCGATGCCGCGCGCCGCATCGCCGCGGCCATGGCGGGACTCACGCGACGACTGCCACCGCCCGGCACATTGATCGCCGCGGGCGGGGAGACCTTGCGCGCGATCTGCGACGCGCTCGGCGCGCGCGGCCTGGAGGCGACGAGCCTCGTGCAGCCGGGCGTGCCGCGTTCCGTCTTCCGCGGCGGCGCCTGGGACGGCGTCGCCGTCATCTCGAAATCCGGCGCCTTCGGCGGGGATGCGCTGTGGCGCGACCTGCTGGCCGAAACCATCGTGCCCTCCTGGAGCATTCCCGCATGACGCCGCGCCATCTCGCAATCACCATGGGCGACCCGGCGGGCATCGGGCCGGAGATCATCGTCAAGGCGTGCCTTGCGCTGACGGACCGGATCGCCGCCGGCGCATTGCGGCTTCTCGTGATCGGCAGCGGCGTCGCGCTGGAGCGCGCGCGCGCGGCACTGGCGCCGGAGCTCGCGATACCGGAGGTCTCGGCCAGTGACCGCGACTGGCCGGCGCTCGGCTTTCTCCAGGCCGGGCCAGAGGGCGCGCCGATCGCGCCGGGGATGCTCAGCGCCGATGCGGGCCGCTTCGCCTATCTTGCGGTCGAGCACGGCGTGCGGCTCGCCCAGGCGGGCAAGGTCGGCGCCATCGTCACCGCGCCGCTGAACAAGGAAGCGCTGAACAAGGCCGGCTACCACTATGCCGGCCATACCGAGATGCTGGCCGAACTGACCGGCGTGAAGGGCAGCGTCATGCTGCTGGCGCACGGCAACATGCGCGTCAGCCACGTCACCACCCATTGCGCGCTCGAGGATGTGCCCAGGCGCGTCACGCCCCACCGCATCCGCCTCGTCCTGGACCTGACGCAGCAGGCGCTGCGCGGCCTCGGCATCGAACGCCCGCACATCGCCGTAGCCGCGCTGAACCCGCATGCGGGGGAAGGCGGGCTGTTCGGTCGCCAGGATATCGACGTGGTCGCCCCCACCATCGCGCAGGCGGTGGCCGACGGGCTGCATGTGACGGGCCCGGTGCCGGGCGACACCGTCTTCGTGAAGCTGCGCGCCGGGCAGTTCGACGCGGTGGTGGCGATGTACCACGACCAGGGGCACATCCCTGTGAAGCTGCTCGGCTTCCATGTCGATCCGGCGACGGGGCGATGGGATGCGCTGTCGGGGGTGAACATCACCCTTGGGCTGCCGGTGATCCGCACCTCGGTCGACCACGGCACCGCCTTCGACATCGCCGGCAAGGGCATCGCCAGCGAGCGCAGCCTGATCGAGGCCATCGAATACGCCGAGCGGCTCGCCGCCCATCGCCCCGCCACGCTGGACCCCGGCCCATGACCGACCTGCTTCGCGCCATCGAGATCGACCGCCCGGCGCGCATAGCCTTCGGCCCCGGCCAGGTGGCCGCCATCGGGCCCTGGGCACGCGAGCGGGACATCACGCGCAGCCTCGTCATCGCTGGCGCGTCCAACGCCGCGCGCGTCGAGCTGCTTGGCCTGCCGGGCGAGGTGACGGTCTTCGGCGCGGTGAAGCCTGAGCCCGACATCCCCAACCTCGAAGCCGCCCTGGCGATCGCCGAGCGCACGCGGCCGCAGCTGGTGGTGGGCTTCGGCGGCGGCAGCGCGATGGACCTCGCCAAGCTCGTCGCCGTGCTGCCAGGCAGCGGCCAGACGCTGGCCGAGGTGGTTGGACCGGAGAAGGTGGCCCGCCGCAGCGTGGCGCTGGCGCAGGTGGCGACGACCTCGGGTACCGGCAGCGAGGCGGGATCGCGCGCCCTCGTCACCGACCCCACGAGCCGCAACAAGCTCGCGGTGCAGAGCCGGCACATGGTCGCCGACCTCGCCGTGATTGATCCCGACCTGACCATGAGCGTGCCCGCCGCGGTGACAGCGGCGACCGGCGTCGACGCGCTGGCGCATTGCGCCGAGGCATTCACCAGCCGCAAGGCGCATCCGCTGATCGATCTCTATGCGCTGGAGGGCATCCGCCTCGTCGGCCGCTTCCTGGCCCGCGCCGTGGCGGATGGCAGCGATAGGGAGGCGCGGGCCGGGCTCGCCCTGGCGTCGCTCTATGGTGGCTTCTGCCTCGGTCCCGTGAACACGACGGCGGGGCATGCGGTGGCCTATCCGCTCGGCACCCGGCACCATGTCGCGCATGGCCTCGCCTGCGCGGTGATCTTCCCGCACACGCTCGCCTTCAACGCGTCGGCGATGCCGGAAAAGACGGCGCTGGTCCTGGACGCGCTCGGCCTCGGCGGCGCGCGGGACGCGCTCGCCGCCGCCCATGGCTACTGCACCGCGCTCGGCATCGAGATGCGCCTGTCCCGCCTCGGCGTGCCGGAGGACGACTTGCCCGCCATGGCAACGGAGGCGCATGCCATCCGCCGCCTGCTCGACAACAACCCGCGCGAGATGAGCCGCGAGCAGATCCTTGAGATCTATCGCGCGGCGCTGTGAGGAGATGCCCATGCCCGACGCCGCCGGCGTGATCGAACGCCCCGAGATCCTGACCCCGGCGCCCGGCGATCCGACGCGCATCGAAGCGTTCATCCCCACGCCCTGCGTGCAGAACCACGCAGCCTTCCTGCTGCCGCTGCCCGGCGGCGACATGGGCTGCGTGTGGTTCGGCGGGACGCAGGAGGGCGTGCCCGACATCTCGGTGCACTTCTCACGCCTCGCCGCGGGGGCGGATCGCTGGTCGCCGGCGGTGCGGCTTTCCAACGACCCGACACGGTCGGAGCAGAACCCGCTGATGTTCCACGCGCCCGACGGGAAGCTCTGGCTGCTCTGGACAGCACAGGTCTCGGGGAACCAGGACACCGCCATCATTCGCCGCCGTATCTCGAGCGATGGCGGCCGCAACTGGGGACCGATCGAGACGCTGTTCGGCGAGCAGCCCGGCTTCGGCACCTTCATCCGCAGCCCGATAACGGTGCTCGACAGCGGCGACTGGCTGCTGCCGATCTGGCGCTGCACGAAGCCGCCGGCGGGCGCCTGGACAGGCGACCTCGACACCAGCTCGGTGATGATCTCCTCGGATTCCGGCGCGACCTGGACGGAGCACGCGGTGCCTGGGAGCACGGGCTGCGTCCATATGAGCATCGTCGACCTGCGCGACGGCACGCTGGTGGCCTTCTATCGCAGCCGCTGGGCTGACTCGATCCATATGAGCCGGTCTTCCGACGGCGGGCGGGCCTGGTCGGCGCCGGTGCCGACGGACCTGCCGAACAACAATTCCTCGGTGATGGCGATCCGCCTGGCCGATGGCCGGCTCGCCATGGCCTACAATCACGCGAGCGTGGCCGATGCGACCGGACGGCGCGTGTCGCTCTACGACGACATCGGCGGCGAGGAGCTTGCACCGGCGGTGCCGCCCAGCACCGGCCGTACCGCCTTCTGGGGCGCGCCGCGCGCACCGATGACGCTGGCGCTCTCGTCCGACCAGGGCCGCAGTTGGCCCGTCCGGCGCAACCTCGAGACGGGCGACGGCTACTGCATGACCAACAATTCGAAGGACCGGCTTAACCGGGAATTCTCATACCCGTCGCTGTGCCAGACGCCGGACGGGATGCTGCACGTCGCCTACACCTACTGGCGGCAGACCATCAAATACGTCCGCATCGCACCCGGCTGGGTCGCGGGAGAGGGCAAATGACCATGCTGAATCCGCGCGGCGTGTTCTGCGCCGCGCTTACGCCCGTGACGGCGGCGCTCACGCCCGACCATCCGCTGTTCGTGGCGCATTGCCGTCGGCTGCTTGCGCAGGGTTGCGACGGCATCGCCCTGCTTGGCACGACCGGGGAGGCGAATTCCTTCTCATCCGACGAACGCCGCGCGCTGCTGGAGGCAGTGGTCGCCGCGGGCATTGCGCCGGAGCGCCTGCTGCCCGGCACCGGCGTCACGGCGCTAAGCGAGACGGTGGCGCTGACGCGCCATGCGCTCTCGCTCGGCGTCACCACCGTCGTGATGCTGCCGCCCTTCTACTACAAGGGCGTGACGGATGACGGCCTGTTCGCCGCCTATGCCGAGGTGGTGGAGCGCGTGGCGGATCCGCGCCTGCGTGTCGTGCTCTACCACATCCCGCAGATGTCGGCGGTGCCGATCCCCTTCCCCGTGATCGCGCGGCTGCGCGACGCCTTTCCCGGCACCTTCACCGGCATCAAGGATTCGGCCGGGGATCTCGCGCACATGAACGCGCTGGTCGACACCTTCCCCGGCCTCGCCGTGCTGGCCGGCGCCGATCCGCTAATGCTGCCGCTGCTGCGCAAGGGCGGTGCAGGTTGCATCACCGCCACATCGAACCTGGTCGGCGCCGACCTCGCCTTCGTCTTCCGCCATCATGCCGATCCCGCCCGTGCGGCGGAGGTGGAGGCGGCGCAGGCGCGCATCGTCGGCATGCGCAACCGCGCATCGCGCTTCGCGCAGATGGCGTCGCTGAAGGCGCTGCTGGCGCATCGCACCGGGGAGGACGGCTGGCATCGGCTCCGCCCACCCCTGCTGCCGTTGAGCGAGGCGGAGCGCCGAGTGCTGCTGGACGAGTGAGGAATCTACCTGGCCGCGGCAACGCCCGCGCCCATTCACCGTGAGGGAGGACACCATGAATCGACGCAAAGTTCTGGCCACGGCCGCCGCAGGCGGCCTCGGGTTGCTGGCGACGCCGGCCGTCCATGCGCAGGATGCCTGGCCGCGCGGCCGGCCGATCCGCGTCATCTGCCCCTGGCCGCCGGGAGCGGCGAACGACGCGCTGGCGCGCCTGCTGGCGCAGCGGCTCCAGGAGAAGCTGGGGGCCACCGCGGTGGTCGAGAACCGCACCGGCGGCGCCGGCCTGATCGGCACCAACGCCGTGCTGCAGGCGGCGCCGGACGGCTACACCCTGCTCGCCTCGGCCTTCAACACCGCGGTCATGCCGCTGGTGCTGCGGGGCGCGACCTTCGATCCGCAGCGCGACCTCGAAGTGATGGCGCGCACGGCGCAGGCGCCGCTGGTCATGGTGATCAGCGGCCAGCGCCCGCAGCGCACGCTGGCCGAGGTCGTCGCCGCGGCCCGGGAGAAGCCGCGCGAATGGAGCTTCGCGATCTCCTCCCTCGGGTCGGCCGGCCATCTCGCGACGATCGAGTTCCGGCGCCGTACCGGCGTCGAGATCGACATGGTGACCTATCGCGGCACGCAGCCCGCCCTGACGGACCTGATGGGCGGGAACGCGCATCTGCTGATCGACCCCAGCTTCGCTCTTCTGCCAGCGACCGGGGACGGCCGGGTCCGGGCGCTGGGCATCGCGACGGCACAGCGTTCCGCGCTGGCGCCCGACGTCCCGACCATGGCCGAGGCAGGGCTGCCGGACTACCGCTTCCAGTCCTGGTACGGCGTCTGGGCCCCGAAGGGCACGCCGGCCGAGATCAACCAGCGGGTCAACGCGCTGATGCAGGAGACGATGCGCGAACCAGCCATGGTCGATCGCCTGAAGAGCCAGGTGCTGGAGCCTGTGACCGAGAGCATCGAGGAAACGCGGCGCTTCATCGCGGCGGAGATCACCCGCGCCACCGAACTGCTGCGCAGCGTCAACTACCAGCCGGAATAGCCGCAGGGCGCTCTCACGCTGCCCGGGGGGAGCACTCGCCCCCCACGCCCCGCCGCACAGGCCCCCGGCCTTGTGCGGCCCCCTGGCGTGCCGCAGTCTCCGCGTGGGAGCAGGAACGGCCATGCAGGACGCCGAGATCGCGTGGTGGCCGTCGGACGCCGTCCGGCGGGACGCCAACTGGACGAACTTCGTCGCGCAGTGCGGACTGCCGGACTACGGCGCGCTTGCGGCCCGCGCCTCGAGCGAACCCGAGTGGTACTGGCGGGCGCTGTCGCGCTGGCTTGGCTTCCGCTTCCGCCAGACGCCCAACCGCATGCTCGATCTCGCCGACGGAGTCGCGCATCCGCGCTGGTGCCTCGGCGGGACGGCCAATCTCTACGACACCGCCGTCGGTGCGACGCTCGACCTGGCACCCGACCGCGCCGCGGTGATCTGGGAAGGCGAGGAAGGCGACACGCGGTCCTGGACCTATGCGGATCTCGACCGCGAGGCGGGGCATCTGGCCGCGGGGCTCGCGCGGCTCGGACTTGAGGCGGGCGACGTCGTCGGCTTCTATCTGCCGATGCTGCCGGAAACCATGGCCGCCTTCATGGCTTGCCTGCGCCTCGGCTGCGTCACGCTGCCGCTGTTCTCCGGCTTCGGCGGCGACGCCGTCGCGCAGCGCCTGGCGATGAGCGACGCGACAGTCGTCCTTACCGTCGACGGCACACGGCGTCGTGGCCAGGACGTGGCCATGAAGCCCGTGCTGGACGAGGCACTGCGCGGCAACGGCCGCGTCCGCCACATCGTCGTGCTCGATCATCGTGGCCTGCCGACGCCGATGACGGCGCCGCGGGACGTCTGGTGGCACGCGGTCGCGACGCCGACCGAACAGGTGCCGCCGCCACGCGAACTGCCCGCCGAGCACACGGCACTGGTGATGTATACCTCGGGCACCACGGGGCGGCCGAAGGGCGCGGTGCACACGCATTGCGGGCTCGGCATGAAGCTGGGGCAGGATGCGCGGCTCACGCTCGACATGAAGGCCGGGGACCGGCTCCTCTGGCCGACGGATTTCGGCTGGTTCGGCGGCACCGTCACGATCCTCGGCAGCCTGCTCGCCGGAGCGACGCTGGTGATCGCCGAAGGCGCGCCGACCTGGCCCGAACCCGACCGCCTGCCGCGCCTGATCGCGAAGCATCGCGTCACGCATTTCGGCACTGCACCGACACTGGCCCGCATGCTGCGGCGTGACGCGGGGACCATGCTCGAACGCCACGACCTGTCGTCGATACGCGCCATCCCTTCCAGCGGCGAGGCGTGGGACCGCGAGACCTGGCTGTGGGTGATGCAGCGCGTCGGGGGTGGCCGCGCGCCAATCCTGAACTTCTCAGGCGGCACGGAGATGTGCGCCATCGTCGCCTCCAACATCCTGTTTCCGCAGAAGCCCTGCAGCTTCAACGGCGCCGTGCCCGGAACCGGCGGGGACATCGTCGATCCTTCGGGTCGCAGCGTGGCACCGGGCGAGGTCGGCGAACTGGTGATGCGCGAAGCCTGCATCGGCACGACGCGTGGCCTGTGGCGCGACGAGGCCCGCTACATCGAGAGCTACTGGACGCAGATTCCTGGGATGTGGGTGCAGGGCGACCTCGCATCCCGCGATGCCGATGGCTTCTGGTTCCTGCATGGGCGCTCGGACGACACGATGAAGGTCGCAGGCAAGCGCATCGGCCCGACCGAGATCGAGGAGGTGCTGCTCGCCAGCGGCACGGTGACCGAAGCCGCCGCGGTCGGCGTGCCGGATCCTGTCACGGGTTCGGCCGTCGTCTGCGTCGCGGTAGCCGCGCCGGGACAGCCAGGGGATGACGCGCAGGGTTCGAGGCTGGCAGACGCCGTCGCGGCGGCGCTCGGCAAGTCCTTTCGGCCGAGCCGGGTGCTCTTTGTCGCCGACCTGCCCAAGACACGATCGATGAAGGTGATGCGCCGCCTGGTGCGCGCGACCTTGACGGGCCAGGCGGCAGGCGATCTGTCGAGCCTGGTCAACCCCGAAGCGGTGCGCGACCTCGCACGCCATGTTTAAGCCACGAAGGAATAAACGGCATGACCGGCACCTATGAAGGCTACCAGCGCCTGCGCTTCGATCGCCCTCATCCGCGCGTGCTGCGGATCACGATGGACAATGGCAAGATGAACACCGCGGACGCGGCCATGCATGCCGAGCTGGTGCGCATCTGGCGCGACATCGACGCCGACGACAGCGTCGGCTGCGCCATCATCACCGGCGCCGGCAACACCTTCTCGGCCGGCGGCGACTTCGCGATGGTGCAGGCCATCACCGAGGATTTCGACACGCGCACCCGCGTTTGGCGCGAGGCGCGCGACATGGTCTACAACATCATCAACTGCCGAAAGCCCGTGGTCAGCGCCATGCGCGGCGTGGCGGTCGGCGCGGGGCTCGTCTGCGGCATCCTGGCCGATGTGTCGATCGCCACGAAGGACTGCCGGATCACGGACGGCCATACGCGGCTCGGCGTCGCGGCAGGCGATCACGCAGCGATCATCTGGCCGCTGCTGTGCGGCATGGCGAAGGCCAAGTACTACCTCATGACCTGCGATCTGCTGACGGGCGCCGAGGCGGAGCGCATCGGGCTGATCTCGCTTGTCACCGAGGACGACGAACTCGACGCCAAGGCCGTGCAGGTGGCTTCGCGGCTGGCGGAAGGCGCGCAGAGCGCCATCCGCTGGACGAAGTACGCACTGAACAACTGGCTGCGCATGGCCGGGCCAAGCTTCGACGCATCCCTGGCGATGGAGTTCATGGGCTTTACCGGGCCGGAAGTGAAGGAAGGCCTCCAGTCGCATCTCGAGAAGCGGCGGCCGGCCTTCCCGCCGGCCAGCGAGGTCTAGAAGGCCTTCCGCCGGCTCGCGATCCCGCCATCGACGGTCACGATCGTGCCGGTGGTATAGCCGGACAGGTCGGAAGCGAGGAACGCCACCAGCGCGCCGATCTCGTGCGGATGGCCGGCGCGGCCGAACGGCATCGGCGCCATTGTCTCGCGCCAGCGTTCCGCGTCGCCCAAGCTGTCCTGCGCGCGACGGCGCAACAGCCCCTCCAGCCGCTCCGTCAGGATAGGGCCCGGGTTGATGCCGACCACGCGCAGCCCGTCGGAAGGCGCCGCGCCGCCCAGCGCGCGCGTCAGCCCCATCAGCGCGGCGTTGCCGGTGGAACCGGCGACATAGGTCGCGTCGGGATTCTCGCCGGCCGAGCCGATGACGTTGACGATGACGCCGCGCCCGCGAGCGCGCATCAGCGCGTAGAAGCGGCGGCACATGTTGATGTAGCCGAAGACCTTCAGGTCCCAGGCCGCGCGCCAGCGCGCTTCCTCGACCTCGTCGATCGACCCGCCGGGGATGGCGCCGGCATTGTTGACCAGGATGTCGATCCCCGGGAACTCCGCCGCCAGCGCATCGACACTGGCGCTGGCCGAGAGGTCGAGCGCACGAACCGTCACGCCCACCTGGCGGGTGGCGCGCAGCCTTTCCTCCGCCGCCGCAAGGTCGGCGGCGGTGCGCGACACCAGAACCAGGTCGCAGCCTTCGGCCGCCAGTGCCTCGGCAGCGGCAAGGCCGATGCCCTTGGACGCGCCGGTGATCAGCGCACGGCGCCCGCGCAGGCCGAGATCCATCAGAACTGCATCCTGCACTTGCTCTGTTCGATCGTCCGGAAGGCCTCCGTGGCAGGCACCACGCCGACGATCTCGTAGTAGTCCCAGGGGTGGCGCTGTTCGGAAGGCGCCTTGATGCGTGCCGTCAGCATGTCGTGGATCAGGCGGCCATTGGGCAGGAGCCTGGCGTTGCGGGCGAAGAAATCCTCGAAGGGCCGGTCTCGCATATAGCCGCGCACGTCCTCGGCCTTCGTGCTCCCGGTCGCCTTCACCGCGTTCAGGTATTGCGAGACGGCTGAATAGACCCCAGCCTGGAACATCGTCGGCTGCTTCTGGCGCGTGGCGAAGAAGCGCCGCGCGAAGGCACGCGTCTGCTCGTCCCGGTCCCAGTAGAAGGCGGTGACGAAGTTCAGTCCCTGCAGCGCGTCGAGCCCAATGGCATGTACGTCGGTGATGACCGTGAACATCGTGCCGATCTGCTGGCCGCGCTGCACCAACCCGAATTCGCGCACCTGCTTCAGCGCGTTGATCAGGTCCGTCCCGCCGGCGGTGAACATCACGAATTTCGCGCGGCTCGCCTGCGCCTGCAGCAGGTAGGCAGCGAAGTCCGTGGTACCGAGCGGATGCGCGACCGACCCCACGACGCGCCCGCCGGCGCCCTGCAGCGTGTCGCGCGCCGCGGCGGCCAGCGCGTGGCCCGCGGCATAGTCCTGGTGAATGATGAACCAGGTGTCGAGGCCGCGGCGCATCTGCAGAAGGGCGCTGCTGCGCGCCACCGAATAGATGTCCCAGGTCCAGGACAGGCCGTAGCCGTTGCAGTCTTCTTCCGTCAGGCGGTCGATGATGGCGGTGCTGAAGATGCACAGCTTCTTCGCCTGGCCGGCCACGGTGTTGACCGCCAGCGCGACCGAGGAGGTCGGGCAGTCGAAGATCGCGTCCACGCCCTGCGTGTCGTACCAGCTTCGCGCGGTGTTGGAACCGACATCGGGGCGGTTCTGGTGGTCCGCCGAGACCAGCTGCACGCGCTCGCCAAGCCCGGAATCCGCGATCGCCATGCGCGCGGCCTCGACCGAGCCGACGCCGGCATAGTCGGCGTAGACCGAGCTCATGTCGCTCAGCACGCCGATCTTCAAGGCCGGGGCCTGGGCGCGCAGCGAGGGCGGCGCAGCGAGACCGGCAAGGGCGGTGCCGAGCACCGTGCGGCGGCCGAGCCTAGCGAACAGATCGTTGGTCATGGCGTTCCTCCGGGTGCCGGCATCGTGGCGCGGCTTTCCGGCACGGATGCTTCCATGCCGGGCCGCCGGCAGCAATGGCCCGGCCTTGCCGATACGGCACGGAAGGATCGATAGTCCGCGGAAAGGGACAGGAAACGTCGATGGCCCGGCTGGCAGGCAAGGTCGCGCTCATCACCGGTGCGGGCACCGGGATCGGGCGCTGCACCGCGGAGCTTTTCGCCCGCGAAGGTGCGAAGGTGGTGATCGCCGAGATCGACGCGCCAAGCGGCGAGGAGACGGCGCATCGGATCCACGCCGCCGGCGGGCAGGCGATCGCGGTCACGACCGATGTGGGCGACCCCGACAGTTGTGCCGCCGCCATCCGGACCGCGGTGCAGCATTATGGCGGCCTGCACGTGCTGCACAACAATGCGGGCGGGTCGACCAGCGTCGATTCCAACGTGGTGGACGCGCCGCTCGAGGAATTCTGGCGCGCCATCCGGCTCGACCTGTTCGGCACCTTCCTCGGCTGCCGCTTCGGCATTCCCGAGATCGCGAAGAGCGGTGGAGGCTCGGTCATCAACATGGCTTCGGTGGTCGCGCTGATGGGCTTCCCGGGGCGGGACTGCTACACGGCGGCGAAGGGCGGCGTGGCGGCCTTGACGCGGTCGCTTGCGGTCGAGTTCGCGCCGCGCAAGGTGCGGGTGAACGCCATCGCGCCGACGATCACCCTGACCGAGCGCGTCCGCGGGATCCTCGCCGGCAATCCGGCTATGCAGGGGCTGACGGAGATGCACCTGCTCGGTCTCGGCGAGCCGATGGACATGGCGCAGGCCGCGCTCTACCTCGCCTCCGATGAATCCCGCATCGTCACGGGCATCGTCCTGCCAGTCGACAGCGGCCTGGTGACGGTGTGATGCGCATGCCGACGGCCCAGATCCTTGTCGCGCGCGACATCGCGCTGGTCGATAAGCCGATCACCGTCGGCCAGCCCGGTGTACGGGACCTCCAGGCGCTTGCACGAACCTCGGAACGCCGATCGGTGTCCGAGATCGTCAGCCGCGGTGAGGGCTGACATGGACACCGCCTGGATCCCGCCACCCGAGGTCATCGCCCGCGCGCAGGTCACGCGGCTGGCGCGTGAACTCGGCTGCGCGGACTTCGCGGCGCTGCAGCGCTTCTCCGTCGCGCAGCCGGAGGCCTATTGGCGCCACCTGATGGGCTTCCTGCGCATCGCCTGGTCGCGCGATCCCACGGGCTACGTCTCGCTGCCCGACGGCCCTGCCTTCCCGGACTGGTTCCCCGACGGCGAACTCAACTGGGTGGACACGATCTTCGGCTGGGGCCGCGACCCCGCACGCCGCGATCGCCCCGCCATCATCGCGGAATGCGAGGACGGCACGGTGCGCAGCATCACCTGGGGCGAGATGGAAGCGCGCGTGCTCTCCTTCGCTGCCGGGCTGCGCGCGCGCGGGCTTCAGCGCGGCGATCGCATCGGGCTGCTGATGGAAGGCGGCATCGAGGCGGTGGTGACCTTCCTCGGGATCTCTGCGCTGGGGGCGATCTGCGTGCCGCTGTTCAGCGGTTTCGGCGTCGATGCCATCGTCGCGCGACTGTCGGGCTGCGGCGCGCGCGCGCTCGTCGCCACCAGCGGCTTCCACCGCCGCGGCCGCCTGGTGGACATCGCCGGGCTTATCCGCGAGGTCCGCCCGAACCTGCCAGGCCTCGAGCTCCTGATCCAGAAGGGAGCGCCCGCACCGGATGCGGTGGCGTGGGAGGATGTGGAAGCGCCGCCCACGCAGGACCTGCCCGCGCGGATGGGGCCCGATGACCCGCTGATGGTGATCTATACCTCCGGCACCACCGGCAAGCCCAAGGGCGCGGTGCACACCCATGGCAGCTTTCCGCTGAAGGTCGCGCACGACGCCGCGGTGCATTTCGACATCGCGCCCGACGACCGTTTCTGTTGGCCAGCCGACATGGGCTGGATCGCAGGGTCGCTGATCCTGTCCTGCGCACTCACGCGCGGCGCCACGCTCGTCTGCTATGATGGCGCACCGGATTTTCCCGATTGGGGCCGCATGGCGGGGCTCGTGGAACGCCACCGCGTGACACATTTCGGAGCCTCGCCAACGCTGATTCGCAGCCTGGCCGGCAACATGCCGCATTCGATCGCCGCGGACCTGTCATCGCTGCGATTGCTGGTTACGGCGGGCGAAGGCATCGATCCCGAACACTTCCTCTGGTACCAGCGCCACATCGGTGGCGATCGCTGCCCAGTGATCAACTACACCGGGGGCACCGAGGTCACCGGCGGGCTTCTCGGCAACGTGCCGGTGCTCCCGATCGTGCCAGCCGGGTTCAACGCCATCTCGCCGGGCGTGAGCGTCGATGTCCTGGACGACAGCGGCCGGCCCGTGCGCGAGCAAGTCGGCGAGCTTGCCATCCTCGCCCCCTTCGTCGGGATGACGCGCGCCTTCTGGCAGGATCGCGAGCGCTACATCGAGACCTACTGGTCGCGCTTCCCCGGCATCTGGGTGCATGGCGACCTCGCGATACGGCGCGAGGATGGCGTGTTCTTCCTGCGCGGACGGTCCGACGACACGCTCAAGATCGCCGGCAAGCGTTTGGGATCGGCAGAGGTGGAGGAAGTCCTGCTGGCGATCCCCGGCGTGGCGGAGGCCGCCGCGATCGGCGTGGAAGATGCCGCCAAGGGCCAGAAGCTGGTGGTGTTCGTCGTCGCGGCGAAGGATGCGCCAGCCGACTTCGCGGAGGCCATCGTACCGCGCGTGGAGCGCCACCTTGGCCGCGCCTTCCGCCCGGCCGCAGTGCATGTGGTGGCGGAACTGCCCAAGACGCGCAGTCTCAAGATCATGCGGCGGGTCATCCGCAACCTCTATTCCGGCCAGCCGCCGGGCGACCTGACGGCGCTCGACAACCCCTCGGCGCTGGCGCCGCTCAGGGCGCTGGCGGTCTAGCGAAACATCATCGCAAGGGAGGCGATCCATGCTGCACCGCCGAGACATCCTGCTCGCCGCCGCCGCCGTGACGCCGCTTTCGGCACCCCGGGCGCAGCGCGCCTGGCCGGGCGGGCCGATCCGGCTGATCGTCTCCTTTCCGCCCGGCGGCAGCGTCGACCTCGTGGCGCGCAGCCTGCAAGCACCGCTGCAACGCATCCTCGGCGTGCCAGTTGTGGTGGAGAACCGCACCGGCGCCAGCGGGGCGATCGGCACTGGCGCGGTGGTACGGTCAGCACCCGATGGCCTGACCTTCCTCGTCGTGTCCGACGTGCACGCGGCACTGCCGGCTTTGATCCCGGACCTGCCCTTCGACAGCAGGCGCGACCTCGCGCCCGTCATGCTGGTCGGCACCGCGCCGATGCTGCTGTGTGCGCATCGGACACGACCTTGGCGGACAATGCAGGACATGATGGCGGCGGCGAAAGCGCAGCCCGAGCGCATCACCTGCGGCACAAGCGGCAATGGCACACTCGCGCATCTGGTGATGGAAATGATGCAGCAGGTGGGCGAGTTCCGCACCACGCACGTGCCCTATCGCGGCGGCGCGCCACTGGTGCAGGCTGTGATGGCCGGCGAGATCGACCTGTGCATCGCCTCCGCCGCGCCGATCGGCGGGATGGTGCGCGATGGCACGCTGCGGCCGCTGGTACAGACCGGCGGCGCGCGCTCCACCCTCCTGCCGGACCTGCCGACAGCAAGGGAGGTGGGGCTCGCGGGCATCGACGCCAATGCATGGTGGTGCGTTCTCGCGCCCGCCGCCGTGCCGCCAGCGATCCTGGACACATTCCACGCCGCACTGGTCGAGGCGCTGGCACCGCAGGAGATGCGCGCGCGCATGCTCGCCACACTCGGCATCGAGGTGGTGGCCTCCTCACGCGCCGAGTTTGGTACCTTCGTGAACGCGGAGTTCGACACCTGGACCCGCGTCATCCGTGAGCGGAACATCAGGGCCGACTGACGAGCGCCTTCAGCTTCGCCACCGCGCTTCCCGGCGTGGTGAGAACCGCCCGGCCCAGCGCCTGCTCCACCACTGGCGCCGCGCGCGACAGGCTGAACTGCGCCAGCGCGATCGCGTCGCAATCGGCCAGTTCGCGCGCCGCGGCCACCACCAACCGGTCATGCTCCGCCATGTCGCCGGCCTGCAGCGCGGCGAACGCGCCCTCGGCCAGTTTCGGCACCAGCGTGATGCCAGGCGGGAACTCCGCCGGCATGGTCGCGAGCGTGCCGGGGAAGGTCGCGAGCAGGCCGATGCGCGATCCGGCGGCACAGGCGGCCTCGACCATTGCCTCGTTCGGCTTGAGCACGGGCAGTGGCGCGAGGGCAACCGCACAGGCCTCGATGCAGGGACCGAAGGCGCTGCAGGTGAACAGGATGCCGTCCGCGCCGGTGCCAGCGGCGTAGCGGGCCAGTGACAGGAACCGCGCGGTCATGCCCGGCGGCAGCACGCCCTCGCCGCGGTCGGCAAAGAGGCTGTCGTCCAGCAGGTTCATCACCACCGCTTCCGGCCACAGCCGCGCGAAGGCAGTCTCGATCGGCGGAATGGAGACGGCGCCGGCGTGAATGAGCGCGATGCGCATAGCGCCTCAGTCCGCGGTGATTCGGTGGTCGCGGATCACCGCGCCCCAGGTCGCAACCTGGCCAGCGAGAAAGATGCGCATCGCCTCCGGCCCGTCGAGGCGCAGCCGCGCCTGCTGTGTCTGCGTGACCTGCTGTGCCACGCGCGCCTCCTGGAATGCCGCACGCGTGGCACCGAGCATTGCGTCGATCATTGCCGCCGGCGTGCGGGCCGGCGCGAGCACGCCCCACCAGGTCTCGGCAAGGAAGTCGGGGAAGCCTTCCTCGGCCGAGGTCGGTACCGACGCCATCGCCGGCAGGCGCGCTTCGCCGAGCTGCACGATCGGGCGTAGCCGGCCGTCCGCGATCTGCGGCGCCAGCAGGGCGGCGCTGCCGATGATCATGTCCACATGTCCGGCGACGGCGTCGTTCAGCGCAAGCCCGCCACTGCGATAAGCCGCATGCGCCATGCGCACGCCGGCACCTGCCGCGAAGCGCGTCATCGCCAAGTGCCCCGTCGTGCCGTTGCCGGTCGAGGCGTAGCTCAGGTTTCCGCCGCGTGCCGCGGCCACGACCTCGGCCAGGGCCCGCCAAGGGCGCGAGGGATGCACCGCGATGACATTGGGCGCAGTCGCAATCAGCGTCACGGGCGCGAAGTCCCGCGTCACATCGAATGACAGGTTCGGAACCAGCGCCGGGAGCACCGCGAAGCTGTCAGAGGTGACCAGCCAGGTCTGCCCGTCCGGCGCGGCGCGGGCGGCGAGCTCGGTGCCGAGCGAAGTGGCCCCGCCGCCGCGGTTCTCCACCACGACCTGCACGTTCAGGTTCTGCTGGAGGCCACTCGCGAGCAGTCGCCCCATGATGTCGGTCGAGCCGCCGGGCCCAAAGGGGACGAGAAGCTTCAGCGGCCCGGCCGGCCATGACTGCGCGCGCGGCGATCCGATCGGCATGGTGGCGATGGCGCCGATCATGACGCTTCGCCGCCGCAGACGGTGATTGTTCATCGCGTGCATTCCCTTCCCTGACGCAATCCTTCCATTATGCGGTGCAGGCGGCAATGCTTGGCTGATCGCAGGGCGGGAAGGCGTGGCGATGGCGCATCCGGCCCATTCGCGCGTGGCCGGCGGCATGCGGCGAGGGCGCAGCCGTTTGTCTCATCGCCCACCGTGACAGGACTAGGCCCCGGGTCTGGAGGCATGACCGCGCGCGACAATGCGGATCCGGCACCGAGCGCTGATCGGTTGGTGCCGGAGTTTCCTCGCGATCGTCTCTTCGGTAGAAGCCGGCCATGGACAACAGCACGGCGACCAAGCCTTACAGCAAGCTGAAGGGCGACCCCTATCGGGCGTATGAGGAACTGCCCTCCGAGGTACGCCGGGCGCTGCAGGAAGCCCTTGTGGACTGGTGCCCATTGCGTGCCCGGGAATGGCACTCTCAGTTGCTGCGCCAGCGGGGGTTGCGACCATCCCAGGTGTCGTCGTTCCTCGTCGACGCCATTCGTCGGTACGACAATGCCGAGATCGCCGCATTCGCGAGGACATGGCCCAAGGGTCCAAAGGCCTATCCGCACCTGGCGGCCGGCGCGACTCTCCAGCGCTACGCCGGAAAGGAGGGCATTCCTGCTCCGCATGACAAGGCTGCCGCGACAACGTCGAAGCGGCCCAAGGCCTCAGCGCAGCGGAAGGCGCAGCGCCGCGCACGGCGCTGAGGGACTACAAGGAGTGGGCCATTCGCCGTGCCGGATCATATCCGGCTGCAGTTTGTCCGGCTCGCAAGCGTCGTGCGGTGTGGCTCCCGCGGCAAGTAACCTTGATCGGCCGGACGCGAAGCATTCGGAGGCGACCGCTGCCCTTTAGGACGCCGTCCGTTCGCGCTGCATCTGGACGAACGGTGCAGACGTTGGGTGGCGAAGCACGAGACAGCTGAGCAACCCGTCGCCGGTCCGTCGCCCGGGTGTCGGCCGTCGTTCTCGTCGGGAGTACGGGGTCGGCGCCCTTTCCGATCGGCGGTGGCCGCGGTTGCGGATTTCGCTGCGTCGGTGGCGGCATCGGCTCAGAACACGACCACAAAGTCGAATCTCGAACAGAACCTGCGCCCGGCAGTGAGAGCATTTCCAACCTTGACAGGCAGCCGCGCCGAGAGGGCCGATGGCCCGCGTGCGCCGGAAACCAGTGCTCACCATCCTCGATAAGGTTCTCGGTGACGGAGAACGTGAGTTACCTGGCACTCAGGTCTCTCGGACCCGCAACGACCCGCTGCCGGCTCGGCCGGATATTCTGGACCGGTTTGACGCAGGTCAACGCGTTCCCGACTGAAATACCACGATATCTCGTCGCCGCGGGAGCGCTCGGGAGCATCGATCCATGAAGAAGACTGCCAAGAAGATCCCTCAGTCGGCGCAGCAGGATCGGGCGCAATCGCTTCCAGCCGAAGACGCGCCCCGCGCCCTGGACCCGCATGGCCCCTCGGTCGCCGAGCGCATGGAGGCGGGGAAGGCGCTGCGTGCACGCCACCCTCGCACCGCGCACGCGGAATGGAAGCGGCCGGCGCAGCGACAGGATCCGGTCGCCATGTTGCAGGCATCGGATGCGGAGCGGCTGCCCGAACTCATCCCGATCCGATACGGACGGATGCTGCAGTCGCCCTTCGCGTTCTTCCGCGGGTCAGCCGCCGTGATGGCCGCCGACCTGTCAGCCACCCCGGCCACCGGGCTCCGGGTGCAGGCCTGTGGAGATTGCCACCTGGCGAATTTCGGCGGGTTCGCGACGCCGGAACGCAACATCATCTTCGACATCAACGACTTCGATGAGACGCTGCCGGCCCCATGGGAGTGGGACGTGAAGCGGCTCGCGGCTTCCTTCGTGCTCGCGGCGCGATCCATCGGCCTGTCGGACGGCAAGGGGCGGGACGCCGCGGTATCCGTGGTGCGCGCCTACCGCAAGCGCGTTCGCGAGTTTGCCGAGATGCATCCGCTCGAAGTCTGGTACGCACGCATCACGGCCGAGGATGTCCTGGCCATGGTGCCAGCAGCACGCGTGCCGCTCCTCAGGGCGCGCATCGACAAGGCGCTGTCGGGCAGCGGCTCGGAGTTCGACTTCCCGAAGCTCGCAGGCGTGGTCGGCGGCCGTACGTCGATCCGGGATACGCCGCCGCTCATCTTCCATCCCGATCTTGCGCGCTCGAAGCAGTTCGACGAGATCCTGAACCAGGTCTTCGCGGCCTACCGGGAAACGCTGAGCGACGATCGGCGCGTGCTGCTCGACCGCTACCGCGTGGTCGATGCCGCGATCAAGGTGGTGGGCGTGGGCAGCGTCGGCCGGCGATGCTGGATCGTGCTGATGATGTCCGCGTCGAACGATCCCCTCTTCCTGCAGTTCAAGGAGGCCGCGGCCTCCGTGCTCGAACCCTTCGCCGGCGCAAGCGCCTATGGGCATCACGGGCAGCGCGTGGTGGCCGGGCAGCGGTTGATGCAACCGGCCTCGGATCTTTTCCTCGGCTGGGTCACCGCCGCCAACGGAAAGCAGTTCTATGTCCGGCAGCTCCGCGACGCGAAGATCAAGCCGCTGATCGAGACCTTCGACGACGAGTTGCTCGAGCTGTATGCGCGCATCTGCGGCTGGTCGCTCGCGCGCGCTCACGCCAAGAGCTCGGACGTCGCCGGCATCGCCGGGTATCTCGGTTCCGGCGACGCCTTCGACGATGCCGTGGGCAACTTCGCGGTGGCCTATGCCGACCAGGCGGAGCGTGACCATGCCGTGCTGAAGGCTGCGGTGAGGCGCGGCGCCGTGACCGTACACCTGGAATCTTAGCCTCACGAGAGGCGTGAGAACTGGCCGTGATGGCTCCTTTCGAGAAGACACGGCGATCGGCAGGCTTCACCGGCGGCTTCGCATCGGCGCTGCTCGGCGGCCAGTTCGACGGACTGCCGGTGCAGGAGAAGCCCTTCGCGGCGACGCTGGGAGTGCTAGGCGCCGACGAGATGGTGGTACAGGATGTTCGGGCGTCGCGGCATCTACCACGATGGCTGCTACGCCAACACGACGCCGCCGAACCCGCCTGGGACAGCGCGACGCGGCCGCCGACGGACGTGGTCAACGGCTATCGCTGGGAAATGTAGAACCTCGCCGAGGACCCGACCCAGTCGCGCGCCCTCGCGGCGCAGCACCCGGACAAGCTGCGCGACCTTACGATCAGCCCGGACGCGAGCACGCCGCCGCGGCCCGCGGCGCCCAACTGACGCGGCACTCGCCACGGCGAGGTCCCGCATGGGAACATGCGGGGCCGTGATCGCCTCCGATGCCAATCTCCATGAAGACTGACCCTCCACCAATCGCCTGGCGCGCAGCGATGCTCGTCGTGCTGGTCGCACTACCGTTCCTGATCGCCGCGCTACTGGTCGGCCCACCCGCGCCACGCGCGGCGGAGCGCGCGCGCCAGGGCTTCGTCGGCTCAACGACCTGCGCCACCTGCCACGCGGCGGAAGCCGCCGCCTGGCGGGATAGCGACCACGCCCGCGCCATGGGCGCGGCAACGCCCACGAATGTGTTGGGCGATTTCTCTGGTGTGAGCATCGTCGACGGCCGCCACACCGCGACGTTCCTGCGTGATGGCGAGCGATATGTCATCCGCACGGATGGGCCCGATGGAACGGTCGCCGATTTCGTCATCACCGAAACCTTCGGCGTCGATCCGCTTCAGCAGTACCTGGTGCTGTTTCCCGATGGCCGCCGGCAGGCACTGCCCTGGGCATGGGACAGCCGGTCGCGTGAACAGGGTGGCCAGCGCTGGTTTCATCTTGCGGCGAATGACCCATTGCCCGCGACCGACCCGTTGCACTGGACAGGGCGCGAGCAGACCTGGAACTTCATGTGCGCCTCGTGCCACTCGACGGGCCTCGAACGCGGCTACGACGCGACGACGGACCGCTACGCCACGACCTGGACCGAGATCAGCGTCGGATGCGAGAGCTGCCATGGGCCGGGTGCCGCGCATGTCGCATGGGCGCAGGCCGGCGCGCGCAACGATGACCCGCATCGCGGCCTCTCCACCTGGCTACGTGATCGTTCTGGCGGCGCCTGGCGCTTCGCGGCCGACGACCCGCGCGGCATAGCGCGCTGGGAAGGCCCGCCACGCCAGTCCACCCCGGCGCAGGTCGAGACCTGCGCCCCCTGCCACGCGCGCGCCCGCCCGCTGGTGCCGGACCCGTCGCCCGGTGGCCGCTTCCTCGATACCCACGCACCGATGCTACTCGAGCGCGGCGAGTACCACGCCGATGGCCAGATCCAGGGCGAGGTCTTCGAATGGGGCTCCTTCGCGCAGTCCCGCATGAGCCGCGCCGGGGTGGTCTGCGCCGATTGCCACGATCCGCATCGCGGCACGCTGCGCGCGGAAGGTAACGCGGTCTGCGCGCAATGCCACCTGCCCGCGCGCTTCGACACGGCCGAGCACCATCGCCACGCGCCGGGCAGCGCGGCTGCGCAATGCGTGTCCTGCCACATGCCGGCGGTGACCTACATGGGCGTGGACCGACGGCGGGACCACGCCTTCAGCATCCCGCGCCCCGACGTCGCGGCGCAGATCGGCGCGCGCGACACCTGCACGACCTGCCACATCGGCCGCCCGCAATCCTGGGCAGCGCGGCACATCGTGGAATGGTTCGGGCCTCGCCGACGCGACGATCCGCACCCCGCGCTCGCCATCGCCGCGGGACGCGATGGGCGGCCAGGCGCCGATGCCCTGCTTGCCGCTCTGGCGACCAATCGCGCGCATGCACCGATCCTGCGCGCGACGGCCGTCTCGCTACTTCCCATGCCGCCCTCACCGGCCACGGCGCAGGCAATCGGCGCAACGCTGCTCGATCCTGATCCGCTGGTCCGGGCGGCGGCGTTGCGCACGCTCGATGGACTGCACCCGCGCAACCGTCTGCACGCGGCGCGCTTCCTTGCGGACGAAACACGTCTTGTGCGCATCGAGGCGGCGCGCGCCCTTGCACCCGTGCCGCTCGACGCCCTGCCCGAGGCGGCGCGGCCCGCCTTCACCCGCGCCTGGGACGAATTGCTGGCGAGCGAGCGCGTCGCCGCCGAACGGCCCGAGGCGCATGTGAACATCGCTGGCCTGCTCGCCGCGCGTGGCGACATGGCCGGCGCCGAGGCTGCCTACCGCGATGCGCTGGCACGCGACGCAACGCATCTCGGGGCGCTGGTGAACCTCGCGGATTTCGAGGCGCGGCGCGGGCGGCAGGACGCGGCGGAGGCCGCGCTGCGGCGTGCTGTCGCCGCGCATCCGCGGGAGGCCGAGGCGCATCATGCGCTGGCGCTGGCGCTCGCCCGACAGGGGCGCGCCGCCGATGCGCTTGCGCCGCTGGCCGAGGCCGCCGGGCTGCGACCCGATGAGCCTCGCTACGCCTATGTCCAGGCGATCGCGCTCAACCAGCTGCGGCGTACGGAGGAAGCGGCCGCCGTGCTACGGGCGAACATTGCCCGCCACCCGCGCCATCGCGACAGCCTGATTGCCTTGGCGACCATCGAGCGGGACCGCGCGAATCTCGTCGAAGCGGAACGCCTGGCTGCCGAGGCCGCCGCACTCAACCCCACAGATCGCGAGGCGGCTGCCCTGCTGGCGCAGTTGCGCGCGCTACGCCAGCGCCTGCCAGGCATGCGCTAGAGAAGCTGGCTCGCGGCAAAGGCGCTGGAGAGGACAGTGCGGAACCAGCGGCCACTCAGTCGATCTGTCTGCGCCCGCGCGCCGCACAAGGGGAGAAGCGGCGCAACAGCGGCCAGGAAGATCCAGCCTCAGGCGAAATGGCGAGCGAGAAGATGGCTCCCCTTCGGCGTCATGACCCAAATTGAGTCATGGCGTCACATCGTCATTGGCGTTGCCGCCGGGTGCTGCCTGAAGGGGGCGGCACGAAGCCGCCCCGCCTTGTCGACTTCAGAAGCGCACGCTCGCGCCGATGATCGGACCGCCCATGTCGAGCGAGATGTCCGTGCGGCCCTTGTCATAGTCGATGTGGATCCAGCGGAACCCGGCCGAGACGCTGACGCTTTCCGTGACCCGGTAGTCGAGTGTGGCGAAGGCCTGCCATGTGAACTCCGAGCCGAGCCCGAAGCCGCCGATGTCGCCATAGGCGGTGACCGACAGGCGATCGTTCAGGCGAAGCACGCCCCGCGCGCCGATCACGGGATCCACCCAGCTGGTCGATGCACTCTGTGTCCGCGCAGGAAGCCGGCCGGCATCGAGCCTCAGCTCGGTGTCGAACCACCAGCCGCGAATGCCGCCGCCCAGTTCGATGCGCCCCGCCGAACCTTCCGCCACGGTGTAGAGGCCGATCGCGGAAACCTCGACGGACTGCGTCCGCGCGCTGCCGCCACTGTACTCCCCAAAGCCGGGCACCGGCACGCCCTGCTGGAGGTTGAGATACATGATGTCGGTGACGAAGCTGAAGTTCCCCCGCCGCGCTTCGGCCAGGCTCATGAAGGAGAACTTCATCGTGCCGAAGATGTCGCCGAAATCGGCGGTGAAGCTCTCCCCCGCCCCGTGCGGGCCGGTCACCTCGCCGCCGAGGCCCGAGAACCAGACATAGGGGGAGAGGGTGAAGGTCCACGCATCATTGGGCTGGGAGGGACCCTGCGCCGCGGCGGGGTTCGCGATCAGCGCGAGACCGGCGAGCGCTCCGGCCATGGCCCCCTTCGTCCCGAAACGAAAATTCGACGTCATCCTCGACCCCTTCCATCGTCTTGGCTGCCGCACGGAATCATCCCGGCCGGCAGAACTGTCTCGACACCACTGCCGCGGCGCGAAGCCGCCCACCTCGCAAGGCGTTTCGGGCGAGAACTCGGAGGTCCCGCGCCCCCTCCCCCGCGATGCTTGGCTGTGCGACTCCATTACCTGCGTAGCCTCTACTTACCTGGACGCGAAGATCGACGGTGCTCGACCGATACGCGTTGATCCACGTCAATGCCACGAACCGCCACCGCCCGTAATTCCTTGATTACGCTTAAGATCCACGTCGAGGCAGGAATGATCTGTGAAGGCAGAGGGATTGCAGCAATGAGTCTGGGATCATCACGGCAGCCGCACTCGCATGCCCATCCCGTTCGCAAGCAGATACGGACCGACGCGGTGCGCGATTGTCGGGCGGTGATGCCCTCCACGACCACGCGCGCAGGGCTGCGGCCCGGATTCGTGAGGCGCCTTGCGGGCGTGCTCGCGGCCAGCCTTGCCATGTGGTCGATGCAGTCCCTGCCAGCAGCCGCGCAGGATCTGCGCGGCACGCCGGGTTCCGCCACCGCGATAGAATTTCCGAACGCCCGGATCCTGCCGCAGCCGCCCGCGCCCTTCGCCGGCAGCATCAGCCCATCGGCGCGGGAGAGCACGCCAGCCTGGCCGCCCACGCTCGGCGCGCCTGAGAACGCACCGAACGTCCTGCTGATCATCACCGACGATGTCGGGTTCGGTGCGTCCTCGACCTTCGGCGGCGTCATCCCGACGCCGACGCTCGACCGCGTGGCGGAGACGGGCCTGCGCTACACGCAGTTCCATACCACCGCGCTCTGCTCGCCGACGCGCGCCTCGCTGCTCACCGGGCGGAACCCGCATTCGGTCGGCTTCGGCGCGGTTGCGGAACTCTCCACCGGCTTCCCCGGCTATCACGCGATCATCGGCGCGGACACGGCGACGATCGCACAGACGCTGCGCCAGAACGGCTATTCGACCGCGTGGTACGGCAAGAACCACAACACACCGCCCTGGGAGATCAGCCCCGCTGGCCCCTTCGACCGTTGGCCCACGGGCCTCGGTTTCGACTTCTTCTACGGCTTCATGGGCGGCGAGACGAACCAGTGGGAGCCGGGCAATCTCTACCGCAACACCACGCGCATCCTGCCCTTCGAAGGCCGGCCAGGCTGGAACCTGACGACCGCAATGGCCGACGAGGCCATCGCGCGCATCCGCGAGTTGAATGAGGTCTCGCCAGGCCGCCCTTGGTTCATCCACTACGCCCCAGGCGGCGCCCATGCGCCCCACCACCCGACGCCCGAATGGATCGCCCGCTTCCGCGGCCGGTTCGACGAGGGCTGGGAGGTGGTACGGGAGCGCATCTTCGCTAACCAGCAGCGCCTCGGCGTGCTGCCGCCGAATGCGGTGCTGCCGCCCTGGCCGGACACGCTGCCGCGCTGGTCGAGCCTGTCGGCTGATCAACGTCGCCTCTACGCACGCCAGGCCGAGGTCTTCGCGGCCTATCTCGCCTACACCGACCACGAGATCGGGCGCGTTATTGAGGCGGTGCGCGATGCCGGCCAGATCGACAACACCCTGATCATCTACATCAGCGGCGACAATGGCGGCAGCGCCGAAGGCCAGGCGCACGGCACGCCGAACGAGTACGCCTTCTTCAACGGCATCGAGATCCCGGTTGAGCGGCAACTACCCGTCATCGACGCTTGGGGCGGACCCGCCACCTATCCCAACCTCGCGGTCGGCTGGACCTGGGCCTTCGGCACGCCCTACCAGTGGACCAAGCAGGTCGCTTCGCATTTCGGCGGCACGCGCAACGGCATGGCGATCTCCTGGCCGCGGCGCATCGCCGATCGCGGCGGCATCCGCCACCAGTTCCACCACGTGATCGACATCGCGCCGACGATCCTGGAGGCCATCGGCATCCCCGAACCGCGCGTCGTGAATGGTGTGGCGCAGCGCCCCATCGAGGGCGTCGGCATGGCCTACACCTTCGACGCCGCGAATGCCGCGGCGCGATCGCGCCGCCGTACCCAGCATTTCGAGATGCTCGGCCATCGGGGCATCTACCATGACGGCTGGTACGCCAACACGACGCCGCCGACGCTGCCCTGGCAGAGCTCGGGCCATCCGCCGGAGGACGTCGTGAACGGCTACAGCTGGGAACTCTACAATCTCGAACAAGATCCGACGCAGAGCCGGAACCTCGCGGCGCAATTCCCTGACCGGCTGCGCGACCTGCAGCAGCGCTTCCTGATCGAGGCGGCGCGCTACCAGGTGCTGCCGCTGGACAATTCGAGCCTCTCGCGACTCATCACGCCGCGACCAGGCCCGTCCGCCGGGCGGCGGGAGTTCGTCTATCGCGCGCCGGGCAGCGGCCTGCAGTCGAGCGTGGCGCCTTCACTGCTGAACCGTGCCTATCGGCTCGTGGCGGATATCGATGTGCCGGCAGGCGGGGCGAACGGCGTGATCGCGACGCATGGCGGGCGTTTCGCGGGCTGGGGCTTCTATCTGCTCGGGGGGCGACCGGTCTTTACCTGGAACCTGCTCGACATCGAGCGGGTGCGGTGGGAGTCGCCGACCGCGCTGCCCCCGGGACGGCACAGCATCGCATTCGAGTTCCAGCCCGAGGCAGCCGGGGCGCCCGTGGGCCGCGGCGGAACGGGTATCCTGTCAGTGAACGGTCAGGTGGTGGCGCGACAGGCAATGGCCCGGACGCTGCCCTTCGCCGTTCAGGGCGACGAGACCTTCGATGTCGGGCAAGACACCGGATCGTCGGTCGATGACCGCGACTATCGGACACCCTTCGCCTTCACCGGTCGTCTCGAGCGGCTCGTCGTGACGCTTGGCGACTCCACCTTGCCAAGGGGTCCAGCGCGCGACTGATCTCTTCCCCCTGACCTGCGTCCGGATGTCTGAATCGCCCTGATCTGGAAAATCCAGGTCAGGGCGCCGCGTTCAAGTGTCGGCCCGCATACGGGCTTTGCGGGCGCGCGAGGCCCAGATGATCGCGTAACGTGGTGCCCGTATAGGCACGACGGAACACACCCCGCTCCTGAAGGATCGGGACCACCAGTTCCGAGAAGTCGTCCAGGCCGCCAGGAAAGTGTGATGGCATCACGTTGAATCCGTCCGCCGCACCGGTCTCGAACCAGTGCTGCAAGGTATCGGCTACCTGAACCGCGGATCCGCACAGCACCCAGTGGCCGCGCGCCGCGCCGAGAAGGTTGTAGACGTCGCGCAGCGTAAGGTTCTCGCGCCGCGCCTTGTTGAGAAGCGTGCGCGTAAAGGCATGGCTGTTCTCGGCTCGCGGGACAGCGTTCAGGGGCGCGTCAAGCGCATGCCCGGCGAGGTCGACACTGAGCCGCTCGGACAGGCGCATGAGCGCGTTGTCAGGCGTGATGAAGCGCTGCAGTTGTGCAAGCTTGTCCAGCGCCTCGCGTTCGGTGCGTCCGACCACAGGCATCACGCCAGGCAGAATGATGACCTCGTCGCGCTCGCGTCCTTGGCGTGAAAGCCGCGACTTGAGATCCGCATATTGCGCACGCGCCTCGCCTTCATCTCGTCCATCCGGTCGAGCACCTGCACAGCCTGCTCGAACAGCAGCCGCCCCGCGTCCGTGAGCGCAAGAGGGCGGCTGGCGCGGTCGAGCAGCGCGACGCCGAAGGTGTCCTCGAACTGCTGGATGGCGCGGCTTAGCGTCGGCTGGGCGATGCGCAGCTTCTCCGCAGCGCGGGTGAAGTTCCGCTCGCGCCCCACGGCAGTGAAATAGCGGAGTTGCCGCGAGTCCAGCCGATACCTCCCAGGAATTGTTGTGACCTTTTTAAGTCTTGGAACGGTGGCGCGGGAAAGGGGCATCTGGCGGGGACGGGGGAACAACGATGTCCCAGGACGCGATCCAGAGCCGGTGCTTCGCACCGCGCCGCGCCGGCGGGTGCTGAGGCGCCCGCCATGACCATCTGCCGCTGCAACGGCCCGACCGATACGCAGGTCGCCTATGGGGCTGTCGGGCATCATGGGCTCCGCTGGGGACGCAGTCGGGGTGGACGGCGCGCGGACTGCGCGCCGCCGGGGTCACTCGGGTCGCGAAAGGGGGTGCCCGACCGCGCGGGGCGGCCGGGCCGGGGCGCGTCAGCCCGCGGGGGCGTGCACGCGCTGCACGATGGTGGTGGGCGCCGCGGTGCTCTCGGCGTGCAGGACGAAGTCGAAGGTGATCTCGGCCTAGGGAGCGTTCAGGCCCTTGGCGCGCACCTTGTCGGCGTCGCTCACGCGCCGCACTTCGGGGATCAGCCCGTCGCGCGTGGCGAAGGTGAAATCGTCGTGCAGGTACTCGTCCGGGCGGCTCGCCGCGCTCGTGGTGACGACGTCGCGGCGCATCACGGTGATGCCCGGCCTGCCGACCATGGCCGAGGCCGGCGTGCCCGGCTTCGCGGTGGACCCGTGGTTCGCCATGCTGGCGCCACGCGCGCTGCCGGAGGCCGCACGGGCGCCGCTCTCGGCGCTGCTGTCGCGGCTGCTGGCCGATCCGGCGGTGGCGGAACGTCTGGCGCGGATTGGCGCAGAGCCGATGAACGGTGATGCCGCTGCCCTTGCCGCGCTCCTGGCGCAGGAGACCTCGCGCTGGGGCGCCTTCGTGCGCCGCGCCGGCATCCAGCCCGAGTGACGCAGCCGGTCGCGGGGCCCGGCGCGACGGTGGATGAGGCGCCAAGCTGATTCAGCGCGACATTCCCGGCCTGCGTTCCGCGCTCGGCAGCTTGCGTGCCGGCGGCGCGCGGGTCGGCCTGGTGCCCACCATGGGCGCGCTGCACCAGGGCCATCTCTCCCTGGTCGTGGCGGCCCGGACGGTCGCCGATGTCGTGGTGGCGTCGCTCTTCGTGAACCCGACCCAGTTCGCGCCAGACTACCTCGCTCTGGTCGAGGCGGAGACGCTGCGCCCCCTAGACGTGCTGTCGCCGGGTCACAAGGCACTCCTGATCGCCGTGGCGCGGGGGGGGCACTGTGCGGCTGCTCGGCAACATCCCGCCTGATTGAGGGCGCTACGGCGTCGTCGCGCCGCGCAATCCCCTTGACGCTCAGCGTGCTTCTTCGCCATCAAGGGGTTGCGGGAGAGCCCGCGTCGGTCGCAGGCCCGGCGCGGGCGCCGAAGGAGCAACCGCCCCGGAAACTCTCAGGCCCACGTACCGCACCGAAACTGGAACTCTGAAAAGTGGAGCGGCAGCTCCCGCCGATGGTGTAAGTCGCCCGCCCATGACGGGAAGGCGATGATGCTCTCAGGCCAATGACAGAGGGGGCATTCGAACCCGCGCGAGGCGCGGGCGGAGAATGCGCATGTCCCGTTCGGATCGCGAGTCGGTCGCCGTCATCGGCGCCGGCATCACCGGCATCACCACCGCGTACAACCTGGCCCGCCGCGGCCATGACGTGACGGTCTTCGACCGCCACCCCTACGCCGCGATGGAGACCTCCTTCGCCAATGGCGGGCAGCTCTCGGCCTCCAACGCCGAGGTCTGGAACAGCTGGAGCACGGTGCTGAAGGGGCTGAAGTGGATGGTCTCGCCCGGCGCGCCGCTGCTGGTGAACCCGAAGCCGTCCTGGCACAAGCTGTCCTGGATGGCCGAGTTCGTCGCCGCCATCCCGCGCCACGAGGAGAACACCATCACCACCGCGCGGCTGGCCATCGAGGCGCGTGAGCACCTGCGCCGCATGGCCGTGGAAGAAGGCATCGACTTCGACGCCGAGAACCGCGGCATCCTGCACTTCTACGCGACGAAGCGAGAGTTCGAGACGGCGTCGCGCGTCACGGCGTTGCTCGCGAAGGGCGGGCTCGAGCGCCGCGCGGTGACGCCGGCGGAGATCCGCTCCATCGAGCCCGCGCTGCAGGGCGAATTCTACGGTGGCTTCTACACGCCGTCGGACTTCACGGGCGACATCCACAAGTTCACGAATGGCCTCGCGCTGGCCTGCGCGCGGCGCGGCGTGACGATGCGCTTCTCGACCGAGGTGCTCTCGGCCGACGCGGACGAGCTGGGTGTGGCGCTGGTCGTGCGCTCGACCGAGCCGCGGCTGGACGACGCGCAGCATGCGCCGGAGCCTTGCCGCTTCGACAAGGTCGTGGTTTGCGGCGGCGTGATGTCGCGCCAGCTCGGCGCGGCATTCGGCGACCGCATCAACGTCTATCCGGTGAAGGGATACTCCATCACCGTGCAGCTCGACGATCCGGCCGACCAGACGGCGGCGCCCTGGGTCAGCCTGCTGGATGACAAGGCCAAGATCGTGACCAGCCGGCTCGGCGCGCGGCGTTTTCGCGTGGCTGGCACGGCCGAGTTCAACGGCACCAACCGCGACATTCGGGCCGAGCGCATCGCCCCGCTGGTCGCTTGGTGCAGGGCCCATTTTCCGGGCATGAGCACGCGCCAGGCAGTGCCCTGGGCCGGCCTTCGGCCGATGATGCCCGACATGATGCCCCGCGTGGCCCGCGGCCGCAGCCCGCGCGTCTTCTACAACACCGGGCACGGCCATCTGGGGTGGACTCTGTCCGCTGCGACGGCCGATGCGGTGGCCGCGATGGCGAGCGCGCAGGGGAATACCTGACCGTGCCCGCCAACGCCGCACCTGTTCCTGCTGCCGCCGGGTGTTGGACCGTCTCTGTCCAATGCCTGACGGTGCGAAGGTCTCCCAACGTCGAACGTTGCCGTAGGCCAGTCACGATGGGAATGCGGCGGTACGACGCGCCGCGCCTAGATGTTCGGTGCAGACATTTCGTGGTGCGGATTTGCCGTGAACCTGTGAGGCTCTGCGGCCCATGAGCGGCAGATGAATTCGTAGGGCGTGAGCCCCTTCAGGGTCTTGAGGCGCCGGGCGTAGTTGTAGGCATCGAGGAACAGGGCGAGGTGGCCGCGGAGCTCGTCGTGGCTGCCATAGTGGTAGCGCTGGACGGTGGCTTCCTTGAGCGTCCTGTTCATCCTCTCGACCTGACCGTTGGTCCACGGGTGGTAGGCCTTGGTCAGGCGGTGGTCGATGCGGTTTTGGGCACAGGCGAGTTCGAAAGAATGGGCGCGGAAGATCTCGCCGCGGTCAATCGCCTCACGGATGAGCGGCGCGGCCGAGGCGATGTTGCCCGGCGTGGTGAAGTGCTGGCCGTTGTCGGTGAGCACGGTGTGCACGCGGTAGGGCACGGCCTGCAGCAGGGCGCGGAGGAAGTCGGCGGCGATGCGCGTGGTGGCGCGCTCGTGCAGTTGGGCAAAGGCGAACTTCGAGGTGCGGTCGACGGCCACGAAGAGGTGGAGCTTGCCCTGCTCGGTCCTGACCTCGGCAATGTCGATGTGGAAGTAGCCGATCGGGTAGGCCTTGAAGCGCTTGCGGACCGGCTTGTCGCCCTCGGTCTCGGGCAGGCGCGAGATGCCGTGGCGCATCAGGCAGCGATGCAGCGCCGAGCGCGTCAGGTGCGGGATGCTGGGCTGCAGGGAATAGACGCAATCGTCCAGCGGCAGCAGGGTGTGGCGGCGGAAGGCGACGATGATCGCCTCCTTGTCGGCCGAGAGGGTGGTCGAGCGCGGCTCGGCCGGGCCCGTGCGCCGATCAGCGACGTCGCCTCGCGTTCGCCACTTGGCGATGGTCTTCGGGTTCACGCCATGGCGGCGGGCCAAAGCCCTAAGGCTCTCTTGACTATGCTGGATCGCGCGACGGACCGCCTCTGTCGTGCGGGCGCTCCCGTGAAGAAGCTGGCCCATAGCGCATCCCTCCATGCCGGGGAGAAGTCTGCACCGTCAAAACCCGGGACTAAACATCTAGCTCGACATCGCATCCGCCTGCCAGTGCCAGTCGCGGAGCGAGCGCAGGCAGCGGATCGGTAAGCCATGTCCGCTTCAGGTCGAGGGCGGTCGTACGGATGCATTGACACCGTTCGGCAGAGGCCACTGCAGGGCCTATGGAAGGTGTTGATTTACAGAGAAATTCAGGATGCGGGGACGCACAACCGACAATCCTGTTACGTGACGATCAGCATCTGACGGGCGAACCATGTCGCCTCGCTTCGGCACGACCGGGGCGGTCCAGGATCTTCCGCGGACGACATCCTACAGTTCACCGCGATCCGGCGAAGGGTCGGCAACAAGCTTCAGCAACTTATCGAACGCGACGCCCGCCTTTCCACGCCACCAATAGCTTGCGAACGCAACGGCGAAACGCAGCGTGAGCCCCGCCGCGGTTCGCCGAGGCCCGCTGTCGACCATGCCAGCGCCTTATGCGCTCTCGTACAGGCGCGTGAGCGAGAATTCCCGGTGGCCGAGGATCTCGGCCGCGGTGTGCTGCCCGTCGGCGGTGCGGATGATGCTGTCGATCAGCGCCTCGCCCGCCTCGTCCATGTTCATCCGCTTCTGCAGCAGGCCGGTCACGTCCACGTCGACGTGTTCCGACATGGTCCGCATGGTGCGCGGATTGGCGGTGAGCTTGATGACCGGGACGATCGGGTTGCCGATCACGTTGCCCTGGCCGGTGGGGAAGGTGTGCACCGCGAAGCCGGAGGCCGCGCACAGCGTCACCATCTCCGCCGCCGCCGACGACGAATCCATGAACCACAGCCCCGGATGCGTCGGCTCCTCGGCCTTGTCGAGCACGCCATCGACCGTGCAGTGCTTGCCGATCTTCTGGATGTTGCCCAGCGCCTTCTCCTCGATGGTGGTCAGCCCACCCTCGATGTTGCCCTTGGTGGGCTGGCTTTCCGACAGGTCGGAGGTCTTGTTCGCCTCGACCACCGCCTGGTAGCGGTCGAACATCTTCATGAACTGCGCGCGGATCTCGGGCGTCCGGCACCGCGCGGCGACCAGGTGCTCGCCGCCGGTCAGCTCCGTGGTCTCGCCGAACACCAGCGTGTTACCGTTCGCCCACAGCTTGTCGAAGGAATTGCCCACGGTGGGGCAGGACCCCAGGCCCGAGGTGGTGTCGGACTCGCCGCACTTGGTCGAGACCCACAGGTCCACCAGCGGCGCGCGCGTCTTCTTCAGCGCCGTCGCGTGCTTGACCATGCGGTAGGCGGCGCGCGACGCGGCGGCGATGGTGTTGATGTCGCCGTTCTGCTCGATGGCGAAGAATTCCACCGGCTTGCCGGTCTTGGCGATGCCCTCGGCCACCTTGCCGGCCCAGCCGAGCTCGATGCCGATGACCACGACCGCGGCGACGTTCGGGTTGCAGCCGGTGCCGATGATGGTGCGGAAATGCAGGTCGAGGTCGGCGCCGAACTGCAGCCGCCCATAGGCGTGCGGGATCGCCAGCGTACCCTGGATGTTGCGGGCCACGCCCTCGGCCGCGGCGTTGGAGATGTCGTCCACGGGCAGGATCAGGACGTGGTTGCGCACGCCCATGCGGCCGTTCTCGCGGCGCCAGCCTTCGAAGGTCGCGCTCTTCAGGTCGATGCCCATCTCACCACCGCTTCGTCTTGACGTTGTGCACGTGCAGGTGTTCCCCCGCGCCGATGTCGGCGACGGCACGCCCGATGTCGACGCCGTACTTGATGATCGTGTCGCCCTTGGCGATCTGGCGGATCGCCACCTTGTGGCCGATCGGGATGTCGTTCCTGGCCGGGAACTCGATCATCTTGTCCTGGTCCATGATCCAGCCATTCAAGGTCTGGCCGGACTTCACACCCTCGACGACCACGACGCCGACGCTGTCGCCTTCGTCATGGACGCAGAAATGCACGGTCATCGTGCGTCCTCCCTGCCCTTTGTCATTGGCTGGCCACCGCTTGTTCGAAGGCGATTGGCCAACTGAGCCTCTCCGCCGTGCCGACGGGGTGGAAAGCTTGCGTGCAAGTTTTGTGGCCGACCTCGCGGCACTGAACGGTCGATGCTCAGGATGCGCCGAGAGCAGGACAGATTCATTGGAGTTCCTCTGGCGTGTCAGGTGTCAGGGAATGAGCACGAGCTTTGCCGCCGCGACGGCACCAGCGTCGATATCCGCCACGGCCCGCGCGCCTTCGGCCAAGGGTCGCGCCTCCAGCCAGTCAAGCGCGCCGAGACGGCCGCTCACGAGCAGGCCAACCACAGTGCGGAACTCATCTGGCGTGTAGCAGTAGGTGCCAGTGAAGGTGATCTCCTGCAGCGTCAACCTTCGTACATCAAGACCGTCCGTGCCCGGGAGGAGGCCGGCATGCACGATCACGCCACCCTGGCGGGCGAGACGGCACGCGACCATGCGCGTCGTCCCGGCGCCGACAGCATCGATGACAAGATCGCAGGAGCCGTCCTCCGGCGCCTCGTCCGAAGCGCGGGCCAGATTAATTCCGGCTCGCCGGGCCGTCTCGCGCCGAGCCTCGTTGGGCTCGATGAGCCAGACCTCGCCTGAGCCGGCCTGGTCGAGAACGAGTGCGGCCGCCAGTCCTATCGCCCCGCCGCCCAGCACGGCGCACCGCGCCGCTGGCAGCGGCCGGTGGAGCAGCCGCGCGCCGTGATGCACCGCATGGTAGGAAACGGCGACCGGCTCGGCGAGCGCGGCCTTGGCGGCAGGCATGTCCTCCGGGATCTCGACGAGGTTCCCCTCCGGCGCCCGCGCCAGTTCTGCGAATGCCCCGGGCCTGGGCGGCATCGACAGGATTTCGCGGCGCGGGGACAGATGCGGCCGCCCTTCCCGCGCGAAGGAACAATCTGCCGGGACGACGAGTGGGTTAACCGCCACGCGGCGGCCCGCGAGCGGGCCGGTCAGCACGCGCCCGGCTGCCTCGTGGCCGAGGATGATCGGCACCGGCCGGCGTGCATCGTGGCCGTGGATCGCGTGCATGTCCGAGCCGCAGATGCCGACGGCCTCGACACGGATGATGGCTTCGCCAGGGGCGTGCGCGGGATCCGGCTCGTCGCGATAGAGAAGCGTGTTCGGCGCGGTCTGCACGAGAGCCTTCATGTGCGCCCCTTCACTTTGCCAGGAAGCCGCCATCGACCGCCAGCGTCTGCCCGGTGACATAGGCGGCGGCGTCGGAAGAGAGGAACACGGCAACGCCGTCCAAGTCGTCGAGCCTGCCATTGCGGCCGATGCAGGTCTGTGCGGCGAGACGCGCGACGCGTTCCGCATCGGCGAAGACGGGCGCGGTCAGCGGCGTGGGGAAGAACCCAGGCGCGATGGCGTTGCAGGTGATGCCATGGCGCGACCACGTCTCGGCGATGGCGCGCGTCAGCTGGATGATGCCGCCCTTGCCGGCCCCATAGGGCGCGCTGTCGGGAAAGGCGCGGAAGGACTGCAGGGAGGCAAGGTTGACAATGCGGCCCCAGCCGCGCGCCGCCATGGCGGGGGCGAGCTTCTGCACCAGCAGGAAGGGCGCGCGCAGATGAAGCGCCATGTGGAGATCGAACGCCTCCGCCGTCACCTCCGCGAAGGGCTGGCGCAGGTTCACGCCGGCGGCGTTCACCAGGATATCGGGCGACGAATCGAGAACTTCCAGCCGCTCCGCGACGTGCTCTGCCGCGCGCGGATCGGCCAGATCGGCGGGTACGACATCAACTGAGATGTCCTCGGACCGCAGTGCGGCGGCCGCCGCCTCCAACTCCCCCTCACGTCGGGCACAGAGCACGAGCCGCGCGCCGGCCAGCCCCAGGGCCCGCGCCATCGCAAGGCCGAGACCCGAACTGCCGCCGGTGACGAGGGCCGTCCGCCCCGCCAGCGAGAAGAGGTGCGCAAGGCGGCTCATGCCGGCCGCACGTCCATCGCGAGCGTGCGCTCGTCCAGCCGCGGCGCGACGGTCAGGCCGCGACGCGCCGCCCAGGCGTTCACAAGGTTGTAGAGCGGGATCACCGCGACATCGTCGGCCGCCATGCGGACAGCCTCGCGCAGCAGAGCATTACGAGCCGCATCGTCCATGGTGGCCAACGCCCGCTCCACATGTGCGTCGAGAGCGGGGTTCGCGTAGCGGTGATGGTTCACCGCGCCGAGGGAGCGGCTGCGATCGAAACTGCCGACCACGTTCATCAGCGCGCCGATCGGATCTCCGGCCGATGAGCCCCATCCGATCAGGTGCATCGCGAATTCCTGCCGCGCTGCGCGGCCGGGGAAGCTCGCCCAGGGCACCGGCGCCACATCGGTCCGTACGCCGACGCGCGTCCACATCTGCGCCACGGCCTGCGCCGTGCGCGCGTCGTTCGGGTAGCGATCGTTCGGCGTGTGCAGCGTGATCCGGAAACCCTGCGGATACCCCGCCTCGAAAAGCAGCCGTCGTGCTGCGTCCGGATCATATAGCGGCGGTGGCACCTCCGGATTGTGGCCGGGCGGTCCAGCCGGCAGCCACTGGCCCGCCGCGCGCGCCGTTCCCTCCATCACGCGCTCCGCCAGCGCAGCGCGATCGATCGCGGCCGAAAGGGCCTGCCGCACGCGCAGGTCCAGCAATGGATTCTGCGCCAATGGGCGACCTTCCGCGTCGGTGATGAATGCTGGCGCCTCGCGCCGCGAGAAATCAGGCGCAAGGAAGATCAGGCGCGCGCCCAATGTCTCGGCCAGCGTCACACGGCCCTCGCGACGCACCCGGGCGATATCCGCAGACGGAACCTGATCGATCACGTCGACGTCACCCGCCAGCACCGCGGCCAGGCGAGCGCTGTCGTTGGTGATCATGCGGTAGTGGACGCGCGCCCAGGGCTGCGCGCCGCCCCAATACGCGTCGTTGCGCGCCAGCTCGATGCGATCGCCGGCACGGAACGAGACGAAGCGATATGGCCCGGTGCCGATCGCGGCGCGTCCGCTGTTGAAGTCTTCGGTTGTGGCGCCCGTCGCAGCGTGCCGCGCGATGATCGGGATAAAGGCGAGGTCGCTTGGCATGATCGGGTGCGGGCGCGCGGAATGCAGGCGGATGGTACGCGCGTCGACCACCTCCGTCCGGGTGATGGCGCGAAGATAGACGCCGAAGCCACCCGGGCTGTTCGGCACGCGCGGCGCGCGCTCGATGGTGAAGGCAACATCGTCCGCCGTGAACGGACGACCGTCATGCCAGCGCATACCGTCTCGCAGGCGGAACTCCCAGACGGTGTCCGAGACGGCGCGCCAACTCTCTGCCAAGCCAGGAACGAGCCGGGCATCCGGCGTACGCTCCGTGAGCCGGTCGAAGATGTGAGAGGCGACGGCGCTGTTGAACGAGGCGTTGAAGAAGTGCGGGTCGATCGAGGTGACAGGCGCGCCGACGCCGATCGTCAACGCCGCGTCCTGCGGCCAAGCGGGCTTCGCGGCCAGGGCCGGCAGCGCCAGCGCGGCACGCCGGCCGAATGCAAATGCGCTCATCGTCTCCTCCGCCTCGTTCAGCCGGGCCGACGCACGACACGGCCTGGATTGGCCGCGGTGCGGTGGCCGTCGCGCAACGTGGGAACACCGCCCAGCACTACATGAACGAAACCTTCCGGATGGCGCCGAGGGTCGCTCATGTCGCTCGCATCGCGCACCGCGGCGGGGTCGAAGACCACGAGATCGCCGGCGGCGCCCGGCCTGATCCGCCCGCGATCCGCAAGGCCCAGCCTTCCGGCGGGCAGCGAGGTGATCCGCCGCACAGCCTCGGGCAGGGACAGCACGCCTTCCTCTCGCACATAGTGACCGAGCAGGCGCGCCACCCAGCCATAGCCCGACAGCGAGCCGATGGTGTCGGCAAGCGGACCATCGCGGTTCAATGCCTTGGTATCCGACATGACCGCGCATTCCGCCTGCTCGAGGCAGAGACGGATGTCTGCGTCGTCGAAGCCGGAGGAAGTCCAGATCAGGTTGCCGAGCCCCGCCCCTTCCTCGGCCAGCAGGTCGAGCACCGCATCCATCGGATCGGCATTTCGGCGCAGCCCGATCTCGCGGAGCGTCAGGCCGACCAGACCCGGATTCGCGTCGGCGCGCAGCAGGGCGATGCGATCCCACCGCCGGTCAGCAACCAACCGCCACATCGGGCGCGGGTTATGCTTCATCGCCTGCCGCAGCGCTGGATCGCGCAGCCGCTCCAACAGCCGCTCCGACCCACCCTCCCGCGCCCAGGCGGGCAGGGAGGCAACGACGGAGGTATGGCTCCAGTCGTGCGGGATGATGTCGAAGGCGACGTCCACACCCTCGCGCCGCGCGCGGTGCAGAAGTTCCAGCGTATGCGCCATGGCGTGCGGTGGCGCGCCATATTTTGGCTGGATGTGGGAGATCTGCAGCCGTGCGCCGGCGGCGCGCGCTGTCGCCACCGCCTCGGTGAAGCCAAGGTCGTAATGGATGTCGCGGTTGCGGACATGCGTCGCATACAGGCCGCCGCGCCGGGCGCAAACGGCGCAGAGCTGCTGCACCTCCTCGATCGGCGCGATGTTGCCGGGGAAGTATTCAAGCCCGGTCGAGAGGCCAAAGGCGCCGGCGTCGAAGGCGTCCTCGGCCAGCCGCGTCATCGCGGCCAGCTCGTCCTGCGAGGTGGCGTCCACCGCATCGCACTTGATCGCCTGGCGGATCGCACCGTGGCCGACCATGGCAGCGACGTTGACGCCGAGACCCTTCCCGTCGAGCCGGTCGAGATAATCGCCGAAGGTGCGCCACGTGACGTCGATCCCGGCATCGTGGAAGCCGATCAGCTGGCGCGGCGACATTGCCCCGGTGAAGGGCGCGCAGGAGAACCCGCACTGTCCGATCACCTCGAGGGTGACGCCCTGGCAGACCTGGCTGTCGGCACGGCCATCGACCAGCAGCGTGAAGTCCGAATGGGTGTGAATGTCGATGAAGCCGGGGGCAACGGTCAGCCCGCCGGCATCCAGCACCAGTCGCGCCGTCTCGGCCGGCAGGTCGGCGCCGATTGCCGCGACCCTGCCGTCCTGCACCGCGACATCGCCGCGATAGGCGGGTGCGCCGGTGCCGTCCAGGATCTCGCCGCCACGCACCAGCAGGTCGAACATCTCAGCCCCCCTTCGCTGCCATGAGCTCGTCCGCGACGATCCGCGCCACTGTCGCGCAATCGGCCTCGGTCAGCGCAAGCGGGATCCGCATGTCGCACAGGCGTTCGAGAATTGTCGCCGTGCCCGGCGGCGTGTGCGGATCGGCGAGGTAGCGCCACTGGCCCGATACGCTCGTGTAGCCTTCCGCCTCGCGCGCGCCGAACCACTTGAGAT
The DNA here is from genome assembly GCF_017813355.1 of Roseomonas nitratireducens. Taxonomy (GTDB): domain Bacteria; phylum Pseudomonadota; class Alphaproteobacteria; order Acetobacterales; family Acetobacteraceae; genus Neoroseomonas; species Neoroseomonas nitratireducens. The sequence goes on from NZ_JAGIYZ010000015.1 coordinate 129,619, forward strand.
AGACCCCGCGCGCACGGCAGCGCTCGAGGAAGCTCGTGAATTCCGTCTCCCCCAGCCCGGCGACGGCGAACTGGATGGAACTCTGCACGAACTCCTCCTCCTGCGGGCGGTGCGGCAGGCGCAGGCCGGGGATCGCGCCGAGCAGGGCTGCGAGCCGCCCATAGCGGTCGTTCCAGATCCGCGCGCGCGCCGCCAGCAGCCCGATCTGCGGCCGTGCCACGGCGGCGGCCAGGTTCGACATGCGCATGGAGTAGTTGGGCGTCACGTCCTTCCATCGGGCGAAGACCTCGTCGGACGGACGTGCCCTGTGCTGGCGGTAGAGCATGTAGCTGCCGGAGTAGAGGACGGCACGCGCGGCCACGTCCTCGTCGTCGGTTGCGATCAGCCCGCCCTCGCCGGCATTGACGTGCTTGTAGGCCTGCAGGCTGAAGCAGCCAGCCCGCCCGAAGGTGCCGGTGGGCCGTCCGGCCCATCGCGCGCCCATGGTGTGGGCGCAATCCTCGATGACGGTCACGCCGAGCTCGTCGCACAGCGCCATCAGCCGCGTCATGTCCGTGATGTGGCCACGCATGTGCGACAGCAGCAGGTGCCGTGCGCCACTCTCCCGCGCCTTGCGCGCGAGGTCGTCCAGATCGATGACCAGGTCGGGCGTCACCTCCACCAGCACATGTTCCGCGCCCGCATGGGCGACGGCGCCGGGAACCGGGGCCAGGGTGAAGGCGTTCATCAGCACGCGGTCGCCGGGGCGCACGCCGGTACACAGCAAGGCGAGATACATCGCGCTGCCGCAGGAATTCACCGCCACGCAGTAGCGCGTGCCGAGATGCGCGGCGAACTCGGCCTCGAGCATCGCTGCTTCCGAGGCATCGCCGAGCGTCTCCCCGTAGCGGTGCGTCCAGCCCGAGCGCAGCACCGCCTCGGCCGCCGCGATGCCGTCCTCCGGGATCGGCGGCGGGGCGCTGAGGTCGAGTGCGAGCCGTTCGGCCATCAGGCGGTCACCGGCTCGCCGAGGTCGAAGCGCTCATCGGCGAAGTAGCGCGCGAGGCGGATATCGGCCGATCGCGCATGCGCCTCCATCCCCTCCGCGCGCGAGATGCGCGCGGTGGCAAGCGCCACGTCGCGCGAGCCCTCCCGCGTCATGCGCTGCCAGGACAGCGGCTTGAGGAACTTGTGCACCGAGAGCCCGGCCGAATACCGGCCAGCGGCCTTGGTGGGCAGGATGTGGTTCGGGCCCGTCGCCTTGTCGCCGAAGGCGACTGTCGTCTCCTCGCCGAGGAAGAGCGAGCCGTAGTTGCGGAGGTTGGCCAGCCACCAGGCAGGGTCGGCCGCCTGCACCTGAAGGTGCTCGCAGCAATACCGGTCGGAGACCTCCACCGCCTCCTCCCGCGTCGTGCACAGCACGACCTCGCCGAAGTCGCGCCAGGCAGCGCCGGCGGCGTCGCGCGCGGTGGGCGGCAGCGCGGCGACCAGTTCCGGCACGCGCCGCATCACGGCTTCGGCCAGGGCGCGATCGGTGGCGATGAGCCAGCCCGGGCTTTCGTGGCCGTGCTCCATCTGCGCCACCAGGTCCACCGCGACCAACTCCGGATCGGCGGTGGCATCTGCGATGACCGCAACCTCGGAAGGGCCGGCGAAAACGTCGATGCCAACCTTGCCGTAGATCTGGCGCTTTGCCTCAGCGACGAACTTGTTGCCGGGACCGACCACGATGTCGGCCGGCCTGCCCGTGAAGAGCCCATGGGCGAGGGTTGCGACCGCCTGCACGCCCCCCAGCGTCAGGATCGCATCCGCCCTAGCGCGTCGCAGCGCATAGAGCACGGCCGGATGGATACCCGCCCCGCCGCGCGGGCCGGAGCAGGCGATGACGAAGGGCACGCCGGCGGCCTTTGCCGTCGCCACGCCCATGTAGGCGGAGGCGATATGCGCGTAGCGGCCAGCCGGCACGTAGCAGCCCGCTACCGCCATCGGCACCAGCTTCTGGCCTGCGACGACGCCAGGCGATATCTCCACCTCGAAATCGCGCACGCTGTTGCGCTGCGCTTCGGCGAAGCGACGCACGCGGTCGACCGCGAAGTCGATGTCGTGCCGCAGGCCGGCGGGCACCTCGGCGGCGCGGCGCGCGGCTTCCTCCGCGGTCACGAGGATGTCGCCCTGCCAGCCGTCGAGCTTCGCGGCGTAGTCTCGCACCGCCGCCTCGCCGCAACCAGCGATCTCGGCGAGCATCGCTTCCACCACAGAGCGGGCCTCGGCAGTGGTATCCTCGGCGGTGCGGGTCGCGCGCTTGAGGTATTCGATGGCCATGACTGCATTCCTTCCGGGGTCACTGCCCCGCCTGCCGGGACCATGAGCGCCGGGGAAGCGCTGATCCGGCACCGGCGCATCGTAGGTGCCGGAGGCCGGACGGAGCGACGTTGTCCCGTCCGGCCCCCATCGCATTACTGGCCGAGCGCGAAGGCGCGCAGGCGCGGGTCTGCGGCGATGCGACGCAGCACGTCGTCGGTTAGGTACGCCGCGGGCGCGGGCGGGTTCTGCACCGTGCCGACCTGCGCGAGGAAGGCGCTAAGCCCCTCGTACCAGCGATCGGCCTGGGAGAGGCCGTTGGCGCGCGACATGAGTTGCAGCTGCTCCTCGAGTCCGAAGATGGGGCGGCGGTCCATCTCGGCGGCGAGCGCAGCCTCGCTCACGGTCACGCCGCCCGCCTGGTAGAAGCGGTTCATCGACTGCAACGTCGCCTCCCGGTTCCCCTTCATGAAGGCGATGCCGCGCAGGAAGACCGCCAGGTAGCGCGCCGCCATGTCGGGATTTGCGCGCAGGAACTCCTCACGCACGATGATATTGCCGGGGACGATCGCGTCCGCGTCCTTGCCGCTGCACAGCGGCACGGCGTTCATCCGCTCCTCCGCCGTGTAGATGTTCGGCGCCCAGAGGCCGGCGATCCGCCCTTCCCCGGTTGAGAAGGCGGAGAGAATCTGCGCCTGGTTCAGGTTCACCACCTGCAGGTCGCTGCGCTGGATGTTCCACCGCCGCAGGCAGTTCTGCAGCACGTAGTCCACCGTGGTGTTGACAGTCATCAGCACGCGCTGTCCGCGCAAGCTGGCGGGGTTGGCCCGGATTGCCTCGACTTGGTCGCGCCGCGCCATCAGCACGTTGGTCGCGCTTTCGTCGTTCGAGATCGCGATGGTGCGAATGTTGAACCGCGCCGCGCCAAGGACGCCCGGCGCCGAACCGGTGATGCCCACATCCCAGGTGCCCGCGGCGGCGGCGGCGATCTGCGGCGGCCCGGCGGGGAAGGAGGAGAAGTTCGGCTCGATGCCCATCTGCCGCCACCAGCCCTGCTCGGTGGCGAGATGCAGGGGCAGCATCGAATACAGCGCCGGCTGCATCGAGATGTTCAGCCGCGTGAGCTGCTGGCCCTCGGCCGGCGCTGCGAGCGATGCGGCCGCGAGCGTCGCGGCGAGCAGTGTCCTTCGGAACATGCCTCTCTCCTGTCCTGGTTATTGCTTCACTTGGCCGGCACGGGGGCGGGTGTGGGTACGGGCACGGCCGGTCGTTCCTGCTCGCGCGCCTTCAGCAGCTTCCAGATGCGGCTGCGCATGTGGGTGAAGGACGGCGTGTCCATCACCTCCTCGATCGGCAAGGTCTCCCAACCGCCCTCGGCGCGCAGCGGGCGGATGTCGATCGTCTCGATGATGCGGCCGGGCTTGCGGCCCATCACCACCACGCGGTCGGCGAGGTAGATCGCCTCATCGACGGCGTGCGTGATGAAGATGACGGTGCGCGGATTGCGCCGCGCCAGGCGGACGAGTTCCTCCTGCATCACGATGCGGGTCTGCGCGTCGAGCGCACCGAAGGGTTCGTCCATCAGCAGCGCCGCGGGCTGCATGACATAGGCGCGCGCGATGGCGACGCGCTGCTGCATGCCGCCGGAGAGTTGGTGCGGGAAGCTGTCCTCATGTCCCGACAGGCCCATCAGCTCGACATAGCGGGCGATGGCGGCGTCGGCCTCGGCCTTCGGGGTGCGCTTGCACATCAGGCCGAAGCCGATGTTCTGGCGCACGGTCTTCCAGGGCAGCAGGGCGAATTGCTGGAAGACCACGGCGCGCTCCGGCCCGGGCCCCGTCACCTCCTTCCCGCCGACCAGCACGCGCCCGTCGGTCGGGAAGTCGAGCCCGGCGGCCATGCGCATCAGCGTCGTCTTGCCGCAGCCCGAGGGGCCGACGATGGCGACGAACTCCTTCTCCTCGATGCGCAGGTCGATGCGGTCGATGGCGAGGAACTCGCCGCCACTGGGCAGCGGAAAGCGCCGCGTGACGCCCTCGAAGACGATCTCGCTCATTCCTGCCCCCAGCGTTTCTTGAAGGTCGCTTCCACCGCGCGCAGCAGCACGTCGATCACGAAGCCGACCACGCCGATGCCGACCATCCCGGCGATGACCACGCTCGTGTTCAGATTCCCCTGGCCCTGCACCATCAGGTAGCCGAGCCCCGCGCCCACCACGATCAGCTCCGACCCCACCAGCGACTGCCAGCCGAGGCCCGCCGAGACGCGCAGCCCGGCGATGATGGAGGGCAGCGCGCCGGGGATCAGCACATGCGTGATCACCTGGCGGGAGGAGGCGCCCAGCGTCTGCGCCGCCTCGACCAGCCGCGTCTCGACCAGCCGCGCGCCGCGATAGGCGCTGATGACGCAGGGGGCAAAGGAGCCGACGAAGATGATCAGCAGCGGACCGCCGATGCCGGTGCCGAACCACAGCGCGGCGAGCGGCACCCAGGCGAGCGGCGCGACGAAGCGCATCGCGTCGAACAGCGGCGTCACGATCTCGTCGAGCAGCCGGTACCAGCCCATCAGCAAGCCGAGCGGAACCCCGATGCCGACCGCGATCGCCCAGCCCATCAGGAAGCGTTCGATGCTGGCGGTCAGGTGCGCGGCATAGACATGCCCCGCGAAGGGATTGTGCCAGAGCCGGACCAGCGTGTCCCATACCGCCAGCGGCGAGGGCAGCAGGTTCGCCGGTAGCCAGCCCGATGCCGCGACCCCCGACCAGACCGCGAAGAACAGCACGAAGCCCGCGATCGTCAGCCCCCAGAACTCGCCGAGGCCGAGCGTCGTGCCGGAAGGGCCCAGGAAGTTGCGGTCGCGCCTCTTCGCCATCGCCGCGCCCCCTCAGACCGCCGGGCGCCAGTTGATGACGCGCCGCTCGACGCGCCCGAGCAGCCAGGTCGTCGCCGCGCCGCAGACCGCGACCCCGGCCATGCCGACCAGGATCATGCCGGGGAAGATGTCCTGCCCGGCGACGTTCAGCACGCGCCCGAGCCCGAAGAAGGCCCCCACCAGCTCGGCCGCCACCAGCGTCGTCCAGCTCGCCTGCAGCGACAGGCGCAGCCCGGTGAACATCAGCGGCATCGCGCCGGGGATCACCACGTGGCGGATCACCTGCGCCGTCGAGGCACCCTGCGTGCGGGCAGCGGCGATCAGCACGGGATCGACCCCGCGCGCGCCGGTGAAGGCGTTGATGACGCAGGGAACGAAGGCGGTCAGCCAGATCACGAAGACCTTGCCGGTGTCGCCAAGGCCGAACCACACGATGGCGAGCGGGATCCAGGCCAGCGCCGGGATCGGGCGCAGCAGCAGGAAGATCGGGTTTACCAGCGCCTCGGCCCGCCGGCTCCAGCCCATCAGCAGGCCGAGCGGAATGCCGGTGACCACCGCCACGGCAAAGCCCCTGGCCACCAGCCCGAGCGAGTGCAGCGCGTGCTGCCACAAGGTGGCGCCGGCATAGCCCTGGCCGGCGCTGATCTGGCTGAAGGCGGCCCAGACTTCCTGGGGGCTGGGCAGCCGCAGCGGGTTCAACAGGCGCAGGCCGCTGGTGGCGAGCCACCAGAGGAATAGCGCGCCCGCCACCGTGGCGAGCCCGACAATGGCACGACGCGGTACACGCGCAGCAAAGGTCGAGCCGGAACTGCGCCCCATGGCCTGCAAGCGGACGCCCCCACCAGAAATATTTTCAAAAGGCTTTCACCTGGTATCGGGCGTGTCAAACGGATTTCCCTACAAACAGGTCTGTCACTGATTGAAAATTTTTTCAGCCATCGCCAAACTCGCAGCATGAAGCGCCGGACCCGCCCCAGGCTGGCCGACATCGCCGCCGCCGCGGGCGTGTCGCTCGCCACCGCCTCCCGAACTCTCTCGCAGCCTTCGATCGTCAGTCCGGGAACCCGTGAGCGCGTGCGCGCAGCGGTCGCCCGACTGGGCGGCGCATGGCCTGGACCCGGCGCGCGTGCCGCCGGCGACGCCGGCGTGGCGGCCGTTGTACCCGCGCTCGACAACGCGATCTTCTCGCGCTGCGTGCAGGCCATGCAGGCGACGCTCGCCGAGGCCGGGCGCCACCTACTCGTTGCCTCCTCCGACTATCGTCCAGACACCGAGACCGCGGTCATCCGCGGCCTGCTCGCGCGTGGCGTGGATGGCCTGGTCCTGGTCGGCGCGCAGCGGCCGGTCGAATCCTGGAGCCTGCTCGAAGGCGCAGGCGTGCCTGTTGTGCTGACCTGGTGTGGCGATCCGCGCTTCGACGCGGTGGTGGTGGACAATCGCGCCGCCGGCCGGTTGGCGGCCGAGCACCTGCTCGATCTCGGTCACACCCGGCTGGGCGTGGTCTGCGGCGCCACGCGCTTCAATGACCGTCAACGCGGGCGGCTCGACGGCGTGCGCGAAGCGCTCGCCGCGCGCGGCCTGGACCTGCCTGAGTGGCGCGTCAGCGAGCAGGACTTCACCCTCGCCGGCGGGCGAGGCGGGTGTGCGGCCCTGCTGGCGCTCGCCGAGCCGCCGACCGCCATCGTCTGCGGCATCGACCAGCTTGCCGTCGGCTGCCTCGTCGAAGCGCAGGCGCGCGGACTGGCAGTGCCCGGGGATCTGTCGGTCGTCGGAATCGATAATCTGGAGATGGCCGGGCACCTCGCCCCGGCACTCACCACGATCCATGTTCCAACGGCACGGATCGGCGCCGTGGCGGCGCAGCGCGTGCTGGACAGACTCGCCGAGCGCAAGGCTGCCCGGGTGACCGAGTTGCCCATAGAGCTTGTGATCCGCCAATCCTCCGCTCCGCCAAGGTTGTGAAGAGCCTGACCGGGGTCGGGACCTGACGGTGGGTTGGGAGTTTGTTCGGGGTAGGTATGCGTGTGACCTGCTTCCCGTTTCCTGGACCGCCCTGAGCTGGAAACTCCAGTTTAGGGTTGGGCCGGGAGACGGAGGGATGCCGTTGAGGAAGTCGAAGTTCACGGATGCGCAGATCGCGTTCGTGCTGCGCTAGGCGCAGGAGGGGACGGCGATTGGGGAGGTCTGCCGTAAGGCGGGCATCTCGGAGGCGACGTTCTACAATTGGCGCAAGAAGTACGGTGGCCTGATGCCCTCGGAGATGCGGCGGCTAAAGCAGCTCGAGGAGGAGAACGGCAAGCTGAGGAAGCTTGTGGCGGACCTCTCGCTGGATCGGGCGATGCTCCAGGATGTTCTGGCAAAAAAGCTCTGAAGCCTGCGCGGCGACGCCAATTGGTGGACGACGTCCGGAGTACGTGGAAGGTCTCGATCCGTCGGGCCTGCGCGGTGATCCGGATGGAGCCGTCGACATATCACTACCGTGGCAAGCGTCGCTCGCAGGCTGCGCTGATCGGTCGGATCAAGGAGATCGCCGCGACGCGCGTGCGGTAAGGCTATCGCCGGATCCACGTGCTGGTGAGGTGGGAGGGCTGGCATGTGAACGCGAAGCGGATCTATCGGCTGTACCGGGACCTCGGCCTGCAACTGCGCAACAAGGTGCCGAAGCGGCGGGTCAAGGCGAAGCTGCGCGATGATCGGCGGCCGGCCGAACGTGCCAACGAAACCTGGGCGATGGACTTCGTGCACGACCAGTTGGCGACGGGCCGGAAGATCCGCGTGCTGACGATCGTGGACGCCTTCACCCACTATGCGCCGGCGATCGAGCCGCTGTTCGGCTACCGGGCGGGCGACGTCATCGAAGTGCTCGAGCGTGTCGGGCGCGAGCACGGGTTTCCGCACGCGATCCGCGTCGACCAGGGCAGCGAGTTCGTGTCACGCGAGTTGGATCTCTGGGTGTACCAGCGGGGTGTGACGCTCGATTTCTCCCGGCCCGGCAAGCCGACGGACAACGCGTTCATCGAGAGCCTGAACGGGAAGTTCCGAGCGGAGTGCCTGAACGCGCAATGGTTCATGAGCCTCGACGACGCGCGGGTGAAGTGCGAGGCTTGACGTAGAGACTACAACAAAGTTCGCCCGGACAGCGGGATCGGCAACAAATCGCCGGCGAGCCTGGTGAAATCGGTCAGCGGCACACGGCCCACGCCGACCGAATAAGGCTGGATGACGCCCGCCAGGACGGTCCAAGGATGGGTAGCAAGTCAGGCCCCGGAATGCCGAAAGCCCGGCAGCTGTTGCTGACGGGCGTGTTGTGTTCTGAGGTTGGGAGATGATGGATGCGGGGACAGGATTTGAACCTGTGACCTTCAGGTTATGAGCCTGACGAGCTACCGGGCTGCTC
>NZ_JAGIYZ010000016.1 GCF_017813355.1 Roseomonas nitratireducens
CTTCGACGCGCACGCCGCCGACCCGCTGGCGCAGCTGCGCGTGCGGGAAGCGGATTTCGCCTGGGTGACGGAAGCGCTCTGCGCCATGGCGGACCGGCGCGGCGGCGGCCTGGGACGGGGTCGTGCCGGGTGCGGCGCCCTGCCCGGTCGCGGCGGCATCCCGCGTGCGCGGCGCAGGCGCCGGGGCGGCGCCTTCCAGCCGCGGCGGCACCGGCGGCACGGCATCCACGACCCGGTCGCCCGAACCGCTCCAATTGTACCAGGCGACATAGGCGCCGATCGCGAGCACCACGCCCGCCGCGACCAGCGCGCCGGCCGGCACGCCGCGCGACGGCACGGGCTCGGGGAACACCAGGTCGCCGTTCTTCGTCGCCGCGCCGCCCGTCACGTCGCGGAAGCGGCGCACGGATTCGTCGGGGTCGAGCCCGAGGGCCGTCGCGTAGGACCGAACGAAGCCGACCGCATAGGCCGGCCCCGGCAGGTCCTTGATGCGCCCTTCCTCGAGCGCGTGGATGTAGCGGCGGTTGATGCGCAGCCGCTCGGCCATGTCCTCGACGCTGGCGCCGAGCGTGATGCGGGCCTCGCGCAGGTCCTCGCCCACGCGGGCGGCCTCCGCGGCGGTGATCTCGGGACGGGGTTGGCGCTTCATGGGCGGCATGGCGTTGGCAGCGGGGCTTCTACCCCCGCACTCCCCCGCGCGCAAAGGGCCAACCGGCGAAGGGGCCGATCACGCCGCGTTGCCCCGGCGCGCCGCGATCGCGGCAGCGGCCTGGCCGATGAGTTCGGCGACGATCTCGGCCGCCGGCTGTTCCTTCGTCACCATCCCGACCGACTGGCCGGCCATGAGCGACCCGTTCTCGACATCGCCGTCGATCACGGCGCGGCGCAGCGCGCCGGCCCAGAAATGCTCGATGTCGAGCTGGGCGGCCTCCTTGTCGAGCTCGCCGGCCCGGAAGCGGCGGATCGTATCGGCCTGGTGCTCCAGGAAGCGCTTCGTGCCCTGGTTCTGCAGCGCGCGCACCGGAATGACCGGGAAGGCGTCGTCCAGCTGGATCGTCGGCATGGCGTCGCGCGCCTGACCGCGGACGAAGGCCTGCTTGAAGGCCGGGTGCGCGACGCATTCGCTGGCGCAGACGAAGCGGGTGCCGAGTTGCGCGCCGGCCGCGCCCATCTCGAGGTAGGACAGGATCGCCTCCCCCCGCCCGATCCCGCCGGCGACGAAGACCGGCACGTCGCGCATGTGCGGCAGGATCTCCTGCGCCAGCACGTTCAGCGATACCGGGCCGATATGCCCGCCGGCCTCCGATCCCTCGATCACCAGAGCGTCGGCGCCGCTGCGGACCAGGCGCTTGGCCAGGACCAGCGCCGGGGCGAAGCAGATCACCTTCGCCCCGCCGTCCTTCGCCTTCTTGATGGCGCTGCCCGGCGGGATGCCGCCGGCGAAGACGATGTGCCCGACCTTCGCGGCCAGGCAGGTGTCCACCAGCGCATCGAGCCGCGGATGCATGGTGATGAGGTTCACGCCGAAGGGCCTGGTCGTCAGCGCCTGGGTGCCGGCGATCTCCTCGGCCAGCCGCGGCGGTTCCATCGCGCCGCAGGCGATCACGCCGAAGGCGCCGGCATTGGACAGCGCGGCGACCAGATGCCGCTCGCTGACCCAGGACATGGCGCCGCCCAGGATGGCCCAGCGGCTGCCGAGGAAGCCGGCGCCGCGCGCCATCAGCCGGTCGAGCTCGGCGAAGGCCCAGTCGGGCGCGCCCGGGGCGTCGGTCACGCCGGCGCGTCCAGGCCGTAGGCGGTGTGCAGCGCGCGCACGGCGAGTTCGGTGTAGTCCGCCGAGACCAGGACGCTCACCTTGATCTCGCTCGTCGAGATCACCTGGATGTTGATCCCCTTCTCGGCCAGCGCGCGGAACATGGTGTTCGCCACCCCCGCATGGCTGCGCATCCCGATGCCCACGACGCTGATCTTGGCGACCTCCGGGTCGGCCAGCAGCGCCTCGAAGCCCACCTCGGGACGCGCCTTCTCCAGCACGTCCTGCGCGCGGGCGAGGTCCGCCTTGCCGACCGTGAAGGTCATGTCGGTCGTGCCGTCCGCGCCGATGTTCTGGACGATCATGTCGACATTGACGTTCGCCTTGGACAGCGCGCCGAACACGTTCGCCGCGACGCCCGGCCGGTCCGGCACACGGCGCAGCGTCACCTTCGCATCGTCGCGGGAATACGCGATGCCGGAAACCACGGGCTGTTCCACGATCTCGTCCTCATCCACCACGAGTGAGCCGGGCTTGTCCTCGAAGCTCGACACCACCTGAACCCGCACGCCGAGCTTCATCGCCAGTTCGACCGACCGGGTCTGCAGCACCTTCGCACCGACCGAGGCGAGTTCGAGCATCTCCTCGAAGGAGATGCGCTCGAGCTTCCGCGCGCGCGGCACGATGCGCGGGTCGGTCGTGTAGATGCCGTCCACGTCGGTATAGATGTCGCAGCGATCGGCCTTCACGGCCGCGGCGACGGCGACGGCCGAGAGGTCCGACCCCCCGCGCCCGAGCGTCGTGATCCGGTTGCGCGTCGGCTCGATGCCCTGGAAGCCGGCGATGACGGGCACCTGGCCCGCCTCCATCCGCTCGATCAGCAGGGCGCCGTCGATGCGTTCCACGCGCGCCTTGCCATGCGCCTGGTCGGTCACGATCGGCACCTGCCAGCCCTGCCAGGACCGCGCCTCGACGCCGATCGCCTGCAGCGCGATGGCGGTCAGGCCCGTCGTCACCTGTTCGCCGGTCGCGACGACGGTGTCGTATTCGCGCGCGTCATGCAGCGGCGAAAGGTCCTGGCACCATTTCACAAGCTGGTTCGTCACGCCGGACATGGCGGAGACGACGACGGCCACCTGGTGGCCGGCATCGACCTCCCGCTTCACGCGGAGGGCGACGTTGCGGATGCGGTCGAGGTCGGCGACGGAGGTGCCGCCGAACTTCATGACGATGCGGGCCATCGGCGGCGTCTGGGTCCTGGGGCCGGGCGGAAAAAGGGGCGCCTGGGCGGTTGCGCCCGGCGGCGGGGCGCGACAGATACAGAGCGGCCGGCGGCTGCGCAACCCGGCGCAGCCCCTTCCCAAGGAAAGGTTCCCCATGGCGGCATCCGGCACGCTCCGCGGCGAGGAGGTCGCCAAGTTCGACGCCCTGGCGTCGCGCTGGTGGGACCCCGACGGCCCGATGAAGCCGCTGCACCGGATGAACCCGCTGCGGACCGGCTGGATCGCGGACCGGATCGCCCGCGCCCATGGACGGGATGCGGCGGCGCTCGATGGCGTGACGGTGCTGGATGTGGGCTGCGGCGCAGGCCTGGCCGCCGAGGCGCTGGCCCGGCGCGGCGCGCGCGTCACCGGCCTCGACGCGGCGGGGGAGGCGCTGGCCGCCGCCCGCGCCCATGCCGCGGCCTCGGGGCTCGATATCGACTACCGGGAAGGGCTGCCGGAGGACTTGCCCGAGGACGAGCGCTGGGACGCGGTCGTGGCGCTCGAGGTGATCGAGCATGTCGCCGACCGGGACGCTTTCCTCGCCGCGCTGGCGCGCGCGCTGAAGCCGGGGGGGCTGCTGTTCCTCTCGACGCTGAACCGCACGGCGCGGTCCTTCCTGATGGCGAAGGTAGGCGCCGAATACGTGCTGCGGCTTCTGCCGGTCGGCACGCATGACTGGCGGATGTTCGTGACACCGGGCGAACTCGGGGCCGGGCTGCGCCGCGCCGGGCTCACCGTCGCCGACCTCGCGGGGATGTCGATGGACCCGCTGACCGGGCGCTGGCGCGCCACGCGGGATGTCGGGGTGAACTACATCCTGATGGCGCGCGCGCCCTGACGGCGGGCGGGGCTCAGAAGGCGAGGCGGAACCGCGCGGCGAAGACCTGGGCGTCGTAGCCCGCGCCCGTCTGCCCGTCCCAGGAGACCTGCGCGACGCCGGCGAGCAGCGGGATGCGGGCGCGCAGCCCCCATTGCGCGGCCCAGCCCGCCACCTGCGGCCCGGCCAGGTTCACCTGCCCGGCCTGGGGAAACCCGGCGAAGACCGCGTTGGACGCCCCGTCCGTATCGCCCCAGAGGTTGACGACGCGCAGATAGGCGCGCGGCTCCACGCGGAAGGGCCCGACCTCGTAGCTGTCGCTCCAGATCGCGCCGACCCACATGCGTTGCCGTTCGGAGGCGCCCCCCTGGCCGCGCAGGGCGAAGGGGCTTCCGGTCTCGGTGAAGCCCTCGGTCTCGACCCGGGCGTACTGGTAGCCGAATTGCGGCGTCAGCGGGATGCCGAGGATTTGGCGGAGGTTCATCGCGACCTCGCCGCCGCCGGTCGCCATCGTCATGCCGTAGCCGGCCGAAGCCACGCCGCCGGCCGCGGCGGATCCGCTGCGCGTCGCACTGTCGCCCCGGCCGCCGACCGCGAGCAGCGAGATCGTGAAGTCGCCCAGTCGGAAGGAGCCGAAGGGCCCGGTCTTCACCAGGTCCATGCGGCTCGATTCCGGCGCGAAGGGATCGTTCGTCGCCATCTCGACGCGGCTCGCATCGAAGATCCAGCCGGCGACGATCCCCGGCAGGGGCACGCCCGCGATGCCGCTGGAGATGCCGCCGAACTCCGTCCGCGCGCCGGGCAGGTAGCGGGACGGGTCCGCGTTCAGCCGGCCGAAGCCGCCGAAGGCCTCGGCGAAGACCGCCCAGGGACGGTCGCCGCCGCCGGCAAAGCCCGGGTCGCCCATGTCCTCGAACAGCCGGTCGGCCATCCGGTCCAGGTCCTGGAAGGTGCCGATGCGGGTCATCGTGTGGCCGGTGCCGATCTGCACGATCGGGGTCGCCGTGACCGCATAGACGTCGGCCGAGCCCGCCAGCACGAGCTGCGGCGTGTTGGTGTTGGTCAGCACGAAGGACTGGCCCGGCGCGACCGCGACGGCCGTGCCGGCGTTCTGGCAGCCTGCCGGCAGGTCCCCGCCATCGCCGAGCAGGCCACTCGTGCCGGCGGTGGCGCAGACGCCGCGCGCGCCGGTCGGGATCGTCGCGGTGCCTTCCCCCGTGATCACGACGTCGAACGGCGTGCCGTTGACGATGCGCTCGGTCGGCGCGCGGCCGACGAGGCGGGGCGCCGAAAGCTGGACGCGGACGGGCGCGGCCGCCGATGTCAGCGCCAGACCCACCGAGGCGACCGCGGCGTTCGAGGCCGGGCTGCCGAAGGCACCCGTCGCGAACAGCGAAACAAGCGGCGACGGGCCGGAGCCGAGGATGCCGTCGATCCGCACCTGCGGCGTCGGGTCCGTCTGGACGCTGCGGGTGAAGGAGGAGGAGGAAAGGTCGAGCGGCGCGGTCTGCGCGAGCGCGGCCGACGGCAGCGCGAGCGAGGCGCCGAGTGCCGCGACGACGAATCGGAGACCCATGGTCTCAGCCCCTCCTGAGACCTCACATTTTCGTGTGAAAAGTTACCACGACGCAAGCAGCAATGGCGGCGCCGGTCAGGCGTCCGAGGGCGGCACCCAGGGAATGCGGGAGACCTCGATCCCTTCGTCGCGCAGCGCCTCCGCCTCGGCATCGGAGGCCTCGCCGAAGATGCCGCGCCGGTCGGTCTCGCCGCGGTGCATGCGGCGCGCCTCCTCGGCGAAATCGGGGCCTACGTAGTCGCAGGATTTCTCGACCTCGGCGCGCAGGCGCTGGAGCATGGCGCGCAGTTCGGCCGGAATAGGCCCGGCCATGCCAGGCGCGCCGGCGGGCCGCGGCGGCTCGGCCTGGGCCGCGGGGGCAGGCGCGGCCGGTGCGGAGGGTTCCGGCGGCGGCGCGGCATTGCGGGCCGGGCGGCCCTTCTTGGGGATGGCGGGGGCCATCAGCGCGCGCGCGACGTTCGTGCCGCCGCAGACCGGGCATTCGACGAGACCGGCCTTGGCCAGCGCCTCGAAGCCGGCGCTGTCCTTGAACCAGCCGTCGAAGGCGTGCTCGGTCGCGGTGCTCGTGCAGCGGAGCTGGTAGTGGATCATCGGTCCTTCATGCCGGCCCTGCCTCCCCTGGCGGACCAGCTCCCCTGATTTGGCACTCTCGATCCAAGAGTGCCAGACCCTGGCTCACGCCGCCAGCATCGCGTCCAGGCGCCCGGCCCGGTCGAGCGCGTGAAGGTCGTCCGACCCGCCGACGGGCTGGCCATCGATGAAGACCTGCGGGACGGTGGTCCGCCCGCCGGAGCGGGCGATCGCCTCCTGCCGCGCGGCCGAGCCGTTCGGCGCGTAGATCTCGTTGTAGGGAACCCCCTTGCGGTCGAGCAACGCCTTGGCGCGCGCGCAATAGGGGCAGAAATCCTGGACGTAGATGTCGACCTTGGCCATGCGCCGAGACTTGGCGAGGCGCGGCCGGAGATCAAGCGCCCGCGGCGAGCCGCGGATCCGGCACCCGCGCCGCGGCCAGCACGTCGACCGCGGCCGCGCCGGCGTCCAGCAGCGCGCGGGCACAGGCCTCGGCCGTCGCGCCGGAGGTCATGACATCGTCGACCAGCAGCACGCGCAGGCCCGCGATTCGCCGCGCCGCGCGCGGCGGCACGCCGAAGGCGCCCTCGACAGCCGCAGCCCGCTCCGCCGCCCCCTTGTCGCCGAGCGGTGGCGTGCGGCGCCGTCGGGCGAGGAGGTCCGGCACGACCGGGCGCCGCGCGATCCGCCCCAGCGCCAGCGCCAGCAGCGCCGCCTGGTCGTAGCGCCGCGCCAGCAGGCGCCGCCAATGCGCCGGCACCGGGGCGATCACATCGGCCTCGGCGAGCAGTGCTCCGCCGGCGCGCGCCATCTGCCGCGCCAGGGGCAGCGCGAGTTCCGTCCGGTCCGCGTGCTTGAAGGGCAGGATCAGCCGCTTCGCGCCATCGTCGTAGCGCAGCGCGGCACGTGCGCGCCGGAAGGATGGCGGACGCCGCGCGCAGGGTGCGCAGGACAGGCCATCCGCATCGCGATCGGCCGCCTGCCCCGGATGGGCGAAGGGGACGCCGCAGCGCGCGCAGAAGGGCTCGGTGACCGACTTGAGCGATGCGAAGCAGGCGGCGCACAGCGTCCCCTGCGCCGAGACCTCCTCCGCGCAGCCGAGGCAGCGCGGCGGCAACAGCGCGTCGAGCAGCCCGGCGGAGGCGCGACGGACGCCCCCCGCCAGGCGCCGCAGCGCCGGCTGCACCCGGCTAGACCCAGGCGCCGAAGGGCGCGTCCCCGTCCTTCTCGACCTCATGCACCAGGTCGATCTCCCAGGAGAGGTATTCGCGCATCGCCGCCTCCACCCCATCATTCCGGTCATACGGCCGGAGGTAGAAGTCGACGCAGTCGGCATCCGGCGGGTCGCGCCGGTCGGCCGCCAGCGGGAAGCCCGCGGCCTTCCACGCCGCCGTGCCGCCGGCGAGGATCTTCAGCGGCGCCTGGACGATCCCGCGCAGTTCCTCGGCCGCGAGCCGCGCCTGCCATTCCTCCGCCGCCGCGACCACGACATGGCGGTCGCCCGTCAGCCGGCCGGCGAGCCTGGCGAGGCGGGTGCGGATCCCCCAGACGGCGCCGGGTATGTGCCCGTCGCGGAAGTCGATGGAGCGGGTGAGCTCGACGATCTGCACCGCGCCCTCCCCGGCCAATGCGGCGAGTTCCGCGGGGGCGATGTGCGGCACGCGGATCGCGGTCGATTCCGGCACCTCCGGCGGGGCCATGCCTTCCTCCAGCCTGCCATCCAGCCCGTCGGTCAGCACGAAGACCTCCCAGCCCCCCAGCTGGCGGAGCCAGCCGCCGGTCATGCGGGCGCGCACGCCGGTGTCGTCCACCAGCACGATCCGCGCTTCCCGCACCGCGACCCATTGGTCCGTCGCCTGCACAAGCTGCCCGCCCGGCGCGGAACGGCTGCCGCCGAGATGCCCCGCCGCGAATTCCGACGGGTCGCGCACGTCGAGCACATAGGTCGTCCGCCCGGCCTCGCCGCGCATGCGCTCGAGGTCGGCGCGCGTCGCGGTCTTCACGCCATGCCGACGGGCGAAGCGGTCGGCTCGGGCGAAGGCGTCCTCGATCGTCGCGGGCGTGCCTTCGGGATACCGCACCGTCCGCCCGCGATCGCAGGCGAAGCCCGCCAGTTCCCAGCCCATCGTGCCGTTGCGCAGCGCCACCACCTTGTTCGGCACGCCGGCGCTGCGCAGCGATTCGGCGCCGAGGATGGAGCGCGTCCGCCCCGCGCAGTTCACGACGATCGTCGTCTCCGGCCGGGTCACGATGTCCCCCACCCGGTACACCAGCTCCCCGCCCGGGACATTGATGCCGCCGGGAATCGTCATGCGGCGGAACTCGTCGATCGGACGGCTGTCGAGCACGACCATGTCCGTGCCCGCCTCCATCATCGCCTTCAGTTCGGCCGGATCGACCGAGGGCGTGTGGTAGTGGTGCTCGACCCATTCGCCGAACGCCTTGGGGGGCACGTTGACGCCCGAGAAGGCGACGTAGCCCGCCGCCACCCAGGCCGGCGTGCCGCCCTCCAGCACCGAGACGTCGCCGCAGCCGATGCCCTCGAGGAAGGCGGCGAGTCGCGCCGCATGGCCTTCGCCGCCATCGACGCAGACCACGCGCACGTCGCGCCGGGGCAGCAACGCCCGGGCCCGCGCCTCGGCCTTCGACAGCGCGCAGGGCACCGCCCAGAACAGGTGGGAGCGCCCGAACTCCCCATCCTCCCGCGCATCGAGGATGGCGAGTTCACGCCCATCGCGGATCCAGCCCTTGAGCGTCGCCGCATCGACCTGCTTCGGCATGCCTGCCTCCTCCCCTCGAACGGCCGGACGCTAGAACCCTTTGCCGGTGGAGGGAAACCGCGACGCTTGCCCCGGCCGCGCGGCGGGCGCATCTCCCGCCCATGAGCAGCCCCGTCGAGATCTTCGACCGTCGCCTGGTGCGCCGCCGCCGCGACCGCGCCGCCGCGACGCAGGATCGCGTCGCGCCGATCCTCTCCGAGGCGGCGGACCGGCTGCTCGACCGGCTGGACGACACGACGCGCCGCTTCTCCCGCGCGCTCGAGATCGGCGGCCGCGGCCATGTCGCGCCGCGCCTCGCGGCCCGCGGCGTGCCCTTCGTCGTCTCGGCCGACCTTTCCCCGGCACTCGCGCGCGCCGCCGGGCCGCATCCGGTCGCCTCGGACGAGGAATGGCTGCCCTTCGCCGAGGGCGCCTTCGACCTCGTCGTCGCCTGCCTCTCGCTGCATTGGGTGAACGACCTGCCGGGCGCGCTGGTGCAGATCCGCCGCGCGCTGGCGCCGGACGGGCTGTTCCTCGCCGCCCTGCCGGGCCTGCCCACGCTGGGCGAGCTCCGCGCCGCGCTGGGACAGGCCGAGAGCGAGTTGCGCGACGGCCTCGCCCCGCGCGTCTCCCCTTTCCCCGACCTGCGCGACGGGGCGGGGCTGCTGCAGCGCGCGGGCTTCGCCCTGCCGGTGGCGGATGCCGAGGACATCCCCCTGCTCTATCGCGACCCCTTCGCGCTGCTGGCCGACCTGCGCGCGGCCGGCGAGGGCAATGCGGTGCTCGCGCGCGACCGGCGCACGCCGCCCCGCGCGCTGTTCCCGCTGGCCGCCGCCCGCCTGCCGCGCGGGGAGGAAGGCATCCCGGCGACGCTGCGCCTGGTCATGCTGACCGGCTGGGCGCCCGGCCCCGACCAGCCGCGGGCCGCGCGCCCCGGCTCGGCCACCGCCCGGCTGGCGGACGCGCTGGGCACCGTGGAACACGGGACCGGCGAAGCTCCGGGGGCCTGACCGCAGCCCGCCGACGCCCGCGCGCTTGCAACCCCAGGTTCCCGGGCGCATCTTCACCACTCACACAAGACGACGGCACGCAGGTTCATGGAGCAGCAGGGCGGCGAAGCCCGCCGCATCACCATCCATCGCCCCGAGGATTTCGCGGGCATGCGCAAGGCGGGCCGCCTCGCCGCCGAGACGCTGGACATGATCGCGGCCCACGTCCTGCCCGGAATCACCACGGGCGAGATCGACCAGATCTGCCATGACTTCATGGTGGCCAACGGCGCCGTGCCCGCGACGCTCGGCTACCGCGGCTACACGAAATCCTCCTGCACCTCGGTCAACCACGTTGTCTGCCACGGCATCCCGGGCGACCGCGTCCTGGCCGACGGGGACATCGTGAACATCGACGTCACCGTCATCCTCGATGGCTGGTACGGCGACACCAGCCGCATGTTCGTCGCCGGCACGCCGTCCACCAAGTCGCGGCTGCTGATGGACGTGACCTATGAGGCGATGATGCGCGGCATCGGCGCGATCCGCCCCGGTGCGACGCTCGGCGATGTCGGCCACGCCATCCAGGCCTATGTGGAACGTCACCGCTTCAGCGTGGTGCGCGACTTCTGCGGCCACGGCATCGGCCGCAACTTCCACGAACCGCCGAACGTGCTGCATTACGGCCGCCCCGGCGAAGGGCCGCGCCTGAAGCCGGGCATGTTCTTCACCGTCGAGCCGATGGTGAATGCCGGCCGGCCCGAGGTGAAGATCCTCGACGATGGCTGGACGGCGGTGACGCGCGACCGGTCCCTGTCCGCCCAGTACGAGCACATGGTGGGCGTGACGGAGACCGGGGTGGAGATCTTCACCCTCTCCCCCGCCGGGATGCATCGCCCGCACGTGCCGGGCGGCGCCTGAACCCACCATTGAATTCTTTTCCGGAACGATCCACCTTGGGTTGAGTTCCGGACGGGAATGCATGGGCAAGCCGCGTCATCTGGCCGAGGCGGGACCGGGAGCGGTGTTCGACCTGCTGCCGCCGGATCAGACGCCGGCGAGCGAGGCCGCGCCGGGCCATCTCGGCCACCGCGCCCGGATGCGCGAGAAGCTCCTCGGCGCCGGGCCGGACGCGCTGCTCGACCATGAATTGCTGGAAATGGTGCTGTTCCTGGCGCTGCCGCGGCGGGACACCAAGCCGATCGCGCGCGCGCTGCTCGCCCGCTTCGGGTCCTTCGCCAATGCCATCGCGGCACCACTGCAGGACCTGCGCGGCGTCGAGGGGCTCGGCGAGGCCGGCGCGGCGGCGCTGCGCACCGTGCAGGCGGCGGCGCTCCGCCTGGTGCGCGCCGAGGTGATGGACCGTCCGGTGCTCAACAACTGGGACCGGCTGCTGGCCTATCTCTCGGCGGCCATCGCGCGCGAGAAGGTCGAGCAGTTCCGCGTGCTGTTCCTCGACACCAGGAACCGGCTGATCGCCGACGAGCCGCAGGCGCGCGGCACGGTCAACCACACCCCCGTCTATCCGCGGGAAGTGGTGCGCAGGGCGCTCGAACTGCAGGCGACGGCGCTGATCCTGGTGCACAACCATCCCTCCGGCGACCCGACGCCGTCGCGCGCCGATCTCGAGATGACGCAGGAGGTGAAGGGCGCGGCGGCGATGCTCGGCATCGCGCTGCACGACCACCTCATCATCGGCAACGGGCGGCACCTGTCCTTCCGGCGGGAGGGGCTGCTGTGAAGGATTTCGCGGCACGCTGCGCACCGGCGCGCGCCGGCCGTTGACCGCTTGCCCGGCCTGCCGGCACGCTGCCGGCATGCGTCACGCACCCCTCGTCGTTTTGCTTGCCCTTGCCGCGGCGGCGAGCCCGGCTGCCGCGCAGAAGGGCGGCTCGCTCGGCAACATGCCGCCGCCGCCGCCGTCCCAGGGCCCGCAGGGCCCGCAGGGCCTCGGGCCGCAGGGCCTCGGGCCGCGCGGCAATGCCGGACCGCAGATGGCGCTGCCGCGCGACAAGCCGCCGCCGCTGCCCGGACCCGGCATGGGCCAGGCGCGGCCGCAGGGCCCCGGACCGGGCCAGGTTCCCCAGCCAGGGCAGGGCTTCGGCCAGCCGGGACCGCGGCCGGGCGGGCCCGCGCCCGGGCAGGTGGCGCAATTGCCGCGCGACAAGCCGCCGCCGCTCGGCGCGGCGGCGCCCGGCCGCCCCGGCGGGGCGCCGGGCGGCGCGGGCGATGGCGGGGCGCAGCGCATGGTCTCCTCCGGCACCGGCTTCGTCGTCGCGCCGCGCCAGATCATGACCAACCAGCACGTGGTCGATGGCTGCACGGCGATGCGCGCGCGGCTGTCCAACGGCCAGGAGATCCCGGCGACCATCATCGCCGCCGACGCGCAGCGCGACCTCGCCTTGCTGCGCACGGAAAGCGACCCCGGCCCCGTCCTGGCCTTCCGCCGCGCGGCGGAGGTGCGGCGCGGCGAGAGCGTCGTCACCTACGGCTTCCCGCTCGCGGGGCTGCTGTCCTCCGGCCCCACGCTGACGACGGGGGACGTCTCGGCCCTCGCGGGGCTGGGCGACAATCCGCGCCAGATCCAGATCAGCGCGCCGGTGCAGCAGGGCAATTCCGGCGGGCCGCTGCTCGACCTGCGCGGCCAGGTCGTCGGCGTCATCGTCTCCAAGCTGAACGCGCAGCGGATCGCCGAGCGCACCGGCGACATCCCGCAGAACGTGAACTTCGCCGTGAAGCACACCGAGGCGGTGGACTTCATGCGCGAACACGGCGTTCAGCCGCAGCTGGAAGACCCCACCGGCCAGCCGCGCAGCGCGGCCGAGATCGGCGAGCTCGCCCATATCTCGACCGTCTTCCTGCGCTGCATGCGCTAGGTCGTCGGGACGGCGTCAGCCGCCGCGGACGGCCCTCAGCGCCGCCGCGGCGAAGGCGGCGGCGTCGGCGGGCGGCGGGTTGCGGTCGGCCATGGTGACCTGCACCCGCACGAAGCGGCCCTGCGCCGCGCCGATGCACACGTGGCGCACCACGGCGGCGCGCCCGAAGGCGCCGGTCATGATCGCGCAGCGCAGGCCGGGATCGGCGATGGTGATGCGCTCGCGCTCGGTCAGGCGGCGCCCGCCGCGGCCGTAGGGCGCCTCGCTGACCTCGGCGACGGCGGAGGTGAGTTCGCGCTCGATGACCGGCGATGACGGGTCGGACGGCGCCGCGCCGCCGGGCGCCTCATAGACGAGGATGGCGCCGACCGCGCTGCGGTTCGCCGTGGCGTAGTCGAGCGCGAGCGCGGGCCCGGGCCGCCGCGCGGTCTCGCCGAGCATGAAGCCGGCCAGCTGGGCCGGCATGCGTTGCGCGATCGTGTCGAGGGATGGCCGGCCCGCTTCCTCGAGGGCGGCGCAGCCGGCGAGGGCGAGCATGCCCGCCGCCGCGCCCCATCGGGCCGCCCTGCGCCACGTCCGTGCCGTCATGCCCCGCCCCGCCCTGTCATGGCGGGGGGAAGAAGCGCACCGGAATCCGGCCGTATCGTGGCCGGCGGGCGCCTCGCGCGGGGCCTCAGGCATGCGCCCCGCGGCGGGTCGCGTCGCGGACGGCGCCCGCCACCAGCGTGATGACCGAGGTGTAGATCACCAGCTGGAGGAAGGTCGCACCCACCCAGAGCCAGACCGGGAAGACCCCGGCGATGGCGGGCGCGAGGAAGCCGAGCGGCAGGAACAGGTAGGCGTAGGCCTCCGGCACCGCGGTCGCGACCTGGTGCGTGCCCTCGTAGATCATCTGGAACGCGACGTAGAGGATCACGAGCAGGCCGATCCAGGCGATCCAGCGATGCTTGTCGAGCAGCCGCGCGATCAGCGTCGCGGCGACGCCCATCAGGACGACCGACACGGCAAGGCCGATGATCAGGATATAGGGATGGTCCTTCGCCGCGCCGGCGACGGCGAGCACGTTGTCGAGGCTCATCGACACGTCGGCGACGAGGATCTGCGTGATGGCCTGGCGCAGCGTCTTGCGCGGCACGCCGGGTTCGGCGCCGTCCAGCGCCTCGACGCCCTCGTGCTGCTCGGTCGTGTCGGCGTGGCCATGGCCGCCGCCGTCGCGCAGCTCGCGGTACATCTTCCAGCAGACCCAGAGCAGCAGAACGCCGCCCGCGAGCACGATGCCGACGATCGAGAGCAGCTGCACCGTGATCGACGCGAAGGCGATGCGCATGACGGTGGCGGCGATGATGCCCCAGAAGATCGCCTTCTTGCGCTGGTCGGCCGGCAGGCCGGCCGCGGCCATGCCGACGACGATGGCGTTGTCACCGGCGAGGACGACGTCGATGAACAGCACCATTGCCAGTGGCTGGAACCATTCAGGCAGCATTTCCAACATGATGTGGACGTTCCCGGAGCGTAGTGGGTCGAATTAAGGCCGGTAGCGTTAGCCGCCGGGCCCGCCGGCGGCAACCCCGGAGCGTTCGGGCGCCCGCCTTGCGCCGCGGCCCCGCCCGCGCGAAACGCTAACCGAAACCGCTTTCGGAGCGCCCGCCATGGTTCCGCGCTATTCCCGCCCGCAGATGGAGGCGATCTGGTCGCCCGCCGCGCGGTATCGGATCTGGTTCGAGATCGAGGCCCTCGCGGCCGAGGCCATGGCATCGATCGGGACCATTCCCGCCGATGCCGCGCGCATCATCCGCGAGAAGGGCGCCCCCCGCGCCGCCGCGATCTCCGACGCCGACGTCGCGGCGATCGACGCGATCGAGCGCGAGACGCGCCACGACGTCATCGCCTTCCTCACCTGGATGGCGCAGGGCATCGGGCCGGAGGCGCGCTTCATGCACCAGGGCATGACGTCGTCGGACGTGCTCGACACCTGCCTCGCGGTGCAGATGGCGCGCGCGGCGGACCTGCTGATCGCCGACCTCGACGCGCTGCTCGCGGCGCTGAAGGCGCGCGCGATGGAACATCGCATGACGCCGACCGTCGGGCGCAGCCACGGCATCCACGCCGAACCCACCACCTTCGGGCTGAAGCTCGCCGGCCACCACGCGGAATTCGCGCGCGGCCGGGCGCGGCTGGTCGCGGCGCGGGCGGAAGTCGCGACCTGCGCGATCTCGGGCCCCGTCGGCACCTTCGCCTCCGTCGATCCGCGCGTGGAGGCCTTCGTCGCCGACCGCCTCGGCCTCGCGGTCGAACCCGTCAGCACGCAGGTGATCCCGCGCGACCGCCACGCCGCCTTCTTCTGCGCGCTGGCCGTGGTGGCGAGCGCGATCGAGCGACTGGCCACCGAGGTGCGCCACCTGCAGCGCAGCGAGGTGCGCGAGGCCGAGGAATTCTTCCACCCCGGCCAGAAGGGCAGCAGCGCCATGCCGCACAAGCGGAACCCGGTGCTGAGCGAGAACCTGACCGGCCTCGCCCGCCTGGTCCGCGGCTATGCCGTCCCCGCGCTCGAGAACGTCGCGCTGTGGCACGAGCGCGACATCAGCCATTCGAGCGTGGAGCGCGTGATCGCCCCGGATGCCACGATCGCACTCGACTTCGCGCTGATGCGCCTGACCGGGATGATGGAAAAGCTCACCGTCTACCCCGCGCGCATGGCGGCGAATCTCGAAAGCCTCGGCGGCGTCGTGCACAGCCAGAAGGTGCTGCTCGCGCTGACCCAGGCGGGGATGAGCCGGGAAGACGCCTACCGCGCCGTCCAGCGCGCGGCGATGGCGACCTGGGAGGCGCTGGGCACGCCCGCCGCGCGCGGCTTCCGCGACAACCTGCTCGCCGATGCGACGGTCTCGGCGCTGCTCGATGGCCCCGCGCTCGATGCGGCGATGGACCCGCGGCGGGACTTCGCCCATGTCGATACGATCTTCAGGCGCGTCTTCGGGGAAGGCTAACTCGTCGAAACCGTGGCGCCGTCGCCGTCTTTCGGTCAAAAGAAGGCGTTAACGTTCTGGTCATATTGAGGAGTGACCCAACCATGCGCCGGATCCGCAGCTTTGCCCTGGCTGGCCTCGCCGCCCTCGCGGGGGCCATCGCCCTGCCCGGCAGCGCCGAGGCCGGCGACCGGCACGGCTGGGGACACCCCGGCCGCGGCTGGGGGCCGCCGCATCAGCGCCACTACAGCTACGGCCCGCCGCGCGGCTACTACGCGCCGCCGCCGCGCTACTACTACGCGCCGCCGCCGCGCGTGTATTACGCGCCGCCGCCGCCGGTCTACTACGCGCCGCCGCCGGCCTACTACTACGGCCCGCCGGGCGTCTCGCTGAACTTCCGCTTCTGACGCGCCATTGCCGGCCGCGTCGCGCGGCCGCAGCGTGACAGGCATGTGCACCCTCATCATCCTGCATCGCCCCGGGCATGACTGGCCCTGCCTGGTCGCTGCGAATCGCGACGAGCGCGTCGATCGCGCCTGGGACCCGCCCCGCACCTGGTGGGACGACGCGCCGGGCGTGACCGGGGGCCGGGACCGCAGCGCGGGCGGCACCTGGATGGCGCTCGGCCCGGCCGGGGTCCTCGCCGCCGTGCTCAACCGCCCGGGCAGCCTGGGGCCGGAGGCCGGCAAGCGCTCCCGCGGCGAATTGCCGCTCGCCGCCGCCGGCGCCGCCACCGCGCATGAGGCCGCCTCCGGCATCGCCGACCTGCCCGCGACCGCCTGGCGGCCCTTCAACATGGTGATCGCCGACCGGCACGCCGCCTTCTTCCTGCGCGGCCTCGGCGAAGGCGCGATCGAGGCCCATCCGCTCCCGGAGGGCCTGTCGATGGTCACGGCCCATGACCCCAACGACCCGACGAGTCCCCGCACCCGCCGCCACCTGCCCCGCTTCCGCGCCACCCCGCCGCCCGATCCCGCGGCCGGCGACTGGGACCGCTGGGCTGGGCTGCTCGCGGATTCCGACTTCGACCCGGAGATCGGCCCGGCCGAGACCCTGAACGTTCCGCCCATGGGCGGCTTCGGCACGGTCTGCTCCAGCCTGCTCGCCCTCGGCCGGGATGGCGCGCGGCACTGGCTGTTCTGCGCCGGCGCGCCGGGCACCGCGCCCTTCCGCCCGCTGGACCTGCCGCCCCCCGCCTGACGCCGGGCTGCCTCCCTTCGCGGGCGATGGCCCTGCCGGGGCGTGCTTGCTATATGCGCCCCTCCCCCGCCGGGCGGCGTCCGTCCCGACGGTACGAAGGATTCCTCCCGCCATGGCGCGACGCCGACAACTCTACGAGGGCAAGGCCAAGATCCTGTTCGAGGGCCCGGAACCCGGCACCCTGGTCCAGTACTTCAAGGACGACGCCACCGCGTTCAACGCCCAGAAGAAGGGCACCATCACCGGCAAGGGCGTTCTCAACAACCGCATCAGCGAATACCTGATGACGCGCCTGGCCGAGATCGGCGTGCCGACGCACTTCATCCGCCGGCTGAACATGCGCGAGCAGCTGATCCGCGAGGTCGAGATCATCCCGCTCGAGGTCGTCGTGCGGAACGTCGCCGCGGGCTCGCTCTCCTCCCGCCTCGGCATCCCCGAAGGCCAGCGCCTGCCGCGCTCGATCATCGAGTACTACTACAAGAACGACCAGCTCGGTGACCCGATGGTCGCCGAGGAGCACATCACCTGCTTCGGCTGGGCGAGCACGCAGGACCTCGACGACATGGTCGCGCTCACGCTCCGCGTGAACGACTTCCTCACCGGGCTCTTCCTCGGCGTCGGCATCACCCTCGTCGACTTCAAGCTGGAATTCGGCCGGCTGTGGGAGAACGAGGAGATGCGCATCGTCCTCGCCGACGAGATCTCCCCCGACAATTGCCGCCTGTGGGATGCCAAGACCGGCGAGAAGATGGACAAGGACCGCTTCCGCCGCGACCTCGGCAAGGTCGAGGAAGGCTACCAGGAAGTCGCCCGGCGACTCGGCATCCTGCCCGAGGCCGGCGTGCGCGACATGAAGGGGCCGGAGGCGATGCAGTGATCGCCCCCGCCACAGACCGGAGCGAGAGCGCATGAAGGCGCGCGTCTACGTCATGCCCAAGGCCGGCGTGCTCGACCCGCAGGGCAAGGCCATCTCCCACGCGCTCGAAGGCCTCGGCTTCGGCGGCGTCAACGACGTGCGCGCGGGCAAGGTCATCGAACTCGACCTCGCCGAGACCGACCCCGCCCGCGCGAAGGCCGCGGCCGAGGACATGGCCCGCCGCCTGCTCGCCAACACCGTGATCGAATCCTTCCGCGTCGAGATCGCCTGACATGGTGAAGGCGAGCCTCATCGCCATGGCGGTGCTCACCGTCCTGATCGCGATGGGGCTGCGCTGGCGGGAGGACCGGCTGGCGGCGCAACCGCGGCTGAACCTCGTCGCACGCGGCAAGCGCACGGTGAACCGCTGGGTGACCGCCGCGGCCATCGCGACCGCGGCGACACTCCTCATCACGGGCGGGCTGCACTGGCTGCGCCTGTCCCTCAGCTGACGTTGGACCCGCTTGACCGCGTCCGCGCGCGGCGAAGCGGGTCCAACGATGTATTTGAACGCATTTTCCGAGTCGCCGGGCGTTTCCGCCCGGCTTGAAAATGCTTTAGGGAACCGCCCATGAAGGCCGCCATCGTCACCTTCCCCGGCACCAACCGCGAACGCGACATGCGCGTGGCCCTCAAGCGCGCCACGGGCCGCGACCCGCTGATGCTGTTCCACCGCGACGCGCTGCCCCAGGGGCTCGACCTGGTGGTCCTGCCGGGCGGCTTTTCCTACGGCGACTACCTGCGCTGCGGCGCCATGGCGGCGCAATCGCCCATCATGCGGGACGTGAAGGACTTCGCGGCCAAGGGCGGCCACGTCCTTGGCGTGTGCAACGGCTTCCAGATCCTGATCGAGGCCGGGCTGCTGCCGGGCGGGCTGCTGCGTAACCGCACGCTGCGCTTCCTGTCCATGGACTGCACGCTGCGCGTGGAACGCGCCGGCACCGCCTTCACCAGCCGCTGGCAGAAGGGCGCGACCTTCCGCGCGCCGATGGCGCATGGGGACGGCAACTACTTCGCCGACGACGCGACGCTCGACCGGCTGGAAGGCGAAGGCCTCGTCGCCTTCCGATACGTGGACGAGCGGGGGGAGGCGACGGAAGCCGCCAACCGCAACGGTTCGGTGCGCAACATCGCGGGGATCCTGTCGCCCAACCTGCGCGTCTGCGGGCTGATGCCGCACCCGGAGGACCTCGTCGACGACCTCATGGGCGGGACGGACGGGCTGCCGATGTTCGAAAGCCTGGCCGAAGCCTTCGCCGCGGCGTGACGCGGAGAGGCAGGGGCGCCGCCCCTGCACCCAGGCAGGAAACTGAGTTTCCTGCACCTTCCGAACCCGTCAGCCCTACCCGCCGAGTCGGGCGTGACGATCGGGCAGCGGCACAAAATAGGAAAATTTGACTATTTCATTCCGCCCTGCTACTAAACCCCATGCCCGACCTCACCCCCCTCCAATTCCACGCCCTCCTCCCCTTCATCCTCCCCCCCTCCCCCCAGGGTCGCCGCATCTCGGACCTGCGGGAACGGATGAACGGCATATTCCACGTGGCCTCCGGCGCCGATCCCTGGCGCTGCCTGCCCGAACGCTACGGCAAGCCGGACACGGTCTGCCGCTACTTCCGCCGCCTCACCCAGGCCGGTCTGTGGGAAAGGCTGCTCGTGGCACTCAAGGACTGCAATCCCACGCATCCGCTGTGGGAGATCGCCAAGGGAATCTTCCGCGCCTGCCGCCGCGCCGTCCGGCTGCGCGGGCTGCGCTTCATCATGCTCATCCGCCGCCTGGGCTTCATCGATGCGCTGAACGGCCCGCCGGACAAGGTCCCGAACCCCGCCATCTTCACCTGGCTCAAGCGCTTCGACATGCCCCCGGCGCCGACCGGCCCCCGGCAGGACGAGATCTTCCTCGACATCATCCGCCTGCTGAAGCGGCTGCATCGCAAGGCCGGCGGCGTGTTGCGCCTGCCGCGCGCCACGCGCCTGGCCTGGTCGTGACGGCGCCTCTGGACAGCGGCGCGCGCCCTGCCGACAAGGCGCCATGACCGCTGCCGCCCCCACCCCGCTCGACCCCGCCCGCGCCGCCCAGCTCGCGGCCGAATTCGGACTGAAGCCGGATGAATACCAGCGCGCGCTGGCCATCCTCGGCCGCACGCCGTCCCTGACCGAGCTCGGCATCTTCTCGGTCATGTGGTCGGAGCACTGCTCCTACAAATCCTCCCGCATCTGGCTCAAGGAACTGCCGACCAAGGCGCCCTGGGTCATCCAGGGGCCGGGGGAGAATGCCGGCGTGATCGCGATCGGCGATGGGCTGGCCGCGGTCTTCAAGATGGAAAGCCACAACCACCCGTCCTGGATCGAGCCCTACAACGGTGCTGCGACCGGCGTGGGCGGCATCCTGCGCGATGTCTTCACCATGGGCGCGCGGCCGATCGCGAACCTCAACGCGCTGCGCTTCGGGTCCCCCGACGCGCAGCGCATGAAGCAGGTGATCGACGGCGTGGTGCGCGGCATCGGCGGCTACGGCAATTGCGTGGGCGTGCCCACCGTGGGCGGGGAGGTGAACTTCCACCCGGCCTACAACGGCAACCCGCTGGTCAATGCCATGACGGTCGGCATCGCCAGGGCCGACCGCATCTTCACCGCGGCCGCGACCGGCGTCGGCAACCCCGTCGTCTATGTGGGGTCCAAGACCGGCCGGGACGGCATCCACGGCGCCACCATGTCCTCCGCCGAGTTCAGCGCGGACAGCGAGGAAAAGCGCCCCACCGTCCAGATCGGCGACCCCTTCGCGGAGAAGCTGCTGATCGAGGCCTGCATGGAGCTGATGGCGACCGACGCCATCGTCGCCATCCAGGACATGGGCGCGGCCGGCCTCACCAGCTCCGGCGTGGAGATGGCCGGCAAGGGCGGCATGGGCGTCGAGCTGGTGCTGGACCACGTCCCCCAGCGCGAAGAAGGCATGACGGCCTATGAGATGATGCTGAGCGAGAGCCAGGAGCGGATGCTCATGGTCCTCAAGCCCGGCCGGGAAGCCGAGGCGGAGGCGATCTTCCGCAAATGGGAACTCGACTTCGCCGTGATCGGCCACCTGACCGACACGGGCCGCATCGTCATCCGCCACAAGGGACAGATCGAGGCCGACATCCCGCTCGCGCCGCTCGAATCGGAAGCCCCGCTCTATCGCCGCCCCACAGAAGAAACGCCGAAGCAGCCCGTGGTCGACGCCGCGACCGTCGCCGACCCGATCGGCATCGCGCCGGCGCTGATGCGCCTGGTGGCCTGCCCGGACCTCTGCTCCCGCCGCTGGATCTGGGACCAGTACGACAGCCTGGTGAACGGCCAGACGGTCAAGCGCCCAGGTGCTGCGGACGCGGCCATCGTGCGGATCGAGGACCATGACCGCGCGCTCGCCATGACGACCGACTGCACGCCGCGCTACTGCGTGGCGGATCCCGAGGAAGGCGGCAGGCAGGCGGTGGCCGAGGCCTGGCGGAACATCACCGCGACGGGTGCCCTGCCGCTCGCCATCACCGACAACATGAATTTCGGCAACCCCGAGAAGCCGCGGATCATGGGGCAGTTCGCCGCCGCCGTGCGCGGCATGGCCTCCGCCTGCACCGCGCTCGACTTCCCCGTCATCAGCGGCAACGTCTCGCTCTACAACGAGACCGAAGGCCGCGCGATCCTGCCCACCCCGGCGATCGGCGGCGTCGGCGTGCTCGACGACGCGCGCCGCGCGATCGGGCTCGGCCTGCCCGCGAACGCCGACCTCGTGCTGCTCGGGGTGACGAAGGGCTGGCTCGGCCAGTCGATCTGGCTGCGGGAAGTGGCGGGCCGGGAGGACGGCGCGCCGCCGCCCGTGGATCTCGCGGCCGAGCGCCGGACCGGGGATTTTGTCCGCGAACGCATCCTCGCGGGCGAAGTGCTCGCCTGCCACGACTGCGCCGATGGCGGGCTGCTGGTGACGGTGGCCGAGATGGCGATGGAGACGGGCGTGGGCGCGACCCTGGCCCCGGCGCCGGAGGGGCTGCCGGAGCACGCCTTCTGGTTCGGGGAGGACCAGGGCCGCTACGTGCTCGCCGTGGCCGATGCCGCGCCGCTGCTGGCCGCGGCGTCGGCGGCCGGCGTGCCGGCGACGCGGCTGGGGCGGTCCGGCGGCGGGGACTTGGTTCTCGCCGGCGGCCGGTCCATATCGGTGGAAGCGCTGCGGGGGGCGCATGAAGCAACCCTCCCCGCGCTGATGCAGGGGAGGCAGGTCTGATGGCGATGCAACCGGCGGAGATCGAGGCGCTGATCAAGGCGGCGCTCCCCGATGCCGAGGTGACCATCGAGGACCTGGCCGGGGACGGCGACCACTACGCCGCCAAGGTGGTCTCGGAGGCGTTCCGCGGCCTCTCCCGCGTCAAGCAGCACCAGATCGTCTACGCCGCGCTGCAGGGCCGCATGGGCGGCGTGCTGCACGCGCTGGCGCTCCAGACCTCAGCCCCGGAACAGGACCCCGTGCGATGAGCAACCCGACCTTCGAGCGCATCCAGGCCGACATCACCGAGAACCCGGTGGTGCTCTTCATGAAGGGGACGCCCGTGTTCCCGCAATGCGGCTTCTCGGCCCGCGTCGTCCAGATCCTCAGCCACATGGGCGTGCCCTTCAAGGGCGTGAACGTGCTCGAGGACATGGAGATCCGGGAAGGCATCAAGTCCTTCACCAACTGGCCGACCATCCCGCAGCTCTACGTGAAGGGCGAGTTCGTCGGCGGCTGCGACATCGTGATGGAGATGTTCCAGTCGGGCGAGCTCTCGACCCTGCTGAACGAGAAGGGCGTGGCCCACAAGGCCGAGGCCTGATGCGAAGTCCGGGACCGTGCCCCACGGCGCGGTCCCGGATCCCCCGGCGGGTTCGTCCGGAAGGTGCCTCAGCGCCCCGTCAGGCGCGCGATATCGATGGCCCGTGCGTAGGCGAGCTTCGCCTCCGGCCCGGCATCCCCCTGCACCTGGACCAGGATGCGGTTGTCCACCAGCATCTGGATGTTCCCGTCGTTCGACTGGATGGCGCGCTGTTCGCCCACGCGCACCAGCCGCCCCATCGCCCCGGCCAGCATCGGGTTCGCCAGCACGGCGGCGAGCTGGGCGATGAGTGGGTTGTCGCTCATCACCTGGATCTCGACGGACTGCCCCTGCGCATTGGCATAGCGGCGGGAGGCGGAGCTGCCGCCGAAGATCCCGGAGATCCCGGCCGCGTTCGACTGCGCTTCCTCGGCGGTCCAGCCCGGCAGCGCGGCGGGCAGGGCGCCTGCAAGGCCCGCGGCGGCGCGCTGGGCGAGGAGCTGCAACGCCTCCTGCAACGCGGTCTGGGCTGCCGGGATGCGGCCCGCGGCATAGGCGCGCTGCGCCTCGGCGATCGCGTCCGAGACCTCATCGGCCCGGGCCGGCGCGGCGGCGACCAGTGTCCCGAGCGCTGTGGCGAGAAGGATGGAACGGCGCATGGCGATCGTCTCCGGCATGGCAGCGCCAGCATAGCGGCGCGGCGCGCCCGGGCCCACGATGCGATGCATCGGCCGGGTGGGGGCCGCTCAGGCCTCGGCGCACTCGGCAAGGACGCGCAGGATCTCGGCGCCGTAGCGCTCGACGCGCGACCGGCCCATGCCCGGCACCTCGTACAGCGCATCGATCGTAGACGGCCGACGCGAGGCGATGCCGGCGAGCGTACGGTCATCCGCCACGACATAGGCGGGCACAGACTGCGTCTGCGCGACGGACCGCCGCCAGGCGCGCAGCGCCTCGAAGCAGGGCTCCCCGGACGCGGCGACGGGTTCGCTCGCGGTCGCGCGGCGGCTGGCCGGCTGCACCGCATCCTGGCGGAGCATCACCGGCTCCTCCCCGCGCAGCACGGGGCGGGCGGCCTCGGTCGCGACCAGTTCGCCATGGTTCTCGACCGCGACATCGAGCGCGCCGCGCGCGACAAGCTGCCGCGCCACGCCGCGCCAGGTGGCGTCTGGCAGGTCCTTGCCGATTCCGAAGGTCGGCAGCTTGTCATGGGCGAACTGGGCCACCTTGTCCGTCAGCCGGCCGCGCAGCACGTCCACCACATGCCCGACGCCGAAGCGCTGGCCCGTGCGCACCACGGCGGAGAGCAGCTTCTGCGCGGCGACGGTGCCGTCGACCAGGCGCGGCGGGTTGCGGCAGACATCGCAGGCGCCGCATGCGGGCTGCGCGGGTTCCTCGCCGAAGCAGCGAAGCAGCAGCGCGCGGCGGCAGGTCGCGGCTTCGGCGATCGCGATCATGGCGTCGAGCCGGCTGCGCTCGACGCGCTTCTGGTCATCCCCCGCCGGGCTTTCGGCAATGCGATGGCGGGCGATGGCGATGTCGCCCGCGCCGTACAGCAGCAGCGCCGTGGCCGGCAGCCCATCGCGGCCGGCGCGGCCGATCTCCTGGTACCAGCTCTCGGGGCTGCGCGGCAGGTCGAGATGCGCCACCCAGCGCACGTCGGGCCGGTCGATGCCCATGCCGAAGGCGATGGTCGCCGCCATGATCACGTCGTCGCCGCGGGCGAAGCGGCGATGCGCGTCCCGCTTCGCCCCGGCATCCATGCCGGCATGGAAGGCCAGCGCGTCATGCCCGTCGGCGCGCAGCCACTCCGCCGTGCTCTCGGTCCGTGCGCGGCTGCCGCAATAGACGATGCCGCAACCGCCCACCTCGCGCACGAGGCCGCGCAGCTGGGACCGCTCGCTCTCCCGCGGTTCGGCGCGAATGAAGATGTTCGGCCGGTCGAAGGATGCGCGGAACACCGGCGCATCGCCGAGCCCGAGTTGCAGCCGGATGTCGTCGACCGTGCGCGGGTCGGCGGTCGCGGTCAGCGCCAGACGCGGCACGCCCGGGAAGCGCTCCCCCAGCACGCCGAGGCCGCGATACTCGGGCCGGAAGTGATGGCCCCACTGGCTGACGCAATGCGCCTCATCCACCGCGAACAACGCGATCGGCATCTCGTCCAGCCGCTGCAGCGTGCCATCCAGCGTCAGCCGTTCCGGCGAGACGTAGAGCAGCTTCAGCCGCCCGCCATGCAGGTCGCGCAGCACCGTGCGCGCTTCGTCCGGCGGCAGGTCGGAATGCAGCGCGGCGGCGGCCACGCCCTGCTGGCGGAGTGCCGCGACCTGGTCCTCCATCAGCGCGATCAGCGGCGACACCACCACGCCGACGCCTTGGCGACAAAGTGCCGGCACCTGGAAGCAGAGGCTCTTGCCGCCGCCCGTGGGCATCAGCACGAGGCCTGATCCGCCTTCGGTCGCGTGGCGGATGATCTCCTCCTGCCGTCCGCGGAACGCTTCATGGCCGAAGACGCGGCGCAGCAGGTCGCGCGGATCTTCCATCGCGGCGCTCATGCGGCGCCCAGCCGGCTTGCGGCGTTTCGCGCGGGAGGAGCATGCGCCGTTCGACGCGCTTCGCCTCGCTGGCGGCGCCACGGACCGATGGCGGACCAACCTGCCCGGCTCACCGGAGGCCCGCGGCGCAGGCGTCTGGCGAGTGGCAGGCGAGGCATGAGGCGCGACTCCGGCAGCGGCGGTGCGCCTTGGTCGCGCGAAGCCCTGCCCCGCGTCAACGGCTGGCCGGACTCCTCATCTCGAACACGCGGCGCCGCCGAGCACGCAGAACTTCGCGCAATGCGGATGGTTCAGCGCGACCGGCCGCGCCGCCTCCGCCACCGTCGATCCCATCTCGAACCCAGGATCGTAGGGCAGCAGCGTGCAGGCGACGAAGGCCGGCCGATCCGCGCCGCGCCGCTTCACCAACATCCGCGACGACGCGCACATCATCGAGTCCGGCGACTTGCGCAGGATGTCCCAGCACGCCTCGGTGATCTCGGGAACGTCGATGCCGGCATCCATCTCGGGGAACAGCATCAGCGCCACGGGATCGGCGGCGTCCACCGGAATCCGATGCGCCGCGAACAGGGCGGCGTAGCCATCGCGCATCGCTGCCTCGTCACCGGCACCGAAGCCGGCCCTGCCCGCCACATGAATTTGGAACCCGTTTTCCGCGAGCCAGCCCAGCCCCTCCAGCGTCTTGGCGAAGGTGCCCTCGCCGCGCTCGAGATCATGCAAGGCCGGCTCGAAATGATCGAGCGAAACGCGCAGCGTCAGCAGCGGGCCGAAATCCTCCCGCAGCGCCAGCAGGGCTTGCGCGTAGTTCGTCATCGGCTTCATCGCGTTGGTAAGAACCAGCGCACGCAGGCCGCGCCCCATCGCATCCCGCAGCATCGCGGGCAGGTCGCGGTTGAGGAAAGGCTCGCCGCCGGTGAAGCCGACCTCCTCGATCGGCGCGGCCAGGGCGGCCGCCTCATCCAGCGCGGTCGCGACCTCGGCGGCGGAGATGTAGACCAGAGCGTCGTTTCGCGGGCTGCTCTCGATGTAGCAGTTGCGGCAGGTGATGTTGCAGAGCGTCCCGGTATTCACCCAAAGCGTCCGCAGCCCGCCGAACGCGACGACCGCGCGCCTTTCCCCCTTCGCGGTGGTCGCGGGGTCGCGGAACTTCGCGGGATCAAGGCGGCGCGGCAGGGTGGTCGAAAGGTTTGTCATCGGGGCGTCTCAACGAGATGTGATGGCCTTGATCCGGCGCAAGGAATGCCACCGCCAGCCTGCATAGAAGCGTGCCGTCCGGCCTGGCCGGGCGGCATCCCGCCGGGCCTCTTCGCAGCAAGGGAGAGTGTCATGGGTCCTCGTATGCCTGTCCCGCGTCCGGAGTCTTCGCCGGACCTGTTCGGGACGTTACAGCGCGAAGTGAATCGGGTCTTCGACCAGATGTTCGGTGGCGCGCTCGCACCCTCCGCCGGTTTCGCCCCGTCCGTCGAGATGAAGGAGACAGCGCAGGGCGTCGTCGTCACGGCCGAGCTGCCGGGGCTCGCGGAGAAGGACATCGAGATCTCGCTCGATGGCGACCTGCTGACCCTGTCGGGCGAGAAGCGCGCCGAGAAGACGGAAGACAAGGAAGGCGTCCACATATCCGAGCGCAGCTACGGCAGTTTCCGCCGCACGCTGCGCCTTCCCTGGGCGCCCGACCCGGCGCAGGTGGCCGCAGCCTTCGACAAGGGTGTCCTGAGCGTGACGCTGCCCCGCCCGCCCCAGGCGAAGCCGAGCGTGAACCGCATTCCGATCGGCAGCGCCAAGCCGGCCGGCTGACGCGTCGCCTATCCGGCGGCCGGAATCGCCCGGCCGCCGACCAGGCGCAGGATGCGGCTCGGCCGCTCGACGCCCGTCAGGTGGTGCAGGATCAGGATGACGCTGCGCCCGGCCGTGGCTTCGTCCAACGTCTGGAGGAAGGCGCGTTCCGTGTCAGCATCCAGACCGGCGGCGGGCTCGTCCAGGATCAGGACCGGCGCGGGCGACAGCAGCGTGCGCGCGAGCGCGAGCCGACGCGCCTGTCCGCCCGAGAAGCGCAGCCCCCCTTCCCCGCACTGCGTCTCGAGACCCTCCGGCAGGCCACGGACCAGGTCGCCCACCTGCGCGCGATCGAGCGCCTTCCACAACTCCGCCTCGCTTGCCTCCGGCGCGGCAAGGCGGAGATTGGCGGCGATGCTGTCGTCGAACAGCCGCGCATCCTGGGTCAGCCAGGCGACGCGCCGCCGCAGTTCGGCCGCGGGAAGGTCGGCGATATCGACCCCGCCGAGCGTGATACGGCCCGCCTGCGGCGCGGCAAACTTCAGCAGCAGCGCGGCGAGCGTCGACTTGCCCGCCCCGGACGGCCCGAGCAGCGCGATGCGCGCCCCCTCCGGCACGTCGAGATCGAGATTGTCGAAGACCGCCGGGCGGTCCGGCGCCCAGGCGAAGCCGACGCCGGCGAGGCGGATGGCGTGGCCAGCGGGCGCCGCCACCGGCCGCGCGGGTTCGGCCACGGGCGCGGGGGCGTCCGCCGCCTCGAACAGCCGCCGCGCGCCGGCGGAGGCGGCGGCCAGGGACGTCCCCGCACGCGGCATCAGGCCGAGCGCCTCGGCCGCCGCGATGGCGAGGAAGACCGCCATCAGCCCCGCCGCGAGCCCGTCCTGGCCCGCGCCGAGCGCCCAGGCGAGGCTCCCGAGCAGCGCCGCCTGCACGAGCAGCGCGCCGGACGCGCCACCCAGCGCGGACCGCCGCGCGAGCGCCCGCTGCGCCGCTGACAGCGCGGCCCCCGCTGCCGTAACGCGGGCCGCCGCACGCCCTTCCCCATTGGCCGCGAGCGTGTCCTCGAGCCCCGTCAGCGGGTCGACCACGGCGCTGCGCAGCGCGCCCTGCGCCCGGGCGGCGTCCTGCCCCGCCCGCGCCGCGGCCGGGGCAAGCACCAGCGGCAGCAGGAGGGCCGCGACCAGCGGCAAGGCAAGCAGCGCCGCCAACCCCGGATCGGCCGCGCCGATCACCAGCGCCATGGCGACGACGACGGCCAGCGACGAGGCCGCGGGCACGATGACGCGGAGGTAGAGCCCATCCAGCGACTCGACGTCGGCGACGAGGCGCCCGAGCAGGTCGCCCGCCTCCCGCAGGCCGAGGCCGGCTGGCAGCCGCTCCGCCAGGCGCCGGAAGAACCAGACCCGCATGTCGGCGAGCGCGCGGAACGTCGCTTCATGGGTGACGAGGCGGTCCAGGTAGCGCGCGACGGGGCGGAACAGCATCACCGGCCGCAGCCAGACCAGCGCGGCGAGGCCGATGCCGGTCAGCAGCGCCGCCCCCGCCTGCCCGGCCACCACCGCGCCCGCGATGACGCGCCCCGCAAGGACCAGCAGCGCAAGCCCGGCCAGCGTCGAGCAGATCGCTGCCACCACGCCCGCGAGCAGCCAGCCGCGCCGCGCGGGCCACAAGCCGAGGATGCGGATCAGGTCGCGCGCCATCAATTCCCTGCCATGCGGTCGGCCGAGGCGCCCATGGCGCCAAGGTCGAGCGTGCGCCCGAAATAGCCGCGCGCGGCGCGGGCATGCGTCGCGACGATCGCGGTCCGCCCGACGCAGAGCCGCCGCAGCGCGTCGAGCACCGCGGCCTCCGTGCCGGGGTCGAGATGCGAGGTCGGCTCGTCCAGCAGGACGAGCGGGCTGTCGCGCAGGAAGGCGCGCGCGACCGCGACGCGCTGCGCCTGGCCGCCCGAAAGGCCGAAGCCGCCATCACCGACCAGCGTGTCGAGCCCCTGCGGCAGGTCGGCCGCGAAATCGCTCACCTGCGCGGCGCGGGCCGCGGCCTCCACCGCCGCGTCGTCGGCGTCCGGCCGGGCGAAGCGGATATTCTCGCGGATCGTGGCGCGGAAGATGTGCGCGCGCTGCCCGACATAGGAGGACAGGCGGCGGAGTTCGGCGGGCCGCAGCAGCGTCACGTCATGCCCGTTGATCGCGATGCGACCGCCATCGGGCCGGCGGAAGCCCATCAGCAGGCGCAGCACGCTCGTCTTGCCTGACCCGGACGGGCCGGTCAGCAGCAGCGTCTCGCCGGGCAGGACGCGGAAGGACAGGCCATCGAGCGCCGGCGGGCGCGACGCGTCGTAGGTCAGGCGCACCTCGTGGAAGGTGACCGTCACCTTGGGCGGCACTTCCTCGAGCAGCAGGCCCTCGGGCTCCGGCGCGGCGAGCAGCGGCGCGAGGTCGGCGGCGGCCCCGCGCGCGGCCAGTTGCTCATGATAGGCGCCGGCGAAGGCGCGGAGCGGCACGAAGAAGACCGGCACGAGCAGCAGGCAGAACAGCGCCTCGACCGGCGCCGGATGCGTACCGGACACCAAGTGCCCGTGCCGGTAGGCGAGCGAGGCGAGCGCGATGCCGACGATCAGTTCCATCGCACCAGTCGCGACGAAGGCGAGTCGCAGCACGCGCATGGTCCGCGCGCGGAGTTCCTCGGCGGCGGCGCCGAGCCTGCCGGCCTCCGCGTCCTGCTGGTTGTGCAGGACCAGGATCGGCAGGCCGCGCATGCGGTCGAGGAAGCGGCCCGACAGGCGCTGCAGCGCGGCGAACTGCCGGCGGCTGGCAAGGCCCGCGCCGATGCCGGAGACGGCCTGCGCGATCGGCACGAGAAGCCCCGCGCCGAGCAGGATCAGGCCACTCAGCGGATCCGCCGCCGCGGCGACGCCGGCCACGAGAAGCGGGGCCAGCACGGCCAGCATCGCGGCCGGGATCCAGCGGGCGAAATAGCCCTCCATGGCCTCGACGCGCTCGACGACCAGGGCGCTCTTTTCCCCCACGGCGCGCTCATCGGCGGGGCCGGCGGCGAGGAGGCGGGCGAAGAGCCGGTCGCGCAGCCGCGCCTTCGCTTCCTCCCCTGCCGCCTGCTGGGTGCGTTCCTGCGCGATGCCCAGGGCGGCCATCAGCAGGGCGAGCACGGCCGCGGCGGCGAGGTCCGGCCAGCCGGCCGCGCCATGGCCGAGCAACATGGCCAGCAGGCGGGCGATCAGGAAGGCCTGCGCGACACCGCAGGCCGCGATGCCGAGGCCAAGCAGGATGGGAGGAATCAGGCGGGCCCGAGTGGCACGCGCCTCCCCCGCAAGGAGGGTGGCGGCACCTGTCTCCGAACCCGGCGGAACGGCAGCCATGCCGACCTTGTAAGGGATCGTTGACCGTCCCGCCACCGGGACTGTCTTGTCGTTCGGACAGGCCGGCCCCATCACCGGGGTGACAGGAGACGCCGATGCTGCCGACCCATGGCCGATACGACTACCACCCCTGGCCGGGGCGACGGCCCTATGCGTGGAAGGATGGGGCGCGGCTCGCGGTCTATCTCGGCGTCAACCTCGAGCATTTCGCCTTCGGGGAGGGGCTGGGGGCCGAGCTCGCCCCGGGCGGGCCGCAGCCGGACGTGATGAACTTCGCCTGGCGGGACTACGGCAACCGGGTCGGCGCGTGGCGGCTGATCGGGCTGCTGGATGAACTCGGCTTCCCGGCGACCGTGCTGCTGAACAGCGCCATGTACGACTACGCCCCGGCGCTGGTCGCGGCGCATCGCGCCCGGGGCGACGAGATCGCCGGCCATGGCCGGACCAATTCCGAGCGCCAGTCGGTCCTGCCCGAGGCCGAGGAACGCGCCCTGGTCGCCGAGAGCACCGCAGCGATCGCGCGCCATGAGGGCACTCCGCCGCGCGGCTGGCTCTCCCCCTGGATCGCCGAGAGCCGCACGACGCCCGACCTGCTGGCGGAAGCCGGCTACGCCTACACGCTGAACTGGTGCGCCGACGATGCGCCGGTCTGGATGCGCACCCGCGCCGGCCGGCTGCTCGCCATCCCCTACCCGCAGGAGGTCAACGACATCCCCGCCATCGTGGGCCGCAAGGACGGCGCGGAGCAGTTCGCCGACATGATCGTGGACGATTTCGAGGAACGCCTGCGGCAGGTGGAGGACGGAATGCCGCAGGTGATGGGCATCGCGCTGCATCCCTACCTCGTCGGCCAGCCCTATCGGCTGCGGCATCTGCGACGGGCATTGGCGCATGTCGCGGCACGGCGCGGGACGGTGTGGATCACGATCGCCGGCGGCGTTCTGGACCATGCGCTGGCCCTGCCCGCCGGCACCATCCCGGGAGACGACGCATGAGGCGCGCCCTGCTCGCCGCCGCGCTGCTGCTTGCCGGCTGCGCGACCGAACCCGGCCCCGGCACGCCGCGGACCGTCGGACAGGTGGACCTCGTCCGCTACGAGGGCCTCTGGTTCGAGGCCGCGCGCTTCCCGACATCGTTCCAGGACAGCGCGCGCGTCCGGTGCGAGGAGGTCAGCGCGACCTATTCCCGCCGGCCCGATGGCGGGATCGGCGTGGTGAATCGCTGCAGCAACGCGCTCGATGGCGGCGCGGAACGCGTGGCCGAGGGCGTCGCGCGCAGCGTGTCGCCCGGCAATGACCGGCTGCGCGTGTCCTTCTTCTGGCCCTTCTTCGGGGATTACTGGGTGATCGGGCTCGATCCCGACTACCGCTGGGCGGTCGTCGGCGCCCCGGGGCGGGACTACCTGTGGGTCCTGTCCCGCGAACGCCGGATGTCGGACGTCGACTACGCCGCCGCGCTGGCGATCGCGGCGCGCGAAGGCTTCGACACCTCGCGCCTGCGCCGGACGCGGCAGGGGGGCTGACGGCCGGGTCAGCGACCCGGCTGGATCACCAGGTCGAAGCCGCCGCGCCCGCCGCCGAGCACGCTGGCGCGGAGATACACATCGCCCTTGCGGGCCGCGTCGATGACGAGCCGCGAGGCGAGCGCCTCCTCGCCGCCATCGTCGTCCTCGGCGATCACGCGGCCATCCGCCTCGATCAACTCGAGCACGGTGTCGGTGCCCTCGACGAGCCGCCGCGTCGTCGCGACGTAGGAGCCCGACGGCAGCGCGAAGACTGCCGCCTGGCCGCGGCGGAGGCGGATCTGCACGGGCGTGCCCGGCTGCAGCGGCGCAGCGTTCCGCGCGGCCTCGATCGAGGTCGGGAAGGTCGGCGCGACGGGCGAATCGGCCTCCACCACCAGGTCGAATTCCCCGCCGCCGGGGCCCAGCAGCCGGGCGCGGACGAACAGCGGCCTGCGGTCGTGCGCCGCGACCTCGAGCCGCGAGGCAAGGCCGCCGCCGCCATCGTCGTCCTCGGCCAGTTCCTCGCCATTGGCGTCGAGCAGCGCGAGCACCGTGTCCGCGCCGCGGCGCAGGTTGCGCGTCTCGACGGCAAGGTCGCCATCGGGCAGGCGGAAGAAGGCGACCTGCCCGCGGCGCAGCCGCAGCGGCATGGACTGCCCGATCGCGAGCGCGGGCGCCGCCGCGGCCTCCCGCAGGCTGCCCGGGAAGAGCGGCGCGGGCGGGGCGGTGTCGGGCAGCACCGCGATCTCAAAGTTGCCGGCGCCGGAGAGGTTGCGCGCGCGGACGAACAGCGGGCGCCGCTGGCCGGACGGGATTTCGAGCCGCGAGGAGAGCAACTCGTCCCCGCCATCGTCGTCGTCCTGGATCTCGCGGCCATTCGCGTCGTGCAGCACAAGCACGGTGTCGGTGCCGCGGCCGAGGTTGCGCGTGACGACAACGAGGTCCTGCCCGCCGGCCGGCAGGCGGAACCAGGCCTCCTGCCGCGCCGCGAGGCGCACCGCGACGCCCTGGCCGACCTCGAGCGGCGGCCGCGCGACGGCCTCGACCAGCGTCGCGGCGGGCGCATCCGGCGCGCGCGGCGGCGCGGCGGCGAGTTCGAGGTCGAAGGTCCCGCTCGCCTGGTCCAGCAACCCGACGCGGAGGAAGAGCGGCCCCGCCTGGTCGCCGAAGATCTCGATGCGGGAGGCGAGGTCCTCGTCGCCGCCGTCGTCATCCTCGGCGAGCACGCGGCCCTGCGAATCGACAAGCGCCAAGACGGTGTCGATGTCGCGTCCGAGGCGACGGGTCTGCGCGACGAGGTCGCCCGCGCCCTCCGGCAGGCGGATATGCGCCGCCTCGCCACGGCCGAGGCGGATCGTGACCGTCGCGCCGGGGAGCAGCGCCGGCCGGCCGGCGGCCTCGCGCAGGTCGAGCGCGAAGGGCTGCGGCGCGGCGGTCTGGGCCAGCGCCGGCGCGGCGAGCAGCGCCGCCGCGGCGAAGAGGACGGCAAGGCGCAGCGGCCGGCCGGAATTCGTCGCCATGGAACTCGCTCCCCTCGCGAAACTTCGGGGCAGCGCTAGACCCTCCGCCCCGCGCCGGTCAACCGCGCGGGCGTGGCAGGGCTCAGCCGAGTTCGAAGCTCGTGATGCCGTAGATCGCCGGAAGCGGCAGGGCCGGATCGGGGCCGGCATACATCCGCGCCGTCTCGAAGGCGGGCGACATGCCGGCGGCCACGGCCATGGCGACGGCATCGGCGTTCGGCTCGGGCATGTCGAGGAAGACCGGCCCCGCGGGCGCGGCGGCCAGCAGCGCGGCGAACAGGGCGCGCGCCGCCCGAGGATCGGTCGCGACAAGCGGCCCGATCTTCGACCCCTCCCGGCAGGGGCGCAGCACCCCGTAGCCGGCCGGGCCGCCCGGCCCGCGCGCCGCCAGCGCGACATGGCCCGGCGCGGCCAGCCAGGTGCGGAGGAACGCATCGCGGGCGACGGGGAAGACGTGGCGATCCAGGGCGGCCAGCGCCGCGAAGGGCAGATCCGCGGCCGCGACCACCTCCGGTCCATCGGAAACCATGGGTGGCCGTGGCGCCGGCGCGCCGTAGCGGACGTTGCGGTGCGCCAGGACGAAGCCCGATCGCCGGTAATTCGCCTGCTGCGCGACGACGCCGTCCAGCCCGATGGTCCGGCCCGCGAGCCGCGCCATCGCCGCACGCCAGAGCGCGATGCTATGCCCCGCCCCGCGATGGGCCGGGCGGACGATGTAGAAGCCGATGAAGCCGAAATCCCGCCCGGTGCGCACAGCCGAGATGCAGCCGACCGGCACGCCATCCAGTTCCGCGAGAAGGAAGCCCTCGGGGTCGGCGGCGGAGAAGCAATCGGCGTCGGCGAGGCCCGGATTCCAGCCCTCCGCCGCCGCCCAGTCGAGCGCGAGGGGGATCTCCTCGCGCCGCATAGGCCGGATCGCCGCGCTGCTCAATGCATCACGTCCCCGCCATTCGGCGACAGGCAGGCGCCCACGTAGAAATCACCGCCCGGACCGGCGAGCAGCAACGCCGTCTCCGCGATCTCCTCCGGCCTTCCGAGCCGGCCGGACGGCAGGGACGCCTCGATCGCCGCGCGCCATTCGGCGCCGCGCGCGCGCGTCAGGTCGGTATCGACCGGCCCCGGCGCGATGCTGTTCACCCGGACCCCATGCGGCGCCGCTTCCAGCGCGAGCGCGCGGGTGAGCGAAAGGATCGCCCCCTTCGCCGCGCAATAGGGAACGATGTTGGACGATCCCTTGAAGGCGAGCTGGGAGGAGATGGTGATGATCCGCCCCCGGCCGCGCGCCTTCATTCCCGGCAGCACCGCCTGGGCCGCGACGACGGTGTGGAA
The DNA here is from genome assembly GCF_017813355.1 of Roseomonas nitratireducens. Classification (GTDB taxonomy): domain Bacteria; phylum Pseudomonadota; class Alphaproteobacteria; order Acetobacterales; family Acetobacteraceae; genus Neoroseomonas; species Neoroseomonas nitratireducens. The sequence goes on from NZ_JAGIYZ010000016.1 coordinate 34,559, forward strand.
GAAGTGCACGTCCATCAGCCGGCGGAAGGTCGCCTCGGGCAGGGTCTCGAAGGGGCCGCGGATGTTCATGCCGGCATTCGTGACCAAGATGTCGGGCGCGCCGAGCGCGGCCTCGGAGGCCGCGATGAAGGCGGCCAGCCGCGCGCTGTCGGCGACGTCGAGCGATTCGGCGTGGCCGCGCCGCCCCGCCGCGGCGATGGCCGCGAGCGTCTCCTCAGCACCCGCCGCGTCGTCGAGATGGCAGAAGGCGACGTCGGCGCCGGCGCGGGCGAAGGCAAGGCAGATCGCGGCCCCGATGCCGCGGCTGCCGCCGGTCACGATCGCGACGCGTCCTGCGAGGTCGGTCATCGGGTCTTCTCCTTCGCGGATGGGGGGCGGCGTGGCGCGCGCGCCGCGGGTCAGGCAGCATCGGCGCGCAGCATCGTGGAGCATCACCGTATGGACGTCGACCCGCCGGCCCCCGCCGAGATCCAGGCGATCGTCCATGCCGGCGTGCCGCTTGCCGCCGCCTGGGGCATCGAGGTGGTCGCGGCCGCGGGCGGCACCGCGACCTGCCGCTTGCCCTGGCAGGAGGCGCTGCTGCGCCCGGGCGGCACCGTGTCGGGCCCGGCGCTGATGGGTCTCGCGGATGTCGCGATGTGGGCCGCGCTGCTCGGCGTGACGGGCGGGCGCGACGAAAGCCTGACGACGAGCCTGACGATCCACTTCCTCCGTCGCCTATCGCCCGGCGCCGTGCTGGCGCAGGCGCGGCTGCTCAAGCGCGGGCGGCTGATCTACGGGGAGGTGCTGATCCGTTCTGAGGGGCAGGAGGAGATCGCCGCGCATGTGACGACCTCCTGGGCCGCGGTCACGCCGCGGGCGGCGCCCCCCACGCGATGAAGGGACCATTGCGCCAGCCTTCCTTGCCGTAGGCGAAGGGCCCGCCTTCCGCCGCCAGGACGCTGCCGCCCGCCGCTTCCAGCACCGCCTGGCCCGCCGCCGTGTCCCATTCCATGGTCGGGCCGAAGCGCGGGTAGACGTCGGCCTCCCCTTCCGCGACGAGGCAGAATTTCAGGGAGGACCCGACGGCGCGCAGCCCGGCGACGCCATGGGCGGCCAGGAAGGCGTCGGTGGCGGCGTCGCGGTGGGACCGGCTGGCGACGGCGACGATGCCCGCCGGATCCGGCCGGCGAACAGAAATCGGCCGCCAGGGCGCTGAGCCGGGACCGCGCTTGCGCGCACCTGCGCCCAGCACGCCAAGCCATGCGCAGCCGAGGGCGGGCGCAAGGACGACACCGGCCACGGGCCGGCCGGCTTCGACCAGGGCGATGTTCACGGTGAACTCCCCGTTGCGGGAGAGGAATTCCCGCGTGCCGTCCAGCGGATCGACCAGGATGAAGGCCGCGCCCGGGGGCACGGCGGTTGCGGCGGCGTCCTCCTCCGACACGACCGCGATCCCGGGGCAGCGCTGCGCCAGCGCCGCGACGATCGCGTCATGGGCGGCGAGGTCGGCCTCGGTCAGCGGGCTGCCATCGGCCTTCGGACGTGAGTCCGCCACACCGTATACCGAGAGGATCCCGGCGGCGGCAGCCTCGGCAGCAGAGGTGAAGGCGTCCGCAAGGGCAGCGCGCTCGCCTGGCGAAAACCCCATGGGCAGCCGGACTCCGATCAATCCGATATCGCAACTTGCGCGCATTCGGCCCGCATGAGAAGAGGTTAGACCGATCCGATTTCGGAACGTTATCTCGGCCGGAAGAACACGTGACGACAACATCAGGCAAGAGCCGCCTCACCCCGCACCTCGCGCGGCTCGAGGCGGAATCGATCGGCATCATCCGCGAGGTCGCCGCCTCCTTCCGCAAGCCCGTCATGCTCTACAGCATCGGCAAGGATTCCGGCGTGATGGTGCATCTGGCGCTGAAGGCCTTCGCGCCGGGCAAGCCGCCCTTCCCACTGATGCACATCGACACGACCTGGAAGTTCCGGGAGATGATCTCCTTCCGCGACGCCATGGCGAAGCAGGTGGGGATGGAACTGCTCGTCCACACCAACCCCGAGGGCATCGCGCGCGGGATCAACCCGATCGATTCCGGCTCGGCGCTGCACACCCAGGTGATGAAGACCGAGGCGCTGAAGCAGGCGCTCGACAAATGGGGCTTCGACGCGGCCTTCGGCGGCGCACGGCGGGACGAGGAGAAGTCCCGCGCGAAGGAACGCATCTTCTCCTTCCGCGGCCCCGGCCACACCTGGGACCCGCGCGCGCAGCGGCCCGAACTGTGGAACCTGTTCAACACGCGCATACGAGACGGCGAGAGCATCCGCGTCTTCCCGCTGTCCAACTGGACCGAATACGACGTGTGGGACTACGTGCTGGCCGAGGACATCCCGGTCGTCCCACTGTACTTCGCGAAGCCGCGGCCGGTGGTGAAGCGCGCCGGCACCTGGATCATGGTCGATGACGACCGCCTGCCGCTGAACCCCGGCGAGATGCCGGAGATGCGCATGGTCCGCTTCCGCACGCTCGGCTGCTACCCGCTCTCCGGCGCGGTCGAGAGCACCGCCGCGACGCTGCCCGAGATCATCGCCGAGATGCGCGCCGCGAAGACCAGCGAGCGCCAGGGCCGCCTGATCGACACGGACGAGGAAGCGTCCATGGAGAAGAAGAAGCGCGAGGGGTATTTCTGACATGGACGGCGCGCGCAAACTCCTCCGCTTCCTCACCTGCGGGTCGGTCGACGACGGCAAGTCGACGCTGATCGGCCGCCTTCTGTACGACAGCCAGCTGATCTTCGAGGACACGCTGGCCACGCTTGCGAAGGACAGCCGCAAGCACGGTACGACGGGGGAGGAAATCGACCTCGCCCTTCTCGTCGACGGGCTGGAGGCCGAGCGCCAGCAGGGCATCACCATCGACGTCGCCTACCGCTTCTTCGCCACGCCGCGGCGGTCCTTCATCGTCGCCGACACGCCGGGGCACGAGCAGTACACGCGCAACATGGCGACCGGCGCCTCCAGCGCCTCGCTCGCCGTCATCCTGATCGACGCGCGCAAGGGCGTGCTGACCCAGACCCGTCGGCATTCCTACATCTGCTCGCTGATGGGCATCCGCGACATCGTCGTCGCGGTGAACAAGATCGACCTGGTCGGCTTCGACGAGGATGTGTTCGACCGCATCGTCGGCGACTACGCCACCTTCGCCGCGGGCCTCGGCTTCCGGTCGATCGTGCCGATCCCGCTGAGCGCGCGCTTCGGCGACAACGTCACGACACGATCGGGCAACACGCCCTGGTACCACGGCCCGTCGCTGGTCGAGCATCTTGAGACGGTGGATGTCGGCCAGGACCTCTCGGCGCGCCCCTTTCGCTTCCCGGTGCAGTGGGTCAACCGCCCGAACCTCGACTTCCGGGGCTTCGCCGGCACCGTCGCGGCCGGGCGGATCGCGCCGGGCGACCAGGTCGTCGTCGCGGCGTCCGGCAAGTCGTCGCGCGTCGCGCGCATCGTCACCGCCGATGGCGACCTTGCCGCGGCGGAGGCCGGGCAGGCGGTAACGCTGACGCTCGAGGACGAGGTCGATGTCGCACGCGGCGACGTGCTGTCCACCGCCGCCGACCGCCCGCAGGTCGCCGACCAGTTCGCCGGCCACCTGCTGTGGATGGACGAGGAGGCGATGCTCCCCGGCCGGTCCTACATGATGCGGATCGGCAATGTCTGGACGCCCTGCTCGGTCACCTCCATCCGCCATCGGGTGGACGTTAACACGCTCGAGGAACACGCGGCGCGGCGCCTGTCGCTGAACGAGATCGGCTTCTGCAACTTCTCGGCCGGGCAGCAAGTGCCGCTCGACCCCTATGCGGACAACCGCGCGACCGGCGCCTTCATCCTGGTGGACCGCTTCACCAACCGCACCGCCGGGGCGGGCATGGTGGCCTTCCCGCTGCGCCGCGCATCGAACATCCACCACGAGCATTTCACGGTGGACAAGAGCGCGCGTGCGGCGCTGCTGGGCAACGCGCCGCTCGTGCTGTGGTTCACCGGCCTGTCGGGCTCGGGCAAGTCGACCATCGCGAACATCGCCGAGCAGGCGCTACATCGCGCCGGCCGGCCGACCTACACGCTGGACGGCGACAATGTCCGCCACGGCCTGTGCCGGGACCTCGGCTTCACCGCCGAGGACCGGGTGGAGAACATCCGGCGCGTCGGCGAGGTGGCGAAGCTTTTCGTCGATGCCGGCATGATCGTGCTCTGCTCCTTCATCTCGCCCTTCCGGGCGGAACGGCGGATGGTGCGGGACCTGCTCGGCCCGGGCGAATTCGTCGAGGTCTTCGTCGACACGACGATCGAGGCCTGCATGGCGCGCGACCCGAAGGGGCTCTACGCCAAGGCGCAGGCGGGGCAGATCAAGAACTTCACCGGCATCGACAGCCCCTACGAGTCGCCCGAGGCGCCGGAACTGCGCATCGGCACCGAAGGCCGCACGCCGGCCGAATGCGCCGAGGAGATCCTGGTCGCGCTGCGCGCACGCGGCATCGCCTGCTGACGACACACGCAGCGCGACGAGGCTCCCGCTGGCCTCAGCCGACCACCGGCCAGGCGAAGGGAGCGGCGGGATCCGCCCCGAAGACCGACGGGCCATCCGCGAGTGCAACCGCGAGCGCGCATTCCGCGGCCCGCGCCAGCCGGGCCACGTCACGCCGCCATGCGCCGAGCAGCGCCGCATCCGGCGCGGCCCCGCGCATCGCGGTATCGAGCCAGGCGCCATAGGCCGAGGGCAGCGCCGCGAGGAAACGCGCCATCAGCAGCGCGTCGCGCGGCGCCAGGGCGCCGGGCAGCACGAGCGGCCCAGCCCCGCGCAAGGTGGCGGCCAGCAGCGCCCCGCCGGGCGCGCCGAGCCGCACATGCAGCGCATTCCCATCGGCGCGCAGCCCGATGGCGAGGCCCGGCACGGGCGTCGGCCCGAGGCGTGCGCCTTCCGTGACCGCCTCTACCACCCTCGCGCCCTCGGTCTCGCGGAAGGCGAGGCGGAGCCGCCCCGGCGCCACGGGCAGGATCTCCCGCAGGAAGCGCTCGCCCGCGATGCGCGCGACAGCGTCCGGCGCCGTCGTCGGGCCGGCCTCGGCGGTTTCGAGGCCGAGGGCGCAAAGGCGGAAGCCCATGCTGCGCATGCCGCCGCCCGAGGCGGGGACGTGCTCCATCCGGTCGGCCAGGAACCAGAACTCGGCGAGCCCAGGCTCGGGCATCGCATCCTCGCCCCAGGTGAAGTCCAGCACCGCGCCGGGGCCCACGCGGCGGGACGCCGTGTCCAGCGCATGGCCGTTGAGGAACAGCGCCGGCGCGGGGATCGCCTCGTCGGCCAGCAGGAGGAGTTGCGCTTCCCCCCGCCCGGCGCCGGCCGGCAGCGCGACGCGCAGGATCGACAGCCGGCCAGGGCCGCTGCGGCGGAAGCCGATGCCGTCGCGCAGTTCCGGCGGATGCCAGCCGCTGCCGTCGATGCCGAACAGCATGTCGTGCACGATGCGCCGGCGCGGCGTGGCGATGTCCATGGCGCGTCAGTCCAGCCGGAAGGCCCGGCGCTGTGCCGCGCGCACGATCTCGAGCCCGAAGCGCGTGCCGGCCAGTTCGACCAGTTCCGACAGGCCGTAGCCCTCATGCTCCGGGTCCGGCAGCGCGAGCAGCATCTCCCCCGTCGCCGCCGCGACCGGGCCGAGGCCGAGCGGCGCCAGCGCGTCGCGGCGCGGTGCGATGCGTGCCGCGACCTCCCTCAGCGCCGCGAGCCAGGCCTCCCTGCGCCACGCCGCGGCATGCGTCAGGTGCCGCACGCCGGGGCATTCGACCACCGAGACCTCGATGCCCAACATCTTCGCGTCGAGCAGGATCCAGTAGTCCCACCAGGGCACGCCGAAGGCGAAGGCGCCAAGGTCGAGCCGCGGCGCGATCGCGGCCGGCATCAGCACCAGGTCGAAGCCGTAGCGGTAGAAGGGGCCTTCCGCCTGGGCGGCGTGCGCCACCTCCATCCGATGGCAGGCGACGAGGCCGTCCCGCGCCAGCCCCGCCAGCGCCGCGCGCCGCGCGGCACAAAGGTCGAGCCGGATGTCGGCGTTGACGATGCCGACCACCTCCGCCCCCGTTCCCGCGGCGCGGGCCAGCGCGTCCGACAGCCAGACGCCCGGCCGGCCGTAGCGGGCCGCGACGCCCGGCGCGGCCCGCACGGGCTCGACCTGGGCCGGCAGCGCGGGCGCGTCCCCGGCTTCCTCTGGCGGCGTGAGGGCCAGCACGCGCCAGCCGGGCGCCGGCCAGGAGGCGAGGCACGCATCGCGCCAGCCGGGCCCGGCATCCTGCCCGCCCGGACCGGGCCGGCGCATCGCCGGCGGGACCGAGGTGGCGAGCGCGACCTCAGTCACGCGCATCAAGCCGCCGCATCCTCGCGACGTTCCAGGCGATGCCGACGGACCGGAAGGCGTGCCCGGGGATCGTGCGCAGGCGTGTCTCGACCGGGGCAGCGATGTCGCGCAGCGCCGTGCCGTTCGACGCCTTCGCGAGTTCGCGCCCGAGTGCGATGCCCAGCGCCACGCCGCGCCCGTTGCAGCCGGTCCAGGAGAGCACGCCCGGCGCGAGTTCGTAGACATGCGGCATGCGGTCCGCCGTGCCGGCCACATAGCCCCACCAGATGTAGTCGAAGCGGACCTCGCCGATCTGCGGGAAGACGCGCCGCACGCGCTCGGTGATGCGCGCGCGGATGCGCCCCTCCCAGCCGAAGGGCACGATCAGCCCGCCGCCGGTCACGAGCCGCCCATTCGCGTCGAAGCGGTAGAAGTACAGGTCGCCGCGCGTGTCAGACAGCGCATGGCCTTCCGGCAGGATGGTCTTGCGGATGTTGTCCGACAGGACCGACGTCGCCATCTGGTAGGATCGCACGGGCACGATGGTGCGCTTCAGCCCGGGCCAGAAATCCCCGGTATAGGCATGCGTCGCGACCACGACGCGCTCGGCTTCGAGCGTGCCGCGCGGCGTCGTCACGACCCAGCCGCCGGGGCCCTTCTCGATCGCCGTGACGGGGCTGCCCGTGTGCAGCGTCGCCCCGGCGCGGATCGCCGCCGCGGCGAGCCCGCGCGCGAGGCCGAGCGGATTGATCCGCCCGCCCGTCGCATTGCCCCAGCCTCCGAACCAATGGTCGGTGCCGGTCAGCGAGGCCATCTCGGCACGGGAATACAGCCGCACCGGCGCGCCGCGGCGGCCCCATTGCTCGGCGCGCGCTTCCGAAAGGCGCAGCCGCGCCTCACGATGCGCGGGCTGGATCCAGCCATTCTGCACCGCCTCGGCCTCGATGCCGTGGCGGCGGATCAGGTCGAAGGTGAGTGCGGCGCTGTCGCGGATCAGCGCGACCAGTTCCTCGCCCTTGTCGCGGCCGCCATGCTCCGGCGCGACGGCGGCAACGATCTGGTCCGGGTCGAGCCGCGACAGCGTCGGGATCACCTGCCCGTTGTTGCGGCCGGAGGCGCCCCAGCCGATCTCCGCGGCCTCGAGCAGCGTCACGGGCACGCCGGCCTCGGCGAGATGCATCGCCGTCGAAAGCCCGGTGAAGCCGCCGCCCACCACGGCGACGCCGGTGCGCGCCGCGCCCTGAAGCGGGGCGGTCGGCGGGGCCGGCGGGGCGGTCGCGGCCCACAGGCTCGGCGGCATCGGCGGAGTCATGGCGTTCATGCGGACTTCCTTCCGGTGAACAACACGGCGGCGAGCATGCCGCCGACGGCGAGGCTCGCCCCCATCCCCTGCAGGAAGGAGATCGGCTCGCGCAGCAGCAGCGCCGCCAGCAGCAATGCAGTCACGGGCACCATGATCGACAGGGTGGCCGCGCGCGTCGGCCCGAGCAACTCAACGGCGCGCGCGTAGAGGAACATCGCCAGCGCGCCGAGCACCAGGCCCTGGGTCGCGACATGCAGCAGGATCGCGCTGGTCGGCAGTTCGGCGACGGTCGCGGCGCGCAGCGGCAGCCACAGCGGCAGCACGGCGAGCGCCGAGACGATCGTCACCGCCGCGGTCGCCGGGATCGCCGGCACCTGCCAGCGGCGCAGCAGCAGCGTGAACACCGCCCAGGTCGATCCGGCGAGCAGCAGCAGGATGTCGCCGCGCCAGGCGCCCGGATGCGCGCCCGCGACGCCGTCCCAGCCGATCATCAGCACGCCCGCCGCCATCACCAGCAGCGCGAGCCCGCGCCCGCGGCTCGGCCGTTCGCCGATCATCGGGATGGCGAGCAGCGCGCCCGCGATCGGCACCGTCATCGGCGCGATCGTCCCGCCATGGGAAGCCGGCGCGTAGACGAGCGCCCAGAGGAACAGCAGCAGGTTCGGCGCGCCGCCGAACAGCGCGAGCACCACCATCCGCTTCCAGCCGATGCGGGCCAGCGCATCCCGCGCCGCCCAGGCGAGCGGCGCGAGGATCAGCGCCGCGGGTGCGTATCGGAAGGCCGCGAGGTCGAGCGGATGGAAGCCCTGGCCGGCCAGCGCGGGCCGCGCGACGACGGCATGCCCGCCCCAGATGACGGAGGAAGCGACGCCGAGGGCGAGGCCGAGCGCGATCTTGGGATTCATCCCGCCCACCCTGCACGCTCCGGCCGCCGCCGGGTATGCCGAAGATGCCTGTCTGGGTCCGGCGGGAAGGGAGGCGCGGCGCGCGCTCAGTCCGCGTAGACGGTGTTGAGGTCGGTGCCCAGGCGGTCGAAGGGCAGGCCGTAGACATGCAGGCTGATCGCCGTCTCGCTGCCGATGTTCACGAGGCGATGGATCGCACCCGGATCGGGCCCGGTGTGGCTGGTATCGCCGGACCGGCGCAGGGCCGTGTGGTTCGGAACGGGCGCGCCGCCGCCTTCGGGAAGCCGATAGCCGACCTCGGTCAGGCTGCCCCGGTAGAAGCCGATCGCGCACCAGGCGCGGTGCGCGTGCATCGGCGACATGTGCCCGGGCCGCCAGACAAGGGCCGCGAGCGACCATCCGCCCGCCGCATCGTCGTGGATCATGTGGCGCACATAGGTGTCCGGGGCGCTTGGGCAGGAGCGCCCGGCGAGCAGCGACGGGTCGCCCAGGAACGGCGCCATCGCGGCGGCGACGCCAGCGGCCGGCGAAGCCTTCCCCGCGGCGATCGCCGACGAAATCGCGTCGATCATCGGCTGCAAGCCGCCACGATCCGCCACTGGTTCCACCGACGTCGCCCCTTGCTGCCCGACCCTCACCTGCCGGCACTTTCCGTGCCTTGCCTCGCTGAGGATTTTCGATACCACGATTGCCGGAACCGCCCCTTGTGGTCGCGCAAGCGCCGCGCGTTCCGTCAGCCTTGATGGTTGTTCCGCCTGATCCCTTCCATGCGGAACGCGCCCGGCGCTTCGACGACGCTTGCGCAGGGCAAGCAAGGGCGACGCGCCGCCACCGCGTCATGCTCGCCCTGCCCACGCTTCACGCCGGATCCCTGCCGGTCATAACGGACGCGATAACGATTTCTGTCCAGGGGCGCAAGGTTCAGTCAGACCGCATCGGACGACCGGATCGCGAAGCAGGCACCGGTGCCGCGAGGCGGTCAGGCGCGGTGACGCCGCCACATCCGATCGACTGGCGCGGCGGCATCGCCGGTGCGCGCGCCGCCCCCCGAAACGCGAAAGCGCCGCCCTTTGCGGGGCGGCGCTTCCAACACGGGGCCGGCGTGGCCCGTCCGACGATCAGCGGCTGTAGAACTCGACCACGAGGTTCGGTTCCATCTGCACCGGATAGGGCACGTCGGTCAGCTTCGGCGCGCGGAGGAACTTGCCGCGCATCGCGCGGTGGTCGACCTCGACGTACTCCGGCACGTCGCGCTCGCCGCTCTGCGCCGCGTCGAGCACGGCCGCGAGCTGCTTCGACTTCTCCTTCACCTCGACCTGGTCGCCGTCCTTCACGAGGTAGGAGGGGATGTTCACGCGCTTGCCGTTCACGGTCACGTGGCCGTGGTTGACGAACTGGCGGGCGGCGAAGGGGGTCACCGCGAACTTCATGCGGTAGACGACGGCGTCGAGGCGACGCTCGAGCAGCTCGATCAGGTTCTCCGAGGTGTCGCCCTTCCGGCGCACCGCTTCCTCGTAGTACTTGCGGAACTGCTTCTCGCCGATGTTGCCGTAGTAGCCCTTGAGCTTCTGCTTGGCCATCAGCTGGACGCCGAAGTCGGTCGGCTTCTGCTTGCGGCGCTGGCCATGCTGACCCGGGCCGTATTCGCGCTTGGCGACCGGGGACTTGGCGCGGCCCCACAGGTTGACGCCCAGGCGGCGATTGATCTTGTACTTGCTTTCGGCGCGCTTCGTCATGCGCTGCTCGCCGCTGCCCTTCGGCCGCGGCCCTTCTTCGCTGTGCCCCGGAGGGCTGTTGTCCCGGTAGGCCCCGGCCGGTCGCCGGCTGGGGCGGGCGCAGGCCCCGAAGGCCCGTCCTCGTTCCCGGAAGGTGGCGGCGCAATAAGGCGCGGGGCCGGGCTTGTCAAACCACGGCACACGCCCCTACTCGCGCGCCATGGTCTCCCGTTCCGACATCCTCGTCCTCGGCCTGACGGCCGGCATCGTGGGCAGCCTCGTGGGCGGCCTCCTCCTCTATGCCGGCCTCGCGCTGGTCATGGCGGGCAGCCATGCGGGCTGGCTGCTGGCCCTGCCCGCGGCCCCGGCGGGCGGCGGGCTCGGCCTGCTGCTGGCGCGCCGCCTCGCCGCGAAGGCGGGCCCGGAAGGCGGCTGAAGGTCACGCCCGGCGGCGACCGGCCGGCCAGGCGCCATCGAGATAGGCCGCGACGGCGCGGTGGTAGTCGCCAAGGCCGGGCCGGCCGCCCCCGCCGCCGACCAGCCGGTTCATCGCCCGCCAGCGCCGCAGCACCGCCGCGACCGCGGCCGAGGCCCCGCCGAAGCCGCCCGCCCCTGCGATCTCCAGCGCCGCCGCATACTCCGCGTCGAAGCGCGCCCCGGCCGTGTCCGTCGCCTGGCCGGGGCGGAGCTGGTAGCGGTAGCAGAGCGCCTCCGCGACCGGCGCGACCCCGCCCGCCGCCGCCAGGGCGGCAAGGTCGAACAGCACGTCGTCGAGCAGGCGGAAGGGCCGGAACGGCGCCGCACGGCCGCGCGGCGCAAGCACATGGAGCGAGGCAAAGGCGTCCCGCCACTCGGCCAGCCCGAAGCGTGCCGCGCCGGGCGCGGGCACACGCCGCACCAGGCTGCCATCCGGGTCGCGCACCAGGCTCGGCACCACGACCGCGCCGGCGCCGCGTGCCGCGCTGACCGCGCGCGCGACGGCATCCGGCGGCCCTTCCAGCGCGTCGTCGCCGTCGAGGATCAGGACCAAATCCCCCTTCGCGATGGCCAGCGCCCGGTTGCGCGCCGCATATGCGCCCGTCGCGACCGGCCCCACAGCCGTGAACCGCAGCCGCGGGTCGGCCGGCAGCAGCGGTGCGTAGTCGGTGCCGTCGTCGGAGGCGACGATGACCTCCACGCTTGCCCCCGCGGCCCGGTCCAGGGCGGAGGCGACGGCGACCGGCACCTCGTCGCGCAGGCGGTATGCGGCGATCAGGATCGACAGGTCGGGCGGCGTCATCAGACCCATGCTGCCAGGAACCTCCCGGCGAGGCGATGCAGGGCGGCAACACCTTTCATCCACAGAAACATCCACAGCGGAAAGCGTTTGACCGTGACTCAGGAACCTAAGTAGAACACCAGCGAGGTTGCCGGTTTGTTCCAAGGGACTCGTGGTTGTCCCCAAGGAGCTCGTGGACCGGCCCTGGAGGGGAACGGATGCTCACGCGCAAGCAGCACGAGCTGCTCATCTTCATCGATCGCCACCTGCGCGAAACGGGCTTCTCGCCATCCTTCGAGGAAATGAAGGGCGCCCTCGGCCTCCGTTCCAAATCCGGCATCCACAGGCTGATCACGGCGCTCGAGGAACGCGGCTTCCTCCGCCGCCGCGCCCATCGCGCCCGGGCGCTCGAGGTCATCCGCCTGCCCGAGAACCTGGCGCCGAGGCCACGTGCCGCGCCGCCCAAGGCGCCCGAGGCCCCGCTCGGGCCGAACGTCATCCGCGGGCCCTTCGGCGGCGCGCAGGCGCGCCCTGCCCCGCCGCCGGAAGCCGCCCCCGTCACCCTGCCGCTGTTCGGCCGGATCGCGGCCGGCCTGCCGATCGAGGCGCTGCGCGACCAGGGCGCGAACATCGAGGTTCCGGCCGCCCTGCTCGGCGGCGGCGAGCACTACGCGCTCGAGGTCGCCGGGGATTCGATGGTCGATGCCGGCATCCTCGACGGCGACACGGTCATCATCCGCCGGTCCGACACCGCCGAGAACGGCAGCATCGTCGTCGCCCTGGTGGATGAGAACGAGGTGACGCTGAAGCGCATCCGCCGGCGCGGCAATTCGATCGCGCTGGAACCAGCCAATCCGCGGCATGAGACGCGGATCTTCGGGCCCGACCGCGTGCGCGTGCAGGGCCAGCTGGTGGGGCTGCTGCGCCGGTACTGAAAAGGCCGCCTATTCCACCGGCGCGGGCGGCATCTCCTCCCGCACACGGGGGCGCGGCGGCGGCGGCACCCATGGCCGCGCGCCGCGCCAGGCGCGGTCCGAGACCACGCGCACGCCCTCCGGGCCGAGCCAGGCGGCATGCGGCCCATCCCGCCACACGCTGAACCGGTCGATCGCGACGGTGTCGGGGCAGCGCAGGCGGATCGGCTCCGCGGCGACGAGCAGCGCCGCGCGCCCGCAGGGCGAAGCCTCGGCCGGGCGGCGCAGCAGCAGCGCGACGGCGCCATCGGCGTGCGGGCGCAGCAGGCAGGCGGCGGCGTCGCAGCGGATCGCGCCGCCGGCTTCCTCCCCCGATGCCGGCAGCGCGTCAGCCTGGGCCAGCCCATGGGCGCGCAGCCACTGGTCGCGCAGGAAGGCCGAGGCACCGGGCTGGCGCTGCAGCCACAACCTGTCCTGCGCGGCGACGGCAATCAGCCGCGCATCGCCCGAGACGAGGAGGTCCGGCGGCCGGTGCAGCGCCCCGCTGGCCATGCCGAGCAGCATCAGCGGCACCCCCAGCAGCCGCCAGCGCCGCGCCCAGAGGCACAGCCAGGTCAGCCCGGACATGAAGGCCACCAGCCCCCAGCCGGGCAGCGGCCGCGCGCCGGTCGCGGCACCGGGCCAGGATGCGACCTCCCGCGCCACGGCGAGCACCCCCTCCACCCCCCAGCCCATCACCGCGAGCGCCGGTGCCTCCAGCCCGAGCGGCATCGCCACGGCCGCCACCATGCCGGCCGGCATGACGAGGACCGAGGTCAGCGGCACGGCGATCGCGTTCGCGATGACGCCGTACCATTGCAGCCGCCCGAAATGCGCGAGGCCGATGGGCGCCGTCGCCGCACCCGCCAGCAGGGAGGTGAGGACCAGCCCCGCCGCGGCCACCAGCGCCCGGCGCCACCAGCTGCCATCCCCGGCGAGGCGCCGCAGCGGTCCGCGCAGGCTCTCCCACCCCGCGATCAGCGCCATGACCGCGGCAAAGGACATCTGGAAGGACGGCCCGAGCAGCGCGGCGGGATCGACCAGCATGACGGCCGCCGCGGCGAGCGCGAGGCCGCGCATTGAGATGGCGTTGCGCCCGGCCAGCAGCGCGAGCGTGACGAGCGTGGCCATCGCGAAGCTGCGCTGCATCGGCACCTGCGATCCGGTCAGCAGCATGTAGAAGCCGCCGGCGGCCAGCGCCGCCAAGCCCGCCGCCACCTTGCCGTCGGTGCGGACCGCGATGGGCCGGATGCCGGCGATGAGCAGCCGCACCACCCAGAAGCAGACGCCCATCACGATCGCGATGTGCAGGCCGGAGACGGAGAGCAGGTGCGCCAGCCCGGAATCGCGCATCGCGACCAGGTCCTCGCGCGGGATGGCGCTTTGCCCGCCGGTCAGCAGCGCCGCGGCGACCGCGCCCGCGGCGCCGGGCAGCGCGGCATCGACCCGCGCTTCCATCAGCGAGCGGGTGGCAGCGAGCGGCGGCGCCTCGCCCGCACCGGGCAGCAGCTCGGCCGGGCCGATCGCGAAGCCCGATCCGCCCTGCCCCGCGAAGAAGGCGGCGCGCTGGAAATCCCAGGCGCCCGGATAGGCCGGCGCCGATGGCGGGCGGACCAGGGCGCGGACGCTGATCCTGTCCCCCGGTGCGGGCCGCGCCGGGTCGCTCGCGCGCAGGCGCAGCCGGATCGTGCGCGGCTGCGGCGCCTCATCGGGGCCGAAGCGTGCCTCGCCGAGCGTCACGCGCCGCCCCTCGGGCAGCAGGTCGACATCCTGCACGATGCCGCTGAGCATCACCGCGCGGGTCGGCGGCGAGAGCGGCGGGGGAGCGGCGCGGGCGTGCAGCAGGGCGGATGCGAAGCCGAGCGCCGCCGCCGCCGCGAGGCCGACGACCCAGGCCGCATGCGCATGTCGCGGCGCCAGCATCAGCGCCATCGCCAGCAGGATCGGCGCCGCCGCGACGAACCATGTCGAAGGTTCCGCCCGCAGCGCGAAATAGCCGGCCACGCCGAAGGCCATCGCGACGGCGAGCCAGGGCGCGAGGCGTCCCCGTTCGGCCAGCAGCAGCGCCGCCAGCGGCGAAGGCGGCGCGGGTTCGGAAAGGGCCGCCACGGCGCCGAGCCTAACGTCGCGGTGTCGCAACAACAATCATCGGCGCATCCGCCATCCCGGCCAGGGCGGCTGTTCCTCCCGGCAGGTCACTGCCCCGCGGCGCCACCCGATCGCGCGGACCCCGCACGATCGGATTTCGTGCTGTAGAATCAATGGTTTCAAGAACAGGACATCCGATCAGGTGATTTCGCCCGATCGGATATTGCTCTAGGAAGCGGGCGCCAGGCTCATGGAACGCACGATGTCCGTCCGCACCCGCTTCGCCCCCTCGCCCACCGGCTACCTGCACATCGGCGGGGCGCGCACCGCTCTGTTCAACTACCTGTTCGCGCGGCACCACAAGGGCGCCTACCTGCTGCGCATCGAGGACACGGACAAGGAACGCTCCACCCAGGCGGCGGTGGACCAGATCCTCGAAAGCCTCGCCTGGCTCGGCCTGTCCCCGGACGAGCCCCCCGTCTTCCAGGCGAGCCGCGAAGCCCGGCACGCCGAGATCGCGCAGGCCCTGCTTGCCATGGGCAAGGCCTATCGCTGCTGGGCGACGCCCGAGGAACTGGCCGAGATGCGCGAGCGCGCCGCCGCCGAGGGCCGCCCGCCCCGCTACGACCGCCGCTGGCGCGACCGCGAGCCGGGCCCGGAGCAGGAGGGCAAGCCCTTCGCCATCCGCATCAAGGCGCCGCTCGAGGGCGAGACGGTGGTCGCCGACCTCGTGCAGGGGGAAGTCCGCGTCGCCAACGGCGAGCTGGACGACATGATCATCCTGCGCAGCGACGGCACGCCCACCTACCTGCACGCCGTCGTGGTGGACGACCACGACATGCAGATCACCCACGTGATCCGCGGCGACGACCACCTGACCAACACCTTCCGCCAGTGCATGGTCTATGACGCGATGGGCTGGCGGCGGCCGCATTTCGCGCATATCCCGCTGATCCACGGCGCGGACGGCGCGAAGCTGTCCAAGCGGCACGGCGCCGTCTCGGTGCTCGACTTCCGCGAGCAGGGCTACGTGCCGGAGGCCGTGTGCAACTACCTCCTCCGCCTCGGCTGGGGCCATGGCGACGAGGAGATCGTCCCGCACGACCGCGCGGTCGAACTGTTCGACATCAAGGATGTCGGCCGCGCCGCGTCGCGGATGGACTACGCGAAGCTCACCCATGTGAACGGCGTCTATCTACGCCAGGCGGACGATGCGCGCCTGACGCGGGAGGTTCTGACGATCCTTGGCCGGCGCGGCGTGCTGTTCGGCACGGATGGCGCGGCGCGCGTCGGGATGCTGATGCCCGACCTCAAGGAGCGCGCGCGCACGATCGAGGAACTGGCGGGGGCCGCCGCCTTCGCCGCGCATGAAGGCCCGCCGGCGATGGAGGCGAAGGCGCTCGCGCTGCTGACGCCCGAGGCCAAGGCGCGGCTCGCCGACCTCGCCGAGTTCCTCGCGGATGCGCCGTGGGAGAAGGCGGACCTCGAGCAATGGCTGCGCGACTACGCGGATGTGAAGCAGACGAAGCTCAAGGACGTGGCGCAGCCGCTGCGCGTCGCCCTTTCGGGCAGCACGACGAGCCCGCCGATCAACGCCGTGCTCTGGGCGCTCGGGCGCGACGAGAGCCTGCTGCGGATCACCGCGGCGGCGGCCGATGGAGGATGAGGACGCGCCAGGCGTCCGCCTCGGCGGGCTGACGCTGCGCGCCTTCGGCGTCGCGGGCAGCGCGCCCTACGAAGACTGGATCGACGCCCATGCGCGCGTCGAGGCCCCTGGCGCCGTGGTGGAAGTGCGCGGCACCTGGCTGCGCGCCGCGGAATTGGGCGCGCTGCTGCACGACCTGGCGCTGATGCACCGCGACCTGCGCGGCACGGCCGCGCTGCATTGCATCGAGCCGATGCTGCGGATCGACATGCGCTGCGGGCCGCGCGGGGACATCGCCATGACGGTCGAGATCACGCCGGACCCGTCCACCCAGGCGCACCGCTTCGACTTCGCCATCGACCAGAGCGACCTTCCGCCGGCGCTGGCCGGGCTGCGGCGCATCCTGCGCCGCGTTCCGCCCGTCAGCCCGGGATGACGCGCCAGGCGCAGGGCGCCACCGGTTCCAGCCGCGCGAAGCGATCCCAGGCGGCGAGCCCGCCCGCCAGCAGGCCCTCCCAGGCCTCGTGCATCGCCGGATCGGCCTCCGCGATGCCGTCGAGCAGCGCGCAGCCCCGCCGCGTGACGATCACGCTGCCATCGTCCTGCGCGGCGGCCTCGGCCTCGTCGCCTTCCGCCTGGGCCAGCGCGACCATGAATGCCGCGAAGCCCGTCGCGCCGAGCGCGGCGGCCGTCGCATGGACATGCTGCATGCCGACGAGCCGCGCCGCATGGCCGAGCAGCGTGCCGCCCTCCGTCGCGCCGAACAGCGCGACGGCTTCCCGCAGCAGCGTGCGGCAATAGGTCATGGCGTAGTTGCGCTTCGCACGCGCCACGCGCTCGGCCGGCCAATCGGCGGCGGGCAGGCGCGGCGCGGCGGCGGGGTCGAAGCGTGGCATGGCCTCGCCGGGCGCGAAGCGAAGCCGCTCCGGCTCATCGAGGTCGCGCGCATCCTCGGTGAAGTATCCCTCCAGCCCCGGATCCCCGGCCACCGTCTGGCCCGTGCAGACGAAGGCGAGCCGCGCGCAGCCGAGCATGATCCCGTTGTTGGCGTGCCAGCCGCGCAGCATCGCCTCGTTCACCACGCGCGGGATGCCGCAGATGGCGGTGCCGGACCAGATCCAGCGCGGCGGCGGATAGCGGATCCAGGCCTTGCGCGGCCCTTCCTCGACATACTCGACGCCGACGCCGCCGATGAAGTTGGACAGGTAGTGGTAGCGGGCCGCGGCGATGGCCGGCGGCATGCCATCCAGCCCGAGTTTCCGCAGGCCGGGCAGGAAGGTCTCGGCCTGCTGGCGGCGGAAGACGCGGAACACCAGCGCGGCGGCATCCGCTTCGCCGCGCCGGATGACGGCCGAAAGCACGGCCCCGGTGAACCAGGCGTGGTACCACTCGCCCACCGCGTCCGAGGCGGCGGCGGATGCCGGCGGGGTCGCGCTCAATCCGCGCGCACGCCGGCGCGCTGGATCACCTCGCCCCATTTCTCGTTCTCGCGCCGCAGGAAGGCGCCGAAGGAAGCCCGCGAATCCCCGCCCGGGATCGCGCCCTGCTCGTGCAGCGCGCGGCGGATCTCGGGGTCGTTAAGCGCGCCGGCCAGCGCGGCGTGCCAGCGCTCCAGGATCGGTTCCGGCACGCGGGCGGGGGCGACGAAGCCGTGCCAGTTGTTCGCATCCACGCCCGGCAGGCCGACCTCCGCCATGGTCGGCACCTCCGCGATCCAGGGCAGGCGCTGCTCGGTGCCGACGGCCAGCGCGCGCAGCGCGCCGGAGCGGATATGCGGCAGCAGGATCGGCAGGTCCGCGAAACCGAGCTGCACCTCGTTCTGCAGCAGCGCGGTGGCGAGCGGCGCGCCCCCGCGATAGGAGACATGAGTGATGTCGATGCCGGCGGCCAGGCGGAACAACTCGCCCGCGAGGTGCGGCATGCTGCCCGATCCGGCCGACCCGTAGTTCAGCCGGCCGGGGCTAGCCTTCGCCGCGGCGACGAGCTCGGCCACCGTGCGGAAGGGCGTCGCCGCGGGCACGACCAGCGGCTCGGGCACCAGCACGCCGAGGGTCAGCGGCGCGAGGTCCCGCAGCGGGTCATAGGGCGTGCCGCGGTCGAGCCGCGGCGAGATGGCAAGCCCGCCGGCGCTGCCGAGCGCGATGGTCGCCCCGTCCGGCGCGGCCTTGGCCGCCGCGTCCACGCCCGTCACCCCGCCCGCCCCGGCGCGGTTTTCCACCACCACGGGCTGGCCCAGCGTCGCGGTCAGCTTCGGCGCGATCAGGCGGACCACGATGTCCGACGGCCCGCCGGCCGCGAAGGGCACGATGACGCGCAGCGGCCGGTCCGGGAACGGCGCCTGCGCCAGCGCCGGCGCGGCGAGCGGCAGCGCGCCGAGTCCACCCAGAAGCGTCCTGCGATCCATCCGTCTTCTCCCTGCCCGGCTTCTGCGCGCCGCGGCGAAGGGGCAGTATCGGCCGAACGCGCCGCGCGCGGAAGGGAACGCCCATGAAGATCACCCGCGTCACCACGCACCACCACCGCACCGGCTTCACCTTCGGCGCGAGCACCCAGGGCGCGGGCGGCAACCTGCATCTGCGCGCGATGGACACGCTGCTGGTGCGCGTCGAGACCGATGCCGGCATCCATGGCTGGGGCGAAGGCTTCGGCTTCACGGTGGCCGAGACGACGAAGGATGCGGTGGACCGGCTGATCGGCCCGGCCTGCATCGGGCAGGATGCGGGCGACATCGCCGGCCTCACGCGCATGCTCGCGCGCCGCTTCCACAATTTCGGCCGCAACGGGCCGGTCACCTTCGGCATCTCGGCGATCGACATCGCGCTGTGGGACATCCGCGCCAAGGCGGCGGGCAAGCCGCTGCACGCGCTGCTCGGCCCGGCCGCGCGGCCTGCCGTGCCGGCCTATGCAAGCCTGCTGCGCTATGGCCGGCCGGACGACGTGGCGCGCAACGTCGAACGCGCGCTGGCGCTGGGCTACCGGCACATCAAGCTGCACGAGGTCGACCTCGCCTGCATCCGCGCCGCCCATGCCGCGGCGCCTGACGTGCCGCTCATGCTCGACATCAACTGCGCCTGGGACACGGAAGGCGAGGCGATCGAATTCTGCGAGTCCGTCGCCACGCTCGGCGCCGCCTGGGTCGAGGAACCGGTCTGGCCGCCCGAGGACATCCCCGCCATCGCGCGCATCCGCGCCGCATCCCCCGTGCCGATCGCCGCCGGGGAATGCAACGGCACGGTCGAGGATTTCTGCCGCATGTTCGAGCTGCGTGCGGTCGATGTCGCGCAGCCCTCGGTCACCAAGATCGGCGGCCTGTCGGCGATGCTGGAGATCGCGGAGCTCGCGCGGGAAGCGGGCGTGCGGATGGTGCCGCATTGCCCCTATTTCGGCCCGGGGCTGCTCGCGACGCTGCACCTGCTCGCCGCGCTCGAGGAAGCGGAGCCGATCGAGATCTACTTCGCCGACCTGGATCGCGCGCCCTATGGCGCCGCGCTGCTGCCGCGCGGCGGGGCCATCGCGCTGCCGCAGGCGCCCGGCCTGGGCTGGGAACCCGAGCCGGGCTGACCGGTCAGCCTTCCAGCCGCACGTTGGCGGCGCGCGCCACCTCGCGGAAGGTCGCGATCTCCGTCCGGATGAAGGTCGCGTATTCCTCCGGCGTCAGCGGATCGGGCACCGCGCCCATCTGCAGGATGCGCGCGGCGATCGCGGGGTCGCGCAGGATGGCGACGACATCGGCGTTGATGCGGCGGATGATCTCGGCCGGCGTGCCAGCGGGCGCGACCAGGCCCGACCAGCCCGCGGCCTGGTAGCCGGGCACCAGCGTCTCGGCGATGGTCGGCACGTCAGGCAGCTGCGGCACGCGGCGGGCCGAGCACAGCGCGATCGCCTTCACCCGCCCCTCGCGGATGTGCGGCAGGGCGGAGGCGACGGAATCCGTCATCAGCCGGACATTGCCAGCGATGACGTCGGCGATCGCCGGGCCGCTGCCGCGGTAGTGCACGATGTTGAAGCGGATATTGGCGCGCAGCATCAGCAGTTCGGCGGCCATGTGCTGGCTCGTCGCCGGCCCCGCCGAGGCCATGTCGAGCCCGCCCGGATTGGCGCGCGCGGCAGCGGCCAGTTCCGGCATCGTGTTCGCCGGCAGCGAAGGGTGCGCGATGACCAGCAGCGGCACCATCGCGACGTTGGTGATCGCCGCGAAGTCGCGTTCCGCGTCATAGGGCACGCGCGGCAGCACGGACGGATTGACGCCGAGCGTGCCGGATGTGCCGGCCGTCAGCGTGTAGCCATCCGGCGCGGCGCGCGCGCCCGCTTCCAGCGCGGGGGCACCGGCGCCGCCGGCGCGGTTCTCCACCACAACGCGCTGCGGCCAGCGCTTGGAAAGCTCGTCGGCAACGAGGCGCGTGATGATGTCGCTCGCCTGGCCCGGCGGGAAGGGAACGATGATCCGCACCGGCCGGTTCGGCCAGTCGGATTGCGCATGCGCGACGGCGGGCAGCAGCGGCATCGTGGCCGCGCCGAGCAGCGCGCGGCGGCGGAGCGTGTGGGCCATGGGTTTCCTCCCGGTTCGACTGGCGGGAGGCTACCGCCTGGCGCGGGCCGCGTCAGGCCCCCCGCATCGCCTGCGACATCTCGTCGAGCCGGGTCTGCCCGGTGCGCAGCGCCTCGCGGCGCTCGGCGGCGGCGCGGCGCTCGCGCAGCATGCCGACCACCTTCTCGGCGCCACGGGCCTGCGCGACCGACACGCGCTCGGCCTCCATCGCGGCCTCGGCCCGGGCGGTCGCCGCCGCCTGGGCCTGCTTGGCGGCCAGCAGGCGGGCGAGGAAGGCGCCATAGGTGAAGGGCGCCGCATCCGCGGATTCGCCCCGCAGCGCGTCCTCCACGGCCGCCGCCGCGGCTTCCTCGGCGGCGAGCCGCGTGCGCGCCTCCGCGAGCCTCCGCTGGGCGGTCGTGACTTCAAGGCGGCGGAGCTTTTCGAGCGTGGCGAGCGGATCGCGCTTCATGGCGGCTGTCCAGGGTACGGCAGCCTCACCTTGGCGCGCGAACGTTGCCCAAGCGTTAAGGCGCACCCTGGCGCCCATCCCGAACGCATGGGAAAAGCAGGCAAAGACAGGCCGAGAGGAAGCGCCATGCCCCTGCCATCGAACACGCTCAGCATCGCCGTGCTGCCGGGCGACGGCATCGGCACGGAGGTGACCGAGGCGACGCTCGCCGTGCTGGAGCCGCTGGCGAAGCGGCACGGCATCGGCCTGGCCTTCGAGACGCTGCGCGCCGGCGCCTTCTGCTACCGCGACACCGGCACGGCGATGAGCGAGGAGACCTTCGCCCGTGCCGCGAAGGCCGATGCGATCCTGCTGGGTGCGATGGGCTGGCCGGAGATCCGCGCCGCCGACGGGACCGAGATCGCCCCGCAGCTCGACCTGCGCTTCCGGCTCAACCTCTATGCCGGGGTGCGGCCCTTCCGCGCGCTGCCGGGCGTGCCCGTCGCCCTCGCCGACCCGCGCGCGCGCGACATCGACCTGGTGATCGTGCGCGAAAGCACCGAGGGCCTGTTCTTCTCCCGCGACCGCGGCACCGTCACGCACGACATGGCGGAGGAGACGCTGCGCATCACGCGGACGGTGACGGAGAAGCTCGCCCGCTTCTCCTTCGGCCTCGCGCGCCAGCGCGCGGCGCGGCGCGGCCGGCAGGGCACGGTGACGCTGGTGGACAAGGCCAACGTCTTCCGCGCCTTCGCCTTCATGCGCGGCATATTCGCCGACATCGCGGCGGAGTATCCGGATGTGGCGCATGGCGCGCACTACGTGGACGCGATGGCGCTCGACCTGGTGCGCCGCCCCTGGGCCTTCGACGTGCTGCCGACGGAGAACATGTTCGGCGACATCCTGTCCGACCTCGGCGCCGGGCTCGTCGGCGGCATGGGCTTCGCGCCGAGTGCCGATATCGGCGACACGCACGCCGTCTTCCAGCCGGCGCACGGCACGGCGCCGGACATCGCCGGCAAGGGGCTCGCCAACCCCACGGCGACGATCCTCTCGGCGGCGATGATGCTCGATTGGCTGGCGGGCAAGGGTGCGGGGCAGGGCTTCGCCGATGCGGCGGCGGAACTCGACGCCGCGGTCGATGCCGCCTTCGCCGGTGGGCTGCGCACGCCCGACATCGGCGGCGCGGACGGCACGGCGGCGGCGGCGCGGGCGATCGCGGCGCGGATCGGATCAGCGGGCGGCTAGAGCACTATCCGTCCTTTCGGACGGATTACGTGCTCTAGAAGCCATTGAATCTACAGCACGAAATCCGATCACACTAATTCGGTGTGATCGGATAGTGCTGTAGCCAGACCGCGTCGGCGGCGAGTTCCGGCCAGCCGATCGCGCGCATCGCCGCCGGCGCGTCCGGCGCCGCCGCATCCCAGCGGCCGGCGGTGATGCGCTGGCCGGTGATGCCCGCCGCGTCCTCCGACAGCAGCCAGGCGAGCGGCGGGCCCATCACGGCCGGGCGCAGCATCTGCTCGCGCGGCCAGGACGCACCCGGCCCGATGAAGGGCGTGTCGGTCGGCCCGCCCGGAATCAGCACGTTCACGGTGATGCCGCTGTCCTTCAGCTCCTCCGCCCAGACGCCGGAGGCGGCTTCGAGCGCCGCCTTGGTCGCGCCATAGGGCAGCACGCGCAGCATGGTCCGGAACGACGTGGTGTTGTTCACCACCCTGCCCCACCCCGCCGCGCGCATCATCGGCAGCGCGGCGCGGACCAGCAGCATCGGCGCGCGGACATTGATGGCGAAGAAGCGGTCCCAGGTGGCGGCGTCCAGTTCCTCGATCGGGGGGATGCGCGTCTCCGCGTCCGGCCGCAGGCTCGAGACGCCGATGCCGGCATTGTTCACCACCGCCTCCACCGTGCCGAAGCGCGCGACGGCGGCGTCGATGCCGGCGGCGCAGCCCTCCACGGTCGAGAGATCGGCCGCGATCGGCGCGAGCGCCGTCCCCGGATGCGCGGCCGCCAGCGCGGCCAGCCCGGCCTCGTCGCGATCCAACGCCGCCACGCGGTGACCCGCCGCGAGCGTCGATGCCACCATCGCGCGGCCGATGCCGCCGGCGGCCCCGGTGATCAGGACGGTACGGGCCATGGCGCTTCTCCCTTGTCTGGCCCCACCAGCCTGGACCCTCGGCGGCGCCGCGCGAAGCCCTGGCCCTTCCGGCGCGGGACGCTATCTTCCGCCCCGACGAGGGAGGAGCCGGCATGCGCGTCATCATCGCGGGCGGGGGGATCGGCGGGCTGGCGGCGGCGCTCGCGCTGCACGAGGCCGGGATCGAGGTCGAGGTGTTCGAGGCCGCGGCCGAGATCAGGCCGCTCGGCGTCGGCATCAACGTCCTGCCGCACGCCATGCGGGAGTTGACGGAACTCGGCCTGCAGGACCGCGTCGCGGGGGCGGGCATCGTCACGCGCGAACTCGCCTATGCCAACCGCTTCGGGCAGATGATCTGGTCCGAGCCGCGCGGCCGCCATGCCGGCTACACCTGGCCGCAGGTCTCGATCCATCGCGGCCGGCTGCACCTGGTGCTGCTGGAGGCCGCGCGGGAAAGGCTCGGCGATGCGCGCATCCATCTCGGCGCCCGGCTGGAAGGCTTCGCGCAGGACGACCTGGGCGTGACGGCGCGCTTCGCCGGCGGGGCGACGGCGCGGGGCGACGTGCTGGTGGCCGCCGACGGCATCCATTCCGTCGCGCGCGCGCTGCTCTATCCGAACGAGGGCCCGCCCAAGTGGAACGGCGCCATCCTGTGGCGCGCGACGAGCATCGCCGAGCCCTTCCTGACCGGCGCCACCATGGCGGTCGCGGGAAACCGCGACGAGAAATTCGTCGTCTACCCGATCGCCGACCTGCCGGACGGCCGCAAGCTGACCAACTGGATCGCCGAGCGCCGCGTCGACCCGAACCAGGAATGGAAGCGGGAGGACTGGAACCGCCCCGGCCGCGTCGAGGATTTCCAGGAGGCCTTCCGCGACTGGCGCTTCGACTGGCTGGACGTCCCCGCGCTGATCCGCAGCGCGCAATCCGTGTTCGAATTCCCGATGGTGGACCGCGACCCGCTGCCGCGCTGGACGCATGGGCGCGTCACGCTGCTCGGCGATGCGGCGCATCCGCTCTACCCGATCGGATCCAACGGCTCCTCCCAGGGCATCCTCGATGCGCGGACGCTCGCGCTGAAGCTCGCCACCATCGCCGACCCGGTCGCGGCGCTCGAAGCCTATGAGGCGATCCGCCGCCCGGCGACGGCCGCATTGCTGGAAGCCACGCGCGGCGACGGCCCGGACATCGTGCTCGACATCGCCGAGGCGCGCGCGCCCGACGGCTTCGCCGACATCGAGGCCATCATGCCGCAGGCCGAGCGCGCCGAGATCGCCGCGCACTACAAGCGGCTCGCGGGATTCGAGCCGACGACGCTGAACGCGCGGCCGAGCCTCGCCCCGCCGAGGCGCGCGGCATGAGCACGCACTACATCGCCGTCCGTGAGGAATGGCTCGCCGCGCGGCAGGAGGAGATCCTCGACCCCGCCCAGCCCATCATCGACCCGCACCACCACCTGTGGGACCGGCCGGGCTGGCGCTACCTCCTCGACGACATGCTGGCCGACCTGCGGACCGGCCACGACGTGCGCGCGACGGTGCTGGTGCAGGCGCGCGCCTTCCACCGCGCCGACGGGCCGGAAGCCTTCCGCCCGGTGGGCGAGACGCAGTTCGCCGCCGGCGTCGCGGCGATGTGCGAAAGCGGCATCTACGGCGCGCCGCGCATCTGCGCCGGCATCGTCGGCTTCGCCGACCTGACGCGCGGCGCGGCGGCGGGCGAGGTGCTGGACGCCCACATCGCCGCCGGCAATGGCCGCTTCCGCGGCATCCGCCACATCGCGACCTGGGACCCGGACCCGGAGATGCTGAACCCCGCCTACACCCCGGCGGAGGACATGATGGACAGCGAGGGCTTCCGCGCCGGCATCGCGGAACTGGGCCGGCGGCGCCTGTCCTTCGATGCCTGGATCTATTTCCACCAGATCCCGCGCCTCGCGGCACTCGCCCGCGCCTGCCCGGACGTGCCGATGGTGCTCGACCATTGCGGCGGCATCCTCGGCATCGGGCGCTATGCGGGCCGGCGCGATGCCGTCTTCGCGCAATGGTCGGCGCATATGGCCGACCTCGCGCGCTGCCCGAACGTGATGGTCAAGTGCGGCGGGCTCGGCATGCGGCTGCCGGGCTTCGGGCTGGAGGAAGCGGAGGTCGCGCCCTCCTCCGCCATGCTGGCCGAGGCGTGGCGGCCCTGGATGGAACGCTGCATCGAGCTGTTCGGCAGCAAGCGCTGCATGTTCGAGAGCAACTTCCCGGTCGACAAGGGCGGCTACGGCTACGCGGTCGGCTGGAACGCCTTCAAGCGCGTCGCCGCGGGCGCCACGGCCGAGGAGAAGGCCGACCTGTTCTGGCGCAGCGCGGCGCGCTTCTACCGGCTGGATGACGTCATCGCGGCCTAGATTCGGCTGGACCCGGCCGCAGGCGCGAAGACTTGCCGGAGCGGTCTCCCCTCACCTGGAAACCGCCCTGGGCAGGATCCGGCACGCCTCGTCCGCCGCGCGGGCGAGCAGGATCATCCGCCGCGCCGCGACCGCGCCGGCCGCCGCTTCGCCCGCCACATGCTCGGCGAGGCGGCTGCTCAGCACCGCGCGCACCATCGCATCGACCGCGATGTCGGTCGCCGCGACCATCGCCGCATCCGTCGCGATCCGGCGCAGCAGCGCGACGGTGCCCGCGAGCCCCGGCCGCAGCCCGTGCAGCATCGCCACCTGCCGCACGAGCCGCACCCCGCGCCAGGCGAAGATCACCGCGTCGAGCCCCGGCGAGGGGCTGACCGCGGTGACCGCGAAGGCCTGCATCGCCGCCGCGCGCCCGAGCCCGGCCGCTTCCTCGGCCAGCGGCGCGAGCAGCCGCGCCTCCACCAGCGCGCGCGCGGCATCGGGCGGCATGTCCGCGAGCCCCTCGATGCGCGGGCGGCCGGGCGGCAGGCGGCTCTGCCAGCGCTGCAGTTCCGCCGCGAGTGCAGCGGCGTCCCCCCGCGCGGCCGCGGCGCGCGCGCGATCGACGCGCGACAATGCGACGTAGCCCGATGCCTCCCGCCAGATCGCGGCGCCGATCAGGCCGAAGCCGGCAAGCGCCACGACCAGCGTCAGCCAGCCGAGCCACGCGGCGCGGGCGAATTGCGCAGCGACGAAGTTGCCGGCGTCCAGCGCGGCCAGGCCCAACGCCAGCACCGCGATGCCCGCCGCGACGAGCGCCGCGCCGGACCAGCCGCCCCGCGGCGGCGCGACGGCGGCGACCGCCTTCTCCCAGCCGAAATCGAGCCGCGCCGGCGGGGTGGCGGCTTCGTCCAGGATGATCCTCGGCTGCGGGGCGGGCGCGGTCACAGCGCGTCCCCGATCAGCCAGGCCAGCAGCGCGTCGAGCCCCAGATGCGGCACGCCCGACCCTCCGGCGGGGTCGAGCCGCGGCGGCTGGAAGTCCGGCATGCGGAAGAATCCTGCATCCCAGAAGGCGGGTTCGGGCGGCTTCATGGGCACCTCCCCCGGATAGATGGTGGCGCCCTGCCCGCCGTTCAAAAGCAGGCCGCGCACGGCGGCGAGCGCCTGGCCTTCCAGCGTCGCGACCGCGTCCTCGGTGCAGCGGATGGCGGCGACGGCGTGGCAGGTCGTGACCGCGCCCGAGGCTTCCGCCCGCCCCCGCGCGCCGAGCGCGATGTGGTCGAGCAGCGCCGCCAGCGCATCCCGCGCGCGCGTCGGCACGTGGTCCGCCTTGGTCGCGGCGAAGGCGACGCGCCCCGGTGCGGCGCCGAGCAGCCGTTCGAGCCAGGAGGCGCCGGAGATCACCTCGGCCACGGCGGCGAGCGCCTCGGCGGTGTCGCGGAAGGCGGCTTCGCCGGCATGCAGCGCGCCAAGCACGTCGACGAGCACCACCTGGCGGTGGAAGCGCGAGAAGAAGGGGTCGAGGAAGGTCGCGCGCTGGTCGTCCAGATAGGCCGCGTAGCGCCGCGCGCAGAGATCCGCGAGCCCGCCGCGCGCCCCCGCCGGCAGCGGGAAGAACCACAGCAGCGGCGCATCCCCGCGCGGCCCCGGGTTGAGGAAGCGCCCGGGCTGGAGGAAGCGCAGCCCATGCGTGTCCCGGCAGGCGCGCAGCATGTCGCGGTAGAGCGTGTGCCCGCGCTTGGCCAGCGCATCCTCGGCCGGCGCGCCCGCCGGCAGCGCGTCGAGGAAGGCGAGGAACTCAGTAGTCGCGGCAGCCGGCCAGGCGCGGAGCCGCGCCAGCGTCGCGGCCGACCACGTCGCGAAATCCTGGCGCAGCAGCGGCAGGTCGAGCAGCCATTCGCCGGGATAGTCGATCAGGTCGAGCGTGACGCGCCGTTCCGGCAGCAACCCGCCGAGGGAGGTGCGTCGCTCCACGTCGATCGCGATGGACAGCGTCGAGAAATCCTCGGTCCGCTCCGGCCAACGCGGCGGGTCGGCGGCAAGGGCGGCGAGATGCGCCTCGGGGTCGAAGCGCGGCACCGTCTCCGTCCCCGCGGGCTCGATGAAGACGCGGCGGATGCGCCCGCCGGCGGCTTCCGACAGCGCGGGCAGCGTGCGCGCGCCGCGCCCGGCGGCGAGCAGGTTGGCGACGAGCGAGGTGAGGAAGACCGTCTTGCCCGCGCGCGAAAGCCCGGTGACCGCGAGGCGGATGCGCTCGCGGCCGACCAGGGCGCGCGCGGCATCCTCGGTGGTGTCGAGAAGGCCGCGCAGCAGCGCGAGCGGGTCCATCGCCCCGCGCGCGGTCAGGACATGCGCTGGATCAGCTCGATCTTGTAGCCGTCCGGGTCTTCCACGAAGGCGATGATGGTGGTGCCGAACTTCACCGGCCCCGCTTCGCGCGTGACCTTCCCGCCGCCGGCGCGCACCGCCTCGCAGGCCGCGGCCACGTCCGGCACGCCGACCGCGAGGTGGCCGAAGGCGTTGCCCTGCTCGTACTTCTCGACGCCGTAGTTGTAGGTCAGCTCGATCTCGCCCTGGCCTTCGGCGTTGCCCGTGCCGTAGCCGAGGAAGGCGAGCGTGTACTTGCCGTCCGGCACGTCGCGCCGGCGAAGTTCCTTCATGCCGAGCAGCTTGGTGTAGAAGGCGATGGAGCGGTCGAGGTTCCCCACGCGGATCATGGTGTGCAGGAAGCGGCCTTGGGTCATTGCGGTGTTCCTTCCGTGAACTGGCCGGGATCGAAGGCGAGCAGGAAGATGCCCGCCGCCTCCGCCCGCGCGATGGTGGCCTCGCGTTCCAGGAGAATGGTGGCGCCGGCCTCGAAGGCCAAGCCGCGCAGCCCGGCCGCGGCCGCGTTCTCGACCGTGCGCGGCCCGACCGTGGGCAGGTCGGCCAGCTTCGATTGGCCAGGCTTCAGCGCCTTGACCAGCACGCCGCCGGGGCCCTCGCGGCCGAGCGTGCCGGCGCGGGCGAGCATGGCGTCGGTGCCCTCGATCGCCTCGACCGCCAGCACCAGCCCCTGCTGCACGACGCAGCCCTGACCGACATCGACGGCGCCCAGCGCCCGGCACACCGCAAGGCCGCGCGCGATATCGGCGCGCGCGAGATCGTCCGGCGCCGGCCCCGCCAGCAGTGCGGCCGGCGGCAGCAGCCCGGCGAGGACTTGGTGCGCGCCGACCACCTCGAACCCGTCCTCGGCCAGCACCTTCATGGCCGCGCGCAGGATCGAATCATCGCCCGAGAAGGCCGCCTTGCCGATGCGCGCGAGCAGCTTCATCCCCGCCGCATCCGGCCGCAGGGACAGCAGGGAGGGCCGCGCCACGGTGCCGGCCAGCACGACCTGCCGGACGCCATGGCCCTTCAGCCATTCCAGCATCGTCGCCGCCATGCCCCAGCGGAAGGAGCGTGAAGCGTGCGCGGCGAAGGCCGCCGCATCGCCATGGCCGTCGAGCACGGCCACGACCACGGGGCGGCCGGCGGCGGCGACGGCCTCGGCGACCCGCACCGGCAGGCCGCCGCCGCCGGCGATGATGCCGAGCGGGCCTTCCGGAAGGGTCACGCGCCCTCCCCGTTCTCCTCGTCGGAGCCGCCGAGCTCGGGGGCGGCCATGCGGCCCGGACGCACGAGCTGGCGCCGCCGCGTGCGGTCGCGCACGAACGCGATCACTTCCATGACCAGCGGTTCGCCGGCGAAGCGCTGCTCGGCCTCGAGAAGCCGGGCGGCGAATTCGCCGGGCTCCTTGAACAGGAGGTTGTTGGCCGCGCGCAGCGTGCGCAGCTGGTCGCGGGTCGCGCCGCGGCGGATCAGGCCGATCCGGTTGAAGCCGACCAGGCGCGCCGGCACGCCGAAGACGAAGCCGAAGGGCGGGATGTCGTTGGTCACGCCGGCCATGCCGGAGATCATCGCCAGCCGGCCGACCCGCACGGTCTGGTGCACCGCGGCGCCGCCGCCGATGAAGGCGCCGGTGTCGACATGCACATGCCCGCCGAGCATGACGTTGTTGGCGAGGATCACGCCGTCGCTGACCACGCAGTCATGCGCGACATGCGAGGTGGCCATGAGCATGCAGTTGGCGCCGACCGAGGTGACGCCCGAGCCGCCGACGCTCGCGCGGTGGACCGTCACATGCTCGCGGATCAGGGTGCGCGCGCCGATCTCGCAGCGCGTCGGCTCGTCCTTGTACTTCAGGTCCTGCGGCGCCATGCCGATGGTCGCGAAGGGGAAGACGCGCACGCCGTCGCCCAGCCGCGTGTGGCCGTCGACCACGACATGCGACAGCAACTCGACGCCCGCGCCGAGCACCACGTCGGGCCCCACGACGCAACCGGGGCCGATGCGGCAGCCCTCGCCGATGACCGCGCCGGCTGCGACCGCCGCGGTGGGGTGGATCTCCGCCATGCTCACCTGTCCAGGATCATCGCGGCGTAGGTCGCTTCCGCGACGACCTTGCCGTCCACCTTCGCTTCCGCGCTGAACTTCCAGATGTTGCCGCGCTGGCGTTCCTTCTTCACGTGCACGCGCATCTGGTCGCCGGGCACGACGGGCTTGCGGAACTTCGCATTGTCCACGGTCATGAAGTAGACGAGCTTGCCAGCCCATTCCGGGCCGAGGGTTTCCACCACCAGCACGGCCGCCGTCTGCGCCATGCATTCGATGATCAGCACGCCGGGCATCACCGGCATGGTCGGGAAGTGGCCCTGGAAGAAGTTCTCGTTGATCGTGACGTTCTTGATGCCGACGCAGGAGACGTCCTTCACCAGCTCGACGACGCGGTCGACGAGCAGGAAGGGGTAGCGATGCGGGATCGCCGTCATGATCTGCGCGATGTCGTAGGTGCCGACCTCGCCGGCCGTCGTGTCGCTGCTCATGGCGTCCCGCCCGTCCTGTCGTTCCCCTTGGCCGCCACCTGGCGGCGCAGCCAGGCGAAGGCCTTCAACGTCTCGCGCGCCGGCCAGGCCGGGCTGCCGACCACGTCCGTGCCCGGCGGCACGTCGTTCATCACGCCCGACTGCGCGCCGATCCGCGACTTGGCGCCGACCCTGATGTGGCCCGTCAGGCCAGCCTGCGCCGCGACCACGACGTAGTCCTCGAGTTCGGTGGACCCGGCGATGCCGACCTGCGCGACGATGACGCAGCCCCGGCCGGTCTTCACGTTGTGTCCGATCTGCACCAGGTTGTCGAGGCGCGTGCCCGGGCCCAGCACCGTGTCGCCGCCCGCGCCGCGATCGACGCAGGAATTGGCGCCGACCTCGACCCCGTCGCCGAGGATGACGCGGCCGATCTGCGGCACCGTGACGTGCTCGCCCATCGGCGTGGTGACGAAGCCGAAGCCCTCGTTGCCGATGCGCGCGCCCTGGTGGAGCACGACCCGCGCGCCGGCGATGCAATGCGCCATCGACGCATGCGCATGCACGATCGACCCGGCGCCGAGCACGCAGCCCGCCCCGATGCTGGCATGCGCGCCGAGGATGCAGCCCGCGCCGACCTCCGCCGCCGGGCCGACGAAGGCGAAGGCGCCGATCTGCGTCCCCTCGCCGATCCGCGCATCGGGCGCGACCCAGGCGGTGGGGTGGATGCCGGGCACCGGCACGGGGCGCGGGTGGAACAGGGCGGCGACGCGGGTATAGGCCAGCTGCGGCGCGTCGCAGACCAGCGCGACGCAGCCGTCGGGCACCTCGGCTTCCGCCGACGGCGCGACCAGCACCGCGCCGGCGCGCGTCTGGCGCAGCGCGGCGGTGTTGCGGCGGCCCTCATGGAAGGCGACCTCGCCCGGCCCCGCGAGCGCCAGGGGCGCGACGTCGAGGAATTCGCGCGCCCCATCGCCGGTCAGCCGCGCGCCCGCCGCCGTGGCGATCGCGGCGAGGCTGATCGGCCCGCGCGCGGGAAAGAAGCGCGGATCCGCGCCCACCCCGTCAGTTCCGCCGCGGCTGCTGGCCCTGGCCGCCGGCCGGGCGCGCGGGCTGGGGCTGGGCGGCCTGGGCGGGTGCCGGCGCGGCCTCGGCGGGCAGCGTCACGCTCGGGATCATCCGGTTGAGCTGCGCCGCGACCTCCGTCGTCAGGTCGAAGGGCGGCTCGTTGAAGATCACGAGCGGGCGCGGCAGCACGATGTTCACGCTGCGGCTGCTCGCGACCTGGCGGATGACGGTGCCGAGCGCCTGCTCGATCTCCCGCAGCGCGCCCTGGGCCACCTGTTCGATCGAGGCCGCGCGGTCGCGCAGCGCCCGCTGGCTGTCGGTGATGCGGTCCTGCAGCTCGCGCTCACGCACGCGCAGCTGCTCGGGCGTCATCGCCCCGCGCTCGGTGGCGAGGCGCTGCTGCTCCTCCCGCCAGCGCAGCTGCTCGCGCTGGAGGTCGTCGTTCAGCGAGGCGCGGCGACGCTCGATCTCCTCCCGCACCTGGGTGAAGGCGCTCGAGACGCGCTGGATCTCGGGGACATCGACGATGCCGATGACGGCGGTCGGCGGCGGCTGCCCGGGCGCGAGCGGAGGCGGCGCCTGCACCGGGCGCTGCGCGGGCTGCTGCGGCTGCGCGGGGGGCCGCTGGCCCTGCTGCCCCTGCTGGGGCGGACGCTGCTGGCCCTGCCCCTGCTGGCCCGGCTGCTGGCCCTGGCCGGGGACGAACCACTGCTGCCCGCCCTGCTGGGCGGCGGCGGGAAGGGCAACGAGCAGCCCAGCGAGGGCCGCGGATACGATACGGGACATGTCAGGCGGTATCCTGGATCAGAAACGGGTGCCGAAGCCGAGGCGGAAGACCTGGGTCTCGTCGTAGTCCTTCTTCACGACGGCCTGGGCGAGATCGATGTTGATCAGGCCGATCGGGCTCCGCCAGGACACGCCGACGCCCACGCCCACGCGCGGGGAAGCGTCGTCGCGCACGCAGTTCGGGAAGGTGGTCGGGCAGCCCGTGCTGTTCACGCTCGACGGCAGGCCGGACAGCGAGCCGACATCGACGAAGGCGCGGCCGACGAAGCCGAGTTCGGACGGCACGGGCAGCGGGAAGCGGAACTCAGCGGAGGTCGTCCACAGCACCTCGCCGCCGAGGCTGTCATTGGTCGAGACGTCGCGCGGGCCGGCGCCGCCCAGGGCGAAGCCGCGCAGGTTCTCGCCGCCGAGGAAGAAGCGGTCGACGATGCGCGTTTCGCGGTCCCCATAGGGCGCGAGGTAGCCGCCGCCGGCCGCGAGCACGAGCACGAAGTCCGGATCGCCGAGCAGGCGCTCGAAGGGGATGTAGTACTGGGCGTCGGCGCGGGCCCGCACATAGGACACGTCGCCGCCGAGGCCGGCGAGGTCGGCGCCGACGCGGATCACGTAGCCGTCGCGCGGCTCGATGCGGCTGTCGCGGCGGTCATAGGTGATGGTCGTGGAGGCTTGGCTCAGCAGCGTCCGGCCTTCCTGCTCGCGGATGAAGCGCGAGACGTTGGGATCGACGTCGAAGATCTCGCGGTCGACGAGCGAATAGGCCCAGGACTGGCGCAGCCGTTCGTTGATCTCGTAGCCGACGCGCAGCACGAAGCCGGCGCGGCGCTCCTGGTAGCCCGAGGTGTCGCGAAGGTCGCGGTTCACGAGGAAGACGTCGGCGCCCGCGGCGAGGTTCCGCTCGAGGAATTGCGGGTCGGTCACCGAGATGTCGACCTGGCTGCGCCGCTGGGCGAGGGTCAGGTTGGCGCGCGCGTCGATGCCGGTGCCGAGGATGTTGCGCTCGCGCAGGCCGATATCGGCCAGGAAGCCGGCATCCGTCGAGAAGCCGCCGCCGAGCGTGAATTCGCCGGTCGCGCGTTCCGTCACCTGCGTGTTCAGGATCACGCGGTCGGGCGCGGAGCCCGGGGCGCTGTTGATCTGGACGTCGCTGAAGAAGCCGAGGCTCCGGATGCGCTCGCGCGAGCGGCGCACCTGCTGCGCCACCAGCGGGTCGCCTTCCGCGACGCGGAACTCGCGGCGGATGACGCGGTCCTGGGTGCGCGTGTTGCCGGTGATCTCGATCCGCTCGACGAAGGCGCGGGGGCCGTCGGCGATCTCGAAGGTCAGGTCCACGCTCTGGCTGTCGCGGTCGCGCACCACGCGCGGCTCCACGGCGGCGAAGGGAAAGCCCCGCGTGGCGAGGATGTCCGTCAGCAGGTTGTCGGCGCGCTCCACCGCGTCGCCGTCGTACCAGTCGCCCACCGACAGCGGCACTTCCCGCTCGAGCCCCGCGGGGTCGAGCCCGCGCACCGAGCTGGTCACGGACAGGTTGCGCACCCGGTACCGCGGCCCCTCGTTGATCGTGTAGGTCACGAAGAAGCCGCTGCGGTCCGGGGCCAGTTCCGCCGTAGCACCCGTGATCTGCACGTCGGCATAGCCCTGGCGCAGGTAGAAGCGACGCAGCAGCTCACGGTCGAAGGCGAGCCGGTCGGGATCGTAGGTGTCGGAGGTGGAGAGCAGCCGGTACCAGGCCTGCTCGCGCGTCGAGACGATCTCCTTCAGTCGGCCGTCGGAGTAGTTCTCGTTGCCGACGAAGTTGATGCGCGCGACGAGCGCGACCTCGCCCTCGGTGATCTCGAACACCACGTCGACGCGGTTCTGGTCGAGCTCGATGATCTTGGGTTCGACCGTCGCGCCGAAGCGGCCGCGCCGCGCGTAGATCTCGAGGATCCGCTGCCGGTCGGCCTGCGCAGCCGCGGGGGTGAAGACCGAGCGCGGGCGCAGCTGCACCTCGCCGCGCAGCGAGTCGGAGGTGACGCGGCGGTTGCCCTCGAATCCGACGCGGTTGACGATCGGGTTCTCGGCCACGCGCACGATGACGCGGTTGCCCTCGGGCCGGATCTCGACGTCGCGGAACAGGCCGGTCGCGAACAGCGCGCGCAGGCTGCGGTCGAGCCGGTCGGGGTCCGCCGGCTCGCCGGGCTGGACCAGCATGTAGGAGCGGATCGTGTCAGCCTCAATCCGCTGGTTGCCCTGCACCTCGATGGCGGCGACGCGCCCGGGCGCCTGCGCGAGGGACGGGACCGCCAGCACGAAGGCGACGAGGACGAGGGCGAGGGTGCGCAGCCTGGACAACGAATCGCCACCTGATCTTGGGGGTCTGGAAAGGCGGCGCACACTAGCCGAGGTGCCCCCCCACCGCCACCCCTGCCGCCGCCCGGGGCCGGGCGGCGCGCTCAGCCCAGCAGGCCGGAGACCCAGCGCACGACCCCCAGCTGCGTCAGGTCGTTCCAGGTCGCGAGGATCATCAGCGTGACCAGCAGGGCGAAGCCGCCGCGGAACGCGTATTCCTGCGCCCGCGCCGTCAGCGGCCGGCCGCGAATCGCCTCGGCGGCATAGAAGACCAGGTGCCCGCCATCCAGGATGGGAATCGGGAACAGGTTGATCAACGCAAGGTTGATCGACAGCAGCGCGATGAAGGAGAGCAGGGACAGGATCCCCATCTCCGCCACCTCACCGGACAATTGCGCGATGCGCAGCGGCCCGCCGATCTCCTCGGTCCCGGTCTGGCCGCTGATCATCTTCCACACCCCGGCCAGCGTCTGGCCGGAGATGACCACCATGTGCCACGTGCCCGCGGCGACGGCCGAGAAGGGATCGAGCCGCTCGCGCTCCGGCGCGCCGCCGGTCACGCCCAGCATGCCGCGCCCATCCTCGGGCCGCGCGGCCGGGGTCGCGATGACCTTCACCTCGGTCTCGCCACGGCGGACGAGGATCTCCACGGGCTGGCCGCCGCGCGGCTGGATGTGGCGCTGCAGCTGGTCGAAGCGCGTCACCCGCTCGCCATCGAGCGCCAGCACCCGGTCGCCGGGGACGAGGCCCGCGCGCTCGGCGGCAGAGCCGGCGACCACGGTCTGGATCGCGGTCGAGCCGACGGGGCGGCCGACGGTGGCGAAGATGCCGGCGAACAGGATGGCGGCGAGCAGGAAGTTGAAGGCCGGCCCGGCGAAGACGACGATCGCCCGGTCGCCCACGCTCTTCTCGTGGAAGCTCTCGCCCGCCCGGAAGGTGCCGGCCTCGGGCGGCGTGTCATGGGCGAATTCCATCCCATGCATCTTCACGTAGCCGCCCAGCGGGATCCAGCCGATCCGCCATTCGCAGCCGCGCCGGTCCGACCAGGCGGCGATGGCGCGGCCGAAGCCGATCGAGAAGCGTTCCACATGCACGCCGCGCCAGCGCGCCGCGAGGTAGTGGCCGAGCTCGTGCACGAAGATCAGAACGCCGAGCACCACGATGAAGGCCGCGATGCTGCGGAAAGGGTCAGGCAGGAAATCCATCGGTTCCGATCCCGGTTGCGCGCCGGCCGCTCAGGCCGCCGCCCGTTCCGCGGCGATCCTCGCCGCGGTCTCGCGTGCCACGCCGTCCAGCGCCAGGATGGCGGGAAGGTCCGCCGCGTCGGGCGCGCCGAGGGCGATGAGCGTCTCCTCCACCACCGCGGCGATGTCGAGGAAGCCGAGCCGGCGGTCGAGGAAGAGCCCGACCGCCGTCTCATTCGCGGCATTCAATATGGTGGTTGCCCCGCCCCCCGCCCGCAAGGCCTCCCGCGCCAGGCGCAGCGCCGGGAAGCGTTCGGGGTCCGGGGCGAAGAATTCCAGCCGCCCCAGCGCGGCGAGGTCGAGCCGCGGCACCGAGGCCGCCATGCGCGCCGGCCAGGCCAGGGCGTGCGCGATCGGCGTGCGCATGTCCGGCGTGCCGAGCTGCGCCAGCACCGACCCGTCCGAATACTGCACCAGGCCATGCACGGTGGATTGCGGGTGGACCAGCACCTCCACCCGTTCCTCGGGCACCGGGAACAGGCGCACCGCCTCGATCAGCTCCAGCCCCTTGTTCATCATGGTGGCGGAATCGATCGAGATCTTCGCCCCCATGGACCAGATGGGATGCTTCACGGCCGCTTCCGGCGTGACCTGCGCCATCTCGGCCATCGGCATGGTCCGGAACGGCCCGCCCGAGGCGGTCAGGACGATCTTCTCGACCGTCGCGTAGGGATCGGCCGCGCCGCCGCGCGCTTCCAGCGCCTGGAAGATGGCGTTGTGCTCGGAATCGACCGGCAGCAGCGTCGCGCCCGCCGCGCGCGCGGTCGCCAGCACGATCTCCCCCGCGCAGACGAGGCTTTCCTTGTTGGCGATCGCCAGCACCCCGCCGCGCCGCAGCGCCGCGAGCGTCGCCGGCAGCCCGGCCGAGCCGACGATCGCGGCCATGGTCCAGTCCGCCGGGCGGGCGGCGGCGGCGATGACCGCCTCGCCCCCCGCGGCGGCCTCGATGCCCGAGCCCGACAGCGCGTCCCGCAGCGCCGCGTAGCAGCCCGGGTCGGCCACCACGGCCAGCCGCGCGCCGAGCCTGCGCGCCTGCGCGGCCAGCCCCGCGGCATCGCGGTTCGCGACCAGCGCCTCCACCCGGAAGGCGCCGGCCGGCGCTTCCTCCAGCAAGGCGACGGTGCTGCGCCCGACCGAGCCGGTCGCGCCGAGGATCGTGACGCTGCGGGTCATCGCCAGAGCGGCTGGCCCTGGCCCAGCAGGAAGGCGAGCAGCGCCGCGACCGGGGCGGCGGCGATCACCCCGTCCAGCCGGTCGAGCAGCCCGCCATGCCCGGGGATCAGCGCGGAGCTGTCCTTCACGTCGAAGCGCCGCTTGATCCAGCTTTCCAGCAAGTCGCCCGCCTGTGCCATCACCGCCAGCATGGCCGCGACGGCCGCCGCGCGGGAAGCCCCCCCCGGCGCGACGATGGCCGCGACCGCAAGTCCGACCAGCATGGCCGAGGCCAGCCCGCCCAGCGCGCCCGACCAGGTCTTGTTGGGCGAGATGGCGGGCGCGAGCTTCGGCCCGCCGAAGAAGCGCCCGGCCATGTAGGCGCCGATGTCGGACGCCCAGACGACCAGGAACAGGAACAGGACATTCGCCCGCCCGGCCTCGTTGTCGTGCCGCAATTCGATCAGCGAGATGCCGGCGACGCCGATGTAGAGCACGCCCGCAGCCAGCCACCCCGCCGGCTGCCCCGGCCGGTCCGGGCCGCGCAGCCGCGCGGCCTGCCACCAGGTCACGGCCCAGAGCACGACCAGCAGCGCGAGCGAGGCACGGGCATGCTCGGCGACCGCCAGCGTGCCCGCCGCCAGCACCGCGACCGGCACGGCCAGGCCCGGCAGCCGCCGCGTGCTGAGCCCGCACAGATGCACCCATTCCCAGGCGAGCAGCGCGCCGCCGGCCGCGATCAGCGCCGTCCAAGGCTCCGCCCCCAGCCAGATGCAGGCGAGCGCGACCGGCCCGAGCACGAGGGCGGAGAGGAACCGCTTGCGCAGATCCTTCCAGCGCTTCGCCTCCGCCGCAGGGGCAATCGCCTCGCTCAGGGCCGGGCCCCGTAGCGCCGTTCCCGCGCAGCGAAGGCGGCGACCGCCTCGGCCAGCGGCGCGGCGCCGTAGTCCGGCCAGAGCGTGTCCTGGAAGACGAACTCGGCATAGGCCGCCTGCCAGAGCAGGAAGTTCGACAGGCGCTGTTCGCCGGATGTGCGGATGATGAGGTCCGGGTCCGGCATGCCGGCGGTCTGGAGGAAGCCGCCGAAGGCCGCCTCGTCGAGCGCCGCCGGGTCGAGCCGCCCTTCCGCCACCGCCTGGGCCGCGCGGCGCACCGCGCCCAGGATCTCGTCGCGCGAGCCGTAGGACAGCGCGACGGTCAGGTTCAGCCGCGTCCCGCCCGCGGTCGCCTTCTCGGCCGCCTCGACCGACCGGGCGAGCTCGGGGCCGAAGCGCGTATGGTCGCCGATGACGCGCAGCCGCACGCCTTCCTTGACCAGGCT
The DNA here is from genome assembly GCF_017813355.1 of Roseomonas nitratireducens. Lineage (GTDB taxonomy): Bacteria > Pseudomonadota > Alphaproteobacteria > Acetobacterales > Acetobacteraceae > Neoroseomonas > Neoroseomonas nitratireducens. The sequence continues at coordinate 73,056 of NZ_JAGIYZ010000016.1, forward strand.
CGCGACCTCGGCGCGCAGGTAAAGCCGCAGCAGGCCGGTCAGGGCCGAGACCTCATCCAGCGGACGGCGCCAGTTCTCGGAGGAAAAGGCGAACAGGGTCAGCCAGCCGATGCCCTGGTCGGCCGCGGCCTCGATGGTCCGCCGCGCGGCCTCGGCGCCGGCCTTGTGGCCGAGCGCGACGGGCAGGCCGCGCGCCTGCGCCCAGCGCCGGTTGCCGTCCATGATGATGGCGACATGCCGGGGCGGCGCGGACGGCGCCGCGGGCATGCGGACGGGATCGGTCGCGGCGCTCACGCGCCCCTCCCCCGTCGGCGATCCTGCCCGGCGCGGCCCTGCGGCAAAGAACCCCCTCCTGCGATTCCCACCCGCGCGGATCAGACCGTGCGGATGTCCTTCTCCTTGTCGGCGAGCACGCTATCCACCTGCTTCACGTACTGGTCCGTGAGCTTCTGGATCTCGACCTCGGCCTGCTTGGCCTCGTCCTCGCTGATCTCGTGCTTCTTGTCCCAGCCCTTGACCTGCTCCATCCCGTCGCGGCGCACGCCGCGGATGGACACGCGGGTGCTCTCGGCGTAGCGGGCGGCGGCCTTGGCGAGTTCGTTGCGCCGTTCCTGCGTCAGCGGCGGCAGGGGCACGCGGATCACCTGGCCCTCGGCCTGCGGGTTGAGCCCGAGATTGGCCTCGCGGATCGCGCTTTCCACGGCCTTGGCCAGGCCCTTGTCCCACACCTGCACGGACAGCAGGCCGGGGCCCGCGACCGAGATGTTGGCCACCTGGTTGAGCGGCGTGACGGAGCCATAGGCCTCGACGCGGATGGGCTCGAGCAGCGCGGGGCTCGCCCGGCCGGTGCGCAGGCCGGCGAATTCCTTCTTCAGCGTTTCCATCGCGCCGTCCATCCGGCGCGTCAGGTCCTGCTTCAGGGCCTTGAAGTCGGCGGCCATGGCCCGCTCTCCCTCAGTGCTGGTCCTCGTGGACGGTGGTGAAGAGGCCTTCGCCCTTCATCACCGCGGTGAAGGCGCCAGGCTCGTGGATGTTGAAGACGATGATCGGCAGGTGGTTCTCGCGCGCCAGGCTGATCGCCGCCGCGTCCATCACCGCGAGGTCGCGCGCCAGCATGTCGAGGTAGGTCAGCGAGACGTAGCGCTCGGCGCTCGGGTTCTTGCGCGGGTCGGCGGAATAGACGCCATCGACCTGCGTGCCCTTCAGCAGCGCGTCGCAGCCCATCTCGGCCGCGCGCAGCGCCGCCGCCGTGTCGGTGGTGAAGAAGGGGTTGCCCGTGCCCGCGGCGAAGATGACGACCCGGCCCTTCTCCATGTGCCGCGTCGCGCGGCGGCGGATGAAGGGCTCGCAGACGCTCGACATCGGGATGGCGGACTGCACGCGCGTCGGCACGCCCACCTTCTCGAGCGCGGCCTGCATGGCGAGTGCGTTCATCACCGTGGCCAGCATGCCGATCGAATCGGCCTGCGCCCGGTCCATGCCGGAGGCGGCGCCCGAGACTCCGCGGAAGATGTTGCCCCCGCCGATGACGAGGCAGACCTGGACGCCGAGTTCCACCACGCCGCGGACATCCTCCGCGATCCGGCGGCAGACGGCGGTGTCGAGCCCGTAGTCGCGGCTGCCCATGAGGGCTTCCCCGGACACCTTGAGCAGGACGCGCTTGTAGGCGGGCATGGCGCTCATGGGCGGGAATCGGGCATCCGGTATGGAGAGGCGGGGAGGCACCATAGGTGCCGTCCCCCGGCGGCGACAATAAGGCGGGCGGGGACCTGCCCCGCCCGCGCCGGGCTCACCCCTGGCCGGCGGCCGCGGCGACCTCGGCGGCGAAGTCGGACTGCTGCTTCTCGATGCCCTCGCCGAGCTGGTAGCGGGCGAAGCCGGTGAGCGTGGCACCCGCCTTCTTCACCACTTCCTTCACCCGGCTCTCGCCATCGTGCACCCAGACCTGCTCGAGGAGGACGACCTCCTCGTAGTACTTGCGGATGCGCCCCTCGACCATCTTCTGGATGACGGCGTCGGGCTTGCCGGAGGCCTTGGCCTGCTCGGTCAGCACCGCCTTCTCGCGCTCCAGCGCCGCGGGCTCGACGAAGGACACGTCGAGCGCCTCGGGCCGCGCGGCGGCGACATGCATGCCGATCTGCCGGCCGAGCGTCTCCATGACCGCCGCCTCGGAAGCGCCTTCGAGCGCCACCAGCACGCCGATCTTGCCCAGGCCCGGCTTCACGGCGGAGTGGACGTAGGTCGCGACCGCGCCCTCGTTCACATGCAGCAGCCGCGCGCGGCGGATCGACATGTTCTCGCCGATCGTCGCGATCAGGTGCGTCAGTTGCTCGGCCACCGTGCGGTGGGCGGAACCGCCCTCCACCAGGTCGACCGAACCGGGCCAGCGGGCGTTCTTCAGCGCCTCGACATCCTCGCCCACGGTCAGGGCCAGCTCGGCCACCGTCGCGACGAAGTTCTGGAACAGCTCGTTGCGGGCGACGAAGTCGGTCTCGGCATTGACCTCGACCATCGCAGCGCGCCGCGGGGCGGAGGCGACGCCGATCAGGCCCTCGGCGGCGACGCGGCCGGACTTCTTGGCCGCGGCCGACAGGCCCTTCTTGCGCAGCCAGTCGATCGCGGCCTCCATGTCGCCGTTCGCTTCGACAAGCGCCTTCTTGCAGTCCATCATGCCCGCGCCGGTCTTCTCGCGCAGGTCGCGGACCATCGAGGCGGTGATCTCGGCCATCGGAATGCTCCGTGGTTGCCAGTTGAAAAGGGGGATCGCCGGGGCCGCACGGCCCCGGCGGAGCGGGTGTCAGGCCTGCGGCGCGGCGGGCTCGGCCTGGGCCGGCGCTTCCGCGGCCACTTCGGGCAGGGCCTCCGGCGCGAGGTCCTCGGCGGCGCCGAGATCGACGCCCGACGCCTGCATCTCGGCCGAGATGCCGTCCAGCACGGCGGAGGCGATGCTGTCGCAATACAGGGTGATGGCGCGGATCGCGTCGTCATTGCCCGGGATCGGGTAGGTCACGCCTTCCGGATCGGCGTTGGAATCCACCACCGCGACGACGGGGATGCCGAGCTTGTTGGCTTCCTCGATCGCCAGCTTCTCCTTCACCGTGTCGATGACGAAGATGATGTCCGGCAGGCCGCCCATCTCCTTGATGCCGCCAAGGGCGCGGTCGAGCTTCTCCTTCTCCCGCGTCAGCATCAGGACTTCCTTCTTGGTCAGGCCGCTCGTGTCGGTGCCAAGACGTTCTTCCATCTGCTTCAGGCGCTTGATGGAGCCCGTGATCGTCTTCCAGTTGGTCAGCATGCCGCCGAGCCAGCGATGGTTGACGTAGTACTGGCCGCAGCGGGTCGCGGCTTCCGCCACGTAGTCGGCCGCCGCCTTCTTGGTGCCGACGAACAGCACGCGGCCGCCGGCCGCCACCACGTCGCGCACCGCGCGCAGGGCGCGGTCCATCATCGGCACGGTCTGCTGCAGGTCCAGGATGTGGACCTGGTTGCGCACGCCGAAGATGTAGGGGGCCATGCGCGGGTTCCAGCGCCGCGTATGGTGGCCGAAATGCACGCCCGCCTCGAGCAGGGCACGCAGGGTGACTTCGCGCATCGCCATGGGGCGATCCTCCTTCCTGTTAGTCCGGTTGGGCCTCCGCGGCGCATGCCCCGGATGTCTCCCGGGGACCGGACCCTGCCTTGGTCGAGGAAGGGCGCACCGCGTGCGGATTACCGGGCGGGGCTGCCCCCGACCGGCGCGCGGGGTATGGCCGAAAGGCGCCGCGCGGGCAAGCCCCCGGCGGCTATTCCGGCCGGATGCCCGCCCGGTCGGCGGTCGCGCGGATCGCCGCCCTCTCCCGCTCCAGCCAGGCGGCGAAGCCGTCGGGGGCCTGTTCCCGCTCGGCCACGATCTCGGCGCCGAGTTCCGCCTGCCGCGCCCGGTAGGCCGGGTCGGCCAGCCCCCGCCGCACGGCGGCGGCGAGCGTGGCCACCACCGGCGCCGGCGTGCCCGCCGCCGAGACCAGCCCCGCCCAGGACCCGCCCGTCAGGTCGAGCCCGCTCTCGATCAGCGTCGGCACCTCCGGCGCGATCGGCATCCGCCCGGCGGAGGCCATGGCCAGGATGCGCAACTGCCCGCCCCGCCAGGTGGGCAGCACCGTCGAGATCTCGGCCATCACCAGCGGGATGTTCCCGGCGATCACGTCCGGCACCGACATGGAGGACCCGCGATAGGGCACATGGGTCAGGCGCACATTCGCGGTGGCCATCACCTGCTCGATCAGGAAATGCGTCGCACTCCCCTGGCCGGAGGAACCGATCGCGAGCGTGCCCGGCCGGGCGCGGGCCGCGGCGAGCACGTCGGCCACACTGCGGTACGGGCTGTCGGCGCGCACCGCGAGCGTCACCGGGCTGCGGCTGATCATGGCGATGGCGGAAAAATCCTTCGCCGGGTCGTAGGACAGCCGCGCCTGCAGCACCGGCGCATTGGTCAGCGGCCCGTTCGAGCCGAGCAGCAGCGTGTGCCCGTCCGGCGCCGCCTTGGCGACCGCGTCCGCGCCGACAGTCCCGCCGCCGCCCGCGCGGTTCTCGACGATCACCGGCTGGCCGAGGGCCGTGGCCATCCGTTCGCCGATCATCCGCGCCTGGAGGTCGGAGGAGGTGCCCGCCGCGAAGGGCACCACGATGCGCACCGGACGGTCCGGAAAGGCCGCCCGCGCCCCGCGCGGGAGGAGCAGCAGGGCGGGGGCGGCGAGCAGCGCCCGGCGGGGCGCCCTCACAGCACGGCCTGCCAGGGCGCGGCGACGAACTCGAAGCCCTCCCCCGCGCGCCGCATGCGCGCGAGGCCCGGGAAATCCAGGTGCATCCCCGCGACCAGCAGCCGGTCGGCCACCGCCATGTCGAAGACCCGCCGCCGCGTCGCCGCCGCCGTCGCCGCATCGACGTCGAAGGCGATGCCCCAGCCGGGGAAGCGCGATTGGAGGACCGGGACGTGCACCATGTCCCCGAACACCAGCAGCTGCGCGTTGCCCGACGCGATTCGGTAGATCGTGTGCCCCGGCGTGTGGCCGAAGGCGTCGATGGACGTCACGCCGGGCGCCACCTCCCGCCCGCCGGGGACGCGGCGCAGCCGGTCGCGATAGGCCGCGGCGACCTGCGCGGCATACGGAAAGCCGCCGCGCGAGCCCTGCGGCACGCGCCCGCTGTTGCCCTCATCCATCCAGAAGGCGGCCTCGGCCTCAGGCACCACGATCTCGGCGCGTGGAAACAGTGGGCGGTTCTCCCGGTCGAGCAGCCCGCCCGCATGGTCGCGGTGCAGATGCGTCAGGATCACCACGTCGATCTCCGCCGGCGTCACGCCCATCGCGGCGAGGTTCGGCGCGAGCTGCCCCATGGTCGGGCCGAGCCAGGCGCCGGACCCGGCATCGATCAGCGCGAGCCGCCCGCCCGAATTGACCAGGAAGGTGTTGACCGCGCAGGGCACGGGGGTGGCCGCGTCGATGAAGTTCTCCGCCAGCACGCGGCGCGCATCGGCCTGGTTCGCCTCCCCGAACAGGGCGGCCGGCAGGGCGATGGTGCCGTCGGCGACGCAGGTGACCTCGATGTCCCCGACACGGGTCCGGTACAGGCCGGCGACCTGCCGGCCGACCGGCGGCGCCGCGGCCGCGGCGGGGCGCCCGGCGGCCGAGGCGAGGCCGAGGGCAGCCGGGGCGGCGAGCACGCCGCGACGCGCGATGGGGGTCATGCGGTTCTTCCTCCCTGCCCGGCCCTGCGCCGGTGCGGGCGCAAGGATGCCAGCCGCGCGCGGCGCTGTCAGGGGCCGGAATGAAGGCTGGCGGCACGGCGACGGGTCACGCAGGATTCATCCCGGGGCGGAACGGCGCGGTGCAGCCTGGGGGCCCCAATTCAGAAGGCCGCCGCATGGACAGCATCCGCCGCCACATCCTCGACCTGTCGCGCCGCGGCCTGCTGCGCGGCGCGACGGGGCTCGCCGCCCTCGGCGCCGTCGCGCCGCCGACGCGGCAGGCACGCGCGCAGGCGGTGTTCCGCAGCTTCCCCTTCACCCTCGGCGTCGCCAGCGGCGAACCCGCGCCGGACGGCTTCGTGATCTGGACGCGGCTCGCGCCCGAACCGCTCGCGCCGGATGGCGGCATGGTGCGCGCGGCGATCGAGGTGGCCTGGGACGTGGCGGAGGATGACCGCTTCATCCGCCGCGTCGCGACCGGCAACGCGATCGCGCGCCCCGAACTCGCCCACGCCATCCATGTGGAGGTCGCGGGCCTGGCGCCCGGCCGGCCATACTTCTACCGCTTCCGCGCGGGGCGGGAGACGAGCGCGACCGGCCGCTGCCGCACCGCCCCGGCAGCCGGCGCGGCACCCGCGCGGCTGCGCTTCGCCTTCGCCGGCTGCCAGCACTACGAGCACGGCCACTTCACCGCCTGGCGGCACATCGCGGCCGAGGCGGATCTCGACTTCGTCTTCCACTATGGCGACTACATCTACGAGTACCGCGGCCGCGCGCCGGGGCAGCCGGGCTGGGGGCCGCTGGTGCGGCCGCATCTGGGGGAGGAGATCATCGCCCTGCCCGACTACCGGCAGCGCTACGCGCAATACCGGCTCGACCCCGACCTGCAGGCGGCGCACGCGGCGCACCCTTTCCTGCCGAGCTACGACGACCACGAGGTCGACAACAACTGGGCCGGCACGATCAGCGAGGAGGACGGCAGCACGCGCTTTCCCATCGCCGTGCCGCCGGAGATCTTCGCCCTGCGCAAGGCCGCGGCCTTCCAGGCCTGGTACGAGCACATGCCGGTCCGCCGCGCCGCCCTTCCGCGCGGGCCGGACATCACCGCCTATCGGCGGCTGGATTTCGGCGGCATGGCGCGCGTGCACGTGCTGGACACGCGGCAGTTCCGCGACGACCAGCCCTGCGGCGACCGCACCGGCCCGGCCTGCGCGGAGGTCGCGCGGCCCGACGCGCAGATGCTCGGCGCGGCGCAGGAAGCCTGGCTGCTCGGTGGCATGGCGGACAGCCCGGCGCGCTGGAACATCCTCGCCCAGCAGGTGCCGATGATGCGGCGGGAGCTGCGCGGCGGCGCGATCTCCATGGACAAGTGGGACGCCTACCCCGCCGCGCGGCAGCGGCTGCTCGACGGCATCGCGGAACGCCGCACGCGCAACCCCGTCGTGCTTTCGGGCGACGTGCATGTCGCGATGGCATCAACGGTCCGCGCCGGCCCGGGCGCGGCGGCGGTCGCGACGGAGTTCACGGCGACGTCGATCAGCAGCGCCGGCGATGGCGTGGCCATGACGCCGGCGGGCGAGGAGATGCTGCGGCGCAACGGCGACATCGGCTTCTTCCACGCGCAGCGCGGCTACTGCGTGGCGGAGGCGACGGCGACGCAGCTGACGACCGAATTCGTCAGCCTGCCCTTCGTCACGCGCCCCGGCGCGCCGCGGGAGATCGCGGGGAGGTTCGTGGTGGAGGATGGGCGGGTGGAGGTGAAGGGCGGGGGAGGATGACCCTCCCCCGCACCCCCTCCCTTCTTTGTCTTCTGGGGACTGACAGCGGAGGTCAGTTCCCAGGTTTCAAAGAAGGTTGAGGGGGGGGGAGCGGGCGCCCATCGGCGTTGCGCAGCAACGTCGATGGGACCCGCGGGGGGAGAAGTTCCCTTCTCCCCCCGCCCTTCAGGATCCCACCTTCAAGGTGCTGGTCAGCCCCCGCAGGCACGCCAGGATCGACAGCGGCGTGATCTTCCCCGTCCGCGGGTTTTCCTCGCTCGGCACGTTCTCGATCGTCATGGTCAGGCGCGCCGAAGCGGCCTCGACGCGGATCGTGTGCTGGTTGCGCGTCTGCGCCGGGTCGGCCCAGATCTCGACCATGGTGCGCTCGGGGCCGATGCCGGCCAGCGCGAGTGCCGCGGCGACGTTGACGTTCGCCGGGAAGCCCTGCGCCGCGTCGAAGGCATTGCCCTTGAAGATGCGGGTCGGCGTAGTGATGGCGAGCACGTCGATGGCGTTCTGCTTGAGGTAGGGCGCGCCTTCCAGCCCGCGCGGCGGCTTGCGCGTCTCGATCGTCACGCTCTCGACCTCGCCCTCGGCCGCGGCGCGCACGGCATCGAGGCCGAGCAGCGCGCCGGTGGGCACGATGATGCGCGCGCCGGTCTGCTTCGCGCGCTCCACCAGGTGCATGCGCGGCAGCAGCGCGCCGACGGAAGACGGGACGAAGATGCGCCCGGCCTCGATCGCGGCGGTCGCGATCTCCTCGAAGGCCAGGGCGGGGGCGGCCTCGACGACGACGTCGCAGGCCGCGAGCTCGGCGTTGGACACGACCATGGGCGGCACCTTGAAGCCGCCCACATTCGCCTGCGCCTTCTTGAGGTCCCGCGCGCTGACGGCGGCGAGCCGCAGGCCCTGCACGCCGGCATCCAGCGCGCGGGCCAGATGCAGCCCGATCGCGCCGAGCCCCGCGATGCCGACCGTGAGTTCCTTCGCCATGCGTCCCTCCCAACAAAGAGGGCCGCGCGTTACCACGGCCGGCGGCGGGGCAGAAGGGTCACTCCTCCTTGAAGCCGTAGGCCGGGATGCCCTGCTCCGCGCCGTAGTACTTGTAGGGGAGGAACTTGCCGGTCATTTCGATCTTCACGCGGTCGCCCTTCTCATGGGCCATGCGCTCGAAATGGAAGTCGAAGTCGATGGCGGACATGATGCCGTCGCCGAACTCCTCCTCGATCAGCGCCTTCCAGGCAGGGCCGTTGACCATCACCATCTCGTAGAAGCGGTAGATCAGCGGGTCGGTCGGCGGCATGGCGGTGCCGCGATAGGGCACCTCGTTCAGCATCCGCTCCTCGACCTCGGACAGGCCGAACAGCGTCGCGGCCTTCTTCGCCAGCGGCTTCACCAGCTTCATCTGCCCCAGCAGCGCGCCCACGATCATGGTCGGCGCGACGCCGCCGATCTCCTCGCAGATGTACTTCCAGGTCCAGTTCTTCTCGCGCTTGATGTCGAGGATCTTCTCCGTGAGTTGCGCACGGGTCATGGCGTTCTCTCCTGTGGTCGGGGTGGCTATTCCGCCGCGAGGGGCGGCGGGGTCTCGATCGCGGGGCGCACTTCCGGCACGGCGCGCGGCGCCCAGCCCGCCGGCGGCGCCTTGGCGTCGAAGGCGGCGGAGCGGCTGATCAGGAAGTCGAGCACGTGGTCGCGCAGCGCGTGGTAGCCCGGCATGTGATGCAGGTTCGCCCGCGTGCGCGGCTTGGGCAGGGTGTTGACCACCACCTCCGCGATGCGCGCGCCGGGGCCGTTCGACATCAGCAGGATACGGTCTGCGAGCAGGATCGCCTCGTCCACGTCGTGCGTGATCATGAAGGCGGTCTGCTGGGTCTCGGTCACGAGCCGTGCGACCTCGTCCTGCAGCGACCCGCGCGTCAGCGCGTCCAGCGCGCTGAAGGGTTCGTCCATCAGCAGCATCTTGGGGTTGAGCGCGAGCGCGCGGGCGATGCCGACGCGCTGCTTCATCCCGCCCGAAAGCTCCGCCGGCTTGCGGTCCAGCGCATGGCCGAGGCCGACGCGCTTCAGCGCCTCCCGCGCCGCGGCATCGCATTGTGCCCGCGACCAGCCGCGATGGCGGCAGGACAGCGCGAAGGCGACGTTCCCCGTCGCGGTCATCCAGGGCATCAGCGCATGGCCCTGGAAGATCACGGCGCGGTCGAGCGAGGGGCCGGAGATCTCCGTCCCGTCCACGATCACCGCACCCTCGGTCGGGCCTTCCAGGCCGGCGAGGATGTTGAGGATCGTCGTCTTGCCGCAGCCCGAATGGCCGACCAGGCAGACGAATTCGCCGCGGTCGATGCCGAACCAGACATCCTCGAAGATGGTGGTCGGGCCGTAGCGGCGCGCGATGGCTTCCACCGAGACGTAGGCATTGCTCATGGCGTCACTCCCGCCAGGCCACGGCCTGGGCCACGAGGCCCAGCAGCCGGTCGAGCGCCAGGCCCACCAGACCGATCATCAGGATGGCGATGACGATGTCCGCGATGGACAGGTTGTTCCACTGGTTCCACACCCAGTAGCCGATGCCCGTGCCGCCCACGAGCATCTCGGCGGCCACGATCACCAGCCAGGCGATGCCGATGGAAATGCGCATGCCCGTCAGGATGGTGGGTGCGGCGGCGGGCAGGATGACGCGGATCGCCGTCTTCCAGGTGCCCGCTTCCAGCGTGCGCGCGACGTTCAGCCATTCCCGCCGCACGCTCGCCACGCCGAAGGCCGTGTTCAGCAGCATCGGCCAGATCGAGCAGATGAAGATGACGAAGATCGACGAGATGGCGCTGTCCTTGATCGAGTACAGCGCCAACGGCATCCAGGCGAGCGGCGAGACCGGCCGCAGCACCTGGATGAAGGGGTTGAGCGCGGCGTTCAGCAGCGGCGACATCCCGATCAGGAAGCCGAGCGGGATCGCGACCAGCGCCGCGAGCCCGAACCCCGCGCCCACGCGCAGCAGCGAATAGGCGATCTGCACGCCGATCCCCTGGTCGTTCGTGCCGCGCACGTAGAAGGGGTCGGAGAGCAATTCGACCAGCCGCGCGAAGATCGCCGACGGCCCCGGCATGGGCGTGGTGCCGCCCTGCGCGGCCGCCTGGCCGAGCAGGGCCGCGTATTCGGGGTCGATCGCGGGGCCGCTGCCGGAGCGCGGCATCACCGCCACTTCCCAGGCGACGAGGAAGACCGCGAGCAGCGCGAGCGACAGCCCCGCCGCCCGCCAGAAGGGAACCTGTGCCGTCATCGGTCAGGCGCGGATCGCGCGCTCGGTCCAGGCGCCGGGATTCGCCGGGTCGAAGGGACGGCCCATGATCGTCTCGACGCGCAGCGGGCTCGCCGGCACCGGCAGGCCGAGGTCACGCATCGCGCGCCCGGCATCGAGTGCCAGGAAGACCTGGGAGGCGACCTGCGCGTAGTCAACATCGCGCTGCAGCTGCCCCCAGCGGCGCATCTGCGTCATGATCCAGATGGCCATGGAATGCCACGGGAAGGGGTCGAAGCCGATGCGGTCGGGCACGCGCTGCACGCGGCCGAGGCCGTCGGCGAAGGTGCCGGTCAGCACCTGCTCGACCACCGTGGGCGGCTGGTTGAGGTAGTTCTGCCCGGCGATCGCCTGCGCCACCTCCCGCCGGTTCTCGGCCTTCTGGGAGTACGCGGTTGCTTCCACGATCGCGCGCATCAGCGCGGCGAAGGTGTTGGGCGTTTCCGTGATCATGCTGCGCGGCACGGCGAAGGCGCAGCACGGATGCCCGTCCCACAGCTCCTTCGTCAGGATGTGGATGAAGCCGACGCCGTCGAAGACCGCGCGCTGGTTGAAGGGATCCGGCCCCAGGAAGCCGTCGATGTTGTCCGCGCGCAGGTTGGCGACCATCTCGGGCGGCGGCACGGCGCGGATCTGCACGTCGCGGTCCGGGTCGAGCCCGTGCTCGGCCAGGTAGTGCCGCAGCAGGTAATTGTGGATGGAGAAGTCGAAGGGCACGGCGAAGCGGAAGCCGCGCCAGTCGCGCGGGTTGCGCTTTTCCCGGTGCTTGGTCGCGAGCGTGATCGCCTGGCCGTTGATGTTCTCGATCGCCGCGACGGCGAAGGGCTGCGGCTGCGCGACGCCGACGCCGAGGCTCATCGCGACCGGCATGGGGGCCAGCATGTGGGCGGCATCGTATTCGCGCGCGATGGCGCGGTCGCGGATCACCGCCCAGCCCGCGGTGCGGATCACCTCCACGTTCAGCCCGTGGCGGGAATAGAAGTTCATCGGATGCGCCATGATGATCGGCGTGGCGCAGGTGATGGGGATGAAGCCGATCTTGAGGTCGCGCTTCTCCGGCGCGCCGGCCGACCCTGACGCCCCCTGGGCCATGGCCTCGCGCGCGGAGGCGAGCGGGAAGACGCTCTCGATCGCGGCCATGACGGTGCCGGCGCCGAAGATGCGCAGCAGGGACCGGCGCGTCGAATCATCGGGGAAGACGGCCTTCATGACCGCGACCTCGGCCGCTTCGCCGAGCACGCCCGTCCCGTCGGCCGGCGCCGCCGCGGCGGCGGGCTCGCAGGCCAGGCCCGGCGCGTGCGCGCGGCCGCAGCCACAGGAATCGAGCCGGCTGTCCGCCGAGAAAGGGTTGTCGAACATCCGCGCCATGGCTGCCTCCCGCTTGCCGGCGAGAGATGGCCGGCGCGCCGGGGTCAGCAAGCCGCGTGCCGTATCATTATGCGCATCGGAATCGCGCAGCAGGCCGGATCACTGCCGAAGATATGAACTTTCTGCCCACGCCCTCATCAAATCGGTCGGCGTTACGCTCACCGCCCCCGCATGAAGGGCGTGGTGCGTCCATCGGGCAGCCAGATCGTGACCGGCCCCTCATACTCGTCGACATGCATCGGCGGGATCCGCGCCAGCCGCCCATGCGCGAGGTCGAGGGCGAATTCGCGATCCGAGGTCGCGGCCACCTGCGGCAGGACGGCTCCGACCACCTCCGCCCCGCTGGCGACGGCGAGTGCCTGGCAGAACTGCCAGCCGGCGCGGGTATCGGCCACCTGGCAGGCGCAGATCCAGATCCGGCGGATCTGCCCGTTCACCCGCGACCAGAGATGCGTGTTGCCCAGATGAAGCCCCGTGCCGAGCGCGACCCCGTCCGGGCCCCACATGCCATGGGCGTTGATGACGATTGCCGCGAGGCCGCCCTCGCCCGCCAGGCGAACCCCATGGGACACCATGGCGACGACGTTGTCGGGGCGGAGCGTGCGGTGCACCGTCTCGTTGAACCGCATCGTGTAGTGGTCCGAGACGCCGAAATCGGTCGAGTTGAGCGCAAGTGCGGGCTGCGGGATCGGGATCATGGCCTGTCTCCGGGCCAGGGGGGCCCGGCAGCATCGAGCACCCGCACGGGCCCGGGGCGCGACGAAGCGCTTCGCAGCGCCCCGCCGCCGACCTCCGGGTCAGACCACCGGGCTCGCCCCGCCATCCACGTTGATCGCCGCGCCGGTCACGTAGCCGCCCTGCTCGCTCGCCAGCAGCAGCGCCATCGCCGCGAATTCCTCGGCCTTGCCGATCCGCCCGAGCGGGACGGGCTTGCCCTGCTCGGCCTTCCACTCCTCCCAGGTGATGTTGCGCTTGTCCTGGGCGTGGCGGCGCACCCACTGGTCGCTCTCGATGATGCCGACCAGCATCGCGTTCACCAGCACGTTGTCGGGCGCGAACTCGTTCGCCAGCGCCTTGGTCAGGGCCATGCCCGCGGCGCGGGAGACGGAGGTCGGCGTGCTCGTCGCCTTGGGCGCCTTCGCACCGATGTTGAGCACGTTGATGATCCGGCCCCACTTCCTGTCCCGCATCCCCGGCAGCACCAGGCGCGACAGCCGCACCGCCGCGAACAGCTTCAGGTCGAGGTCGTCCTGCCACAGCGCGTCCGACACCTCGAGGAACGGCCCGCGCTGGGAGGTGCCGGCATTGTTCACCAGGATGTCCACCTGGCCGATCGCGCGCACCGCCCCCGCATGGGCCTGGGCGCAGCCTTCCGGCGTGCGGATGTCCGCGGCGATCGCCACGACCTTGGCGGTGGGCGCCGCGTCGCGCAGCTCGGCCTCGGCCTGCGCCAGCGCTTCCGCCCCGCGTGCGACGACCGCGACATTGCCGCCGGCCTGCGCGAAGGCCTTGGCCATGGCGAGGCCGAGCCCCTTCGACCCGCCGGTGATCAGCGCGCCGCGGCCGTTGAGCGTGATGTGCATGGAACCGTTCCCCCTGGAAGAAGCCCGCTCATCCTGCCCGAAGGCCAGCGCACCGCAAGGAAGGGGGGGTATGGGGCGACCAACGGGACTCGAACCCGTGACATCCAGGACCACAACCTGGCGCTCTACCAACTGAGCTATGGCCGCCACCGAGGGGGCGGGGAATAAGGCCGCGACCCCTGTCCCGTCAACCGCGGGGGCGGGGCGCATGGCAGACCCGCGCGGCCGCCCCGGTTGTGCCCCGCCGCGCCGGTCTGACATGGTGCAGCGCGACAGGAGCCCCTCATGAGCGCACCCAGCCAGACCCGCAGCCTCGCGCTACCCGCCGGCCTGCTCATCGCATGCGCGGTAGGCTGTGCAATTCTGGCCATGGGGCTGCGGCAATCCTTCGGCCTTTTCCTCGCGCCGATGACGGCCGAAAACGGATGGACCGCCTCGGGCTTCGCGTTGGCGATCGCGCTGCAGGTGCTGCTCAACGGCGTCTCCCAGCCGCTGACCGGGCAATTGGCCGACCGCTTCGGCGGGCGGAAGGTGATCATCGGCGGCGCGCTGCTCTACGCGACGGGCATCCTCGGCATGGCCTTCTCGGCCGGGCTGCCGCTCTTCACCTTCTTCGCCGGCGTGGTGATGGGCGTCGCGGTCTCGGCGGCCGGCATGCCCACCATCATCGCGAGCCTCACCCGCATGCTGCCGGAGGAGAAGCGCGGCCGCGCGGTCGGCCTCGGCACCGCGGGATCCTCGGCCGGGCAGTTCCTGATCGTGCCGTTGGCTGGGCTCGGCATCGCCGGCTTCGGCTGGCAATGGGCGCTGGTGGCGATGGCGTTGGCGGCGCTGCTGATGATCCCGCTCGCCATGCCGCTCAACGACAGGCCGGCGACCCCGGCCGCCAACGCAGCCGCGGCGGACAACGAGACGGCGCGCGCCGCGCTCTCCCGCGCCTTCCGCGACCCGTCCTTCTGGTGCCTGTTCTTCGGCTTCTTCGTCTGCGGCGTGCATGTGTCGTTCCTGACCGTGCACCTGCCGGGCTTCGTGCATTCCTGCGGGCTGCCGCTCTATGTCGGCGCCGGCGCCATCTCGCTGATCGGGCTGTTCAACATCGCGGGCTCGCTGATCTCGGGCGAGCTGACGCAGAAGTGGAAGCGGCGGGAATTGCTGGTGGGCATCTACGCCGCGCGCGGCGTGCTGATGACCGCCTTCCTGCTGATGGAGAAGACCACGACCAGCGTCATGATCTTCGCCGCGCTGATGGGCATCCTGTGGCTGTCGACCGTGCCGCCGACCGTCGCGCTGTGCGCGCGCAACTGGGGCACGCGCTGGCTCGCGACCATCTTCGGACTGGTCTTCCTGGGCCACCAGATCGGCGGCTTCACCGGCGCCTTCCTGGGCGGGCTGGTGTTCGACCGCACCGGGTCCTACGACCTGATGTGGGTCTTCGGGATCCTGGCGGCGGCCTTCGCGGCGATCGTGCACCTGCCGGTGCGCGACGGCCCGCGCCCCGCGCTCGCCGCCGCCTGAACGACGGGAAGGAGACACGCCGATGCGACGCCTTGCCTGCGCGCTTGCCCTGGCGCTGGCCGCCGCCCCCGCCGCGGCGCAGCAGCCCATGCCGCATGAATGGCTGTTCGGGTCCTGGACCGGCGGCCTGTTTCCCGCGGGGGAGACGGAGGGCGCGCGCTGCACCGCCCAGCCCAGCGTCATCTTCACGCGGGAGGTCGTGCTGCGCAGCGGCATCCTCGACCCCGCCTATCGCCAGCGGCTGATCGAGACCGTCGCCGGGCGCCCGGACGGCGCGACCTTCCGCTTCGTCCCCACGCCCGGCGGCCGCCTGCCGCCCGATGCCGCCTTCGGCTGCCAGGGCGGGACGGATGTGCTCGAGGTCCGGCGCCTCGGCCCGGATGAGATCGAGTTCCCGAACTGCCGGGACTTCCCCTCCACCCTCCGCCGTTGCGGGAGCCCCAACCGATGAGCCGTCCGAAGCGGATCGCCCTGATCCACGCGCTGCGCCACTCCCCGCCGCCGATCGAGGCTGCCTTCGCGCGGCTGTGGCCCGGCCAGGTGCTGATGAACCTGCTGGACGACAGCCTCTCGGCGGACCTCGCGCGCGAAGGCGCGCTGACGCCGCGCATGACGGAACGCTTCCTGACGCTCGCGCGCTACGCCGCCGGCACGGGGGCGGACGGGATCCTGTTCACCTGCTCGGCCTTCGGCCCCTGCATCGAGGCCTGCGCGCGCGACCTCGCACCCATGCCCGTGCTCAAGCCGAACGAGGCGATGATCGAGGAAGCGGTGACCAAGGGCACGCGCATCGGCCTGCTCGTCACCTTCCAGGGCACCATCCCGTCCATGACGCCGGAATTCCCCTCCGGCATCACCGTGGTGCCGAAGGTCGCCGAGGGCGGGCTCGCGGCACTCGATGCCGGCGACCTCGCCACGCATGACCGTCTGGCGATGGAAGCGGCGCGCGACCTTGCCGATTGCGACGCCATCGCACTCGGCCAGTTCAGCCTGGCGCGCGCGAAGGGGCTGGTCGAGCAGGTGACGGGCAAGCCCGTGCTGACCACGCCCGACAGCGCCGTGCTGAAGATGAAGCGCCTGCTGGGCGGCTGAGGCCGCGCTACAGCACTATCCGATCAGCCGTTTCCGGCTGGTCGGATAGTGCTCTACCCGCGCGGCCCCCAGGGCGATTTCCCGCTGCCCGGCTGCGCCGGCCCCTGCCACCAGGGGCCGCCGGGCGCCGGCGGGGCGGCGGCGGGGCCGATGCGCACCGTCTCGTCCTCCGACACCGATTGCTGCGCCCAGGGCGGGGTCTGGTCCTCCGCGATCGCCGGCGTCTCGATCGGCCCGGGGTCGCGGCCGCCGGCGAAGCGCACCAGCGCCGCGACGCGATCGGGGATCGGCGGATGCGTCGCCATGAGGGAGGAGAGCGCGGAATCCGTCGCATCCTCGAGGAACAGCGCGCGCACCTGCGGCGACACGTCCGGCATGTCGGCGCGGCCTTCCACCTTGCGCAGCGCCGAGATCATCGCATCCGGGTCCGAGGTGAGCTCGACCGCCCCCGCATCGGCGAGGAATTCCCGGTTGCGCGAGAGCATCATCCGCAGCACCGCGGCCAGCCCCCAGGCCAGCGCGATCATCAGCACGCCGATCAGCGCCGCCGCCCCCGCGTTCCGGGAGTTGCCGTTCACCCGCCAGCCGCTGTCGGAGGAGGATGAGCCCGCGCGCGCGACGCGCCGCGTGCGCGTCATCATGTCGAAGCCGAGCGAGATGACCCCGACGAAGACCGCCGCGATCAGCCCCAGCCGGGCATCGCCGTTGCGGATATGGGCGAGTTCATGCGCGAGCACCGCCTGCAGTTCGCGGTCGTCGAGCCCGTCCATCAGCCCGCGCGTGACCGTCACGGACCCGCTGTCGCGCGTCAGCCCCGCCGCATAGGCATTCAGCGCCGGCGTCTCGATGACGGCCAGCCGCGGCATGCGCATGCCGCGGGAGATGGCGAGGTTCTCGAGCAGGTTCCACAGCCGCGGTTCCTCCGCCCGCGTCACCGGCCGCGCGCCGGTCGCCCAGTCCAGGATCTTGTTGTGCGCGGCATAGGCGATGGCGAACCAGATGATCGCCGCCCCCCAGGCCATGACATACAGGCCCGGCAGGTTGCGCAGGGCATTGCCGAAGGCGCGGCCGAGGTCGCGCTGCTCGGACCCGAACACCAGGCCGAGGCCGAGCGCCATGACCGCGAGCAGCAGCGGGAAGCCCGCCAGCAGCAGCATCGACCGCCAGGCGGTGTTCCAGGCATGGGTGCGCAGGCCGAAGGCCTGCATGGCGGCGCCCCCCCGCCCGCTAGAAGCGGACCTGCGGCGTCGCCTGCACCGCGGCCCGATCGGCTTCGGGGATCTCGAAGAAGCCGCGCTGCTGGAAGCCCATGGACTTCGCGAAGAAGACGGCCGGGATGCTTTCCGTCATCGCGTTGTATTCGGCGACCGACGCATTGTAGAAGCGCCGCGCCGCGGCGAGCTTGTTCTCGATGTCCGACAATTCGGACTGCAGGCCGAGGAAGTTTTGGTTCGCCTTGAGGTCCGGATAGGCCTCCGACAGGGCGAAAAGCCGGCCGAGCGCCGCACCCAGCTGGCCTTCCGCGGGGCCCGCGGCGGCAGGCCCCTGCGCCTGGGCGGTGACGGCGGCGTTGCGCGCCTGGATCACGGCATCGAGCGTCGATTTCTCGTGCGCCGCGTAGCCCTTCACCGTCTCGACGAGGTTGGGGATCAGGTCGTGGCGCTGGTTCAGCTGCACATCGACATCGGACCAGGACTGGCCGGTCGCCTGCCGCAGCGCGACGAGCCGATTGTAGACCACCACCAGCCAGATGATGAGCACCGCGAGGATGCCGAGGATGACCCATTCCATGGTGCTGCGACCTTTTTTGAGCGACGGGGCGGGACTGTAACGGGCTTTTCGGCGCGCGCGAGAGGCGTCAGGTCACACCCCGCCCTACGCCTCACTCTTTCGTGAATTTCGTAACCCCCATTGGCTTTGACATTTACGGTCCATTCATTTCTAAGAGAGGTCATGTCAATCCTTCGTGATTGTCGTAATTTTGAGAAGTCTCCGATGCGGCTGCGCTCTTTCGCGATGACGGCGTCTCGCACCCTGATGGCCCGCCTGCGGCGCCGTCCCGCCCCCGACGCCGCGACCCAGGCCACCGTGCAGCAGCCCCTGCTGCCCCGCGCCGCCCGCCGCCGCCGCGGCGCCACGGCGGTCGAGCTCGCCCTCGTCGGCGGCCCCTTCTTCGTCCTCATCATCGGCACCATGGAAGCCGCCTGGCAGCTGGCCACCAGCGCCGCGCTCGACCATGCCGCGCTCAAGGCCAGCCGCTTCGGCGCGACCGGCACCAACAGCATCCCGGACTGGCAGCGCGCCGGCACCGCCCCGGCCGAACTGCCGAGCTGCCGCTCGACCGGCATCGCCTGGCTCGTCTCCTCCTCAACCGGCGGCCTGATCCGCGCCGGGGCGAACCTCACCGTCACCACCGCGACCTGGGGCAATGTCGGCAGCGTGACGGGCAACGGCACGGCGGGGGCGGGCACCGGCGGGCAGATCACCTCCTACAACATCCGCTACCGGCAGCCCTTCATCACCGGTCCGGTCGCCGCGAGCTTCTGGGGAACGAACGGCTTCACGCACCAGACAACGATCGTGATCAAGAATGAGCCCTTCGAAAACACCACCTGCTAGGCGCAGCCTTGCCCGGGCGATCGCCGGCCGCCGCGGCGTCGCGGGGTCGGAGCTCGTGCTCATGGCGCCCGTCTTCTTCCTCATCCTGCTGGCGACGGCGGACCTCGTGCGCGTCTTCCGCGCGCAGATCCGCATGGAGATGATCGCGGTCCAGATCGGCCAGATCGTGTCGCAATGCTCCCGTATCAACGCGCCCGGCGACACCTCGCAGTTCTGGGGCCATGCCGAGCGGATCGCGGGCGGCGTCGTCGACGTCAATTCGGCGACCGGCGGCGCCATGATCATCACGGCGATGAGCCGCAACAACGCCACCAGCAACCGCCTGAACTGGCAGATCCGCACCGGCAACAGCAGCACGAACAGCCTGTTCGGCACCGAGGCCGCGCCCACCCCCACCATCCGCGGCCGCAACAACCAGGCCTTCACCATCCCCGAGAACCAGACCCTGTTCACGACCGAGGTCTACGCGATCGTCGTGCCCTGGCGGATCAGCGCCGGGCTGATCGGCACCGCCCTGCCGAACACGCTTACCGGCGTGACGATGTTCCTCTCCCGCTCCCCGGAGCCGGGGCGCCTGCAGCAGCGCCCGACCAATTCGAACGCGAGGGACTGCACATGATGCGCCTGCCGAACCGCCGTGGCGCCATCGCCGCGATCAGCGCCGTGGTCGCTGTCGCGGTGATCGGCTTCGCCGGCCTGGCCGTCGACCTCACGCGCATCTGGATGGTGAATGCGCGGCTCAAGACCGCGATCGACGCCGCGAGCCTCGTCGCCGCCCGGCAGCTCGCCTTGCCCGAGGCCGAGCGCAACGCCCAGGTCCAGGCCATCTACTGGGCCAACATTTCGCAGAACGGGCGCAACTTCAACTACATGGGCGCGACCATCGGCGACCCGGTGGTCGCGCTGGTCGGCACCAACCGCGTCCAGGTCACCGGCAGCGCGACCGTGCCGACCACGCTTTTCAGCATCATCAACCGCGGCAACACGCCGATCGTCGACAGCGCCGTGGCCGAGCGCCAGGGCACCGGGCTCGAGCTCTCGCTCGTGCTCGACGTCACGGGCTCGATGGGCGTGGCCAACATCCAGGCGCTGCGCACCGCCGCGCGCGACCTGATCGACATCCTCTACGCCGGGGAGGAGCGCCAGCCGAACCTGTGGGTGTCGGTCGTGCCCTATACGGCGGTGGTGAACATCGGCCGCGGACGCGACTCCTGGCTCCAGCCCGGCAGCCTCAACACCACCGACTACCAGCCCACCGTCTGGCGCGGCTGCGTCGAGGCGCGCGTCGGCAACAACTACGGCGGCGCCTTCGACGAGACCGAGACGTCGCCGAGCACGGTGCGCTTCCGGCCGCATTTCTGGGCGTCCAACCGCTACGAGTACAGCCGGGAGGTCGTGAACGGAAACCCGACGGGCAGTTTCTGGGTCCGGCGCGGCAACAACATCATCAGGACCGCGACGCCGCTCGCCACCGACGTGCCGGTCAACCGCGGCGACAACCCCTGGATCCCCGGTCCCGGCGGCAACGTCGTCTCGAACGCGACCGCGGCCTGGAACGACGCGGTGTGGGAACCGAACCCCGAGGCCCCGGGGACGGACAACGAGGACGCCGCGCGCGGCAACGAGGCGCGCGGCCCCAACCTCGGCTGCCCGCGCGCGGTCCTGCCGCTGACGCGCGACCGCACGCCGATCCTCGCCCAGATCGACGCGCTGCGGCACACCCATCGCGGCGGCACCATGGCCAATCTCGGCCTGCAGCTCGGCTGGGGGACGCTCTCCCCGCTCTGGCGCGCCGACTGGGCGCTGACCGAGCAGCGCGAGGGCCAGCAGCTGCCGCTCGACTACGGCACGCGCGCCATGACCAAGGCGATCGTGCTGATGACGGATGGCGAGAACAACTGGTTCGACTTCCCGGACGGCGCGCCCGGCCGCTGCAACACGACGGGCGGCACGCCGCGCTGCGTGACCAACAACCCTGCCGTCGCCACCCTGCCCACCCCCGCGGACTGGCCCTGGCGCACCGTCGGCGGCGGCGGCGCGCACATCACGAACGACGATGCCGACCGCACAGCCTACGGGCGCCTGTCCGAGGAGCGGCTCGGCACGAACATCAACAACAACGCCCAGGGAACTGCCGAGATCAACGCGCGCATGGCGCGCTTGTGCACGGCGATCCGCGCCCGGGGGATCACGATCTATACGATCGTCTTCGACCCGAACAACAACCTCCCGACGGCGACGCAGGACCTGTATCGCAACTGCGCGACCGACCCGCGCGAGAACTTCGGCTACTTCCGCAGCCCCACCCGCGACGCTCTCAACCTTGCCTTCCGCACCATCGCGGGACAGCTCGCGAGCCTGCGGCTGGTGCAGTAGCCCCGCGCGACCATCCGATCACGCCGGATCAGCGTGATCGGATGTCGCGCCGCGGACTGGCGCAGGACATCCGGCCGGCCCATTCCCGGCCGATCGGAGATCGCTCTAGACCGGCAGGCTCGCCATCGCCGCGAGCCCGCCGCCCGGCCGGTTGCGCAGCACCACGTCCCCGCCATGCGCGCGCAGGATGTTGCGCGTGATGGTCAGGCCGAGCCCCGTGCCGCCCGTCTCCCGGTTGCGGCTGCCTTCCAGCCGCCGGAAGGGCGCGAAGACCGCCTCCAGCTCGCCCTCGGGGATGCCCGGCCCGTCATCCTCCACCGTCAGGCGCACGATCCCGGCCTCGGGCGGCGCCAGCACCAGCCGCGCCGCACCACCATAGGCCAGCGCATTGCCCACCAGGTTCGCCAGCGCGCGCTTCAGCGCGACCGGCCGCGCGCGGACCACCAGCCGGTCCGGCCCGGCATAGGAGATGCTGTCCGCCTTGTCGGGCTCGGCATCCGTCGCCTCGTCCGCCACCGTGCGGCACAGCGCGGCGAGGTCGATCGGCGAGGCCGGTTCCGCCGCCGCGTCGTCGCGCGCGAAGGCGAGCGTCGCCGCGATCATCCGCTCCATCTCGTCGAGGTCGGCCAGCATCTTCCGCCGCTGCTCGTCGTCGTCCATGAACTCGGCGCGCAGCCGCAGCCGCGTGATCGGCGTGCGCAGGTCGTGCCCGATCGCGGCCAGCATCTGCGTCCGGTCGGCGACGAAGCGGCGGATGCGCTCGGCCATCAGGTTGAAGGCGCGCGCGGCGGTCGCGACCTCCGACGGCCCGCTTTCGGGCAGAGGCGTCGCGTTCACGTCGCGCCCCAGCCGGTCGGCGGCTTCGGCCAGCAGGCGTACCGGGCGCATCAGCCGCGTCACCGCCCAGATGATCAGCAGCACGGCCGCGATCGTCATCACCGCGAAGGCGGCGAGGAAGGTCCCCGAATGCCATGGCCGCGGCGGCGGCATGCTGACGCGGATATTGACCCATTCCCCATCGGGCAGGCGCAGCGCCGCCGCGAAGCCGCCCGGCGGCAGCGCGCCGATCCGCGCTTCCCGCGGCCGTAGCCGCGGCGGGCCGCTGTTCACCAAATCGAGCCGGAACAGCCGCATCACCTCCGGCGGCGGCAGCGGCGCGCCCAGCCGCACCGCCGGGTCCCGGTCGAGATCCACCGTCAGCCCGTCCGGCAGGTCGAGATCGCCCAGCATCTGCGCCCGCCGGTCGGGCGGGGAGAGCAGCGCCGTGCGCCAGGCGCCGAAGGCACGCCCGGCGATCTCCCGCGCATGGATGAAGCGCTGCAGGTCCACGCGGTCCAGCGCATGGATCGTCAGCCCCGCAGCCTGCACCAGCATCAGCGCGAGGATCAGCCAGAAGGCGGTTCGCCCGCCCAGGCTCGCGGGCAGCCGGATCCGGCGGCGGGGCTCAGCCACGCTCGACGGTCGCCGCAAGCACGTAGCCGCCGCCGCGCACCGTCTTGATCAGGCTGGGGTTGCGCCCGTCATCCTCCAGCTTGCGCCGCAGGCGGGAGACGGCGACATCGATCGCCCGGTCGAAGGGCCCCGCCTGCCGGCCGCGCAGCAGGTCCATCAGCATGTCGCGCGTCAGCACGCGGTTCGGGCGTTCGACCAGCACCAGCAGCAATTCGTACTCGCCCCCCGTCAGCGACACCTCGGCCCCGTCCGGGTTCAGCAGGCGCCGCCGCGCCGGTTCCAGCGTCCAGCCGGCGAAGCGGATGATCTTGGCCGGCGGTTCCTTGGCCGGGCCCTCCCCGCTCGCGCGGCGCAGCACGGCGCGGATGCGGGCGAGCAGCTCGCGCGGGTTGAACGGCTTCGCGACATAGTCGTCCGCGCCCAGTTCGAGCCCCACGATGCGGTCCGTCTCCTCCCCCATCGCGGTCAGGATCACGATGGGCACGTCCGATTGCGACCGCAGCCAGCGCGCGAAGTCGAGCCCCGGTTCCCCCGGCATCATCAGGTCCAGCACCACGAGGTGGTACCGCCCGAGCGGCCAGGCCTTGCGCGCTTCGCGCGCGTCGCGCGCGGCGGTCACGCGCATGCCCTGCTTTTCCAGGAAGCGGGAGAGAAGGTCGCGGATCTCGCGGTCGTCGTCCACGACCAGGATGTGCGGGGCTGGCTCCATGCCTGTTACAATGGGCCCGTTCCGCCGCCGTTCATCGGGGGCAACGCGTATCTT
This sequence comes from Roseomonas nitratireducens, assembly GCF_017813355.1. Classification (GTDB taxonomy): domain Bacteria; phylum Pseudomonadota; class Alphaproteobacteria; order Acetobacterales; family Acetobacteraceae; genus Neoroseomonas; species Neoroseomonas nitratireducens. Next base: position 96,601 of record NZ_JAGIYZ010000016.1, read on the forward strand.
TCCGTAACCGCCGCCGCCGCTGTTGCCGAGCGTTGCAATCCCGGCCCTTTGCGGGCTTCGTTCGCCGCATGCGCACCCTACCTTCCCGATCACGGACCGATGCCCGCCGCCTCCCCCGCGGGCACGGCTTCCCCGAGGCGGCGGGCGCGCTTCCCACGGCGCCCGCCGCCTCACCCCCCGCTCCCGACTGGGCGCGCGAGGGCATCGCCGAACTCGGCCGCATGGACCCCGACTTCGCCGGCATCGAGCCCCGCGCCGGCCCCCTTCCCTGGCGGCGGCGCGACCCCGGCTTCCCCGGCCTGCTGCGGACGATCTGCGGGCAGATGATCAGCAACCAGGCCGCGGCCGCGATCTGGGGGCGGCTCTCCGCCCTGCCGGGCGCGCTCGACCCGGCGGGGCTGCTCGCGCTCGATGACGACGCGCTGCGCGGGGCGGGCCTGTCCCGCCCCAAGGTGTCGCATGTGCGCGCGCTCGCCTCGGCCGTGGTGGAAGGGCGGCTCGACCTGCCCGCACTGCGCGCCGCGCCCGATGCACAGGCCATCGCCGCCATCGCCGCCATCCCCGGCCTCGGGCCCTGGACGGCGCAGGTCCACCTGCTGTTCGGCTTCGAACGGCCCGACGTCTTTCCGCCCGGCGACGTCGCGCTCGCGGCGGGGCTGGCGCACCTGAAGAACCTTCCTGAACGGCCGAAGCCGAAGGCGCTGGTGGAGATCGCGACCGCCTGGTCGCCCTGGCGATCGCTGGCCGCACGGCTGCTCTGGCACCATTGGCGGCACGCGACGGGCCGACCGGCGGGCGAGGCGGCGTAGGAACATCGGAGGGGCGCCGCCCCTCCGAACCTCCCCGCCGAGGGGCGAAAGGCCCGAAGGTAAGCGACCGGAGGGGCGCCGCCCCTCCGTACCTCCCCGCCGAGGGCCGAAAGGCCCGAACATGCGTGACCGGAGGGGCGCCGCCCCTCCGAACCTCCCCGCCGAGGGCCGAAAGGCCCTCGGTACCCCTCACCCGCCCTCGCAGATGGACGGCGCCTGGCAGGGATGGTTCCCTGAAGCACATGCACTTCCCGCTCTCGCCGCGCATCGGCGCCACGTCAGAACCACCCATCCCCTCCGTCCGCGCCTGGGCCTCCCGCTACGACGGCCGCGCGGGGCGCGTGCTCGACCTCACCCAGGCCGTGCCGGGATACCCGCCGCATGACGACCTGCTGGCGAAACTCGCCGCCTGCGCAGGCAGCACGGCCACATCCTCCTACGGGCCGATCGACGGCGAACCGGCACTGCGATCCGCCCTGGCGGAGGACATGTCGCGCGTCTACGGCGCGCGCATCGCCACCGACGACATCGCCATCACCTCCGGCGGCAACCTCGCCTTCACCATGGCGATGACGGTGCTCGCCGGCGCGGGGGAAGCGGTGATGCTGCCCGCACCCTGGTACTTCAACCACCGCATGGCGCTCTCGGCCCTGGGCATCCCCTGCGTGCCGCTCGAATGCCGCGCGGAGGACGGCTTCGTCCCCGACCCGGACCGCGCGGCGCGGATGATGCAGGGCGTGCGCGCCATCGTCCTCGTCAGCCCGAACAACCCCACCGGCGCGGTCTATCCGCCCGCGGTCATCGCCGCCTTCGCCGAGCTCGCCCGCCGCCACGGCGCCTGGCTGGTGCTGGACGAGACCTACCGCGACTTCCTCGACCCCGCGCAATCCCCGCCGCACGCGCTGTTCGCCGACCCGGCCTGGCGGGACAACGTCATCCACCTCTACTCCTTCTCGAAGGCCTATTGCGTGCCCGGGCACCGCGTCGCCGCGATCGCGGCCGGGCCGGCCTTCCGCGCGGCGCTGATGAAGGCGCTCGACACCATGCAGATCTGCGCGCCGCGCGCCGCGCAGGCGGCGCTGTCCTGGGCGGTGCCGGCTCTGGCCGCATGGCGCGACGGCAACCGCGCCATCATGGCCGCGCGCGCCGAAACCTTCCGCCGCGCCGCGGGGCAATTGCCTGGCTGGCGCCTCGACGCGCTCGGCGCGTACTTCGCCTATCTCCGCCTGCCCGAGGACGCGCCGGACGCCGTCGCGATGGCCGAGACTCTGGCCGTCGAGCGCGGCCTGCTCGGCCTGCCAGGCCCCTTCTTCGGCCCGGGGCAGGAGAGGCACCTGCGCCTCGCCTTCGCCAATGCCGAGGAAGCGGTGATCGCCGAGGTCCCCGCGCGGCTCTGATCCACCGCCGCACGGCGCGGCGGCACGCGCCCCGACGCCAGCGCGCCCGATAGGCGCCTCCGCCACGCCGCACGGCGGAGGCGATCGGTCACGCTTGCCTGCGCGCGATGCCAAACGATACATTTTCGATATGATCATCCCCCCGGCGCTGCCCGGCAGGCGCTGACCCGCCATGCCCGCGCCTCATCGCCGCCAACTCCCCCGCCCCGCCCCGCCTGACCCGGCCGCCCGCGCCGCCGCGGAAGCCGCGCTGCGCGCCCGGATCGGGCAAGCGCCGACGCAGCCGCAGCCCTGGCAGCAGCTCGCCCTGCTGCTGGCCGAAACCGGCCGCCCGGCCGAGGCGGCGGACGCCTTCGCCGAGGCCGTGCGCCTGGGCGCTTCCGCCGCCGCCATCGCGCTGCCCCATGCGCTCGCCCTGGAAGCGGCCGGGCGGCGGGAGGACGCGATCGCCACCGCCCGCGCCACGCTCGACAGGCGTCCCAAGGATTTTCCGCTCACCAACCTGCTCGGCGTGCTGCTCAAGCGCGCCGGGCGGCTGGCGGAAGCGGCCACGGCGTTCGAGGCGGCGAAGCGGCTCGAACCGCGCAACGCCTCCCCCTGGAACAACCTCGGCAACACGCTGCACCTCGCGGGCGACTTCGCGGGTGCTGCGGCCGCCTATGCCGGGGCGGCGCGCATCGAACCGCGCAACGCGGAATTCTGGCGGCTGCAGGGAAGGTCGCTGGCCGCGGCGGGGGAGGCCGATGCCGCGCGGCGCTGCCTCGACCGCGCATTGCTGGTCGACCCGCGCAACCTCGAGGCCGGCTTGCAGCTCTCCGGCCTGCTGCTCCAGGCGGGGGACAACGACCAGGCGCGCGCGTTGCTCGACCGGCTCGCATCGATGCATCCCGGCCATCCCGGCATCGGCGTGATGCGCGCGCGCCTCGCCTGGCGGGCGGGCGAGATCGAGGCCGCAAGATCGGGCTTCGCCGCGGTGCTCGCCGCGGCGCCGGGCCATGCGCAGGCCGCCATCCTGCTCTCCCGCCTGCATGGCGACGGCGAGCGCGCGGCGGCGAACCAGGTGCTGCGGGACGCGCTGGCGCACCGGCCGGCGGATGCCGAGCTCTCGGCCGAACTCATCGACAGCCTCGCGCGCAGCCGATACGGCTCCGAGACCGCGCATATCGAGGAAGCCTACGCGCTGGCCGTCGCGCATATGGACCGGCATCGCGACCGCATCGCCGAGGATGCCCGCCCGCTGCGCACCATCTTCCAGCGCTGCCTGGACGAGGCGCGGCTCGCCGCGACCGGCGCGCTGCCGGACCTCGCGCGCCGCTGGCTCGCCGATGGGCGCATCGCCCCGCTGCACTACGAGCTCGGCCAGGTCGCGACGATCGAGGACCGCATCCGCATCCTCGAATGGCACCGCGCCTGGGGCGTGCGCGCCGCACGCGGCGTGGTGCCGGTCGCACCGCTTGCGATGCCCGCGCTGGCGACAGGGCGGAAAATCCGCATCGGCTTCATGTCGAGCGACCTGCGCAACCACCCCGTCTCCTACTTCGCGCTGCCGCTGCTGATGGAGCACGACCGGGATCGCTTCGAGGTCTTCTGCTATTCCTTCTACGAGGGCGAGCGCGACGCGGTGCAGGCGCGCATCGAGCCATCGGTCCACGCCTTCCGCTGGTGGCCGCGCCGGCCGGACCAGCAGGTGGCGGAAGGCATCGCCGCGGACGGGCTCGACATCCTGTTCGAACTCGGCGGCAGCACCGCGATGAACAAGCTGGAGGTGATGGCCCGCCGCCCGGCGCGGATCGGCGCCTCCTGGCTCGGCTACCCGCATTCGGCGGGGCTGGAGGCGATCGACTACATCCTCGTCGACCCGCATCTCGCGCCGACCGATCCGCGGCTGCTGATCGAGCGCCCCTTCGAGATGCCGGAATCCTGGGTGGCGCTCGGCCCGCTCGGCTTCGGGCCGGAACCCATCCTGCCCGGCCTGCCGGAGGACCGCGCGGGGCGCGTCACCTTCGGCACCATGAACAACCCCTACAAGGTCACGGCGGCCTGCCTCGACGCCTGGGCCGCGGTGCTGCGGGAGGTGTCGTCCTCGCGCTTCCTCTTCGTCCGCCCCGAGGGCAATGCCGCGCCCTTCCAGGCCAATGCGCGCGCCGCCTTCGCCGCGCGCGACGTGGACCCCGACCGCATCGCCTTCGTCGGCGTGCGCGGGCGGCACCTGCAGCACTACAACGAGATCGACATCGCGCTCGACAGCCTGCCCCATGTCGGCGGCACCACCACCTGCGAGACGCTGTGGATGGGCGTGCCCGTGGTCACGCTGGCCGGCCCCGGCTTCCCCGAGCGGCTGTCGCATTCCAACCTCATCAATACCGGGCTGCCGGATCTCTCGACGAACAGTGTCGCGGACTATGTCGCGCGCGCCGCCGACCTCGCCTGCGACCGGGCGCTGCGGCTGCGGCTGCGCCATTCGCTGCGCGACCTGATCCGCGCCCGGCCGCTCGGCCAGCCCGGCCGCTTCACCAGGCATTTCTACGCGAAGGTCGAGGAGGTGGTGCGCGCATGACCGTCCTCGGCGCGCTGGAAGTCACGGAATGCCGCGCCTGTGGCGCGCCGCTCGGGCCGGTCTTCTGCGACCTCGGCCGCATGCCGGTCGCCAATTCCTACGTGCCGAACGCCGAAGCGGCGCGGCGCGAGCCCGCCTTCCCGCTGCGCGCCCTGGTCTGCACCGGCTGCCGGCTGGTGCAGTTGGACACGGTGGTGGACGAGGTCGGGATCTTCGAGGACTACGCCTATTTCTCCTCCATGTCCGATGGCTGGGTCGCCCATGCCGGGCGCTTCGCGGCGGAGATGGCGCTGCGGCTCGGCCTCGGACCCGGCAGCCTCGTGATCGAGGCGGCGAGCAACGACGGCTACCTGCTGCGTCACTTCCTCGCGGCCGGCATCCCCTGCCTCGGCATCGAGCCGGCGCGCAACGTGGCGGAGGTCGCGCGCGCCGCCGGCGTGCCGACGGAAGCCCGCTTCCTCGGCCGCGCGACGGCCGCCGAGATCGTCGCAGCGCGCGGCCGCGCGGCCGATCTCGTCGTCGCCAACAACGTGCTCGCCCACGTGCCGGACGTGAACGACTTCGCCGCCGGCCTCGCGGTGCTGGCGGGCGAAGCCGGGATCGTCTCGATCGAGGCGCCGCACCTGATCGCCATGGTCGATGGCGTGCAGTTCGACACGATCTACCACGAGCACTACGCCTACTGGTCGCTGCACGCGATGGAAGGGCTGCTCGCGCGGCACGGGCTGGTCGTGTTCGACGTGGAGCGCCTGCCGACGCATGGCGGGTCGCTGCGCGTCTTCTCCTCCGCCGCGCCGCGCCGGGGCAGCGCGCGGCTGGCCGATGTGCGCGCCGAGGAAGCCGCGCGCGGCGTCGCGCGCGATGAATTCTACCGTGGCTTCGATGCGCGCGCGCAGCGCGTGGTGGCGGGCTTCCGCGCCTGGCTCGCGGCGGCGCGGGCGGAAGGCCGGCGCATCGGCGCCTATGGCGCGGCGGCCAAGGGCAACACGCTACTGAACGCCGCCGGCGTCCGCGCGGGGGACATCCTGGCGGTCGCCGACCGCAGCCCGGCCAAGCAGGGGCGGCTGCTGCCCGGCAGCCATGTGCCGGTGGTGACGCCCGAGGCGCTGCTCGCCCTCGGCCTCGACGACATCCTGATCCTGCCCTGGAACATCGCGCGGGAGGTCGCCGGCCAGCTGCGCGGGGCGGGCTTCGCCGGACGGCTGCTGGTCGCGGTGCCGGAGATGCGGGAGGTCGCTCCGCGATGATGTTCCGCCCGACCCCGCTGCCGGGCGTGATGGAGGTGCTGCCCGCCCCATCCCGGGATGCGCGCGGCGCCTTCACGCGGCTCTGGTGCGCCGAGGATTTCGCCGCCGCCGGCATCGGCTTCCGCCCGGTCCAGGCCAGCCGGTCGGACAATGCGCGGCGGCACACGCTGCGCGGGATGCACTACCAGGCGGCGCCGCGGGCCGAGGCGAAGCTCGTCCGCTGCATCTCGGGCCGGGTGCATGACGTGGTGCTGGACCTGCGGCCCGACAGCCCGGCGCATCGGCGCTGGATCGCGGTCACGCTGTCCGCCCGGGAGGGCAACGCGCTGTTCATCCCCCCTGGCTGCGCGCATGGCTTCATGACGCTGACCGAGGATGCCGCGCTCGACTACCTGATCGACGCGCCCCATGCGCCGGAGCTCGCGCGCGGGGTGCGCTGGGACGACCCGGCCTTCGGCATCGCCTGGCCCGCGACGCCGGCAGTGATGTCGGAGCGCGACCGGTCCTGGCCGGACCATGGCTGAACGGGCGCTCGTCACGGGCGCGGCGGGCTTCGTGGGGCGGCAGGTGGTCGGACCGCTCGCCGCCGCGGGGTTCGAGGTGCATGCAATTCTGCATATAACGACGGAAGCCCCGGCCGGCGCGGCCTTCGGCCATCGCGCCGACCTGCTCGCCCCTGGCACCGCCGCCGCCCTGCTCCGCGACATCCGCCCCACCGTGCTGGTCCATGCCGCCTGGGTCGTGGCCCATGGGCGCTTCTGGACCGCGCCGGAGAACGCCGATTGGCTCGAGGCCTCGACCGACCTCGCGCGGGCCTTCGCCGCCGCCGGCGGGCGGCGCATCCTCGGCATCGGGAGTTGCGCGGAATACGCCGCCGCCGACCGGGACGACGCGCTGCCCTGGCCGGAGACCCGCGCCGTCGCGCCGGATACGCCCTATGGCCAGGCCAAGGCGGCGCTCGCCGAACGGCTGATGGGCCTGGCGGCGCGGACCGGCGTGTCCGTCGCCTGGGCGCGGCTGTTCCACCTGTTCGGGCCCGGGGAGCATCCGGACCGGCTCGTGCCCTCCGTCATGCGCGCGCTGCGACAGGGACGGCCGGCGGATGTCGCCTCCGGCACGCCGGTGCGGGACTTCTCCAGCACCTGGTTCGCCGGCCGTGCGCTGGCCGCGGTCGCGGCCTCCCGCCTGGAAGGGCCGGTGAACGTCGCCTCGGGCGAGGGGCGCGCGATCCGCGCGCTGGTCGGGGGCATCGCCGCCATCGCCGGCCGGCCGGACCTGCCGCGCCTGGGCGCCCTGCCCGACCGGCCGGGGGAGGTTCCCGTCATGGTGGCCGATGTCGCGCGGCTGCGGCGGGTGGCGGGCTTCACGGAAGCGGCGCCGGTCGAGCGTGACCTTCGCCGCCTCTGGGCGCTCACCTGCTGATGCCGACGGCGTCATGCCAGGGCACGCCCGGCCGGACGCGGATGATCGGGTGTCCTGTGCCCTCCATCATCGATGCGCGGAGGCCGGCCGGATCGGCGCGGTGTGGTCGCGGATGGGCAAGGACGCCGCATGGCGGGCATGAAGCGCTTCGGTGCCGCGCGCCGCACGTGCCGGTGTAATCCTGCGCCAGAATGACCATCCCCCGCCGCCCGCTGCTCCTCGCCGCCCTTGCCGCGCCCTTTCTTTCGCGGCAGGCCCGCGCCGCCACGACTGCCATCGCGCTCCGCCCCGGCGCGCCGCGCACGCGCATCGCGACGCGCACCCTGCGGGGCGAGCGCGGCGAGGCCTTCGCCATCGCCTTCGGGGCGCAGGGCGAGGTCCGCCTGCCCACCTGGTACGGCGATGGCCGCGTGCTGCGCGCCCTGCCGCTCGCGGGGCGGGAGGTGCTGCTCGCCGAATTCCAGGGCAATCGCGGGACCGGCGTCGCGCAGCGGCTGGTCGCGGCGATCGGCTGGGACGATGCGGCGGGACTGCGCATCCTCGGCATCGAGACGCTGTCCTTCCGCGACGCCCAGACCAGCGCAGCGTCCCGCCGCATGACCGGCACGCTGGAGGCGACGGCCGCCCGCGACGCGCTGCTGCTGCGGCACGAGACGGTGCTGCGCCGGGGCCGCGGGCCGGACCTGCGGGAAACCTGGACGACGCGCCTCGCTTGGTCCGGCGCGGGGCTGCTGGCCGCGCCGGCGACGCCGCCGCGCGCGGGAGGGATGCAGCGCCGCGTGGATGCCGCGCGGGCGCGCATCCACGCGCTTCTCGCCGCCGCGCCGGTCACCGATGCGACGGCGCTCGACTACGACGAGGCCGGGCTCTGGGCCGTGGGCTACGCCGAGCCGGTCAGCTGAAGGCGCGGGACGGCGCCGGGTCGAAGCCGTCCGGGGTGATGCCGCGCGGGCGGATCATCTCGTAGGGCGCGCGCGGCAGGAAGCGGCCGGTGCCGGGTTCGGCCTGCACCTTGCCGTCCTTCATCACCACCTCGCCGCGGCGGATGGTCGCGACCGGCCAGCCGGTGACCTCCATGCCTTCGTAGGGCGTGTAGTCGATCGCGTGCTGCATCAGCGCGTTGGTGATCGTGACCTTCTTCTTCGGATCCCACAGCGCGAGGTCCGCGTCGCTGCCCACCGCGATCATGCCCTTGCGGGGCGCGAGCCCCATCAGCCGCGCGGGATTGGTGCAGGTCAGGCGCACGAATTCGTCCAGCGTGATGCGGCCCTTGGACACGCCCTCGCTGAAGATGATCGGCAGCCGCGCGGCGAAGCCCGGGATGCCGTTCGGGATGTCGCGGAACACCGCATCCGACCCGTTCTGCCGCTTGCCGCGATCCCCCTCGAAGGAAAACGCGCAATGGTCGGAGGAGATGACGTCGAGCGTGCCGCGGCGGATCATCTCCCACACCCGGGCATGTTCCTCCTTCGTGCGCGGCGCCGGGCTGCACATGAACTTCGCGCCCTCGAAGCCGGGGCGATCCATGTCGGCGGCGGTGAGTGCGACGTATTGCGGGCAGGTCTCCCCCCACACCTTCACGCCGCGCGCCTGGGCGCGGGCGATCTCCTCGGCCGCTTCCGCGCAGGAAACGTGGAAGACCTGGATCGGCTGGTCCACCAGCTCGGCGAGCGCGATGGCGCGGTGCGTCGCCTCGCGCTCGACGACCGGCGGGCGCGCCCAGGCGTGGTATTTCGGCGCGGTCATGCCGTGCTTCAGCAGTTCATGCGTGCGCCAGTTGATCGCCTCGTAGTTCTCGCAATGCACGGTGACGAGGCAGCCCAGTTCCCGCGCCTTGGTCAGCACGCGCAGGTACTGCGCGTCCGAAAGGTGCAGCGGCTCATAGGTCAGGAACACCTTCAGGCTGCGCACGCCCTCCGCGACCACGCGGGGCACCTCCTGGTCCATCACCGCGTCGGTCGGGTCGGAGATGATCTGGTGGAAGGAATGGTCGAGCATCCCGCGCGCCGCCCGCGCCCGGTAGTCGACGTAGCGGTCCCAGACGCCGAAGCCCTTCCATTGCGGGATGAAGCAGACGACCGAGGTCGTCCCCCCCGCGAAGGCGGCCGCCGAGGCGGTGGCGAAGGTCTCCTCGTTCACCGTCACGGGCGGTTCGGCCGCGCCGGTGCTGGCGTATCCGCCGCGGGAAGGTTCCTCGATATGGCAATGGCTGTCGACGCCTCCGGGCAGCACGAGCAGCCCGTCCGCCTCCACCACGCGGGCGGCGTCCGCGATGCGCTCGGCCAGGGCCACGATGCGCCCGTCCTTGACGCCGATGTCGCAGCGCACCGTGCCGAAGCCCGTCGCCACCTGCCCGCCCCGCACCGCCAGGTCGAATTCCGCCATGGTCTGCCCCCGTCTGCTGCGCCGCGATGGTGCGGCGCGGCGGCGGCGCGGACAAGCCTCAGCGCGGCGTGACGACGAGGTGCATCCCCCCGCGCGGGCGCAGCGCGAGCCGGCAATTGGGCCGCGGCGTGAAGCCGGGGGCCAGCGCGAAGCGGAAGCGCTGGAACAGGGTGGTGACGAAGGTCCGCACCTCCGCCATGCCGAAGGCGGCCCCGGCGCAGATGCGCGGCCCGATGCCGAAGGGCAGGTAGGCGTAGCGCGGCCGCGGCCGCGCCTGGGGGCCGAGGAAACGCTCGGGGCGGAAATGGTGCGGCGCCTCCCACAATTCCTCGTGCCGGTGCAGCAGCCAGGGCACGGCCAGCACCACATCGCCCTTGCGGACACGCCAGCGCCGGATGCGATCCGGCTGCGTCGCCTGGCGGGCGAGCACGGCGACGGGCGGATAGAGCCGCATCGCCTCCTGGATGAAGGCGCGGGTGTAGTCGTGGGACTTCGAGGCCCGCACCTCGATCGCGATGCGGTCGGCCGAAGGCGGGTGCAGCGCGGCGAGCATCGTCGTCCAGGTCAGCGTGATCGCGGCACCCTCGCTGCCGGCCAGCAGCAGCATCACCACCTCGTCCAGCAGCCTTTCGCCGGCGAGGATGGGCGAGCCGTCCTCCCGCCGCGCGGCGCGCAGGGAAGCGAGCAGCGGCGTCCCGCCCTCCGGCCCCGCGGCGGCGAGCAGGGCGGCGACGCGCGCGCGGATCTCGGCGGCGAGGCGATTGGCGCGCGCGCGGGTCAGCCAGCCCGCCACGTCCGGCAGGCCGATCAGGCCGAACAGGTCCACCACCTCGGCCGCGTCCTGGTAGGCGGTGAAGGTGCGCGCGATCTCGGCCGCTTCCTCCCGCGCCACGCCGGGGCCGAAGACGGCGAGCAGCATGACCCGCGTGATCGCCGCGGCATAGGCGACGGCGACGTCGACCGGCCCCTCGGCGCGGGCGAAGTCCTCGGCCAGTTCCGCGGCTGCCTGCTCGAAGCAGGGCTCGAAGCCCGAGACGACGGATGGGTGCAGCGGCGGGACGATGGCGCCGCGCTTTTCCGCCCAGTCCTCTCCGGATGCGATGAAGGCGCTGCCGCCGATCACCGGGCGCAGCGCATCCTCGAGGAAGCGGCTTTTGCGCTGGTAGGTCTCGTGACGGGTGACGAAGACCGCCCGCACCACGTCGGGGGTATTGGCGACGAGGATCAGCCGCCCGGGCAGGCGGGCGGAGAAGACCTGCCGGCGATAGGCGTCCTCGGGGAAGATCGAGAGGACGTCCCGCCGCGCCTGCAGCAGGCCGGCGAAGGCCGAGAGCGCGCGCCCGACCGGCGGCGGCATCGGCGGGACGAAGTCGGCGGCGCTGGCATCCATTGCGATACCATAATGGTATCCCGCGCCGCGGGGCTTGTCACCGCCGGTCGGCGGATTCCGTCCCGTAGCCGCGGCCGTAGCGGCGTTCCAGGCGCCGCTGCACCACGTCCCACAGCGTCGTCATCAGCAGGTAGTAGAGCGCGGCGACGACGAACAGCTCCAGCACCAGGAAGCGTTCCTGGATCAGCAGCTGGGTCCGGCGCAGCAATTCGTCGACGCTGATGACCGAGGCGATGGACGTCGTCTTGAGCAGCCCGTTCACCGAATTGCCCAGCGGCGGGATCATGACGCGGAAGGCCTGCGGCCAGGTCACCAGGCGGAACACCTGGCCGCGATGCAGCCCGAGCGCGAGCGCGGCTTCCCGCTGCCCCTTCTGCACCGAAAGGATGCCCGAGCGCACGATCTCGGACAGGTAGGCGCCCTCGTTCAGCGAGATGCCGATCAGGGCCGCTTCCCAAACGTCGAAGCGCAGCCCGATCAGCGGCAGGCCGGTGTAGATGATCAGCAGCTGCACCAGCAGCGGCGTGCCCCGGAAGAACCAGCAGTAGAAGGCCGCGAAGGCGGACAGCGCGCGGTGTTCCGACAGCCGCGCCAGCGCGATCATGATGCCGATGACAAGGCCGAAGACGAGCGAGCCCGCCGTCAGCCCCACCGAGATCAGCGCGCCTTCTAACAGGTAGGCGTTGAAGAGCGAATCGAAGAAGCCGTCCCAGCGCCATACCTGCATCGGTCAGGACCCGCGGGCGCGGCGCGTCAGCTCGGCCCCACCACCTCGAAGGGCCCGTCATAGGCGGTGACGCCGAAGCGGCCGAGCAGAGCATCGAAGGACCCGTCCGCCTTCATCGCGGTCAGCGCGCGGGCCACCGCCTCGGCCAGCGGCCTGGAGCGGAAGCCGAAATTGATCGGCGTGCCGTACAGGCCGGAGATGGCGCGGGTGAATTCGCCGCGGTCGTCATATTCCTTGCCCGTGCTGTCGATGGAGATCGCGGCGTCGAGCTGCCCCGCGCGCAGCGCCTGGAACGATACGGCGAAGTTGTCGAAGGCGCGGATCGTCAGCGGCGCGAGGTTGCGCGCGCGCAGGTCGTTCGACATGTCCGTGGTGCGGCGGAACTCGAAGCCGCCCTGCTCCACGCCCACGCGCAGCCCGGCGAGGTCCTCGATCCGGCGGATGTTGCGCGGGTTGCCGCGCGGGACGGACACGCTGATCGCCTGCTGCTCGTAGCGCACCAGCCACATCAGGCGCTGGCGTTCCTCGGTGTAGAACATGCCGGTGTTGATCATGTCCCACCGCCGCGCGGCGAGGCCGGGGATCATGGCGGCGAATTCCACGCGCACATGCTCGACCTGGAGGCAGAGCCGGCGCGCGATCTCGGCGCCGAGTTCCACGCGCATGCCGCGCAGCACGCCCTGCCCGTCCACGAACTGCATCGGCGGCAGCGTCGGGTTGGTCGACAGCGTCAGCGTGCCGGCCTTGACCAGCTCGCTGTTGGGCACGGCCTGGGTGCAGGCGGGCGCCTGCGCCAGCGCCGGGCTCGCCAGCAGCGAGGTGCCGGCGGCGAGGAAAAGGCGACGGTCCATCATGGTGCGCTCCCTGTCATTCCGCCGCCTGGGCGGCGACGCTCATCAGCCCGATGCCCTGCAAGACCTGCGCCAGCGCGGGCATGTCGGCCGAAGGCAGCGGCAGGCGCGGCGGCCGCGGCGGACCCATGTCCATGCCCATCAGCCGGAACGCCGCCTTGGTGCCCGACACGTAGCGCGGCCCGCCCACCCAGGGCAGCAGCGGCGCCAGTTTCCGATAGAGCGCGAGCGACTTGTCGCGGTTCGCCTCGAAGGCGGCGGCGTCGAACATCTCGCTCGACAGGCGGGGGGCGACGTTGCTGCACACCGCGACCCAGCCGATCGCGCCCAGCCAGGCGCTCTCGTAGCCGAGCACGCCGGCGAAGACCTCCATCCGCTCGCCGCACAGCGCGATGATGTCGCGCACGCGCGTCGCCTCCAGCGTGCTTTCCTTGACGTAGCGGCAATTCGGGATGCGGCTGATCTCGGCCAGCATCGCCGGCGTCATGTCGACATTCGCCGTGGCCGGGTTGTTGTAGACCATGATCGGGATGCCGATCGCGCGCGCCACCGTGTCGTAGTGGTGCACCAGTTCCGCCAGCGTCGGCACCGAATAGAAGGGCGGGATGATCATCACCCCATCCGCGCCCTGGGCCTCGGCTTCCTTGGATGTCGCGACGACCTCCCGCGTATCCTCCGCCCCCGTGCCGACGACGACGGGCACGCGGCCTTTCGCCGCGCGGATCACCGTCTCGACGATCGCCGCGCGCTCCTCGCGCGAGACGGACAGGAACTCGCCGGTGGACCCGAGCGGGATCAGCCCGCGCACGCCCTCCCGCACCTGGTATTCGACGAGCCGTGCGAGCGCCGCGTGGTCCACCGCCGATCCGTCGGGCGTGAAGGGCGTGATCAGCACCGTGTAGGTGCCGCGGAAGGGCTCTCGGGACATGCGGCCTCCGGGGATGGACGCGCGCGGGGCGCGTGCGATGATCGGAAACTCTTTTCTCCTTCCCGGCAAGGGCATGCGACTCACCTCCCCCGCCATCACGCGCGCCTCGGCACCCATCCGCTTCACCTTCGAAGGGCGGGAGGTCGAGGCGCTGCAAGGCGAGTCCATCGCCGCCGCGCTCTCGGCCGCCGGCATCCTCGCCTTCCGCGAGACAGCGAAGGGCGCGCCGCGCGGCCTGTGGTGCGGCATGGGCGCCTGCTTCGACTGCGTCGTCACGGTGGATGGCCGCGCCGGCCAGCGCGCCTGCCTGGTGAAGGCGGAAGCCGGCATGCGCGTGGACGGCGCCCCGCCGGCGGACCCCGCGCCGCTCGCCGCGGCAGCCGAGGCATCGCGCGAGGAAGCCTGCGACATCCTGGTCGTCGGCGCGGGTCCCGCGGGGCTTTCCGCCGCCATCGCCGCCGCGCGGGCGGGCGCGCACGTGGTCGTGCTGGACGAACGCGGGGAGGCCGGCGGCCAGTATTTCAAGCCGCTGGCGAAAAGCCACGCGCACGCGGCCCCCGACGCGCAGTTCCGCCAGGGCGCCGCGCTGCTCGCCGAAGCCCGCGCCGCAGGCGTCACGATCCACCATGGCGCCACCGTCTGGGGCGGCTTCGCGCCGGAGGAGATCGCGGCCCTCGTCGACGGCGCGGCCACCACCTTCCGCCCACGGCGCCTCATCCTCGCCCCCGGCGCGCATGAACGGCCCGTTCCGGTGCCCGGCTGGACGCTGCCGGGCGTGATGACGACGGGCGCGATGCAGACGCTCGCCCGCGCGCAGCGCGTCAGCCCGGCCGATCGCGTGGTGATCGCGGGATCCGGCCCGTTGAACCTGCAACTCGCCTACGAATTGCTCGCCGGCGGCGTGCGGGTCGCCGCGGTGGTCGAAGCCGCGCCGAAGCCGGGCCTGGCCGCCTGGCGCGACCTGCTGGCGCTGGCGAGATCCTCCCCGGATCTCGCCTGGGACGGGCTGCGCTACATCGCCACGCTGCAGCGCGCCGGGGTGCCGGTGATCTGGGGCGGCACCATCCTCGCCTGCGAGGGCACGGACCGCTTCGAAGCGCTGCGCATCGCGACACCATCGGGCGAGCGCCGCATCGAGGCCGGCGCCGCCGCGCTCAACATGGGCTTCCAGCCGGAAACCGGGCTCGCCCGCGCCCTCGGCTGCGCGCAGCGCTTCGCGACGGACGGACCCGGCGCGGAGATCGGGCGGCTCGAGACCGAGACGGATGAAGAAGGCCGCAGCAGCGTCGCGGGCGTCTTCGCCGTGGGCGACGGCGCGGCGATCGGCGGGTCGCGCATCGCGCTGGCGCGCGGGCGGCTCGCCGGCCTCGCCGCGGCGCGGGAGATCGGCCTCGCCGCGCCGGAGGATTCTGGCGCGCGGCGGGACCTCGACCGCGCCGTCGCCTTCCAGCGCGCGCTGTGGCGCATCTTCGCCGCCCCCGCCTTCGACGTCGCGGCCATCGCGGATGCCACCATCCTCTGCCGCTGCGAGGAAGTGACGGCGGGCGACCTCCGCGCCGCCATGGCGGGCGGGGCGCGTACGCTCGCCGCGCTCAAGAAGGAAACGCGCGCGGGGATGGGCCGCTGCCAGGGGCGCATGTGCGCGGCCGCGGTCGCGCGGCTCGCCGGCGCGCCGGCGGCCGAGGCCGCCTTCGCCGCGCCGCGCGCGCCGATCCGCCCCATCCCCGCCGCCGCGCTGATGCGGGAGGTGCCGGAAGCGCAGATCGACGCCCCCGTCATCGAGGCCCCCGCGCCGATCGCCTGGCGCAGCCCCAGCGTGCCGCTCGCACCCGCCGACCGGGCCTGCGAGGTGCTGGTGATCGGCGGCGGCGTGCTCGGCCTGTCCACCGCGCTGTATCTGGCGCGCGAGGGCGTCGACGTGCTGGTGGCCGACCGCTCCGAACCCGGCCTCGCGGCCAGCACCGCCAATGCCGGCAGCCTGCATGTGCAGCTGCTGCCCTATGATTTCGGCGACAAGGCGGAAGCGCTCGGCACCGCGGGCCCCGCCGCCGCGACGCTGCCGCTCGGGCCGCGCTCCATCGATCTGTGGAAGGAGATCGCGCGCGACGCGGGCGAGGCCTGCGGCATCCGCACGGAAGGCGGGCTGATGCTCGCCGAGACCGAGGCCGAGTTCGAATGGCTGCGCGGCAAGACCGCGGTCGAGCGCGGCGCGGGCATCGAGACGCATGTGCTCGGCGCGAACGAGTTGCGCGACGTCGCCCCCTATCTCGCGCCGCGCTTCATGGGCGCGGCTTTCTGCCCGGCGGAAGGGCAGATCGACCCGCTGCGCGGCACGGCGGCGCTGCTGGCGCTGGCCAGGCGGGCGGGCGCGCGGGTCGCGGGCGGCGTCGCCATCACCGGCATCTCGCGCGAGGGCGCCGGCTTCGCGGTCGCGACCGAAGGCGCGACGATCCGCGCCGGGCGCGTCGTGGTCGCGGCGGGGCCGTGGTCGGGGCAGATCGCGGCGCTGGCGGGGGTGCGGCTGCCGGTCGGCGGGCTGGTGCAGCAGGTGATCGCGACCGAGGCGACGGGGCCGCTCATCCCGCATCTGGTCGCCCATGCCGGGCGGCATCTCTCGCTCAAGCAGGGGCCGCACGGGCACCTGCTGATCGGCGGCGCCTGGCCCGGCACGCACGACCCGGCAACGGGCGCCACGCGCAACCGGCGCACCAGCATCGAGGGGAACCTCTGGGTCGCGGGCCATGTCGTGCCCGCCGTGGCCGGGCTTTCGGTGCTGCGCGCCTGGACGGGGATGAACGTGCATATCGACCGCGCGCCGATCCTGGGCGAGGCGCCCGGCTGCCCGGGGCTCTTCGCCGCCGTCACCTCCTCCGGCTACACGCTCGGCCCCGTCTGCGGGCGGATGACGGCGGATGCCGTGCTGGGGCGGGAGAGGATGCCCGCGGACTTCGCCATCGCGCGCTTCGGTTGACCCACATCACCACGCCCGGCGCCGGATATGCTGTAGTGCGCGCACGAAGTCTGGAGGTCGCCCCCATGCGTGCCCCGCTCCTTGCCCTGCTCGCCGGGCTGTCCGCCCTGCCCGCCGCCGCCCAGGCCCCGGCCGCGCCGGACCCGATGGCCGACAGCATCGTGCGCAACCTGACCCGCGGCATCCGCATCCCGGGGCGGGAGGCCGACGCGGTCACCGCCCCGATCACGCCGAGCGGCCCCGTCCAGGCCGCGACAACGGCGCCGCCCGAGATCCCCGCCGTGTCGCTGATGGTCACCTTCGCCACCGGATCGGCGACGCTGACGCCGCAGGCCGACGCCGTCGTCGCGGCGCTGGCCCGCGCGCTGGCCGCGCCGGAACTGGCGCGCTCGCGCATCCGCATCGAAGGGCACACCGACACGGTCGGCGACGGGGCGATGAACCTGCGCCTGTCCGAACGGCGGGCGGAGGCGGTGCGCACGAGCCTCATCACGCGGCACGGAATCGCGCCGGGCCGCCTCGAAACGCTCGGGCTGGGCGAGACACAACTCCTGGTAGCAACAAGCGATAATGTTCCGGAAACCCGCAACCGGCGCGTGCAGATCCTGAACATCGGCGAGTAGCCGGGGGCTTCAACCGTTGCGCGCAAGTGACGCCCGGCGCGGAATTGCGCTGTGTCAACGTATCGTGTTTAGAAATCGGGCTAACGGTCGGTAGACTCACGAAAACCGCTTCGTGAGTCACCGTGGCGCAGTTCCGCTCTCATTCCGGTATGCGATGGGCCGTCGCCGGCCTGATCCTCACGCTGCCGGCGCTCGCCGCGGCGCAGGCGCCGGGCGGCATCCCGCGCCCGCCCCCGCCGCCGTCCCGCATCATCGAGCGCGTCGCGCCGCCCGACGCCCCGGTGCTGTCGCCGCGCGCCGAGCCGCCCGCCGAGGCCGCGCGCCGCGGGCCGGGCGAAGGCCGCATGGTCGCCATCTCGACCGCCACGGTGCAGGGCAACACGGCGCTGCGGGAACGGCGCATCCGCGCGGTCGTCTCCGGCCTCGAAGGCCAGACCGTGGCGCTGTCGCGGATCGAGGAGACGCGGCTCGCCCTGCTCGGCGCCTATCGGCGGGCGGGCTACCCCTTCGTCTCGATCGCCGCGACCCTCGTCCCCGGCCCGGGCGGGCGGAACGAGGCGCGCTTCACCGTCACCGAGGGCTATGTCGCCGATGTGCGGCTCGATGGCGACATCGGGCCGGCCGGCACGCAGGTGCTGCGCTTCCTCGAACGCGTGAAGGACGTCCGGCCGATCTCGACCGCGGCGGTCGAGCGCGCGCTGCTGCTCGCCTCCGACATCCCCGGCGTGCGCGTGCGCGGCGTGCTGCAGCCGATCCAGGGCGAACCCGGCGCGCTGCGGCTGGTGGCGCAGATCAGCCGCTCGGCGCTGTCGGGCTACTTCAACCTCGACAACCGCGGCTACCGGCTGACCGGGCCCTGGCAGGGGCTGCTGGTCGCCGGGGTGAACTCGATGACCGAGTACGGCGAGCGGACCGAGGTCTCGATCTTCGGCGCCGAGCAGTCGACGCAATGGTTCGTCCAGGGCGGCGTCGAGACCTTCATCGGCGGCTCCGGCCTGCGCGTGCGCGTCTATGCCGGCATGGGCAACACCACGCCGTCGGGCCAGTTGGAAGCCATCGGCTATGAGGGCGAGACGCGCATCGCGGGCGTCGTCGCGACCTACCCGATCATCCGGTCCCGCCCCGCCAACCTTTGGGCGATCGCGCAGTTCGACATCTTCGACAGCGACGTCTTCACCGGCGTGGGCATCTTCGGCGGCGGCGGGCGGACCATCGCCGGGCGCGACCGCATCCGCACCGGGCGCGGCGGCTTCGACATGCAGGCGCTCGACGAATTCGCGCCCTTCCTGCCGGCGGCGACGAACCAGGGTTCCGTGCGCATCCACCAGGGCCTGTCGGTGTGGGACGCGACGGCGAGCAACGACACGCAGGCGACACGCATCGGCAGCGAGTTCGACTTCACCAAGATGACGGCGGAATACCAGCGGATCCAGCCGCTCTTCGCCCCCTTCGACGGGGCGATGGTCAACGTTCAGGCGTATGTGTCGGGGCAATACTCATCATCGGTACTCCCACCCGCCGAGAAATACTACCTGGGCGGGTCCCGGCTCGGCCGCGGCTACTATTCGGGGCAGGTGACCGGCGATTGGGGATACGGTTACGCAGTGGAATTGCAGCTCGATCTGGCCTACGAAATACCGGCCGAGCCCGCGCTCGGGAACAATCGGGGCTCGACGCAGCTGTACGTCTTCCGCGACATGGGCTGGGCTTACCAGAACCTCGACACCGATGCCGATCGCCGGCTGTCCTCCTGGGGCGGCGGCGTGCGGACGGTGGTCGCCGACACCGTGCAACTGGACCTTGAACTGGCGCGCCGCCTGACGACGCGCCCCGAGGGCCTGGCCGCCGATCCGCTCCGCGCAACGCAGCTCATTTTCCGTACGCTTGTGAGGTTCTGAGACATGGCCCGTCGCGCGCCTCGGGGCCAGGCTCGCGCCGGCCGTACCCCCGCCCCGGCGCCGGCGCGCGCATCGATCCGTCGCAAGCCCGCGCGCCTGTGGCTGCTGGGCACCACGGCGCTGCTGCCGGTCGCGGCGGGGCCCGCCCTCGCCCAGCCCGCGCCGGGCCAGGGTCCGACCGGCGGGCAGGTCGTCGCCGGCCAGGCCGGCATCGCGCGCACGCCCGGCCGCACCACCGTCACCCAGTCGACCAACCGCGCCGCGATCGACTGGCAGCAGTTCAACGTCGGCAGCCAGCACACGGTGCAGTTCGTCCAGCCCTCCCAGGGGTCCTGGACGCTGAACCGCGTCGTCGGGCCTGATCCGTCGGTCATCGCCGGGCGCGTGCAGGCCAATGGCGGCGTGGCCATCGTCAACCAGTCGGGCATGGTCTTCGCGCAGGGCGCGCAGGTGGATGTCGGCAGCCTGATCGCCTCGGCCGCCGGCATCACCAACGAGAACTTCATGGCCGGGCGCATGGCGTTCGACCAGGCGCCGCGCCGCGGGGCGCGCGTCGAGAACCACGGCAGCATCACCGTCGCCGATCGCGGCCTCGCCGCGCTGGTCGGGCCCAACGTCTCCAATTCAGGCGTGATCCGCGCGCGGCTCGGGCGCGTGGCGCTCGGCGCGGCGGAGACCTTCGTCCTCGACCTCGCCGGCGACGGCCTCATCGGCATCGACGTCACCCAGGCGGTGCGCGAGGCGCCGCAGGGTGGGGCCGCGCTCGTCACCAATTCCGGCACCATCGAGGCGCCGGGCGGCTCCGTGCTGCTGACCGCGCACGCGGCCTCCGACCTGGTCGAGGACCTGGTCCGCCAGACCGGCCGCATCTCCGCCCCCACGGCGGATGGCCGCGCGGGCCAGGTGGTGCTGCGCGCCGAGGGCGGGTCCGTCCGCGTCGAGGGTACGATCGACGCCACGGGTGGGGCCGGCGCGCGCGGCGGCGCGGTCGCGATCCAGGCCACCGAGGGCGTCACCGTCGCCGCGGGTGCCACGGTCGATGCCTCGGGCGCGGCGGGCGGCGGGCGCGTGCTGGTCGGCACGGCGGGCCGCGGCCGGCAGCAGCCCATGGCCCGGCGCACGACGGTGGAAGCGGGTGCGACCATCCGCGCCGACGCCACCACAGCCGGCAATGGCGGGGAGATCGTCGTCAACAGCGCCGATCGCACCGAGATGCGCGGCACGCTGACCGCGCGCGGCGGCGCCACGTCCGGCAATGGCGGCTTCATCGAGGTGTCCGGCCAGGGCGCCTTCGTGCTGCAGGGGATCGTCGACCTGACGGCGGGCAACGGCGCGCTCGGCGACTTCCTGCTCGACCCGCAGAACATCATCATCTCCTCGAGCGGCACGCCGACCGTGCCCTTCGGCACGGTGACGGATCCCTCGGGCACCATCGGCGCGGGGGGCACGTTCAGCGCCGCGACGGGCAACGCGAACGACTGGGTCCGCATCGACGCCGCCGCGCTCGCGGGGTTCGCCGCCGGCAACGTCACGCTCGAAGCCAATCGCCAGATCATCGTCGACAGCACCGTCAACCGCACCAATGCGGGCAATGTGACGCTGCGCGCGGGCGTCGGCACCGGCGTGACGGACGGCAACATCGTCCAGCGCGCGGGCGCGGATTTCTCGGTCAACGGCACGCTGACGCTCGAGACGAACCAGGGCGCGATCAGCCTCGCCGCCAATGTGCGGGCGACCGCCGTCGTGCTCTCGGCCAGCGGCGACATCGCCCAGACCGGCGGCAACATCCAGCACCGCACCAGCGCGACGACGCAGTTGCCGCTCTCCGCCATCTCCTCCGCGGGCAACGTCACGCTGGCGCAGTCCGGCAACGGCAATTTCGCCCTCGGCGCGAGCGGCGCGACCGCCGGCACCTTCACCGTCTCGGCCAATACGCTGCGCGTCGGCAGCAGCCTGACCGCGAACGCGACGAGCCTGACCGCCGCCACCGGCACGCTGACGCTGGCGGGCGACATCCGTGCGACCAGCCTCGCCCTGTCCGGCGCCACGGGCGTCACGCAAAGCGGCGGCACCATCGCGCACCGTGATTCGACGCCGGCCACGCCCGTCGAACTGCCGCTGACGGCGAACACGACGAGCGGCCCCGTCACCCTCGACCAGACGGGCAACGGCCCCGTCGAGCTCCGCGCCAGCACCGCGGCCGGCGACTTCACCCTGACGGCGGAAGCGATACGCACCACCGGGGCGCTGACCGCGAATGTCGCGACGCTGACGGCGGAGACCGGCGCGATCGAACTGGGCGCCAATGTGCGCGCGACCGACCTCAACCTCGTCGCGCAGACCGGCATCAGCCAGAGCGCCGGGACCATTGCCCATCGCTCCGGCGCGAACACGCCGATCGACCTCGCCGCCAGCCTCGCCGCCGCGGGCAACATCACGCTCGGCCAGGCCAATGGCGAGATCAACCTGCTCACCGGCGGCACCTTCGCGGGCAACTTCACCCTCGCCGCGACGGGCGACACGACGCTCGCCGCGGGCCAGACGCTCTCCGTCGCCGGGGAAGCGCGGATCACGCTGACCGGCACCGCGGACCTCGCGCTCAACGGCACGCTGCAGGCCAACAGCGCCGTCCTCCAGGCGCAGGGCGACATCACGCAGGCGACGACGGCGGTGCTCGCGCCGCTCTCGGCCGCGCCCGGCGCCGCGCTTGACCTGACGGTCGCGGTCACCGGCAACAACAACAGCGTCGACCTGCTCGGGGCGAACGGCGTCATCCGGCTTGTCGGCGGCTCGACCCAGGGCGAGGCCTTCGCGCTGCGCGGCACCTCGCTCAGCGTCGCCGGCCCGCTCAGCACGGCCGATGGCGCGACGCGCGGCAACGTCACGCTCGTCGCGAGCGGCACGACCGGATCGATCGCGCTCGGTGGCGCCGTCACCGCCGCCGGCGCGACGCTGCGGGCGAATGGCGCGGTCACGCAGTCGGCGGCGCTCGACCTAGGCGGCACGCTGACCATCCGCGGCCAGGATGGCACCCCGACCAGCGGCGCCGGCTCCGTCGCGCTCACCCTCGCCAACCAGGTGACGACGCTCGACGCGCGGGCCACCGGGGCGCTCGCCTTCACCTCCGGCGCTGCGGCGCTGAGCATCACCCAGGCGCGCGGCAACGGCGTCGCGATCACGGGCACGGGTGTCGCCGTCGCCGTCGGCGGCGGCGCGAGCGGCGTCGTCGGCACGGGCACGGGCGCCATCAGCGTCGTGGCGAACAGCCTGACCTTGTCCGGCGGCATCGCACAGCTCGGCGGCGGCAGCATCTCGCTGCGCACGGACGCGATCACCACGGGCGGCATCATCTCCGCGCCCTCGGCCACGGTGGAGATCGGCCCGCGCACGGCGGGCCGCGGCGTGCTGGTCGGCGGCGCCACCGATGCCACCCGCCTGCGCATCACCGAGACGGCGCTGAACGCCGTCACGGCCGGCACCGTCCGGCTCGGCAGCACCACGATCGGCGCCTCCACCGTCACGGGCGGCGCGGTGGAGATCGCGGGCGCGGTCTCCCTGCCCGCCACCACCACCTTCGAGGTCGCGGCCGGCGGCGACATCACCCTCGGCGCCGCGGTCGAGGCGGGGCGCGTGCGGCTCGGCGCGACCGGCAACATCGCGCTCGGCACCTTCGACGTGACGTCGGACGGCGCTTCGGGCGGGATCGAGCTGCGCGCCGGCGGCACCATCACGCAGGGGACGGGCAGCGAGATCATCGCCAGCGGCGCGACGCGCGAACTGGTCGCCCAGGCGGGCGCGGGGAGCCTCTCGCTCACCGGCACCGGGTCCTTCCGCGTCGCCGATGGCGGGGCCGAGCCGCGCGGCCTGTTGGCGCCAGGGGACATCACGGTCAATCTCGGCACGAGCGGCGCGCTGACCATCGCCGGCGCGGTGCAGGCCGGCGGCACGGCCAACCTGACCGCGCGCAGCATCGCGCTCCAGGCCGCGCTCACCGCGCCGACGGCGGTGAACCTGGCCGCCTCGGGCGGCGGTGCGGCCAGCACCATCACCCAGACCGCGTCGGGCACCATTTCCACCGCGCTGCTCACGGCCAATGCCACCGGCGCGGTCAGCCTTTCCGCCGCGCCGAACCAGGTCGCCAACCTCGGCACCTTCTCCTTCAACGACGCCTTCCGCTTCCGCACCAACGCGGCGGTCACGGTCTCGGGCGCTATCGCGCCGACGACGGTCGGCAGCAACGCCGACATCACGCTGATCGCGAGCAGCGTCGACGTGAACGCGGCACTGGCGGCGGGCACCGGCACGGTCACGCTGCAGGCGACCGGCGGCAACGTCTCCCAGACCGCGACGGGGACCATCACGGCCGGGCGGCTCGAAGCCTCGGCCAGCGGGTCCGTGCTGCTGGACACCGCGCCCAACGCGGTCGGGACCTTCGGCGCCGGCGGCGCGGGCGGCACCTTCGCGCTGCGCAACGGCCGGCCGCTGACGATCGACAGCGCGCTGACGCAGGGCGCGGGCGGCGGCATCCTGCGGCTGACGACCGATGGCACGCTGACGGTCGCCAATGGCGGCTCGATCGCCTTCTCCGACATCACGCTCGCGGCGGCGAGCGGCATGACGATCTCGGGCAATATCGGCCAGGCGGGCGCGACGGTGCGGCTCGGCGCGGGCGGGGCGATCACCCAGACGGCCACGGGCGGGATCACGGCGGGCACGCTCGGGATCTACGCGCCCGGCGACATCGCGCTCACCGCCGGGACCAACGCGGCCGGCGCCATCGGCGCCTTCACCCCCGGCGCCTTCGGCTATCGCGGCAGCGGCACGGTCCAGACGACGACGGTCGCCGACGTGATCCGGCCGTTCTTCAATCCGCTCCTGCCCGGGGGCTTCATCTTCGGTTCCGAGACCGTCTCGGGCATTCGCGCGGCCTCGGTCGACATCACGGCCGACAGCCTGCGCGTGCGCAACGCGACCGGCGGCAGCGCGCTCGGTGAAGGCGTCGCGGCCACGGCGACGACGGGGCTGGTGCGCCTGCGCCTGGACGGCCTCGCCATCGATGCCGACAGCGCCATCACGGCGGGCGCCAACCCGACTTATGGCGGCAGCATCGACCTCGCGACCCGCACCGCGGGCCGGAACATCGTGATCGGCGCCGACCAGGCCGGCACGCTCGCCCTCGGGCCGGGCGTGCTCGGGCGCCTGTATGGCGAGACGGTGACGATCGGCGCGGCGGGCGCGGGTGCGGGCACGCTGACGGTCGCGGGGCCGGCGAGCAGCAACGCGGTCAACGAACTCGCCCTGCGCGGCGCTTCCATCGGCATCGACGGCGCGCTGTCCATGTTCGGCACGGGGCGCGTCAGCCTGACGGCCGCGACGGGGGACATCACGCAATCCGCCACGGGCTCCATCTCCGCGCCGAACCTCGTCGCGACCGCCACGCTCGGCGACGTGCGGCTGGATGTCGTGGGTGCGGCGAACAACATCGCGCCCGCGTTCGTTGGCGGCCTCGCAGTCCCCGGCACCGGCACCGTCTCGGGCAGCGCCGGCGGCGGCGACTTCGCCTTCCGCAACGCGGGCAATGTCAGCGTCGCCGCCCCGGGCATCACGGCGACGGGCGGCACCGTCACGCTGGTCTCGACCGGCGGCGCGATCAGCCAAGCGGCCGCAGCGCCGATCACGACGGGCACGCTGGTCGCGAACGCGCTGGGCACGGTCACGCTCGACCTCGGCACCAACGCCGTCGCCACGCTCGGCGCGGGCTCCGCGGGCGGGGCGGGCTTCACCTTCCGCACCAACCGCGCGCTGACCGTCGCGGGCGTCTCCTCCTCCTCGGGCGGCATCACGCTCGAAGCGCCCGGCGGGATGACGCTGTCAGGCAACGTCTCGGCCCCGAACGGCCGGGTGGTGCTGCGCACGGGCGCGACGTTCGACACGCCGGGCGCGGGCGACATCACCCAGACGGGCGGCATCATCGCCGCGGCGAACCTCTCGGCCTCGGCCGGGGGCGACGTCGCGCTGACCCGCGCGAACGAGGTGCAGGTGCTCGTCGCAGGCCTGAACGCGGACGGCCTCACCTTCGGCACGCGGTCGATCCTCGCCGGCGGGAACGTCACCTTCAGCAACGCGCTCTCGACCCTGTTCGTCGTCTCCCCCGTCGTCGCCGGCACGAACCGCACCGCGACGATGCTCACCAACGGCCTCGCTGTCCTGCTGCCGGGAACCGCCTTCCTCGCCCCCGGCGGCGTCGTGCGCTTCGCGCCCTTCACGAATGGCCGGACGATCGACGTCGGCGGCGTCACGGCCGGCGCGACGAACCTCGCCACCGGCACGCTGCAGCAGGTCTCGGCCAATCGGCTCGTCATCGGCGGCACGACCGGCCAGGGCGGGACGAGCGGCAACATCGTCTTCAGCGCCCCCGTCGCGCTGCCCGGCGTGAACGCGCTGGAACTGCAGAGCGGCGGCGCCATCGTGGGCAATGCCCAGGCCATCACGGTCAACCGCGTCAGCGCCTTCGCGACCGGCGACATCAGCCTGGGCGGCGCGGCCGGGTCCATCGGCGGCGTCGCGGCGGGCAGCGGGCGGCCGGAAGGCATCGCCACCGACGGGTCCGTCAGCATCGTCGCGGGCGGCACGGGCACCTTCGCCGTCGATGCGGCGATCCAGGCCGGCGCGGGCCGCACCATCGCCCTGCAGGCGGCGGATTTCGAACTTGGCGCGAATGTCGGCACCGCCACGGGCACGCCGGGACGGATCGAACTCACCGGCACGCAGACGGTCAGCCTCGGCGGCACCGGCCCGATCGGCGCCACGGCGCGGCTGGAGGCGGCGGAACTCGCCCGGCTCGACGCCGCGGGCGGCACCATCCGCATCGCCGGCCCGGCGATCCGGCTCGACGGCACCTGGACGCTCGACCCCGCCGACGCGGCGCGGCTCGAGATGCTGCTGACGACGGGCGGCGCCGGCACCATCGCGCAGAATGCCGGCACGCTCTCGGCCGGCACGCTCGTGATCGATGCGCGCCAGACGCCGGGCACGGTGCAGATCGACCGCGCCGGCAACGCTATCGGCACGCTGGACGCGCAGACGGGCGGCGCGCTGTCCGTCGCGACGGGCGGCGCGCTCTCGGTCCAGCGCGCCGACGCCACCGCGGGCAACATCACCCTCTCGGGCGGCAGCATCACGCTGGCCGACACGCTGGGCCTCGCGGTCCCCGTGGTCCGCGCGCAGGCCGGCAATGTCGCGCTGACCGCGACGGCGGGCGACATCACGGGCACGACGCCGCGCGCGGCGGTCAGCGGCACGGCGCTGACCGCCAATGCCCTGGCGGGCGAGGTGCGGCTGACGGGCAACAACAGCGTCGGCACCTTCACCGCCACGGCGCGGGACGGCGTGCTGTTCCGCAACACCGGCGCGCTGACGGCGGGTGCCACGGGCGGCGCCGGCGCGGCGGTGGCGGGCAATGTCGACATCCGCGGCACCGCGCTGACGCTGGGCGACATCCGCGCCACCGGCACGGTCACGCTCGATGCAACGACGGGCGACATCCTCCAATCCCCCGGCGCGACGCTCGCCGCCGGCACGCTGTCCGCGACCGCGACCGCCGGCAACATCCGGCTCGACGGCGCGAACCTCGCGACCGGCGTCGCGAACAACGCGATCCAGGACCTGACGGCGCTGTCGGCCGGCGGCGACATCACGCTGCGCAACGGCACGGCGCTGACCATCGACCTGCCGCTCTCGGTCGGGACGAACCGCACCCTCACCCTCGAGGCCGCGGGGCTGACCATCGCCGGCAACCTCTCCGCCGCCGGGCCGGCCGGGCAGATCATCCTGCGCACCGGCGGCTTCACCGGCGGGGCGAATGCCGGGGACATCACGCAGCAGGCCGGGACGGCGATCAGCGCCGCGCGGCTCGCCGCGCTCGCCGGCGGCACCATCACGCTCGACCAGCCGGGCAACGCCATCGGCACGCTCGCCGGCGGGCGCAGCGCGGCGGGCACGGCGCTCGGCCTCGGCCTGTCCGCCGGTGGCGACGCCACGCTGCGGATCGGCACCGGCGCGACGCTGACGGTGGGCGAGGCGCTGCAGGTCGGCACCGGCCGGACGCTGACGCTGCGCGCCGACGACCTCGCCATCGCCGCGCAGCTGCGCGCGCCGGGCGGGACCATCGTGCTGCTGCCGGCGACGGCGAACGGCACGTTCGGCTACGTCCTCGGCGGCGCGGCCGGCAGCGTGAACGCCGGGCGCATCACGCTCGATTCCACCGAGCTCTCCTTCCTGCCGGCCGTCACCCCGGCGGCGACGCTCTCGCTGGGCGATGTCGCGACCACGGGTGCGGTGACCATCGCCGGCACGGTGGACCTGGTGGATGGCGCAAGCCCGCGCGTCGGGCTGCTCTCCCTCGCGGGCATTGATGGCCTCACGCAGAATCCAGGCAGCGTGCTCGACGTCGCGGCGCTGCGCGCGATCTTCACGAAGGGCGCCGTGCTGCTCGACCCGGGCAATGCGGGCAACCGCATCGCGGCGCTGGAGGGTGTCACCGCCGGCGGCGACGTGGTGGTGCGCGGCGGCGCGGGCTTGATGACGCTGCGCGACGGCGGCGCGGGGACCTCGGTCGTCGCCGGCACCGGCGCGCGCATCGTGCTGCGCGCGGACGACCTCGACATCCAGGCCGCGCTGCGCGCGCCAGGCGGGACGGTGAACCTGCTGCCCGAAAGCCTCGGCCGGACGGTGACGCTTGGCGGGACGGGCGCGGGCACGCTCGCGCTCGACGCGGCGGAAATGGCGCGGATCGGCGATGGCGGCCCGGCCGCGGCACGGCTGCGCATCGGCTCGGACGGCACGCTGCGCAGCGCGGGGGACATCCGCATCGTCGGCAATGTCGCGCTGCGCGACGGCGGCGGGGATCGCGTGGGCCAGCTCGACCTGGTGGCGGGCGGAACGGGCATCGCGGGCGGCGCCGTGGTCCAGACCGGCGGCGTGGTCGACGTGGCGACGCTGACCGGCACCGCGCAGGGCGATTTCGGCGCGAATGGCGCGAACCGGATCGACGCCTTCGCCGGCATCACCGCCGGGCGGCTGGCCGCGGGCGGCACGGCGCCGGCCGATGTCGCGCTGCGCAGCACGATCGACGCGCGGATCGCCGGGCTCGACGCCACGCGCGACCTGACGGTGACCGGCGGCGGCACGCTGACAGCCACCCCGGTGACGATCGCGACCGATGCCGGGTCCGCGACCATCGCCGCGGCACTCACCGCCGGCAGGAGCGCGACCCTGACGGCGACAGGGGCCCTGGCCGCCGGCCCGGTCACCGCCGCCAACATCACCCTCCAGGGGGCGAGCATCGACCTGACGGGGCGGATCGGCGGCAACGGCGCGAACGCGACGAGCGCCACGCTGAGGGCACCCGGCGGCAGCATCACGCAGGATCCGGGCGCGATCATCGCCGCGAACCGGCTGGCCGTGACCGGCGGCACCGTGACGCTGACCGAGGCGAACCAGGTCTCCGAGATCACCGGCTTCGCGGCCGGCGGCGCGGTCGGCTTCACCACCGTGCTGCCGCTGCTGGTCAGCGGCGCGGTCTCGGCGAACGGCACGCTGGCGCTGACGACCTCCGGCACGCTGACGGTCAGCGGCGCGGGCTCCCTCGCCGTCGCGGGCGGGCCCGGCACGGCGAGCCTCTCCTCGGGCGGGGCGATGAACGTGGCGGGCCGCCTGACCTCGAGCGGCGACGCGACGCTGGCGGCCCGCACGGGCGGGCTGTCCTTCACCGGCAACGGCACGGTCGGCGGCACGGCCCGTCTGACCGCGCCGGGCGCGATCACGCTCGGCGGCTCGCTCGTCGCGGCCGGCGGCGTGCAGGCGACCGCTGGCGCGGGGCTGAGCGCGACCGGCACGCTGCGGGCCGGCGGCGACGTGCGGCTGCAGGCCGGCGGCACGCTGACCCATTCCGGCGTCACGCAGGCGGGCCTCGGCCTGACCTTCGGCTCGAGCAGCGCCATGACGCTGGGCGGCAGCATGACGGCGGGCACGGATGTCACGCTCACGGCCGGCGGCCTCGCGACGCTGGCCAACGGCAAGATCGGCGCGCCGGGGACCATCGCGCTGCTCTCGGGCGGCGGGCTCGTGATGCAGTCCTTCGCGATCGACCCGGCGATCATCCGGCTCGAGACCGCCGGCCCGCTGACCGCGACCGGCAGCACGCTCGTCTCCTCGGACAGCATCCGGCTGGCCGGCGGGGCGGTGACGCTGCGCGACATGAACATCACGACCGGCACGCTCGACGTCGAATCGGCCGGCACGATGCTGGTAGACGGCGGCACGTTCACGCTCGGCCGCGCGGTGCTGTTCTCCGCCCCCGCGGGGATCTCGGCCGGGGACGTCATCACCATCCGCCCGCTCGACAGCAGCCAATTGCCGGTGGTGATGTTCGACACGCGCATCGCCGGCGCGCGGCCGGATCCGCTGTCGGTGGTGCGGCCCGACATACCGGGCGTGCCGAACGCGCAGCAGCCGATGCAGGTCCGCCTGCCGGGCACCGAGGTGCCGGGCGTCTTCGGCCCCGCCTCCTCCGCCCCCGCCGGCCTGCTCGCGATCAACGTCGATGCGGGGCGCAGCCCGATCTTCCTGCTGATCGATGGCGGCTTCGTCAGCGGCACCATCGTCTCGGCCGGGCGGCTCGGCATCCACGGCACGGGCGGCGGGTCGGAACTGACCGGCAACCTGACCGACATCAGCGGCAGCCCGGTCAGCGGCTCGGCCGCGGCGCGCTTCGCCGACAGCACCCGCCCGGCGGCCTCGGGCGCGCTCTCGCGCTACCGGTTCAACGGCTGCGTCGTCTCCTCGGTCAACTGCGTGGTGCCGAGCCAGGTGATCTCGATCCCGCAGGCCCCGCCGCAGCGGGTCGACATCACCCTCGGCGGCGGCCGGATCACCGATCCCGACGTCCAGATCCCGAACGTCGCGGAGGAGGATTACTGAGCCTATGCCGATGCGCACGCTGCTCGCCGCCGCGGCGCTCGGGGCGCTGGCCGCCTGCTCGGCCCCGCCGCCCGACGCCTATGTGACACGTTCCGCAGCCGCAACGGCTGGCGAGCCCGCCGGGACGGACGCCCGCAACGAGCCCTGCCAGGTCCAGCCCGGCCGTGCCGCGCCGGCCGACCGGCAGGTGCTGCGCACGCGGGAGGTCTATTGCGGCGGCTGGACGCAGCCCGCCGCGCGCGTCGTCGAACTGGCCGGCGCGGCCGGCCCGGCGGATCTCGACGCGATCGCAGCCTCGGGGCTGTGGCGTTCCTGGCTCGACCAGCGCGTCGCCTGCGCGGCGCCGACGCGCACCACCATCGCCGGCGGCGGCGAAGCCCGGCTTCTCGCCTGCACCCGCCGCGCCGGCGGCTGGCCGCATGTCGCCATCGTCACGGCCGGCCCCTCCGGCCCCGTGGTCGCCGACGGCGTCGCCACCTCCCTGCCGGTGATCGAGCGCCTGGCGACCGGGCGCAGCGCGGGAACCGCCGCGGCCTCGCGCTCCGCCGCGCTCGAACTCGCCGTCGCGCGGCTTTCGGCCGATGCCTTCAGCGCCACCGATGTCGGCCGCTACGAACAGCTGATGGCGCTCGGCCGCGACCTGAACCAGACCGAGAACTTCGCCGCCGCCGAGGACGCCTACCGCGCCGCCCTCGCCGTGCAGGAACGCGTGCTCGGGCGGGACAACCCCAACACCGTGACCGCCATGCTGCACCTGGCGGTGAACCTGTCGAACCAGCGGCGGCTCGCCGATGCGGGCGCGCTGCTCGACCGCGCGACGCCGCTCGCCCCGCGCGCGGCGGACCCGGCGACGCCCGCGCGCCTGCTGCACTACCGCGCGCTGCACGCGCTCAATTCCGGCGACCCGCGCACGGCGATCGCGCTGCTGGAACAGGCGGAGGCGCGCTACGCCGCCCTCGCCCCCTCCACCCGGCGGGAACGGCGCGACGGGGAGACGAGCGAGCTGCTCGCCGACCCGGTCGAGCAATCGGCCATCCTCGGCCTGGCCGAGGCGAAGCGGAACCGCGCGGTGGCGCTGACGCGCGCCGGCCGCGCGGCGGAAGCACCCGCGCTGGTCGCGGAAGCGCGCGCCGTGCTGCGCAATGCGGGCCTTGAGCCCAACATGATGGTCGGCCGCGCGATGCGCACGGAAGCCGGCGCGGACATCCGGCTCGGCCGCACGGAAGCGGCGGCGCAGCTGATGGAACGCGCGGCCGGGCGCTTCGCCATCGCCGCGCCGGGCGAAAGGCCGGAAGCGGTGACGCTGTTCCTCGCCGGCCAGCAGCGGATGCGCGGCGGTCGGCGGGCGGAAGCCCTGACCGCCTTCCGCGCCGGCGCGGCCATCCTGCGCGCGCGGCAGATCGGCCTGCCGGTCGGCCTCGTCGTCCCCTACCTCGACGCGCTCGACCAGGAAGCGGCGGCGACCCCGGGGCTCGCCCCGGCGCTGCGCGCGGAGATGTTCGGCGCAGCCCAGCTCGCCCAGCGCAGCAGCACCGCGCGCTACGTGCAGCAGGCCTCCGCCCGCCTCGGCGTGTCGGAAGGCAACCAGGCGGTGCAGGGCGCGGTGCGCGGGCTGCAGGACGCCGACCGCGAGCTGCGCGAATTGTTCGCCGAGCGCGATTCCTCCAGCGGGCAGAACGCGGCGCTGGACGACCGCATCGCCGCCGCCCAGGCGCGGCGCGCGGATGCCGAGGGCCAGGTCGCATCGGCCGCGCCGGGCTACAGGCAGCTGCTGCTCGCCTCGGTGGACGCGGACAGCGTGGCACGCGCGCTCGGCCGCGGGGAAGCGCTGCTGACCATGCTGCTCGGCCCCCGCGAAGGCTTCGTGATGGCCGTGCGCGACGGCCGCGTCGATGCCCGCCGCGTGCCGGTGGGGGAGGAAGCGGTCGCCGCGCTGGTGTCGCGCATCCGTCGTTCTTCCGAGATCGGCGCCGGCGGCGTGCCGCGCTTCGACACCGACGCCGCGCAGGAACTGCACCGGCTGCTGGTCGCCCCGCTGGCCGGCACGCTGGACGGGGCGGAGACGCTGGTGGTCGCCCCCGACGGGCCGCTGCTGGCGCTGCCCTTCGGCATGCTGCTGGCAGGCCCGGCATCGCCCGACCAGCTGGTCGGCGCGCCCTGGCTGATCCGCCGCCACGCCATCGTCCATGTGCCGAGCCCGCAGACGCTCGTCACGCTGCGCGCCGCCGGCACGGGCTCG
Organism: Roseomonas nitratireducens; assembly: GCF_017813355.1. Taxonomy (GTDB): domain Bacteria; phylum Pseudomonadota; class Alphaproteobacteria; order Acetobacterales; family Acetobacteraceae; genus Neoroseomonas; species Neoroseomonas nitratireducens. The sequence goes on from NZ_JAGIYZ010000016.1 coordinate 129,025, forward strand.
ACCGCGCCCAACCCGTATATCGGCTTCGGCGACTTCACCCCGCCATCGGGCGCGCAATTCGCCCGCGCCTTCCCCGCCGACCGCTGCGGCACGGATGCGCGGCTCGCCACCGGGCTCGGCCGGCTGCCGGGCACGCGGGCGGAGGTTCTGGCCTCCCGCCAGTTGCTCGGCGCGGCGGCGGACCGTGCGATCCTCGGCGCCGACTTCACCATCGCGAACCTGCGGCGCCAGCGGCTCGACCAGTATCGCGTCGTGCATCTCGCGACCCATGCGCTGCTGCCCGGGGAACTGTCCTGCCTGCCGGAACCCTCGATCGTCGCCTCCCCGCCGGGCGGGGCGCCCTCGGCCGACACGGCCTTCCTCAAGGCGAGCGAGGTGCTCGACCTCAAGATGGATGCCGACCTCGTCATCCTGTCCGCCTGCAACACCGGCGGGCCGGGCGGCGAAGGCGGCGGCGAGGCGCTGTCCGGCCTCGCCCGCGCCTTCTTCTACGCCGGGGCGCGCGGGCTGATGGTGACGCATTGGGCGGTGGACGACGCGGCCGCCGCGCTGACCGTCGCCGACACGCTGCGCCGCCAGCAGGGCGGGGCGACATCCGCCGCCGCGCTGCGCGGGGCGCAGATGCTGATCCTGGAGGAAGCGGGGCGGAACCTGCCCGCGGCCTTCGCCCATCCCTACTACTGGGCGCCGTTCGTGCTGATCGGCGACGGCAGGCGGGCAGGCGCGGCGACCGCCGCAGCCCCCGCGCCGGCCCGGCTGTGACGGGGCGGACTTGCCGGGACGCCCGGTGACGACATCTGCGCGGCAAGGCTGTAGTCTTGCCGAAGGACGACCGCCGGACGCCGGAGACCCCACGGGCCCATGCTGCCAGCCGAGCTGAACCAGAAGTACGAGGTGCGCGGCACGCTCGGCGCCGGCGCCATGGGCACGGTCTACGACGCGGTGGACCGCATCATCGAGCGCCGCGTCGCCATCAAGGTGGTGAACCGCCCGAACGAGAACGACCCGGAGGCAGTGGAATCCCACGCCCGCTTCCGGCGGGAAGCGCAGGCCGCCGGCCGCCTGTCCCACCCCAACATCGTCGGCGTCTACGACTACGGGGAGAACGCGACACAGGCCTGGATCGTGATGGAGCTGGTCGAGGGCGGCAGCCTCAAGGGCCGGCTCGACAAGCAGGAGCGCTTCACCGTCCCCGAGATCGTGCGGATCATGGGCGAGGTCTGCGCGGCGCTGCACTATTCCCACCAGCGCGGCGTGGTGCACCGGGACATCAAGCCCGGCAACATCATGATGACCACCGACGGCCAGGTGAAGATCGCCGATTTCGGCATCGCGCGCCTGGAAAACTCGTCGATGACGCAGGTCGGCACGCTGATCGGCACGCCGTCCTACATGGCGCCCGAGCAGTTCCGCGGCGAACCGGTGGACCTGCGCGCGGACATCTGGGCCGCCGGCGTCATGCTGTACCAGCTGCTGACCGGGGAGAAGCCGTTCGAGGGCGGCTTCTCGGCCGTGATGCACAAGGCCCTGCATACGGAACCGCCGCCGCCGTCCTCGCTTTCGGTCACCACGCCGAGGGCCTTCGACGGCGTGATCGCGCGCGCGCTCGCCAAGCGGCCGGATGACCGCTTCCGCTCGGCGGTGGAATTCGCCGAGGCGATCCGCGCCGCCGCCAGCGCCCCCGCCGCCGCACCCGAGCCTTCCGGCCTGCCGGGCCTGCCCGGGCTGAACGAGGACGCGACGGTCGTCACCGGCCGCATGCCCGCCGGCGCCACGGGCACGATGCAGCGCCCGGGCCAAGGCGCCCCACCGCCGGAGAAGAAGGGCGCGCCGGTCGCGGCCATCGCCGGCGGCGCCGGCGCGCTGGTGATCGCCGCCGTGGCGGGCTGGTACTTCCTCGCCGGCCCCGGCGCGGGGCCGAACACGGCCGAACTGGAGCGCCAGCGCCAGGAGCAGGTGGCGCGCGAGACCGCGGCGCGGGAGCAGGCGGCCCGCGCCGAGGCCGCCGCCCGGGACGCCGCCGCGCGCGAACAGGCGCAGCGCGACGCCACCGCGCGGGAGCAGGCGGCGCGCGCCCAGGCGGCGCGGGAGGCCGCGGCCGCCGAGCAGGCGCGGCAGGACGCCGCCCTGCGCGAACAGGCCGCC
>NZ_JAGIYZ010000017.1 GCF_017813355.1 Roseomonas nitratireducens
CGGTCCGCCGGCGTGATGGCGCCGAGCCGCGCCGCGGCGTCGAGCGCGGCGAGCCGCCCCGACGCGAAGGCCGCTTCCCAGCCGCCGATGCCCGCCCCGTCGCCGGCGACCGCGACGCGCGGGTCGCTCGTTGCGCCGAAGGCATCCACGGCCGGGCGCCAGCAGGACTGCGCCGTGTCCCAGGCATGATCCAGGCCGATGGCGCGGGAGACATGGGTGGAGGGGATCACCCCCTCATGCAGCAGCAGCGTGTCGCAGGGCGCGCTGGCGCCCTGCCAGGCGACGCGAGCGACGCGGCCCTCCCCTTCCGCGCGGAGGCCGCGCACGCCGCGGATCACGCGCACGCCGAGCCGCCGCGCCTCGGCCATCAGTGCCAGGCCCTTGGCGATCAGGCCGCGCCCGGCGATCAGGCCGCCCCCCGCGCGGGCCAGCGCGGCCGCGACCGACATACGCCGCGTCTCCAGCACCAGCGGCGCCGCCCCGGCGCGCGCCAGCTGCACGGCCAGCAGCCACAGCAGCGGCCCCTGGCCCGCCAACACGGTCGCGCCGGACGGCACCAGGCCCCCGGTCTTGAGGAGGATCTGCGCCGCGCCCGCGGTCATCACGCCGGGCAACGTCCAGCCCGGGATCGGCACCGGCCTTTCCTGCGCGCCCGTCGCGAGCAGCACGCGCCGCGCGCGGACCTCCGAGCAGCCATCGGCGTCGGCGAGGCTGAGCAGCCCTTCCGCCGGGTCGAGGTGCCACAGCACGGTGGCGGGCCGGTAGGTCGCCCCGCTCGCGCGGAAGGCGGCGACCAGGGACAGGCCGGGCGCGATCTCCGGCGCCACGGCGGGATCGCGCGCGGCCGCCTCGGCGGCGCGGAACACCTGGCCGCCGGGGGCCGCGTTCTCGTCGATGACGAGCACGGACAGGCCATGGGCGCTCGCTTCCGCCGCGGCGGCCATCCCCGCCGGGCCCGCGCCGACGATGGCGAGGTCGTATTCGGGGCTCATGCCCCGGATTCCCGCGCGCCGTGCTGGCGGGCGATGCGCATGCCGGGGGCGACCGGCACCATGCAGGCCTGGCGGTTCGGCACGCCGTCGATGGTGGCGAGGCAGTCGAAGCAGACGCCCATCTGGCAGAGCGGCAGGCGCGGGCTTCCGGTGACCGGCGTTTCCCGGATGGCGTCCAGGCCCGCGAGCAGCACGGCGGCGGCCGCGCTGGCCCCCTCGGGGACCAGGATCTCCGCCCCCTCCACGATCACCGGGATCGTGGCCGGGCGCGCATCAGGCCGCGCGCGGAACATCGAAGCGCCTCGCGGTGAAGGGGTCGAGCATGGGGTCGAGCGCGCCGGCCGCGATCATCGGCGCGAGCATCCGCGCATGCGCGCCGGCCAGCGTCACGCCGGAATGGCAATTGGCGGTGAAGGCGCCGGGGAAACGTTCCGACTGGTCGTAGATGGGCAGCCCGTCCGGGGCCATGACGCGCAGCGCCGACCACGCACGGACGATCGAAAGGTCGCCGACCCAGGGGAAGGACAGCGCGGCGCGGCGGGCGATCTCGGCCATCACGGGGGGCGACTGGCGGATGTCGAAGCCGACCTCCTCCATGCTGTCGCCGAGCATGATCGTCCCTTCCCCCGTCTGCCGCACCGTGGTGGTGGGCATGGGCAGGACGGGCCGCGCGCGTTCCGTCACCAGCACCTGGCCGCGCTGCGGGCGGACGGGGGCGGCAAGGCCGAAGCGCGGCGCGAGTTCCGCATTGCCGAGCCCGGCGGCGAGCACGATGCGCGGCGCGGCGAAGGCGCCGGCCGGCGTCTCGACGCCGAAGTCATGCGGCGCGGCGGTGGCGGCGGTGACCTTCGCTTCCGGCACATAGGCGCCGCCCTGCGCGACGAAGGCGCGGTGCAGCGCCTGCAGCAGGGCAAGCGGGCTGGCGTGGCCGTCGTAAGGCGTGAAGGAGGCGCCGACGACGGAAGGGCCGAGGCCCGGGAGCATGTCCCGCAATTCGGGCGCACGGATCATGCGGTAGTCGAAGCCGTGGTTGCCGGCTTCGGCCTGCATCCGCGCCATGCGGCCGGCCCGGTCCTCGAATTCCTCCTCGCTCAGGCAGAGATGCACGCCGCCGGGCTGCTGGAGCGCGAGGTCCAGCCCCGTCCGCGTGGCGAGGTCCGCGGCCAGCGCCGGCCATTCCCCGGCCGAACCGCGCGTCCAGCGCTGGTACCAGGGCGCGCCGAGCCCCTTCGATTGCACCCAGACGAGGCCGAAATTCCCGCGGGAGGCGCGATGGGCGATGTCGCCCTCGTCCAGCAGCACCGTATCGAGCCCGTGGTCGCGCAGGCCGAGCGCGATGGCGGCACCCACCAGCCCGCCGCCGATTACGATCGCGTCGCTCCGCCGGGGGTTCATGCCGCCGCCTTGCGCGGCAGCGTCACGATGCCCGGCAGCGCGGCGAGGCGCGCCACCCAGGCCGCGACGCCGGGCCAGCGCGAAAGGTCGAAGCCGCCCTCATCCGCCACATGCGTGTAGGCGAAGAGCGCCAGGTCCGCGATCGTCGGGCCCGCATCGGTCAGCCAGTCATGCACGGCGAGGCGATGTTCCATCGCATCCAGCGCGCGGGCCCCGCCCTCGTCGCAGCGCTTCAGCCGATCGGCTTCCTGCGCGGCCGTGCCGAGATAGGCGCGGATGTTGCGGGCGACGGCGATGTAGGGCTCGTGGCTGTACTGCTCGAAGAACAGCCATTCCATCACGCGGGTGCGCGGCAGGCCCGGGGCGGGCAGCCATGGTGTGCCTTCGGCGACATGCAGCAGGATCGCGTTCGATTCCACGATCACCGTGCCGTCGTCGAGTTCCAGCACCGGCACCTTGCCGAAGGGGTTGCGGCGGAGGAATTCGGGGCTGCGCGTCTCCCCGCCATTGGTGTCGACCTCCACCCAGCGGAACGGGGTGCCGGTCAGGCGCAGGATCTGCGCGACCTTCCAGCAATTGCCGGAAGGCGCCATGCCGTAGACGGTTGCCATGGCCCGAGGCTAGCCCCGGCCGTCGCCGCGGCGAAGCCCCTTTCCCGTTGACGCCCCCGCGCTGGGGCGCGAGCCTTCCGCGCCGCTGCCAGGGAGGCCCCGATGAGCCCGCTCGATGCCCCGCGCGATCCGCGCAACAGCGACCTGGAGGCCGCGCTGATCGAGGCGCGGGAGGCCTATTCCGCCGCCCGCCCGAAGAGCGCGGCGATCCACGCCAAGGCGCGGGACGTGCTGGCCGGCGGCAACACCCGCACGGTGCTGTTCTACACCCCCTTCCCCACCGCGATGGTGCGCGGGGAGGGCGCGCGGGTGTGGGATGCGGATGGGCGCGAGTATCTCGATTTCTGCGGCGAGTACACGGCGGGCCTGTTCGGGCATTCGGAGACGCGAATCCTCGATGCCGTGAAGGCGGCGATGGATCGCGGCATCAACCTCGCCGCCGTGGGCGAGAACGAAGGCAAGCTCGCCGCGCTGATCTGCGGGCGCTTCCCGTCCGTCGAGCAGGTGCGCTTCACCAATTCGGGCACCGAGGCGAACATCATGGCGCTGGCCGGCGCCCGCGGCTTCACCGGGCGGACGGAAGTGCTGGCCTTCCGCGGCGGCTACCATGGCGGCGTCTTCACCTTCCCCGTCGGCGTGCCGACATCGCCGGTGAACCTGCCCATCCCGATGCGCTTCGCGGACTACAACGACGCGGCGGGTGCCGCGCGCGCGATCCGCGAGGCGGGCGACGCGCTGGCCGCCGTGATCGTGGAGCCGATGCAGGGATCCGCCGGCTGCATCCCCGCGACGCGGGAGTTACTCCAGGCGCTGCGCGACGCGACCAACGAAGCCGGCGCGCTGCTGATCTTCGACGAGGTCATGACGAGCCGCCACGGCTTTGGCGGGCTGCAGCAGCGCCTGGGCATCACGCCGGACATGACGACCTTCGGGAAGTACATGGCGGGCGGCATGTCCTTCGGCGCCTTCGGCGGGCGGCGCGACGTGATGGCGATGTTCGACGGGCACCGGCCGGGCGCGATGCCCCATGCCGGCACCTTCAACAACAACGTGCTGTCCATGGCCGCCGGCTGCGTCGCCCTGGGCGAGATTTTTGGCGCCGCCGAGGCCGAGGCGCTCTTCGCGCGCGGGGAAGCGCTCAAGGCCGCGCTCAACGCCGCCTGCGCGAAGCATGGCGTGGCGATGCACTTCACGGGTGCCGGATCCATGCTTAGTCCGCATTTCCGGCGCGGCCCCATCACCGCGCCCTACAAGGCGACGGTGGAGGAGGAGCAGATGCGGGAGCTGTTCTTCTTCGACATGCTCGCCGCGGGCCTCTATCTCGCGCGGCGCGGCATGGTCGCGCTGATGCTGCCGGTGACGGAGGCCGATTGCGCCCGCTTCGTCGCGGCGGTGGAGGAGTTCTGCGCCGCGCGCAGGCCCGTGCTGGCGCCCGGCTGATGCCGCCCTTCAGCGTCAACCCGGGCCGCGTCGATCCCTACAAGGCGCATCGGTTCCGGGTGGTGTGGGACGGCAGGCCGGTGGCGGGCATCAGCCGTCTCAGCGGCCTGGCGCGCAGCACGGAGGTGGTGCTGCACCGCGACGGCGGCGACGCCAACGCGCTCCGCAAATCGCCGGGGCTGACGCGCTTCGAACCCATCACGCTCGAGCGCGGCATCACCCACGACGCCGAATTCGAGGCCTGGGCGAACCGCGTCCATGCCGCGGGGCGGGAGATGGCGCTCGGCGACTTCCGCAAGGACATCCGGATCGAGCTGATGAACGAGGCCGGGCAGATCGTGATGGCCTGGATGGTGTTCCGCTGCTGGCCGTCCCGCTACGCCCCGCTGCCCGAGCTCGACGCCAACGCGAACCTCGTTGCGATCGAGACCCTGGTGCTGGAGCATGAGGGCTGGGAGCGCGACACGGCGGTGCAGGAACCCGCCGAGCCGCGCGGCGCGGACTGACGCGCTACCGCCCGCCGCCCACCGGCAGGCAGGCCCCCGTGACGTAGGAGGCGGCGTCGGAGGCGAGGAACAGGATGCATTCCGCTACCTCCTCCGCCCGCCCGGCGCGGCCCATGGGCACGCCGGGCGCGAGCCGCCCGACGCGGTCCGGCTGGCCCGAGGCGGCATGGATCTCGGTGTCGATCAGGCCCGGGTTCACGGCGTTCACCCGCATCCCCTCCTGCGCCACTTCGCGCGAAAGGCCGATGGTCAGGCTGTCGACCGCGCCCTTGCTCGCCGCGTAGTGGATCCACTCCCCGCCGCTGCCGAGTTCCGAGGCGCGGGAGGACACGTTCACGATCACGCCGCCCGCCCCGCCGCGCTTCGTGGACATCCGCCGCACCGCTTCCCGGCAGGACAGCGCGAGGCCGATCACGTTCGGATCGAAGACGCCGCGCCAATCCGCCTCGGTCGTATCGGCGAGAAGGATCTTTCCGCCCGTGATGCCGGCATTGTTCACCACGGCGTCGATGCGGCCGAATTCCCGCTGCGTGGCGTCGTAGGCGGCGAGGATGTCGGCCTCCTTCGCCGCGTCGCCCGGCAGCAGCAGCACGCGCGCGCCGGCGGCGCGGCAGGCGGCGGCCGTCTCCTCCGCCCGCGCGGCCTGGCTGCGATAGGTCAGCGCGAGGTCCCAGCCGCGCGCGGCGGCGAGGCGTGCCGTCGCCGCGCCGATGCCGCGCGTGCCGCCCGTGATGAACATGACCTTGCGCGCCATGGCGTCCCCTTCCCGTGTCGTCATCGCGCATCATCGGCGCGTCGCGCGCCCTGGCAAGCCTGGACGCTGCCCGGCGCGCGGGCGAGCATGCCGCCCGAGGAGACGCGCCATGGATTATTCGCCCGAGACCTTTCGCCCCCTGACCTTCCACGATGCGCGGACCGCCTTCCGCGACGGGTCGGACACGCCGCGCGCCTATCTGGAGCGCTGCCTGGCCACCATCGCCGCGCGGGAGCCCGAGGTGCGCGCCTTCGCCAGCCTGAACGAGGAGGGCGCGCGCGCCGCCGCCGACGCCAGCACGGAACGCTGGCGCGCGGGTGCGCCGCTCTCGTCCATCGACGGCATGCCGATCGGCATCAAGGACCTGCTGGAAACCCGCGACCTGCCGACCGAGATGGGCAGCGCCTTCTACAGAGGGAGTCGGCCGGGGCGGGATTCGGCGCTGGTGCAGGCGCTGCGCCAGGCGGGCGCGGTGATCGTCGGCAAGACGGTCACGACGGAACTCGGCATGTCCCATCCGGGACCGACGCGGCATCCCTTCGACCTGCGACGGACGCCGGGCGGCTCCTCCTCCGGCTCCGGCGCCGTTATCAGCGCGCGCATGCTGCCGGCGGCGATCGGCACGCAGGTGCTGGGCAGCGTGATCCGCCCGGCCTCCTTCAACGCCAACTGGGCGCTGAAGCCGACCCAGGGCGGGATCAACCGCGGCGAGAGGCAGGGCTTCTCGCAGTCCACCGTCGGCATCCATGCCGGCTGCGCCGAGGATATGTGGCAGGTGGCGGTCGAGATCGTGAAGCGCGTCGGCGGCGATCCCGGCGCGCCGGGGCTGTACTTCACCGCGGAGGATCCGCCGCCCGCGCTCCGGCCCAGGCGCCTCGCGGTGCTCGAGACCGAAGGCTGGCCGCTCGCGGAGCCCAAGGCCATCGCGGCCTTCGAGAAGGCGCTCGACGCGCTGCGCGCGCAGGGCGTCGCCATCCTGCGCCGCGGCGACCATCCGCTGCTGGAGGCGCTGGAACAGCGCGTGCTGGGCGCGATGGCGCTCGCCACCGATGTCTGCGCCTATGAAAGCGCCTGGTCGGTCGCGAACATGATGGCGAAGAACCCGGATGCGCTGAGCGAGAGCCTGAAGGCGCGCTTCGAGCTCGGCTGTTCCGTGACCCTGCCGCAATACCGCGCGCGGCTGCTTCAGCGGGAGGAGATGCGCGCCGCCCAGGCCGCGCTGGCCGGCGAGATCGATGCCTTCATCGGCCTGCCCGCCTGCGGCCCGGCGCCGCTGCCGGGGGATACCGGCGGCTCGACCAACCGGATCCTCCACACCACGGGCAATCCGATCATGAACACCGCCTCCTCCGGCCTTGGCTGCCCGGTCGTGACGGTGCCGCGCATGGCGGTGGAGGGCATGCCCCTCGGCATCGCGGTGACGACGCAGCCGCACCAGGATGAACGCGCGATCGCGATTGCGCGCTGGATCGAGGCGGCCGTTCCGCCGATCATGGTCTGAAGGAAGCGGAGGACGCCATGAGCGAGATCGAGGTCACCGACGATGCCGGGCTGCGCACCATCCGCATCGCCCGGCCGGAGAAGAAGAACGCCCTGACGCGCGGCATGTACGCGGCGATGGCCGCGGCGCTGCGCGACGCCGCGGGCGCATCCGCCGTGCGCGCGGTGCTGATCACCGGCGGGACGGAGTGCTTCACCTCGGGCAACGACGTGGGCGACTTCAAGGCGCGCGGGGGGGAGGCCGCGGACGTGCCCTCCCCCGCGCGGGAATTCCTCGCCGCGCTGCGCGCCTGCCCCAAGCCGGTGGTGGCGGCCGTTGCGGGCTACGCGGTAGGCATCGGCACCACGATGCTGCTGCATTGCGACTTCGTCTATGCGGCGGAAGGCGCGGTGTTCCGCATGCCCTTCGTCGATCTCGGCCTGTGCCCGGAAGGCGGGTCCTCCCTGCTGATCCCGCAGCGCGGCGGGCAGTTGCTGGCGAACGAACTGCTGATGCTGGGCGACGCCTTCCCGCCGGCCACCGCGCTGCGCGCGGGCATCGTCAATGCGGTGGTCCCCGTCGCCGAGCTGATGGCGACGTCCGAAGGCGTCGCGCGCAGGCTGGCCGCCAAGCCGCCCGCCGCCATGGCCACCACCAAGCGCCTGCTGCGCCAGGCGGGCGAGGATGCGCTGTCCGCCCACATGACCGAGGAATTCGCCCGCTTCGGCGCTCTGCTGCGCGGGCCCGAGGCGGCGGAAGCCGTCGCCGCCTTCCAGGAAAAGCGCAAGCCGGACTTCAGCCGCTTCCTCGCGGCGGAATAGCGCGCATGTTCCGCGACGGGCTGTTCGACGGCGCCCGCGTGCTCGTGACCGGCGGCGGCACGGGCCTCGGGCGCATGATGGCGGAGCGGATGCTCTCCCTTGGCGCCGCGGTCGAGATCTGGGGCCGGCGCGGCGAGGTGGTGGCCGCCACCGCCGCCGAGATGAACGCGCGGCACCCGGGGCGCGCCCATGCCCGCGCGGTCGACATCAAGGACCCGGAGGCGGTGGAAGCCGCCGTCGCCGCCATGTGGGCGGAAGGACGGCCGGCGACGCACCTGATCAACAACGCCGCCGGCAACTTCGTCAGCCGGACGGAGGACCTCTCCCACCGCGCCTTCCACGCCATCGCCGACATCGTCTTCCACGGCACCTTCCAGGTGACGCAGGCGCTGGGCAGGCGCTGGATCCGCGAGAGGACGGGCGGCGCGGTGGTGTCGATCATCGTCACCTGGGTGCGCACCGGCGCGCCCTTCGTCGTGCCCTCGGCCATGTCCAAGGCGGGGATCGACGCGATGACGAAGTCGCTCGCGGTGGAATGGGGGCGGCACGGCATCCGGCTCAACGCCATCGCGCCCGGCCTGATCCCGACCGAGGGCATGCTGGCGCGGCTCCGTCCCGGGGAGAACAGCCCGGAGCAGCGCGCCGCCGGGACGAACCCGATGAAGCGGATCGGCACGCCGCAGGATATCGGCGACCTCGCCGCCTTCCTGCTTTCCCCCATCTGGATCAACGGGGAGACGATCGCGCTCGATGGCGGCAACTGGCTGACGGCGGGCGGCGGCTTCCAGGACTACCTCGCCTGGACCGACGAGGATTGGGCCGCGGCGCGCGCGCGCATCCAGGCGCGCAACGCCGCCGACAAGGCGCAGCGCGGCTGAGACTTTCGCTTTTGGGTTGCATGCTGCACCGCACCGGATCGATGCTGCCTCCAACGAAAAGAGTTGGAGGAGGAAGCGACCGATGGAATTCGGCTATTTCGCCATGCCGTCCCACCCGCCCGAGCGTGGCCTCAAGGAAGGGCACGACTGGGATCTCCAGGTGCTCCGCTGGCTGGATGAGATGGGCTTCACCGAAGCCTGGATCGGCGAGCACCACACTGCCCCCTGGGAACCGCACCCCTCGCCCGACCTGCTGATCGCGCAGGCGCTGCTGCAGACCAAGCGTCTGCGCATCGGGCCCGGCGGTTTCCTGCTGCCCTACCACCACCCCGCCGAGCTCGCGAACCGCGTCGCGATGCTCGACCACCTCAGCGAAGGCAGGCTCAATTTCGGCGTGGCGGCGAGCGGCCTGCCATCCGACTGGGCCATGTTCAACGTGGACGGCATGTCCGGGGCCAACCGCGACATGACGCGGGAAGCGCTCGACATCATCCTCCGCCTCTGGACCGAGGACGAGCCCTTCCACCACGAAGGCAAGTTCTGGAAGGTGGACAAGCCGGGCACGATGTTCGGCTTCCTCAAGCCGCACATCAAGCCGTTCCAGAAGCCGCATCCGCCGATCGGCGTCGCCGGCCTGTCGAAGAATTCCGACACGTTGAAGCTGGCGGGGGAGAAGGGCTTCCTGCCGCTCTCGCTCAACCTGAACCCGGCCTATGTCTCCTCCCACTGGGACAGCGTCGAGGCCGGTGCGCGCAAATCCGGCCGCACGCCCTGGCGCGGCGACTGGCGCCTGGTGCGGGAGGTCTTAGTCGCCGAGACCGACGAGGAAGCCTGGCGGATGTCCGTCGGATCGCACATGGGCCGCATGATGGGGGAATACTTCCTCCAGCTGCTCGCCCAGTTCGGCTTCAAGGACTACCTGAAGCACGATCCGTCCGTGCCTGATTCCGACGTCACGGTCGAATACTGCGCGAAGCACAACTGGATCGTCGGCAGCCCGTCCACGGTCGCCGAGAAGCTCGAGCGCATCTACCACGAGGTCGGCGGCTTCGGTCAGCTGCTCGTCTTCGGCTTCGACTACATGGAAAGCGCGGAGGCGTGGAAGACCTCGCTCGGCCTGCTGCAGAACGAGGTGCTGCCCAAGGTGAAGCACCTGGTGCCGCAGCGCCAGGCGGCGCTGGCCGCCGCGCAGTAGTTGCCGCGGCCGCGGCCGCGCCGCATCCTCCCCGCGCATCGAGGGGAGGACGGCGATGGCCGCGAGCCTGCACCAATGGCCAGCCCAGGGCCGCGTCCATCACGGCGCGGACCTGGCCGACGCGCTGCCGCGCGAAGTGGCCGACGCCGCGCGCGTCGTGCTGGTCATGACGCGCTCGCTGGCCGGCGGCGCGCTCGCGAACCGCGCGGCGGAGGCGATCGGCCCGCGCCTCGTTGCCACCTTCTCGGCCATGCGCGCGCACAGCCCGGTCGAGGACGTGCTCGCCCTCGCCGCGCTGCTGCGGGAGGCCGAGGCCGATCTCGTCGTCGCCCTCGGCGGCGGGTCGGTGATCGATGGGTCGAAGGTCGCCTGCCTCGCGGTCTGGCGCGGCATCGTGGAGGCCGGATCGCTGATCGCCGCGGCGGCCTCGCGCGGCGCGGCACCCGGCAACTGGGACGGCGCGCCCCCCACGCCACGGATCGTCGCGGTGCCGACGACGCTTTCGGCCGCCGAATTCGCCCCGCATGCGGGCTACACGGATCTCGCGGCGGGGCGGAAGCATCGCGCGCTCGACCCCTGGATGGTGCCGCGCGCGGTCATCCTCGACCCGGCGGCGACGGCCGAGACGCCGGCTGAGTTGCTGCTGTCCTCCGGAATCCGTGCCTTCGACCACGCGGCGGAACGCTGGTGCTCCACCGCGCCCTCCCCCTTCTCCGACGCCGTCTCCCGCCAGGCGATGCTGATGCTCGCGGACGCGCTGCCGCGAATCCGGCGGCACCCGGAGGATCTCGCCGCGCGCGGCGCCGCGCAGCAGGCGGCCTGGCTGTCCGTGATGGGCGGCTGGGCCGGCGTGCCGGTCGGCGCGAGCCACGGCATCGGCTACATCCTGGGCGCGGCGCGCGGCGTGCCGCACGGCGTCACCTCGTGCCTGATGCTGCACGCAGTGATGCGCTGGAACGCCCCTGTAAACGAGCAGCGCCAGCGCGACATCGCGCATCTGCTGGGGGCCGAGGAAGCCGGCCCGGCGATCGAGGCTTTCGTCAGAAGCCTCGGCCTGCCGACGCGGCTGTCCGAACAGGGCATCGGGGCGGAGGACATCCCCGACCTCGCCGCGCGCTGGACGGGGGATGCGCCGATCGCGACCAACCCGCGCCCGGTGCGCGACGTGCAGGACGTGGCGGCGATCCTGCGCCTCGCGGCCTAGAACCGTTCCGCCGAAAAGGGCGCGAAGTCGAAGTTCGGATTGTCGCCGGCGATTGCCTGCGCGAGCACCGCACCCGTCGGCGCGGATCCGGTGACGCCCAGGTGCCCGTGGCCGAAGGCGCACCAGATGCCGTCCCAGGTCTTGAGCGGCCCCAGGCAGGGCACGCTGTCCGGCAGGCAGGGGCGGTGGCCCATCCAGGATGTCGCGCCGTCGGTGTTCACCTCGGGGAAGACGGCGCGCAGGTCGCCCAGCAGCAGCCGTGCCCGTGTCTCGTTCGGCGGCGCGTCGAGGCCGGCGATCTCCACCGAGCCCGCGACGCGCAGCCCGTCCTCCATCGGCGAGATGAACACCTTGCGATCGGCGGGCGAGAGGATGCGCCCCGGCGTGACGCCGGCCGCCGGCAGCATCATGTGGTAGCCGCGCTGGGTCTCGAGCGGCACCTGGATGCCGAGCGGTGCGAGCAGGCGGGCCGACCAGGCGCCGGCCGCGAGCACCACGATGTCGGCCGGGACATCCGCCGCCTCGGTCGCCACGCCGCGCACCCGGCGGCCGTCGAGCAGGATCCGCCGCGCCTCCCCGCCGCGGATCTCGCCGCCCATCCGGCGCACGCCGTCGGCAACCACCCGCGCCAGCCGCGCCGGGTTCACGCAGGACCCATGGTCGGGCAGGAAGACCGCGCGGGTATAGGCCGGCGCGACAGCGGGTTCGAGCGCCGCGAGCCCGGCGCGGTCCAGCACCTCCATCCGCAGCCCGTGGCGGCGGCGCAGTTCGAGCCCCGCCGCGTCCTTCGCCATCTGCGCGTCGTCGCGGTACAGGTACATCTGCCCCTGCTCGCGGATCAGGTCGGTCGCGCCCTCGGCGAGCAGGATCTCCCGATGCCGCTCCGGCGCGCTGAACAGCAGGGAGCCGAGTGCCGCCGCCGCCGCCTCGACCTTCGGCCGCTGCGCGGAGAGCACGAAGCGCGCGAGCCACGGCACGGCGCGCAGCCAGTAGCGGGCGGGGATGTGCAGCGCGCCCGCGGGGTCCATCAGCATCTGCGGCACCTGGCGCAGCACGCCGGGCATGGCGAGCGGCGCGACTGAGCCGTGGCTGATCGCCCCGGCATTGCCGGTGGTGGCGGCGTGCGGCCGGGCAGCGTCCAGCACCAGGGGGGCGAGGCCGCGGCGCGCCAGGTGCCAGGCGACGCAGAGGCCGACAATGCCGCCGCCAAGGACGACGATCCGGGGCTTCGTTTCCATGCCGCCATGCTGGCGCAGCCCCGCGCACCGGGGAAGCCGCCGCGTTGACGGGGCGCGGCCCGCATCGCACCTTCCCGGCCAAGAAGACCGAGGAGCGTCGCGATGCGGATCACCCCGAACAATGCCGGGCTCGGCGCGCGCGTGGAGGATATCGACCTCTCGCGCGAGCTGTCGGCCGGCGATTTCAAGACCGTGCTGCGCGCGCTCGGCCAGTACGGTGTGCTGTGCTTCCCGGCGCAGGACCTCGATGCCCCCGCGCTGTCCGCCTTCGGCAGCCGCTTCGGCGAGCTCGAGGTGAACGTCGCCAACCTGTTCCATGCGGAAGGGCATCCGGAAGTGATGCACCTGTCCAACATGAAGGACGCGAACGGCAAGCCGCTCGGCCTGTCGGATGCCGGCCAGGGCTGGCACACGGACATGTCCTATTCGAAGGAGATCGCGCTCGCGAACGTGCTGCACGCCAAGCGCGTGCCGCGGCGCAATGGCCGCGTCCTGGGCTGCACGCAGTTCCGCAACATGCACGCGGCCTATGACGACCTGCCGGCGGAGGTGAAGGCGCGCATCGCGGGCCGCACCGCGATCCACGACTTCGAGAAGTTCTGGGACATGATGCGCATCCGCCCCGGTTCGATCCGCGGGCCGCTGACGCCCGAGCAGCGCGCCAAGAAGCCGCCCGTCTCCCAACCCCTGGTGCGCATCCACCCGATCACGGGCCGGCCGGTGCTCTACTGCAATTCCGGCTACGCCATGTATGTCGAGGGGATGGAGCGGGCCGAGAGCGACGCGCTGCTCGACTACCTGTTCCGCCACCAGGCGCAAGAAAAATACCTCTACAGCCACGAATGGACCGAGGGCGACGTGCTGATGTGGGACAACATCGGCACCATCCACAACGCCGTCGCCGACTACGGCCCGGACGAGCACCGCTTCATCCTGCGCGTGCAGGTGATGGCGAACCTCGACTACGGGGCACTCGCGGCATGAGGCTCGTCACGGTCGAGGGGCCCGCGCTCGGCGGGCTGGTCGGGGAGGAGGTCGCGCTGCTGCGCCCGGCGCTGGCGGCGGCGATGCGCGCGGGCGGGGAGGATCCGGCCGGCGCGGCCATCATCCCCGACGACATGGTCGCGCTGATCGCGAACGAGGCGGCGATGGTCGCGGCCGGCCGCGCCATCGCCTTCGCCGCGCGGGCGGAGAACGCGGCGCTGCGGTCGCCGCTCTCCGCGGCCCGCCTTCTCGCGCCGCTGAAACCCGGAAAGATCCTCGGCATCGGGCGCAACTACGGTGACCACGCGAAGGAAGTGGGCGGGCCGAAGCTCGAGGCGCCGCGCATCTTCATGAAGCCCGCATCCTCCGTCATCGGCCCGGGCGCCGTGGTGCGCATCCCGCCCGCCGTGAAGAAGCCGGATTGGGAGGCGGAACTGGGCGTCGTCATCGGCCGCCGCGCGAAGGAGGTGGACGAGCAGACCGCGCTCGACCACGTCGCCGGCTACACGGTGCTGGACGATGTCAGCGCACGGGAATTCCAGTTCGACGTGCCGCTCGCCATGACCTCCTTCGCCAAGGGCATGGACGGCTTCTGCCCGATGGGCCCCTGCCTCGCCACGGCGGACGAGGTGGGCGAGCCCTGGGCGCTCGACATCCGCTGCTGGCTGAACGGGGAGGAGGTGCAGCACGGCAACACGCGCGACCTGATCTTCCCCGTGCCCGCGCTGATCGCCTTCATCAGCCGCTACATGACACTCGAGCCGGGCGACGTGATCGCCACGGGCACGCCCGCCGGCGTCGGCCATTTCCGCGACCCGCCGCGCTACCTTCAGCCGGGCGACGTGCTGCGCATGGAAGTCGAGCGCGTCGGCGTGCTGGAACATTCCATCGGATAACGAGACACCGGGAGGATACGACATGCTTAAGAGGACGCTCCTCGGCGCCGCGCTCGCGCTCGCCGCCCTGCCCGCGCTGGCGCAGCCGCGCGCGCCGGGGACGGATTATCCGAACCGGCCGGTGCGCGTCGTCGTGGCGCTCGCGCCGGGCGGCAATGCGGACATCAACGCGCGGCTCGTCTCCGGCGCGCTCTCCGCCCGGCTCGGCCAGCAATTCGTGGTCGAGAACCGTCCCTCCGGCGGCGGCACCGTCGCCTTCGAGACCGTCGCGCAGACGCCGCCGGACGGCTACACGCTGCTGGTCGGCGCGCTTGGATCCCACACGCTGAATGTCGGGCTCTATGGCGAGCGGCTGCGCGTGCATCCGCTGACCGGCGTGGACCACATCACCATCTCCAGCCATTCGGCGATCGTGCTGGTGGTGAACAACAACTTCCCAGCCCGAACGCTGGCCGAGTTCCGGGCGCAGCTGCTCGCCAACCCGAACCGCTTCGACTTCGGCTCCTCCGGCAACGGCACCACGGGCCACATCGCCGCGGCGCTGATGCTGCACCTGATGGGCGTGCAGGCGCAGCACGTGCCCTATCGCGGGTCCGCCGCGGCCTTCCAGGACCTGCTGGGGGGGCGCATCTCCTTCCAGGCCGACACCATCTCCTTCGTCAGCGAGCCGATCCGCACCGGCGCGGTGCGCGGCCTGGTCATCGCGACGCCGCAGCGCTCCCCCATGGCGCCCGACGTGCCGACGGCGGCGGAAGCGGGGCTGCCGGCCTTCCAGGCGACGACCTGGACGCCGTGGTCCACCACCCTCGGCACGCCCGCGCCGATCCGCCAGTTCCTGTACGAGCAGATCGCCGAGGTGCTGAAGCAGCCGGACGTCCGCGACCGGCTCATCGCGCTGGGCAACACGATCCCGGAGGGCATGACGCCCGATGCGACGCGCGCCTTCATCGCCTCGGAGATCGACAAGTGGGTGCCGATCGTCCGTGCCTCCGGCGCGCGCGTCGACTGAAGCGGGGCGGGGCGGCCGCGCGCCGCCCCCCTACTCCCGCACGTCCGTGCGGAACACCTTGCTGACGATCTTCCAGCCCTGCTGCGTCTTCAGGAACACCAGGTAGTCGGTGAAGTAGCGCGGCGGGATCTGGCAGGCGACCTTGGCCATCGCCGTCTCGGGCCCGGACTGGTCGAGCATCAGGATCCGGTCGTCGCGCGCCAGGCCCTTGGCCTTCGGGTTCTCGCGCGAGCGGACCCATTCGAACCACTGTTCCCGCGGCAGGTCCTGCACCACCCCGTCCTTGTCGGAATAGAGATGCGCGCAGGGATGGAAGGCGGCGTCGAGCTTGGCGGTGTCCCCTTCGTGCAGGCCGTCGAAATAGGTCTGCAGCACGGCTTCGATGGCGGCGAGGTCGCTGGCGGGCATGGGCGTTCCCCTGGGTTGCGTGGGGCGCATCCTGGCGCGGAAGCCGGGGCGTTTACAGGGGCGGCGTGCCGGGGGAATGTCGCGCCCAGGGAGAAACCGCCATGACCCTTCGCCGCCGCCCGCTGCTGTTCGCCGCCGCCGCCCTCGCCGCGCCGGCGCCGCTCGCCGCGCAGGGCGCGCCCTGGCCGCAGCGCCCGGTGCGGCTCATCGTCCCCTATGCCGCGAGCGGCGGGACGGACATCCTCGCCCGCGCGACGGCCGAGGCGCTGCGCCCCGCCCTGCCCCACCCGATCATCGTCGAGAATCGCGCGGGTGCCGCCGGCGTGGTGGGGTCGGAAGTCGTCGCGCGCGCGGAACCGGATGGGCACACGCTGCTCATGGTGGTCTCGACGCATGTGATGAACCGCTACCACCTGCCATCCATGCCTTTCGATCCGATCCGCGACTTCTCGCCCATCGCGATGCTGACGCGGAACACGATGGTGCTCGTGGCCGGCGCGAACCAGCCCTTCGACAGCCTGCGCGCCATGGTCGAGCACGCGAAGCGCAACCCGGGCCGCGTTGGCACCGGCAGTACGGAGGCGCTGTCCTCCTTCATCGGCCAGGAACTCGCGCGCCGGGCGGGCGTGGACATGCCCGACGTCGCCTACCGCTCCGGCGGGCAGTTGATGAACGATATCGTCGCGGGCCACCTGCCGACCGGCTGGACCAGCACCGTCAGCGCCATGCCGCATATCGGCACGGGGCGGGTGCGCGTCCTCGCCGTCTCGACCGGCACGCGCACACCCTATTTCCCGGATGCGCCGACCGCGGCGGAACAGGGCGTGACCGACTTCGACCTCTCCGGCTGGGTGGCGCTGCTGGGCCCGCCGCGCATGGATCCTGCGCTGGTGGCGACGATCGGCGGCGCGGTCCAGCGCGCCTTCGACGATGCCGCCTTCCAGCAGCGCCTCGTCGCCCTCGGCGTCGAGCGCGACTTCCGCCCGCCCGCCGCGCTGCTCGAAGCGATGCAGCGCGACGACCGCATCTGGGCCGCCGCCGCGCAGGCCGGCCACATCCGTCCGCAGCAGTAGGAACCGCACCATGGCGAACCCCGCCCTCCGCAAGGCCTTCCAGGCGAAGCGATTCATCGTCGCGCCCGGCATCTTCGACATGATCTCGGCCAAGGTGGCCGACGGCATGGGCTTCGACTGCCTCTACGGCACCGGCTTCGGCACCGTGGCCTCGCACCTGGGCGTGGCCGATGCGGGCATCGCGACCTACAGCGACATGGTCACGCGCATGGGCCAGATGGCGCGCGGCGTGAAGACGCCGATGATCGCCGATGCCGACACCGGCTATGGCGGCCTGCTGAACGTGCGCCACACAGTCCTGGGCTACGAGGCCGCCGGCATCTCGGGCATCCAGCTCGAGGACCAGGAGATGCCCAAGAAGTGCGGCCACACCCCCGGCCGCCGCGTCATCCCCGCCGAGGAGATGGTGCTCAAGATCAAGGTCGCGGCCGAGGCACGGCAGAGCCCCGACTTCCTGATCGTCGCGCGCACCGACGCGCGCACCACCCTTGGGCTCGAGGAAGCGATCCGCCGCGGCCGCATGTTCGGCGATGCCGGCGCCGACATCGTCTTCATCGAAAGCCCCGAGAGCGAGGAGGAGATGCGCGCGATCGGCAAGGCCATCGACAAGCCGCTGCTCGCCAACATGGTCGAGGGCGGCCGCACGCCGCTGCTGCCGGCGGCGAAGCTGGCCGAGATCGGCTACGCCATCGCGATCTACCCGGCCGTTGGCTTCCTCGCCATGGCGGCCGCGATGGAGCGTGTCTACGGCCACCTGAAGCAGCATGGCGACAGCATCGCGCTCGGCGAATCCTACGGCTTCAAGCGCATGACGGAACTGATGGGCTTTCCGGAGGTCTGGGACTTCGAGAAGCGCTGGGCGCAGCCCGAGCCGGCGAAGGCCGCGGAATGAGCGCGCTCCCTGGCGTGAAGGCGCTCGTCTTCGACGTGTTCGGCACCGTCGTCGACTGGCGCAGCGGCATCGCGCGGGATGCGCGAACCTTCCTCGCCCGCCATGGCCGCGCGGAGATCGACCCGGCGGCCTTCGCCGATGCCTGGCGCCGGCGCTACCAGCCGGCGATGGAGGAGGTGCGCACGGGCCGCCGCCCCTTCACCCGACTCGACGTGCTGCATCGGGAGAACCTGGACGGCGTGCTGCGCGACCACGGCATCGACCCCGGCGGCATCGCCGCGGCCGAGCTCGACTGGCTGAACCGCGCCTGGCATCGGCTCGACCCCTGGCCGGACACGATCCCGGGGCTGATCCGCCTGAAGGCGCGCCACTTCATCGCCCCGCTGTCGAACGGCAACATCCTGCTGCTGGCCAACATGGCCAAGCGCGCGGGCATCCCGTGGGATGCGATCCTCGGCGCGGAGGTCGCGCAGGCCTACAAGCCGCAGCCGGAAGCCTATCTGCGCACGGCGGAGGTGCTGGGCCTAGCTCCGGGCGAGGTCGCGCTGGTCGCGGCGCACAATGGCGACCTCGCCGCGGCGCGGAAGGCGGGGCTCAAGACCGCCTTCGTGCTTCGGCCGACCGAGCACGGGCCGGCACAGTCGACCGACACGCGCGCGGAAGCGGATTGGGAGGCGGTCGCGTCCTCCTTCGAGGATCTCGCCGACCGCCTCGCCTGCTGATCACTCCGCGCGGATGTTTCCGTCGCGGATCACGGGCGTCCACTTGGCGATGTCGCCGGCGACCAGGGCGGCGAAGTCCGCCGGGCTGCCGGCGATGACTTCCGCCGCCTGCCGCGTCTCGACCGCGGACTTCACCTCCGCATTGGTGATGATGGCGCGGAACACCGCGTTGATGCGCGCGGCGAGCGCGGGGTCCATCCCCGCCGGGGCGCTGATGCCGTGCCAGGTCATCGCCTCGAAGCCCTCGTAGCGCGCGGACACGGCGGGCACGCCGGGCAGCGCCGGCACCGGGCGCGGCGTGCCGATGGCGATGGCGCGCACCTTCTCCTCCCGCACGAAGGGCAGCGCGGTGGAGACCGAGGGGAAGCTGAACGCGGTCTCGTTGGCGATGACGCTGCGCAGCACGTCCGCGCCGCTGCGGTAATGCACCGCGGTGAACTTCACGCCCGCCCGCCGCGCGAGCAGCTCGGCCGCCAGGTGGCTGACATGGCCCACGCCGGGCGAGGCATAGGTGATCCCGTCCGCCCGCGCGCGCGCCTGGGCGACGAGGTCGTCGAGGGTCCGCACCGGGCTCGTCGCCGGCACGATGATGACGATCGGCAGGTTCACCAGGTGGATGATCGGCGTGAAGGCCGTCGCCGGGTCGTAGGCGAGGCCCGGCTGCAGCACCCTGCCGATCGCGTTGGCGCCGACATCGGCCATCATCAGCGTGTAGCCGTCCGGGCGCGCCTGCGCGACCGCCTGCCCGGCGATCGTGCCGCCGGCGCCGGACCGGTTCTCGACCACCAGGGTCTGGCCGTTGGCGTGCGCCCCGAAGGCGTTGCCCACGATGCGCGACAGCGTATCGACCGCGCCGCCGGCCCCGAAGGGCACGACGAGGCGCACCTGACGCTCGGGCCAGGCGGCATCGGCGCGGACAAGGCCCGGCATGGCGAAGGCGCCGGCCAGGCCGGCGAGCGTGCGGCGGGTGACGGTGGGCGTCATGGCGTGGATCCTCCCGGGGTCGGCATTTGCCGTCACATCTGCCCGCGCCCCCCCGGCTGTCAACATGCCGTCGCGCGTGCAGGATGGCGCCCCAGCCCGGAGAGAGCCCGCCCATGACCTGGTCCATCGTCGCCCGCGATCCCGACACCGGCGCCTACGCGGTCGCCGTCACCACCTGCAACCTCGCGGTCGGCGCCAGCTGCCCCTTCCTCCAGACCGGGGTTGGCGCCGTATCGACCCAGTCGATGAGCAACCGCTACCTCGGCCCCGTCGTGCTGGCGGGGATGGCGCGCGGGCTCTCGGCGCAGCTGGCGCTCGATAGCGCACTGGCGGGCGACGAAGGGCGCGGCCTGCGGCAGATCCACGCGGTGGACGCGCAGGGCCGCGTCGCCGCCTTCACGGGTGCGAACTGCGTCGAATGGTGCGGCAGCGTGGCGGGGGACGGCTTTTCCGTCGCCGGCAACATGCTGGCGAATGGCGATGTCGTCGCGCGCACGGCCGATGTCTTCGCCGCGCGCCGCGACCTGCCCCTGCCCGAGCGGCTGATGGAGGCGCTGCACGCCGGCCAGGCCGCCGGCGGCGACCGGCGCGGCAGGCAGTCCGCCGCGCTCGTCGTCACCACGACCGAGGATTTCCCCGACATCAACCTGCGGGTGGACGACCATGCCGAGCCGCTGGTCGAACTCTCCCGCCTGCTCGCGCTCTGGCGCGTGCAGGCCGAGCCGAGCCAGCACACCCGCCCTTCCCGCGCCAATCCCGCGGGGCTGACGGACCTCGACGCGATCGAGGCGGGGTGGAAGGCGCGCGGCCTCGACATCCGCTTCCGCCGCTGAGGGGCTTGCGCACGGCCGGAACAGGCGGCACCCAGGCACCGAGCGAAGGAGACGCCCATGCGCACCCACAGGATCGCCGCCCTCGGTGGCGACGGCATCGGACCCGAGGTCATCGCGGCGGGCTGCCGCGTGCTGGAAGCGACCGCCAAGGCGCAGGGCGGCTTCGCCCTGACCTTCCAGGACTTCGACTGGGGCAGCGAGATGTACCGCCGCACCGGGCGGATGATGCCGGCGGATGGGCTGAAGCAGCTGGAAGGCTTCGACGCCATCTTCTTCGGCGCCGTCGGCGCGCCGGACATCCCGGACCACATCACGCTGTGGGAATTGCGGCTGGCCATCTGCCAGGGCTTCGACCAGTACGCGAATGTCCGCCCGACGCGGCTGCTGCCCGGCGTGCGCGGCCCGCTGCGGGAGGACCTCGGCAGGCAGATCGACTGGGTGATCGTGCGGGAGAACTCCGAGGGCGAGTATGCCGGCGTCGGCGGCCGTGCCCATCGCGGCCTGCCGATCGAGGTGGCGATGGATGTCGCCGTCTTCACGCGTGAGGGCGTGGCGCGCATCTGTCGCCACGCCTGCGAGATCGCCATGTCGCGGCCCCGCAAGCACCTGACCGTCGTCACCAAGTCCAACGCCCAGCGCCATGGCATGGTGATGTGGGACGAGGTCTGCGCCGAGGTTACCGCCCAGTACCCCGCGCTGACGGTCGAGAAGATGCTCGTCGACGCCATGACCGCGCGCATGGTGATGAAGCCCGGCACGGTCGACACCATCGTCGCGACCAACCTGCATGCCGACATCCTGTCCGACCTTGCGTCCGCGCTGGCGGGCTCGCTCGGCATCGGCGCCACGGGGAACATCGACCCGCAGCGCCGGCGGCCCTCGATGTTCGAGCCGATCCACGGCTCGGCCTTCGACATCACCGGCAAGGGCATCGCCAATCCGCTCGGGTCCTTCTGGACCGCCTGCATGATGCTCGAGCATCTGGGCGAGGCGCCGGCCGCCCAGCGCCTGATGCGGGCGGTGGAGGCGGTGACCGCGCGAGGCGACGTGCTGACGCCCGACTTGGGCGGCACGGCGACCACCGCGCAGGTCACGGATGCGGTGATCGCGGCGCTGTCCGGCGCCAACGCGTAGCGGCTTGCGCCCCGGCGCGTTTCGTCGTCTGCTCCCTGCCTGGGACTACGCCGCGCGGCAGAAACGAACAGGGAGACGGACGATGATGCGCCTTCGCATCGCGGCCGGGCTGTTCGCGCTCGCGGCTTCCGCAGCGCAGCCCGCTCGCGCGCAGGACAGGGTCCTGCTGCAGCTGGATTGGATCCCCACGGGCGAGCATGCCGCCTATTTCTCCGGCGCCGCGCGCGGCGCCTGGCGGGAACACGGCATCGACCTGCAACTGACGCGCGGCTACGGCTCGGGCGACACGGTCAACAAGGTGGCCGCGGGCACCGCGGCCTTCGGCGTGGCCGACATCAGCGCGGTCATGGCGGCGCGCGCCCGGCAGAACACGCCGGTGCGGGCGATCATGCAGGTCTACACGCACTCGCCGCACTCGCTCTTCGTGCTCCGGTCCTCCGGCATCACGAGCTTCCAGGGCCTGGAAGGGCGGCGCATCGGCATCACGCCGGGCAATTCGCATCGCCTGTACTTCCCCGAGGTCGCGCGCCGCGCCGGCACCAACCCCGACCGCATCCAGTGGGTGAACACGGATGCCTCCGCCATGGCGGCGCTGCTGATCAGCCGCCGGCTGGATGCAGCACCCTTCTTCGCCATCCACCACTACTACCAGAACAAGGCGGCGCAGCGGGCGGGCGAGGAGATCGTGGTGCTGCCCTTCGTCGAGACGGGCTTCGCCATCTACGCCACCACGCTGATGACGACGGACGAAGTCATCCAGCGCAACCCGGACCTGGTCCGCCGCTTCCTGCGCGGCGCGGCGAGCGCCTTCACCTGGGCGAACGCGAACCAGGAACAGGCCTGCCGGGCGCATGTGCAGCGCAACCCGGAGGTCGAGCTCGACGACTGCCAGGGCTCGCTGCGAGCGACCATGTCCTACGTCTTCAACGACCACCAGCGGCAGACGGGGCTTGGGCGGCAGGATCCGGCGCGGCTGCGCTTCACCTGGGAACAGGTGGCGGCGTCGCAGCAGCTCGATGCCGGCTGGAACTACGCGCAGTCCGTCGACCTGTCCTTCCTGCCGTGATCCGGTTCGAGCGGATCGGCAAGACCTTCCGCGGCCGCGATGGCGCGGCCGTGGAGGCGCTGCGCGACGTCTCGATGGACATCGGCGAAGGCGAGTTCGTCGCCATCGTCGGCGCCTCGGGCTGCGGCAAGTCAACGCTGCTGCGCCTTGCCGCCGGGCTGGTGCCGGCCAGCGGCGGCACCGTCAGCATCGATGGCAGCGCCGTCACCTCGCCGCGGGCGGAAACCGCCATGGTCTTCCAGGCAGCGACGCTGCTGCCCTGGGCCGACGTGCTGCGCAACGTGACCTTCCCGCTGCGCCTGATGAAACGCGTCGCGCCGGACACCGAGGACAAGGCCCGCGCCCTGCTCGCCACGGCGGGGCTCGCCGGCTTCGAATCCCGCCTGCCGCGCGAGCTTTCGGGCGGCATGCAGCAGCGCGTCGCGATCTGCCGCGCGCTGCTGCAGGAACCCCGCCTGCTGCTGATGGACGAGCCCTTCGGCGCGCTCGACGCCCTGACGCGGGAGGAGATGTCGATCGAGCTCCTCCGCCTCTGGGCCGCGCGGCGCATGGCGGTGCTGTTCGTCACGCATTCGATCCCGGAGGCGGTGCTGCTCGCCGACCGGGTCGTCGTCATGTCCCCGCGGCCCGGCCGCATCGTGGACGTGGTGGAGGTGAACCTCCCCCGCCCGCGCTCATTCGACCAGGAGGGCACCGATGAGTTCCAGCGCTGCGCCCGCCGGATCCGCGACCACATCTTCGGCAACCGTGCCGCCCGCGCGGCGTGAGAGGCTTGCGCGGCTGAAGGCCGCGCTGCCCGCCTGGATCGCGGTGATCGGCCTGTTCCTGGCCTGGGAAGGCGCGGTGCGCTTCTTCGGCATCCGGGAATTCCTGCTGCCCGCGCCCTCGGCCATTTGGACGGCGACCCTGTCGGTCTGGCCGACGGTGCTGGCCCATACGGGCAGCACGCTGCTGACCGTGCTGCTCGGCTTCACCGCCTCGGTGCTCGTCAGCCTGCCGCTGGCGATGCTGATCGCATCGTCGCGGGCCATCTCGGCGGCGATCTACCCGCTGCTGGTGGTCACGCAGTCGATCCCGAAGGTGGCGCTCGCGCCGATCCTGATCGTGGCCCTCGGCGCGAACGAGGTGCCGCGGGTGATCGTGACCTTCCTCGTGGCCTTCTTCCCGCTGGTGGTCGCCTCCGTCGCCGGGCTGCTCGCGACGCCGCCGGAGCTGATCGAGCTCGGCCGCGCCTGCCGCGCGGGACGGATGCAGGAATTGCTGCGCATCCGCCTGCCCTTCGCCGTGCCCTTCGTCTTCGGCGGGCTCAAGGTGGCGGCGGCGCTCTCGGTGGTCGGCGCGGTGGTGGCGGAATTCGTCGGCGCCGATGCGGGGCTCGGCTACCTGATCCAGACCTCCATGGCCTTCTTCCGCACGCCGCTCGCCTTCAGCGCCGTCGTCATCCTCGCCATCATGGGCATCGTCCTGTTCCAGGCCGTGTCGATGCTAGAGCGCATCCTGTTCCCCTGGTCGAGCGGCGCCGAGAATTCCGCCCCGCCTTCCGCCTGAGACGAGAGAGACCCCGACATGGCCGAGACCGAAGCCGGCACCATCCTGATCCGCGGCGGGCTGCTCGCCGACCCGGCGCTCCGGCGCGCCGCCCCCGCCGACATCCTGGTCCGCGACGGCGTGATCCTCGAGGTCGGCGCGAACCTCGCGGCACCCGCCGATGCGCGTATCGTCGACGCCACGGGCTGCCTGCTCCACCCCGGCCTGATCAACGCGCACACCCACGGCCATGGCGGCCTGGCGCGCGGCCAGGGCGACAAGTGGACGCTGGAGCTGTTGCTCGCCGCGGCCCCCTGGATCGGCGGCAACCGGGCGCTCGCCGACAAGAAGCTGACGACGCAGATCGTCGCGGCCGAGATGGTGCTGAAGGGCTGCACCGCCGCCTACGACCTGTACTACGAATTCCCGATGCCGACGGCCGAGGGCCTCGATGCGGTGGCCGAGGCCTATCACGGCATCGGCATGCGCGCCGTCATCGCCCCCATGGTCGCCGACCGCACGGTGTATGAGGCGATCCCCGGCCTGCACGACGCCCTGCCCGCCGAGTTGCAGGCGCGGGTCGACAAGCTCCGCCTGCCCGCCTGGGAACGCACGCTCGATGCGATGCAGGGCGTCCTCAAGAACTGGCGCTGGGCGGGCAAGGACATCCGCGCGGCGGTGGCACCCACCATCCCGCACCATTGCTCGGACGCCTTCCTCTGCGGCTGCCGGGACCTCGCGCGCGACTACAAGGTCGGCCTGCACAGCCATGTCGGCGAGAGCAAGGTGCAGGCGCTGGTCGGCATCAAGCGCTACGGCAAGACGCTGATCGCGCATATGGACAACCTCGGCCTTGTCGGGCCGGACTTCACCGCGGCGCATGCGATTTGGCTCGACGACGACGACCTGAAGCTGATGCGCGACAAGGGCGCGTCGATGGCGCACAACCCGGGCAGCAACATGCGGCTGGGCAACGGCATGTTCCGCTTCCGCCGCGCGCGGGACATCGGCGTCAATGTCGGCCTCGGCACCGACGGCGCGAACTGTTCCGACAACCAGAACATGTACGAGGCGATGCGCTACGCCTCCATGCTGTCCAAGGTCCAGACTCCCGACCCGCGCCATTGGGCGACGGCGGACGAGGTCTACCAGG
The DNA here is from genome assembly GCF_017813355.1 of Roseomonas nitratireducens. GTDB lineage: Bacteria > Pseudomonadota > Alphaproteobacteria > Acetobacterales > Acetobacteraceae > Neoroseomonas > Neoroseomonas nitratireducens. Next base: position 25,196 of record NZ_JAGIYZ010000017.1, read on the forward strand.
CCGCGACCCAGGGCTCCGCCCGCGCCCTGGGCTTCGAGGACATCGGCGCGATCGCGCCGGGCAAGAAGGCGGACATCGTCTTCCTCGACCTCGCCTCGGTGAACTGGATCCCGCACAACTGGTCGGTCAACCAGGTGGTCCATTCGGAGGACGGCACCGGCGTGCGCCACGTGATGATCGGCGGGCGCTTCGTGGTGCAGGACAGGCGGCTGCTGACGCTCGACCTCGCCAAGCTCGCCATCGAGGCCGAGGCGGCGCGGGAGCGGCTGGAAGCGCTCAACGCCGACTGGAAGGACCTTTACGAGAAGCTCGAACCCGTCGTCTCCTCCTTCTGCCCGGCCTTCGCGGCGCAGCCCTATCACCTGCGCCAGTACCTGTGCGACGCGCCGCAATGAGGAGACGCCCATGGAATTCGTCGACCTGAGCCGCGAGATCTTCCATCGCACCCAGACCCATCCCAGCCACCCGCCGGTGGTCATGACGGTCTGGAACGACCACAGCGAGAAGAAGCACGCCGGCAACACCGTCTTCAGCTCGAAGGCGATGTCGATCTCCTTCTCCGACCATGCCGGCACGCATGTGGACGCGCCGGTGCATTTCGACCCCCGGCCCGACGCGCTGTCGGTCGACCAGGTGCCGCTGGAGAACTTCTATACCAGCGCCTTCTGCATCGACCTCTCCCACGTGCCGCTCAAGACCGCCGCGACGCTCGAGGAAGTGCAGGCCGCCGTCGCGAAGTCCGGCCAGACGATCCAGAAGGGCGACACCGTCCTGGTGTGGATGGCGACGAATGAGCGGTTGCTCGGCAAGCCGGGCTACCTGCACGACTTCCCGGGGCTGTCGCTGCCGGCGATCCACTGGCTCGCCGACCAGGGCATCGGCATGTTCGGCGTCGAGGCGATCAGTCCCGCGCCGGAAGGCGAGCCCAACTTCCAGGCGCACATGGCCTGCGCCGAGCGTGGCATCACCCACATGGAATGCCTCGCCAACCTGCAGGCGCTGGTCGGCCGCGGCCGCTTCCGCTTCGTCGGCTTCCCGCTGAAGATCCGCGGCGGGACCGCGAGCCCGATCCGCGCCGTCGCGATCTTCGAGTAGCGCTCAGCCGCCCGCGCGGCGGCCCAGGAAGCGGTGGATCTCGGTGTTGTCGACCTTCGGGCCGAGCATCGCCACCGCTTCCGACCACAGGGCGCGGCACAGCGCGAGCGAGGGGGAGTCCGTGCCCGTCTCGGTCGCGATGCTGCCGGCCGTCTCCAGGTCCTTGCGCATCAGGCCCAGTTGGAAGCCGCCCGCGTAGCGGCCGGGGATGATCTCCTGCTTCGCCTTGGTCTCCGTCGCGATGTTGCGGCCGGAGGATGCGTTCATCACATCCGACAGGATGTTCAGGTCGAGGCCGAGCGCCTCCCCCATCCTCAGCGCTTCCGCCGTCGCCAGCAGCCCCGCGGCATAGACGAAGTTGTTGAGCGCCTTCATCGCATGCGCGCTGCCGACGGCGCCGGTGCGGATGATGGCTTCCCCCATGCCGCGCAGCACGGGCTCGGCCTGGGCGAAGGTCGCGTCGTCGCCGCCGCACATGATGGCGAGCGTGCCGGTCTTCGCCTTGGCGACGCTGCCCGAGACCGGCGCGTCCATGATCCGCGCCCCGCGCGCGGCGGCGGCTTCGGCAAGCCGCCGAGTCTCCGCGGGTTCCGAGGAGCCCATGTCGATCACGAGCATCCCCGGCCGCAGCGCGGGCAGCAGCCCGTCCTTGCCTTCCATCACCTCGGCGACGATGCGGCTGGTGGGCAGCATCAGGACGACAACCTCGGCCCCGGCCGCGACGGCCGCCGGCGTCGGCGCCGTGGCGAGCGCGCCCGCCGGCGCGCCTTCGGCCAGCGCGGCCAGCGCCGCGGCGGAACTGTCGCAGGCGAGCACGGCGAAGCCGCGCGCCATCAGGCTGCGCGCCATGGGCAGCCCCATCATCCCCAGCCCGATGAAGCCCACGGGCCCCGCGCGATCGGCCATGTCCGTTCCCTTCCCTTATCTCGCCCGGATGCTTCCCCGGCGGGGCGCCGCTGGCAAGCGGGGCTGGGCAGGCCAGCCGCGCGCTGCGAACATCCCTGTCGTGCCGCCCTGGATCGCCGCCCTGTCCGCCACGCTGCTGATGCAGTCGGTGGCCTCCTTCATGACCCAATGCCTGCCCGTGGTCGCGCCGCTGATCACGGAGGCGGCGGGCCTGGCGCCGGAACGCGTGGGCAACCTCTCCTCCCTCGTCGCGCTCGGCACGGTGCTGTTCCTGCTGCTCGGCGGGCCGTTCCTCGCGCGGCTCGGCCCCGTCCGCACCCTGCAGGCGGGGGCGGCGATCGCGGCTATCGCGCTGCTGATCGCGGGGGCCGGCACGGTCGCGATGCTGGCCCTCGCGGCGCTGCTGCTGGGCATCGGCTACGGCCCGTCCCCGCCCGCGGGCAGCCGTATCCTGGCGGCGACGGCGCCCAAGGGGCATCGCGCGCTGATCTTCTCGGTCAAGCAGGCGGGGGCGCCGCTCGGGGGCGCGCTGGCGGGGCTGGTCGCCGCGCCGGTCGCGAGCGCGGCCGGCTGGCCCATGGCGTTGCTGGTCGGCGTGGCGGCCGGGCTGCTGGCCGCGGCGGCGATCCAGCCGCTGCGCGCGGCACTCGACACGGAACGCGACGCCTCGCGCAGCATCGCGCTGCGCGACGTCCTTTCGCCCCACACCATCGCCGCGCCCTTCGCCGTGCTGCGCTCGCACCCCGCCCTGCCGAGGCTCGTTGCGCTCTCCGTCGCCTTCGCGCTCTGCCAGGGCTGCCTCTTCTCCTTCACCGTCACCTGGCTGGTGGAGGCGCGCGGGCTGACGCTGGTCGAGGCCGGCGGCGTCTTCGCCGTCATGCAGGCGGCCGGCGTCGCGGCGCGGATCATCCTCGGCTGGCTGGCGGACCGGACGGGGAACGCGACGCGGAACCTCGCCCTGCAGGGGCTGGTCGCGGCCGCGATCGTCACGGCCCTCGCCCTGCTGCCGGCCAGCGCCGGCGACGTGGCGGTCACCGCGCTCTGCGCGCTGGCGGGCTTCGTCGCGGCGTCCTGGAACGGCATCTCGCTGTCCGAGGTCGCTCGCCTCGCGCCCGCGGACCGCGTCGGCGACGTCACCTCGGGCACCACGCTGTTCGTCTTCCTCGGCTATGTCGCCGGGCCGTCGTTGTTCTCGCTGCTCGTCACGCTGAGCGGCGGCTACGCGCTGCCGATGCTGCTCGTCGCCGCGCAGCTCGCCGCCGTCGCGGCCTACGTCGCGCTGGCGCGGCGCTGATCAGACGGCCCAGGCCGGCGGGCGCTTCTGCTGGAAGGCGGCGATGCCTTCCCGCGCTTCCTCCCCCGCCGCGCAGCGGGCGAAGGCACGGGCGCCCGCTTCCGCATAGCCTTCGGGCGCCAGCGCGCCGAGGGCCGCGATCAGCCCCTTCGTCTCGGCCAGCGCCATCGGCGCGCCCTGGCGCAGATCGGCCAGGATGGCATCGACCGCGGCCGCCAGCGCCGCCGCATCCGGCACCACCTGGTGCACCAGGCCGATGCGCGCCGCTTCCGCGGCATCGATGACATCGGCGCGCAGCACCATCCGTGTCGCCGCGCTGCGGCCCATGCGGCGCAGCAGCCAGGGCAGGATCTGCGCCGGCACCAGCCCGCGCCGCACCTCCGGCGCGCAGAAGCGCGCATCGGCGGTGGCGATCGCGATGTCGGCGGAACAGACCCAGCCGAGCCCGCCGGCATGCGCGGCGCCCTCGATCGCCGCGATCACCACCTGCGGCAGGGCGGACAGCCGCGCGAAGCGCTGGCCGGTGCGATGGTTGCGGCGCTCGGCCGCGGCCCGCCGTTCCGCCTCGCTCGCCTGCGACCCGACCTCGGACAGGTCGAGCCCCGCGCAGAAATGCCCGCCGGCGCCGGACAGCACGACGACGCGCGACTCCCTGTCCGCCGCCAGCGCGTCCAGCGCGGCATCGAGCGCGTCGCCCATCGCCGCGTTCATGGCGTTGCGCCGCTGCGGGCGGTTCAGCGTCAGGCGCACCACGGGGCCATCGCGCGTCATCAGCACGGGCGTCTCGGTCATCGCGTTCCTCCTCGGTCGGGGCGAAGGATAGACGCGGCGCCCGCATCCGGCGATACGGGCGGGCAGGCAAGGAGAACGCGGCATGGCGGAACGGATCGGCCTCGGCATCGTCGGCTTCGGCATCATGGGGGAAAGGCTCGCGCGCTTCGCGGCGGGCCATGCGCAGGTGCGCCTCGTGGGCGTGTGGGACCCGGCGCCGGACGCCGCCGCGCGCCTCGCCGAAGCCGCGCCGGGCGTGCCGATGCTGGGCAGCGCGGAGGCGGTGATCGCGGCCTGCGACTGCCTCTACGTCGCCTCCCCGCCGGCCTTCCACCTGGCGCATGCGAAGGCGGCCTTCGCGGCGGGCAAGGCGGCCTTCCTGGAAAAGCCGCTGGCCGTCGACACCGCCGAGGCGCGCGCCTTCGTCGCCGCAGCTGAAGCGGCTGGCGCGCGGGGCGCAGTGAACTTCCCCATGGCCTCCTCCCCCGCCGTCGCGCAGCTGAACGCCTGGCGGGCGGAGGGCGCGGTGGGCGCGCCGCGGTCGCTGTCCATCCTGACCGCCTTCGCCGCCTGGCCGCGATCCTGGCAGCGCGGCGCGCATGCCTGGCTCGACCTGCCGGCGCAGGGCGGCTTCACGCGGGAGGTCGTCTCCCACTTCCTGTTCCTGACGCGCCGGCAGCTCGGCCCGCTGGTGCTCGAGGCTGCGCAGGCGCGCTTCGACGCGCCGGGCAGGGCGGAGACGGCCGTCGCCGCGCGGCTGACCGCCGGCGGCGTGCCCGTTTCGCTCGCGGGTGGCGTCGGCATCACCCTCGCCGACGACCACAATGCCTGGACGCTGGAAGGACCCGCCGGCGCGATCCGCCTGCGCGACTGGTCTTTCGCCGAGCGCCGCGCCGCGGACGGCACATGGGCCGCGGCGCCGGACGCGCTGCCGAACGAGCGCATGCGCCCGATGGTCCTGCAACGGCAGCTCGAGGGCGTCGCGGCGATGACGCGCGGGGAACCGCACCACCTCGCCACGCTGCGCGAGGCGCTGGAGGTGCAGGAGGTGGTGGAGGCGATCCTCGCCGCTCAGGCCGCGTAGGGGAGCCCAACATAGTTCTCGGCAAGCGTGGTCCGCCCCGCCGCCGAGCCGGCGAGGTAGTCGAGCTCGGCGAGGCGCACCCGTTCCTCGAAGGCGTCGTCGCCGTCGTAGCGGTGCAGCAGCTGCGTCATCCACCAAGAGAAGCGCTGCACCTTCCACACACGGTCGAGGCAGGTGGCGGAGTAGCTGTCCATCAGCCCTTCCCCCCTTCCCGCGAAGAAAGCCTCCAGCGCGCGCACCAGCACGCGCACATCGGCGATGGCGAGGTTCATGCCCTTGGCCCCCGTGGGGGGCACGATGTGCGCGGCGTCGCCGGCGAGGAACAGCCGCCCGTGTCGCATCGGCTCCGCGACGAAGGAGCGCATCGCGGTCACGCCCCGCTGGAGGATCGGGCCTTCCTGCAATTCCCCCGCCGCCGCGCCGAGCCGTTTGCGCAACGCGTCCCAGATCCGGTCGTCGGACCACAGCGACAGATCCTCATCCGGCGCGCATTGCAGGTAGAGCCGGCTGATGGCCTGGCTACGCATGGTCGCGAGGGCGAAGCCGTCGGCGTGGCGGGCGTAGATCAGCTCCTCCGACATCGGCCGGGACCGGGCGAGGATGCCGAGCCAGGCGAAGGGATAGATCCGGTCGAAGATCGCGAGGTCGGCCGGAGGGATGGCGGCGCGGCAGATGCCGTGGAAGCCGTCGCAGCCGGCGATCACGTCGCAGGCGATCTCCCGCGCCGCGCCGTCCTGAACGAAGGTGATGCGCGGGCGGTTGGTGGCGATGTCGTGCACAGCGACGTCGGCGCAATCGAACAGCAGCGGCAGCCCCGCGGCGAGACGCGCGGCGATCATGTCCTTCACCGCTTCCTGCTGGCCGTAGATCGTCACGACCTTGCCGCCGGTCAGGCCGGAGAGGTCGATCCGCGTCTCCCGCCCCGCGAAGCGCAGGGCGAGGCCGTGATGGACGAGCCCTTCGCGGTGCAGCCGTTCGGCGACGCCCGCTTCCGTCAGCGTTTCGACCGAACCCTGTTCCAGCAGGCCGGCACGGATGCGGCCTTCCACATGCGCGCGCGACTTCGCCTCGATGACGACGGACTCGATCCCGCGCTGCGCCAGCATCTGCGCGAGCAGCAACCCGGCCGGCCCGGCGCCGACGATGCCAACCTGGGTGCGCATGCGGCGGCCCCTCCCTTCATGCATTTGAAGCGCAGGCCGCGGGAGGTGCAAGCGTGCGCGGGCTTGCCGCCTCGCCGTCTCCTTCCCTAGGCTTCCCTCCGCGACAGGGAGAACAGGGCATGACGATGAACCGACGGGACCTCGGCAAGGGCTTCGCGGCGATGGGCGGTCTCGCCCTGCCGGCGCTGATCGGCGGACAGGCGCAGGCGCAGCGTGCGCAGGACACGCTGCGCATCGTCTTCCGAGACGCGGTGCCGAACATCGACCCCTACTACAACAGCCAGCGCACCGGGCTGATCCTCGGTCACCAGTTCATGGACGGGCTGGTCCACCGCAATCCCGAGAATTTCGAGATCGTCCCGGCGCTGGCCACCGCCTGGAACTGGGTGGACACCACGACCCTCGACTTCACGCTGCGCCAGGGCGTGAAGTTCCACGACGGCAGCGACTTCACCGCAGATGACGTGGTCTACACGGTCAACACGGTGTCGAAGCCCGAGGCGCGGGTCGCGACGCCGTCCAACTACGCCTGGATGGATCGCGCGGAGAAGACCGGCACGCATTCGGTGCGCCTGCACCTCAAGCGGCCGACGCCGGCGGCGCTCGAATACCTCGCCCTCGTCACGCCGATCTGGCCGCAGGCCTATCGCGAGCGTGTCGGTGCGGACGGCTTCGCGCGCGCGCCCGTCGGTACCGGGCCCTATCGCGTCACGCGCGTCGATGTCGCCTCCATCGTCGAGTACGAGCGCTTCGACGGCTACTACCAGGGCGGCCCGAAGGGCCGGCCGGCGATCCGGCGCATCACCGCGCGCTTCGTCACGGACGCCGCGACGGAGTTGACGGAACTGCTCGCCCAGCGCGTCGACTGGATCTGGAACATGAACCCGGACCAGATCGACAACGTGAACCGCCTGCCCTTCCTGCAGGCGCTGCAGCAGGAATCGATGCGCATCGGCTATCTCTCGCTCGATGCCGCGGGGCGCAGCGGCGCCGGCAACCCGATGACGAACCTGAAGGTGCGCCAGGCGGTGTGGCACGCGATCGACCGCCAGGCGCTGGCGGACCGGCTGGTGCGCGGCGGATCCCGCGTGCCGATCGCGCCCTGCTACCCGTCCCAGTTCGGCTGCAACGCCGATGCCGCGGTGCGCTACGACTTCAACCCGGCCAAGGCGCGCCAGTTGCTCGCCGAGGCCGGCTTCCCGAACGGCTTCGAAATCGAGCTGACCTCCTACGTCCAGCCGCGGCAATGGTCCGAGGCGGTGCAATCCTACCTCCAGGCCGTCGGCATCCGCGCGCGGCTGAACCTGATGCAGGTCGCGGCCCAGATCCAGCGCGCCTGGCGCGGGGAACTGGCGATGTCGATGGGCTCCTGGGGCTCCTACTCGGTCAACGACGTCTCCGCGCTGCTGCCGAACTTCTTCGATGGCGGCAATGACGACTACGCCCGCGATCCGGAACTGCAGCGCATGCTCGTGGAAGGCGGATCGACCGCCGATGCCGAGGCGCGCAAGCGCGCCTACGACGCCGCGATCCGGCGCATCACCGAACAGGCCTACTGGGTGCCGCTGCACACCTACGTCAACACCTACGCCTTCCAGCGCCAGCTGGAATTCAAGGCCTTCCCGGACGAGCTGCCGCGATTCTACCTGGCGAAGTGGAAATAGCCTTCAGGCCAAATGGCATTCCACGAGGCCCGCGGCATCGCTCGCGGGCCTCGGCGTTTCCGTCGAACACTTCGCCACCGCGACCGGGCAGCGCGGATGGAAGCGGCAGCCCGGCGGGATGTTTGCCGGGTCCGGCATGATGTCGCCAAGCCCCACATCCGGCACGCCGAGCCCCGGCTCCGGCGTCAGCACCGATGCCAGCAGCGCGCGCGTGTAGGGGTGGCGCGGCGCGGCGAAAAGCCGCTCGCTCTCCGCCCGCTCCACGATCCGGCCGAGATACATCACGGCCACCTCGCTCGCGATGTGCTCGACCACCGCGAGGTTGTGGCTGATGAAAAGATAGGTGAGGCCGAGGTCGCGCCGGAGTTCCGCCAACAGGTTCAGGATCTGCGCCTGCACGCTCACATCGAGCGCGCTGGTCGGCTCGTCGCACACCACGATGCGCGGACGCAGCACCAGCGCGCGGGCGATCGCGACCCGCTGCCGCTGTCCGCCCGACAATTGCGCCGGGAAGCGCCCGCCCTGGTCGGGCGAGAGGCCGACGCGCTCCAGCGCTTCCGCCACGCGGCGCGCGATCTCGGCGGTGCCGATCGTGCCCTGCGCGATCAGCGGCATGGCAACGATGTCGCGCACGCGCCGCTTCGGGTTCAGCGAGGCGAAAGGGTCCTGGAACACCGGCTGGATCAGCCGCGCACGCGCACGCCGGTCCATCCCGCCAAGCCGCTGGCCATCGACCAGCACGTCGCCGGCGGTGGGTTCCAGCAGGCCGAGGATCAGGCGCGCCAGCGTCGACTTGCCGCAGCCGCTTTCGCCGACCACGCCCAGCACGCTGCCCGCGGGGACGGAGAAGGAGACGTCATCGACCGCGATGACGCGCTTCGGCGCCGCGAATATGCCCTGGCGGACGCGGAATTCGCGCCGCAGGCCGCGGACCTCGATGGCCGCCGCGCCGCTCATGCCGCGGTCCGCCCGTGCCAGCCCGGGGCCAGCGTGCAGAGCAGCTCGTGATCCGTGCCGGCCTGCTGGCGCGGCAGCGTGCCCTCGCAGGCCGCGCTCGCCTGGGCGCAGCGGTCGCGGAAGCCGCAACCCGCGAAGCCCGGCCGGATGCGTGGCACGACGCCCGGGATGCTGCCGAGCGGTTCATCCCGCTTCACCTTGCCCGGCACCGGCACGCAGGACAGCAGGCCGCGGGTGTAGGGATGCTCCGGTGCCGCGAACAGCGTCGCGGTCGGCGCGCTCTCCACCACCTCTCCCGCATACATGACCGAGACGCGATCGGCGACGCGCGCGACGATGCCGAGGTCATGGGTGATGAGCAGGATCCCCAGGCCGAGATCCTTCTGCAGCGTCGCGAGCAGTCGCAGGATCTGCGCCTGCACCGTGACGTCGAGCGCCGTCGTCGGCTCGTCCGCGATCAGCAGTTCCGGGTCGCACATCAGCGCCATGGCGATCATGACGCGCTGGCGCAGCCCGCCCGACAATTGGTGCGGATACTGGCCGAGCCGCAGCCCCGGCGCGGTGATCCCGACGCGCGCGAGCAGTTCGGCGGCGCGATCGACCGCCTGCGCGCGCGGCGTGCCGCGATGGCGGCGCAGCACCTCGGTCATCTGCGAGCCCACGGTGTAGGCGGGGTTCAGGCTCGTCATCGGCTCCTGGAAGATCATCGCCATGCGATCGCCGCGCAGGCGGGACATCTCCCGTTCGCCGAAGCCGCCGATCTCCTCCCCCGCGAAGCGCAGCGCCGACGTTTCCCGCTTCGCGCCACGCGGCAGCAGGCCCATCACCGACAGCGCGGTAATCGATTTGCCGCAGCCGCTCTCGCCCACCAGGCAATGCGTCTCGCCCTTGTTGACCGCAAGCGAGGCGCCGCGCACCGCGGCCGTGCTGCCGATCGTCACGCGCAGGTCGCGCACCTCGAGCAGCGCGCTCATCGGGACAGGTCCGTGCCCATCATGTCGCGCAACGCGTCGCCCAGCAGGTTCACGCCGAGCACCAGGACGAACAGCGCCAGCCCCGGGATGACGATGACCCAGGGGGAGAAGAACATGTAGTCCTTCGCCTCGCTGATCATCAGGCCCCAGGAGGGCAGCGGCGCGGGCACGCCGAGGCCGAGGAAGGACAGCGCGGCTTCCAGCAGGATGGCGAGCGCCATCTCCAGCGTCGCGACGACCGCGAGATGCGTCGCAATGTTGGGCAGCACCTCCCGCGTCAGCACCCACCAGCGGGAGACGCCCGCACACCACGCCGCCGCGACGTAGTCGAGGTTGCGGATCTGCATGGTGGTCGACCGCGCGACAACCGCGAAGCGGTCCCACAGCAGCAGCCCCAGCACCAGCACCACCAGCATCAGGGAGGACCCGCGCAGCGCGGCGACCGCCAGCGCCACCAGCACGGCCGGGATCGACAGGCGCGTGGTGATCGCGAACATCACCGCGTCATCCACCCGCCCGCCATAGAAGCCGCCCAGCACGCCGAGCGTCGTGCCGATGATGCCGGAGGTGATGACGGTCAGCACCCCGATCAGCATCGAGATGCGCGCGCCATAGATCAGGCGGGACAGGTAGTCGCGTCCCAGCTGGTCCGTCCCCAGAAGGTTCCGCATGCTGCCCCCTTCCATGAAGGAAGGCGGCACCAGGCGGCGCTCCAGGTCGATGGCGAAGGGGTCGTAGGGCACGATCCAGGGCGCGAACAGCGCCAGCACCGCCGCCAGCCCGACGATCGCCGCACCGACCACGAAGCCTGGGTTGCGCAGCAGTGCGGCACCCCGGCCGGCGGGAAGGACTGCGCCGCTCATGACGTGCGCAGCCGCGGGTCGAGCACGGCGTTCAGCAGATCCGCCAGCAGCGTCAGCGCGATGTAGATCAGCGCCAGCACCAGCACCACCGCCTGCACGACGGGGAAGTCGTTCTTGCTGATGCTCTCCCACGCCAGGTAGCCGATGCCGTGCAGCGCGAAGACCGTCTCGATGACGATCGAGCCGCCCAGCATGAAGCCAAGTTGCACCGCCGCGATGGACACGACCGGGATCGCCGCGTTGCGGAAGCCGTGCTTGACCAGGATGGACAGGCGCGAAAGCCCCTTCGCCCGCGCCGTGCGTATGTAGTCGGAGGACAGCGCCTCGATCATCCCCGACCGCGTCAGGCGCGTGAGCGAGGGTATGGCGGAGAAGGCCAGCACCACGCCCGGCATGACGTAGTGCTCCCAGGACCCGGTGCCGGATATCGGCAGCCAGCCCAGATTCAGCCCGAAGGTGATCATCAGCACGAGGCCGAGCCAGAAGGACGGCATCGCCTGCCCGACCAGCGCGACGAGCGACACGGCGCGGTCCACCCAGGTGCCTTCCCGCACCGCGGCAAGGATGCCGAGCGGCAGGGACACCACCAGCGCGATGGCGAGGCCCACCAGCCCCAGCGTGATCGTCACGCCCATCCGGCTCGCGATGAGGTTCGCGACACGATCCCGAAAGAAGAAGCTCTCGCCGAAATCGCCCTGCACGGCGCGGCCGAGCCAGTCGAAATACTGCACGACGAGCGGCCGGTTCAGCCCATAGACCTGCCGGATCGTCTCGACATCCGCGGCCGTCGCGTTCGGGCCAGCGATGGAGATGGCAAGGTCGCCCGACAGGCGCGTGAGCAGGAAGGCGAGCGTCAGCACCGTGAGGGCGACGAGCACCGCGACCGCGAAGCGTCTCAGAACGAACCGAAGCATCCCGCGGGAAGCCTAGGCAGGCGGGGCGCGCCGCGGCAAGCCCCGCCTCACCACGCGCCCGCCCAGCCGTCGCGGCGCGGATCGGATGCCGCCATGCGCACGCCGTTCGGCAGCAGGCGGATCGCCGCCACGCTGCACGCGCCCTCGAGGTCCGCGACCACCTTCACCTCATGCCCGCGCTGGCGCAGCGCGCCGATCGCGGATTCACCCAGGCCGTGCTCGACGGTCAGCACGTCGCCGCCGGCATGCGGGTGGTTGCTCTCCTGCCCGGGCTGGGAGGAAGTCCAGCGCGGTGCCTCCAGCGCCTGCTGCGGGTCCATACCGCACACCGCGCAGGCGACCAGCACCTGGAAGTTCACCTGCACCTGGTTGTCGGCCCCCGGCGTGCCGAAGACGAGCCACGGCTTGCCGTCCTTCATCACCATCGGCGCGTTCATGGTGTGGCGCACGCGCCGGCCCGGGGCGAGCGCGTTGGCGTGCCCTTCTTCGAGATGCCAGTAGGACATGCGGTTGTTGAACAGGATGCCCGTGCGCGCGCCGGTGATGCCGGACCCGAAGGCGGAGTTGATCGACTGGATGGCGGAAACAGCGTTGCCCTCCGCATCCATCACGCAGAAATAGGTCGTGTCGGCCTCGGCCATGGCGCGCACCGGCAGGCGCGCTGCGCGCTCGCCGATCGCGGCGCGATGCGCCGCCGCGCGGGCATCCGACAGCAGCGAGGCCACGTCCGGCGCGTCGCGCCCCGCCTCCGCTTCCCGGTCGAGGAAGGCGCGCTTCTTCGCCTCCACCATCAGGTGCACCAGCGCCTCGCTGCCCCAGCCGAGCGCGGCGAGGTCGTCGCGCTCGACGATCCGCAGCATCTGCAGCAGCGCGAAGCCCATCGACGGCGCCGGCGTCTGCCGCACCTCGAAGCCGCGCCAGGCGATGGCGATGGGCGGAGCCTCCCGCGCCGCGACGGCGGCGAGGTCGCCGGCCGCGACCAGCGTGCCGGCATCGGCGAGGTCGGCAGCTAGGTCGCGCGCCAGCGCGCCCTCGTAGAAGTCGCGCGGACCGGCGGCGGCCAGCCGCTGCAGGGTCGTCGCCAGCGCCGGCTGCGCGACGATGGTCCCCAGCGGCGGCACCGCGCCGCCCGGCAGGTAGATCGCCCGGCTCGCCGCATCGGGGTCGAGCCGCACGCGGTTCTCGCCCACGAAGTGCCGCAGCGCGTGGGTCGCGGCGAAGCCGTCGCGCGCGGCCTCGATCGCCGCGCCGAACAGCGCTCCCCAGGGCCGCGTGCCCTGCGCCGCATGCAGCGCCGCGAGGCCCGCCACCTTGCCCGGTGTCTGGACCGACAGCGCGCCATGGTTCGGGATGCCGCCGGCCGCGCGGTAATGCGCGATGGTCGCCGCCGCGGGCGCCTGCCCGGTGCCGGCATAGGTCTCGGCCCGGCCGGTCTTCGCCGACCAGTGATGGTAGAAGCCGTCGCCGCCGAGGCCGGACATGTGCGGTTCCACCACGCCGAGCGTCAGCGAGACGGCGACCGCCGCATCCGCCGCCGAGCCGCCGGCGCGCAGCACGTCGAGCCCGGCCTGCGTCGCCACGGGATGGTTGCTCGCGACCGCACCGCGGCGACCCATGATCAGCGGGCGATGCGCGCGGATGCCTTCATAGGCCATCGCTCAGCCCCCCGTCCGGATGCGCGCGCCGACTGGCGCCCAGCGCGCCACCTCATCCCGCACGAGGCGCGCCGCAGCCTCGGGCGAGCTGTCCGGCCAGGTGTCGACGCCGGATCGCCGCAGCCGCTCCTGCACCGCGGGGTCGGCGAGTGCCCGCGCGGCCGCGGCCTCGAGCGTCGCGAGCACCGGGGCGGGCGTGCCGGGCCGCGCGAACAGCACCTGCCAGACCGTCAGGTCGTAGCCGGGCACGCCGGCCTCGGCCATGCTCGGCACGCCGGGCACCAGCGGCGAGGCCTCGCGGGAGGAGACGGCGAGCCCCCGCACGCGCCCATCCTGCACCAGCGGCGCCAGCATCGACGGGCTGTCGATTGTCAGTTGCACGCGCCCCGCCACCAGGTCCTGCACGGCGAGCGCCGCGGTCCGATAGGGCACGATGGTGTACCCCGCGCCGGACAGTTGCTTCAGCAACTCGCCGGCCAGGTGGTTCGCCGCACCCGGATTGGTCGAGCCGAAATTCGCCGCATCGCCCTGCTGGCGCAGCCAAGCCATCAGCTCGGGCACGTTGCGCGCCGGCACGGACGGATGCACGGCGAGCAGGAAGGGCTGCCGCGAGACGAGCGCGAGCGGGCGGAAATCCGCGACCGGGTCATGCGGGAAGTCGGGCTGCATGGCGCGCATCAGCGCGTGGTTGATGGTGCCGATGAAGATCGCGTAGCCATCCGCCGGCAGGCGCTGGAAAGCCGCGGCGCCGATCGCGCTGCCCGCGCCGACCACATTCTCCGGTACCACCGGCTGGCCCAGGATCGGGCTCAGCGCCTCGGCCATGACGCGCCCGACGATGTCGGTCACGCCGCCCACCCCGACCGGGATGACAAGGCGGATGGGCCGGTTCGGGAAGCGGTCCTGCGCGAGCGCCGGCGCGGCGAGCGCCATGGCGGGGGCGGCGAGCAGGGCGCGTCGGTGCAGCATGGATGGGATCCCGGCGGTTGGCGGCAGGCGCAGGTTACGCCACCCTGCGCGGGAGACCAGCCCCGGGGGAACGATGCACCAGTTGAGCCTGCAGGAGCCGTTCCGCGGCCTGTTCTACGCGCCCTTCTACGCGGCGCTTGCGCGCGGCGCCTATGCGCGCGAGGGCGTAGAGGTCCGCTTCATCGACAGCCCCGGCCCCTCGCTGCAGACGGACGCGGTGCTGGAAGGGCGCGCCGACCTCGCCTGGGGCGGGCCGATGCGCTTGCTGCTGGCGCATGACAAGGACCACGCCTGCCCGCTGCGCCTGTTCGGCGCGGTGGTGATGGGCGACCCCTTCTTCCTGGTGGGCCGCGCGGCGCGGCCGGGCTTCCGCCTGACCGACCTCGCGACGCTGACGCTCGGCACGGTCAGCGAGGTGCCCACGCCCTGGTGGACGCTGCAGGACGACATCCGCCGCGCGGGGCTCGACCCCGATGCGGTCCGGCGCGTGACCGACCGGACGATGGCGGAGAACGCGCAGGCGGTGGCCGAGGGCAGGCTCGACGTCGCGCAGATCTTCGAACCGCTGGCGACCGCGATGGAACGCGCCGGCACCGGCCATGTCTGGTACGCGCAGGCGAGCCGCGGGCCGACCTCCTACACCGCCTTCTACGGCCGCACCGACGTGATCGCGGCCAAGCGCGAGGCGTGCATGGCCATGGTGCGCGGGCTCGCCACGACCCTCGCCTGGTTCGCCAACGCCTCGCCGGAGGAGATCGCGGCGACCATCGCGCCCTATTTCGACGCGCTGGACCAGGATGTCGCGGCGCATGCCATCGCCCGCTACCGCGCCATCGGCGTCTGGACGAAGACGCCGCGCTTCCCGCCCGGGGCGCTGGCCCGGCTGGAAGGCGCCATGCTCTCGGCCGGCGCCATCCGCCACGCGCCCGGCTATGCCGGGCTGGTGGCCGAGGACGTGACGGAGGCCGCGCTCAGTTCTGCAGGGTGATCCCCTTCACGCGGATCACCTCGCTCCAGCGCGCGAGCTCGCCTTCCATCACGCGGCGCAGCGCGGGACCGTCGCCGCCGACCGTCGTCGCGCCCTGCTGGCGGAAGCGCTCCTGCACCTCGGGCGTCGCCAGGAAGCGCGCGACTTCCTCCTGCATCCGCCCGACGATGGCCGGGTCGAGCCCGCGCGGGGCGAGCACGCCGTACCAGAAGGAATAGGTGAAGTCGAAGCCTTGCTCGCGTGCCGTCGGCACGTCGGGCAGCGCCGGGATGCGCGCGCCTGTCGTGCCGATGGCGATGGCGCGCGCGCGCCCTTCCCGCACCGCGCCGAGCACCGTCGGCGGTGCGGCGATCAGCAGGCCGACGCGGCCGGCGAGCAGGTCCGCGAAGGCCGGCCCCATGCCGCGATAGGGCACGTGGGTCAGGCGGATGCTAGCGATGTCCTGCAGGTATTCCATGTAGAGATGCGGCGAGGATCCCGCGCCCATCGAGCCGTAGAAGCCTGCCTCCGCCCCTCGCGCGCGGGCGGCGTCGACGAAGTCGCGCAGCGACCGCGCTTCGGAATTGCCGGGCACGACGAAGACCGTGGGGTAGTCGACCAGCAGCGAGACCGGCGTGAAGTCGGCCAGGATGTCGAAGCCGAGGTTGGGATAGAGCGGCGGCGCCGTCGCCAGCGAATTGTCGGTCAGCAGGAAGGTGGTGCCGTCGGCGGGCGCCCGCGCCGCCGCGGTCCAGCCGACCACCCCGCCGCCGCCGGAGCGGTTCTCCACCACGAAGGGCTGGCCCGTCTGCTCCTGCAGGCGCTGGGCGAGGAAGCGCGCGACGAAGTCGCTCGTGCCTCCGGGCGGGTAGGTGACGAGGATGCGCACCTGACGGTCGCGCGGCGGCCAGCCGGGACCCTGCGCCTCGGCGGGCAGGGCGGCGAGGCCGGCGATCGCGGCAAGGGCCGCAAGGGCACGTCGGAACATGGCTTTCCTCCCGGTTGGTTCAGGTCGCGGCCTGGGCGGCGGCGGGCGGCGCAGGGTGCAGAGCCAGCACATCGCTCTCAACCCGCGCCAAGCAGGCGGCCGGATGCGATCCGCGCGCCCTCGGACATGGCGCGCAGCTTCGCCCAGACCACGTCGCGCGCGACGCGGCCGCGGCCGGCCGCCGTGTCGAAGCCGCAATCGGTGCCGGCCATCAGCCGCGCGGGATCGCCGATGCTGCGGGCAATGCGCTCCAGCCGCTCGGCGACCACCTCGGGGTGCTCGACGAAGTTGGTGAGCGTGTCGATCACGCCGGCGACCAGCACCTGGTCGTCCTTCAGCGGCGTGGTGCGGAAGCAGCGATGCTCATGCGCGTGGCGCGGATTGGCGAAGGGCAGCACGAAGGCGCCGACCTGCGCCTGAAGGATGGTCGGCAGGATGTCCGCGAGCGGCACGTCCGCATCGTGCGGGCCTTCATAGTTGCCCCAGCAGACATGCAACCGGATGCGTTCCCGCGGCAGGCCAGCGATGGCGCGGTTGATCGCGGTGACGACGCGTTCGCAGAAGGCGACGAAGTCGGCCAGTGGCCGGTCGCGATAGGAGGCATGGCGCTCGAGCGCCAGATCCGGGCAGTCGAGCTGCAGCGTGAAGCCGGCATCGAGGATGGCGCGGTATTCATGCGCCAGCGCATCGGCCAGCGCGGCAAGGTAGGCCTCCTCGCTGTCGTAGTGCCGGTTCTGCACGACCGAGGCGACGATGCCCGGCGACGGCGCGGCGAGGAAGGCACCGAGCGGCGCGGGGCGCGCGGCATCGAGCGCGGCGCGGAACTCGGCGCATTCCGCGGCCATCGCGGCGTCGCCGACATAGGCCACGTCGCCGGTCGCGGCCGGCAGGTTCGCGGTCATGCTCGCCGTTTCCTTGCCCGCCGCCGCGGCGACGACCTCGGCCTTGAATTCGGGATAGGCGTCGATGTCCGCCCAGCCGGGCCGGTGGCTCTCGCCGCCCAGGCCGGTCAGCCGGTCGCGCAGATAGAGCACGAAGGACTCACGCCCCTGCTCGCCATTGTTGACGATGTCGATGCCGGCGGCGACCTGGCGCGGAACGATCTCGGCGACCGCGGCGCGGGCGGCGGCGGCGGCCTCGCCCGCGGGAATGTCCTCGCCGCGGGCGCGGCGGGCATGCAGCCGTGTCAGCGCCGGCGGGCGCGGCAGGCTTCCGGTATGGGTGCAGAGAATTCGCGCGGCCATGGTTCCTCCCGGCGCGAAGTCTGGCGCAGGGAGGAAGCCGTGGCCAGCGCGGGCGTCAGCGCGCCCCGGCCGCCATCCGCATCGCCGCGGGGGCGGGCAATTCGATCTCGATCGCCAGCGTGGACATGTCCCCGCCGCGGTCGAGATTGACGTTCACCTTGCCCGGGTCGATGGCAACGTAACGTGCCACCACCGCGACGAGTTCCTGCTGCAGCTTCGGTAGGAAATCCTCGCGGTTGCGGCCGATGCGCTCATGCGCCAGCACGATCTGGAGCCGTTCCTTGGCGGAGGCCGCGCTGGTCTCCTCCTTGCGCCGGCCGCGGAAGAAGTCGAGCCAGGACATCACGCGGCCCTCCCGCCGAACAGGCGCTTGAAGATGCCCTTCTTCTCGGCCTCGATGAAGCGATGCGGCTTCTCCTCGCCAAGGAAGCGCGACACGGCGTCGGCATAGGCCTGCCCCGCCGTGCTCTCCCCATCCATGATCACCGGCGTGCCGGTGTTGGACGCCTTGAGAACGCTCTCGCTCTCCGGGATCACGCCGAGCAGCGGGATCGAGAGGATCTCGCGGATGTCCTCGAGCTTCAGCATCTCGCCGCGCTCGACGCGCACCGGGTCGAAGCGGGTGACGAGCAGGTGTTCCTTCACCGGCTCCCGCTTGTCCTCCGCCCGCTTCGAGCGGGACTGCAGCACGCCGAGGATGCGGTCGGAATCCCGCACGCTGGAGACCTCGGGGTTGGTCACGACGATCGCCTGGTCGGCGAAGTAAAGCGCGAGCAGCGCGCCCTTCTCGATGCCGGCCGGGCTGTCGCAGAGGATGTAGTCGAAATCCTTCGACAGTTCCTCGATGATGCCCTGCACGCCTTCCTTGGTCAGCGCGTCCTTGTCCCGCGTCTGGCTGGCGGGAAGGATCGAGAGCGTCTCGACGCGCTTGTCGCGGATCAGCGCCTGGTTGAGCCGCGCCTCCCCGCTGATGACGTTGACGATGTCGAACACCACACGCCGCTCGACCCCCATGATGAGGTCGAGGTTGCGCAGGCCGACGTCGAAGTCGATGACGACGGTCTTCTTGCCCCGCTGCGCGAGGCCCGTGGCGAAGGCGGCGGAGGATGTGGTCTTGCCCACGCCCCCCTTGCCGGATGTGACGACGACGACCTGTGCCATGTCCCCTGCCTCCTCGTGATCCCCTGCGCGGCGCGTCAGCCGATCGGGTCGAAGCGCATGCGCTCGCCCGTCAGCCGCACCTGCACCGCCTTGCCGATCGGCGCGCCCCCGAGCCCTTCCCGCACCGCGTAGTAGCCGGCGATGGAGATGAGCTCCGGGTCGAAATTCTGCGCGAAGATGCGCGCGTCAGCCTTGTCGCCGCCGCCGGCGATCGCCCGCCCGCGCAGCGCGCCATAGACGTGGATGTTGCCGTCCGCGATCACCTCGGCCCCCGCATTCACGGTGCCGGTGACGATCAGGTCGCCGCCCTGGGCCCAGACGCGCTGGCCGGCGCGCACCGGCTGGTCGACGATCATGGTCGGGCGCGCCATGCCGGGCGCCGGCGGCGGCGGAGCAGCGGGTTCGGGAGCCACGGCGGCCGGCGCGGGGGCCGCCACCGGCGGGGCCTCCTCACTCTCCTTGCCGCCCAGGGCGCGGATCGGCGGCAGGCCGAAGGCCATGGCGGCGTTGCGCATCGCGGGCGTGCCGCCGGTGGTGCCGATCGGCACGATCTCGAGCCCGCGCAGCCCCTCGATCAGCCCGGCGAAATCCACCTGGCCCGGCGGCATGTCGAGGTCGCCGAGGCCGATGACAACCGGGGCGAAGCGCAGGAATCCGGGCGCGCGGCGGAACTGGTCGCCGATCGCCGGCACCACGGCCTCGGGCCGCGGGTCGAGCAGCCGCAGCACGAGCAGGTTGAAGTTCGCCCCGCGCAGGCGGAACGGCTCGATGCGGGGCGAAGTGTCGGGCCGGGGCGCGGCGGACATGGGCCTCCAGGGGATCGTCGGACTGCCGGAACCATACGGATTGTGTCCGAAGGCGGCGGCACCCACGAGATATAGCGTTGCGGTAGGGGCCGGCGAAGGGTGCGCGGCGGCACCCCTTCCCGGGCAACACCTTATCGCCCGTTCTTGCCAAAGCGCGCCAGGGGCGAATCGGCGGGGCTGGCCCGCCGCGCCCCCGCATTCCAGGATGCGCCGATCCTGGAGGCCGATGTGCAGCCCATCATCCTGAACGAACCCTTCCGCGCGGTCTTCTACGCGCCCTTCTACGTGGCCGAGGCGCAGGGCCTGTTCGCCGCCGAGGGTGTCGAGGTGCGCCGCGACACCGCCGGCGACCCGAACAAGGCGGCGGAGAACCTCCTCTCCGGCCGGGCCGACATCGCCTGGTCCGGGCCGATGCGGCCGATGCTGCTGCGCGACCGCGACCCGTCCTGCCCGCTGCGGTCCTTCTGCGCGGTGGTGATGAAGGACCCCTTCCTGATCATCGGCCGCGGGCCGCGGCCGGGCTTCGCGCTCAGCGATCTGCGCGGCCTGCGTTTCGGCACGGTCAGCGAGGTGCCCACCCCCTGGTGGTGCCTGCAGGACGACCTGCGCGCGGCCGGAATCGATCCGGACAGGCTGACGCGCGTGACCGACCGGTCCATGGCGGAAAACGCGGCCGCGGTGCTCGACGGCACGCTCGACGCCGCCCAGCTGTTCGAGCCGCATGCGGCGCTGGCCGAGGCGAAGGGCGCATCCGTCTGGCACCGCGCCGCCGATCGCGGCCCTTCGGCCTATACCGCCTTCTACGCGACCGAAGCGCGCATCGTCGAACGCGCCGCGGAGTTCGAGGCGATGATCCGCGCCATGGCGCGCGCCTTGTCGTGGATCGCCGCCGCGCCGCCGGCCGAGATCGCCGCGACCGTCGCCCCGTTGTTCCCCGAGGTGCCCGCCGCGGCGCTCGCGACCGCGCTCGGGCGCTACCAGGCAATGGCGCTCTGGTCGCCGACGCCGCATTTCCCGCGCGCCGCCTTCGACCAGTTGCAGGGCGCGATGCGCTCGGCCGGGATCATCAAGGGCGCGCCGGCCTTCGAAGCCTGCGTGGACGAGGCGATCGTCGCGCGCGCGCTGGGCGGCTGACCATGGCGAAGGACCGCGGCACGCGCGCCGACTACCGCTTCTTCCTGACCATCCCGACGCGCTGGATGGACAACGACGTCTACGGGCACGTGAACAACGTCACCTACTATTCCTGGTTCGACACGGTGGTGGCGCGGTTCCTGATCGACACGGGCTTCCTGCACATCCCGACCGCCCCGGTGATCGGGCTGGTGGTGGAAACCCAGTGCCGCTACTTCGCGCCCATCGCCTTCCCCGACGAGGTGACCTGCGGGCTGCGCTGCGGACGCGCGGGCAATTCCTCCGTCCGCTACGAGATCGGCATCTTCCGCAATGCCGAGGATGTCGCGAGCGCCGAGGGGCATTTCGTCCACGTCTATGTGGACCGCGCGACGCAGAAGACGCCAACGCCCCTGCCGCCCTTGCTCCGCGCCGCGCTCGGCGGCATCACCCTGCCCCCGAATTCCACCGGAGCGACCCCATGAGCATCCAGCGCCTCGCCATCCTCGACGACTACCAGGGCGTGGCCCTGTCCATGGGGCCGTGGGACCGGCTGAAGGGCGTCGAGGTCACGGTCTTCCGCGACACCATCACCGACGCGGACGCGCTGGTGCAGCGCCTCGCCCCCTTCGACGCCATCCTCGCGATGCGCGAACGCACCCCCTTCCCGCGCGCGCTGATCGAGCGCCTGCCGAACCTCCGCCTGCTGGTCACGACCGCGGCGCGCAACCGCTCGATCGACGCGGCCGCCTGCGCCGAGCGTGGCGTCGTGTTCTGCGGCACGCCGTCCTACGGCGATCCGACGGTCGACATCACCTGGGGGCTGATCATCGGGCTGATGCGCGACCTGCCGCGGCAGGAAGCGGCGCTGCGGGCGGGGCGCTGGCAGACCTCGGTTGGCTGGGGGCTGGAAGGGCGGACGCTCGGCGTGGTGGGGCTGGGCAAGCTCGGCGGGCGCGTGGCCAAGGTCGGGCAGGCCTTCGGCATGAAGGTCATCGCCTGGAGCCAGAACCTGACCGAGGCGCGCGCGGCCGAGATCGGCGCGACCCGCGTCGACAAGGCAGCCCTGTTCGAACAGGCGGACGTGGTGACGCTGCACCTGATCCTGTCCGACCGCTCCCGCGGCATCGTGGGGGCGGAGGATCTCGCGCGGATGAAGCGCAGCGCCTTCGTCGTGAACACTTCCCGCGGGCCGCTGATCGACCAGCCGGCGCTGGTCGCCGCACTGCAGGAAGGGCGCATCGCCGGCGCCGGGATCGACGTGTTCGACACCGAGCCGCTGCCGGCGGACCACCCGCTGCTCGCCGCGCCCAATACCTTCCTCACGCCGCATCTGGGCTACGTCACGCAGCAGAACTACCGCGCCTACTACGAAGGCTGCGTCGAGGCGATCGAGGCCTTCAACGCCGGCGCGCCGGTGCGCGTCATCGCGCCGTGAGCGGCCCCTACCCGCTGCCGGAGGGCTGGGCGGCCTGGCCGCAGAAGGCGCGCGACGACGCCTACAACAACACCGACATGGTGGCGGACAGCGGTGCGCAGATCGCCGCGCGCAACGCCGCCTCGGCCGCCTTCCGCGCCGCCCATGCGGGGCATCTCGACCTCCCCTACGGCGATGCGGAACGGGAGAAGTGGGACCTGTTCCCCAGCCGCGAGGCCGGCGCGCCCTGCCTCGTCTTCATCCATGGCGGCTACTGGCAGCGCAACCGGCGTGAGGATTTTGCCATCCTCGCGCAAGGCGCGCTCGCCATGGGCTGGTCGGCAGCACTTCCGGGCTACACGCTGGCGCCCGATGCGTCGCTGACGACGATCTGCTGGCAGGTCACGCGGGCGCTCGACTGGCTCGCGGCGCATGGCGCGACGCATGGCGTCGCGGGGCCGATCGTGGTCTCGGGCTGGTCCGCGGGCGGGCATCTCGCGGCGATGGCGGCGGAGCATCCGGCGGTGACGGCGGCACTCGCCATGTCGGGCGTCTTCGAACTCGCGCCGATCCGCGACACCTTCCTGCAGGAGAAGCTGCGCCTGACGGGGGCGGAGATCGCCGATCTCTCGCCGATCCGCCGGCCCGTGGTCCAGAAACCGGTCGCGGTCGCATATGGCGCGGCGGAACTGCCGGAACTCCGCCGGCAGTCCCGCAGCTTCCACCGCATCCGCGCCGAGGCGCAGGCGCCGGGGCCGCTCATTCCCATCCCCGGCGCGGATCATTTCCGCGTGCTGGAATCCCTCTGGAGCCCCGACGGGGCGCTGCTGCGCGCCGCGGCGGAGCTGCTGCGATGAGCCACGACTTCGCGGGCGTGCTGCTGGCCATCCACATCGCGCGCGAAGCCTCGGCGCCGATGGAGGAACTCGACGCCGCGCGGCTGATCGAAGGGGTCGGGATCGAGGGCGACCGCTACGCGACCGCGCGCGGCACCTACAGCGACAAGCCGCATGCGGACCGGCAGGTGACGCTGATCGAGATGGAGGCGCTCGATGCGGTCGAGCGCGACTACGGCGTGCGCCTGGCCCCGCATGAGAGCCGGCGGAACCTGACGACCGCGGGCGTGCCGCTGAACCACCTGGTCGGGCGGGAATTCCGCGTGGGCGACGTTGTGCTGGTCGGTGGCCGGCTGAACGTGCCCTGCCAGTACCTGGAAGACCTTCTCGGCAAGAAGGTGTTCAAGCCGCTGATCCACCGCTCGGGGCTCAACTGCCGCATCGTGAAGGGGGGCACGGTCCGGCCGGGCGACCGGATCGTGCCGGCCTGAAGCCTATTCGAGGCCGGCCTTGGCGAGGCCCTCGATGTAGAGCGCCTTGTCCGCCTCAGGCTCGAAGGGCGCCCGGTCGGCCGCCTTGGCGAGCCCGAAATCGGCTTCCATCGACATCAGCCGCGCACGGATCTCCTCGGCCTCCCGCAGGCGGCCGAGATGGCCAAGGGCGCTCAGCCAGATCTTGTAGGGGAAGGTGAAGCCGGCGTGCAGCGCCGTCACCTGGCGCGCCGCGAGGTCCACTTCCTCGTAGCGTCGCAGCAGGAGCAGGGGGACGAGCCGCGCGGCGTCGAAGAAGAAGGCGTGCGGATGCAGAGGGGCCAGCCGCTTGTACCTCTCCCAGCGCCGCAGCGCTTCCTCGTGCTCACCGCGATAGGACAGCGCGAGCGCGGAGAAGACCCAGGCCATCGGCAGGTTGGGATTGAGCGCCAGCGCGCGCTCGTACAGCGAGACCGCCTCGGCGACGCGATGGTGCAGGAAGGCGCGGACATGGCCCAGGATCGCCAGCGCCTGCGCGTCGGACGGATCGAGCGCCACGGCGCGGGAGGCGAGTTCCTCCGCCTTCGCGAACACCTCGGCGTCGTTCTTGGACCACCCCTGCCCGACGAGGAACAGGTGCCAGTAGGCGTGCCAGGCGAAGGCGGGCGCATAGTCGGGCTCGAGCCGTGTCGCCTCGCTGAGCAGGCTGCCGGCGAGTTCGTAGGATTGCTGGTCGAGCCGGTAGATCGCCGGTATGGCCCGCAGCAGCAGGTCGTAGGCGGTCGAGGCGACGGGCGCGCGGCTTGCCGCGCGATTCGCCTCGATGAGCAGGATCTCGGGGTCGACGCGCGCGACGACCTCGGCGGCGATCTCGTCCTGCAGGGCGAGCAGGTCGCCCGCGTCGCGATCGAAGCGTTCCGCCCAGACGACGGCCTCCGGCGGGCGGTGGTCGGTCAGCCGCAGCGTGACGCGCACCCGGTCCCCGGCACGCTGGATGGTGCCCGAGAGCGAGAAGTCGAGGTCGAGCGCGCCCTCGGCCCGTTCCTGCCGCTCGATGGCCGCGACCGAGGCGCTGTCGACGAGCACCAGCCAGCGGAAGCGCGCAAGCGCGGCGGTGATCTCGCCCGCGAGGCCGAGCGAGACCTCGGAGTCGGCCTCGCTGCCCAGCACCTTGAAAGGCAGCACGCCGAGCCGCGCGCCGCGCGCGGTCGTGCGGCGGAAGGGCTGGGGCTGGGAGGTGGCGATCTCGCCGCGCAGGGATTCGGCCAGCGCCGATGTTTCCGGCGAGGGGGCCCCGCGGAAGCGCTCGGCGAAGACGCGGCGGCATTCCTCCCAGGCGGCGAAGGCGGCGCCGCGGTCGCCACGATCGGCCTCGGCGCGGATCAGGATCCGCCAGATGGGCTCCTGCGCCGGGTCGATCGCAAGGATGCGGCGCGCTTCCTGGGCGCGCGACTCCGCCGTGCTGGTCGCGGCGAGACGGGCCGCGGCGGCCGCGAGGGCGGCATCCCGCAGCCGGCGCCGCTGCTCGACGAGCCAGGCGTCGAAGGCGGCGTCGAGGCCGTCGAGATCCGCCAGCAATTCGTTCTGGAGGAGGTTGAGCGCCTCGGCCCGGTCGCGCGCGAGCGCCGGGAGGGCGCGCGCATCGGTCCAGACGCCTTCGGAGTTGAGCGCGACCGTTTCGCGGTTGGCGATGATCAGGCTGCGCGCCTCGGGTCCGAGGGCCTCCTGCAGTTCGTGCAGCGCCTGGCGCAATGACCCGCGGGCCTGGTCCTCCCCTCGCCGGCTCCAGAGCAGTTCGGCAAGGCGCTGGCGAGAGACGAGGGCGGGCGAATCGAGCGCGAGCACGGCGAGGACGCCTCGCGTCTTGCGCGACCGGGGGAGAAGCGACTCGCCCGTCAGCGCGCGGACGTCCATCCGGCCAAGCATGGTGATGCGCAACCGGAAGCCGGGCATGGCCCCTAGGCCTTCTGCCGCCGTGGAGGTCGCGCCGGCAGGCCTCGTGTCCTGCCCGATCAGCGATCCGGTTTCCGTTGCCATCACGCAGTCTTAACGTGGCTGGCGATTCCAAACAAACGCCCGCGTGACCCTGGGTTGAGAACCCCGGGGATCGCATGCACACTCGTTCCGCTCGGGCGTGCAAATGTGCCCAGGATTCCTGGCACAATCTCGTTATCGCAAAGGCTTCCGAAGTTTTCGCCGGACCTATCGGGAGTTGCAGGGACGCCCGTTAATTGCGCGTTAACGACGTTATCGCCCCATGAAACTCTCGTCGGTTCAGGCCATGTTAAAACTCTTATAGTTCACGCCCGGAAGGAAGATCGGCTCATCTTCCTATTAGCTAATAATAGCAAGAATTTTTTTGGGCACAAGTAGGAATGTTTGCTTGTGCCTCAGTCGATCTCAACGGCAAGTTGCATCATCCGGGCCGCGCAGGGCGGCCGCTTGCAGCAGCGGAGATCGACATCATGGCCAAGACCTCCTTCATCCTGGATGCCGCCAAGGTTCGTACTGGCGCCGGCGTGCGCGTTCCCGCCTCCATTGCCGACAAGGGCGCCGTCCGCACCGGCGCCGGCGTGCGCGTCCCCGCCTCCGTCGCCGACAAGGGCGCCGTCCGCACCGGTGCCGGCGTCCGCGTCCCCGCCTCCGTCGCCGACAAGGGCGCCGTCCGCACCGGCGCCGGCGTCCGCGTCCCCGCCTCCGTTGCCGACAAGGGCGCCGTCCGCACCGGCGCCGGCGTCCGCGTCCCCGCCTCCGTCGCCGACAAGGGCGCCGTCCGCACCGGCGCCGGCGTCCGCGTCCCCACCTCCGTCGCCGACAAGGGCGCCGTCCGCACCGGCGCGGGCGTGCGCGTCCCCGCCTCCATCGCGGACAAGGGTGCCGTCCGCACCGGCGCGGGCGTGCGCGTCCGGGCCTCCGTCGCCGACAAGGGTGCCGTCCGCACCGGCGCGGGCGTGCGCGTCCCGGCCTCCGTCGCCGACAAGGGCGCCGTCCGCACCGGCGCCGGCGTCCGCGTCCCCGCCTCCATCGCCGACAAGGGTGCCGTCCGCACCGGCGCGGGCGTGCGCGTCCCGGCCTCCATCGCGGACAAGGGTGCCGTCCGCACTGGCGCCGGCGTCCGAGTGCCCGCCTCCGTCGCCGACAAGGGTGCCGTCCGCACCGGCGCGGGCGTGCGCCGCGGCTGATCGTGCCTGGCGGGCGGAGGCGCTATCCTCCCCCGCCAGCAGCCCGAGGTTCAGGACGCATGGCCGAAGACCGGCAACCGATCGTCACCTTCCATCGCCTGATCCCAGGCATACCGAGCCCGCAGCGGGCAGACCGCTCCGGGCTCGGCGGCCTTCCGACCCGCGCCTACCGCTTCTGCGACGCCGTCACCACCGCCGCCGGCTATGGCTGGCACATCACCGCGCCGCTCGAGATCGGGCTGCGCTGGGACGGCACCGAAGTCTCCTGGACCTGCGCCGAGCTCGAGCATGAATGGATGCCGCTCGGCCTCGGCGCCGTGCAGTTCCCCCATTTCCGCGCCCGCTTCGACGAGGAGGCGCCGGAGGACGTGCAGGGCTACTCGCCGCCCTTCCTCACCGGCCTGCCCGAGGCCGGCGTCGTGCAGATGTGGACCGGCCTGTTCGTCGAGACCGCGCCAGGCTGGTCGCTGATGACGCGCGCGCCGGTCAACCTGCCGAAGACCGGCCCCTTCGAGCAGTTCGAGGGAATCGTCGAGTTCGACAAATGGTTCGGGCCCCTTTTCACCAACATCCGCCTGACCCAGACCAACACCATCGTCGAGATCAACCAGCTGCGCCCGATCCTGCAGGTGCAGCCCATTCCGCAATTCGCCTATGCCGAGCCGATCCTGAACTCGGCGGTGGTAAAGGACGCCTTCACGCGCTGGGGCGATCCCGAATGGGACCGCTACCGCGAGCATGTCGTCCACCCGAACCAGGTGGAGGAACACAAGCCCGGCCGCTATTCCTCCGAGGTCCGGCGCCAGCGCCGCGCGGCCGGCTGCCCCTTCGCGGCCATGGAAGCCGCGCAGGCCGCGCTCAAACCCGGCTGAGCGTCTGGCCGCCCCGCCCCTGCCGGCGCATCATCCCGGCAGGAGGAACCGACCATGACCGATGCCCCGCCCGCCGAGGCGCCGCCGCTCGATGCCAAGGCGATCGCCGAACTCGCCCGCCAGCTGACCGAACTGCTCCGCCTGCGCACCCTGCCGATCGGCATGAAGCTGTTCGAGGATGCCGAGGAGATGGCGAAGGTCCCCGGCCTGCGCCGGCCGCCGGAGGGACGGAAGTTCTCGACCTGCCAGCTGGTGACTCAGGCGCGCATCGCCGGCTTCACCATGGGCATCACGCATGACAACGTCCCCGGCTTCTCCAATTGCGGCGGCGTCATCGGGCTGAACGAGCCCTCCGAGCTCTACCTCTCCGGCCGCAAGTTCGAGGGCGTGTGGTTCGAGAACCGCGAGGCCGCGGCGAAGCACCAGGCGGAGATGCCCCGCGTGCCGGCCCGCTACGCCGGCCTCGCCGTCTCCCCGCTGCGCAGCGCGCGGCTCGACCCGCCGGACATCTGCCTGTTCTACGCGAACCCGGCGCAGATGATCCTCTTCGTCAACGGGCTGCAGTGGAAGACGTACAAGCGCTTCGAGTTCTCCATCACCGGGGAGAGCGCCTGCGCGGATTCCTGGGGCCGCGCGCTGCGCGACCGCGCGCCGTCGCTGTCCATCCCCTGCTACGCCGAACGCCGCTACGGCGGCGTGGCGGATGACGAGATGCTGATGGCGCTGCCACCGGCGGACCTCGCGGTCGCGGTCGAAGGGCTGCTCGGGCTGTCCAAGGCGGGGCTGCGGTATCCGATCATGCCCTATGGGCCGCAGGCGGATCCGGGCGAGGGGATGGCGAAGTCCTACGCGGGCAAGACGTGAAGGTCGGGGGAGAAGTTCCCTTCTCCCCCGGCGTAATCAATCCCCGCTCATCCGGATCGGCGGCTGCACATCCGGCGGCAGCGGACACACGTAGGGGTGCACATCCGTCCGCGCCTTGTGGTCCGCCTTCGCCGCGGCGAGCAGCGCGGGGTCGCGGATCGCGTCGACCGCCGTGCCCGCCATGATCTTCGCGACATGCACCAGGCCCTTGTGCGCGATGCCGGACTTGCCCTGCGCCGTCAGCTGCCAGGAATGGCCCGGCGTGCCGATGGCATAGGTCGCGCCCCGCGCCTGCACCGTCGGCACCGCCCAGGAGACATCGCCCACGTCGGTCGAACCCACGCCGCCATTCCCCTTCGCATCCAGCGGCACGATGATGTCGCACAGCGCCTTGTCGTGCTCGACCTTCAGCCCGTGGCGGCGGAAGGCGGCGGCGATGTCGTCGTCGGACAGCGTGCCCTGGATCTGCTTCGCATAGGCGCGATCGGCCTCGTCGAATTCGGGCGGGCCGAGCCGCACCATGTTCTCGTACATCGCCTTTTCGAGCGGCGTGTTCGCGAGCAGGTTCGACACCGCGCTGACCACCTTGGTCGTGACGCTCGTCTCGGTCATCAGCGCCGCGCCATCGGCGATCTTGCGCACGCGGGCAACGAGCTGGTTCAGCCCCACCAGGTCGCGCGCGCGGATCAGGTAGCGCACCTTCGCCGTGCCCTGCACCACGTTCGGCGCGATGCCGCCGGCATCGAGATAGGCGTAGTGGATGCGCGCGTCGGAGGGCATGTGCTCGCGCATGTAGTTCACGCCGACATTCATCAGCTCGACGGCGTCCAGCGCCGAACGCCCCAGTTCCGGCGCCGCCGCGGCGTGCGACGAACGGCCGGTGAAGCTGAAGTCGATGCGCGTGTTGGCGAGCGACACCGCCTCGTTCACGCCCGTGAATGCGGCCGGGTGCCAGCAGATCGCCATGTCCACGTCGTCGAAGGCGCCTTCGCGCACCATGAAGCCCTTGGCCGCGCCGCCTTCCTCGGCCGGGCAGCCGTAGTAGCGCACCCGCGCCTTCACGCCGTTCGCCGCGAGCCAGTCCTTCACGGCGGACGCCGCCAGCAGCGACGCCGCGCCGAGCAGGTTGTGCCCGCAGCCATGGCCCGACCCGTCGCCCGGCAGCGGCTTGTGCTCGGCGACGCCGGCCTCGTTCGACAGGCCAGGCAGCGCGTCGTACTCGCCGAGGATGGCGATGACCGGCCCCTCGCCTTCCGGCCCCGCCTCCCCCATCACCGCCGTCGGGATGCCGGCGACGTCGCGCGTCACGCGGAAGCCGTGCGCCTCCAGCAGCGCGGTGTGCTCGGCGCAGGACCGGACCTCGGCGTAGCAGAGCTCCGGCATGCCCCAGACGCGGTCGGCGAGCTCGATCGCGTCCCGCGCCTTGGCGTCCACGAGCCGCCAGATTTCCTCGGTGTTCTGCATGATGCGTATCCCCGCTGCGATGTGGCAGGGACTCTCGCCCGCCGCCACCGCCGCGTCCAGCGCTGGACAGGCGCAGGCGCCGCGCCGCAGCATCGGCCCGATCAAGGAGCCCCGCCATGCCCCGCGTGAGCCCGAAGCGCCCCGAGGACCTGCCGCCGGACCTCGCCGAGATCTGGCATCGCTACGCCGGCACCTACGGGCCCTTCGAGGCGCAGCTCGAGGTCTTCGCCCATGTCCCCGCCGCGCTGCGCCACCTGATGCCGATGCTGATGGAACTCCGCGCCGCGGGCACCCTGCCCCGCCGCGCGCTGGAACTCGCCATCGTCGTCGTCTCGAAGCTCAACGCCTGCGACTACTGCATCGCGCACCACCAGCCCTTCCTGGCGGTGGAGGGCATCCCGCCCGAGGTCGTCGCCCGCCTGCCCGGGGGCACCGACCACCCGGCGCTGACGGCCTGCGACCGCGCCGTGATCGCCTTTTCGGTCGCGGCGTGGGAGGACAGCCACCGCGTCCCCGAACGCCTGTTCCGCGCGCTGCGCGAGCACTTCTCCGAGGCGCAGATCGTCGAGCTGACGCTGCGCATCGCGCTGACCGGCTTCTTCAACCGCTTCTCCTCCGCGCTCGGGATCGAGGAGGAAGCGACCGCCCATGCGTGAACGGGGCGGCCCTCGCCGCCCCGCCCCGGCCGGCCTCAGGCGCCCTGCAGCGCCGCGCGCATCTTCGCCGGGGTGAAGGGCACCGACCGCAGCCGCACCCCCGTCGCGTCGAAGATCGCGTTCGTCACGGCGGAGGGCACGATCGCCGCCGCCGGTTCACCGGCACCCCAGGGGCGTTCGGTCGGCCGGTCGATCAGGTCGATCACGATCTCCGGCACCTCGGGGAAGGTGATGACCTGGTAGGAGCCCCAGTCGCGGCTGGTGACGGTGCCGCGGTCGAAGGTCAGCTCCTCCTTCAGCGTGCGCGACAGGGTGTGGATGATGTTCCCCTCGACCTGCGACTTCACGCCGTCCGGGTTGATGATCTGGCCGCAATCATGCGCGCAGAAGAAGCGCGTGACGCGGATCTCCCCGGTGCGGCGGTTCACCTCCACCTCCGCCACCGCGGCGACGTAGGTGCGCACGAGCTCGTACTTGCAGTAGGTCACGCCGCGGCCGCGCAGGATTTCCCCGCTGCGGTCGCGCTGCGGGGATGGCCGCGCCTGCCAGTTCGCCAGGCGCGCGACGCGCTCCAGCACCTCCCGCCCGCGCGGGTCGTCCGCCGGCATCAGCCGCAGCCGGTAGGCGACCGGGTCGGCGCCCGCGGCCGCCGCGCATTCGTCGAGGAAGGCCTCGTTGGCGTAGGTGTTCTGCATCCGCCCCGGCGTGCGGATCCAGGACGGGCGGAAGGGCGTCGTGTCCAGCCGGTGGCACGTCGTCTTCACCGCGGGGAAGGTATAGGGCAGCGCCAGGTTGTGGATGATGTTGCCCGGGTGGATCTGGTTCTCGCGCGGCAGCCCGCCGAGCTCCGCCGCCGTCAGGTCCACGTTGCCGCCGGCGCCCTTGGGGATGAAGGCCTCCGCCTCCCACCCCACGATGTTGCCCTGGGCGTCGAGGCCGGCGCGCAGGTCGACGAGATGCGGCGGGCCCTTCGGGTCCCACACATGCTCGTCCGAGCGCATCCATTGCACGCGCACCGGCCGCCCGACCGCGCGGGCGAGCAGCGCGGCGTCGGCGGCCGCGTCCTCATGCCCGTTGCGCCCATAGCATCCCGCGCCTTCGAGGTAGACGCAGCGCACCTGCTCGACCGGCATGGCGAGCATCATCGCCAGCTGCTTGCGGAGGTTGTGCGTCGCCTGGCTCGCGCTCCAGGTCGTCAGCCGCCCGTCGCGGAATTCCGCCACCGCGCAGGACGGCCCCATCGAGGCGTGCGAATGGATGGCGAAGTCGTAGGAGGCCGAGATCCGCCGCACCGCGCCCTGGATCGCGCCGGCCGCGTCGCCGCGGTTGGAGGTGACCTGCACCTGCGCGACCGGCGTGGCGCGCACATGCTCCCACAGCCGCGCCTGGTCCGGCAGCCCGGCCCAGTTCGACCAGCGCACGCGCAGGTCGCGCGCCGCGCGCACCGCCGCCCACTCGGTTTCCGCCACCACGCCCACGAAGGCGCCCTGGTGCACCACGCGCACCACGCCCGGGATGTGGCGGATCGAGGCCTCGTCCACCGCCTCGGCCGTCGCGCCCATGGCGGGCGGGCGGACCGGGCGGCCATGCAACATGTTCGGCAGCTTGAAGTCGTGCACGTATTCGAAGCGGCCGAACACCTTCGCGGGGATGTCCACGCGCGGCACGGTTCTGCCGACGATGCGCCGCGCCTCGGGCGGCTTGATCGGCGCGTTGGTGTCGACCTTCAGGTCGAATGCGCGGCCGCCGACGAGCTCGGCATAGGAGACGCGGCCCGAGCCACCGCTGACCACGCCATCCTCGACGCGCAGCGATGCCGCCGGCGCGCCGAGCCGCGACGCGGCCATGTTGAGCAGTTCCCGCCGCGCCGTGGCCGAGGCCGCGCGCAGCGCCACGCCGGCATTCTGGATCGACAGCGAGCCATAGGTCGGCCCCTGGTCAGGCGTCAGCGCCGTATCACCTTCCACGACGCGGATGCGCGTCATGGCCACGTCGAGTTCCTCGGCGGCGATCTGCATGAAGCCGGTGCGCACGCCGGTGCCGAGGTCGACCTTGCCGACGAAGACCGTCACGCCCCCCTGGGCGTCGATCGAGAGGAAGGCGGCGACCTCGTCGCCCGCGACGGGCTTCTCGGTCCAGGCGGCGGCGTCCTTGGCGCGCAGGCCCACGGTGAAGGCGACGGTCAGCGCCCCGCCCGCCTTGAGCAGGCCGCGGCGGCTGGTGATTGCGTTCATCTCCCTGCCCTCCCCGCTCAGCCGCGCGCCGCGCGCAGCACGGCCGCGACGACGCGCGGATGCGTGCCGCAGCGGCAGATGTTGTTGGCCAGCGCTTCCTTGACCTGCGCTTCGGTCGGGCGCGGCGTCTTGGCGAGCAGCGCGGCGCTTTCCATGATCATGCCGTTGGCGCAGTAGCCGCACTGAACGGCCTGCTCGGCGATGAAGGCGGCCTGCACCGGATGCGGGCGTTCGGGCGTGCCGAGCCCATCGAGCGTGACGATGGTCTTTCCCGCCGCCTCGGTGACGGGGATCTGGCAGGACCGCGCCGCCTCGCCGTTCAGGTGGATCGTGCAGGCGCCGCATTGGCCAAGGCCGCAGCCGTAATGCGGCCCGCCCACGCCGACATCGTTGCGCAGCGCGTACAGCAGCGGCATCTGCGGGTCATCGACGGTCACGGTGACGGCGCGGCCGTTCACCGTCATGGCGACGGTCTGGGTCATTCCTGCGTCCCTCCCGGGGCCGGCATTGCGCCGCCGGCCCTTCCTGATGCGGCAGAGTGTGGCGTCTTGCCGCCGGCGCGCAAGCAGGAAGCTGGAGCAGCATCCGCTCGGCCGAACACGGCCGATCGGACCTGCTGCTCCAGCACCCATGGATTCCACGGCACGAAATCCGATCGCTCTGGTTCAGCGCGATCGGATCGTGCTTCAGCCTGGCATCCCCTGCCGCTGGTCCGCGCCCATCCGTCGTTCGAGCCGCCGCACGCCCCAGGAGATCAGCAGGATCAGCACCAGGTATTCGAGCACGAGGATCGTGTAGATCTCGAGCGGGCGGAACACCGTCACCACCAGTTCGTTCGCCCGCCGCGTCAGCTCCTGGTAGCCGATCACCGAGGCGAGGGAGGACATCTTCACGACATACACGAGTTGGTTGCCGATCGGCGGCAGCACGCGCCGGATCGCCTGCGGCAGGATGACGTGCCGGTAGCGCTGCCAGGAGGTCAGGCCGAGCGCCTGCGCCGCCTCGTGCTGGCCGCGCTCGATCGACTGGATGCCCGCGCGCAGGATCTCGGCCTCGAAGGCCGAGTCACAGACAGCGATAGCGAGCACCGCCGCGGCGAAGATGCCGATGCGGATGTCGAGCACCACCGGCAGCCCGTAGAAGACCCAGAGGATCATCACCAGGATCGGCACCGCGCGGAACAACTCGACCCAGCAGCGGTTGAACCAGCGCAGCGGGCGCGCGCGCGCGAAGCCCGCCAGCGCCACGACAAGCCCGAGCGCCAGCGACACCGCCATGGCGGCAAGCGAGAGCGAAACCGTCGCCCACAGCCCATCGACCATGAAGCGCAGATTCGCCTGCCCACGCGGATCGGCCGGGTTGACGACATGCCATCCCCAATTGCCGCCGCAGCCGCCGAGCGCCAGCGGCAGGACGGCGGCGGCGAGCCGTGGCATCATGCCGCGCGACACAGGAGGCCCCCATGCAACGCCGCACGCTCCCCGCCGCAGCCCTTCTCGCCGGCACCCTCGCCATCCCTGCCCAGGCGCAGGCGCAGGCGCAAGGCGGCGGCAGGCTCGCCGCGGTGCAGGCCGCGGGGCGGATCCGCATCGGCACCACGGGCGACTTCAACCCGATGTCCTTCCGCGACCCGGCGTCGCGCGAGTATCGCGGCCATCAGATCGACTGCGCCCAGCAACTGGCGCGGGAGATGAACCTGCGCGCGGAATTCGTCGCGACCGACTGGCGCACGCTGATGAACGGGCTCGCGGCCGACCAGTTCGACGTCGTGATGACGGGAACCTCCGTCTCGGTCGCGCGCGCCATGGCCGGCGCCTTCACCATCCCCTGGGGCCGCACGGGCTTCATCCCGCTGGTCCGCCGGCGCGACGCGACGCGCTTCGCGAACTGGGAGGCGCTGAACCAGCGCAGCGTGACGATCGGCACCACGCTGGGCACGACGATGGAGCAGTTCGTCCAGCAGGCACTGCCGAACGCGACGCTGCGGCGGGTGGAAAGCCCGGCGCGGGACTGGCAGGAACTGCTCGGCGGGCGCGTGGACGCGGCCATGACGAGCGTGATCGAGGCCGGCTTCCTCACGCGCGAATATCCCGACCTGACGGCGATCTTCCGGGACGCGCCGCGCAATCCCATTCCCATGGCCTTCCTCGCGCCGCCGAACGACGCCGCCTGGCTGCGCTTCCTCGATACCTGGGTGCTGCTGCGGCAGGAAAGCGGCTTCTTCGCCGAGATGGCGCGCAAATGGGGGCTGGCCGAGGGCTAGCCCCGCCGGCGGGCCGGCGCCGCGGCGCGGGCGGGCAGCAGCATCTGCGGCGCGCGCATCCGGCGTCCGCCGCCGCGCGGGCCCTCGTCCCGCCCGTCCAGCAGCATCACCGCCGCGCCGATCTGCACGGAACCGAAGGTCAGGCCGCTGAAGAACCAGAGCAGCGCGATGACCGGCACCCCGCCATGACGGAGGATGAGCGTGCCGCCCCCGCCCGGATCGGCCCAGAGCACCGCGCCCACGAACAGCGCGGCCAAGCCGAAGCCGACGATGCCGTGGACCAGCATGAAGCGGACGGCGACGGGCAGGCGGGCCATGGGCGTTCTCCTGGCTGCAAGGCGAAGATAGGCGCGTCGCGGCCGGGCGCAACCGCGCTCAGCCCCCCTTCACGCCCCCGGCCGTCAGCCCGGCGACGATCTGCTTCTGCGCCAGCAGCGTCAGCAGCAACACCGGCGCGGTGACGAGCAGCGCCGCGGCCGAGAGCGGGCCCCAGGAGATCTGCTCGAAGGTCAGCATGTTGTTGACCGCGACCGGCAGCGTCCGCGTCTCCCGCCCCGCCAGCACCATGGCGAAGATGAAATTGTTCCAGGAGAAGATGAAGGCCAGGATGGTCGCGACCGTGATGCCCGGCTTGGCGAGCGGCATCGCGACATGGCGGAAGGCCTGCCAGATGGTCGCGCCGTCGACCAGCGCCGCTTCCTCGAGTTCCGCCGGCAGCCCCTCGAAGAAGCCCATCATGATCCACACCACGATGGGCACGGTGATGACGAGGTGGGTGACGATGATCGGCGCCAGCGTGCCGGTCAGCCCGATCCACTGGAACAGCAGGAACAGCGGGATCAGGTAGGACAGGCCCGGCGTGATGCGCGCGATCAGGATCACGACCGCGGCCTTGGTCGCGCGCATCTTCGCGATGCCGTAGCCCGCCGGCACGCCGAACAGGATGGCGAGCCCCGTCGCGCTGAAGGACACGATGACGGAGTTCAGCGCATAGGTCAGGAAGTCGTTGCGCTCGAACACCGCGGCGAAGTTGTCCCACACCGGCGGGTTGGGGATGAAGACCGGCGGGAAGTCGGTGTTGTCGAGCTCGGTCTTGAGCGAGAGCGACAGCATCCACAGGAACACCAGGATGGCCGGGGAGACGAGCATCAGCACGCCGAAGCCGAAGCCGATGTTCCCGGCGATGCGCTTGACCCTGCGCATCACGAATCCTTCACCCGCGCGCGGGTCCACAGCAGCACCATCGCGAGCGCGATGATGATGGTGAAGAACACGACCACGACGGCGCTGGCGTAGCCCAGGTTGTAGTAAGCGAAGGCCTGCAGATACAGGAAGATGTTGATGGTCTCGCTCGCCGTCCCCGGCCCACCCTGGGTGATGACGTAGATCGTGTCGAAGGCCTTGAGCGCGTCGATGGTGCGGATGATCAGCGCCACCACCAGGAAGGGCGCGAGTAGCGGCAGCGTGATGTGCCGGAAGGCCTGCCAGGGCGTGGCACCGTCGATCTTCGCCGCCTCGTACGGATCAATGGGCAGGGAGGCGAGCCCGCCGAGCAGGATCAGCATCACCAGCGGCGTCCAGTGCCAGACCTCGACCATCACCAGCGTCGGGATCACGCTCGACGCCTCGTAGACCCACATGCTGGGCGGGATGCCCATTTGCTGCAGCAGCCAGTTCAGCACGCCGAGCTGCGGATGGAACATCATGGTCCACACCAGCGCGACGGCGACGGGCGTGGCCATCATCGGCAGGATGAAGATGGTCCGCGCCAGCCCGCGCAGCGGGAACTTCCGGTGGAAGGCGAGTGCCGCGAGCAGCCCCAGCACCATGGGGATCAGCACCGACAGCGCGGTGAAGTACAGCGTCCGCACGATCGAGAGCAGGAAGCGCTCGTCCGAGACGAGCTTCGCGTAGTTGGCGAAGCCGACCCAGCTGGACCCGCCGCCGAGCCGGTATTCATGCGCCGACATCCAGAGCGTGAAGACCCAGGGGAAGATGATGGTGGCGAGCACGACCGCGCCGCAGGGCACGACGAACCACCAGTATTGCCGTGCATAGTTGCGCCGGCGGCGGGGCGCGCTGCCCGCCGCCGCGCCGTCCAGCGTGGCCGTGGTGCCGGCCACGCGGTCAGCCCGCCCGTTCGGACTGTTCGAGCACGGGGCGGAAGGCCTCGGTCGCGCGGCGGAGTTCGGTCGCGACATCAGCGCCGCCGATGGTGCTGGTCAGCGCCGCGCCGATCGTGTCGCGGAATTCCGTCACGGGCACGATCTCCGGCAGGCCCGGGCGGCTGATCCGCCCGCTTTCCACCAGCGTCGAGAAGTATTCGCGGGAGAAGCGGCTGCCCGCGATCGCCTCCTCGTTCCGGTATGCGGAGGTGCGCGCCGGCGACCCGGCGCCGGAGGTGAGGAAGCGGAGCTGGTTCGTCTTGTTCAGCGCCCACTGCACATAGAGCCAGGCCGCGCCCTTCTTGCGGCTCGCCTCGGCGATGCCGAGCGCGGTGCCGAACATGGCGCAATGGTGGTGCCCCGGCCCGCGCGGGACGACCGCGTAGCCGACCTTGCCGGCGACGCGCGAGCGCGTGCGATCCTCGAGCGGAGCCGCGAAGCCCACGCCATCCAGCCAGAAGCCGGCGCGGCCCTGCATGAAGCTCGTCTGCGCCTCGTTCCAGTTGAAGCCGGCGACACCCGGCGGCGAGCAGTCCCGCAGCAGCTTCTTGTAGAACTCGCCGGCCCAGATCGCGTCCGCGCTGTCGGTCACCAGCCGCCGGTTCGCATCCAGGCAGTCGCGCTGCTGCGTGCCGAGCAGGAAGGAGGACCACAGCACCACATTCGCGTTGCGCAGCCCGCGGCCGACATTGCCATAGATCTGGCGCGACGGGTCGTTCAGGCGCCGCGCGCTCTCGTACATCTCGTCGAAGGTCTGCGGGACGCGGATGTTCTTCGCCTCCAGCAATTCCTTGTTGTAGTAGAGGATGAAGTAGTCGGTGAACTCCGGCATGGTGTCCATCCGCCCATCCGCCTGGGTGGAATAGGCGACGGCGCCGGCGCCGAAATCCGCGAAGTCGAGATCGGGCGAAGTGATGCTCGCATCCTGCATCAGCGCGCGGATGTCGGTGCACCAGCGCGCGCGGCCGACCTGCCGCTTGTTCACGTGCAGGCTGATGTTGATCACGTCGAAGGACGGGCGGCCGGAGGCGAACTCGATGACGAATTTCTGCCGGTGCTGCTGCTCGGGGATCTGTTCGGACCCCACGCGGATGCCGGTCAGGTCCTCGAATTCCCGCTGGTTCTGGATCAGGATCTGACTGCGCGGATTGGCCGTCAGGCTCACCTCGATCCGCTCGCCGGCGAATCGCTTCCAGTCGAATTGCGACTGCGCGTTCGCCTGCCGCACGATCGGCGGCGCGGCCAGCAGGCCCGCCCCGGCCGCGAGCGCGCCGCGCCGCGTGATGCCATGGCTCATCTCGTTCCCTCCGCGTCGCGCGGCGGGTTCGTCCCCGCCTTGCGCGGGGTGATGTTCGGCCCGAAACGGCCGGGGCCGCAAGTCAGCGCGCGATGCGGCGCAGCGGCTCGAGCACGGCGGGGTCGGTGATCGGCGTGGTGTCCCAGGGCGCCTCGGGCGGCGGATCGAGCGTCTCGAACACCGTCGCGAGCTCGATTGCCCCCGTCTCGGTCGGCCGCGGATAGGGCGTGGGGTCCGGCGCGCCGGGTGCCTTGGGCTTGCCGATGGCGACGAAGAATTCCTCGAGCCCGGCCGGGATCAGCATCCACATCATCCGGAAGGGATGCGCCCCGTCGTTGATGAAGCCGTGCCGCACATGCGGCGGCGCGACCATGAAGGTCCCGGCCGTGATCCGCCGCACCTCGCCATCGAGCCGCGCGAGGCATTCCCCGGCGACGATCCAGAAGATCTCGGTCTGCGCCGGGTGCGCGTGCTCGCGGATCTTGCCCAGCGGCGGCAGTTCCTGGAGCCCGGCGGAAAATCCATCCGGGGCGCCCGCGAGGCGCGGCGCGGTCAGGACCTCGATCCAGCCATTGGCCGGCTGCGGCTGCCAATGCTGCTCGCCGCCGCCGGGCGGGACGACGATCATGCCGGCCATCAGTGGAGCCTCGGATGCTTGAGGAAGGCCGTGCGGTCGCCCGAGACGATCGAGACGTCGCGCGACCCGCGCGCGCGCCCGAGCTTGAGCCGCACCGTCGCCCCGGCATCGCCGGCGCCCCACACCGCGCGCCACATCTCGGCAAGGTCGGTCACGGCCACGCCCTCGACCGCGAGCACGCGGTCACCGCTGCGCACGCCGCCATTCTCGGCCGGTCCGCCGGGGGCGAGGGAGGCGACCGCGACCCCTTCGTCATCCTCGGTGGCATAGAGGCCGAGCCAGGGCCGCGCCGGGCGGTTCACGCGGCCATAGTTGAGCAGGTCGTCCATGATCGGCGAGAGCCGATGCACCGGCACCACCATGTTGAGGTCGAGCCGCCGCCCTTCCTCCCCCTGCTGGAGGATCAGTGAGCCGATGCCGAGCAACTTTCCGTCAGGCCCGATCAGCCCCGCCCCGCCCCAGGACGGATGGGCCGGCGCGGTGAACAGCGCGTCCTCGATCAGGTATTCCCAATAGCCGGCGAAGGGCTGGCGCGCGACGAGCTTGCCCGAGACGGCATGCGCCCGCCCGCCCGCCGCGGCGAGGATCACCGGCGCGCCGATGCGCAGCCCCTCGCTGTCGCCGAGGTCGAGCGGCGCGACGCCAAGCCGCCCCAGCGCCTGCACCAGGCCGAATCCGGTCTCCTGGTCCACCGCCAGCGCATGGCCCGGCACGGCGCGCCCATCGGCCGCGGTGATCCAGATGCTTTCCGATTCCGTGACCAGGTACCCGATGGTCAGCACGAGGTTGTCGCGGATCACGACGCCGCTGCCCTCGCGCTCGGTCCCTAGAGCGCGCGCGGTGAAGGCA
Organism: Roseomonas nitratireducens; assembly: GCF_017813355.1. Taxonomy (GTDB): domain Bacteria; phylum Pseudomonadota; class Alphaproteobacteria; order Acetobacterales; family Acetobacteraceae; genus Neoroseomonas; species Neoroseomonas nitratireducens. Next base: position 64,990 of record NZ_JAGIYZ010000017.1, read on the forward strand.
TCCGCCGGCACCTGGGAGCGCAGCGTGACCACCGCGCCGAGGGCGGCCTCGAGGTCGAACGTCCATTCGGCAGGATCCGGCTGCAGGTGTTCCGGTATGTCCCATTCCTCCTTCGCCATGCCGCGCCGCCATGTCCCCTGCCGTTGTCCGGACCCCTTCTAGCACGGCCTGAGGGTTTGGCAGATGCGGGCGGGCGGGGCATCCTGCCATGCCACGCGGCGGATCCGCTCCGCGGGGCGGAGTGTGGCGACATGGGACCGTCCAGGCGTCCTTCTTGGTGGAGTGGCCTGCCCGGGCCGGGACGCCCGGCCTTCATCGCGGCCGGGGCCAAAGGGGCGCGCTCGCCGGCCTGCCGGCGCGGGCGGGGCGCATGACCCATCCCCCCGCGGGCATCCTCGACGGGCTGCGCAACATGGGCCTGCTGCGGCCGGATGCGGGCGCGCAGGGCGAGGCCCTGGCCGGTGGCGTCTCGTCGGACATATGGCGCGTCGCGCTGCCCGATGGGCGCGTGATCTGCGTCAAGCGCGCGCTCGAAAAGCTGCGCGTCGCGGCCGATTGGCGCGCGCCGATCGTGCGCAACCGCTACGAGGCGCGCTGGCTTGCCCGCGCCCATGAAGCCGCCCCCCAGGCGGTGCCGGCCCTGCTCGGCCAGGACGAGGCGACGGGCACGCTGGCGATGGAATGGCTGCCGCCCGAACGTTATCCGGTGTGGAAGGAAAGGCTGCGGCACGGCGATGTCGATCCCGCCTTCGCCGCCGAGGTCGGGCGCCGCATCGCGGCGATCCACGCCGCCGCCGCCCGCCGGCCGGACCTCGCGATGGATTTCCCGACCGACAAGCTGTTCCACGCCATCCGGCTCGAACCCTACCTGGTCGCCACCGCGCGGGCGCATCCGGACCTCGCGCCCCAGCTCGTCGCGCTCGTCGCGCGCACGGCGGCGACGAAGCTCACCCTGGTGCATGGGGATGTCAGCCCGAAGAACATCCTCGTCGGCCCCGAGGGCCCGGTGTTCCTGGACGCGGAATGCGCCTGGTGGGGCGACCCGGCCTTCGACCTGGCCTTCTGCCTCAACCACCTGCTGCTGAAATGCCTGCTGGTCCCCGGCGTGGCGACCTGCCTGATGGTGTGCTTCGAGGCGCTGGCCGCTTCCTACCTCGCCTCCGTCGAATGGGAGGCGCCGGCGATGCTCGAGGCGCGCGCGGCGAGCCTGCTGCCGGGCCTCTTCCTCGCCCGCATCGATGGTAAAAGCCCGGTCGAATACGTGACGGAGGAAGCGCAGAAGGATCGCGTGCGCCGGGTCGCGCGCGCGCTGATCGTCTCGCCGCCCGACCGGCTCAAGACCGTCCGGGCGGCGTGGGGGGAGGAAATCGGGGCGTGAGCCCCTCTCAGCGGGCCGCCGCCGGCGGGGTCGCGCCGCGACGCTGCCGCGCCAGCCAGGTCAGGCCCGCCGCGCCGGCCATGCCCGCCACCAGAACCAGGACGCCGATCACCGGCCGGTAGAAGATCCAGGCGACGGCGATGACGACCGGCGCGATGACCAGCGTCAGGATGCCGGCGACGAGCCCGGCGCCGGCCCCGATGATCGAGTCGACCACCGGCACGACGCTGCCCAGGACCGAGAGCGGACGCAGGATCATCGCGAACCCGATGAACATCAGGAGCATGCCGACCGCGCGCAGCACCCAGGTGAAGATGCGGTTGCCTTCCTCCGCCGCCTGGAACATGGCTGCGGCGGGCACATTGCCCATGCGCATCAGCATCACCCGGTCGCCCGCCCGCGTCTGGAACGGCGCGAAGCCTTCGCCGCGCTGCGCGGCGACCACGCTCGCGCTGTCGGCCGGCACGACGGAGAAGCGGATGCGCAGGTCGCCGATCTGCGGGGCCTGCGGGTCGCGCCCGACATACAGCCCGCCGTCGGACACGATCGCGCCGGCGGGCGCCATGAAGGCTGTGGCGTCGAGCGGCAGCGGCCGTGCCTCCCCCAGCCCGCGGATCTGCTCCTCCGTCAGGCGCCGCGCGCCAAGCCGCGCCTCAGCGGCCACGGTGTCGCGCGACGGGTAGCGCATCTGCGGGTTGAACCGCCCCTCCGGCTGGCGGAAACGGCTGCTGTCGATCGGCTGGGCGGACCAGCCGCGGGTGTAGTTGTAGGTGGTGACGGTCTCCTGGCTGCCGCCGAGGTTGGTGCGGGTCTCGGAGCGCCGTTCCTCGCGCCACTGGTACATCTCGACGCTGCGCACGATGCGCAGCGCGCCTTGCGCCTGCACCGCGAAATCGGGGTCGCGCAGGGAACCGGATACGGTGATGGGCCCGGCGACATGAACGAGCCGCCCATCGAGCGCCGGGTCGACGCGCCCGGCATCGGCCGCCTGCACCGAGCTTGCCCCTTCCGACAGGGAGCGCGATGTCTGCACCGCGCGCCCCTCGTTCCAGAACAGCATCCAGGCGGAGCCCGGGACGAACAGCAGTCCGATCAGCACGCCGACGAAGGCGCCCTTCATGCGCTCGAACCAGGAGGTGGTGGTCGCTTCGGTGAAGGCCCCCTCGGCGCCGGCGGAGCGCGGGTCGATGCCGCCGAAGCCCTGCTTCGCATCGCTGCCCGGCCAGGATGCGACCGTGGCGTCGCTGTCCCATGCGGCCGACTTCTGCCCTTCGCCCCCGGGGGGCGTCTTCCAGTCACCAGACATGTGAGTTCGGTTCCTTTTGCGTCGGCGCGCGCCCCCCGGCTGGGCGCGCGCCGCATCGCGCGGTCTAGAGGAAGGTTCGTTGATGCGGGCGTCAGATGCGGATGGACAGGCGCGCATTGCGCCCAGGGACGGCCATCGCCGCCTCGACGCCGGCCGCAGTCGCGCGGCTGCGCGACGCGTTGATGCTCGATAGCGACGGATTGGCGGCCAGGGCCAGGAGGCCGGCATCGCCCACCTGCGTTTCCCCCACCATCAGGCTGGACAGCCGGGCCAGCCGCGCCACGACGGCCATGCCCGCATCCGTCACCTGCGTCCCCGTCAGCCACAGCGTCTGCAGCTTTGCCAGGCCCGACAAATGCGGCAGCCCCGCATCGGTGATCGGCAGCTTGTCGAGATAGAGCGTCTCAAGGTCCGGCAGCCGCGCGAGGGCGGGCATGACCGCATCGGTCAGCTTCGACTGCCACAGGAAGAGCCGTCGCATCTTCGCCATCCGGCCGATCGCCTCGACCGCGCGGTCGTCCACCTGCGTCACATGGACACCGAGCGAGGCAAGGTCAGGCAGGGCCGCGAGATGCCCGAAGCCCGATCCGTTCACCGGAATGCCGTTGAGCGTCAGGTCGGCGAGCTTCGGCAGTTTGCCCACATGCTCGAGACCCGCATCGGTGACCGAGGTGCAGTAGGCGAGGTTCAGCGAGGCGAGCGTCGGGTGCCCCGCCAGGGTCGCCAGCCCCGCATCGGTCAGCGGCCTGATGTTGGTCATGTCGAGGGTGCGCAAAGCCGGCATGCGGCGCAGATGCGCCACGCCGGCGTCCGTGATGTTGGTAGCCGAGGCCAGCCGGAGCGAGCCGAGCCGAGGCGCCGCGGCCAGCGGCTCGAGCCCCGCATCGCCGACCTGCGTGGTCGCGATGTCGAGCATGGTCAGCCCAGGCATGCGCGCGACATGCGCGAGCCCCGCCGGAGTGATCTGGTTCGCGCCGGTGACGCTGAGATAGCCCACGCGCGGCAGCTGCGCGAACATGGCGCAATCCGCATCCGTGATCTGCTGCGAGATGGGGGAGGAGATGCTGACCGATTGCAATTGCGGCAGGTCTGCCGCGGTGATCGGCTGGTTGCGGACCTTCACGCCGAGGGCGGCGAGCCGCGCCGCGATCGCCTCGGCATCCGCGCCTTGCGCGAGCGCCGGATGGGCGAGGAAGGGAAGTGCGGCGGCGCCACCCAGCAGCAGACGGCGGGAGAGCATTGAGGCCATGCCTGGCGTATCCTTCGGTGCTTGTGCCGGCACGGGCGCAGGACACGCCCGATGGGTCGGCAGCGAAACGCTAGCCCCGTCCTGACCCATGCGGAATGATGCAGTTCACACATCCGACAGCCCGGCCACGTGGACGCGCCCGGGCCGCTCGGCTACCTGCTGCCCCCAGGGGAAACGGACCTTCCGCATGGCCAAGAGCACCATCACAAGCATCCTCGGCCGCCGCGTCTGGGACAGCCGAGGTCGGCCGACCGTCGAGGCGGAGGTGCGACTCGAAGGCGGCGCGCGCGGGATCGCCCTCGCCCCCGCGGGTGCGAGCACCGGCAGCGGGGAGGCGCTGGACCGCCGCGATGGCGGCACCGCGTTCGGCGGCTATGACGTGAAGGGCGCCGTCGCCGCGGTGACGGAGGAGATCGCGCCCGCGCTGCTCGGCTTCGACGCGGCCGACCAGGCGGGGCTCGATGCGCGGCTGATCGCGCTCGACGGCACGCCGAACAAGACGCGGCTCGGCGCCAACGCGACGCTCGCCGTCTCCATGGCGGCCGCGCATGCCGCGGCACAGGCGGCGGGCGCGCCGCTGTGGCGGCATCTCGGCGGCGAGGCCGCGACGCTGATGCCCCTGCCGCAGATCCAGATCCTGGGCGGCGGCGCCCATGCCGGGCGGCGGATCGACATCCAGGATTTCCTCGTGATCTGCCCCGAGGCGACCTCCTTCGCCGAGGCGCTCGACTGGACCGCCGAGATCTACCGCGCGGCCGGCGCCATCATGAAGGAACGCGGGCTGCTGCAGGGCGTCGCCGACGAGGGCGGCTGGTGGCCGGCCTTCGACGCGAACGAGCAGGCGCTGGAAACCCTGGTGCGCGCGATCGAGCGCGCCGGCTTCGCGCCGGGCCGGCAGGTCGCGATCGCGCTGGACATCGCGGCGACGGATTTCGGCAAGGGCGGGCGCTACCGGCTCGGCCTCGAAGGGCGGGAACTGGATACGGACGGCATGATCCGCATGCTGCTCGGCTGGCTCGCGGCCTATCCCATCGCCTCCATCGAGGACCCGCTCGCCGAGGACGACCACGAGGGCTTCGCCGCCTTCACGCGGGAGGTCGGCGCGCGGATGCAGGTGGTGGGCGACGACTACCTGGTGACCGACGCGGCGCGCATCCGCGCGGCCGCGGCCGCCGGCGCGGCGAACACCGTGCTCATCAAGCCCAACCAGCGCGGCACGCTGACCGAGACGAAGGCCGCCTGGGACGCGGCGCGGGAGGTTGGCTACGCCGGCATCGTCTCCGCCCGCTCCGGCGAGACGGAGGACGTCACCATCGTCCACCTCGCGCTCGGCTGGGGCGTGGGGCAACTCAAGGTCGGCTCCTTCGCGCGGTCGGAACGCATGGCGAAGTGGAACGAGGCGCTGCGGATCGAGGAAGCCCTCGGCGCACGCGCGCGGTTCGCGGGCAGGGCGGTGCTGGGGCGGTCGCGGTGAGGGTCTGCGTTTACCGGAGAGGGGCTTTGCCCCTCCCCGCACCCCACCCCACCAGAGGCCTAAGGGCCTCTGGACACCAGCACTCGATCGGGGATTGGGGGGAGGGGCACGGCGCGACGGTCGCATGCGTGATGCCCCTCCCCCCAATCACCGATGAATCAATTGGTTTCCAAAGGCCTTTCGGCCTTTGGCGGGGAGGTCCGGAGGGGCAGAGCCCCTCTGGTCGCACGCCATGAACATCCTCCTCCACTACGCCGCCGGCCCCGGCCTCGCCGCGCGGCTCGGCGCCCTGCCCGGCCTGTCGCTCACGGTCGTCCCCGAGGCGGATGACCGAGCCTTCCGTGCCGCCCTGCCTGGCGCCGAGGTGATCTGGCATGTGCTGCGCCCGCTGAGTGCCGCCGACATCGCCGCCGCGCCGCGGCTGCGGCTGATCCAGAAGATCGGCGTCGGGGTGAACACGATCGACCTCGACGCCGCGCGGGCCCGTGGCATCGCGGTGTGCAACCTGCCGGGGACGAATTCGCGCGCGGTCGCGGAGCTGACCCTGTTGCTGATGCTGGGCGCGCTGCGCCGCGTCGCGCACATGGATGCCGAGACGCGCGCCGGCCGCGGCTGGTCGCAGCCGCCCGCGCTGCAGGATGGCCTGTTCGAACTCGGCGGGCGGACGGTCGGGCTCGTCGGCTATGGCGCCGTGCCGGCGCTGCTCGCCCCCGTGCTGGCGGCGATGGGCTGCACGCTGCTCTACACCGCGCGCGCGCCGAAGCCCGAGGCGGAGGGCCATTTCCGCGACCTCGACGCGCTGCTCGCGGAAAGCGACGTCGTCTCCCTGCACATCCCGGAAACCCCCGAGACGCGCGGCCTGATCGACGCCCGCGCCATCGCGCGCATGAAGCGCGGCGCGGTGCTGGTGAACACCGCGCGCGGGGGCCTGGTGGACCAGGCGGCGCTCACGGCGGCGCTGCGGTCGGGGCATCTCGCCGCCGCGGGGCTCGACGTCTTCGCGCAGGAGCCGGCCGATCCGGGCGACCCGCTCTTCGCGCTGCCCAATGTGGTGGTCACGCCGCACATCGCCTGGCTGACGACGGGCACCTTCGACCGCTCCTTCGCGATCGCCGCCGAGAATGTGCGGCGCCTTGCCGCCGGCGAGCCGCTGCTGCACCGGGTCGCGTGAGCGGCCCGGCGACGACCGGCGAGATCGCGCGGCTCGCCACGCCGACCATCCTCGTCACCTTCGTTCAGGCCGTGGCGCAGACGGCGGAAGCCGCGCTGATCGGGCGGCTGGGGACCGACGCGCTGGCGGGCTACGCGCTGGTGCTGCCGCTGCTGATGCTGATGCAGATGACATCCGGCGGCGCGATGGGCGGCGGGGTGACGGCGGCGGTGGCGCGCGCGCTGGGCGCGGGGCGGATCGAGGATGCGCGGGCGCTGATCCGCCACGCGGTCGCGATCGCGCTCGGCATGGGGTTGCTGACGAGCGTGCTGGCGCTGGGACTCGGCCCGCTGCTGTTCCGCAGCGTGGGCGGGGACGGCGCGGCGGCGATCGCGCATGCGATGACCTATGCCGGGATCGTCTTCGGCGGCGCGGTGCTGGTGTGGCTGTCGAACATCCTCGGCGCGGCGCTGCGCGGGGCGGGCAAGATGCGCCTGCCGGCGATGGTGATGACCGCGGCCTGGATCATCGAGGCGCCGCTGTCGGGCGTGCTGATGCTGGGGCTCGGCTGGGGGCTCGCCGGCGCAGCGATCGCCTACCTGGTCGCCTTCGCGCTGTCGGCGGCGACGATGGCGGCGATCATCGCGCGCGGCGGCGCCGGCTTCCGGCCCACCTGGGTCGGGCCGCTGCGGGTCGAGCCCTTCCGGCGCATCCTCGCGGTCGGCGGCATCGCGACGGTGATGGCGACGATCGCGAACCTGACCGTCGTGCTGATGACGGCGCTGGTCGCGCGCCACGGCACGGCCGCCATCGCGGCCTATGGCGTGGGCGTGCGGTTGGAATTCCTGATGATCCCGCTGGGATTCGGGATCGGCGTCGCGCTCACCTCGCTGGTCGGGCGGCGCGTCGGCGCGGGGGATTGGGCGGCCGCTCGGGCGACGGCCTGGCGGGGCGGGATCCTGTCGGGCGCGCTGTGCGGGGCGATCGGCGTGCTGGCGGCCGTCTTTCCCGGGCCGCTCGCATCGGTCTTCGCGAGCGACCCGGCGGTGCGGGACGCGCTGGTGGTCTTCCTGCGCTGGGTGGGGCCGTCCTTCGGGCCGTTCGGGCTTGGCATGGCGCTGTACTTCGCCTGCCAGGGGGCGGGCCGCATGCGCTGGCCGTTCGCGGCGTCGGTGGCGCGGCTCGGCTTCGCGGTGGGTGGCGGGTGGCTCCTGGCGCGCTGGTCGGATGCCGGGTTGGCTGGGGCATTTGCCGCGATCGCGCTGGGGCTTATGGCCTATGGGGTGATCATCGCGGCGTCGGTGCGGCCGGGTGTGTGGCGGGAAACCGCCGCTGCCGCATGGACTAAAATTAATTAATAATTTGGGCATCTCACCCGATTACGCATTCGTGACGCCTGATACTCGCAAGTCTTTGAAAAAGCGATGCTAAGCGTCGCCGCATGCAAATGCATCTGTCTGCCGCGTGCGGCGCGCAATTCAGGGTTGCAGTGCTGCAACTCGCAATTGGTTGATGCGCATCAACCGGCGAAGTCACTTTCTGAATCAAGGCTGGTGACTTTTCGCATCCACTTCTCAGCCGAAAACAGATTTGTCGTTCAGACGGGAGCCGAATATGGCAAGCGACAATGATGTTCAAGAAGAGCGATACTGAACTGTAGAGCGGATTCGAATTCTTCGGTCTCGGATCCGATCTTTTCCTTGTTGTTACTGAGTCCTCCGAAACATGGACATCCTGACGAGCCTGTCATGGCGCGGCGGGTGGCATTGACCCTTGAGGAATCACCCCGATGACGTCCTTTCCGCTCACCATCCGCGACCTCACCGCCCTCAAGGCCCTCGTCGCGGGCCAACCGTTCGACGAGAGCGTCACAGGGGTCCGGACGCTCAGCGGCATCGGCAACAATCTCGAGGAACCGACCAGCGGCGCCGCGGATGAGGAGTTCATCCGCATCACCGATGCGCGCTACGGCGCCGCCGAATATGCCGCCGCCCCCGACCCCGTGACGGGGCAGCCGGTGAAGGTGAACCTCGCGGTCAACCCGATCTTCCAAGGCCTCGACCCGCGCACCATCAGCAACGTCATCGGCACGCAGGAAGCGGACCTGCCGAAGCAGGCCGACGGGGCGAGCATCTTCTTCATGGCCTTCGGCCAGTATGTCGACCACGGGCTCGACTTCATCGCCAAGGGCGGCAGCGGCACCATCCAGATCGGCGCGCCCGGCACCGGCTTCGGTCCCGGCTCGACGAACCCGGCCGACCTGACGCGCGCGACGGTCGTCGGCTTCGACGCCAACGGCGTGCCGCTGCACACCAACAAGACCTCGAACTTCATCGACCAGAACCAGGCCTACGGCTCCAACGAGCTGGTGGGCATCTTCCTGCGCGAGCCGGACGGCCAGGGCGGCGTGACCGCCCGCCTCGCCTTCGGCGCGCCGGATCCCTCGAACCCCGATTTCGACCTGCTGCCGACGCTGCGCGAACTGATCCACGCGCATTGGGACAACGACACCGACTTCGGCGCCAAAACGTTCCGCGAGGCCTATCCGGGCCTCGTCGTCGACGGCGTCATCACGACCTCCATGGTCGAGGGCCTGTTCAAGAACTTCCTGGGCACCGGCCAGCCGCTGCTGCTCGACCTCAACCCCTTCATCAGCCCGCTCGACCACATCGTCGCCGGCGACGGGCGCGTGAACGAGAACATCACCCTCACCTCGATCCACACCATCTGGGCGCGCAACCACAACTTCCACGTCGAGAACCTGGTGGACCAGGGCTTCAAGGGCACGGCCGAGGAGGTCTTCCAGGCCGCCAAGATCATCAACGAGGCCGAGTACCAGCGCGTCGTCTACACCGAATACGCCGATGCGCTGCTGGGCGGCATGCGCGGCAGCGGCTCCCACGGCCATGACGAGTACAACCCGGACGCGACCGCCGCGATCTCCCACGAATTCGCCGCCGCCGCCTTCCGCTTCGGCCACTCCCTCGTCACCGAGACCATCACCGTGATCGGCGCGAACGGGCAGCCCGAGCAGGTCCGCCTGTTCGACGCCTTCCTCAACCCGACCAACCAGGGCGAGTTCCTGCTCTCGCAGCAGCAGATGACGGCGATGGGCTACGTGCCGCAGAAGGGCTACGCGGAATACGGCGCGGCCCCCATCATCGCCGGCATCGTCACCCAGCCGGCCGAGGAAGTGGACGCCAACATCGTCGGCGCCATCCGCAACGACCTGGTGCGCATCAGCGCCGACCTGTTCTCCTTCAACGTCGCGCGCGGCCGCGATGTCGGCCTGGGCACCATGAACCAGGTGCGCAAGTCGCTCGCCGAATCGACCGACCCCTATGTGCGGGAAGCGGTCAGCTTCGCCGGCGACATGTCCGCCTACACGTCCTGGGAGGATTTCCAGGCGCGCAACGGGCTGAGCGACGCGGTCATCCAGCAGTTCCGCACCGCCTATCCCGACCTCGTGCTGAAGACGCAGCAGGAAATCGACGCCTTCCGCCTGATCAACCCCGACATCGAGCTGGTCGACGGCACCACGGTGAAGGGCATCGACCGGGTCGATCTCTGGGTCGGCGGCCTGACCGAGAAGCAGATCAATGGCGGCATGGTCGGCCAGACCTTCTGGGTCATCCTGCACGAGCAGTTCGATCGCCTGCAGGAAGCCGACCGCTTCTACTACCTCGATCGCGTCGACAATTTCGACTTCTACGAGAACCTGGTCGACGGATCCCAGGAAGGCTTCGCGACCATCGTCGCGCGCAACACCGGCCTCGTCGGCCTGCCGGAGGACCTCTTCCTCGTCGACCCGCCGGACAACCGCGCACCGAGCCTCGCCGCGCCGCTCGCGGACCAGCTGGCGACGGCCGGCGGCGCGCTGGCCTTCACCATCCCGGCCGATGCCTTCCGTGACCGCGATGCGCTCGACGCGCTCGCCTACACGGCGCGGCTGGCCGATGGCGGGCCCCTGCCCTCCTGGCTCACCTTCAACCCGACGAGCCGGGCCTTCGGCGGGACCGTGCCGCTCGACTTCATCGGGGCGCTCTCAATCCTCGTCACCGTCACCGACAAGGGCAAGGAAAGCGCGTCCGACGTCTTCACCCTGACGGTCTCGACCACCCGCAACCTGGTCGATGGCGGCGCGGGCAACGACCTGCGCATCGGCACGGGCGGCGCCGATCTGCTGCGCGGCTTCGCCGGTGCGGACACGCTCCGCGGCGGCAATGGCGACGATGTCGCGAGCGGCGGGGACGGCAATGACAGCCTGCTCGGCGAGAGCGGCTCGGACACGCTGCTCGGCGGCGCGGGGAACGACCTGCTGAACGGCGCGGCCGGCCTCGACTCCCTCGATGGCGGCGCGGGGGCGGACACGCTGCTCGGCGCCGCGGGCAACGACGTGCTGCTCGGCGATGCCGGCAACGACAGCCTGAACGGCGGCACCGAGGACGACGTCCTGAAGGGCGGCGCCGGCAACGACACGCTCATCGGCAGCCTCGGCAACGACTGGCTGGAAGGCGGCGAAGGTGCCGACAGCCTGCTCGGCGGTGACGGCAACGATACGCTGCTCGGCGGCGTGGGCGACGACGTCCTGCGCGGCGATGACGGCAACGACCTGATGCTCGGCGGCACGGGCAACGACGTGCTGAACGCCGGCAACGGCGCCGACACGCTGGACGGGGAGGACGGCAACGACATCCTCCTCGGCTTCGCCGGCAACGACCTCCTGAAAGGCGGCGCCGGCGCGGACAGCCTGAACGGCGGCACCGAGGCCGACACGCTCGAAGGCGGCACGGGCGCCGACACGCTTGTCGGCGGCACCGGCAACGACACGCTCGCCGGCGGTGCGGACAACGACCGGCTGCAGGGCGATGCCGGCACGGACACGCTGGCCGGCGGCGCGGGCAACGACACGCTGACCGGCGGCGCCGACGCCGATTGGTTCATCTTCGCCCTGCCGACGGATGGGGAAGACCGAATCGCCGACTTCTCCGTCAGCGGCGGGGACATCATCGCCGTGTCGAGGTCCGGCTTCGGCCTTGCGCTCGACGCCCTGGTGGCCGACCTCTTCGTCGCGAACGCCAACGGCATCGCGAACGGGAACGGCTTCGGCCAGTTCGTCTATGCGACAAACTCGGGCCGGTTCTCCTGGGACGATGACGGCGATGGCGGCAACGGCGCGGTCCTGATCGCGATCCTCACAGGCCGGCCCTCCATCACGGCCGACGACATCGCACTCATCGGCTGACGGCGGCGGGGCGGATGCTCAGGCATTCGCCCCGCGCAACGCCCGGTCGAGATCCGCGAACAGGTCCTCTGTCGCCTCGATCCCGGTGGACAGGCGCAGCAGGTCCGGCGGGCAGGGCGATCCCGCGCCCTCGATCGAGGCGCGGTGCTCGATCAGGCTCTCGACGCCGCCGAGCGACGTCGCGCGCTTCCACAACTCGACGCGCGCGGCGGCGGCGATCGCCGCCCCCTCCCCGCCCTTCACGCGCAGGCTCAGCATCCCGCCGAAGCCGCCCTTCATCTGCCGCGCGGCGACCGCGTGGCCGGGGCTGCCGGGCAGTCCGGGATAGAGCACCTCCTCCACCGCCGGATGCGCGGCGAAGCGTTCGGCCAGCGCCAGCGCCGAGGCCGAGGCCGCGCGCACCCGCAGCCCCAGGGTGCGCATGCCACGGATCAGCAGGAAGGCCTCGAGCGGCCCCAGCACCTGGCCGAGCGTGGCGCGGTTGCGGCGGATGCGCTCCCACAGCGCATCCTCCCGCGCCGTCGCCAGCGCGCCGGCCACCACGTCCGAATGCCCGTTCAGGTACTTGGTCGCGGCATGCATGACGATGTCCGCGCCATGTTCGATCGGCCGCGTCAGCATAGGGGAGGCGCAGGTCGAATCGACCGCCAGCGCGGCGCCCGCCGCATGCGCGATCCCGGCCGCCCCGGCGAGGTCGGTGATGGACCAGAGCGGATTCGCCGGCGTCTCGACCCAGACGAGCTTGGTCTCGCCGGGCCGCATCGCCGCGCGCAGTGCGTCGAGGTCGGTGGTGTCCACCAGTTCGACCCGCAGCCCCCAGCGCGTCGCCTCGGTCATCAGCCAGTTGCGCAGCGACCAGTACATCACGCGTGGCGCCACCACATGGTCGCCGGGCGACAGGGCAAGGAAGACCGCCGTCGCGGCCGACATGCCGGACCCCAGCACGATCGCCGCGGCCGCGCCTTCCAGCGCGGCGACGATCGCCTCGGCTTCCCGCACCGTGGCGTTGTCGGGCCGGCCGTAGACGAAGCCGCTGCGATACTGGTTGTCCGGATCGCGGATGTAGGTGGTGGCGAGGTGGATCGGCGGGACGATGGCACGCGTCGCCTCGTCGATGTGCCCGAGCGCCTGTGCGGCGAGCGTGTCCGGGGCCCAGCGGCGGGCGGGGGGCGTCTCGATGCTCATCGGCGGGCTCCTGCTGGGCGGACATGGACGGCGTGGCGGCGAGGCCGGGCGGCGGACCGGTCGCCGCGCCTCCCGCCATGCCTCTTCGGCCGTCTTGTCGTGGAGCGCGGCCAGGGGCGCAACTGGCCGCGAGCGTCTTGGCCGGCCGCCGCCGGCAGGCCCGCCGCGGCGATGCATCCGCGGCGTTCGGGCGCGTCGCCCTGGTGCGGGACACAGCAGAATACCGCGCGCCTTATATTCGAAGCATCGCGATTACATGAACAAGACATAACATGATCGAAACTTCTCTCACGAAAATCAGATGTTTTTTACCTTGCTGGGCGAACCTCAGCATCGATGAACGAGATCAGCCGCGACGCGCTCGACCGCTATGGGACCGGGGCCTACCAGCCCGCGACCTTCCTCGAACGCGGCGTGGCCGTGCCCTTCACCACCCCCTTCCTGCTCGGCGCGCGGATCCGCCCGACCGAATCGCGCGCGGGGCTGGAGGTGGTGATCGCCAACCCCTCCGGCGGGCGCGGCCACTACATCGTTCCCTGGGCGGCGCTGCCGGAAGTCTGTTCCCCCACTTTGCACGACCGCCGGCTGTGGAAGCGGCTGTCGGACGAACCCGCCGTGACGCCCGCCCTGGTGCGGGAAGTCGCGCGCGCGATCGCCGCCGAGGGCCTCGCCGGCCGGGAAGCGGCCGCGGCCGCGGCGAAGGCGAAGGGGGAGGACGGCGCGGCGCGCATGCGCGCCAACTTCATGCTGCTGCTCGACCTGATCCGCCGCACCGAGACGCGGGAGGAAGCGACGGTCCCCCCGCAGCTCGACAAGCCCGACCGGATCGAGGTCCGCGCCCGGCGCGCCGTCGCGCGCATCGCCCCGCGCCTGGGCGCCACGCCCGAGATCATCGCCGCCTGGCTCGAAGGCATCGCCACCGCCATCGCCGGCCTCGGCGTGCCGGGCGACCCGATTCCGGCGCGCACGCGCGTCACGGTCGCGACGATCGAGGCCGTGATCGGCGAGATCGAGCTGTGGATCGCGCGCAACCCGGATCCGGGCGACCAGCAGGCCGCCGCGCTCGTGACCGACGCCGCCAAGATGAGCCTCCAGGTGGCCCGCGCCGCGATCAAGGAGCTGGACGGGTCGATCACCGACACCGTCTCCCTGCTCGGCATCTGGAAGCAGGATCCTTCGGGCTTCAGCCGCCGCGCCACGCGCCCGGACTGGATGCTGGACGGCTGGCACATCATCGCCGAGCTCTGGCGCGACGCCGACCCCGAGGCGCGCCGCGGCGTGCTGTGGGAGATGGCGCTGCTGGCCCCCGTCCTGCCGCGCGAGGTCGAGGACTGGGTCGGCATGCAGGAGGATTGGGACCGGCCGCTGCGGCTGCGCCGCCTGGTGCGCGCGAACGAGGATTGGCGCAGCGGCCGCACCTTCGAGGTCGTGGCCCGCAATGAACGCCTGAGGGCGCGCGCCGCATGAGCGCGGCCGCGAGCGACGTCGGCGCGCCGCTGTCGGCCGAGGCGCGCTCGCTCCGCCACGCCGTGGCGAATGCATCCGACGGCGCGCTCGCGCGCGTCGTCGCCATGTTCGACAGCCTGCCCGACAGGCGGGAGGCCGACCGGCTGCTCGATGCCGTGCGCCCGCGCCTGCGCGCGCTGCGCCCGCCGCGGCCGATCGCCATGCCCCGCCTGCTGTTCCTGCCGCTCGACGGCGCCATCCGCCATCCGCGCGAATGGCGCCGGCAGGATGGCGGCCTGCCGCGGTCCGCGCTGCTCGTGATCGCGGATGCGGTGCGCGCGGCGGCACCCGAGGAATGCGTGGCGATCGAGGCGTCCTTCGCCGGCCGGAGCTTCGCCGACCTTCAATCCGTCGCCGGCGCGGGCCGCGCGCTGTGGCGGCTCGCCGCACGGGTGGCCGACGGGCTCGCGGCGCCCCCGGCCTGGGGCACGACGGGCCTCTCGGCCGAGGACTTCAAGGCCTGCATCGCGCTTGCCGGCGGGGTCTGGCGGCATGCGGACGCGCTCTGGGCGGCGCTCGCCGTCGCGCGCGAAGGGCCGCCGGAACCGCTGGTGCGCGAGCTCTTCAACGGGCTCGCCCCCGAGACGCCGCAGGTCAAGCAGGCGGCGCTCGAGACGCTGCTGCTCAAGGCCGCGCAGCCGGGCACGGTCGCGGCCATCGCCGGCCCCTCCGCGCCGGGCATCGCCGACCGCGCGCTCGACCGCTGGCTGGAAGGCTGCACGCCGGAGGTGAGCGGCGCCGACCTGTCCGCCGCGGCCGAGGTGGTGGAGGAATTCCTCGAGACCCTGGTGGACCTCGAGGAAAGCTCGCCCGGCCGGCGGGCCGACCGGCGCCAGAAGCTGTCTTCCCTGCGGCGGGAGGTCGACCTCGCCTGCCGCAACGCCTTCAACGAGGCGGCGACGACGAAGCTGCTCGGGCCGCTCCTCGCCGCCAAGGGGCCGCCCGACAATCGCGCCATCGCCGAGATGGAGGCGGCGGCGCGGAACCTGCGGCGGCTCGAACAGGCCGGCCGCCAGCTCGGCGGCGGCGGCGCCTACGATGCGACGCTCAGCCGCGTCATCGGCCAGTTCGGGACGTTGTGCGGCGCGGGCGGCGCGAGCCTCGCCGACCTCGCGCGCCTGACCGAGATCCTCGCCGGGCCGGAAGCGGCGATGCGGCTGCTGGACGGCGGGTGAAGCACTATCCGATCACACTGAATCAGTGTGATCGGATCTCGTGCTTCAGGTTCAATGGCTCCCAGAGCAAGAAATCGGATCGGCCGTTCACGGCCAATCGGATATTGCTCTAGCCCCGCACCAGCGGGCAGCCGCCGTCGGCGATCGGGCGGAAGGCTTCCTCCGCCGGCACCGTCGCGCGGAGCTTGTAGAAGTCCCACGGGCCGCGGCTTTCCTCCGGCGCCTTCACCTCGAACAGGTAGGCGGGGTGGATCTTGCGGTTGTCCTCGCGGATCCGGCCCGGGCCGAAGGCGTCGTCGTCGGCCGGCATGCGCTTCATCACCTCGATCACCGACATGCCCGACTGCTTGGCGCGCGCGACGCCGACCTCGGCCACCGCCTTGAGGTAGTGGATGCAGCAGGAATAGGTGCCGGCGTGCTCCTGGTTGGGCATGTTGTCCGGCGTGCGGCGCAGGATCCGCTGCGCCAGCGCGCGCGTGCGGTCATTGAGGTCGTGGTAGTAGACCTCGCTCATCACCATGCCCTGCGCGGCTTCCAGGCCGATGCCGCGGATGTCCTGCACGAACATGATCATCCCGGCCAGCTGCTGGCCGCGCCGCGTCAGGCCGAATTCGCGCGCCTGCTTGACGCAGTTCACCATGTCCCCCGCCGCCATCGCGAGGCCCACCACCTTCGCGCGGCTCGCCTGCGCCTGCAGCAGGAAGGAGGAGAAGTCGGTCGTGCCCGGGAAGGGATAGCGCGCCGAGCCCATCACCCGGCCGCCCGCGCGCTGCACGAAGCCCGCCGTGTCGCGTTCAAGCTGGTGCCCGAAGGCGTAGTCGGCGGTGATGAAGTACCAGGAATCGCCGCCCGAGCGGACCGTCGCCCCGCCCACCACATTGGCGAACATCCAGGTGTCATAGGTCCAGTGGATGGTGTGCGTGCTGCATTGCGCGCCGGTCAGCGCCGAGGTCGCGGCCCCCGAGGCCAGCTGGATGCGGTCCTTCTCCCGCACCAGGTTGGCCACGGCGAGCGCGATCGCCGAATTGTTCACCTCGCACATCATGTCGACGCCGTCCTGGTCGATCCAGCGGCGGGCGAGCGCGAGCGCGGCATCGGGACGATTCTGGTGGTCGCCCTGCAGCACCTCCACCCGGATGCCGCGCTGCGCGAGGCCGAGATCCTCCACGGCCTGCTGCGCCGCGGCGAGGCTCGTCGGCCCCGAGGTGGAACGGTAGGGACCCGAGAAATCGGCGAGCACGCCGATGCGGATCACCTGGTCCTGCGCGCGGGCGCGGGGCGGCGCGATCAGCGTGGCGCCGGCGGCGCCCGCGGCGCCGAGCGCCTGGCGGCGGGTGATGGTCATGGCGTTTCTCTCCCTTGGCGCGGGCGTCTCGGCCCGCATGGCGCGTCATGCTGGCCGGGTCCGGCGGGGCTCCGCAAGGGCGGGGTGGGTTCCGCGCGGCGCGCGGCCGGTCCATCATCGCCCCGTCACACCATCCAATTCCGGGACGGACGCCCATGGCCCTGCGCTGCGACCTCATCATCCGCGACGCCACCATCTTCGACGGCACAGGCGGGCCGCGTCGGCGCGGCGACGTGGGCGTCACGGGCGACCGGATCGTCGCGGTGGGCGACCTCGGCGCCGCGAGCGCCGACCGGGAGGTCATCGCCAATGGCCGCGCGCTCGCCCCCGGCTTCATCGACGCGCACACCCATGACGACCGCGCCGTGATGTGCGGGCCCGAATGCATGACCTGCAAGATCAGCCAGGGCGTGACCACGGTGGTGGTGGGCAATTGCGGCGTGTCGCTCTCCCCCGCCCGCTTCACCAAGCGCCCGCCGCCGCCGCTCGACCTGATCGGCGAGGATGGCTGGTGGCGCTTCGACAGCTTCGGCGATTACGCGCATGAACTGAAGAAGCGCGGGTCGGAGGTGAACACCTACGCCCTGGTCGGCCACCAGACGATGCGCGTGGATGCCATGGACGGCGACGTGATGCGCGTGGCGAAGGATTCCGAGATCGAGCAGATGCGCCTGCGGGTGAAGAACTCGCTGGCCGAGGGTGCCTCCGGCTTCTCGACCGGCCTGTATTACCCGCCCAACATGCACGCGACGACCGAGGAGGTCATCGCGGTCGCCGAGCCCCTGCGCGCCTTCGGCGGCATCTACGTCACGCACATGCGCGATGAGGCGGACCGCGTGCTAGCCTCGATCGAGGAGACGGCGAAGATCGGCAAGCGTGTGGGAGTCCCCGTCTGGGTCAGCCACCACAAATGCTCGATGCCGGAGAACTACGGCCGCTCGACGCAGACCCTCGCGCTGCTCGACGCCTACAACCAGACGCAGGACGTCTTCTTCGACATGTACCCCTACCCGGCGGGGTCCACCGTGCTGATGCCCGACCGGCTGCGCGACGACGTAAAGGTGATGATCACCTGGTCGATCCCGCATCCGGAGATGGCGGGGAAGTACCTGTCGGACATCGCGCGCGGCTGGAACACCGACATCCGCATGGCCGCCGAGCGCCTGCTGCCGGCCGGCCAGGTCACCTGGCAGATGGATGAGGAGGATGTGCGGCGGATCATGGCGCACCCGTCCTCGGTCATCGGCTCGGACGGCATCCCGCACGACGCGCATCCGCATCCGAGGCTGTGGGGGACCTTCCCGCGCGTGCTCGGCCTGTACGCGCGCGAGCTGCGCCTGTTCAGCATGGAGACCGCCATCCACAAGATGACGGGGCGCACGGCGAACCTGTTCGGCATGATCGACCGCGGGGAGATCCGCGAAGGGGCCTATGCCGACCTGGTGCTGTTCGACGCCGACACGGTGATCGACCGCGCGACCTTCGAGGAGCCGAAGCAGGCCTCGGCGGGCATCGAGGAAGTCTGGGCGAACGGCGTGCCGACCTACGTGGCCGGCAAGGGGGCGACGGGAGAAAAGCCGGGGCGGCTGGTGACGCGCAATCGCGTCTGAAGCACCGGCGGGGGCGCCGCCCCCGCCACCCCCGCCGAGGGCCGAAAGGCCCTCGGAACCCAATACTCAGTCGAGGATGCGGAAGATCGCCTCGATCTCGACGGGGATGCGGCCCGGCAGGGAACCCATGCCGACGGCCGAGCGCGCGTGCCGGCCATTCTCGCCAAGCACGGCGACGAACAGGTCCGAGCAGCCATTGATGACCTTCGGGTGATCCTCGAAATCGGGATCGGCATTCACCATCCCGAGCACCTTCACGGCCTTCAGCCGACGCAGGCCGCCCACGGCCTCGGCGGCGGTGGCGAGAAGGTTCAGCCCGACCGCGCGCGCCGCGGCATAGCCGGCCTCGATGCCGACCTCGCTCGGCACCTTGCCGCGCAGCGCGACACCCTCATGCCCCCGCGGCCCCTGGCCGGAGGTGTAGAGGAAGCCGCCCTCGATCCGATAAGGAACATAGGTGCCGAGCGGCTTCGGCACCGGCGGCAGGGCCAGGCCGAGCGCGGCAAGCCGCTGTTCGGGGGTTTCGGTCGACATGGTGTCCTCCTGGGTTCGTCGCGCCATGCGACACGCGCATGCGCGGTCCGGCAAGAGCGCGCATCCATGTCAGTATTACTGCCTAATATCGCGCCATGGAAACGCTGCTGCCGCTGCTGGGCTTCGCCATCGCCATGTCGGTGACACCGGGGCCGAACGTGCTGATGGTCGCCGCCGGCGCGGCCAATGCGGGCGTGCGCGCGACGGTGCCCCACATGATTGGCATCGCGATCGGCTTCGGGGCGATGCTGCTGATCGTCGGGCTCGGCCTGGCCGCGCCGTTCGCCGCCGCGCCCTGGCTGCACGCAGCGCTGAAATGGGGCGGTGCCGCTTGGCTGCTGGTGCTGGCCTGGAAGATCGCCCGTGCCGGCGCGCCCGGCGCAGGGCCGCCCCGCGCGCCGCTCGGCTTCATCGGCGCGGCGCTGTTCCAGTGGGTGAACCCGAAGGCGTGGATGATCGCGCTCGCCGCCATTCCCACCTTCACCACACCCGACGGCGACATGCTGCGCCAGTCGCTGACCATCGCCGGCGCCTTCGCCCTGGTGGGCTTTCCCTGCACGCTGGTCTGGGCGCTGCTCGGCGCCGGCGCGTCGCGCCTGCTGCGCACCGACCGTGCGCTGCGCGGCTTCAACATCGCCATGGCGGTGCTGCTCGTGGCCTCGCTGCTGCCGGCCTTCCTGTAGGACGGTCGCACTTCGCAACACCGCGATACGGGGCCGCGTGGCAGAAGGCGCGCATGATCATCGCACGCCGCCCGCTGGTCCTCGCCGCCTCCACCCTGCTGCTTGCCGCGCCTGCGCTCGCGCAGGGGCGCGTCGCCACGCCGCCGCAGACGCGCGGGCCCTTCTATCCGCCGACCTTCCCCGAGGATTCCGACGCCGACCTGGTGCGCGTGCGCGGCGCGCAGGCGGATGCGATGGGCACCGTCGCGCATCTGCGCGGCCATGTCCGCCGCCTGTCCGGAGATCCGGTCCCGGGCGCGATCGTGGAAATCTGGCAATGCGACGCGCAGGGCATCTACCGCCACCCCCGCGCGCCGCGCACATCCGCCTTCGACGGGAATTTCCAGGGCTATGGCCGCGTGGCAACCGATGCGCGCGGGGCCTTCGCCTTCCGCACGCTGCGCCCCGCGCCCTATCCCGGGCGCACGCCGCATATCCATGTGCAGGTGACGCCGCGCGACGGCGCGGGACTGGTCACGCAGCTCTACGTGGCGGGCGAACCGCTCAACGCGCGCGACGGCATCCTGAACGCGATCCGCGACCCGGCGGCGCGTGCGGCGGTGACGATCCCCTTCGTCCCCGCCGACCGCATCGAGCCGGGCGCGCTGTTGGCCGAGGCAGAGATCCTGCTCGGCTGACGCCCCGTCAGTGGGACGCGTCGGTCCGCGGCACGATGGCCAGCACGCCGACGACGGCGCCGAGCAGGCGCACGGCGAAGGCGTCGCCCGCCTCATGCGCCTCGGCGAGCGCGCGTTCCACGGCGGCCTGGGCATAACGCACCGGGTCGGTCATCCCGGTCGGGACGGCGATATGCGCGCGGCCCGCATCGGTCGCGACGGCGACGCCGTCCATGTTGTCCGTCAAAGCCTCCGGCATCTTGCAATCCCCCATACGTTGCTGGAGCCGAGTTTCTTATAAACCCAGAGTGGAACTCCGTTAACAACAATTCTCACACCCATGTGAGCATGTCCACGGTGCAACGAATTATCCTGTGGGTTATGACTGCTTTTTAATGTGAGTCACCTTGACGCTGAACGTAACGAATGACTCAGACCGAGTCCCCCTGCCCCATATCCGTCCCTGGACCGCCCGGGCGCCCCTTCCTACCTTTCCCGACCTTCCAGGGAGACCGCCCATGCGCCGCCTCACCCTCGCCTTCTGCCTCGCGGCCTCCACGGCCCTCGCGACCGAACTGCCGGTCCGCAGCGTCACCCTCTCCTCCGCCGGCCTCGCCCAGATCGAGCGCGCGGGCGAGGTCCCGCCCGAGGGCAGCGTCGTCTTCCGCGCGCCCACCGAGGATGTGGACGACCTGCTGCGCAGCCTGATCGTCGTCGACACGGCGGGCACCGTCGAAGGGCTGCGCCTGCCGGCCAGCGACCTGGCCGGGGAAGCCTTCCGCGGCCTGCCGCTGCGCCCGGACGACTTCACCTCCCGCGAGCGCCTGCTCGCCGCGCTGCGAGGCCAGGAGGCCGAGGCCGGCGGCGCTCGCGGCCGCATCGCCGACGCGTCGGAGACGACGAACGGGCTGCGCCTGTCCCTCGTGACCCCGCGCGGCATCGTCACCGTCCTGCTGCGGGAGGGCGACGAGGTGAAGCTGACGGATGAGGCCCTCGCCGCCCGCGTCGCCCGCGCGGCGGAGGCGCTGGCCGCCGCCCGCAGCGAGGACGAGCGCCGTATCGAGATCCGCCTGCGCGCCGACCGCGCCCGCCAGGTCGCGGTGCTGTATGTCGCCGGCGCGCCGCTGTGGAAGCCGTCCTACCGGCTGCTCGTCCCGCCGCTGACCGCGACCGGCGGCGCCGCGCAGGCCCGGCTGCAGGGCTGGGCGGTGGTGGAGAACGCCTCGGGCAGCGACTGGGACGCGATCCGCCTCGCCCTCGTCTCGGGCGAGGCCGCCGCCTTCCGCCAGCGCATCTATGAACCGATCACCGTGCCGCGCCCGGAACTGCCCGTGCGCGTCGCCGGCGCCGTCCAGGTAAGGCCCGACACGGGCGGCCGGCCCACGCCCCCGCCGCCGCCATCACCCATGCCCGCGCCGCTCGCGATGTCGCGCGAAATGGCGTCGGCCCCGCAGGCCGCCCGCGCCCGCGCGCCGGATGCCCCGGTCGGCGGCGCCATCGCCGGTACCTCCCCGCCCGCCGCGGCGGCGACGGCGGAAGCCTCGGCCGGGCGCGTCGCCTTCGTGCTCGCCGAGCCCGTCACCATCCGCACCGGCGAAACCGCGAACGTGCCCTTCCTCGATGTCCGCCTGCCGGCGGAGCGCGTCTGGTGGATCCAGGATCTCGCGGCGCGGCACCCGCTGTCCGCAGTGCGCATCCGCAACGCCTCCAGCCACACGCTCCCGGACGGGCTCGCTACCGTCTATGGCGCGGAAGGGCCGGAGGCCGGCGTCTTCCTCGGCGATGCGGAGATCCGCGCCATGCCGGCGGGCGATGGCCGCATCCTCGCCTTCGCCCGCGACCGGGACGTGCAATACACCCAGGCCGGCAGCAGCACCGAACGCGTCACGCGCATCGGCCTGCGCCGCGGCTATGTGATGCTCGACGTGCTGCGCAGCGAGGAGACGGCGCTGAACGTCGACCCGCGCGGCGCGCGCGGCCTGCTGGTGGTGGACGTCCCCCGCCGTGCCGGCGCGCAGCACCGCTTCACCACGGTGTCCGAAGGCGATTTCGGCCTGCGGCACGAGGTGATGCTGGAAGGCGCCCAGGTCACGCTGCGCCTGCCCTTCGAGCGCACCATGCGCCAGGAGGTGCCGCTGTGGGACCAGGGCCTGGGCGAGCCCGTGCTGCTGCGCTGGCAGCAATTCGACATCGAGCAGAACCTGCGCCGCCTGCCCGGCGGGCCCGGCACGCTGGAACGGCTGCAGGAGATCCTGGGCCGCGTCGCCGCCGACACGCCGGGCCGCGACGACCTTGCCGGCGTCGTGCAGGCGATGACGGAGCTGCGCCGCCTGCTGGACGAGGCGCGGCTGCGCGCCCGCGCCTATCGCACCGCCGACCAGGCGCTGCAGCGCGCCCGCCAGGCCGCCGAGGACCGCACCGGGCCCGAGCAGCAGGAAGCGCGGCGCCGCCTGAACACGGCGAGCCGCGATGCGGAACAGGCCGGCACCGCCGCGGACCAGGCATGGGAAGCCTGGCAGCGGGCGGTGATCGCGCTTCTCCAGCGCGGCGCCTGACCGGGCCGCGCTATTCCGGCTGGGCGCCGGAGATGCGAACCATCTCCGCCCAGATCGGGCGTTCCCGGGCCAGCCGCTCGGCCAACTGCGCGGGCGTGGTGCCGAGCAGCCGCGCGCCCATGCCGATCGCGCGCTGCTGGAGCGCGGGGTTGGCGAAGGCGGTGCGGATCTCCTGCGACAGGCGCTCCGCGATCTCGCGCGGCATGGCGGCCGGCCCGGCCCAGAGGTGCCAGGGGCCATAGGACAGGCCCGCGAAGCCGGATTCCGCCATGGTGGGCACGTCGGGCAGGCCGGGCCAGCGCTCCGGCGTGGTCACCGCCAGCGCGCGCATCCGCCCTTCCTGGATGACCGAAACATAGGAGGCGAGGTTGTCCACCGCGATCTGGATGTCGCCGCCCAGCATCGCCGGGATGGTCTGCGCCGCGCCGCGGAAGGTGATGTGTTCCGCCCGGATGCCGGCCTGCGCCATGAGGTAGGCGCCCGAGAGGTGGATCGTCGTGCCGACGCCGGACGAGCCGTAGGAGACCCCCTGCGGGCGCGCCTTCGCCCAGGTGACGAATTCCGCGAGCGTCCGCGCGGGCACGTGCTGCGCCGGCACCACCGCCACGTTGGGCAGGTCCCACATGGCGCTGATCCAGGCGAAGTCGCGCTCGGCGTTGTAGGGCAGCTGGCGGAACAGCAGCGGGTTGATCAGCAGGTTGTGCATGCTGACGGTGCCGACCGTGTAGCCGTCCGGCGCGGCGCGGGCGATCGCCTCGGCGCCGATATTGCCCGAGGCGCCGGAGCGCGTCTCGACCACGAAGGGCTGGCCGAGGCGCGTCTGCATCTGCTCGCAGGCAAGGCGCGTCATCACGTCGAGCGACCCGCCCGGCGGGAAGCCCACGATCACGCGCACCGGCCGGTTGGGCCAGGGCGCCTGGGCCAGGGCCGGCGCGGCCAGGGGCAGGCTGCCGGCCGCGGCCAGCAGGGTACGGCGGGTGGTCATGGGCGGCGTCTCCTCCGGTGGCGGCCGCTTGCTGCCGGCCGCCTTTTCCGCCGAGGCTACACCATCCCGCGCGGCGCGCGAGCGCTTCGCAGCGCCGCGCCGCGGGTGCGGCCTATTCGGGCTGCACGCCCGCCCGCCGCAGCACCTCCGCCACCTTCGGCAGGTCCGCGCGCACGAAGGCGTCGAAGGCCGCCGGGGTGGCGAGTTGCGGCTGGCGTTCCACGCCGATCTCGCCGAGCCGGCCCTGCAGCCGCTCCATCGCGGTGTTGAAGGCCGCGTTCAGCGCCGCGACCGCGGGCGCGGGCGTGCGCACCGGCACGAAGGCGCCGAACCAGGCGGCCGCGTCCCAGGCCGGCAGCCCGGCCTCGCTGGCCGATGGCACGTCCGGCAGGATCGCCGCGCGCGTCGGTCCCGCGACCGCGATGGCGCGCACCGTGCCGCCGCGGATATGCGCGACGGCCGAGGCGATCGGGTCGACGCACATATGCGCGTTGCCGGCGATGACGGCCTGCATGGCCGGCCCGCCGCCGCGGAACTGCACCATTTCCATCTGCACGCCCGGCACCGCGGCGCGGAAGATCTCGGACGCCAGGTGGTTGCCGCTGCCGATCCCGGCGGAGGCGAAGTCGACCTTGCCCGAATTGGCGCGCAGCCAGGCCAGCAGGCTCGCCATGTCGGTCACCGGCATGCGCGGGTTCACCACCAGCACCTGCGGCACGCGGCCGAGATGCGCGACGGCCGCGAAGTCGTTCAGCACGTCGAAGGGCATGCGCGCGACAAGGCTCGGCGCGATGACATGCGCGTTGGAATGCAGCAGCACGGTGTGCCCGTCCGCCGGCGCCTTCGCGACCATCTCGGACCCGATCAGCCCCGCCGCGCCGCCGGCGCGGTTTTCCACCACGACGGACTGGCCGAGCAGGTTGGTCATCGTCTCGGTCATCACGCGCGCGACCACATCCGTCGCGCCGCCGGGCGCGAAGGGCACCACGATGCGGACGGGGCGGTCGGGGCGCCAGGCGGCGCCCTGGGCGCGGGCGATGGTGGGCGCGGCAAGGGCAAGCGCGAGGGCTGCGCGACGGGTGGTCATGGCGGCGGTCTCCCTGGGGCACGGCATCTCACGGCCGGGCTTCATGCGCGCATCATGGCATGCCCGCGGCGGGCGCGCAGCCGCCGCGGGCTGCGCGCGTCATTCGGGCTGCACGCCCGCGGCGCGCAGGATGCGCGTGTGGCTCTCGATGTTCTCGCGCACCAGCGCCATCACCTGCGCGCTGGTCTCGAAGCCGGCGCGCGGGGCGACGCCGGTCATCTCGTTCAGCCGCGCCGCGCTCTGCTGGATCGCCTGGCGGAAGGCCGCACCCAGGGCCGCGAGCACCTCCGGCGGCGTGCCCTTCGGCGCGACCATCGGGAAGAACTCCTCGAAGACCACGCCGGGGATGCCGGCCTCGGTCACGTTGGGCACGTCGGGCAGCGCGGGGCTGCGGCCGTTCGACAGCACGGCGAGTGCGCGCAGCGTCCCGCCGCGCACCTGGCCGATCGCGGAGGCCATGGTCGGCGTGCCGAAATGCGCCTCGCCCGAGACCATCGCCGCGACGCCGGGGCCGCCGCCGCGGTAGTGCACCGTCTCGAATTCGAGGTTCATGCGGCTCATGAACAGCAGCCCGGCGATATGCGGCCCGCTGCCCAGCCCCGCCGAGGCGTAGTTGAAGCGCCCCGGATTGGCGCGCAGCAGGGCCACGAATTCCTGCGCGGTGCGCGCCTCGACGCGCGGGTTCACCACCAGCAGGTGAGGCGAGAAGCCGGCCACCGCCACGCCCTCGAACTCGTTCAGCGTGTTGTAGGGCATGCGCGCGACCATCGCGGGCAGCGTCGCGAGCGAACTGTTGATCAGCACCGTGTAGCCGTCGGGGGCTGCGCGCGCGACCGCCTCGCTGCCGATCAGGCTGCCCGCGCCGGCGCGATTGTCGATCACGACAGGCTGACCCAGGATCTGCGACGCCGCTTCGGCGAGGATGCGCCCCACGATGTCGTTCGACCCGCCAGGCGCGGCGGGCACGATCAGCCGGATCGGGCGCGTCGGCCGCCAGGCGCCCTGCGCGCGGGCGACGGCCGGAGTGGCGAGGGCAAGCGCGAGTGCGGCGCGGCGCGTGGTGGTCATGGCTTTCGTCTCCCCGATGGCGCGGCGTCTGTCGGCCGGCCTTGTTGCTTGCGTGGCGGCGGGGCCTCGCGCCCCGCCGGCCGGCATTACTCCGGCTGGACGCCGGCGGCGCGGAGGATGCGCGAGTACTCGTCCACGCCCTCGCGCACGAGGTTCATCACCTGCGCGCTGGTCTCGAAGCCGGCGCGCGGCGCGACGCCGGCCATCTCGGTCAGGCGCCCCGCGCTCTGCTGGATCGCCTGGCGGAAGGCCGCGCCGAGCGCCGCGAGGATCTCGGGCGGCGTGCCGCGGGGCGCGGTGATGGGGAAGAACTCCTCCAGCACCACGCCCTGGATGCCGGCTTCGGTCGCGCTCGGCACATCCGGCAGGGCGGGGCTGCGCTCGTTCGCGAGCACCGCGAGAGCGCGCAGGCCCCCGCCGCGGATCTGGCCGAGCGAGGAGGCCATGGTCGGCGTGCCGATCTGGGACTCGCCCGCCACCAGCGCCGCCACGGCCGGCCCGCCGCCGCGGTAGTGCACCGGTTCGGCCTGAAGGTTCAGCCGGTTGGTCAGCACCAGCCCGGCGATGTGCACGCTGCTTCCGATGCCCGCCGTGGCCAGGTTGAAGCGGCCCGGATTGGCCCGCACCAGCGCGACCATCTCGGCCGCCGTGCGCGCCTCGAAGCGGGGGTTCACGACGAGCGTATGCGGCGAGAAGCCGGCCACCGCCACGCCCTCGAAGTCGGTCACCGCGTTGTAGGGCACGCGCGCGACCACCGCCGGCACCGCCGCATGCGCGCTGTTGATCAGCAGGGTGTGGCCGTCGGCCGGGGCGCGCGCCGCTGCGTCGCTGCCGATCACGCTGCCGGCCCCGGCGCGGTTCTCGATCACGATGGGCTGGCCCAGGATCTGCCCGGCCGGCTCGGCGATGATGCGGCCCACGATGTCGTTCGACCCGCCCGGGGCGAAGGGCACGATCAGGCGCATCGGGCGCGTGGGCCGCCAGGTGCTGCCTTGCGCCCGCACCAGGGCGGGCGCGGCGAGACCGGCCAGCGCGAAGCCGAGCGTGGAACGGCGGGCGATTGTCATGGTCATGTTCCTCCCGGACAGGCTTGATTCGGGCCGGCGGATGCGTGCGGGCGGCCCTTTTCGTTGAACCCGCCCTTCTTAGCGCGAACCGCCGCCGCCGCCACCCCTGGCATGGATCAACCGCGCCGGCCGCGCTATCCGATGCGGGACCGAGGGGAAACGCCGCCGCATGCCGACCGCCGCCCAGAGCCTGATCCAGTTCCTTGCCGCCCAGGGCATCGACCGCGCCTTCTGCGTGCCGGGCGAATCCTACATCGCGCTGCTCGACGCGCTGCACGCCCATCCGGGCATCGACCTCGTCACCTGCCGCAGCGAGGGCGGGGCCGGCTTCATGGCGGTGGCGGATGCCAAGCTGACCGGCCGGCCGGGCGTGGTGCTCGTCTCCCGCGGGCCGGGCGCCTGCAACGCCTCGATCGCCGTGCACACCGCCGAGCAGGACGCGACCCCGCTGATCCTGCTGGTCGGGCAGGTGGAAAAGCGCGACCTGCGCCGCAACGCCTTCCAGGAGATCGACTACGGCCGGATGTTCGGCGGCATCGCGAAATGGGTGGGCGAGGCCACGCATCCGGACCAGGTTCCGGAACTGATCGCGCGCGCCTACGCCATGGCGATGCAGGGCGTGCCCGGCCCGGTCGTGCTCTCCCTGCCCGAGGACGTGCTCGCCGAGCCCTGCGCCGCCCCCGTGCCCGCCGCGACGCTGCCCGCCCCCGCCATCCCCGCGCCCGCCGACGCGGCGCGCTTCGCGGCGTTGCTGCGCGGCGCGGAACGGCCCATCCTGCTCGCCGGCCACGCCTTCGACCGGCCCGGCGGGCGGGAGGCGCTGCGCGCCTTCGCGGAGGCCTGGAACCTTCCCATCGCCGTCTCCTTCCGCCGGCAGGACCTGTTCCCGAACGGGCACGACCTCTATGCGGGCGACCTCGGCCTGCGGAACCCCGACGCGCAGCGCGCCGCCTTCGCCGAGGCGGACCTGGTGATCGCGCTCGGCACGCGGCTGACGGACATCACGACCCAGGGCTGGACCTGGCCCGCGCAGGGGCAGCGCCTTGTCCATGTTTGTGCCGAGCCGCGCTTCCTCGGCTGGCTGTTCCCGGCGGAACTCGCGCTGCCCGTCGATGCGCTCGCGCTGATCGCGGCGCTGGACCACGAGGCACCCGCCGCGCCGGCCGGCCGCGCCGCCTGGAACGCGCGGCTGCGCGCGCTGCATGTTGCCGATACCGGCGTGCGCGCGGCCAATCACGCGGATGGCGTCGCCTTCGCCGAAGTCGCGCGCCGCATCGGCGAGATCGCCGCGCCGGATGCGATCGTCGCGCTGGATGCCGGCACCTTCGGCGCGCCCTTCTATCGGAAAACGCCCTGGACGCCGCCGCAGCGGCTGCTCGCCCCTGTCTCCGGCGCGATGGGCTTCGGCGTGCCGGCGGGTGTGGCCGCCGCGCTGCGCTTCCCGCAGCGGCAGGTGATCGCGGCGGTCGGCGACGGCGGCGCGCTGATGACGGCGGGCGAATTCGCGGTCGCTGTCGCGCGCGGCGTGCCGCTCAAGATGATCCTGTCGGACAACGGCACCTACGCCTCGATCCGCATCCACCAGGAAAAGGCGCATCCCGGCCGCGTCTCGGGCACCACGCTCGAGAACCCGGACTTCGTCGCCTGGTGCGCATCATTCCGCGTGCCGGTGACGCGGGTGGACAGCAACGCGGACATACCCGCCCTCGCCGCCGCGCTGGCCGCGCCGGGGCCGGCGGCAATCGTGGTGCGCACCTCGCTCGCCGCCGTGCTGCCCGCGACGCCGGCGGCGCAGGCCGCCGAGTAGCTCGATGCTGGCCGCCGCCCGCGCCATGGCGGAAGCGGGCGACGCGCCGGCGGCGCTCGCCGCGGCGCATGGCGCGGTCGCGGCGGCGCCGGAGGATGCCGCGACGCGCCTCGCCGCCGCGTCGATCGAGGCGCGCTGGGGCGACCCCGCCGCGGCGCTCGCACTTCTGGAACCGGCGCTCACGGCGATCCGCGCCGACCAGGAAAGCCTCGACCACCTCGCCATGCTCGCCGGGCTGCTCGCCACGCGCGGCGCGGTCGCCGAAGCCGCCGCGCTGCTCGGCCCCTGCTGGCGCGCGAGCCACCGCCCGATGCTGCGCGCCGCCTTCGTGCCGATCGCGCTCGCCGCGCATCGTCGCGGGCTGAACGCGGGGGCGGATGGGGCGCTGCTCGAGGACGCGGCGGCTGCGATCCGTTCCGCCCTGCCCGCCATCGCCGCGCGCGACCTCGCGGAATTCGCGCGGCTGGCCGAGGAAGCCGGGCGCGGCGACCTGCTGCGTCAGGCGGGGCTCGCCGCGATCGCGGCGGGCGAGGCGACGCAGGCGCGACGCCTGGTCGGCCTGGCCCCCGGCGCGCCCGCCACGCCGCGCGGGCTGGAACTGGCCGCGACGGGACAGGCCGCGCGCGGCGCGGTCGCCTTCGCCCTGGCGCTGGCGGAAGCGCCCCGCGACCCGGCCGCGCGGCTGAACGCGGGATGGGCGGCGCTCGGCGCCGGCGACGCTTCGGCGGCGGAGGCCGCCTTCGCCGGTCTGCGCGGCGCGCCCGCCCTGGTGATGGCGCAGGCCGGCTGGCCTGCCTTCGACAGCCTGCCCTGGCCCTACGGCGCACCGCCGGCCGCCGCGCCGCGCCTGCCCGACGGCGCGCGCTGGCCGCGCATCCGGCTCGTCACGCCCTGCCTCAACCCCGGGCCCTGGCTGGAGGAGACGATCCTGTCCGTCGCGGCCCAGGGCTATCCGCTGGTCGAGCATGTCGTGGTCGATGGCGGGTCGACCGACGGCACGGCGGCGATCCTCGCGCGCCATCGCCACCGCCTCGCCGCCGTCATCGTCGGGCGGGATGGCGGGCCGGCGGAGGCGATCGCGAAGGGCCTGGCCGGCAGCACCGCGGACCTGCTCGGCTGGCTGAACGCGGACGACATGCTGGCACCCGGCGCGCTGCATCGCCTCGCCGCCGCCTGGCGCGCGGACCCCGAGGCCGACATCGTCCATGGCGACGCCATCGCGCACCGCGCGCGGCGGCTTGTCGCCCTGCAGAGGCCGCTGCCGGACGGGCCCGGCGAATTCTCCCTCCCCGCCCTGGCCGACATCTTCGGCCGCTGGGCGCAGGGCCGCTTCTTCCTGGGGCCGGAGGCGATCTTCACGCGGCGGCTGTGGGACAGGCTCGGCGGAAGGCTCGATGCCTCGCTGCGCGCCTGCTTCGACTACGAGTTCTGGCTGCGCGCCGCGGCGGCCGGCGCGCGCCCCGTCGCCGCGCGCTGGCCCACCGCCTTCTACCGGCTGCACCAGGGCCAGATCAGCGGCGGGCGGGCGCGGGTCGCGCGGGAACAGGCGATGGTCCGCGCCCGCTTCCACAGCCCCGCGCCGCCGGCGGCGCGCGCGGCCGACATCCGCGCCCGCGTCGCTGCGGGCCTCGCCGCGGGGCGGCTGCTGCTGGTCGACCCCTGGGGGGCTGCGCCGCGCGATGCCGCCCGCGCCGCCCTGGCGGCGCAGGGCATCGCGCTGTCGACCGAGCCCTTCGAAGGGCCGGGCCTCGCGCTGCGCCTGCTGCGCCCGCACGACCCGTCCGACTGGCCCGCGCGCCTGCGCGCCGACGGTTTCACCGGCGCCGCAATCGGCTGGATGCTGGACGCCGAGGGCGACCCGGACGCGCTCGCGGCGCATCCGCCGGGCCTCGACATCGCCGTGCCGGCGGACGCCGCGCAGCGCGACCTGCTGCTGTCCGAGGCTGCCTTCGTGACCGAGGCGCTGCCCCTGCCCGCCGCGCTGACAGCCCTGGTCGCGGCGCTGCGCGGGATCGCCGCCGCCTGACGCCCGCCCGGGCCGGCGGCGGGACAGGGTGCGAAACGCTTCATCGCGCGTGCGTTCGGTCGCTGCGCCGGGGCGCGCCGGATGATATGCTCACGCAAGGATGACCCGACGGCTCCGCCTCCTGCTCGCCGCGCTCGCGGCGCTGATGCTCGCCACGCCCGCGCTGGCGCAGCCGGGCGCGCGCGTGGCGCTCGTCGTAGGCGCCGGCGCCTATCGCGCCATCCCCCCGCTCGCCAACCCGCCCAATGACGCGCGCGCGCTCGCGGCCACGCTCACGCGGCTCGGCTTCGACGTGGACCTGGTGCTCGACCCCGACCGGCTGGCGATGGAACAGGCGGTGCGGCGGTTGGGCCAGCGCGCGACGGGGGCGGATGCGGCGCTGTTCTTCTACGCCGGCCACGCGCTGGAATTCGGCGGGCGGAACTGGCTGCTGCCGGTCTCGACGGATATCCGCAACGACCGCGACCTGCGCTTCGAAGGGCTCGACCTCGACAGCGTCATCGCCCAGCTGGAAGGCGCGCGCGTCTCGATTGTGCTGCTCGATGGCTGCCGGGACAATCCCTTCCGCCTGCGGCTGGCGAGTGCCACGCGCGGCATCGCGACGGGCCCCGGCCTGTCCCCGGTGCGCGCGGCGGTCGGCACGCTGATCGCCTTCGCCACCGCGCCCGGCGAGGTGGCGGAGGACGGCGCCGGCCAGCACAGCCCCTTCACCGCCGCCCTGCTGCGCAAGATCGCCACGCCGGGGCTGGAACTGCGCGCCATGATGGCCGAGGTGCGGCGCGAGGTCCGCGAGCAGACCGGCGGCCGCCAGGTGCCCTGGGAGCATTCGGCGATGGAGGGCGCCTTCTACTTCGTCCCCGCCGCCATCACCGTGCCGGCCGCGCCCGCCCCCGCCGCCGCGCCGGCGCGCGACGACCGCGCCGAGATCCTGTTCTGGGAGACGGTGCGCGCCGGCGGCACGGCGGCGGACTACCGCGCCTATCTCGACCGCTTCCCCGAGGGCGTCTTCGCCCCCCTCGCCCGCGCAAGGCTGGCCGAGGCGGAGGCGCGGCGGGCACCGCCCGCCGGGCCGGCGCTGGCCGCCCTCGCGCCGCCGCCGCCGGTTAGCGCGCCGCCCGCGACGCCGCCGCCCGCGCCCGTCGCCGCGCGCGCGATGCTGCCGCTGCCGCGCGCGGCGGGCGAGCTTGCGCGCGCGCTGCCGCATGTCTCGCCCGAGCATGGGCGGAGCACGGCCGCGGGCTACCTCGCCGCGCCGGGGCCGAACCGCGCGCTTGCGATCAATCCGGACCAGCGGACGGGCATGCTCGTGCAGGGCTTCGCCTCGGCCGAGGATGCGGAGACGACGCTGCTCGAACGCTGCCAGATCGCCTTCGGCTCGCCCTGCCTGCTGGTCGCGGTGAACGACGCGCTGCTGGCGCCGGAGGCGATGGCCCAGCGCCGCGACATGCCCCGCCTGCGGCACGCCGGCGCCTATGATCCGGACCGCGTGCCCGGCATCGCCGCGCGCCGCCGGCCGCAGATGCCCGAGGTGATGGGCTATGGCGACAAGCCCGGCCCGAAGGCGATGGCGATCCATCCGCAGGGCCGCGTCGCGGTCGCGAACCTCGCGCGCAGCCGGGACGACGCGGCGCAGCAGGCGCTCGCCGCCTGCCGGGCGATGGCGCAGCGCGACCGGCTGGTCGGCAGCTG
Organism: Roseomonas nitratireducens; assembly: GCF_017813355.1. Lineage (GTDB taxonomy): Bacteria > Pseudomonadota > Alphaproteobacteria > Acetobacterales > Acetobacteraceae > Neoroseomonas > Neoroseomonas nitratireducens. The sequence continues at coordinate 97,770 of NZ_JAGIYZ010000017.1, forward strand.
CCTGCTGTATGCCATCGACGACGAGGTGGTGCTCCCGCGCCGGCTGACCCAGCCGCCGCGCTGACCGTCACACCACGACCACCCGCCCGGCATCGCGCGGCAGCAGCCCGAAGGGATCGAAAGCGACCGGCGCGAGGCTCGGCAGGGTCGCGGCATCCGTGGTCGCCGCGAAGCGCCCGGTCGCGCCGGCCGCGCGCCAGGCCGCCGCGGCGCGGTCGGCGGCCGCCGGGTCGATGTCGCAGCCCGTCACCTCGAAGCCCGATGCGGCGGCCTCCAGGGCGAGCGGCAGGCCGACATGGCCGAGGCCCAGCACGACCAAGGGGTCGCGCCGCGCCTCGCGATCCGGGACCTCCACGGCAAGCGGAGCGGAATCGGGCATGCGCCATAGTTGCGTTCTCGGAACTTTTATTCAACCAGGGCGTGACATCGCCACGGCCCCTGGCGCCGCGGCGCCGCTTGGGCCAGACAGAAGGACGCGCAGAGAGGGGAGTCGAGCGTCGATGTCCGGCACGGAGACCGCGGGCCTTCACGTGGCGGACCATCCGCTGGTGCAGCACAAGCTCGGCCTGATGCGGGAGGCCGACTGCCCTTCCTCCGACTTCCGCCGGCTGCTCGGCGAGATCGCCATGCTGCTGTGCTACGAGGTGACGCGCGACCTGCCGCTCGAACAGGTGCCGATCTCCACGCCGCTCGAACCCATGATGGCGCCGCGCATCGCGGGGCGGAAACTCGTGCTCGCCCCCGTGCTGCGGGCGGGGCTGGGGATGCTCGACGGGATGCTCGCCCTGCTGCCGGCAGCGCGCGTCGCGCATGTCGGCATCTACCGCAACCCGGCGACGCTGGAGGCCGTGGAGTACTACTTCAAGGCGCCGCCCGACGTGGCGGAGCGGCTGGTGCTGGTGCTCGACCCGATGCTCGCCACGGCGAATTCGGCGGTCGCGGCGATCGACCGCTTCAAGGCGCGCGGCTGCACGAACATCCGCTTCGTCTGCCTGCTCGCGGCACCGGAAGGCATCGCGAAGCTGCGCGCGGCGCATCCCGACGTGCCGATCTGGACCGCGGCGATCGACCGGGCGCTCGACGACCACGGCTATATCAGGCCGGGCCTCGGCGATGCGGGGGACCGGATCTTCGGGACGGTCTAGAGCCGTTTCAGTTCGCCTCGGCTCACGGCCCCGACTCTAGCCCCTTGATTTTTGCGAGCATCTTTACTCCGTTCAAACGATCCCGTTTGAACGGATGATGCTCTAGGCGCGGACGGGGTTCAGCCGCCAGAGCGTGAAGTTCAGCACGCCCGCGAAGGTCACCCAGGCGAGGTAGGGCAGCAGCATCAGCGCCGCCGTGCGGTGCACGGTCCAGAAGGCAACGATGGTCGCCAGGATCGCGATCCAGAAGACGATGAGTTCGAGGAAGGCGAGGTCCGGCCGCTTCATGCCGAAGAAGATCGCCGACCATGCCGCGTTCAGCACCAGCTGCACGCCGTAGATAGCCAGCGGCACGGCCGCCCCCGCGAAGCCCGCCTTGCGCCAGACCAGCCAGCCCGAGATCGCGATCAGCGTGTACAGCACCGCCCAGGCCGGGCCGAAGGCCCAGTCCGGGGGGTTCCAGGACGGCTTGGCCAGCCCCCGGTACCATTCCCCCGGCGTGAACAGCGCGCCCGAGAGCGCGGCCGCGAGGTTCGCGCCGAAGAAGCCGAGCAGCCCGAGCAGGGACGACCATTCCATGCGGGGGATATGGCGCTCGCCGCCCCGATTGTCGACCGCGCGTCGCATCCCCGCGAAAGGCGGGCGCGGCGCGCGGCCCGGTCAGGCCGCGCCGCGGCTGCCCGGCAGGCTCGCCAGCGCGGCGCGGAAGGCCTCCAGCGTGCGGTCGATGTCGGCCGCGTCATGCGCGGTCGAGATGTAGAACTTGCTGTCGCCCTTGAGGATGCCGCTGGCGCGCAGCACGCCGTTCACATGCTTCTGCATCGCGGTGTCCTGGCGCAGCGTGGCGCGGTAGTCGCGCACCTCGCCGGCCGTGTAGACCACGTCGAACAGCACCGGCTCGCCCACCGTCTGGGCGGGAATGCCGGCCTCGGCGATCAGCGCCGACATGCCGTCCATCAGCCGGCGGCCGGTGGCGAAGACCGCGTCATAGGCGCCCGGCGCGCGCAGCAGCTCGAGCGTCGCGAGGCCGGCGGCCGAGGCGACGGGGTTGCCCGACAGCGTGCCGATCTGGGTGAGGAACCCGGCCTCCCCCACCGCCGCGCGGTCGAAATGGCGCATGATGTCGGCGCGGCCGGCGACGACCGCGAGCGGGAAGCCCCCGCCCACGATCTTGCCCAGGGTGCAGATGTCGGGCGTGACGCCGTAATAGGCCTGCGCCCCGCCATAGGCGAAGCGGAAGCCGGTCACGACCTCGTCGAAGATCAGGGGAATGCCAAGCCGCGCCGTCACCTCCCGCACCGCTTCCAGGAAGCCCGGCACGGGCGGGATCAGGCGCTGGAAGGGTTCGAGGATGACGCCGCCGATCTCCTCCGCCCGCGCCTCGATCAGCCGCACCGCGGCCTCGGCGTCGTTGAAGGGGGCGATCAGCATCTCGGCGCGCACCGCCTCGGGGATGCCGGGGCTGTCGGGCACGGCCTGGGGGAAGTTCGCCAGGTGCTTGGGGGCCAGGGACATCAGCCCCCAGTCGCTCATGCCGTGGTAGCCGCCCTCGAACTTCACGATCTTCGAGCGGCCGCGATAGGCGCGGGCAAGGCGCATCGCATAGAGGTCGGCCTCGGAGCCCGAGGAGACGAAGCGCACCTGCTCCGCGCAGGGCACGGCATCGACGATCGCCTGGGCGAGGCGGATGCCATGCGGGTTGTTGGCGAAGAAGGTCGTGCCCTTCGGCACCTGGGCAAGCACCGCCTCGGTCACCGCCGGATGGGCGTGGCCCACGAACATCGGGCCGGAGCCGAGCAGGTAGTCGATGTATTCGCGCCCCGAGACGTCCCACACATGGGCGCCGCGGCCCTCGGCGATGATCACCTCGGCGGCGAAATTGCCGAAGGATCCGCCGGGCAGCGCGCGGCGGGCCGCGTCCATCAGCTCCGCCGTCCCGTCCTTCGCGATCCCGTCCGCCATCCGAGCCTCCTGCACCGTGCCGGGGGAAGGCTAGGACGAACCCGCGCGCCGGCCTAGCGCTGCGCCGGCGGTTCGTCAGCCCCCTGCTGGCCCAGTCCGAAGATCCCGCGCAGGAAACCCGGCGTCAGCGCGGCGAGCGGGTTCACCGTGACCGCCGGGTCGGCGAGCGGGCCGCGCATGCGGTAGGTCGCGGCGAACAGGCCGCCGCCCTGCTCGGGGCTGAAGATGCGCCCGAGCACGGGAATGCGCCCGAGCAGGGAGTTGAAGACATAGGCCGGCACGATGGTGCCTTCCATGTCGATCGTGTCGCGGATGCGGTCGATCCGCCCGCGCGCCGTCAGGCCGAGCGAGACCGAGAAGGCGCGCGCATCGTTCAGCACCAGCGCCTCCCGCGTCAGGACGAAGGGCGCGGTCAGGCTGGCGAAGGACAGGTTCTGGCCGGACAGCGCCTCGAACACGCCATAGACCGTCATCGCCTGCAGCAGCTTGGCCAGCGCCGGGGCCTCCCGCACGCTGAACTCCTCCAGCTCCGCGCGCCCGGCGAGCGGCGCGCCGGGCCGGCGATGGGCATAGGCGGCATCGACCGACAGCCGCCCGCCCTCGATCGTACGCAGCACGCCGAAGGCGCGCAGCAGCGCGCCGCCATCGTCGCTCGTCAGGCGCAGCCGGCGCCGCTCGCCCTCCGGCGCGATCGTCAGGCGCATCGCGCCGCGCGCCCCGACCCGCGCGTCGACCTCCGCCGACTGCACCGCGCCCAGGCCATCGACGCCCGCGCGCGCGTCGAGTGCGGCGATCTCCCGATCGGCCGGCAGCAGCACGCGCTCGAAGCGGGCGGTCAACGCGACCGGCGGGCCGGCTTCCTCGGTGCGCGCGGCCGCCGCCCCGGCCGGCGTCGAGAGCGCGGGGGCGAGGTCGAGCACCGGTCCGTTCAGCGCGATGGTCCACCCCCCGCCCGGCTGCGGCGGGGCGAGTTCCGCGGCGAAGCGGCTGCGGCCAAGCGTGGCCTCGGTGATCTCGATCCGCTGGGGGATGCTCCGCTCCGTGCGGTCGGCGCGCGCGCGCAGGCTGACGCCGGGCCCATCGACGCGGATGCCCTCGATCGCCCGCAGCTGGCCGTTCTGCAGGACGAACTGCGCCTCCCCGTTCGCCGGGGTGCCGGGCGGCCGTGCCCAGGACAGCGCCTCGACCGCCAGGCGCGCGTCGCGGAAATCGGCGCGCAGCGCGACGCGCCCCTGGCCGTTGCGGCGCGTCTCGGTGCGGATGTCGAGGCCGACCACGCCTTCCACGAAGGGTCGCGGATCGAGCCCGAAGGTCGCGATCTGGCGTGCCTCCGCCCGGCCCGTCACCGTCTCCCGCGCCACCACCTGGCCGGGCGCGCCGGGGCGGAAATCGGCTTCCTGCTGGATGCGCAGCGGGATGCCGGCGACCGTCGCCGTGCCGGTCGCGCGCAGCCCCTGGGTGTCGGCGACGAAGTCGAAGGCGCCGCGCTCGAGGTCCCGCCCCAGCACCGCGCGCGGGATACGCACATCGGTCCCCCGGCCGGTCGCGCTGATGCGCATCGCTTCCACCGGCAGTTCGGCCAGCAGCGGGAAGCCCAGCAGGAGCCGTCCCTCCCGCAGCGTGCCGGTGATCTCGGAAATCGGCGGCTGGCGGTTGCGGAACAGGCCGAGCCGCGGATGGCGCAGGATCGTCCACACATCGGCGACTGGGCCGGTGACGTTGAACTCCATCTGCGCCGTCTCGGGCGTCGCGACCAGGTCGAAGCGGATCAGCCCGTCGCGCACGCGGATGCCGCTGGCCGATTGCCGCCCGCCGGTCAGTTCGAGTTCGATCGCGTCCAGGCCGAAGCGCGCGCGGCCCGCCGTCTCCTCGGCCGGCGGGATGGGGCGCAGCCAGTGCACCGTCAGCGCCTCGGCGATCGCGCTGCCTTCGAAGGCGCTGACGCGGGTGGCGCCGGTCGCGAGTTCCCCCTCCGCGACGAGGCGCCATTCCCCGTCGCGCGCCCGGCCCGCCGTCACGTTCTCGACCAGCCAGCCGCGCGCGCCGCCGGCCAGGCCCACCGGCCAGTAATGGCCGATATCGGCGAGCGCGACCTCATCCAGCCGCAGCCGCGCCTCGGCGCGCCAGCGCCCGTCCTCCAGGCGCGCCTCGGCATCCGCGCGGATCAGCGGCGGGGGGCCGGCGGCCGGATGCGGCGGCGGCGCGGGCCGCAGCACGGCGCGCTCGACGCGCAGCGTGTCGTCGGCCAGCGTCAGGTCGGCCTCGAAGCCCGTGATCGGCAGCTGGCCCCGCTCCCCGAGGTCGATCCGCCCCGGCCCGGCGCGCAGCCGGGCGAGCGCCATGCGCGGCAGGGCGAAGCCGTCCAGCCGGACATCGAAGGCGAGCATGACCTGCGCATCGAGCGCGGCGAGCGGCGCGAGCGCCGGCGCGGCGCGGGCGAGCGCCGCCGGATGGAGCGCGGGCGCGGCGAGCGTCAGGCTGCCGCGCCGGGTCTCGCCTTCGAGATGCCCGGCAAGGCGCAGCGCGACCCGTTCCGCCCCCACCCGCACGGCGCCGGTCCCGGCAAGGTCGATCCCCCCGCCCTCCCGTCGCGTCAGCGCGAGCGTGCCGATCTCCGCACTCCAGGCACCGCCGAGCTGCGCGTCGCGGACCTGGAGCCGCGCATCGAGGATGCGCACGCGGCGGAGGGCCGCGAGCGGCGTCGCCTCCGATGGCGGGCGCATCAGTTCGGCCAGCGTCTCGAACAGCGCGGCGGCGTCGCCCGGCCCGCCCGCGGGCGGTTCGGTCGTCTCGCCCAGCGCGCCGAGGTCGAGGCGGAAGCCGCCATCGGACGCGCGATGGGCATGCAGGCTGAGCCCGCGCAATTCCAGCGACCTCGGCGCGACGACGCCACGCAGCAGCCAGGACAGGGAAAGGGAGATCGCCGCATCCGGCAGTTCCGCCTGGACCGCCCCATCGGCGCCGATGGCGCGCACCCGGCCGAGGGTGAAGTCCAGCGGCGAGCGGTGCCCGTCGCGCCAGCCGGACCAGGCGACGGACGCCTCGCCGATCTGAAGGCGCACGCGGCCCGCCCCGGCGTTGAAGGCTTCCTCCGCCTGGCGGGCGAGCCAGGCGATCGGCAGCGGGCCCTGTTCGAGCCGCCAGGCGAGCGCGGCGAGGCCAAGCCCGGCCAGCAGCGCGAGCGCGGCGGCGAGGCGGAGGAACCGCCCCATCATCCGCCCGGCTTGACCCGCGACCCGCCTCACCTGTTCCCTGCCCCCCCATGACGGCCTGTTTCGCGCCCGAGCGGCTGCCCCGCCCCTTCGACCCCGCCGCCGTCGCGATCCTGCGCGAGCGCTTCGCCGAGCGCGGCGCCGCCGAGCGCGACTTCGCGGCGAGCGAGGCGGGTGCCGCCCTGCTCGCGGCGCTCGCCGGGCACAGCCCCTACCTCGCCGACCTCGCCGAGCGCGAATCCGGCGCCCTGCTGGCGCTCGCCGAGCGCGGCCCCGATGCGATGATGGAGCGCGTGCTCGACCCGCTCGCGCGGATCGATCCGGACACGCCACGCACCGTCGTCGCGACCACCCTGCGGCAGGCCAAGCGACAGGGCGCGCTCGTCGCCGCGGTCGCCGACATCGCAGGCCTCTGGCCGCTCGACAAGGTCACGGGCGCGCTGTCGGACCTGGCCGAGGCGTCGATCGACGCGGCCTGCGCGCACCTGCTGCGCGACGCGGCGGCGCGGGGCGAACTCCGCCTCGCCGGCGCGGCGCGGGCGGATCCGCGCATCGTCGGGCGCAACTCCGGCCTCGTCGTGCTCGGCATGGGCAAGCTCGGCGGGCGGGAACTGAACTACTCGTCCGATGTCGACCTCATGGTGCTCTACGATCCGTCGGCGGCAGCCTACCATGCAGACCGGGCGGGCGCCGTCTACGTCCGCATCGCCCGGGACATGGTCCGCCTGCTCGAGGAACGCACGGCGGACGGGTATGTCTTCCGCACCGACCTGCGGCTGCGCCCGGACCCGGCCGCGACGCCGCTCGCCGTCTCGATCCCCGCCGCCATCGTCTACTACGAGAGCATGGGCCAGAACTGGGAACGCGCCGCCATGATCAAGGCGCGTCCCGTGGCCGGCGACCGCGCCGCGGGCGAAGCCTTCCTGCGCGAGATCCGCCCGTTCGTCTGGCGCCGGCACCTCGACTTCGCGGCGGTCGCCGATATCCATTCCATCAAGCGACAGATCCACGCGCACAAGGGGGCCAAGGGCGCCAACGCGACCGTCCAGCTCGAAGGCCATGACGTGAAGCTCGGCCGCGGCGGGATCCGGGAGATCGAGTTCACCGCCCAGGTGCTGCAGCTGATCTGGGGCGGGCGGGACCCCGGGCTGCGCGACCCGACGACGCTCGGCGCGCTGTCCTCCCTCGCCGCCGCGGGCAAGATCGAGCGCCGCGCCGCGGCCGACCTCGCCGATGCCTACGTGTTCCTGCGCAACCTGGAACACCGGCTGCAGATGGTGGCCGACCGGCAGACCCACCGGATGCCCGAGGATGCCGAGGGCGTCGCGCGCATCGCCTCCTTCCTCGGCTTCGCCGACCCCGACGCCTTCCGCGCCGCCTTCACCGCGCATCTGCAGCGCGTCGAGCGCCATTACGGGCGCATGTTCGAGGCCGAGCCGACGCTGGCCTCGGAGGAGACCAAGGGCAGCCTGGTCTTCACCGGCGTGGAGGACGACCCGGCGACGATCGCGACGCTCTCGGCCATGGGCTATGCGGGGCCGTCCACCATCGCGGCGATGGTGCGCGGCTGGCACCATGGCCACACCCGCGCGACGCGCAGCGAGCGGGCGCGCGAATTGCTGACCGCGCTGATGCCTTCCCTGCTCGCCGCCTTCGCCAGGCAGCGCGACCCGGACGCGGCGCTGGCGCGGCTCGATGGCGTCTTCGCGCGGCTTGCCGCCGGCGTGCAGGTGCTGAGCCTGCTCGCGCGCAACCCGCCGCTGCTCGACCGGCTCGCGGGCATCCTCGGCGCGGCGCCGCAGCTGGCCGACCACCTGTCGCGCCACACCGCCGCGCTCGAAGGGCTGCTGGTGGGCGCGGGCGGGACGGTCGGCAACGCGGCGGCAACGCTGCCCGCCCTGCTGAAGGATGCGCGGCATCTGGAGGAAGCGCTGGAAGCCGCGCGGCGGCTCGTGCTGGAAGGCAAGTTCGAGATCGACGCGGCGACGCTCGAGGGCACGCTCGACATCGACGCGGCCGGCGAGGCGCGCAGCGACCTGGCCGATGCCGCCATCGTCGGCCTGCTGCCGCACATCGCCGGCGCCTTCGCCGAACGCCACGGCAAGGTGAAGGGCGGCGCGCTCGCCGTCGTGGCGCTGGGCAAGCTCGGCGGGCGGGAGATGCTGCCCGGATCGGATCTCGACCTGATCCTGATCTACGACCACGCGGCGGGTGCGGAGGCGAGCGAGGGCAAGGCGCGGCGCGGCCAGCCGGCGCCGCGGACGCTGCCGGTCAGCACCTACTTCATGCGGCTCGCGCACCAGATGGTGGCCGCCATCACCGCGCCGGGGGCGGAGGGGAAGCTCTACGAGGTGGACATGCGGCTGCGGCCCTCGGGCTCGAAGGGGCCGGTCGCCGTCTCGCTCTCCGCCTTCCAGCGCTACCACGCGGAGGAAGCCTGGACCTGGGAACGCATGGCGCTGACGCGCGCGCGCGTCGTCGCCGGCCCGCCCGTGCTCAAGCGCAAGATCGAGGCCGCGATCCGCGCGGCGCTGCTGCGCCCTGACGCGGCGGATAAGGCGGTGCCGGACGCGCTGGCGATGCGCGGGCGGATGCTGCGGGACCTTCCGCCGGACGGCCCCTGGGACGTGAAGCTCGGCCGCGGCGGGCTGGTGGAGGTGGAGTTCATCGCCCAGGCGCTGCAACTGGTGCATGCGCGCCGGCATCAGGGCGTGCTGGCGACGACGACGCGCACGGCGATCGCCAACCTGGCCGCCGCCGGCGCGCTCGATCCGGACGAAGCCGCCGCGCTGGCCGGCGCGGAGCGGATGTGGCGTTCGATCAGCGGCCTGCTGCGCCTGACCGTCGGCCGCTGGCGGGAGGAATCGCTGCCCGACAGCGTCGCGGCCGCGCTGCTGAACGCCTGCCGGCGCCTGTGCGCGGAGGATCCGCCGGTTGACCTCCCGGCCCTCCAGGCACAGATGGCGCGACGGGCGAAGGAGGTGCGCGCGGTGTTCGAACGACGCCTCGGTCGCCCCGAGAGCAGCGGGGATCGCGAATGACCGAACTGGCCGAGGGCAAGAAGGCGCCCGCCTTCAAGATGAAGGCGAGCGGCGGGCGGGAGGTCTCCTCCGCCGCGCTGAAGGGCAAGCCCTACCTCCTGTATTTCTACCCCAAGGCGGATACGCCGGGCTGCACCAAGCAGGCCTGCGGCGTGCAGGAAGCGCTGCCGCAACTGGGCAGGCTGGGGCTCGAGGTGATCGGCGTCAGCCCGGACCCGATGCCGCCGATCGAGAAGTTCGCGAAGAAGTACAACCTCGCCTTCCCGCTCGCCTCGGATGAGGACCACAAGGTCGCCGAGGCCTATGGCGTTTGGGTCGAGAAGTCGATGTACGGCAAGACCTACATGGGCATGGAGCGCACGTCCTTCCTCGTCGGCGCGGACGGGAAGATCGTGAAGATGTGGCGGAAGGTGAAGCCCGAGGCGCATGCGGCGCAGGTGCTGGAAGCCGCCGCCGCGCTGTAGCGCGCAAGCTCGAAGGGCCGCGGCGCCGGGGTGCGGGGGCCATGCCCCGCGCCCCGGCCCGGCTGTCAGCGCGCGCGCAGGCCCTGCGGCGTGGCGACGAGGTCGCTGACGGCGCAGACGTTCACGCGGCGCAGTTCCGACGAGTAGCCGTTGTCGAGCACGAAGCGGAAATCGTACGGCACCGCGTTCGACAGGCGCACGGTGTAGACCTGCCCCGGGCGCATCACGTTGGCGCCGAGCCTGTCCGGGCCCCAGTTGCTGTTGCTGGACGGGTTGTAGAACAGCTGCGCGACGACGCGGTTGGTCTGGTTCAGGAAGCGGATGTTGGTGTTGCAGCCCTGGACCGTGTGCACCTGCGCCTGGGCGGCGGGAAGGCTGGCCGTGAGGAAGGTCGCCGCCACGAGGAGGCCGAGGCGGATGGCACGCGTTGACATGGTCGAGTCTAATCCTTGCGTTTGTTCCAGTATTTGAGGCGATGGCGGCGTCGCGGACAAGTCATTTCGACCGCCGAGAATTTTCGCCTCCGTCACGCTGCCTGTCATGCCAGGCGCACGCAGGGCCAGGGGCCGAACGCCATCCGCGCGCAGGTCGTTCCTGCCTGCGCAGGATGTCAGCCCCCGTAGCGGCGCGCGCCGCCGAGCACCAGGCCCGCGATGAGCCCGGCCGGCCCGCCCACGACCGCGCCGAGCACGGCGAAGACCGGCGCCATCAGCGTGCATGACCCCGGCCGGCTGCATTCCGGATTGGTCGCATAGAGGCCAAGCCCGACCATCCAGCCCAGCACCAGCCCTCCGACGAGGCCGCCCAGCCCGAGCAGCACGCCGAACAACAGCGCGCGGCCGAGACTGCCGGGGCGCCCACCGGTCTGGCGCGCGGGGAAACCCGCCTGAGCCATGGCCGCCGCCAGCGCCTTCGCGGGCGCGAGGGAGGCGATGGCAACGAAGCCCTGGCCCGGATCGGTCCAGACCTGCGCGACGGGGTCGCAGCGCCGGACCGCCACGGCGATGGCCGCGGCCTCGGCCGGGCCGCGCAGGCCGGAGACGGCGAAGGTGCGGGCATCGGGCGGGGGCGCGGTCACTGGTCCGGCGGGGCTCCTCCGGCATCGGCGCCGGTGTTGGCAGGCTAGGCCCCGCCGGCGGCGCGGTCGACGGGGGGCTACTGGATCAGGCGCGTCCTGAGGATGCCGGCGACGGGGGTGTTGATGCGCGCGCAGCCCGAGGTGTCGAGCGTCCAGTCGTCGGAAGACTCGAAGAATACGATGCCTGCCACGATGGGATTGCACGGCGACAGCCGGCTTGTCGTGGAACTCTTGATCCAGACTGCCGACTCGCCGAAGTACTGTCCGCCTTCGAGGTGCACGTTCTGCGCGGTTTCGAAGGTCACGCCGAACCGTTCAAGCGTACTGCCATCCGCGCGGCCTTCCATGTTGTTGGCGCCGGGCGGCTGGTCGTCGAGCAGATAGCCGCCGGACAGGCGCACGAAGAGCATGCCGTTGAGGGCGGGGTCGCTGGCGTTGACCGCCGGGGCGCGGAAGTCGAGCTGCGCCCCCTTGACCCAGAACTCGCCCGGCCGGCCACGCAGGTCGGGGTTCGTCGCCGCCTGCGGGGAGTCGAGGAAGACGAAGGTGCATTCCAGACAGTTGAGCGCGCCGCTCAGGTCGATCGTCAGGTTCACGCCGCGGAAAAAGTAGGTGCCCGACGTCATCGTCGCGCCCGCGCCCTCCTTGAGATTGATCGTCGCCTCCCGCTGGCCTGCCGGGGGGCAATAGACGCCCGGCGTCAGGACCTGCGTGTTCCCCTGCGCCCGCGCCGCGAAATCGACCGAGGTCGAGGTCAGCGTCCGCGTGCAGGCCGGAGCGACCAAGGCGTCGAGATGCGAATAGGGATTGGATACCGGGCGGACGGACCCCGTGAAGGGCGCCGAGCGACTGACGAAGCCGCAGGCGTCGCCCGTCGCCGTGGACTCGATCTTGCCGCAGCGGCTGTCGGTGGACCGCAGCGCATCCGTCACCAGCGCACCGGCGTTGATGCTGTCGATGACGATGCCGCGCTGATACTCGTTGGTTCCTGACAGCGCCCCCCGGTCGCGCGAGTTGGCGTGCACCACGCAGTTCAGGTAGCGGTGGTTGTCCGTGCTCTTGTAGCGAACCTGGGTCGGCTGATTCGCGCGGTCGACGCCATCGGGCCTGTCGGCGAGCAGGCAAACGTCCTGGCGGTCGAACGGTGCCGCGACCGCCCGGCCGGCCGGCGTGACCGTGTTGCCCACCGCGGGGATGAGCCGCGTCAGAACGGTCGTGATGTCGCGCCGGACGATGACCTCCACCGCCGCCGAATTGCCCCCGGCATCGAGGTTGACCACCACCGCCGCGCCGGCAGCGCCATCGGTGAAGCCGTTGCGTGCCGCCACTTCCAGCGCGGCGGCCGTCGCTGCGCTGCGCATCTGCACGTCCCGGCTGCCATCGAGCAGCCGCGCCGCCGCCAGCGCCGCCATGTCCGCCGCGTTCTGCGCGTTGCGCCGCATCAGCAGCCAGTGCCCGCCCTCGATCGCGAGCCCCGCCATGCCGAACAGCGCGGCGGAGGAGACGGCGATGGCCGCGCCCAGCGCGCCGCGGCGGCGCGCGGCGGGGCGGATGCGGAGAAAAGGCAGGCGGCAGCGAAGCATGGCGCGATCCTGGCAGGCGAGGCGCCGGATCACGCAACAGTCATCCGTCCCGGTGAAGTAACGTTTACGTTACGCCATACCTTCACGAAATCTGGAGGACCCCATGAAGAACGACATCGACAATGCGCGCTGCAATTTCCATCACGAATTCTTTATAAGAACTCCCCTGACGAACGCCGTTCCTTGTGCGCAATATCACCCGACCTTCGCCCTCACCCAGGCCGCGCATGCTTCCATCCGCATTCCAGGCGCTCGCAAGCGCCATCCACCGCCGCCTCGCCCGGCGCGCCCGCGCCGCCGCGGCGCTGGAATTCGGCCTCACGGTGCCCATCCTCGGCGTCGCGCTGATGGGCATCGCGGACTACGCCAACGCGATCCAGCACATGACGCGGCTCGAAAGCGCCGCGCGGTCCGGGGCGCAGATCGTCTGGGCGCAGCCGGCGACGAACGCCACCGCCTCGGCCACCGACAAGTCGGCCGCCAATGCCGCGCGCAACCCCGATGGGGAGGCGGCGGTGCGCGCCTTCCTCACCGGCTGGCAGGAAGACACCTCCGCGGATTGCGAAACCGCCACCACGGGCGCCGCCGTCTGCATCCGCGCCTGGACCTGGTGCCAATGCTCGGGCGATGCCGTGGACCGGGCCAACGCGCTGCGCTGCACCGCGACCTGCCCGGGCACGGAGACGATCCGCCAATACGGCTCCGTCACCGCATCCCGCCCCTTTTCGCCCATCGTCACAGCCCCGGTCACGAGGGTCGTCGGCAATGTCGAACTGCGCATCCGCTAGGGCCCGGCGCTTCCGCCGCGGCAGCGCCGGGCTGGAATTCGCCATCGTCGGCGGGCTCTTTTTCGTCATGCTGCTCGCCGCCGTCGATCTCGGCCGGTACTACCTGACGCTGCACTCCATCCGGACCTTCGCGGCCGAGGCCTCCCGCCACGGCACCGTCGTCATGACCGGGGCCGGCACGCAGACGCTGTCGGGGGCGGACCTGGTCGCGGCGGTTGGGCGGGCGGGCATCCTCGGCGGCGCGCCCGGCGTGACGCTGACGCGGACGCAGACGGGCGCGGGCTCCGGCACCAGCATCCGCGTCCAGGTCTCGGTCGACCATCCCTTCACCTGGGTGATCAACGTCTTCGGGGTCGGCACGACCCGCTTCCGCGAATCCACCGACATCACCTTCCAATGGTAGTGACGGCGGCTCAGTAAGGCACCTTGTCCGCCTTCGCCTCCCACAGCCGGAAGGCCTCGATGGCTTCCGTCCCCAGCAGCCGGCGTAGCGGCAGGCGGCGCTCGGCGATCGGCAGGCACACCTCGTCGTAGATCGCCGCGTCGTCGAAGCCGATCGCCGCGGCGTCCGCCCGGTCGTTGCCGTAGACGATCTCCGTGATGCGCGCCCACCAGACGGCGCCGAGGCACATCGGGCAGGGCTCGCAGCTCGTGTAGATCACCGCGCCGGACAGGTCATGCGTGCCGAGCGCCGCGCAGGCCGCGCGGATCGCCACCACCTCGGCATGCGCCGTCGGGTCGCGGGTGGGCACCACGGCGTTGCGCCCCTCCCCCACGATGCGGCCATCCTTCACCACCACCGCGCCGAAGGGCCCGCCGCCCTCCGCCACCCCCTGGCAGGAGAGCGCGATCGCCCGCCGCATGAAGCCCGCCTCGTCCATCCCTGTCCCCAAGCCCCCTGACCGCGCTAGCATATGGGGAAGATGAGCGACTTCACCCTCTCCGTCCTCGATCAATCCTCCGTCGCCTCCGGCCGCACGCCGGGGGAGGCGATCCGGGAAACGCTGGCGCTCGCGCGCCATTGCGACGCGCTGGGCTTCCGCCGCTACTGGTGCGCGGAACACCACAACAGCGCCTCCCACGCCGGCGCGGCGCCGGAGGTGCTGATGGCCGCCATCGCCGCGACCACGCAGCGCATCCGCGTGGGCTCCGCCGGGGTGATGCTGCCGCATTATTCGAGCCTGAAGGTCGCCGAGCAGTTCCGCGTGCTGGAGGCGATCGCGCCCGGCCGCATCGATTTGGGCGTCGGCCGCGCGCCGGGGTCGGACGGGCGCACCGCCTTCGCGCTGAACCCGAACGCCAACGAGGCCGCGGACCGCTTCCCCGCCCAGGTGATGGAAGTGCTCGGCTGGCACGGGGACGGGCTGCCGGAGAACCACCCCTTCCGCAACGTCGTCGCCCAGCCCGCGGTCGATACGCGGCCGGAGATGTGGATCCTCGGATCATCCGACTACGGCGCGCAGGTCGCGGGCTATTTCGGCCTGCCCTACTGCTTCGCGCATTTCTTCTCCGACGGCGGCGGGTCGGAACAGGCGATCGCGGTCTATCGGGAGAGCTTCCAGCCCAAGCCCGGCATGCCCGGGCGGCTCGAAGCACCGCATCCCGCCCTCGGCGTCTATTGCCTGGTGGCGGATACGGAAGCGGAGGCGAAGCGGCTGTTCCGCTCCCGCGAGTTGTGGCGGCTCAAGCGCGACCGCGGCCTGTACCTGCCTCTGCCGAGCGTCGAGGAAGCCGAGGCGCATTCCTACAACGACCTCGAGCTCGCGCGGCTGGAACGGATGCGCGCAGCGGCAATGGTCGGCACCCCGGAACAGGTCAGGGCGAAGCTCGAGGCGCTGTCGGCCGAGCATGGCGGCGTGGCCGAATTCGCCGTCATCACCCATTGCCACGACGCCGAAGCGCGGCGCCGCTCCTACACCCTGCTCGCCGAGGTCTTCGGCCTGAAGGCCGGCGGCGTGCCGATGGCGGCCGAATAGCCGGCTAGGCCGCGCCGCCGCCCATCACGTTCCGCAGCGTGCCGATCCCGGCGATCGTCACCTCCACCACCATCCCCGGCCGCATCGGCAGCGCGCCCACCGAGGTGCCGCAGGCGACGAGGTCGCCGGGCTCGAGCGTCATCTCCCGCGACAACAGCGAGAGAATCCGCGCCGGCGGCAGGATCATGTCGGACGCCGGATAGTCCTGCCGCACGCGGCCATTGAGCGCGACCTGCACCCGCAGCGCCGACCAGTCGAGCCCCGTCGCGATGGCGGGCCCCACCGGCCCGAAGCCGTCGCAGGATTTTGCCCGCGCCCATTGGGGAAAGGCCGGGTCAGCGGTGAGGATGTCGAGCGCCGTGACGTCGTTCACCGCCGTCAGGCCGAAGATGGCCCCGGCCGCCTCCTCCTCCGTCGCGTCCTTGCAGCGGCGGCCGACCACCAGGCCGAGTTCGCCCTCGTACAGGATCTTGCCCGCATATCCGGCGGGCGGCGGGATGGTGCCGTCCGGGTCGAGCAGGCTCGTCCCCGCCTTGAGGAACCACAGCGGCCCGTCCGGGATCGCGGCCCCCGTCTTGGCCGCGAGTTCGCGGAAATTGTTCCACAGGCCGATGAATTTTCCCGGCCGCACAGGGGCCAGCAGGCGCACGGATTCGCGCGGGATGGCCTCGCCGGTCGGGGTCGCGCCGGCGAAGATGTCGCCGGCATGGGCGGCGATGGTGCCGCCGGCCTCGTCCCAGGTGCCGAAGCCCTCGCTGCCATCGCCGCGCGCGAAGCGAACCCAGAGCGCCATGCGCCATCTCTCCCCTGGCCTGAAGGGGCGGACCCTATCGGCGGGCGGCGGCCGTGGCGAGGGTCAGCGGCGGATGACGACGAAGCGCACGCCGGCGGGAGGCGGCGCGCCGGTGCGGCGCGCCCGGCGCATCCGCCACCAGAGCGAGCCCGCGCCGATCGCCCCCGCGACGAGCGCGATGGGCAGCAGGATGCCGATGGCCAGGATGGCGAGCCCGGCCAGCACCAGCCCGATGGCGACCGTGGCGACCAGGATGCCGGCGGCGCCGATGCGCGCGAGCATCCGGTCGAGCGTGCCCATGGCGCGCGGCGGGACGGGGTCGCGGAACTCCCCTTCCGGCGTCATGTCGATGATGGGCGGGCGGCGGTTCGGTTCCATGGCCCTTCCGACGTGGCCCGCGCCACCGCCAGGGTCAAGGCCTGTCACACTCCGTGACGCAGCGCGTCCAGCCGGTCGAACAGCGTCGCGAGCGGCAGGGCAGTCAGGTCGTGATGCTCCTCCCCCGCCAGGGCCCGGCGCTGCTCGGGCGGCAGGTGCTCGATCACGGCATGGGCGACGGGCGCGGGCGCAACGATGGCGAGGCTCTGGGCCGTCCCGGCGCGCAGCGCGTCGACCAGGTCGGCGGCCATGCGCTTCGCCAGGTCGCGCTTGGCGTGCTCCTTCGGGCTGTCGTCCTTGCCGTCGTATTCCATGGCGCTGCGGGCCGTGGCCCCGGCGGAGGCGAAGGCGCGGCCGGGCCGGTCCTCGCCCAGTTCGGAATCCTTCATCCGCGCCTCGGGCGCGTCCCAGACGAGGACGGCGTCGTAGCCGGTCTCGCCCAGGCGCTTGAGGTAGGCCTTGCCGTGGCTGCCATTGGCGACAAGGAAAAGCCGGCTGGCGTGGCCGCCTTCGATCGTCGTTGCGCGTGCGGTCATGGTGTCCCTCCGTTGGGGATCACCATGCCGTGATCACGCGCGCGGCACCTTGATGCGCGACAAGCCGGGACGCGGATTCACTCCGGCCGGACCACCAGCGTCGTGCCGTCCACGCCTTCCACCCGCACGCGGGTCCCGGCGGGCGTCTCCGCCGCGTCGCGCGGCAGGCGCGCCGCCCAGTCGGAATCGCCCAGGCGCACGCGAGGCCCCGCCGCGCCGGGCTCGGTCAGCACGCCGAAGCGCCCGACCAGGCCGGAATCCGGCGTATTCACCCGCGGCCGCGGATGCTCGGCGCGCTTCAGGCGCAGCGCCACCGCGATCCCGGCCCCGAGCAGCACGATGAAGACGGCCACCGCCACCCAGAAGGGCGGCGCGACCGCGAACAGCAGCAGCCCCGTGCCGATCGCCGCGAGCCCCACCCACAGCAGGAAGACGCCCGGCAGCATCACCTCCGCGCCGAGCATCACGAGCCCGGCGAGGATCCAGATCAGCGCGGCATCCATGGCGAGGCCACCTCCGCGGTCGGCGGCGCCGGCGGGCGCGGCGGCCTGGGTCCGCCGCCGGGCGCGCCGCCATCCGGCCCGCGCAGCAATTCCATCGCCTGGGCGATGCCGCCGGCGAGCGCGCTGCTCTCCATCGGCACGATCACCAGCTTCTGCGCGGTGTTGCCGGCCAGCGTCTCGAACGCCTTCACGTACTTGTCGGCGATGAAGTAGCGCAGCGCGTCGCCGCCCGCCCCGGCGGCGACCTCGGCCACCATGCGGGTCGCGTTCGCCTCGGCCTCGGCCAGGCGCTCGCGCGCCTCGGCGTCGCGGAAGGCGGCCTCGCGGCGGCCCTCGGCGGACAGGATCAGGGCCTGCTTCTCGCCCTCGGCGCGCTTGATCTCGGCCTCCCGCTCGCCCTCAGCCTTGGCGACGGTGGCGCGGCGCTCGCGCTCGGCCGTCATCTGCAGGTTCATGGCGCGGATCAGGTTCTCGGGCGGCTCGATCTTGCGGATCTCGACGCGCGCGATCTTCACGCCCCAGGGGTCGGTCGCGCCGTCGAGGATGTTGAGCAGGGAGGAGTTGATCCTCTCCCGCCCCGACAGCGTCGCGTCGAGTTCCATCTCGCCGATCACGGCGCGGATGTTGGTCATGGTCAGCGCGGTGAGCGCGACGGCCAGGTCCTGCACGGCATAGGCCGCCTTCGCCGGGTCCATGACGCGGTAGTAGACGATGCCGTCCACCGCGACCGTCGCGTTGTCCCGGGTGATGACGGATTGCTCGGGGATATCGAGCACCTGCTCCTGCACGTTCACGCGCCGGCCGATGCCGTCGATGAAGGGGATGATGAAGTTCAACCCCGGGGAGAGCATCCGGGTGAAGGCGCCGAAGCGCTCCACCGTCCAGACCTCGCCCTGCGGGACGGTGCGGATGCCGCGCGTGGCCGTCAGCACGGCGACGAGCAGCAGCATGACCAGGACGATGGTCGAGCCGGAGACGATGTCGAGCAGGTTGGTGTTCATGGCCTCGGCAATGTACGGGCGCACGGGCGCGGAAGGAAACGCCGCCTCGCCCCGCCGCGACGGGGCCTGTGACCCGGGACACGCCGCCGGGGGCTGGTCGCGCGCGCGCGCGCCGCCCAGACTGCGCGCGCCGCCGCGGCCCGACCCGCGGCCGGCGGAATGCCATTCAGGGGGAGGATCCGCATGCAGGGCGCCGACACGCCGCTACCCGTCGACCTTTCGGGCCTTCGCGTCGCCATCAGCGCGGGCGCGGGCGGCATCGGCCGCGTCATGGCCGACAGCTTCGCCGCGCGCGGCGCGAAGGTGTTCGTCTGCGACCTGGATGCGGAGGCGCTCGCCACCTGCCCCCACCCCGCCATGCGCGCCGACATGGGCGAGGTGGCGGAGTGCGAGCGCTTCGTCGACGCGGCCGCCGCCCATCTCGGCGGCCTCGACGCGCTGGTGAACAATGCCGGCATCGCCGGCCCCACCGCGCGGGTCGAGGACGTGACGCCCGAGGCGCTGGAAGCCACGCTGCGTATCGACCTCTCCTCGATGTTCCATTGCGTGCGGCGCGCCGTGCCGCATCTGCGCGCTTCGGGCGGCGGCAGCATCGTCAACCTTTCCTCCGCCGCCGGGCGCTTCGGCTTCCCGCTGCGCAGCCCCTACGCGGCGGCGAAATGGGGCGTGGTCGGCTTCACCAAGTCGCTCTCGATCGAATTGGGGCCCGACGGGATCAACGTGAACGCGATCTGCCCCGGCCTCGTCGCCGGCGACCGCATCCGCCGCGTCATCGAGGCCAAGGCCCAGGCGCAGGGCGTGTCCTTCCGGGAGAAGGAGCAGGAGCTGCTGCGCGACGTCTCGCTGCGCTGCTACGTGACGCAGCAGGACATCGCGAACATGGCGCTCTACCTCTGCTCCCCCTTCGGGCGGACGGTCAGCGGCCAGGCGCTGGCGGTGGACGGGGACCAGCAGCGGCTGGGATGAGGCGCTTGCCGCCGCGTCGCCTCCGGCGATAGCGTCGCGGCCTGCGAACAAGGGGGCGGGCCAATGCGGCGGATCTTCAAGGCCGGCCTGCCCTTGGCGCTGGCCGCGACGCTCGCGGCCTGCGCGCCGGCCAGCCCGGGCGCGCCGGGCGCGACGACGGCCATCGATCCCTCAGACGCCTGCGGCCGCCAGCGCGCGAATTTCGAGCTCGCCCGCGGGCTGTTCGCCGGCGCCGTCATCGCCGGCGCGGCCGGGGGTGCGGCGGTCGGCGGCGGCATCGCGCCGCGGCGCGGCGGGGTCATCATCGTCCCCGGCAGCGTCGCCGTCGCCGGCGCGCTGATCGGCGCGGCCGCGGGTGCCGCCGCGGGCGTGGCCATGGCCGACTACCTGGCCGAACGCCGCCGCGCGGCACCCGACGACGCCGCCCTGCGGCAAACCGTCGCCGCCGATATCGAGCGCGAGAACGCCAATCTCGACCTCGCCCGCAACGCCGCGGAATTCCTGCTCGACTGCCGGCTGCGCGCCGCCGCCGACATCCGCGCCGCGGTGGCGGACGGCACCCTCACCGCCGCCGCCGCCGCACCGAGGCTCGAGGCGCTGCGCGCGGCCGCCGCGGCCGATGCCGCGCTGGCGCAGCAGATCGCCGCCCGCATCGCCGCGCGCGACGCGGAACTCGCACCCGCCATGGAAGCCCTCGTCCCCGGCGCGCGGGCGGAAGGGGCGGATGCCGCGCCAGCCATCGAATCCACCACGCCGCTGGCTCTGCCGCTGCGCGCCCGGCCGGACGCCACGGCGGTGCGCGTGGCGACACTGCCGGCGGGCACGCAGGTGGCGCTGCGCCCGTCGCGGGACCCGGACTTCGTCGCGGTGGAAAGGCCGGGCGGGATGCGGCTCGGCTACGTGCCGGCCTCGTCCTTCGGGGCGGCGGCGCCGGCGCGGCGCGCGCCGCGGGCGGAGGAACCGTTGCGCTTCCTCGCCGCGACCAATGTCGCGCGGCGGGACAATTTCGCCGAGACGGTGGGCGACCTGACCCGCGCGGGCCAGGGACAGGGCTTCGAACCCGCCGCGCCCTGATCCGGTCCGAGCCCGCAGCCCGGAAGCGCGAAGTACAGACCTGCGGCCCGAAAGGCCGAGGCCGCGAATGCTGCCCGCCGGCCGTCCGGCGTCACGCCGGAGGCGTGCAGGATGAACCCGGCCAAGGCGGCCGGATGGCCGGCGCCCGGCGTATGAGGGGCACGAAGGTGAAGCCTTCGTGCGCTCGGTATCAGACCGCTTCCGCCATCGCCCGCATGAAGGATTCGCGGAAGCGGATCGGGTCGCGGTCGGTCTGCGTGCGGCCCGGCTCGTTGTCGATCTTCACGCCGATCAAATGCGGCCCGTCGGTCGTCAGCGCGCGGGCCACCAGCGCGTCGAATTCCGTCTGGTCCGCCGCCCAGGTCGCGCCCGCGATGCCGGAGGCGCGCGCGATGGCGACGATGTCGGTGCGCGATGCCGCGGCCGGCGTCCCCTGCCCGCCCGTGATCTGGTAGATGCCGTTGTCCCAGACGATGACACACAGGTTCTTCGGCGCCTGCGCCGCGATGGTGGACAGGCAGCCCAGCTGCATCAGCAGCGACCCGTCGCCTTCGAGGGCGAAGACGCGGCGCTTGGGCTGCGCGAGCGCGACACCCATCGCGATCGGCGCGGCGAGGCCCATGCTGCCGAGCATGTAGAAATTCTCCGGCCGGTGCCCGGCACCCCAGAGATCCCAGTTGGAATTGCCGATGCCGCCCACCACGGCCTCGCGGTTCTTGAGCGCGCCGACAAGGCGCTTGGTCAGCGCGGCGCGGTTCATCACATGCAGGTTGTCGGTCGCGTCGGTCACTTGCGCCCCCCGGTCAGCAGCGGCGAGAGGATCAGGCAGGCCGGCCAGCGCGTGGCGAAGGCCTGGCGGATGGTGCGGTCGGCCACGAAGGCGGCCTCGTCCAGCCGGCTCATCGTGTGGTGCTCGATGCCCATGGAATCGAGGATCGGCCGCATGGTGCGGCAGACGATCGCCTGGCCGGGATTGAACTCGCCGAGCGTGCCGCGCTCGCTCACCACCATCACCACCGGCACCTGGCAGGCGACGGGCAGGCTGGCGAGCACGTTGGGCAGCGTGGCGAAGCCGGAGGTCTGCATCAGCACCACGCCGCGCATGCCCGACATGGTCGCGCCGGTGACGATGCCGACGGCTTCCTCCTCCCGCGCGCAGGTGAAGGCGGTGAAGAACGGGTCGGCGTGCACGCCCTCGATCAGCGGGCGCAGGACATTGTCCGGCACATAGGTGACGAGGCGGACATCGTTGTCCTTGAAGGCCTGGCGCAGGATGCCGTGCCAGGTGGCGGGCGCGCCCTCGGCGCTGGTCATGGCGAACGTCCCTCAGCAATCGCGCGCCCGGTATCGCACCCGCGCCGAAGACGGCATAGGGGGGGCCATGGAGACGACGACGCCCCGCCTGCTGATCGATGCCGATGCCTGCCCGGTGCGGGAGGAAGCGCTGCGCGTCGCCCTCCGCCTGGGGCTCGAGACGCTGCTGGTGACGAATGGCAGCCGCCCGGTCCGCCCGCCGCCCTCGCCGCTCGTGCGCCTGGTGGTCGTGGCCGCCGGCGCGGACGTGGCGGATGACCGCATCGTCGAGGAAGCGCGCGCGGGGGACATCTGCATCACCGCCGACATCCCGCTCGCCGCGCGCTGCCTCGCGAAGGGCGCCGCGGCGCTGTCCTTCAAGGGGCATCCCTGGACCGAGGACAATATCGGCGGCGCGCTGGCCGGGCGCGAACTCTCCCGCGCGCTGCGCGAGTCCGGCGCCATCACCGGCGGGCCGGCGCCGATGGCCGCGGCCGACCGGGCGCGGTTCCTCAACGCGCTCGACCGGATGGCGCAGGCGGCGCTGCGGCGCGCGCGGGGCGGCTGAAACCGGCCCGGCACGGCCGGTCGCCGTGCGGCGGGAGCCTGTCCCCGCCTACTGCATACAAGATTGCATGCAGATTTTCGGCGCATGACGGGCGGCGCCGTCACGCCCGTCGCACGAAGGGTCGACCTTCGTGCGACGGGTATCGCGCAAGGCCGGCGCGCTGGCCGCGCGCCGAGCCGAAGGCTGGATTCAGCGCGGCGGCGCCTCGGCGACCTGGCGGTCGTCGACGCAGGCCGTGCGCGTGAGCCAGGGCCAGGGATCGACCGGGCGCCCGTCGCGCCGCAGCTCGACATGCAGATGCGCGCCCGTCGTCCGGCCCGTCCGCCCCACCGCGCCGATCACCTGGCCGGGGAAGACATAGGAGCCGAGCCGCGCGTCGGAGGCGAAGCGCGACAGATGCGCGTAGCGGGACCGCGTGCCGTCCCGGTGCTCGATTTCAAGCATCAGGCCATAGGCGTAGTAGCGGCCGGCGAAGACGACCGTCCCGCCGGTCGCAGCCCGCACCGGCGTGCCGACGGGGGCGCGGATGTCCACGCCCGGATGGAAGCCCCGGCCACGATGGCCGAAGGCGGAGGAGAACTCGCCCGAGACCGGCATGCCCAGGGGACAGGGCGCGGCAATGGCCTGGGGGACGGAGGCGACGAAGGCGGCGACGGCCAGGGTGGCGATGCGCACAGGACGGCGCAGGCGCGCTTGGGGGCGCGTCTCGGTCATGATCTGCAGGTCTCCCTTGGTTCTTCGTGAAGTCTCCCCCGCCCTTCCCCCGGCGGACGTCATACGTCAACCCTGGGAGTTCCCCGGGGGGCAGACCCCCAATCGGGGGATAGCCCCCAACATCGGCCAAATCCCCCGTCCATGCGGGGATGGCCCTGAATCGAGATTCTCCCGGCGAACCGCCGATTTTTGCTGTTCCCGGCAGCGGCGGCGGGTTGGCACGCGACTTGCGGTTCCCGGATCACGCCCGCGTCACCGACGCAGGCGCTGGCCCACGGATCCAATAGGGAGCGCAAGATGCAGACCAGGACACCAGAGAGCCTTTTCGCGGCGGCACGGTCACCCTCGGCGAAGGTCGCTTCCGTCCGCCGCACGGCCCGCGCGCTGCTGCTGGCGGCCGCGGCCTTCGCGGCGGTGCCCGCCGCCACCTACTTCCTGTCGTCGCAGGCTGAAGCCCACGGCGGTGGCGGCGGTGGCGGCGGCGGTGGTGGCGGCGGCGGCGGCGGCGGTGGCGGCGGCGGCGGCGGTGG
>NZ_JAGIYZ010000018.1 GCF_017813355.1 Roseomonas nitratireducens
CCACCGCCGCCGCGCCGCGCCCCGCCGCCCAGCACGACGCGCGCGCCACGGCGCTGACCCGCGCGGGATCGGCGCGGTCGCCGGTCTCCGCGGGACGACGGCCAGGGCGGCCTGCGCGCCGTTCCGGGTCCCGTGCGCGACATCGGGCAGGGTGATGCCGTTGGTCGCGACGTTGCCTAAGCCGCAACCTCGTCCGTGAAGACGCTGAACCCCGCCAGCGTGCAGGGCCCGAAGGTCGTCGCGATGGCGACGTCGGTGGCATCGCGGCCGCGCGCGAGCAGGATGCGCCCGATGCGGGGGACGTTGTTGCGCGCATCGAAGGTGTGCCAGCAATCATCGAGATACACCTCGAACCACGCGGCGAAATCCATCGGCCCGTAGGGCGGCGGCATGCCGATGTCGCCCAGGTAGCCCGTGCAGTAGCGCGCGGGGATGTTGACGCAGCGGCACAGCGTGATCGCGAGGTGCGCGTAGTCCCGGCACACGCCCCGCCGCTCCATGAAGGCTTCCGATGCGGTGCGCGTGGCGCGCGCATGCTCGTAGCCGAAGGCGATGCGGTCATGCACGTAGTCGCAGATCGCCTGCACCCGGTCCCAGCCGGTCGGCCCCTGGCCGAACAGCGACCAGGCGATGTCCGACAGCCGGTCGGTGTCGCAGTACCGGCTGCCGAGGAGATAGATCAGCATCTCGTCCGGCAATTCCTCGACCGAACGCTGCCACGCCGCCCGGATGACGGGGTCCGGCATGCCGGAATCCTCGACGACCAGCCGCGTGGCGATGGTCAGCCGCCCGGCCGGTGCGACGATGCGCGTGCAGACATTGCCGAAGCCGTCGCTGTAGCTCCTGGCCGCGACCGGCGGATCGAAGTCCAGGCTGTGCGGCCCGACCAGGTCGGGCGCGCGGGAGGGATGTGGCGTGACCACGAGCAGCATCGGCGTGGGCTGCGGGCAGTCGTAGACAATCTGGCAGCCGGCGCCGATGCGCATGGAAAGCTCCTTCGGAACGAGACGCCGGCGGCGACGGGCCGGTGGCGAGGAAAGGTGGCGAAGGGCCCGATCACCCGGGGCCCGGCGGGGGGTTCGTCACCGGGACCGGGCATCCGTGACGCTGACGTCGACCGTCATGCCGAGATCGTCCGAGGGAAAGCCCGTCCATGTCCCGTGCAGCGGCAGGACCTGGCGATGGTCGCGGGCGATGGCGACCCGGACGAGGTCACGGTTGCCGATGATGCCGTTGGTCGGATCGAGCTCGACCCAGCCGGCGCCCGGCACATAGACGCGAAGCCAGGCATGGGTCGCGCCGCCGCCGAGCCGGCCGCTGGGTTCCGGCGCGTAGAGGTAGCCGGAGACGAAGCGCGCCGCGAGGCCGAGCGCGCGCAGCGCCTCGATCAGGAAGACCGCGAAGTCGCGGCAGGTGCCGCTGCCGAGGCGCAGCGTCGCGAGAGGTTCCTGCACGCCCCGCTCGGACCGGGCGACATAGGCGAAGTGCCGGCGGACCCCATGGGTGAGATCCGCGAGCAGGGCGCGCGTGCCCGTCGGGCCGTCACGCCTGACGAACTGCCGCGCCCAGCGTTCCACCAGGTGGTCGGGGTCCGGGTATTGCCGCTCGATCGAGCGCGCGAGATCCGCCATGTCCTCGACATCGTAGGAGAAGGGGAAGGTCTCGGCATCGCGCGCGATCGGGTAGTCGAGCGCGTTGAGCGGCGTATGGTCGATCCAGACGCTGCTCGCGAACCGCAACTCGCTCGCGCGCGACGAGAAGCGCGCGATGCCGACGCTGTTGCCGAAGACGTCGTGCAGCCAGCGGATCTCGGAGGGTTCAGGCGTGATCTCGAGCTTCGCCTCGATCAGCCGCTGGTCATGCCCCTCCCGCGGGCGGAACATCATCCGATGCTCGCCGAAGGCGACGGGTTGCCGGTACCGGTACGTCGTGACGTGATGGATACCGAGCACCGGCATCGCGCATTCCCTCATGGGCTGGTCGCGACCGCGCGGGGCGGCTTCGGATCGTCGGTCGTGGAGCGCGGTTCGCAGCCCGCTGCCGCGCGGGCACCCAGGGATCTTCTTCGATCCATGCGGGTCGGCCATGACGGAGATGGGCACGGCACGCAGCAGGCGCAACCCATGCGCCGGCACGCGCCCCGCGGCCGCGGCGTTCCGGCGGGCCGGATACCGCTCTAGAGAACCGCTTCCCCGCGCAGCACGGGCACGCAGCGCCCCGCGACGCTCGCGCGGATGCCCTCCGGCGTGCGCCAGGCGCGGGCGAGGAGCAGGCTCGGCCGCCCCATCTCCACGCCCTGCGTGATCTCCCACGCGCCTTCGGCCGCGCCCGACAGGTGCAGCAGGAAGCCCGCGAGCGGCGTCGCCGCGGAGCCCGTCGCCGAATCCTCCCAGGTGCCGGCGAGCGGCGAGAACATCCGCGCCCGCGCCACGCCGCCATCGGGCGCGTAGATGTAGAGCGAGAGGAAGCCGCCCGTCGCCTCCGCATGCTCGGCGACCGCGCGCTGGAAGGCGGCGAGGTCGGGCTGCGCGGCGGCGAGGGCTTCCGGCGTCACTTCCACCAGCAGCCGGTGGTTGCCGCCATCAGCGGCGAGCGTCGGCGCATGGCGCGCGGTCAGCACCGCGGCCTCCGGGATCCCGGCGCAGGCCGCGGCGGTCGCGACCGGCAGAGTCGCGCCGATGCGCAGCGGCTGCGGCGCGGCGACCTCCGCCCCCGTCACGCGGCCGGCGGCGTCGCGCGTGAGCGTCACCTCGACGAGCCCCGCCGGTTCCTCGAAGCGATAGGCGCGCGGGCTTTCCTCATCTTCCCGCGCCAGCACATAGGCGGTGCCGACATTCGGATGTCCGGCGAAGGCCATCTCCGCCACGCGGTTGAAGATGCGCACGCGCGCGCTGTGCTGCGGGTTCGCGGGCGGCAGGACGAAGGTCGTCTCGCTGAGGTTGAACTCGGCGGCGAGCGCCTGCATCTCGGCATCGGTCAGGCCGCGCGCGTCGGGAAAGACCGCGAGCTGGTTGCCGCCGAAGCGGCGGTCGGTGAAGACATCGACGGTGACGAAGCGGAAGGCGCGCATGTTTCCTGGCCCTCAAGCGCCGGGCGGCCGGCATCCGCCGGCCTCGGCTTCGCGCCGTGCACTGGCGCACGGGCGGCAACGGTTGGCCTGGGCGCGCTCGCGCCTCGCGCTCCCGGATCGAGGCGATGCCTCGATCCGAACGGGTCGCGCCTTTGCCACCGCGCGCATCACATCACCTCCCGCCCCATCGCGCGCAGGATCGCGCCTTCCAGCAGGCCGGCGCCGATGTTCACGCCCAGCGCCTCGACGAACAGGAAGAAGGCGCCGAGCGAGACCGCGAGCGCGATCGCCGCGTCGCGCGCCGGCGTGCGGCTGCCGAAGGCGCGCGCCGTGCAGACGAACTGGATCGCGGCCGACAGCGCGAAGCCGAGCGGGCCGATCAGGACGAGGTTGAGCACCAGCCCGCCCACCAGCCAGCCGAGCGAGAGGAGGTTCGGCGGCCCGGCCTCCGCCACCTCGGCGATGTCCGCGCTCCATCCCCCGCGCAGCGCCGAGGCGAGCAGCAGCCCGCCCAGCACCACCAGCGCGGCGGCGACGCCATAGGGCACGACCTTCGGCCCGACCTGCGCATAGAGCGGCGAGGTCGGGATGGCGGCCGCCGCCCACAGCGCGACGCCGCCCAGGCCGAGCACGAAGACCCCCGCCGCGACGTCCGCGGCGTCGGCCCCGCGCCTCACGTCACCAGGCCGACATCGCGCAGCACGGCTTCCGTCTCGCGCTGGTCGCGCGCGAGGAATTCCTCGAAGGCCGTGCCGGTGAGGAAGGCGTCGTCCCAGCCGCGGGTTTCCATCAGCTGCCGCCAGGCCGGCAGCGCGTGCAGCGCGGTGAAGAAGTCCACCAGCCCCTGGCGTTGCGCCGCGTTGATGCCCGGCGCGCCGAACACGCCGCGCCAGTTGCCGATGACGATGTCGAGCCCGCTTTCCTTCAGCGTCGGCACGCCGTCGAGGCTGCGCGCATCGCCCGTGGTCGCGAGCGCGCGCATCCGGCCCGCCCGGATCTGCTCGGAGAATTCCGACACGCCGGAAATGCCCGCCTTCACCTGCGCGCCGAGGATCGCCGCCTGGGCGGGGCCGCCGCCGGCGAAGGCCACGTAGGACCCTTCCCGCGCGTTCCGGCCCTGCGACTTCAGCAGCAGGCCGAGCGTGATGTGGTCGATGCCGCCGGCGCTGCCGCCGCCGATGGAAACCGCGCCGGGATTGGCCTTCAGCGCGTCGAGGAAGCCGCGCAGGTCGCGGAATTCCGAATTTGCCGGCACGACGATGACGCCCGGCTCGGTCGTCATGCGCGCGATCGGCGTGACGTCCTTGATGCCGACCGGCGTGCGGTTGGTCAGCACCGCGCCGACCATCACCGCGCCGCCGATCATGACCGCATCGGCGCGGCCGCGGCGCTGCGCGATGAAGCGCGGCAGGCCGACGGTGCCGCCGGCGCCGCCGACATTCTCGAACTGGAAGTTGCCGACCAGGCCGGCGCCGCGCGCCACCTGCTCGATCGCACGGCCGAGGCCATCCCAGCCGCCGCCCGGTCCGGCGGGGACGAAGACATACATGCTGGCATAGCGTTGCTGCGCGGCGGCAAGGCGCGGCGTGAGTCCGAGCGCGG
Source organism: Roseomonas nitratireducens (assembly GCF_017813355.1). Classification (GTDB taxonomy): domain Bacteria; phylum Pseudomonadota; class Alphaproteobacteria; order Acetobacterales; family Acetobacteraceae; genus Neoroseomonas; species Neoroseomonas nitratireducens. The sequence goes on from NZ_JAGIYZ010000018.1 coordinate 4,673, forward strand.
CGGCGGCGGCGAAGAGCGTGCGGCGATGGGTCATGGCGGTGATCCGGATTTCCTCCCTGAATGCCCGGAGTCTGCGCTGGCGCAGGCCACTCCGGGAAGGGGGGGAGATGCGGCCCCCTTGCGCAAGCGTCTCAATTTGCACAATCATCAACGACTTTGAGGAAGGACGTTCGATGCCGGACGATGAGAAGCCGCAGCGCCTGAAGCGCCGCGCCCTGGTGCTGAAGGTGGTTGCGGTCGGCGCGACGGCGCCCGCGCTGGCGGGATGCGTGGTGGTCCCAGGCCCCTCCGCGGGTCCGAGCTACGCGCCGCGCCCGGTGCGCACCGGCCTGACCGACGCCGACCCGAGCGATGGCCCCGGCCAGGGCCGCGGCAGCTATTCCGGCAATCGCGTCCGCACCGGCTACACCGATGCCGATCCCGGCGACGGCCCCGGCTATGGGCGCGGCGTCCGCTCCAACCGCGTCCGCACCGGCTACACGGATGCCGACCCCGGCGACGGCCCCGGCTATGGGCGCGGCGGCGGCGGCTACCGTCGCAGCGTGACGGACAGCGACCCGCGCGACGCCCCGGGTCGCGGGCGCGGCTGACGCCGACGGCCGGCCGGGCCTGAGCGTCCGACCGGCACATCCCCCGGCCATCGGTTCGGCAGGGTCGTTCAGGCGGGATCGCGCCGTCCGGCCCGGTGCCGCGCGCGACGTGACGCGGCGCACTCACCGTCCCTTCACCGCGCTTGCGGAAAATCCTTCGCCGGGCCGATGATGGCGCGGGGGAAGGAGCTGTGACGCGGATGACCGACGGAAAGAAGGTGGCGCCGCAGCCGGCGCCCGACGATTCATCGACGCCAGGGCCTCGTCTCGGCCGGCGTCTCCTGGTCCTCAAGGTTGCGGTCGGCGGCGCGGCCATGGCGGCGGCGACGCCGATGGCGGCCGAGGCCGGCGACGTCACGCCGGTGCAGTACCGCACGGGCATCACCGACGCGGACCCAGGCGACGGGCCCGGCTTCGGCCGCGGCGGCTATCGCGGCCCGCCGCGCACCGGCCTGACGGATTCCGACCCCGGCGACGGCCCGGGCTATGGGCGCGGCGGCTACCGCGCCCCGGCCAGGCCGCAAGGCCGCGCCTATACCGGCATCAACGACGGCGACCCGGGCGATCCCTCCGGCTACGGCACCGGCTGGCGGCAGCGCGGCCAGCCCTACACCGGCATCAACGATTCCGACCCGTCGGACGGCGCGGGGCGCGGGCGCGGCGGGTACCGCCGCAACGTGACCGACAGCGACCCGGGCGACGCGCCGGGCCGCGGCCGCGGCTATCGCTGACCCGACGATGTCACCGAAAAAGGGGGGGCGGCTCGGCCGCCGCCTGATCGTGCTCGCCGTGCCCGCCGCGGCGCTGCCCATGGCCGCCGAGGCACAGCCGCGCACCGGCACATCCGACAGCGATCCGCGCGACCCGGCGGGGCACGGCAGGCCGCAGACCGGGTACTCCGACAGCGATCCTCGCGACGCCGCCGGGCGCGGGCGACCGCGCACCGGCATGTCCGACAGCGACCCGCGCGATGCCGCCGGGCGCGGCCGGCCGCAGACCGGATACTCGGACAGCGATCCGCGCGACGCCGCCGGGCGTGGCCGCCCCCGGACCGGCTATTCCGACAGCGACCCGCGCGATGCGGCCGGGCGCGGGCGGCCGCACACCGGCTTCTCCGACAGCGACCCGCGCGACGCCGCCGGGCGTGGCCGCGGCAGCGCGCGCTAGGACGGCGCCCGGTAGGGTGGAGCGGCGCCGCGCCGCCGATCGGGTCATTCCGCCCGAACGGATATTGCCCTACGGCGCCATCCGATCACACTGGGTCGGTGCGATCGGATTTCGTGCCTTGGAATCAAGGGCTTCCAGCGCGGAAACGCCGATCGGCCAGATCCGGCAGATCGGATATCGCGCTGGTCAGTCAATGCCTCCCCGCCACGCGGCGGGCCCTGGAAGGATGCGATGAGCGCGACACTTGCCGAGGAAGCCTGGTCCCTTGCCTTCGGAACCATGTCCTTCGAGGACGGGCTGACGATGCGCGAAGACACCGCCTGGCGGCTGATGCCGGGCAACGATCCGGATCGTTTTTCCGACCTGCTCTCCATCGCCGACCTCGACGCCTTCCTGCGCACGGACGCCGCGCGCACGCCGCGCGTGTCGATGGCCGATGGCGGGCGCAAGGGCAGCGCGGCGGTGCCTGTCGACGAATACATCGAGGATGGCGGCGACCGCGTGGACCTGCCGCGCCTGCTCGCCCGGCACGATGCGGGGGCGAGCCTCGTCGTCTCGCAATTCCACGAGATCCATCCGCCGCTCGCCCGGTTCTGCCGCGGGCTCGAGAAGGCCTTCCTGCACGGCGTGCAGGCGAACATCTACATGACGCCACCGGGCGCGCAGGGCTTCCGCGTGCATTTCGACACGCATGACGTGCTCGTGCTGCAGGTCTCCGGCCGCAAGGCGTGGCGGGTGTGGGACGCGATCCCCTTCCCGGCGCCGACGCGCCACACGCCCTGGGCCAACAACGCGACCGCCGAGGGCGAGCCGCATGAGCTGCTGATGGCGCCGGGCGACGTGCTGTACCTGCCGCGCGGCGTGATGCACGAGGCGATGGTGCAGGCGGGCGGCGAGCCTTCCCTGCACATCACCATCGGCCTGCTGGAACCCGGCCTCGGCGAGATGCTGCGCAACCTTCTGTCCGAGCTGGAGGCCGAGGAGCCCGCGCTGCGCGCCGCCATTCCCACCTGGCGCCTCGCGGATGCCGACGGCGTCGGCGCGGTCCAGCAGCTGCTCACCCAGGCGCTCGGCGCGCTGGCACGGCCCGGCATCGCCGACCGCATCGCGGTCGCGGCGCTCGACCGCGTCGCGCGCGACCGCATGTCGCTGCCCGGCCGCTCGCTGACGACGCCGCCGCCGGCGCCGGACGACACGCTGCGGCTGTCGGAGACGATGCACCACACGCTGGTCCCCTTCGCCGAGGGCGGCGCCGCGCTGCGCTGGTACGGCGGGGCGGAGAAGCTCTCGCAGCAGGAATTCGACTGGCTGCTGGCGCTGGAGGAAGGCGCGACGCCGGCGGCGCTCGGCGATGGCGCGCTCGACTTCTGCCGCCGCCTTGCCCGCTACGGCCTGCTGGAACGCGCCTGACCATGCGCGCGCTGCCCGCCCATGGACGCGACCGCGCCAGCCTGATGGCGGAGCTGGAGGCGGCCAAGGCGGGCGACGTCTCCTGGCTGGACGCGCGCATGGCCGTCTATTTCTACCATCTGGACGAGGAGGTGACGCGCGTCGCGCAGGACGCCTACCTCGCCTACTGGACCGAGAACGCGATGGGGACGCGCGCCTTCCCCAGCGTGAAGCGGCTGGAGGAGGAGGTGGTGGGCATGGGCCTCTCCCTTCTCCAGGCGCCGCGCGATGCGGCCGGCACCTTCACCTCCGGCGGGTCGGAAAGCATCTTCCTCGCTGTGAAGGCCGCGCGCGACCGGGCGCGGGAGGAGAAGGGGATCGCGCGCGGCAACATCGTGCTGCCGCGCAGCGCGCATCCCACCTTCGACCGCGCGGCGCATTACCTCGGGCTCGAGGTCCGGCGCGTTCCCGGGCGCCGGAACGACCGCCGCGCGGATGTCGATGCGATGGCCGCGCGCGTGGACGCGGAGACGGTGCTGCTGGTGGGCAGCGCGCCCTGCTATCCCTTCGGCGTCTTCGACCCGATCGCCGACATCGCGGCGCTCGCCGCCGCGCGCGGCATCTGGATGCATGTCGATGCCTGCGTGGGCGGCTTCCTCGCGCCCTTCGTGCGCAGGCTCGGCCGGCCGGTCCCGGAGTTCGACTTCGCCGTGCCGGGCGTGACGTCCATCTCGGCCGACCTGCACAAGCACGGCTACACGGCCAAGGGCGCGTCGCTGCTGCTGCTGCGCGACGCGGCGCTGCTGCGCCACCAGCATTTCTCGGCCGATGTGTGGGAACGCGGGCCCTACATGCAGCCGACGACGCAGGGCTCGCGCCCCGCCGGCGCGGTCGCCTCGGCCTGGGCGGTGATGAACTTCCTCGGCGAGGAAGGCTACATGCGCTGGGCCGGGCTGCTGATGGAGACGACCGACCGCTTCGCCGCCGGCATCGCCGCCATCCCGGGCCTCGCGGTGCTCGAGCCGCACGAGCTCTGCATCCTCGTCTACCGCGCGGAGGATCCGGCGCTCGACATCGGCGCGGTGGCCGAGGCGATGGGCCGGCGCGGCTGGCTCGTCGGGCGCCAGGCGGAACCGGACGGCGTGCACCTGCACCTCAATCCGCAGCACGCCGTGGCGGTCGACGGCTATCTCGCGGACCTGCGGGAGAGCGTGGCGGAAGCCCGCGCGAGCGGCGCGACGGCAAGCACCCCGGCGGGGCGGACCTACTGACCCGTCACGGCCGGAGGTAGCCCAGCACCACCTCCACCACGTGCCGCTCCCGCGCCTCGAGCGCGGCCTCCGTGCCGAGATCGGCGCCGAAGATGGTGGACAGCGTGTGCCGGTTCGCCACCCAGAAATGGCCCAGGCCGAGCATCGTCACATAGAGCTGGAGCGGATCGACGTCGCGGCGGAACACCCGCGCCTCCGCCCCGCGGCGCAGCGTCTCCCGCAGCTCGTCCACCAGCGGGGAATAGAGCGCGGGCACCGCGCTGCTGCGCTGGAGGTAGGCCGCGCGGTGGATGTTCTCCTGGTTCAGCAGGGCGACGAATTCCGGATGCGCCGCCGTGTAGCGCAGGTTGAAGCGCACCAGCCGCGCCATCGCCTCGGCCGGCGGCAGGTCGTGCACCTCGAGCGCCCGTTCCTCGGCGCGCTTGGCGGCATAGGCGCGTTCCAGCACCGTCAGCCACAGCTCCTCCTTCGAGCCGAAATGCGCGTAGAGCATCCGCTTGTTGGCGCCGGAACGCGCCGCGATCTCATCCACCCGCGCGCCCGCCAGGCCGTTCAGCGCGAATTCCGCGAGCGCCGCATCGAGGATGCGCTGGCGCGTCGCCGCGGCGCGGGGGGAAAGCGGGCGGGTCTGCTCCATCAGAACTTTCCGTCCCGCACCTCGAACTTGGTGGCCTTGCCCAGGCTGCGGCCGCCGCGCGCCACCCAGCCCGCCACCCAGTCGACCATCCGCGCCAGCGGCACCGTCGGGTAGCCGAATTCGGCGAAGGCGCGCGCGGCGTTGGACAGCAGCGCGTCCGGCGCCTCGGCACCCGTCAGCTCCGGCGCGCGGCCGAATCGCGCGCCGAATTCGCGCGCCAGCCAGCGGATCGAGACCGTCTCAGGCCCCGTCACGTTCAGGATGGGGCAGGTCGCATCCGCCCGCGCCAGCGCGCGCAGCGTCCAGGCATTCGCGTCGCCCTGCCAGATGACGTTGGCATGGCCCATGGAGAGCGGTACCGGCGTGCCGGCGGCCACCTTCGCCGCGACGTCGTGCAGCACGCCGTATCGCAGGTCGATCGCGTAGTTCAGCCGGATGCCGAAGCAGCGCGTCCCGCGCGATGCCGCGGCATGCTGGAAGGCCCGTTCCCGCCCGAGGCAGGAGGCCGCGTAGTCGCCGATGGGCGAGGGCGCCGTATCGTCGGTGGCGCCACCCGATCCGACCGGCACCAGCGGCAGCACGTTGCCGGTCGAGAAGAACACGATGCGGGACGCGGCCCAGCGTTCCGCCACCATCGCCGGCAGCAGCACGTTCATCGCCCAGGTGAGCGGCTCGTTCCCCCTGCTGCCGAACTTGCGCGCCGCCATGAACACCACGTTCGGCGCATCGGGCAGGGCGGCGAGCGCGGCGCGGTCGGTCAGGTCCGCCGCCAGCGTCTCGATGCCCCAGGATTCCATCCGCGCGCGGAGCCCTTCCTCGGTCCAGCGCGCCACGGCGATGACGCGACGCGTCGGATCGGCGCGCCTGGCCTGGCGGCAGAGCGTGGGCCCCATCTTGCCCGCGGCGCCGAGCACCAGGATGTCCCCCGGCGCGCGCGCGAGGTCGGCCACCAGCGCCGGGTCGGGGCGCGAGAGCACCTCCTCGAGCGCGGTCTCGTCCTCGATCGTCGCGGGCCATTCGGTCACGGCGGGTCCTCCCGCGCGAAACTTGCGCGGGGCGCGGCGGCCTGTCCATGCCGCGGCTATTCGCCGACCGCGACCTCCACCGGGCGCGGGAGCAGCAGGAAGACCTCCGCCTCGTCGCGCATGCGGCCGGCGCGGTCGCCCGCTTCCGGCCCCCAGCCCCAGAAGAAGTCGGTGCGCGCGGGGCCGCGGATCGCGCCACCCGTATCCTGCGCGACGACGAGCCGTCCGGCCGGCGGCGCGTCCCGCCGCGCCATCGGGTCGCGCACCGTGACGAACATCGGCAGGCCGAGCGGAATGAAGGCGCGGTCCACCGCGACGCTGCGCTGCGGGGTCAGCGGCACGCCCATGGCGCCGATCGGGCCCTGGTCGGGCGTCAGCCCCTCGACCCTGCGAAAGAAGATGTAGGAGGGATTGCCCCGCAGCAGTTCCGTCGCGCGGTCATGCCCCGCATTCGAGAGCCAGGCGCGCAGCGCCTGCATCGACATCTGGTCGCGGCCGATCTCGCCCCGGTCGATCAGCAGCCGCCCGATCGAGACATAGGGCCGGCCATTCTGGCCGGCATAGCCGATGCGCAGCACCTCCCCATCCGGCATCACCACGCGGCCGGAGCCCTGGATATGGAGGAAGAAGGCATCCGCCGGATCGTCCACCCAGACGAGCTCGAGCCCGCGCCCGGACAGCGCGCCGCCTTCGATCGTCGCGCGGTCGTGGAAGGGCTCGATGCGGCCATCGACCATCATGCCGTAGCGGCGGCGCAGCGGGTTGCCGTTGACGGGCTGTTCCAGCAGTTCCGGCGGGCGGGCGTGCAGCGGCGTGCGGAAGGTGTCGTCCGGCGCCGGGGCGCCGCGCAGGATCGGCTCGTAGTAGCCGGTCATGATGCCGGCGCCGGCGGCGAAGGGCTGGAAGCGGGCCTCGATGAATTCCCGCACCGCGAGGTGCTTGGCCGCGATCCAGGCGGCGACGCGGCGGTCATGCGCGCGGCCCGTGCCGGGGCGCGGCGGCCGTGGCAGGCTGCGTTCCAGCGCGCGCAGCGCGACGCAGATCTCCTGCCAGGCCGCGGGGCTGCCGGCGCGCAGCGCGGCTTCGCCCTGCCCGCCCAGCACCGCGTCCGGGCGCATCGGCCGCAGCGCGGCGCAGGAGGCGGCCAGGGTCGGCAGGATCTCGGCATGCCCGTCGGATGCCCAGCCGGGCAGGTCGTCGAAGGCGACGGGGCGAAGCGGCGGAGGGGCGGGCGGACCGGCTTCCTCGGGCCTGGCTTCAGGCTCGGGCGAGGGGCCGCCATGCTGGGCCCAGGCGCCGGTCGCAAAGGCGCCGAGGACCAGCGCCAAAGCGATGGTCCGGGCGATGCGGCCGGGATGGCGCGGCAGGTCCATGGGCGGAGCATACCCCGGCCCTGCCGGCGCCGCGACTCTCCGGGGGCAAGTGGGAGGGCCGCGGACGCCCCGGCCCGGGGCTCAGGCGGGCCGGGTTCCCACCAGCTTCCAGGTGGGATCGGAGACCGCAAGATCGCGCTGGAATGTCCAGAGGTCCGTGATCTCGGTCACGGCCTCTGCGCCCGAGAGGATCGAGCCGTCCCGGCCCGTGGTCAGGCTGATCTGGTCGGACACGATGCGGACGGTGATCTCGGCGAGCGTCCCGCGCAGGTCGGCGGCCTCGATGCCCATGTCGTGGACGGCGCGGATTTCGGTGCGCTGCGTCTCGCCTTCCTGCTCCCGGCGGGCGATCTCGCCCTCGAAGCCGGCATAGGCGTCGTCGGACAGCAGGTTGCGCAGGGTGATGCGGTCGCCGGCGGCGAAGGCCTCGACGATCATGCGGAAGGCACCCTCGGCGCCGCCGAGGAAGGCGGCCGGGTCGAAGCCGGCATCGACGCCGCGGATGCGCATCAACGCCTGCCCGACGGGGGAGCGTGGATCAGGCACGCCGCGCCGCGCGGGGCCGGGCGGGGCGACGGGCACGGCCTCGGGCGCCACGGGCGCCTGGCCGGCGCCGGGCGCGGTTTCGCCGGGCTGGCGCTCGAAGCCGGTGCGCCGGCCGAGCACGCTGCGCAGGCGCAGCACCAGGAAGGCCGCCACCATCGCGAAAAGGATCAGGTCGATCGGCAGGCCGCCCGTCATGTTGCTCTCCTTGTAATCTCTCACTTAGGGCGGGCATGGCGCCGCCGCAACATGCGCGGCGCCCGGTTGCGGCGATGCCGCGCCCCGGCTACGCCCGCTGGGTCCGCCATCCGGGAAGTCGCCGCATGATCCTGCTCCGCCACGGCCAGAGCGAGTTCAACCTGCTCTTTACCCAGACGCGGAAGGACCCCGGCATCGTCGACCCGGTGCTGACCCCGCTGGGCCACAGCCAGGCCGAGGCGGCGGCCGAGGCGCTGGCGGGGGAGAAAATCTGCCGCATCCTCGTCTCCCCCTACCGCCGCGCGATCCAGACGGCCCGGCCGGTGGCGCGACGGCTGGGGCTGCCGCTGATCGTCACGCCGCTGGTGCGGGAACGCTACGCCTTCACCTGCGACATCGGCAGCCCGGCGACCGAGCTGCGGATGGCCTTCCCCGACCTCGCGCTCGACGGGCTGGATGAGGTGTGGTGGCCGGCCGAGGAGGAGCCCGCGACGCAGGTCGAGGACCGCGCGGCGCTGTTCCGCGCCGAGATGGCCGCGCTCGACGACTGGGCGCACACGCTGGTCGTTTCGCATTGGGGGTTCATCATGGCCCTGACGGGTCAAAGCGTGATGAACGGGCAGATGCTGCGCGTCGATCCGACCGAGCCGGCGCCGCCGGAGGTGCCCTGGCGCCACCCGTAAGGCGGCGCCAGGGGGAAAGGGGGGCCGCGCTACCGCCCCGTGGTGATCCGCTCGACCAGCTGCTTCACGGTCGGCACGAACCCGTTCGAATAGAAGGGGTCGGAGCCGAACCGGTAGGCGTTGTGGCCGGCGAACATCAGGTTGCGCTCCAGCGCGCCGTCATGTGCGACGTCCTGCAGCGTCTTCTGGATGCAGAAGGACCGCGGGTCGGCCTTCTTGCCGGTGCTGAACTCGGGTTCGTTCTGCGACCAGTTGCTGAAGCGGCAGTGCGACAGGCAGCCCATGCAGTCGACCTGGTCCTTCACGATCTCCCGCGCCTTGTCGGGGGTCACGAAGATCAGCGTGTTGTCCGGCGTGCGCATCGCCTCGGTAAAGCCTTCGGCTTCCCAGTGGTTGATGCGGGCGAGGTCGTGCGGCGCGACGTAGACGGGCCGCTTGCGCGGGCCGACGCCGTATTCCGACAGGTGCTCGCCGATCGGCTCGCTGGTGTAGGCGACCTGGCGCTCGTTGCGGTCCTCGAGCTCCCGGAGGAACTCGTTGCGCACGGCGCTGCTGTAGAAGCCGGTGGGCGAGAAGGGCTGCAGCGACACGTCGCCCGCCTTCAGCGTCAGCAGCCGCTGCTTCCAGGCGTCCGAGATCGGGCTTTCCTTCGTCACCAGCGGGCGGGTGCCGAACTGGAAGGCGATGGGGCCGAGCTCGGGATTGTCGATCCAGTGCTCCCATTCCTCCAGCCACCAGACGCCGCCCGCCATGATGATGGGGGTGTCGTCCAGGCCGAATTCGCGCATCTGCTGGCGCAGCTTCAGCACGCGGGGGTAGGGGTCCTCCGGCCGCTTCGGGTCCTCGGAGTTCGACAGCCCGTTATGGCCGCCGGCCAGCCACGGGTCCTCGTAGACCACGCCGCCGAGCCATTCGCGCGTCTTGTGGTAGGCGCGCTTCCACAGCGCGCTGAAGGCGCGGCCCGAGGAGACGATCGGGTAGTAGTGGATGCCGAAGTCGCGCGCGACGTCGGCCAGGCGATAGGGCATGCCGGCGCCGCAGGTGACGCCGTGGATCAGGCCCCGCGCACCTTCCAGCATCCCGCGCGCGACGCGTTCCGCGCCGCCCATCTCCCACAGGATGTTGGCGTGGATGCGGCCCTTGCCGCCGGCCATGTCCCAGGCGCGCTTCGCCTGCGTCACGGCGCCGTCGATCGCGTAGCGGACGAGTTCCTCGTGCCGCTCCCGCCGCGTCTTGCCGTGGTAGATCTGCGGGATGGGCCGCCCATCCGCATCGTAGGAATCCGCATTGACCGCGGAGAAGGTACCGACCCCGCCGGAGGCCGCCCAGGCCCCGCAGGATGCGCCGTTCGAAACGGACACGCCCTTGCCGCCTTCGACCAACGGCAGGACCTCGACCCCGCCCATGCGGATCGCGTTGATGGCCTTCAAGTTAGGGACGCTCCCCGGAGAAACATGACGTGATTATGGCACCGGCCGGGGCCGATCTAAAGACCCCGGCCGGCACTTGGTTATTGGTTCAGTCCGCGGCGTCGCCGCGCTCGCGCCGCTCGCCGCGGTCACGCCGCTCGCCGCCGCGCTCGCCACGGTCGCGACGCTCGCCACGATCGTCGCCGCCCTCGCGCGGGCGACGGGCGCCGACCTGCTCGGTGATGTCCGCGCCGGTGGCCTGGTCGACCACGCGCATGGACAGCTTCACCTTTCCGCGCTCATCGAAGCCGATGACCTTGACCTTCACCTGGTCGCCTTCCTTGACGATGTCGGTGGTCTTGTTCACCCGCTCCTGCGCCAGCTCGCTGATGTGGACGAGGCCGTCCTTGGCGCCGAGGAAGTTCACGAAGGCGCCGAACTCGGCGGTCTTCACGACCTTCCCGTTGTAGATCACGCCGATCTCGGGCTCGGCCACGATGCCGCGGATCCAGTCGATCGCCTTCTGCGCGGCCTCGATGCTGGTCGCCGCCACCTTGATCGTGCCGTCGTCCTCGATGTCGATCTTGGTGCCGGTCTGCTCGGTGATCTCGCGGATCACCTTGCCGCCCGAACCGATCACGTCGCGGATCTTGTCCTTCGGCACGTTGATGACGGTGATGCGCGGCGCGGTCGCCGCGACATCCGTGCGGTGGCCGGTCAGGCCCTTCGACATCTCGCCCAGGATGTGCAGGCGGCCGTCGCGCGCCTGGTCCAGCGCGATCTTCATGATCTCGAAGGTGATGGACGTGATCTTGATGTCCATCTGCAGGCTGGTGATGCCCGTATCCGTCCCGGCGACCTTGAAGTCCATGTCGCCGAGATGGTCCTCGTCGCCGAGGATGTCGGACAGCACCGCGAAGCCGCGGTCTTCCTTGATCAGGCCCATGGCGATGCCGGCGCAGGGGCGCTTCAGCGGCACGCCGGCATCCATCAGCGACAGCGAGGTGCCGCAGACGGTGGCCATCGAGGAGGAGCCGTTCGATTCCGTGATCTCGGAGACCACGCGGATCGTGTAGGGGAACTTCTCCTTCTCCGGCAGCAGCGGGTGGATCGCCCGCCAGGCCAGCTTGCCGTGGCCCACTTCGCGACGGCCCGGGCTGCCCATGCGGCCCGTCTCGTTCACGCTGTAGGGGGGGAAGTTGTAGTGCAGCATGAAGTCCTCACGGTACTCGCCCGTGAGGGCGTCGATGATCTGCTCGTCCTGCCCGGTGCCGAGCGTGGCGACGCAGAGCGCCTGCGTCTCGCCGCGCGTGAACAGCGCGGACCCATGCGCGCGCGGCAGCACGCCCACCTCGGACATGATCGGGCGCACGGTGCGCGTGTCGCGCCCGTCGATGCGCTTGCCGGTGTCGAGGATGTTGTTGCGGACGACGTCCGCCTCCAGCTCCTTCAGCAGGCCCTTCGCCGCGGCGACGTCCGCGCCCTCGGCTTCCAGTGCAGCGACCACGGCCTTCTTGACCGCGCCCACCTTCTCCTGCCGCAGCAGCTTCTGGGTTTCGGTGTAGGCGACCGCCATGTCGGCGCGGCCGAGCTCGGCGATGCGCTTCTTGAGCGCCTTGGTCGCCTCGCTTTCCTCCGGCAGGGGCCAGGGTTCCTTCGCCGCGACCTCGGCCAGGGCGATGATCGCCTGGATCACCGGCTGGAACGACCGGTGGCCGAACTCGACGGCGCCGAGCATGACCTCCTCGGTCAGCTCGCTCGCCTCGGATTCCACCATCAGCACGCCCTCGGCCGTGCCGGCGAGGACGAGGTCGAGCACGCTCGCCTTGCGCTCCTCGGCGGTCGGGTTCAGCACGTACTGGCCGTTGACGTAGCCCACGCGGGCGCCGGCGATCGGGCCGAAGAAGGGGATGCCCGACAGCGTCAGCGCGGCGGAGCAGCCGACCATGGCGACGATGTCGGCCTCATTCTCCATGTCGTGCGACAGCACGGTGGCGACGACCTGCACCTCGTTGCGGAACCCGTCCGGGAACAGCGGGCGGATCGGCCGATCGATCAGGCGGGAGGTCAGCGTCTCGAACTCGGACGGGCGGCCTTCGCGCTTGAAGAAGCCGCCGGGGATCTTGCCCGCGGCGAAGGCCTTCTCCTGGTAGTTCACGGTCAGGGGGAAGAAGTCCTGGCCGGGCTTCACCGATCGCGCGCCGACGGCGGTGCACAGCACGATGGTGTCGCCCAGGCGCGCGAGCACGGCGCCATCGGCCTGGCGGGCGACCTTGCCGGTTTCCAGCACCAGGGTCTTGCCGCCCCAGGGGATTTCCTTGCGGAAGTAGTTCTCGAACATCTTGCGTCCTCTCGGGTGCGGCGCGGGCGCCGCACGGGCCGTGCGCACCCGTCCTTCGCGGGCGCCAGCACGGCGGGATGGGGCCTTGGCAGGCCCCGGGAGCGACGCGGAGGGCGGAACAGGTGCGACCTGACGAGCGCCGGGAGAGTGGGCCGGGGTGTCGGCGTCTCGGGCGGCATGGGGTGGGCCCATCGCGCGGGCGCGACGGGAAGGCCGCCCATGTGGCCGGAAACGCCGCGCCGGTCCAGGCTCCGGGGCACGCGGTGTTCGCTGTTTGCCCGCCGCGGTCGCGGCGGTCGGGCGCGGCGCGGCAAGCGGCCGGGTCGCACCCGGGCGCTCCTATGGCGCAAATGGCGGCAGAACGCCACCGGAAACCACACGCCATGCGTGCAGGGCTTGCCGGCGGCGGTGGGGGGGCTATCCCGCCCCCATGACCGAGACCGACCTCCGCCGCCGCGCCCCCGCCGCCGCGCGCAACCGGGACCCCATCCTGGCCGCGCTCCGCCCCCGCCTGCCCGCGGCGGGGCTGGTGCTGGAAGTCGCGAGCGGCAGCGGCGAGCACGCGATCCATTTCGCCGCCGCCCTGCCGGGCCTGGCCTTCCAGCCGAGCGACGCGGACCCCGAGGCGCGGGCCAGCATCGATGCCTGGGCGGCGGAGGCCGCGCTGCCCAACATCCGGCCGGCGATCGCGCTGGATGCCGCCACCCTGCCCTGGCCGGTCGCGGCCGCCGATGCCGTGCTGTGCATCAACATGATCCACATCGCCCCCTGGGCGGCCTGCGAGGGGCTGGTCCGCGGCGCCGCCGGGCTCGGCGCGACGCTGGTGCTCTATGGCCCCTTCCGGCGCGGCGGGGCGCATACCGCGCCGTCCAACGAGGCCTTCGACGCGGACCTGCGCGCCCGCGACCCGTCCTGGGGCGTTCGGGACCTGGAGGCGGTGGCCGCGCTGGCCGCCGGGCAGGGCTTTGCGGCGCAGGAGATCGTCGCGATGCCGGCGAACAACCTGATGCTGGTCTTCCGCCGCCTCGACGCCACGCCCCGCGCCGCGCGATAGTCCCGCCGGAGCGAGGAGACCCGCCATGTCCGACCTGCCGCGCGCCGTGCGCATCACCGAGGAAGGCCCGCGCGAAGGCTTCCAGATCGCCGCCACGCCCGTGCCGACGCAGGACAAGATCGCGCTGATCGACGCGCTGTCGGCGACCGGCGCGCCGCGCATCCAGGTCGCCTCCTTCGTCAGCCCCAAGCGCGTGCCGGGCTGGGCCGATGCCGATGCCGTCGTCGCCGGCTTCGCGCCGCGCGCGGGCGTGGCCTACACCGCGCTGTGGTTCAACGCGCAGGGGCTGGACCGCGCGATGGCCTTCAAGGACAGGCTGACGCTGTACGGGTCCGTCACCGTCGCTGCGTCCGAGGCCTTCTCGCTGAAGAACCTGAACCGCGACCGCGCCGGGCAGATCGCCGCGCAACGGGAGACGATCGCCGCCCACCAGGCCGCCGGCGTGCCGGTCACGCGCGTCTCGGTCCAGGCGGCCTTCGGGTGCAATTTCTCCGGCGATGTCGCGCCTGCCCGCGCCGTGGCCGCCGTTTCGGAAGCGATGGCGCTGGCGGAGGAGACGGGCTGCGCCATCGAGAAGATCGCGCTGGCCGACACGATGGGCTGGGCCAATCCGCTGCTGATCGAGCGCGTGGTGGGCGAGGTGCGTTCCCGCTGGCCCGGCCAGGCGGTCTCGCTGCACCTGCACGACACGCGCGGCCTCGGCATCGCCAACGCCATGGCCGGGCTGCGCATGGGCGTGGCCGAGTTCGACGCCGCGGTGGGCGGCGCGGGCGGCTGCCCCTTCGCCGGGCATGCCGGCGCGCCGGGCAACATCGCGACGGAGGAACTCGTCCTGCTGTGCGAGGAGATGGGCATCGCGACGGGCATCGACCTCGATGCGCTCATCGCGGCGGGGCATCTCGCGGAGCGCGTGCTGGGGCGGACGCTGCCCTCCGCGCTGCTGCGCGGCGGGTCGCTGGCGGGGTTCCGGGCGAAGGCGCGGGCGGCGTGAGGCGCGGCGCGGCGCGCGGGTGGGGCGCCGCCCCTCCCGAACCCTCCCCGGCAAAGGCCGAAAGGCCTTTGCAATCCATGAGTTGGCGCCCCGCCTTGGAAGGTTCGGCGCCAGATATCGGTTCCCAAAGGCCTTTCGGCCTTTGGTGGGGAGGCCCGGAGGGGCAAGGCCCCTCCGGAAGCGAAGGACACGCCCCATGACATCCCTCCCCCTCGCCGGCATCCGCGTCGTCGAATTCTCGCACATGGTCATGGGCCCGACCTGCGGCCTGGTGCTGGCGGACCTGGGTGCGGAGGTCATCAAGATCGAGCCGCCCGGCAAGGGCGACCGCACGCGCTACCTGACCGCCTCCGGCACCGGCTTCTTCCCCGCCTTCAGCCGCAACAAGAAGTCCGTGCAGCTGGACACGGAGGACGAGGCCGACATCGAGACGCTGAAGCGGCTGATCGACACGGCCGACGTGGTGCTGGAGAATTTCCGCCCCGGCGGGCTGGAATCGAAGGGCCTCGGCTACGCCGCGCTGTCGGCGCGCAACCCGCGGCTGATCTACCTCTCGCTCAAGGGCTACCTGCCCGGCCCGTACGAGAACCGCACCGCCTTGGATGAGGTGGTGCAGATGCAGTCCGGCCTTGCCTACATGACCGGCCCGCCCGGGCGGCCGCTGCGCGCCGGCGCGCCGGTGAACGACATGATGGGGGGGATGTTCGGCGCCATCGCCATCCTCGCCGCGCTGCGGCAGCGGGACGTCACGGGGCGCGGCCAGCACCTGCAGTCCGGGCTGTTCGAGAACGCGGCCTTCCTCGTCTCCACCGCCATGCTGCAGCAGGCGATGACCGGCAAGGACCCGACGCCGATGCCCGCCGGCCGCCGTGCCTGGGGCGTCTATGACGTGTTCGACACCAGGGACGGGCAGCAGATCTTCGTCGGCGTCGTCACCGACCGGCAATGGGAGATCTTTCGCCGCGAACTGCAGGAACCCGCGCTGGAAGACCCCGCCTACGCCACCAACACCGACCGTGCGTCGCGGCGGGAGACGCTGATCCCGCTGGTGCAGTCGCTGCTCGTGAAGCACGACGTCGCGGCGATCGAGGCGATGTGCGAGCGCGCCGGCCTGCCCTTCTCCCGCATCGCCAGGCCCTGGGACCTGTTCGCCGACCCGCATCTGCTGGCCAGCGGCGGGCTGCTGCCCGTCACCCTGCCCGATGGCCGCGCGGGGGCGGTGCCGGCGCTGCCCGTCACCTTCGACGGCGCGCGGCTGGGCGTGCGGCACGACCTGCCGAAGCCCGGCGAGCATGACGAGGAGATCCTCGGGCCGCTCCGCGCCGCGCGCGACGCGGCGGAGTAGCGGCAGGCGCCTTGCCTGCCCCCGCGCCATGGACCACATCGCCACCATGGCCGGACCGATCCGCTTCACGCTCAACGGGCAGGACATCGCGCTGCCCGAGGGCACCTCGCCCACCGTCACGCTGCTCGACTGGCTGCGCGGGCCCGGCCACCTGCCCGGCACCAAGGAAGGTTGCGCGGAAGGCGATTGCGGCGCCTGCACGGTGGTGATCGAGGAGGGCGCGGCGCGCATCCCGGTCAATGCCTGCCTGATGCTGCTCGGCCAGGCGGCGGGTCGGGCGATCCGCACGGTGGAAGGCCTCGGCTCCGACCATCCCGTGCCGCGGACGCTGGCGGACAGCGACGGCACGCAATGCGGCTTCTGCACGCCCGGGATCGTCATGTCCGCCTGGGCCTGGACTCGGCAAGGCGGCGACGTGCACGAGGCGCTGGCCGGGAATCTCTGCCGCTGCACCGGCTATCGCCCCATCCTGGACGCGATGGCCGCCATGAGAGACGACGGCGCCGCCGCGCCATCCGCCGCCCCCGCGCCGGCCGATGTCTCGACCGCGGCGCAGCGCTTCTTCCTGCCGCGCGGGCTGGATGAGGCGATCGCGCTGCGCGCCGCGCATCCGGACGCCTGGCTGCTGTCCGGCGGCACCGATCTCGGCCTGCGCGTGTCGGAACACCGCGAACAGCCCGGCGCGGTGATCTGCCTGCTGAACGTGGCGGAGATGCAGTCGCTCACCGTCGACGCGCACGGCATCACGGCCGGCGCGGCGGTCTCCTACGGGCGGCTGCTTGCCGCCTGCGACGAGGATTTTTCCCCCTTCGCGCGGCTGCTCGCGCGGCTCGGCTCGCGGCAGATCCGCGGGCTGGGCACGCTGGGGGGCAATCTCGGCACGGCGAGCCCGATCGGGGATTCGCTGCCGCCGCTGATCGCGCTGGGGGCGATGGTGACGCTTGCCTCCCCGCGCGGGGAGCGCGTGCTGGCGGTGGAGGATTTCATCACCGGCTACCGCGCGACCGCGCTGGCGGCGGACGAGGTCATCGCGCGCGTGCACATCCCGCGCCCGCCGTCCGGCGCGCTGCTCGCCTGCGAGAAACTGTCCAAGCGCCACGACCAGGACATCGCGACGGTCGGGCTTTCGGTGCTGCTGGAATTCGAGGATGGCGTTGTGCGCGCGGCGCGCATCGCCCATGGCGGCTGCGGCCCGCGCGCGGCGCGCGCGCCGGGGGCGGAGGCGGTGCTGCTCGGCGCGCCCTTCGATGCCGCCGCTGCGGACCGCGCGGCGCACGCCCTGGACGCGGAGATCGCGCCGCTGTCCGACCTGCGCGGCAGCGCGGCGTATCGGCGCATCGCCGCGGGCAACCTGCTGCGGCGGCTGGCGCTGCGCGCGCCGGGCGTGATGGACCTGCCGGCCCCGCACGCCCCGCGCTTCATGGCCTGACGCGCCGGGCGGCGGGCGCGCCTCAGCCGCCCTTGTCGGCCTCCAGCACGGCGTTCACCGCCGCCGGGTCGCAGGCGATGGCGACACCCGCGCGGTCGAGCTGCATCTTCATCGGCGAACGGCTGTCGAGGTTCTCCCAGCCGCGGTTCAGCGCCTCGTTCACATCCTCCAGCGTCAGGTTGCACAGGCGCATCGGCACGCCGAGCTCGCGGCCCATGTTCACCGCCAGCGAGATGTCCTTGTGCGCCAGCTTCAGCGTGAAGGATGGCGGGTCGTAGTGGTCGATCAGGAACTGGTCGGCCAGCCGGTCGAAGGTGCGCCGCCGGCCGAGCGCGCCCTGCCGCACCACGCGCCAGAGCTCGAGCGGGTCCATCCCCGCCTTCACGCCCATGGAGAAGACCTCCGCCAGCACGGACTGGATCGCGTAGCCGGCCATGTTGTGCACGAGCTTCGCGACCGTCGCCGTGCCGATCGGGCCGATATAGGCCGCCTGGTCGCCGAAGCTGTCGAGCAGCGGCTTGTACTTGTCGTAGATCGCGCGATCGCCGCCGACCCAGATGGCGAGCTTGCCGCTCTCGGCCCCCTTCGGCCCGCCGCTGACCGGCGCGTCGAAGGCATGGGCGCCCTTCTCGGCCAGCGCCTCGGCGATGCGGCGGACCAGCGCCTGGGAATTGGTCGTGAGGTCGAACAGCACGGCGCCCGGCTGAATGCCGGCGAGGATGCCCTCGGGCCCGAAGACGACCGGCTCGACCTCCTTCGGGCCGGGCAGGGAGGTGAAGACCACCTCGCATTGCTCGGCCACCGCCCTGGGCGTCTCCGCCCAGACCGCGCCGGCGGACAGGCGGTTCGCACCCGCCTCCCGCCTGACGTCGTGGATGACGAGGTCATGCCCGGCCTTCTGGATGTTGGCGGCCATGAAGGCCCCCATGGTGCCGAGCCCGATGAAACCGACCTTCATGCCAGCATCTCCTCCCGCCGCCGCCGCGCGCCTCAGGGCGCGAGGTCGAAGCGCGTCATGGTGTCCAGGTCGTCGCCGAACCAGGCCTTGATGCCGGCCCGGTGCGCGCCGATCGCGCGCGGGATGCCGTTCTCGACCACCATCGGCAGGTCATGGCCGGGGATCAGCACGCAGCCCGGGCGGGCGCGGCAGATCTCCCACACCATGTCGATCGTCGCGCGGCTGACCGCGGGGTCGTAGGTCATGTCGGTGCGGCGCGTGGTGAGTTCCACGCGGTTCTTCACCGCGTCCTGCAGCAGCACGCAATCCTGCCCGTCGCCCTTGATGACGAAGATCAGGTGCCCCGGCGTATGGCCGGGGGCGAGATGCGCGGTGATGCCGGGCAGCACTTCGGCGCCGTCGTCCATCAGCACCAGCGTCGGCCAGGTGGACAGGCCGGCCACGGCGTGTTCGGGCACCGGCGTCTCCCCCCAGGGCACGCCGAGCGCCCAGGCCATCTCGCGCCGCCCCGCATGGATGCGCGCCTGCCGGAAGATCGGCCAGTTGACGCAGTGGTCGTGGTGCAGGTGGCTCAGCAGCAGGTCGGTGACGTCGCCCGGCGCAAGCCCGCGCGCGGCCAGCATGCCGACCAGCACGCGCCGCATGCCGAAGCCGCCGCCATCGAGCAGCACGACGCGCCCATGCCCGCGCAGCAGCAGCACCGTGCTCCAGCCGAGGCCGCCATGCGGGTCCGCCTTGCCGGGGAAGCCGTTGACCAGGATCTCGAGGTCCCAGCCACCGCCGCGCCAGCGCATGCCGTCATCCATGCCCGCTCTCCTCAATCCATCGTCGCGCCGGAAGACCGCGCGACCGGGATCCACAGCGCGAGCTGCGCATCCCAGAAGGTGGCGAGTTCCTCCGCGCTGCCGCCGCGCGGATCGACGCCGACATCGACCAGGCGCTGGCGAATGGTGGGCGAGGCGACCGCGGCGCGCGCGGCGCGTTCCAGCCGCGCGACCACCGGCGCGGGCGTGCCCACCGTCGCGAAGACGGCGTGCCAGTTGTAGCTTTCATAGCCCGGCAGGCCGGCTTCCTCGGCCGTCGGCACCTCCGGCATGGCGGGGCTGCGCGTGCGCGTCGCCATGGCGAGCGCCCGCACGCGCCCTTCGCGCACCATCGCCACATAGGGCGGCAGCGTGTCGACCATCATGTCCACCGTGCCGGCGATCAGGTCGTTCAGCGCGGGGCCGGACCCGCGATAGGGCACATGCACCATCTCCACGCCGATCAGCCCGGCGAGCATGTGGCCCGACAGGTGCACGATCGTGCCGGGGCCCGAGCTCGCATAGGTCACGCGCCCCGGGTTGCGGCGGACATGCTCGACGAATTCGCGCAGGTTCGCCGCCGGCAGGCGCGGGTTCACCACGATGATGTTCGGCACCAGCCCGACGAGCGAGACCGGCACGAAGGACCGCCGCATGTCGAAGGGCAGGTTGCGGTAGAGCGCTACGTTCAGCACGGCGGAGGACGCGGTGTGGAAGACGATGGTGTATCCGTCCGCCGGCGCGGTCAGCGCCGCCTGGGACCCGATCACGCCGCCCGACCCGCCCCGGTTCTCCACCACCACCGGCTGGCCGAGATCCTCCGCCATGCCCTGCGCGACCAGGCGGGAGACGATGTCCGCCGCGCCGCCGGCGGCGAAGGGCACCACCATGCGGACCGGCCGCTCGGGGAAGCCGCCCTGCGCGGCGGCCGGCCCGGCCAGCGCGGTCGCGCAGGCGACGAGAAGCGCGATGATGGCGCGCATGGCGTGTCCTCTCCCGTTCGGCGCGTCGCGCGCCGTTGCGCGCAGTAGAACCGCGCATGGCCGGAAGGTCCAGGGCGCCCGCCTGCATTTGGTGGGTTGCGCCCGTGGCCGCGCGGTTGAACCATCCCCCCATGCCCGAGCCCGACGCCTTCGACCCCATCAGCCTTGAGATCCACTGGTCCCGGCTGATCTCCATCGCCGACGAGGCCGCCACCGGCCTGCTGCGCACCGCCTTCTCCACCATCGTGCGCGAGTCGAACGACTTCGCCACGGTGCTGATGGACCGCAACGGCGACAGCGTGAGCGAGAACACCGGCGGCATCGCCTCCTTCTCCTGCATCCTGCCCAAGACGACCAAGACCTTCCTGGAACGCTTCCCGGCCGAGACCTGGCAGCCGGGCGACTGCGTCATCACCAACGACCCTTGGCTCGCCACCGGCCACCTGCCGGACTTCACGGCGGTGACGCCGATCTTCCACCGCGGCGCGCTGGTGGGCTTCGCGGGGTCGATCTCCCATTCGCCGGATGTCGGCGGATCGCTCTGGTCGGCCGATTGCCGCGAATTGTTCGAGGAAGGCATCCGCATCCCGCCCTCGCGCCTGTATCGCGCGGGGGAACGCAACGAACAGCTGGTGGACATCCTGCTGTCCAACGTGCGCGTGCCGCGCCAGGTGCTGGGCGACCTGGAGGCGCAGGTCGTCGCCAACCGCGTCTGCGCGCAGGGCGTCGCCGAATTCCTCTCCGACACCGGACTGCCCGACCTGCAGGGGCTGTCGGCCGCGCTGACCGCCCGCGCCGACGCCGCGATGCGCCGCGCCATCGCGGCACTTCCCGACGGCACCTGGCGCAGCGTGCTGGAGGCGGACGGCTTCGACGAGGCGATCACGCGCATCGTCTGCGAGGTGACGATCCGCGGCGACACCATGCATATCGACTTCGCCGGGACCTCCCCGCAGGTCGATCGCGGCATCAACTGCGTGATGAACTACACCCACGCCTATTCGGTCTATCCGATCAAATGCGCGCTCGACCCCTTCACGCCGCGCAACGAGGGGTCCTACCAGGCGATCACCGTCGCCGCGCCCGAGGGCAGCATCCTCAACCCCCGCTTCCCCGCGCCGTGCAGCGCGCGGCAACTCACGGGGCACCTGCTGGCGGGCGCGATCTACAAGGCGCTGGCGCCGGTGATGCCGGAGAAGATCATCGCCGAATGCGGCGGCGCGCCGACCATGCGCGCGCTGTTCAGCGGCATGACCGCGGATGGGGACCGCTTCTCCCAGGTGCTCTTCGCATCGGGCGGCATGGGCGCTTCCCCGCACCGGGACGGGCTGCCGACCACCGCCTTCCCGACCAATGTCGGCGCGGGGTCGATCGAGGCTTATGAAAGCGTCGCGCCGCTGGTCGTCTGGAAGAAGCAGCTGCTGCCCGATTCCGGCGGCGCGGGAAGGTTCCGCGGCGGGCTGGGGCAGGAGGTGGAGATCGAGGTGCGCGCACCCGACGCGGTGCGGCTCTCCCTGCTGTCGGACCGGCGCGACCATCCGGCGCTCGGCGTGCTCGGCGGCGGGCCGGGCGGGGCGGCGCTGATCGAACTCGCGGACGGCACGCGGCCGCATCCGAAGTCCCGCACCACGGTCGCGGCCGGCGCGCGGCTGCGGATGCACTATGCGGGGGGCGGCGGGTATGGCGACCCGAAGGCGCGCGACCCGGCGGCGCTCGCCGAGGATGTGCGGAACGGCTACGTCACGGCCGAAGGCGCGGCGCGCGACTACGGGGTGAAGTCATGACCCCCACCGCACGCATCGGTGTCGATGTCGGCGGCACCTTCACCGACTTCGTCCTGCACGACCCCGCGCGCAACCTGGTCGCCACCGGCAAGCGCCTGACCACGCCCGACGATCCGTCCGAGGCGATCGTCGCCGGCATCGCGCGCCTGCTCGAGGAAACCGGCCTGCCGCCCGCCGCGCTGCATTCCGTGGTGCATGGCACGACGCTGGTGACCAACACCATCATCGAGCGCACCGGCTGCAAGGTCGGGCTGCTGACGACGGAAGGCTTCCGCGACTCCATCGAGATCGGCAAGGAGACGCGCTACGACCTCTACGACCTGTTCCTCGAACCCGCGCCGACTCTGGTGCCGCGGGCGCTGCGGCTCGAAGTCCCGGGCCGGCTCGACGTGCATGGCGCCGAACTGAAGCCACTGGACGAAGCGGCCGTCGCGCGCCAGGCCGCGGCGCTGGTGGCGGAGGGCGTGGAGGCCATCGCCATCGGCTTCATGCATGCCTGGCGCGACGCGCGGCACGAGAAGCGCGCGGCCGAGATCGTCCGCGCCGCGCATCCCGGCATCGCGCTGACCCTCTCCTCCGCCGTCGCGCCGGAGATCCGCGAGTTCGAGCGCATCTCCACCGCCTGCGCCAACGCCTATGTCCAGCCGCGCATGCTGCGCTACCTGGACCGGCTCGAGGCGCGGCTGGCGGAACTCGGCGTCACTGGCGCGCTCTATGTCATGCTCTCGGGCGGCGGCATCGCGAGCGTGCAGGAGGCGAAGGACTTTCCCATCCGCCTGATCGAATCCGGCCCGGCGGCGGGCGCGATGGCGGCGTCCTGGCTCGCGCGGCAATCGGGGCTCGACCACGTCGTCTCCTACGACATGGGCGGCACCACGGCGAAGATGTGCCTGATCGAGAACGGCGCGCCCGACCGGAAGTTCGAGTTCGAGGCCGGCCGCGTGCGCCGCTTCCAGAAGGGATCGGGCCTGCCGCTCAAGGTCAGCGTCGTCGACATGATCGAGATCGGCGCCGGCGGGGGTTCCATCGCGCGCGTCGACGAAGGCTCCGGGCTGATGAAGGTGGGGCCCCGCAGCGCGGGCGCGAAGCCGGGGCCGATCTGCTACGGGCGCGGCGGCACGGAGCCGACGGTGACGGATTCCGACCTCGTGCTCGGCCGGCTCGACCCCGCCTACTTCCTGGGTGGGGAGATGGCGCTCGACCTCGATGCCGTGAAGCGCGCCGTAACCGACCGGCTCGCGACCTCGCTGCGCGTGACGCCGGACGACGCCGCGCTCGGCATCCGGCGCATCGTGGACGAGACCATGGCGGCCGCGACGCGCATGCACCTGGCCGAGAAAGGCCGCGACCCGCGGCGCTACACGCTGGTCGCCTTCGGCGGCGCGGGGCCGGTGCATGCCTGCGACCTCGCGCGGCGGCTTAAGATGGGTCGCGTGCTCGTGCCGCTCGGCGCCGGCGTCGCCTCCGCGCTCGGCTTCCTCGTCGCCCCGCCGGCGACCGACCTGGTGCGCAGCCTGGTCGGGCGGCTGGAACGGCTCGACTGGGGCAAGGTCGCCGCGCTGTATGCCGAGATGGAGGCGGAAGCCCGCGCGCTGCTGACCGGCGCGGGCGCCGATCCGGCGGCGATCGCGTTCCGCCCGGCGGCCGACATGCGCTATGTCGGCCAGGGCTTCGAGATCCCCGTGCCGCTGCCGACCATGGCGCCGACCGCGGCCGACCTGCCGGCGATCCGCGAATCTTTCCTCGCCGCGTATCGCGAACGCTTCGGCCGCGCGCTCGATGAACTGCCGGTGGAGGCGCTGACCTGGCGCCTCGCCGCCGCGGCACCCGGGCGCGACATCGACATGAAGGGTGCGAACATCGCCGAGGGCCGCGCCGCGGCGCGCGGCACGCGCAGCGCCCTGTTTGAAGGCCATGGCTGGTGCGACTGCGCGGTGATCGACCGCTACGCGCTGGCCCCCGGCGCGGCCTTCGCCGGCCCGGCGCTGGTCGAGGAGCGCGAATCCACCTGCGTCGTGCCGCCCGGCGCGCGCGTGACAGTGGATGCCTTCCGCAACCTCGTCATCGATCTTCCCACCCCCCAGGAGGCCCCGTCATGACAAGCACCAGCCGCCGCGCGCTGCTCGGCGCATCCCTTGCCGTGCCCGCCTTGCACGTCGCCCGCGCGCAGGCCGCCTGGCCGACGCGCCAGGTCACCCTGGTGAATCCCTGGCCGCCCGGCGGATCGTCGGACACCATGGCGCGGCTCTTCGCGCAGCGCTTCTCGGAAACCCTCGGCCATCCCTTCGTGGTGGAGAACCGCGCCGGCGCCTCCGGCACGATCGGCCACGGCCACGTCGCGCAGCAGCGGCCGGATGGCGCGACGCTGATCTTCGGCACCAACAGCACCTACGCCATCGCGCCGCATCTCCTCACGCAACTGCCCTACGACAACCGCACGGCCTTCACCGGCGTGACGCTGGTCGCGCGCACGGCGCAGGCGGTCTGCGTGCATCCCTCCGTGCCCGTGGCCACGATCCAGGAGTTCCTGGCCTATGTGCGCGCGCGGCCGGGGCAGGTGAACTTCTCCTCCGCCGGCATCGGCGCGACGAGCCACCTCGCGACCGAGCTGCTGATGGCCGCGGCGGGGCTCGACATGGTGCACGTGCCCTATCGCGGCGGCGCGCCGTCGGCCCAGGCGGTGCTGTCGGGCGAGACGAAGATGTCCTTCATCGACGCCATCACGGCGCTGCCGCACCGCCAGGCCGGCACGCTGAAGATGCTCGCGGTGTCGACCGCCACGCGCTCGCCGCTCGCGCCCGATGTGCCCACCCTGCAGGATGCCGGCGTCGCGGGCTTCGAATCCTCGACCGACATGGCGATCCTCGGCCCCGCCGGCCTGCCGGCGCCGGTGACGGAGGCGATCGCGGCCGCGGTGCGCGCGGCGGTGGCGGACCCAGCCTTCCGCCAGCGGGTCATCGCCCAGGGCGCCGATCCGGTCGGCGGCACGCCGGCGGAATTCGCGACCTACTGGACGCGGGAGAGCGAGAAGTGGGGCAACCTCATCCGCACGCGGAACATCCGCATGCCGTCCTGATCCCTCAGCGCGGCGGCGGCACCGTCGCCGCGACCGAGGGCCGCGCCTGCGCCGCGTCGAACAGCGCGGACAGCACCGGCCGCCCTTGCCGCCAGGCGAAGGAGGGGTGGCGCACCTCGCAATAGCCGAGCAGCGCCACCAGCGCGAACCACGCCGCGTCGCGCGCTGCGAAGCCGCCCGCCGCCGCGTCGCGTTCCAGCGCATCGGCGATGCGCACGGCGCGCAGCGCTTCCAGCGCGATGACGCCGGGGCTGCGTTCATGCTCGGGCCGGCGCAGTTCGCGGTTCCACACCGCGATGCCGTCCATCATGCCGAGCACGCGGCCATAGGCGGCCAGCGCGCGCGGCGCGTCGGGCCCGGGCAGCAGGCGCCGCGCGGGTTCCACCAGGCTGTCGAGCATCATCAGCACCGGCGTCGTCTCGGTGATGGTCGTCCCGTCGTCCATCACCAGCGCCGGCACGCGGCCCACCGGGTTGAAGGGCAGCAGGACGGAGGCAGGGTCGCGCAGCGTCGCCTCCTCCACCGACACGCGGTCGGCCAGGGCGAGTTCGATCACCGCCATGCGGGCGATGCGGGCATAGGGCGAGCCGGGGGCGTGGTACAGGCGCATGGCCGCCACGCTAGACCCGTTTCGCGCCGTGCCAAGG
Source organism: Roseomonas nitratireducens (assembly GCF_017813355.1). Lineage (GTDB taxonomy): Bacteria > Pseudomonadota > Alphaproteobacteria > Acetobacterales > Acetobacteraceae > Neoroseomonas > Neoroseomonas nitratireducens. The sequence goes on from NZ_JAGIYZ010000018.1 coordinate 30,369, forward strand.
CCGCGCGACGAGGCCTGCGCATGTTTTCCGCGGGACCGCGTCGATTCCTGCGGTCCTGGGCGCCCCCCGTTGACGCCGCCGCCGCGCCGGGCGAAGCCACCGCCATGACCGACGCGCCCGCCCCCTTCGACCCCGCCGCGCATGGCTGGAAGCATCTCCGCTGGCATGAGGAGGGGTTCCCCACCCTCGTCGGCCCCTTCTGGTCGAAGAAGGAAGGCGATGGCTGGGCCTATGGCCTGGTCGCGGAACCGCGCCACGGCAATGCGCATGGCATCATCCATGGCGGCATGCTCGTCACCTTCCTCGACCAGATCCTGGGCGTGACCTGCTGGGAAGCGGCCAAGCGCGGCCCCGTCGTGACCATCCAGCTCAACACGCATTTCGTCTCCGGCGCCAAGGCCGGGGAATTCCTGGAAGCGCGGGCGGAAGCGGTGCGCGCCACGCGGTCGGTCGTCTTCGTGCGCGGGCAGATCACGGTGGGCGATCGCATCGTCGCCACCGCCGACGGGGTGTGGAAGCGGCTGGGCGCGCCCTGACCGCCTGCGCTACCGTCCCCGCCAACCAACGCAGGGAAGGAAGCGCCATGCGCAGCGCCGTCATCGTCTCCACCGCCCGCACGCCGATCGGGCGTGCATATCGCGGCGCCTTCAACGACACCAACGCGCAGACGCTCGGCGGCCACGCCGTGCGCGCGGCGATCGACCGCGCGCGCCTCGACCCGGCGGAGGTCGAGGACGTGATCATGGGCGCCGCCCTCCAGCAGGGCTGCCAGGGCGGCAATGTCGGCCGTCAGGTGGCACTCGCCGCCGGCTGCCCGGACACGGTGCCGGGCATGAGCCTCGACCGGCAATGCTCCTCCGGCCTCATGGCCATCGCCACCGCGGCGAAGCAGATCCTGCATGACGGCATGCAGGTCGCGGTGGGTGGCGGGCTCGAATCCATCTCTCTCGTGCAGAACGAAAAGGCCAACTGGCACCGCCGCGCCGACCCCGCGCTCATGGAACGCGTGCCCCAGCTGTACATGTCGATGCTCGAGACCGCGGAGATCGTCTCCGAACGCTACGGCATCGGCCGCGACGCGCAGGACGAATACGCCTATCGCAGCCAGCTTCGAACCGCCGCCGCCCAGGCGCGCGGCGCCTTCGACGACGAGATCGTGCCGCTGCCCTCCGTCATGAAGCTCGCGAACAAGGAGACGGGGGAGGTCCTGGATGTCCCGACGACGCTCAAGAAGGACGAGGGCAACCGCGCCGACACGACGCTCGAGGGGTTGCAGTCGCTCAAGCCGGTGTTCAAGGACGGCATGGTGGTCAAGCAGGGCCGCTTCATCACGGCGGGGAATGCCAGCCAGCTCAGCGACGGCGCCTCGGCCTGCGTGCTGATGGAGGAAGCGGAGGCGTCGCGGCGCGGACTCCAGCCGCTCGGCATCTATCGCGGCATGGCCGTCGCCGGCTGCGATCCGGGGGAGATGGGCATCGGGCCGGTCTTCGCCGTGCCGAAGCTGCTGAAGCAGCACGGCCTGAAGGTCGAGGATATCGGCCTATGGGAGCTGAACGAGGCCTTCGCCTGCCAGGTGCTGTACTGCCGCGACCGCCTCGGCATCCCCGACCATCTGCTCAACGTCGATGGCGGCGCCATCTCGATCGGCCATCCCTATGGCATGTCCGGCGCGCGCATGGCCGCGCACGCGTTGATCGAGGGCAAGAAGCGTGGCGTGAACTTCGTGGTCGTGACCATGTGCGTCGGCGGCGGCCAGGGCGCGGCGGGCTTGTTCGAGGTGGCCTGACACCCCCATCTGACCGGCGCCCCGATCGGAGACGCCCAAGGATGGACGCCGCCTGCTGGACCCCCGCGCGCCTGGTCGCCGCGCTCGCCTCGCGCGGGCCGCGGCCGGCTGTCGTGACGATGGAGAATGGCCGGCCACGCGCCTGGCCCGGCGATGCGCTGGCACGCGACATCGAGCAGCTGGCGACGGGCCTCGTCGCCGCGGGCATCACGCCGGGGGAGCCGGTCGCGATCCACGCGCCGAACTCGCCCGACTGGATCGTGGTGCGCCTCGCCCTCGGCGCCGCCGGCGCGCTGCCGGTCGCGATCGACGACCTGTCGGGGGCCGAGGAAGCCGCCGCCATCATCGCCGATGCGGGCTGCCGCTGGCTCTTCGCCTCCGCCGCGCATGCCGCCGCCTTCCCGCCACGGGACGGGCTGCGCGTCGTGCTGGTGGACCGGCCCGATGCGCCGGAGGGCTGGCACGCGCTGCGCGCCGAGGCCGCCGCGCCGCTGCCCGACCTGCCGCCCGAGGCGGAGGCGATGGTCGTCTACACGTCAGGCACCACCGGCGCGCCGAAATCCTTCGCGCTGACGCATGCGAACCTGACCGCGAACCTCCGGGGCGTGATCGCGACGGACATGATCGGGCCGGAGGACCGGATGCTGGTGCCGCTGCCGCTGCACCACGTCTATCCCTTCCTCGTCGGGCTGATGACGCCGATCGCATCGGGTGCCGCCATCGTGCTGCCGGAAGCGGTCACCGGCCCGCTGCTCGTGCAGGCGCTGAGGGAGGGGGAGGCGACGATCATGATCGGCGTCCCCCGGCTGTATGTCGCGCTGCTGGCGGGGCTGGAAGCGCGGGTCGCGGCGCGCGGGCGCGTGCCGCAGGCGATCTTCCGCGCGTTGCTCGAACTCGCGACCAGCCTGCGCAAGGGCGGGCTCGACCCTGGCCGGCGGCTGTTCGGCGCGCTGCATGCGCAGATGGCGCCCAGCCTGCGGCTCATGGTCTCGGGCGGCGCGAGGCTCGACACCGACGCGACCTGGACGCTGGAGGCGCTCGGCTGGCGGGTCCTGAACGGCTACGGCCTCGCCGAGACCGCCTCGCTCTTCACCGGCAACACCCCCGCCGCGCAGCGCGTCGGCTCGGAAGGCCGGCCCGTCGCGGCCGGCACCGCGATGCGCATCGATCAGCCCGACGCGCTCGGCATCGGCGAGATCCTGCTGCGCGGCCCCAACGTGTTCTCCGGCTACCGCAACAACCCGCAGGCGAACGCCGCCTCCTTCACCGAGGATGGCTGGTTTCGCACCGGCGACCTCGGCCGCATCGACACCGACGGCTTCCTGCACGTGACCGGCCGCAGCAAGGAGGTAATCGTCCTCGGCGGCGGCAAGAACGTGATGCCGGAGGAGGTGGAGGCCGCCTACGCCGCCGACCCCGTCATCAAGGAAGTCGCGGTGCTGGAGAAGGACGGCACGCTGGTCGCGCTGGTGGTGCCGGACCTCGCCGCGGTGCGCGCCACCGGCAGCACGCGCGCGGAGGACGTGGTGCGCGTCGCGCTGGCGGAAGCGGCGCAGGGCCTGCCGTCGTTCCAGCGCCTCGCCGGCTATGCGCTGGCGCGGGAGCCGCTGCCGCGCACGCGGCTGGGCAAGGTGCAGCGCTTCCGGCTGGCCGCGCTCTACGACGAGCTCCGCGCCGGCCGCGCTGCCCCGCCGCCGCCGCTGACGGAGGAGGAAGCGGCGCTGATCGCCACCCCGGGGGCGCGGGAGGTGTGGGAGATCCTTTCGGCGCGCTACGCCGGCAAGCAGCTGTCGCCCGGCGCGCATCCCGCGCTCGACCTCGGCATCGACAGCCTGGAATGGGTCTCCCTCGCGCTCGACATCGAAAGCCGGACCGGGCTGCGCCTGACCGAGGAGGAGATGGCGGAGATGACGAGCCTGCGCGCGCTGCTGGAGCGCGCGGCCGGCGGCGCGCCCGCCATGCCCGTGCGCAGCGCCGCCGACCTGGCGGCCGATGCCGCGCGCGCGACGACGCCGCCTTCGTCGCTGCTGCTGCCGGTGCGCTTCGCCGGCTGGGCGATGGCGCGCGGGATCGGGCGGGCGATGTTCTCGCTCTCCGCCATCGGCGCAGACGCCGTGCCGCGCGACGGCCCCTTCGTGATCGTCGCCAACCATGTCAGCGACCTCGATCCCGGGCTGGTCGCGGCGGCGCTGCCTTTCGGCGCGATGCGACGCCTGTGGTGGGGCGGGGCGGTGGAGCGGCTGTTCGGCAGCGCGGGCGCGCGCGCCTTCGCCCGCGCCTTCCATGTCTTCCCGGTCGATGAACGGCAGCCCGCGCAGGTCACCGCGATGGCGCGCGCGGTGCTGGCGCGCGGCGAAGGTCTCGTCTGGTTCCCCGAATCCTGGCGCTCGCCCGATGGCGCGCTGCAGCGCTTCCTGCCCGGCATAGGCCGCGTGCTGAACGGGATGGATCAGGTGGTCGTGGTGCCCGCGCTGATCGAGGGCGCATTCGAGGCGATGCCGCGCAACCGCCGCCTGCCGCGCCGCCATCCCGTGCGCATCCGCTTCGGCGCGGCGTTCACGGCGGGCTCGCTCGCGGTGACGGCGACGGAGCCACGCGCGCGGGCGGAGGAGATCGCCACCCTGCTGCGGGCCTGCGTCGCAGCCCTGGAGTAACCCAGGTACCGGTTTCCAAAGGCCTCTCGGCCTTTGGCGGGGGGTCGAGGGGGGCGGCGCCCCCCTCGATGCCGGTCAGTAGCGGTACTGCTCCGCCTTGAACGGCCCCTGCTGCTCGACGCCGATGTAGGAAGCCTGCGCCGCGCTCATGCGGGTCAGCGTCGCGCCCACCTTCGCGAGGTGCAGCGACGCCACCTTCTCGTCCAGGTGCTTGGGCAGCACGTAGACCTTCTTCTCGTACTTGCCCGGGTTCGTCCAAAGCTCGATCTGCGCGAGCGTCTGGTTGGTGAAGGACGCCGACATCACGAAGGAAGGGTGCCCCGTCGCGTTGCCGAGGTTCACCAGGCGCCCTTCGGACAGCAGGATGATGCGCTTGCTGTCGGGGAACTCGATCTCGTCCACCTGCGGCTTGATGTTGTCCCACTTGTAGTTGCGCAGGCCGGCGACCTGGATCTCGCTGTCGAAGTGGCCGATGTTGCACACGATGGCGCGGTGCTTCATCGCGCGCATGTGGTCCACCGTGATGACGTCGATGTTGCCGGTCGCGGTGACGAAGATGTCCGCCTGCGGGGCGGCCTGCTCCATCGTCACGACCTCATAGCCTTCCATCGCGGCCTGCAGGGCGCAGATCGGATCGACCTCGCTGACCATCACGCGGCAGCCGGCATTGCGCAGCGAGGCGGCGGAGCCCTTGCCCACGTCGCCGAAGCCGCAGACCATCGCGACCTTGCCGGCCATCATCACGTCCGTGCCGCGGCGGATCGCGTCCACCAGCGACTCACGGCAGCCGTACAGGTTGTCGAACTTCGACTTGGTTACGCTGTCGTTCACGTTGATGGCGGGGAACAGCAGCTTGCCTTCCTTCGCCATGTTGTACAGGCGATGCACGCCCGTCGTCGTCTCCTCGGACACGCCGACGATGTTCTTCGCCAACTGCGCGAACCAGCCCGGCTTGGTCTTCAGGCAATCCTTGATGAGGGCGAAGAAGACCTCCTCCTCCTCATTCGTCGGCTTGTCGAGGAAGGCGACGTCGCCCTGCTCGGCGCGCAGGCCGTAGTGGACCAACAGCGTCATGTCGCCGCCGTCGTCGAGCAGCACGTTGGGCGTGCCGCCATCGGCCCATTCCAGCGTGCGCTTCACGTACTGCCAGTATTCCGGAAGGGTCTCGCCCTTCACGGCGAAGACCGGCGTGCCGGTCTCGGCGATCGCGGCCGCGGCGTGGTCCTGGGTGGAGAAGATGTTGCACGACGACCAGCGGACATCGGCGCCGAGATGCTTCAGCGTCTCGATCAGCACGGCGGTCTGGATGGTCATGTGCAGGCAGCCCGCGACGCGCGCGCCCTTGAGCGGCTGGGACGGGCCGTATTCGGCGCGCACGGCCATCAGGCCGGGCATCTCGTCCTCGGCCATCGAGATCTCCTTGCGGCCCCAGGAGGCCAGGGAGAGGTCCTTCACGACATAATCGGCAGCGGACATGCGCTCTCACTCTTCAACGGTTGATGTCAGGCGGGCGCGGTAGCACGCCCGGCCGGGGGAGGCCAGAGAGCACAGCCACTCATAATGATATCTTTATGTCCCGGGGCCCGGATCGACCCCCGGCCACCACACCCGGAACAGGGTCCCCGCCCCTTCCTCGCTCTCGATCGCCAGGGTCCCGCGGTGCCGGTTCACGATGTGCTTCACGATGGCGAGGCCGAGCCCCGTCCCCCCCGCCCGCCGGGACCGCCCCTTGTCCACGCGGTAGAAGCGCTCGGTCAGGCGGGGGATCTCGTCCCGCGGCACGCCGGGCCCGTCATCGGCGACCGACAGCGTGACGCCCGGGCGGCCGTCGCGCCCAGGACCGGGGGTGACCGCAAGGCGCACCTCCCCACCCTCCCGCCCATGGCGGATCGCGTTGTCGAGGAGGTTGCGCACCACCTGCGCCACCTGGTCGGCATCGGCCGGGTCGGCGATGGCCGCGTCCGGCAGGTCGAGGCTGAGCCGAACCTGCCGCTGCGCGAGGATCGGGGCCATCGCCTCCGCCTCCGCCCGCGCCACGGACGCCACGTCGGCCCGCCCGGTCGGCGCCTGGTGCTCCGCCATCTCGATCCGCGACAGGCCGAGCAGGTCGTCGATCAGCCGCCGCATCCGGTCCGATTGTTCCGCCATGATGCCGAGGAAGCGCTGCTGCGCGGCCGGGTCGTCGGCCGCCGGACCGCGCAGCGTCTCGATGAAGCCGATCAGGCTGGCGAGCGGCGTGCGCAATTCATGGCTGGCATTGGCGACGAAGTCCGCGCGCATCCGCTCCACCGCCCGCTCCCGCGTGCGGTCGGACAGCAGCACCAGGATGCGCCCGCCATCGGCCAGCGGCGGGTCCATGGGAATGATCTGCGCCACCAGGTCGCGCAGCACCGGCACCGGCAGCACCAGGTCCGCGACCATGGGCTGCCTGGCCGCCAGGGCGCGGTCCAGCGCTTCCGCCAGCGCGGGGTGGCGCAGCAGCGCGGCCGCGTCGGTCGGCGCCGCGCCGGCATCGGCCGGGGCGCCGAGCATTTCCCGCGCCGCCCGGTTCGCACGCAGCGGCAGCCTGGATTCCGAGAGCACCAGCAGCGGGTCGGGCAGCGCCTCGATGATCGCGGCATCGGCCCGGCGCAGCGTCTCGACCAGCGCGCCGCGCTCGGCGAGGCTGCGGGCCAGCCGGTTCACGCCGTCCGCCACCTCCTGCACCGAGGGCAGCAGCGGCGCGACCGTCAGGCGCGGCAGGTCGCCGCCCGCGGCCGCGCTGCGGATCTGCGCGGCCAGCCGCGCGAGGTTGCCGAGCCAGACATGCGCCACGCCCGCGCCGGCCAGCAGCGTCACGATCAGCGCCGCGAAGCCGGCCCGGGGCGACAGCGCGCCGGACCCCATCAGCAGCAGCAGGCAGCCCGCGGGGGCGCCAGCGACGGTCAGGCTGGCGCGGAGCCAGGGGCCCGGGCGCGGCGCATCCCCGATCATGGGCCCGGTCAGGACCCGGCGGCACCCGGCGCCGGGGCTGGTTCCACCATGCGCGCCTCGCCCGTCGGCTCCACCGCGAACAGCGCGAGGCCGCGCTGCACCCGGCCTTCCGGCTGCAGGCGCACGGGGCCGTCCACGCCGTCGAACACCTCCCCCGTGTTCGGGCCGGACTGGCCGCGCGGCGTCAGCACCACGCGCGCGGCGAGCCCCGCCGCGTCGTAGGCGATGCCGGCCAGCCGCGGCGGGCGCTCGCCGAAGGCGCCTTCGTAGCGCGCATCGAAGCGGGCGCGGCTGCGCGGGTCGGGGGCGGCGAAGATCGCGCCATGCAGCGCGGGTTCCTGGCCGAGCGTCGCGTCCATCGCCCAGAGCGCATGGCCCAGGATGCGCGGGGCCGGCGCGATGCCCGCCGCCGCGAGCCCGCCCGCGATGCCGCGCGCCTGCGCGCCCGCGCCGCCGATCATCACCGCGTCGAGCCCGCCCGGCGCCCGTGCGGCGAGGTCGCGCGCCACCCCCGCGCCGTCGGCGCGCGCCGCATGCAGCAGGATGACGGGGTCGGGCAGCGTCCAGGTCGCGGCCTCGCTGCGCATCGCCTCGGCCAGCGCGCGGCCGAAGGCGTCGTCGGGGGCGGCGAGGGCGAAGCGCCGCGCCCCGCCCGACACGGCGGCACCCATGGCGCGCCGGACCTGCTGCGCCGGCGTGACGCCGAGCGTCCAGACGCCGGGGCCGGCCTGCGCGGCATCGTTGGTGAAGGCGAGGATCGGCACGCGTCCCGCCCGCGCGGGGCCCGAGGCGGCGGAGGTCTCGGCCGCGGTCAGGGGTCCGGCGATCATGCGCGCCCCTTCGCCCACCGCCCGCCGCGCCGCGGCCGCGGCGCCTGAGGCGGTGCCGCCCGTGTCCATCGGCAGGAAGTCGACGCCGCGGTTGCCGCGCTCGAACAGCGCGAGTTCCGCCGCCTGCTGCATGGCCGCGCCGAGCGGCGCCTGGGGCCCCGACAGCGGCAGCAGCAGCGCGATCCGGTTGCGCGGCGGGTCCTGCAGCGGCCCCGCCGCGGGGCCCGAGGCTTGCGGCCCGCAGCCCGCGAGCCCCACAAGGGCGCAGAGCACGGGGAGGGACAGGCGGCGTGGGAGGGGAAAGCGCGGCAGAAGGGACACGGTCCTCGGATCCTCCCGGCGGCCCGGGAAGGCCGGGCCTGGTGCTGGTCGCGACGCCGATCGGCAACCTCGGCGATCTCTCGCCGCGGGCCCTGGCGGCGCTCAGGGATGCCGACGCCGTGCTGTGCGAGGACAGCAGGGTGACCGGCGGCCTGCTCGCCCGGCAAGGCATCGCGGCGACGATGATCCCCTTGCACGAACACAATGAGGCGGCGCAAGCCCCCCGCCTGGTCGAACGCATGGCGGCGGGCGAATCCTTCGCCCTGGTCTCCGATGCCGGCACGCCGCTGGTCAGCGACCCGGGCTACCGGCTGGTGCGCGCGGCGATCGCCGCCGGCATCCAGGTTTCGGCCGTGCCGGGGCCGAACGCGGCGGTCATGGCGCTGGCGCTGTCCGGCCTGCCGCCGCACCCCTTCCTGTTCCTGGGCTTCCTGCCGGCACGGTCGGGGCCGCGCGCGGCCGAATTGTCACGCTTGCGCGGGATCGAGCGTGCCGGGCTTTCGGCGACCCTGGTGCTGTACGAGGCGCCCCATCGCCTGGCCGAGGCGCTCGCGGCCCTGGCCGAGGCGCTCGGCCCCGAGCGCCCGGCCGCCGTCGCGCGCGAACTGACCAAGCGGTTCGAGGAAGTGCGCCGCGGCAGCCTCGGCGACCTCGCCGCGCACTACGCGACGGCGGAGGCGCGCGGGGAGATCTGCATCCTGGTCGGCCCGGCGCCGGAGGAAGCGGCGGCGGGGGCGGCGGATATCGACGCCGCGCTGCGCGCGGCCCTCGCCGGCGGAATGAGCCTGCGCGACGCCGCGGCGAGCGTCGCCGCCGCCACGGGGGTCAAGAAGCGGGAGGTCTATGCGCGGGCGCTGGCGCTGGACACGACGCCGGAGCCCGGCTGAACCGCGGTCCGGCCGCCTGCGTCACGCCGCCGCCTTCACCCCCGTGATCCGCCGCACGACGGCCATCGCATCCGCCCCGGCGGCGCCGAAGACCAGGCCGACGCGATCCTTGTCGACCGAGGTCACGCGCACGGGGAACTCGGTGCCCTCGAGCCGCAGGCTGCCGGTCTGCCCGTGGCGGGCTTCCCCGGGCGTCATCGCGATGCCGGCGCCACCTTCCGAAAGATCCATGACGCGCACCTCCCGCGGCGCGGCGCCATTCAGCCGGAGCGTCGCGGCGCGATCCACGGGATGGCGTTCGTGCATGCGGCGATCCACCTCGTCGGTCGAGGTCCGCACGATGCGGACGAGCGCGCCGCGCAACTCCGCCACCGAACCCTGCGCGTCCTCGGCGGCGCCCGCCATCTCCGTCGCCGCATCGGCGCCGCTGCGCGATTCGGCGGCCACGCCCTTCATCCGCATCTCGACATCCTGCACCGCGGAGGCGGCGGAGGAGACGGCGCGCGCGATTTCGGTCGTCGCGACGGTCTGCTGGTCCATCGCCTCGGCGATGCCGGCCGCGATGCCGTCGAGCGCGCCGACCGACTGGGCGATGCCCTGCACGGCCTGCACCGCCTCGCTCGTCGCGGCCGTGATCAGCGCGATCTGCTTCGAAATGTCCTCGGTGCGCCGGGCTGTCTGGGTGGCGAGCGACTTCACCTCCCCCGCCACCACGGCGAAGCCCTTGCCGGCTTCGCCGGCCCGCGCGGCCTCGATGGTCGCGTTCAGGGCGAGCAGGTTGGTCTGCCCCGCGATGTCGGCGATCAGGGCGGCGACCTCCCCGATCCGGGCGACCGCGTCCTGCAGGCTGACGATGGTGCGCGTGCCGTGCTCCACGCCGTCCACGGCGGACCGGGCGGCGGCGGCAGCATCCGTCACGCGGCCGGCGATCTCGCGGATGGAGGCGGAGAGCTCGTCGGTCGCGGCGGCCACGGTCTGGGTGGCGCCAAGCGCCTCCCGCGCCGCCTCGGCGACGGAATCGCTCTCCGTCCGGATGCGGCCGGTGGCCTGGCCGACGCCGCTCGCGACCTTCGTCACGCTCGTCATGCGGGCGGAGACGGCATCGACGGCGCCGCGCGTCTCCTCCTCTACGCGGCGCGCCATGCCTTCCAGCGCCTCCCTGCGGGCAGCGGCGGCGGCGGCCTCGGCCTCGACCTGGGCGGCGCGCAGGCGGGCATTCTCGACCGCGCCTTCCTTGAAGACGAGGACGGCGGCGGCCATGTCGCCGATCTCGTCGCGGCGGCCGGCGCCGGGCACGTCGGCGGCAAGGTCGCCGCGGGCAAGCGCGCCCATCGCGCCGGTCAGGCGCCCGATCGGGCCCGTGACGCGTCCGATGACGACCCAGCCGGCAATGAGCGCGGTGCCCAGGCCGAGCAGCACCATGACCGCAAGCACGGCCGTATGTTCGCCGAGTTCGTCGACGCCTTCCGAGATGCGGCTATGCGCCATGGCGACCGCGGCATCGAGCACGGCGCCGACGGATTCGGTGAAGGGGTCGATCGCGGCATAGAGGCGTTCGCGCACCAGCGTGTCGAGGCCCGCCGTGTCGCGCGCGGCGAGCACGCGGCGCAGGTCGGCGACGAGGCGTTCGGCGACCGCGCGGCGTTCGCGCGCCTGCGCGAAGGCGGCCGCGCCGTCGCCTTCGAAGCGCGTGGCGCTGACGGCGGTCCAGCTGGACTCGATGATCCGCACGGCGGCGAGGACCGATGCCTCGCCTTCCTCCCAGGTGAAGTTGCCGTTGCGCACCTTGTGCGCGGCATCGACCACCTGCACGGCGTAGGCGTCGGAGATCGCCTTGAGGTGCCGCATCGGTTCGACCGTATCGTCGCGGACCGATTCCATCCGCCCGGCATCGTCGCGCATGCTCAGCCACGCGAAGGCGCTGGCGGCGGCGTTCACGACGACGATCGCGGCCAGGAGACCGATCAACAGGTGGACGATTCGTAGGCGCATCGAAGGCATCCCGCTTGGCGTGCCCGGCATAGGGCAACGTCACAGAAGCATGACACCCGCTACTCAACGGTAAGCGGACGCGAACCGATACGCACACGAGTTGAGTTGTTCGCGGGGACGGCCCACATTCGCGCCATCATGGAATCCCCACAGCACGATCCCCTCGGGTGGCACGGCACCACCATTCTCTGCGTGCGCAAGGCGGGCCGCGTGGCCATGGCCGGCGACGGGCAGGTTTCGCTTGGCCAGACGGTGGTGAAGGGCAATGCGCGCAAGGTGCGCCGCATCGCCGGCGGCAAAGTGCTTGCCGGCTTCGCCGGCGCCACCGCCGACGCCTTCACGCTTCTGGAACGCCTGGAGGCGAAGCTGGAACGCTTCCCCGACCAGCTGGAGCGCGCCTGTGTCGACCTTGCGAAGGACTGGCGGACGGACCGCTACCTGCGGCGGCTGGAAGCGCTGCTCGCGGTGGCGGACACTAAGCGGTCCCTGCTGGTGACCGGCCAGGGCGACGTGCTGGACCCGGAGGACGGCGTCATCGGCATCGGGTCGGGCGGCAACTACGCGCTGGCCGCGGCGCGCGCGCTGCTGCCGGTCGATGCGCTCGACGCCGAGGAGATCTGCCGCCGGTCGATGAAGATCGCCGCCGACATCTGCGTCTACACCAACGGCAACTTCGTGCTGGAAAGCCTGGAGTCGCAGGCGTGACGCTTCGCGCACGACAATACTCCGCCGCGGATCGCGGCACGCCGCGATCCGGGAGCGCAACGCGCGACCGCGCCCAACCCAACCACCACCGCCGGCACGCCAGTGCATGGCGCGAAGGCAAGGCCGGCGGATGCCGGCCGCCCGCCGTCTGAGGGCCAGATAAATGTCCGAGTCGATCAACCTGAGCCCGCGCGAGATCGTCAGCGAGCTCGACCGCCACATCGTCGGCCAGCAGGACGCCAAGCGCGCCGTCGCCATCGCGCTGCGCAACCGCTGGCGCCGCCAGCAATTGCCCGAAGGGCTGCGCGAGGAGGTGGTGCCCAAGAACATCCTGATGATCGGCCCGACCGGCTGCGGCAAGACCGAGATCGCGCGCCGGCTGGCGAAGCTCGCCAATGCGCCCTTCCTGAAGGTGGAAGCGACCAAGTTCACCGAGGTCGGCTATGTCGGCCGCGACGTGGATTCCATCGTGCGCGACCTGGTCGAGGCCGCGATCACCATGGCCCGCGAGCAGGCACGCCGCGGCGTGCAGGCCAAGGCCGAACTCGCCGCCGAGGAAAGGCTGCTGACCGCGCTGGTGGGCGACGGCGCCTCGGGCGAGACGCGCATGAAGTTCCGCCGCATGCTGCGCGACGGCGCGCTCGAGACGCGGGAGGTCGAGGTGCAGGTGGCCGAGGCCGCCGGCGGCCTGCCGATCGGCATGATCGACCTGCCCGGCGCGCAGGGCGCGCAGATGCAGAACATGCAGGAGATGCTCGGCCGCATGTTCGGCGGCCGCGCGCGCTCGCGGAAGATGAACGTCGCCGAGGCGCGGATCGTGCTGACGCGGGAGGAAGCGGACAAGCTGCTCGACCAGGATGCGCTGGTGCGCGACGCCGTCGCGAATGCCGAGGCCAATGGCATCGTCTTCATCGACGAGATCGACAAGGTCTGCGCGCGCACGTCGGAAGGCGGCTTCCGCGGCGGCGACGTGAGCCGCGAAGGCGTGCAGCGCGACCTGCTGCCGCTGATCGAGGGGACCACAGTCTCGACCAAGCATGGGCCGGTGAAGACCGACCATATCCTGTTCATCGCCTCGGGCGCCTTCCACCTGGCGAAGCCTTCGGACCTGCTGCCGGAACTGCAGGGCCGCCTGCCGATCCGCGTCGAGCTGAAGGCGCTGGGGCGCGACGATTTCCGCCGCATCCTGACCGAGCCCGAGCATTCCCTGCTGAAGCAGTATGTCGCGCTGCTGGGGACGGAGGGCGTGACGCTCGACTTCGCGCCGGACGCGGTCGATGCGGTGGCCGACCTCGCCGCCGAGATCAACGCCAGCGTCGAGAACATCGGCGCGCGGCGGCTGGCGACGGTGCTGGAGCGGCTGCTGGAGGAGGTCTCCTTCACCGCCTCCGACCGCGGGGGGGAGACGGTGCGGGTGGACGGCGCGCTGGTGAAGGACCGCGTCGCGCCGCTGGCCGGCAGCGCGGATCTGTCGCGGTTCATCCTGTAGCTGGCCTCGCGGCGCTCATGAGCCTCACCATCCCCCCGCCCGGCCTGCCGCCCGAGGCGGTGTCGGACCTCCGCGCCGCCTTCGAGGCGCTGGAGAACCCGTCGCTGGCCGCGCGACTGGCCGGCATGGCGGGGATGCCGGTCGAGGCGCTGCGCGCGCGCCTGCCCGCCGCGATCCAGGGCGGGCTCGACGGCGCGGTGCGCGGCGCGCTTTCCGCCGCCATGAAGGCGGCGCTGGCCTCGGGCCCCGCGGCGACGCCGCTGCCCGTCTCCTCCGCCTGGTTCCATCGCGGCCTCGCCGCCGCCTCGGGCGCGCTGGGCGGCGCCTTCGGGCTGCCGGGCACGCTGGCGGAACTGCCGGTCTCCACCACCATCCTGCTCCGCCAGGTCGCCGCCGTGGCGGCGGAGGCGGGGGAGGACCTCTCCGCGCCCGGCGCGGCCGCGGAATGCCTGAAGGTCTTCGCGCTCGGCGGCACCAGCGCGTCGGACGACGCGGCGGAAAGCGGCTATTTCGCCGTGCGCCTGGCGCTGGCGGAAGCGCTGAAGGGCGCGGTCGGGCGCACGCTGGTGCCGGGCTTCGTCGCCGCGGTGGCCGCGCGCTTCGTCGGGCCGGTCGGGCTGAAGCTGTCCGCCCAGGCCGCGCCGGTGATCGGCGCGGCGGCGGGGGCGGCGGTCAACATCGCCTTCCTCGAGCATTTCCGCAGCGTCGCCCGCGGGCATTTCACGCTGCGGCGGCTGGAACGCGCGCATGGCGCGGCCGCCGTGCGCGCCGCCTGGGACGGGCTGGCGGCGACGCGGGACGCGCCCTTCGTCGCGCGCGGCGTCAGAAGCTGATGCCGAGGCCCACCGAGGTCCCGGTCACGCCGCCATCGCCGTAGAAGTAGCGGCCGATCAGGCGGACGCGCGACACGTTGATGCCCATGGCGCCGATCTCGTAGCGCCCGAGATCGACCTCGAGCCCCCCACCGACCTTGGCCGCCCAGGAAAAGCCGAGCACCTGTTCCTGGTCGCCGAAATAGCTGGTGAAGGATCCGTCGATCACCCAGCGCACCGGGCGGCCGAAGGCTTCCCAGCCGGTCGGCCAGCGATAGCGCGCCCACAGCCCCATGGTCTGCGCGACCGAGCTGCCGCGGGCGGGCCGCATCGTGTCGCCGAAGGTCTGTAGGTGCAGCTGCGTGTAGCGGAGCTCGACATCGATGTCCCGCTCCGGCCGGTAGTCGTAGTAGGCGAGCATGAGCGACCCGCCGAGCCCGTAGACATTCACGTGCCGGTCCGTCAGCGCCGGGATGTCGCGCCCGGTGCGGTAGCTGAGGAAGGCGCCGAACAGCGTCGCGTCGCCCGCCGCGACGCCGAGCGAGGCGTTCAGGATCGGCCGCAGCCAAAGGTATTCGGCAAGGCGGATGTCGTAGCCCACGCCGATCGTGGTGGTGAAGTTGTTCCAGCGCAGCGGCGTGCGCCGGGCGGTCGCGCCGGTGAAGACCGCACGCGGGTCGTAGCGCGCGTAGCCGGCGTAGATCTCGGTAAAGAGCGGAAAGCTCTCGCTCCAGGTGAAGCCGAAGCCGAACTGGCTCAGGGTGAAGACGGAGGAGCCCGCCTCGTTGGACGCCGTGGTGCGGTTCACCTGGATCGCGTTGGCGGACCCGTCCGGCACCATGTTGTAGCCCATGATGCCGAGCACGCCGGGCCCGCGGCGGGCGAGGCTCGCCTGCACGGCGTCGAGCCGGTCGAGCGCGTTCTGCAGCGTGTCGCCGGTCTGCGCCCCGGCCGGCGCGGCGGCGAACGGCAGGATGGCCAGGAGAAGGCGGCCGATCAGGCGGCGCATGCGGGGTGCCGGGGGGGCGTGGGCGGCATGGCGTCCTTCCGTCGTGGCGGGATGCGGCAGTCTAGCCGGCCTCGCGCGTCTGCGAAGCCGGGCTCACGCCTGCTTCCGCTCGATCAGCTCCCTGCGGATCTTCCGCCCGCGCCGGATGCGGTCCTCGATGAATTCCGCCTGGCCGTAGCGCACCGCGCGGCCCAGCGCGTGCGCGTCCTCGGAAAAGCGCGCCAGCATTTCCAGCAGCGCCTCGCGGTTGTTCAGGAACACGTCGCGCCACATGTCGACGTCGCTCGCCGCGATGCGCGTGAAGTCCCGGAAGCCGGAGGCGGCGAATTTCAGCACCGCCTCCTTCGTCTCCTCCGCCAGGTCGTCGGCCGTACCGCAGATGGTGAAGGCGATCAGGTGCGGCAGGTGGGAGACGATGGCCACGACCCGGTCATGCGTCGCGGGGTCGAGCGTCTCGATCATCGACCCGCAGCGGCGCCACATCTCGCGCACCTTCTCGACCGCCGCGGGGTCGCTGCCGGGCAGCGGGGTCACGATGCAGTAGCGCCCGTCGAACAGTTCCGCGAAGCCGGCATCCGGGCCGGAATGCTCGGTGCCCGCCATAGGGTGCGCGGGGACAAGGTGCACGCCGGGCGGGACCAGCGGCGAAAGGTCGCGCACCACGCTGCCCTTGGTGGACCCCACATCGGACAGCACGCAGCCCGGCGCGAGATGCGGCGCGATCTCCGCCATCACGGCGGCATAGGCGCCGACCGGCACGCATAGGATGACGCCGTCGCAGCCTTCGACGGCGCGGCCGATATCGTCCTCGACCACGTCGACGATGCCGAGCTCGCGCACGCGGGCCAGCGTCTCCCGCCGGCGGGTCGTGGCGACGATAGTGCGCGCGATGTCGCCGCGCTTCTTCGCCACCCGCGCGATGGACGACCCGATCAGCCCGATGCCGACCAGGCAGAGCCGCTCGAAGACCGGCTCAGCCACGCATGAAGCCCGTCAGCGCGTCGACCACCATGCCGCATTCCTCGGCGGTGCCTATGGTGATGCGCAGGCATTGCGGCAGGCCGTAGCCGCCCATGGCGCGCACGATCAGGCCGCGCGCCTTCAGCGCGTCGTCGGCAGCCTTGGCCTTCGCGGCCGTGCCGAAGTCGACCAGCACGAAATTGCCCTCGCTCGGCCAGACGCGGATGCCGAGGGCGGTCAGCGCATCGCTCACCTTCGCGCGCCAGAGCGTGTTGTGCTCGACCGAGCATTCCACCCAGCCCTTCTCGGCGACCGCCGCGATGCCGGCCGCCATCGCGGCCGCGTTCACGTTGAACGGCCCGCGCACCCGGCCGAGCACGTCGATGACCGCCCGCGGCGCGTAGCACCAGCCCAGCCGCATCCCGCCCATGCCGAAGATCTTCGAGAACGTCCGCGTCATCACGGTGGTGCCGGACGCATCCACCAGCTTCGCCCCTGCGTCGTAGTCGGGCCGCGTCACATACTCGGCATAGGCGGAATCGAGCACGAGCAGGATGTCGTCCCGCAGCCCCGCGCGCAGCCGCTCGACCTCGGCCTGCGGCAGGATCGACCCGGTCGGGTTGTTCGGGTTCGCCAGGAACACCAGCCGCGTGCGCGGACCGACGGCGGCCAGCATGCCGTCCACGTCGGTCGTCAGGTTCTTCTCCGGCACCTTGATGATGCGGCAGCCGGCCCAGCGGCCGGTGATGTCGTACATCATGAAGCCATGCGCGCTCATCACCAGCTCGGTGCCCTCGCCGCCATAGGCGAGGATGAGCAGCGCCAGCAGCTCGTCCGACCCGTTGCCGACGACGATCCGCGCGGGGTCGAGGCCGAAGCGCGCGCCGATCGCCTCCCGCAGCGCGGTCGCACCACCATCGGGGTAGCGATGCGCCTCCGCCGCCATGGCGCGGATCGCCTCGACCGCGGCCGGCGGCGGGCCGAAGGCGCCCTCGTTGGAGCTCAGCTTCACGATCCGGTTCACGCCCGGGATCTTCGATTCCCCGCCGACATAGGGCTCGACGGCCAGGATCGAGGGGCGGGGCATCAGCGTCATGGCGCGTCTCCGGCGACCGGCACCGCATAGGCGCCAAGGATGGTGCAGCGCGACCAGGGCAGCGCGGCGATGCGCGAATCCCCGGGCTTGAGGAAGCCGTCGATCTCGGCGATCACGCGCGTCGTCGCCTCGGCACGCGTCACGAGAAGGCCCGCGACCGCGAGCCCCGCATCGGCCAGCGCCTGGGAGATGCGCCCGCGCGCCGCGCCGGGCTCGGTCTCGATCAGCAGCAGGGAACGGTCCTGGCCGGACGGGTCGGGGGCGACGGGGGCCACGACCAGGGCCTCGGCCTCCCCGGGCCGGGCGACGAAGGGCAGGCGCGCGACGACCTGCAGCCGCGGCACGTCCAGCCGCGCCCACCAGGCACCTTCCACGCCGTCGCCATCCTCGGACGGCACGGGCAGCACGGCGGCGGAGGCTTCCCCCGCGCTCACCGCCGCCAGCGCGCGCGCCGGGGTGGGGTGGACGCGCATCGGCGTCGCCGGGCCGAAATGCTCCCGCGCCAGTGCCGCGTGGGCGGAGGCCGCGTCGGGCGAATAGACGGCGGCCGAAAAGGCGCCCTGGATCGCCGTGCTCGCCTGGAAGATCTCCCGCCAGATGCGGACCAGCCGATCGCGCGGCAGGGGCCCGGCATGGCGGGCAAGCAGCCGGCGCAGCACGGCGGCTTCGCGGCCCGGGCGCAGCGGCGGGCCGCTGCCCTTGGCACGGCTGCCGGCAAGGCGCCCCACGACCTCCGACCGGCGCATCAACAGGTCGTGCATGGCATCGTCCAGGCGGTCGATCTCGGCGCGCAGAGCGGCGATCTCGGCCTCGGCGGGGGCTGGCGTGGGGCTGTCTGGCATGGGGAAGCCCCCAATAGACGGGGCGGCCCGGCGCGCCAAGGGCGCAGGGGCGTTGCGGCGGCCGCGCGCGCGCCCTATGCATCCCCGCCCATGTCCCAGGTGGTCGCCCCCTTGCCGGAGGTCGCGCACCAGCACGCCGTCTTCGCCGACGGCCTGCCGCTGGATTGCGGCGCCGTGGTCGTGCCGCTGACCGTCGCCTTCCGCACCTACGGCACGCTGAACGCGGAACGATCCAACGCGGTGCTCGTCTGCCACGCCCTGACCGGGGACCAGTATCTGGCCGAGCCCCACCCGGTGACCGGCAAGCCCGGCTGGTGGGAAAGCATCGTCGGGCCCGGCAAGCCGCTCGATACCGACCGCTACTTCCTGGTCTGCGCCAACGTGCTGGGCGGCTGCATGGGCTCGACCGGCCCCAGGTCCGAGATGACGGATGCCGAGGGGCGGGGCTTAGGCCGGCCCTGGGGCACCGATTTCCCGCAGGTGACGATCCGCGACATGGTCCGCGCGCAGAAGCGGCTGATGGACCATCTCAGCATCCCGCGCTGGCTGGCCGTGATCGGCGGTTCGATGGGCGGGATGCAGGTGCTGGAATGGGCGGCGACCTATCCGGACGCCGTGCTCGCCGCGGCGCCGATCGCATGCGCCGCGCATCACAGCGCGCAGAACATCGCCTTCCACGAGGTCGGCCGCCAGGCGATCCATGGCGACCCGGACTGGATGGGCGGGCGGTACTGGGAGGATGGGCGCATCCCCGCGCGTGGCCTCGCCGTCGCGCGCATGGTCGCGCACATCACCTATCTTTCGGAACAGGCGCTGACGCGGAAGTTCGGCCGGCGGCTGCGCGGGGCGAGCGCGCTGACCTTCCTCGAGGACGTGTTCGAGGTGGAGTCCTACCTGCGCCACCAGGGCAGCACCTTCGTGCGCCGCTTCGACGCGAATTCCTACCTGACGATCACCCGCGCGATGGATTTCTTCGACCTCGCCGCCGAGCACGAGGGCAATCTCGCCCGCGCCTTCGCCGGCACGTCGACGCGCTTCTTCCTCGCATCCTTCAGCAGCGACTGGCTGTTCCCGACCGAGGAAAGCCGCGCGGTGGTGCGCGCGCTGAACGCCGCCGGCGCGCGCGTGTCCTTCGTCGAGATCGACAGCGACAAGGGCCACGACGCCTTCCTGTTGGAGGAGCCGGAGTTCCACGCGGCGCTGGGCGGCTTTCTGCGCGGCGCCGCCGAGAAGGCGGGCGTCTAGTCGCGTCCTTCACCACGCGTTCCTGACCGACAGGCCCCACGCGCACCACCAGACTCATGAATCCGCCTGTCCCGGGCGGTTGTCCCTGTGATCCGCGTCGCATCAGACGCGCGATTTCGCTGCCACGTTCCAGCCCTCGATGCGCATGCCACGCACGCAGCTTCACAGCAGGAGCAAGCACATGCTGAGGGCAACGATCGTCACGGTCACGGCGCTTGGCTTCGCGCTCGCGGCCAATGCGCAGGTCGAGCGCAGCCCCACGGCCGCGCCGCAGCCGCAGGTGGAGACCATCACGGACCCCGACGCGATCGCCGCGCGGCTGCGCTTCTGGGCGACCGACAGCGGCGCCCCCGTCTACTACGGGGAGGTCAGGAACGTGGATGCGCGCAGCCGCCGCGTCCTCGGCCACTACCAGTGCCTGGCCATCGCCTTCATTCGCTACGAGGCCGGCGTCTTCCACTACTACCACAAGATGTGGGCGCGATCGCCGGACGGCTCCTGCCGCTACGACGACCAGACCAGCCACCCGGTCGGCAATCGCGGCCTGTGTGTCCGGGACAGCGACGCTGCCGGTCCCGGCCGCGCGCCCAGCACACGGCGCATCAGCAAGGACAACCTCGACTGGCAGAACGGCCGCTTCCGCACGATCGACACGCGGACCCGCGTGGTGGGGGAGACCGCCGAATGCGTGCCGCCGCGCGGCGTGGGCGCCGGCCTGTTCTCCCTGCAGATCGTCGGGGACCGGTTCCGGCTCATCACCACCCGCCCGCTCAGCTACGAGCTGAACATGGCGCCGCAGGACCCGCGCAGCCCGCCTTCCGCCCCGGTGTTCTGAACCGTCCCGTCCCCGCCCTGACAGGATCGGAGACCGCATGAGCTTCCTCGCTGCCCTAGACGCGCTCCCGCCGGGCGACCCGGCGCGGGCCGGCCTGTTCATGCAGCGGCTGCGGGCCGATTGGCGCGCGCTGTTCGCGGAACTCCGCGCCGACCGGCCCGTGTTGCAATTGCCGATCTTCACCATGGTCAGCCGCTGGACCGATGTGGTGGACGTGCTGTCGCGCAACGAGACCTTCCGCGTCACCTATGCGCCGATGATGGACCCCTCGGTCGGGCCCTACATGCTCGGCCGCGACGGGGCGGAGGAGAACTGGCGCGACAAGTCGGTCATGCGCGCGCTGATGCGCTGGGACGACGTGCCGGGCATCCGCGCGCTGGCCGCCGCGACGGCCGCCGAGGCGCTCGCCGCCACCGCCCCGCCTCTCGTCGACGTCGTGCAGACGGTCTCGCGCCTGGTGCCGCTGCGCGTCGTGCAGCGCTGCTTCGGCTTCCCCGGCCCCGACGACGCCATGCTGCGCTGGTCCTGGGCCACGCAGGCGGACATGTTCCACAATATCGCGAACGTGAAGGCCCGGCACGATGCCTGCGTGCAGGCCGGCAACGAGATGCGCGAATGGGTGCGTGGATTCCTCGCGACGCGCCGCCCCTGGGACCAGGCGGCGGGCGAGGACACGGTGTCGCGGCTGCTGCGGCTGACCGCCAGTGGTCTGTCGGGGCTCGACCCCGAGCAGGTGGTGAGCAACGTCTGCGGCCTGCTGGTCGGCGCGATCGAGACGTCGTCGCAGGCGATCGTCAACGCGACCGAGCAGATCCTGCTGCGCCCGGAGGTGGCCGCGCGCGCGCTGCGCGCCGCGCGGAGCAACGAGGAAGCGGCCTTTGACGCGATCGTGTGGGAAGCGCTGCGCTTCAACCCGATGACGACATTCGTGATCCGCACGGCGGCCACCGATGCCGTCCTCGGCCCGGGCACGCCCTACGAGACCGCGGTCCCGGCCGGCACCAGGATCGCGGCCGGCATCGGTTCGGCGATGTTCGACCCGGGCGTCTTCCCCGATCCGGACGCGTTCCGCGAAAGGCGGCGGACCGCCTACCTGCATACCGGCTTCGGCCCGCACGAGTGCCTCGGCCAGTTCGTGGCCTATGCCATCATCCCGGAGACGATCCGCCAGGTCCTGCTGCTGCCCGGCCTGCGGCTGCGCGACGGGGCAGGGAGCCGGGTCGACAATGCGGGCGGGCCGTTTGCCGAGCACTTCGTGCTCGCCCACGGGGCGGCGGGGTGACGGAGCGGGAGCGCAGCCGCGACGGGCTGTGCGTGGGCGGCCGGATCACGCGGCGCGTGCCGCGTGAGCGCCCGCTGAAGCCTCGTCCTGCTGCCCGACGCTCGCCGGCGGGTGATGCCGTGTCGGCCGCGCTCGGCGACAGCCTCCTCTGTCTCACCCCGCCACGATCCCCTCTGCCCGCGCCACCCCCACCCAATGGTCGCGGAACGCCGCCACGAATCCCTGGAACGCATCGCCCACCAGCAGCGGCGTCCGCGGCGGGGATGCCAGTTCCTCCAGCCGCGCCACGATCTCCGGCCGCGCCACGATGCCCGGGATGGCGGCCGAGATCCGCGCCGCTTCCGCCGTCGGAATGCGTCGCGGCGCGCTCAGCCCGATCCATTGCGTCATGGTCGCTCGCGCGAAGCCCAGTTCGCCCACCGTCGGCACGTCCGGGAAGGCCGGCACGCGACGTTCGGTGGAAACCGCCAGCGCGCGCAGCGACCCGTCGCGCAGCTGCGCCACCAGCGTGGTGATCGGCGCGTTGATCGCCTCCACCTGCCCAGCCAGCAGGTCCTGCAGCGCCGGCGGCGTGCCGCGATAGGGCACGTGGTCGAGGTTCGCCACCCCCGCCTCCTTGCCGATCACCGCGCCCATGAAGTGCTCGGCTGAGCCGACGCCGGAGGAGCCGAAGCGCACCGGCCGCGTGCGCGCGGCCGCCAGCAATTCGGGCAGCGTCGCGAAGGGCGACCGCGCCGTCACCACCATCACCGTCGGCGCCTCGGCCAGCATGCCCAGGTGCAGGAAATCCGCGACCGGATCGTAGGTGAGGGAGGGCAGCACCCCCGGCGCGAAGCCGAACGGGATCGCGTGGCTGACGGCGAGCGTCGTGCCGTCCGGCGCCGCCTTGGCCACCGCATCCGCCGCGATGGTGCCGGACGCGCCGGTGCGGTTTTCCACCACCACGGAAGCACCCAGCGCATCGCCCAGCGGCCCGGCGACCAGCCGCGCCACCACATCCGCGAGCCCGCCGGCAGGGAAGCCCGCGATCAGGCGGATGCTGCGCGTCCCCTGCGCGATCGCGGGCGTGGCGAGCAGCAGGGGCGCGGCGCCCAACAGGCGGCGACGGAGGATCATGGTCTCGGGCTCCCGGTTCGTGGCGCCGTGGCGGCGCGGTGCGGGCCGGGGTCAGCAAGGCGCGTGCCGCGGGGCGCGCGAGCGGGGCGAAGGCGCAACTTCGCCCTGCCATGCCCTCGCACGACGGGCAGGAAGGGGCGGGCCCGCGCCTGCCGCCGCGCGGCCGGGCATGGCGCAGCCATCCTTCAGCAATATGCGGTCAGCCGGACACGCCCGATCGGACGCCGCGCCCCTGCGTCCGCCGTCACCGCGCCGGCGTGACCGGCACCTCCTCCGCCTCCTCCAGCGTCAGCCCCGCCGCATCGCGCAGCAGGCGCGCCGCCTCGCCCCGCGCCTCCCGCCAGAGCGCGGCGCTCTCCTCGGGGATCTCCACCTCCGCCTCGGTACCTTCCCGCGTGGCGAAGACGAGCGTGCAGCGCTGCTCGACGCGGCACCGGGCGAGCAGGCCGGGACCGACCAGGTGATAGACATCCGCCCCGCCTGCCCAGGGCGTATACAGGCGCCGGACGAGCGCCGCCTCGGGCAGGCGCTCGGCGAGCGTCGGGTTGGACGCCTCGCCATATTCGAAGACGAGCTGCCGGCAGGCGAAGACGCCACCCATCGCCGGATCGGGCTCGGTGCAGCCGAGCGCCACGCGGCCCGGCTCGACCGTCAGCGCAGGAAGCCCCCAGCGCGCCTGGAGCCGGACGCGTCGCAGCAGAGCGCCGGGTGCCGGGCCGCGCGGGTCGCGGACGATCTCGATCGACCGCGGCGTCTCGGCCGGCGCGCGGTTCCGGTCCTCGAGGCCGAGCCAGCCCTCGGGCACCGTCAGCGCCACCGGGCGCGGGCCGGGCGTCGCGCGCATCGCCTCCCCGGCGTAGCGGCCGACCTGGTAGCCGCCGGCGTCCCGGAACAGCCGCAGCTCCGCATGCAGCGCCGCGTGGCGGGACGGCAGCAGCGCCGGCCAGAAGGGCCCGAGCGCCAGCGCGCCCGGCAGCCAGATGAGAAGCAGCAGCGCGCCGGCGCGACGCGGCATGAACCTTGGCGGGCCGTTCGGCGCGCGCCAGGTCAGGGTCAGCAGGGCGTGCGGCAGGCAGATCAGCAGCAGCGGCGCGAGCAGGGAGAAGATGCCCGCCGCGCTGATCCCCGCCGGCGGATAGGGCATGCCGTACCGGTCGTTCGTGGCCAGCAGCGCGGGCAGCAGCCCGGCATAGCCCACCACCAGCCCGGCGATATGCGCCAGGCGGGGCGCGCCCGCGCCCGGCGCCGCATCCGCAGCGTCCCGCCGCGCCAGGTCGCGCCCGATCAGCACGACGCCCGCCAGGCCGACCGGCAGCACGAGCAGCGCCATCGAGACCAGCCCGAGGAGCAAGGCGGCCACGAAGGTGAGGAGGCTGAGGCCGAGCGAGACCGCGGCACCGATCAGCGCCCGGCGCAGGGATGCGAAGGCCAGCACCTGCCAGGCCATCAGGTACCAGGCCGGCAGCAGCCAGATCGGCGCGGCGCTGACGATCGGGCCATCGGCCCAGGGCAGCACCGTGACCGGCCCGCCGAACAGCGCGTACCAGGCGTAGATGCCGGAGCCGACCACAAGGGCCAGCAGCGCCACCTGCCGCGCCGCCGCCGCCCATCCCACCTGACCGCTTGCCATCACCGGGGCAGGCTACTACGCGAAGGCCACCGCAGCCCTGAAGGGATGCACATGCCCGAAGCGCCGACCGACATCCGCTACGTCGCCAAGAACATGCGGCTCGACCTCCGCCTGATCGCGGAGATGATCCCCCATGGCGCGAAGCTGCTCGACATCGGCTGCGGCGACGGCGCGCTGATCGAACACCTCACGCGCGAGAAGGACGCCGACGCGCGGGGGATCGAGATCGACATGGACGAGGTGACGAAGGCCGTCTCCTCCGGTCTCGCGGTGATCCACGGGGATGCCGACAACGACCTCGCCTTCTATCCCGATGGCGGCTTCGACTACGTGGTGCTGTCGCGCACGCTGCAGGCGGTGGAAAAGCCGCGGGAAGTGCTGCGCCAGATGCTGCGCATCGGGCGGCATGCGATCGTGAGCTTCCCGAATTTCGGCCATTGGCAGATGCGCTGGCGGCTGCTCGTGAACGGGCGGATGCCCGACACCGAGACCTGGAACCGCCCCTGGTACGAAACGCCCAACATCCACCCCTGCACCATCCTGGACTTCATGGCGCTGTGCGAGATCGAGGGCTACGTGGTCGAGAAGTGGCTCGCGGTGGACGAACGCGGGCTGAAGGCGCCGTGGAAGCGGTCCGTCAGGCTCGCGAACCTGTTCGGCGAACAGGCGCTGTTCCAGCTTCGCCGCGCGGCCTGACGCGCGCGCCCCGCGTCAGTGGCGCGGGTCGACCGGGATCGGCAGCCGCGCGTCGGGAGAGGCCGCGAGGCCAGGCGGGGCCAGGAGGTTCGCGGCGAGCATCGCGTGATGCGCCGCGTCCGAAGCACCAAGCCGACGGCATTCGCCGGCCACGTAGGACAGCATCATGAGGAGTGCACACTTGTCCGTGTGGTCCTCGTCAACGTCCGGAACGGTAATCGCCGTGTCCATGATCGATCTCTCGATACCCTGTCCGCCCCCGCGATTTTCGCGTTCAGGTTTCGCGTTCACCAAAGCGCGCCCGACTCCTTTAACGCTGCTCTGGCGGTAGCCGACAGGGCGATGACGGCCCCAGGCCTTGATTGACAGCCTTTTAACGGCCCATTCGCGCTGGAGCACGAAAGCGCAGCGCAGCGCTATCATCCCGTGAAACGGAATCCAGCGCAGCGACACAGGCGGGACGGCCTGAGGCGAAGATGGACTCGGCGCGCGCTATCGCGGCCCCGGCCAGGCGACCGGCGCGATCCGCGCCAGCGGGATCCGCGCCACCGCCACCACGCCCCCCTGGAGGGAAATCGGCACGTCGATGCGCGGCGGGCCGCCGGATGGCGGCGCACGCCCCATCAGCGCCAGCGCCGCCTGCCCGGCCAGGGCCGCGCGCGGCGCGACCAGCCCTGCCCGCGCCAGCGCCGCCAGCGCCTCCGGCGCGCCTTCCAGCGCCAGGGTCCCGGTGCCTTCGGGCTGGAGCGCCGGATCGAGCCGCAGCACGCCCACCCCTTCGCCCAGCAGCGGGCCCCAGCGCAGCGCGATGCGCGTCACGTCGAGCGACCCGCCGGCGCGCCGCCACGCCTCGGCGCGCAGCGCCGGCGGCAGGCCGGGGGCGGCGACGACGGGGCCGGTCAGCCGCGCCTCGAGCGCCGCATGCTCGATCCGCTGGCCGAAGGCGGCCGCGAGCGGGGAGGCGGGCAGCACCACGCGTTCGGCCTGGGCGGCCAGGATCGCGGCATCGCCCTCCGGCGCGGGGACAAGGCTCGCGCGCAGCGAATCCACCGACAGCGGGCCGTCCGGCGCCGCGGCCCGCAGCCCCGCCACCGTCAGCGCGGCCGCGCGCGGCCCGGGGCCGGGCTCGAGCGGCAGGACCAGTTCCAGCCGATCGGCCGCGTAAGGGATCTCGGCCGCGCCCAGTCGCAGCGCTTGCGGGCCCTGCGGCACGACCACGAGCCGGTCGAGCCGCGGCGGCACGATGGCCAGGGCGAGTTGCCCGGCCGTCCAGGCAAAGCCCTGCGGCAGGCTCGGCGTCACGCCCGCGACGGCGACGTCCGGCACCGTGAGCCGCGCGGCGAACGGCCAGCCGCCGCGCGTCGGGACCCCGTGATCGACCGTCCAGCCCTCGGCGCGGCGCTGCGCGACCCAGTCGGAGAAGCCGACCGCCATCGCCCCGGTCACGAAACGCCAGGCGAGCCCATGCGCGGCCAGCAGCGCGGCGAACAGAAGCAGCGCGCCGATGGCGGCGCGGCGGTAGCCGCGGGCGGGACGGGCCGGCGTCTTGGCGGTCATCTCGGCCCGGCGTATAGCGCCCCGCCCGCCGCGGCGCGAAGCGTTCCCCGCGCTTCTGGCCGCCGGCGGGCCGGAAGCCCGCGATGCGCCACGACCCCGAGGCCGCCCGCGCCGCGCTCGACGCGGACGGCCACATGTACGTCTTCGCCTATGGCTCGCTGATCTGGCGGCCGGGCTTCACCCATGCCGCCGCGCATCCCGCGCTGCTGCGCGGCTTCCATCGCCGCTTCTGCCTGTGGTCGCACCGCTACCGCGGCACGCCGGACAGGCCGGGCCTGGTGCTCGGGCTCGACCGCGGCGGGGCCTGCCGCGGGCTTGCCTTCCGCGTCGCCGGGGTCGAGGCGGCCGAGGTACTCGCCTATCTCGACGACCGCGAGCTGCCGGACGGGGGGGAGCAGGTCTATCACCGGCGGATGCTGCCGGTCCGGCTGCTCGATGGCGGGCGGATGGTGCGGGCCGTCGCCTATGTGGCGAACCGCGGGTGCCGCCTCTATTGCGGGCGGCTCTCGCCGGAACGCGCCGCGGCGGCGATCGCCACCGGGCACGGCCAGATGGGCGCGAACCGGGAGTATCTGCTCAACACCCTGCGTCACCTGCGGGCGATGGGGGTGCGGGATGCCGGGCTCGATCGGATCGCGGGGCTGATGCCGGGCGAATAGTGCTTCGGCATGAACGTCCCGCCAGAACTTCGGGGTGTGGAAATCAACTCATGGCCCAAATTAGGGGGGTGGTTTCCCTGGCTTTGTCCACATCGCCGGTCATGGCACAAAGAATTGTGCTATTTCAAATGATTAACGCCCAAAACTGACGCCTCGGCTCAATTGATCACGCCCGGTTTTCCGCAAGGTTTTCCACAGGCCCGGGAAGCGCCATCAGACGGGCCGTCTCGGTCTCGATCGTCTCCTCCAGCGCCGCCATGAAGGCCGCCCGCGGCAGCCCCAACGGCAACGGCGGCAGCACCGAGATGTGCAGCGTCCCCGGCCGCTTGTGGAAGCCGCGCCGGCCCCAGAAGCGCCCGCTATCCGTCGCCGCCGGCACAACCACCGCGCCGGAGGCCATGGCCAGCGCCGCGACGCCCGGCTGGTAGGGCACGCGTTCCCCCGGCGCGCTGCGCGTGCCTTCGGGGAAGATGACGACGGGCCGGCCCTCGGCGATCGCGGCCTTGGTCGCCTTCACCATGCCGCGCAGCGCGGGGGCGCCGGCCTCGCGGTCCACCGAAACATGGCCGCAGCGCTTCGCCAGCCATCCCCAGACCGGGATCGACATCAATTCCTTCTTCAGCACGTAGACCGGCGCCGGCAGCAGCATCGACCAGACGAAGGTGTCGAAGGCGGATTGGTGCTTGCCGGCGATGATCGCGCCGCCCTGCGGGATGTGGTGCATTCCCGTCACCTCCAGCCGGACGCCGCAGATGACGCGCA
Source organism: Roseomonas nitratireducens (assembly GCF_017813355.1). Lineage (GTDB taxonomy): Bacteria > Pseudomonadota > Alphaproteobacteria > Acetobacterales > Acetobacteraceae > Neoroseomonas > Neoroseomonas nitratireducens. Next base: position 58,507 of record NZ_JAGIYZ010000018.1, read on the forward strand.
GCGAGGTGACCATCAGCCAGGCCCAGCCGCGCACATAGGCGATCATCACCCGCTGCGGCGCGAGCAGCAGCGGAATGCCCATCACCGCGGTCAGCGCCGTGCCGCCGATGAAGACCACGTTGAACAGCGCCGAACGGATCAGGTTCATCAATCCCGCGCCTCCCGCCGCGGCCAGGCCAGGCCCGACAGGCCCGCCCGCGCCAGCAGGTAGCGCGCATACTCCCCGGCCAGAAGGGCCCATACGCGCGGACGCCACACTGCGCCGGGCGCGCGCAGCGCGGCGGACGCCACGGGATGCGGCACCAGCACCGCGGCGGGCAGCGTCCGGCGCAACTCCAGCATCGCCCGCGGCATGTGGTAGCCGGCGGTGACGACGCGCAGCGACCGCATCTCCTCCGACCGCGCCCAGGCCGCGATCTCCACCGCGTTGCCCCTCGTGCTGGCGGCCGCATGGCCCAGTTCCACCCGCCCGGCGAGCGGCGCGGCATCGAACGCCGCCGCGGCGGCGATCTCGGCCAACCCCGCCCCGGGATGCGCGCCGGAGATCAGCAGCCGCCGCGCCCGCCCCTCGGCGAGCAGCCGGAAGCCGGTGCCGACCCGCTCGCTCCCGCCCGTCAGCACGACGATGCCGTCCGTCTCGCCCTCGGCCGGCGTGGGGGGCGCCAGCGCGTCGCCGAGGAAATCGGCGAAGCCCCAGGCCAGCGCGAGCATCGCCGCCCCGGCCAGCCAGCGCCCGGCCCGCGGGCGGCGACGCGCGGGCGCGGCCGCGCCGGCGGCGTCGCTCATGGCAGGCGACGCAGCCAGAGCCGCACCGTCGCCTGCGTCGCCACCCAGGCGACCGCCGCGGCCACCGCCGGCACCAGCGCGAGTTCCACCCACGGCACGGCCTGCCAGCCGGCCCCGCCGGCCAGGGGCCCCGCCAGGCTGGCCAGCCCCGCCAGCGCCGGCAGCGCCAGCACCGTCCCCCAGGCCGCGCCGACCGCGGCGAGGAAACTCGCCCGCCGCGCGAAGCGCGACGACACATCGGCATCCGTCGCGCCCAGCCCGTGCAGCACCAGCACCGCATCCCGCCGCGCCGAGAGCCCCGCGCGCACGGCAACACCCACCACCGCCGCCGCGACGCCCGCCACCAGCGCGAGCGCCGCGAAGGCCACGCCCTGCACCGCGCGGGCAAGCGCCGTCAGGTGGCCGACCCAGACGCCATGCGCCTCGGTCACCGCGCCGGGCACCTCGGCCGCCACCGCGTCGCCGATCAGCACCGCGTCGGCCGAGAGGTCCGCCAGCCGCAATTCGATCACGCCCGGCAGCGGCAGGCCTTCCGCCGTGCCGAGCCAGGGGCGCAGCAATTCCGCCATGCGCGCGGGGTCCACCGGCTCGGCCGACGCCACGGCCGGCTGGCGGCGCAGCACCGCGAGCGCACGCGCCATCCGCTCCGCCGTCGGCTGCGGCACCTGCACCGTCACCGCGGCCTGCGCGCCTTCGCGCCAGCGTTCCGCCAGCCGGTCCGCGCCCGACCGCCCGGCCAGCGCCACCGCGGCGAGCAGCGCCATGGCCGCGACCAGGCCGATCAGCAGCCGGTCCGCCAGCGCGCGGCGCAGGCCGAGCGGATCGCGCGCGAGGCGGCGGCGCAGTTCAGCCATCGCCGACCAGCCGCCCGCCCTCGAGCACCAGCATCCGCGCCGGATGCCGCGCGGGCAGGTCCTCCGAATGCGTCGCCACCACCACCGTCGTGCCCTGGCGGTTCAGTTCCGCCAGCAGGGCGATGGTGCGCCGCGCCTGGCGGGCATCGAGCTCGGAGGTCGGCTCGTCCGCCACCAGCAGCGACGGGCGGGCGACGATGGCGCGCGCGATGGTCAGGCGCTGCTGCTCGCCGCCCGAAAGCTCCTCCGGGCGCCGGTCTTCCTTCCCATCCAGCCCGATCCATTGGAGCAGTTCCGCCACATCGGCCCTGATCGAGGATTCCGCGACGCTCGCGAGACGCAGCGGCAACGCGACGTTGTCCCAGGCCGAAAGGTGCGAGAGCAGCCGGAATTCCTGGTGCACCACGCCGATCCGCCGGCGCAGCGCCGGCAAATCGCCCCGCCTGGCGCGGGACAGCGCCACGCCGAGCAGCTCGACCTCCCCGCCCGTCGGGCGCAGCGCGGCCTGCATCAGCCGCAGCACGGAGGTCTTGCCGGCGCCCGAGGGGCCGAGGATCCAGGTGAAGGTGCCCTCCCCCAGCGTGAAGGAGACGTCGCGCAGCACCTCGGGCCCCGGCCGGCCACGCGGGTCGGGGTAGCAAAGGGCGACACGGGCGAATCGCACCATCCCTGTCTTGTGCCCGCCGGCGCGCATTGCCTCAACCATCCCTTGCCGGCGGGCAGGCCCCGGAACAGGATGCGGCCCCGATGCGCATCGAATGCCCGTCCTGCACGGCCGAATACGAGGTGCCGGACCGGCTGCTGGCCGGGCCGGCGCGGACGCTGCGCTGTTCGCGCTGCAAGACCGATTTTCCGCTTCCCCGGGTCGAGGCCCCCGCGCCGCAACCGCCACCGCCCGCGCCGGAACCGGAACCAGAACCCGCCGCGGACCCCCCGCCGCCGCCCCCGCCGCCGCCCCCGCCGCCCGCCCCCGCGCCGGAGCCGCCGGCACCGGATGACCGGCGGCTGAAACTGGCCTGGGCGGCGTCGATCGCGGTGGTGGTGGTCGCGCTCGCGGGCTTCCTGCTGGGGCGGGAGAGCGTGATGGCGGCCTGGCCGGCGAGCACGCGGCTGTTCGCGGCGCTGGGATTGGGGTGAGGCCGGGGGGAGAAGGGAACTTCTCCCCCCGGACCCCCCTCAACCTTCTTTGGCTTCTGGAGACTGACCCTGGCTGTCAGTTCCCAATAGACGGAAAAGGGAGGGGGTTCGGGGGAGGTTCACCCTCCCCCGGCCTTCTTCCTTCCCTGCAACCACCCGACCACCGCCAGCAGCACCACCGACAGCAGCACCAGCATCGCCGCCGCGGCCGTGGTCGTCAGGCTGATCGTGTCGTTCAGCCCCGCGAACATCTGCCGCGGCAGGGTGCGCTGCGCGGGCCCCGCGATGAACAGCGCCACCACGACCTCATCCAACGAGGTCGCGAAGGCGAAGACCGCCCCGGCCGCGACGCCCGGCGCGATCTGCGGCAGGCACACCCGGAAGAAGGCGCGCAGCGGCCCAGCCCCGCAGGCGGAGGCGGCGCGCAGCTGCACCGGGTCGAAGGCCTCGAGCGAGGCGAGCACCGTCACCACCACGAAGGGCGCGCCGAGTGCCGCATGCGCGATCACCATCCCCGCATGCGTCGCGACCAGGCCGATCGGCCCGAAGGCCAGCAGCAGCGCCACCGCGACGACGATCACCGGCACCACCATCGGCGCCAGCACGATGCCCATCGCGACCGCCCGGAAGCGCCCCTTCATCCGCCACAGCCCGAAGGCGGCCGGCGTGCCGAGCAGCGTCGCAAGCGCCGCCGAAGCGAGCCCGATGCCGAGCGAGTTCCACACCGCCGGCAGCCAGAAGTCCGAGCCGAAGAAATCGCGGTACCAGCGCAGCGACAGCCCCGGCAGCGGGTAGAACAGGAAGGACCCGGCGGAGAAGGACAGCGGCACGATCGCGAAGATCGGCGCCAGCAGGAACACCGCCACCAGCACGCCCGCGACCCAGCACGCCGCCCGCGCCATCACGCCGCCCCCAGGCGCCGGAAGCCGGCGAGGCGGCCATACAGCGCGACGCACAACCCGACCGCGACCAGCAGCAGGATCGACAGCGCCGCCGCCAGCCCCCAGTTCACCGACCGCGTCGCGTAGAAGCCGACGAACCAGGCGAGCATCTGGTCGTTCGGCCCGCCGAGCAGCGCCGGCGTCACGTAGAAGCCGAGCGCCTGGATGAACACCAGCAGGCAGCCCGCGCCGATCCCGGGCAGGCACAGCGGCAGCGTCACGCGCAGGAACACCCTCCAGGGCGGCGCGCCGAGCGACGCCGCCGCCCGCGGCAGCCGCGGGTCCAGCGCGCGGAACGCCGCGACCAGCGGCAGCACCATGAAGGGCAGCAGGATGTGCACCATCGCCAGCACCACGGCGAAGCGGTTCATCATCAGCGGCAGCGGCGCGTCCACGATCCCCGTCGCGGCCAGCGCCGCGTTCACCACGCCTTCGCGCTGCAGCAGCACCATCCAGGCGGCGGTGCGCACCACCAGGGATATCCAGAAGGGCAGCATCACCGCCGCCAGCAGCAGGATGCCGGCCGCGCCCCGCGTCGTCGCGATCAGCCAGGCGATCGGCCAGGCGAGCAGCAGGCAGGCCGCGGTGACCAGCAGCGAGATCCACAGGCTGCGCAGCAGCACCGCGCGGAAGACCGACTGGTCCTCCGGCGCGGCGCGGATCGCCCCCGCCGCGTCCTGCCGCAGGTCGAGCGCCGTCAGCGCGTGGAAGGAGGACAGCGGCCCGGCCGCGCGCGCGATGGCGCCCCAGGTCTCGACCTCCCCCCACTCCTCGCTGATCGTGATCAGCACGGCGCGGGCGGCGCCGTCGAAGGGCGCTTCGACGCGCCGCGCCGTCATCGGCAGCAGGCCGCGGAAGCCAGGCTTGTCCGCGTTCAGCCGCGCGGCGGCGCGGGCGATGCTGCCCCCGCCGGCCTGCCGGTCGCGCGCCCGGGCGGCGCGCAAATCCTCGACCAGCGCGGCGAAGGCGGCTTCGTCCGGCAGGGCGCGGCCGTCCCAGGCCGACAGCGCCGCGGCGGTCCGCGGCAGCACCGGGGCGACCTCGGTGTCCGTCACACCGCGCCAGAGGAAGGCGGCGATCGGCGCGACGAAGGTGACGAGCAGGAACAGCAGCAGCGGCGCCGTCAGCAGCGCCGCCGACGCGCGCCTCATGCGCGGCAGGGCAGGGCGCGCGCCCCGCCGCGCCCGCGCAAGCCCTCGGCCCGGCGCGGCCGAGCGCTCAGCGCGACACCCAGGTGTTGAAGCGCTGGGTCAGCCGGTCGAGGTTGTCGAGCCAGAAGCGGTCGTTCAGCTGCAGCGCCGTCTGGATGTTCTGCGGCGCGGTCGGCAGGTTCGGCAGCACCTCCGCCGGCAGGCGCTCGTTCACGCCCTTCGCCGTCACGCCGTAGGGGATGCGCGGCGGCAGCGCCGCCTGGATCTCCGGCCGGCCGACGAAGCGCAGGAATTCCAGCGCCCGCGCCTTGTTCGGGCTGCCCTTCATGATCACCCAGGTGTCCAGGGTGAAGATGTTGTTCTGCCAGACGATCGCGAAGTTGCGCCCGTCCGACGCGTTGGCGGCGGAGATGCGGCCATTGTAGGCGACCGTCATCGTCACCTCGCCGGCCGCGAGCCATTGCGGCGGCTGCGCGCCGCGCTCGAACCAGGCGAGGTCCGCCTTGACGCTGTCGAGCTTGCGGAAGGCACGGTCCACGCCGGCCGGCGTGCCCAGCACCTGGTAGACCTCGGCGGCCGGCACGCCGTCGGCCATCAGCGCGATCTCGAGCGTCGTCTTCGGGCCCTTGCGCAGGCCGCGCTTGCCGGGGAAGCGGCGCGTGTCGAAGAAATCCGCCCAGCCCGTCGGGCCCTGGGCAAGGCGGGCGCGGTCGTACGCGAGGATGAAGGAGTACAGGATCGCGCCGACGCCGTGCTCGCTGTAGGCCTCGGGGATGTAGGCGTCGCGCCCGCCGATCGCGGCCCAGTCGAGCGGCTCGAACAGCCCCTCATCGGCGCCGATCAGCAGTTCCTCGCTTTCCACCTGCACCACGTCCCAGGTGTTGGCGCCGGAGGCGATGCGCGAGCGCAGCACGCCGATGCCGCCATCCCAGGTCTCCTCCAGCATCCGGTTGCGCGTCTGCTGCTGGAAGGGGCGGAAGAAGACCTCCCGCTGCGCGTCCTGGTAGGCGCCGCCCCAGGACACGACGGTCAGGTCGCGGCCCTGCGCCCGGGCGGTGGCGGGCAGGGCGGCGGCGGCTAGGCCAGCCTTGAGCATCGTGCGGCGGTGCATGGTCGTCTCCTTCGTCCCGGGCGGAATGACTCTAGACCCGCGCCCCCGCATCGCGGAAGGCGAAGGCGGCACCTTCGGGCCAGGCGATCGCCGCCGCCCCCCCGGGCTCGGGCAGGGCGCCGAGGCCGGCCGGGCGCTTGGCCACCACCTCCCCCCCATCGCCGAGGCCGAGCCGCAGCCGCACATGGTCGCCGAGGAAGATCGCCTCCAGCACCGTCGCCGGCAGCGCGCCCTCGCCGAGTTCCGCCGCCGTGACGCCGGCGACCGCGACGCGTTCCGGGCGAATGGCGACGAGGCAGCCTTCCCCCGGGCCGCCGGCATCCACCGCCTCGGCCCGCACCACCGGGCCGCAGGCGAGGCGCACCTCGCAGGATTCGGCGTCGCGGGCCTCGATCCGGCCGGGCAGCAGGTTGTTCTCGCCGACGAAGCCGGCGACGAAGGCATCGGCCGGCCGGTCGTACAGGCGGCGGGGATCGGCGCATTGCCGGATGCGCCCGCCCTCGAACACGGCGATCCTGTCGGACAGCGTCAGCGCCTCCGCCTGGTCGTGCGTCACGTACATCATCGTCACGCCGAGCCGCTGGTGCAGGTGGCGGATCTCGAGCTGCATCTCCTCCCGCAGCGCCTTGTCGAGCGCGCCGAGGGGTTCGTCGAGCAGCACGATCGGCGGCTCGAACACCAGCGCGCGGGCCAGGGCGACGCGCTGCTGCTGCCCGCCGGAAAGCTGCGCCGGGCGGCGCTCGCCATAGGATTCCAGCCGCACCATCGCCAGCGCGCGCCGCACCCGGTCCGCCTGCGCCGCCTTCGCCACGCCGCGGACCGACAGCGGGAAGGCGACGTTCTCCGCGACGCTCATGTGCGGGAACAGGGCGTAGGACTGGAACACCACGCCGACGCCACGGCGGTGCGGCGGCAGGCGCGCGATGTCCCGGCCTTCCAGCAGGATCCGCCCCGCGCTGGGCAGTTCGAAGCCCGCCAGCATCATCAGCGTCGTCGTCTTGCCGGAACCGGACGGCCCGAGCAGCGTCAGCAACTCCCCCCGCGCGATGTCGAGGTCGAGCGACTGCACCGCCGCGGGGCCGGCGCCGTAGGATTTCCGCACGCCCTCGAAGCGCACCAGGGGATCGGCCATGGGCATACCTCCGGCGCGGGCGGGGCGCTTGTCAACGCCCGCGGCCGCCGGTAACGCGCCCGGGTCACCGAGGAAGCGAAACCATGAGCGAGACCGCCGAGCCCAGCCTGATCGCCAAGCGGGAAGGCATCGCGGGCACGCTGCTGATGAACCGCCCCAAGGCGCTGAACGCGCTGGACCTGCCGATGATCCGCGCCTTCGCGGCCGCGATCGCCGACTGGCGCGACGACGCGGCGGTGCGCCTCGTCGTCCTGGAAGGGGCGGGCGGGCGCGCCTTCTGCGCGGGCGGCGACGTGCGCGCGGTGCGCGCCGCCTCCGTCGCCGGCGACCGCGCCGGGGTCGAGGCCTTCTTCGCCGAGGAATACGAGGTCAATGCCGGCATCGCCGGCTTCGGCAAGCCCTGGGTCAGCCTGATCGACGGCGTCTGCATGGGCGGGGGCATCGGCGTCGCGGTCCATAACGGCCCGCGCGTGGTGACCGAGCACGCCCTGGTCGCGATGCCGGAGACGGCGATCGCGCTGTTCCCGGATGTCGGCACCTCCTACGTCCTGCCGCGCCTGCCCGGCGCGATCGGCACCTGGCTGGCGCTGACCGGGGCGCGGCTGACGGGCGCGGAATCGGTCCATGCCGGCCTCGCCACCCACTACGTGCCGCGCGAGAAGCTGCCCGCGCTGCGCGCCGCGCTGCTGGCCGAGGGCGCGGAGGCCGTTGCCCGCTTCGCCGAGGCACCCCCCGAGCCGTCCTTCGCGCCGCACCGCGCCGCGATCGACCGCTGCTTCGGGCAGGGCAGCGTGGCCGCGATCCTCGCCGCGCTGGACGCCGAGGGCACGGAATGGGCGGCGGCGCAGGCCAAGACGCTGCGGCGCATGTCGCCGACCTCGCTCTGCGTCTCGCTGGAATTGCTGCAGCGTGGCGCCGTCGAGGACCTCGCCGGCTGCCTCGCGATGGAACTCGCGCTGACGCGCGTCGTGGTGAACGACCACCCCGACTTCGTCGAGGGCGTGCGATCCGTGCTGGTGGACAAGGACGGCGCGCCGCGCTGGACGCCCGCCCGCATCGAGGATGTGGACCCGGCCGCGATCCGCGCGATGTTCGCCGCCTGACGGGGCGCCGGGGCCGCGGGCCTCAGGCGCGTTCCGTCACGCCTTCCGCGAAGCCCGCCACCAGCTCGCGGATGCGGGCGGGGTCGGATTGCTCCATCACGCGCCGGGCGAAGCGCGCGCAGTCGCCGATGTCCAGCGCGCGCACCGCCTGCTTCACGCGCGGGATGGCGCTGGCGTTCATCGAGAAGCTGCGCACGCCGAGGCCGAGCAGCAGCGGCGTCAGCTGGGGGTTGCCCGCCATCTCGCCGCAGATCGACACCGGCATGCGCAGCCGCAGCGCGGCTTCGGTGGCGAACTGCACCAGCCGCAGCACGGCCGGGTGCAGCGGGTCGTACAGGTGGGAGACCTCGGCCTCCGCCCGGTCCACGGCCAGCGTGTACATCGCCAGGTCGTTGGTCCCGATGGCGAAGAAATCCGCTTCCAGCGCGATGGCGTCGGCGGCGAGCGCCGCGCCCGGCGTCTCGATCATCACGCCGAGCGCGGGCAGCTTCTCGGGCAGCTTCTCCCCACGCCGGCGCAGGCGGCGGGCGACGCGTTCGTAGATTTCCCGCGCCGCGCGCACTTCCTCCGGCACCGTGACCATCGGCAGCAGCAGGCGCACCGTGCCGTCGCCGGCAGCCGCCGCGACGCGCAGCACGGCGGCGAACTGCACTTCCAGCAGTTCCGGGCGCTTGAGCAGCATGCGCAAGCCACGCAGGCCGAGCGCGGGATTGCCGCCGGCATGGGCCGGCACCACGCCCTCGGCCAGCGCCTCCATGTCCTTCTCGCCGCCCCAGTCGAGCACGCGGATCGTCACCGGCTGCCCGGCCATCGCCTCGGCGATCTGGGTATAGGCGGCGACCTGCGCTTCCTCGTCCGGCAGGTCCTCCCGGTTCATGAACAGGAACTCGGTGCGCAGCAGGCCGATCCCCTGCGCGCCGGCCTGGGCGATCAGCGGCAACTCCTGCGGGATCTCAAGATTGGCCTGGAGCTCGACCTCCTCCCCATCCGTGGTCGTGGCCGGCAGGCGCCGCAGCTTGGACAGCCGCCCGCGTTCCTTGGCGAAGGCGGCGAGCCGTTCGCGCGCGGCGGCGAGCGTCGCGGCGGAAGGGTGGATGGTCACGGTGCCCGACGAACCGTCCAGTACCGCCGGGTCGCCGCGTGCGGCGGCTTCCGTCAGCCCATGGGCGCCGAGCACGGACGGAATCCCAAGGGCGCGCAGCATGATCGCGGTGTGCCCGTCCGCCCCGCCTTCCTCGGTCGCGACGCCGGCGATGCGCGAGGGGTCGAGCAGCGCGGCATCCGCCGGGGTCAGTTCCTCGGCCACCAGGATGCAGCCTTCCGGCAGGTCCTTGAGGCTGCGGAAGGGGGTCGCCGTCAGATTGCGCGTCAGGCGGCGGGCGATGTCACGCACTTCCGCCGCGCGGCGGGCGAGCCCCGCCTTGTCGTCGTCCTTCAGCGCGACGATCGCCGCGCCGATCGCCTCGGCCTCGTCGCCCACCGCCGTCTCGGCCGCGAGAAGCTCGGCCTCGATGCGCTTGCGCGCGCCGCGGATCAGCCGCGAATTGCCGAGCATCATCAGGTGCGCGTCGAGCAGCGGCGCGATTTCCTCCTGCGCTTCCTCGGGCAGCACGCCGATGCGGGTCTTGAGCTTGGCGACCTGCTTGCGGGATGCGGCGACGGCATCCGCCAGGCGCAGCCGCTCGGCCTCCACCTGCTCGACGCGGATGGTGCGGCGCGGCGCCTCGGCCGGCGGGTCGGAGGTGTCGAAGACGGGCCCGATCGCGACGCCGGGGGAGACGGCGATGCCGCTGACCGCGACTTCCCGCGGCTTGCCCTTGGGGCGTGGCTTGCCCGGCTCAGTCTTCATGGAAGCCGGCCTCGACCAGGCCGGCGACCGCCTCGAGCGCTTCCTTGGCGTCCCAGCCTTCGGCCTCGATCATCACCTCGGCGCCCTGGCCCGCGCCCAGCATCATCAGGCCCATGATGGAGCAGGCGGGCACGCTTTCGCCGTTGCGCACCACGTTGACGCAGGCGGAAAACCGCTCGGCCGTCCCCACCAGCTTCGCCGCGGCGCGCGCATGCAGCCCGCGGCTGTTGGGGATGGTGACGGTGCGCCGCAGCACGAGCCCGGAGGGGCCGGGGTCGCAGCCGCAGCCATCGGCGGCGGGGATGTCCGGGCCCGGCGCTGTCACCTTGGCGCCAGGCTCGTCGGGCCATTCGTTCATCGGCCGCGTGCTCCCTTCTGGATGGACGGCGCGGCCGGCGCACCGGCCGCCACGTCCCGCCCGCTCGCGATATACTTGCGCCCGGCGGCCTTGGCGTGGTCGACCGCCTCGGCCAGCGGCTCGCTGCCGCGCACCTTGGCCAGCTTGACCAGCAGCGGCAGGTTCACCCCGGCCAGGACTTCCACCGCCTGCCCGTCGCCGGCCATCTGCATGGCGAGGTTGGACGGCGTGCCCCCGAACATGTCGGTCAGCACCACGACGCCGTCGCCCTGGTCCACCGCGGCGATGGAGCGGCCGATCTCGGCACGGGTGTGCTCGAGCGCGTCCTCGGGGCCGATGCAGACCGTCGCCACCGCCTGCTGCGGGCCCACCACGTGTTCCATGGCGTGCCGCAACTCCTCGGCCAGACGGCCGTGGGTGACCAGAACCATGCCGATCATGATGCCTGCGTCAGGGCCTCCCGCCCCGCCTCGCGGCCCGGCGCCGGTATCGTGGCGCTGGCCGGCAGCTCGCGGTGGAACAGTTCCACGCGCCAGCCCTGGGATTGAAGATGGTGTGCCAGGCGCTCGGCCGCCAGCACGGACCGATGGCGGCCCCCCGTGCATCCGAACGCGATGGTGAGGTACTTCTTCCCCTCCTGCGCGTAGCGCGGCAAGAGCGGGCGCAGCATGTCCGTCATGCTCCCCCAGAAGGGGGCGAAGTCCGGATCGGCTTCGATATGGGCGGCAACCGCGGGGTCGCGCCCGGTCAGCGGCCGCAGCGCATCCACATAATGCGGGTTGGACAGGAAGCGCAGGTCGAAGACCAGGTCCGCTTCCCGCGGCAGGCCCTTGGGGAAGGCAAAGGACATCACCGACACACCCATGCCCGGCGCGCCTTCCAGCCCGAAGCGCCGGTCGATCATGCGGCGCAGCTCCGGCAGGGGCAGGACGGAGGTGTCGACCACCATCTCGGCCGTCTCGCGCAGCGGGGCCATCAGCGCGACCTCCCGCGCGATGCCGTCGCTGACCTTCGAGCCGAGCGGCCCGCCGGGGGCAAGCGGATGGCGGCGCCGCGTCTCGGTGAAGCGGCGCAGCAGCACATCCTCCTCCGCCGTCGCGAAGACCAGCGTCACGGCGATGTCGGCCCGCAGCCGCAGCCGGTCCACCAGCCGGATGGCCGCGGCGGGGTCGAAATCCCGCGTCCGGCTGTCCACCCCGGCGGCGAGCGGCTGCCCGCCATCGCCCACCAGCGCCTCCAGCACCGCCAGCGGCGGGTTGTCGACGGTCTCGTAGCCGAGATCCTCGAGCGCGCGGAGGATCGAGGCCTTGCCGGCACCGGACAGGCCGGTGACCAGCACCACCTGCCGCCGCGTCGGCGCGGGCAGGTCCATCATGCGGCGAAGGCCCCCGCGCGCTGCGCACGCAGCCCCAGCGCGGCATCGAGCGCCCAGCCCAGCTTGTCGACCGCCGAGGCGTCGAAGGCATGCAGCCCGATGCGCGGCACCCCGGCGGGGTCCCAGGCGGCGGGCGCGGGCAAGCGGGCCACGCCGTCGCGCGGCAGCAGGTCGGCCACCAGTTCGAGCCGGGCGCCGTCCGCCACCTTCAATCCTTCGAATATGCCAAGGCCGCGCACTTCCAGCATGCCGCGCAGCGCGTCGGGCGCGGCGATGGCGCGGCCGTCCAGCAGCACGCGGTCATCGGCCACCAGGTCCCAGCCGGCGCCGATCAGCCGGAGCAACAGGTCGGACTTGCCGGAGCCCGCAGGCCCCAGCAGCAGCACCGCCGCTCCATTCCGCGCGGCCGAGCTTCCGTGGAGGGTCATCCCACGCAGCAACCCCCGGTCAAGGCGGCGGACCATGGCAGAAACGGGGCAGGGCGGGAAGCGCCCCCCGGTTGTGCGTTGCCGGGGCCGGTCCGCGGTGCCACCTTCCGCCCCCATGCCGACCCAGGACGACATCCGCGCCGCCGCGGAACGCATCGCACCCCATATCCGCCGCACCCCCGTCTTCCGGCTGGAGCCCGCCGATACCGGGCTCGCCGTGCCCGTGACGCTGAAGCTGGAACAGCTGCAGGTCACCGGGTCCTTCAAGCCGCGGGGCGCCTTCAACCGCATCCTGTCGTCCCGGGTGCCGGAGGCGGGCGTGATCGCCGCCTCGGGCGGCAACCACGGGCTGGCCGTTGCCCATGCCGCGCAGAAGCTGAAGCTGAACGCCGAGATCTACGTCCCAGGCCCGACGCCGGAGGCCAAGAAGAAGCGCATCATGGACACCGGCGCCTGGGTCTATGTCGGCGGCATGGTCTACGAGCACGCCCGCCTCGCGGCCGAGGAGCGCGCCGCGGAAACCGGCGCCCTGATGGTCCATGCCTACGACCAGGAGGAAGTCCTGGCCGGCCAGGGCACGATCGGCATGGAGCTGGAGGAACAGGCGCCCGACCTGTCGCACCTGCTGGTCGCGATCGGCGGGGGCGGGCTCTATGCCGGCATCGCCTCCTGGTACCGGGACCGCATCAACATGGTGCTGGTCGAACCCGAGGCCTGCCCGACCATGTTCGTCGCCGCCATGACCGGCGCGCCGACCGACGCGCCGACCGGCGGGATCGCCGCCGACAGCCTGGGCGCGCGCCGCATCGGCGAGATCGCCTTCGCGACCATGCAGGAATGGGGCGGCAACTCCGTCGTGCTGGCCGACGAGCTGATCCTGAAGGCGCAGCGCTGGCTGTGGGACCGGCTGCGGATCGTCGCCGAGCCCGGCGGCGCCACCGCCCTGGCCGCCTTGCTCAGCGGCGCCTGGAAGCCGCCCAGCGATGCGCATGTCGGCGTCGTCGTCTGCGGCGCGAATTGCGATCCGGGCAGCGTGGTGGGGTAGCCGGCCCCGGGCCGCCCCCCTTGCCCGACGGCCCCGCCCCTGCGATGGACGCGGCCCCGTGAAGGAGCATCGCCCATGACCCCCGCCCAGAAGACCGCCCTCGAAGGCGTCACCACCGCCACGCTGACGACCGTGCTGCTCAAGAAGGGCGTACGCTTCTGCTACATCGCGGGCTCGCGCCCGATCGTGCCGGGTGCCACGAAGCGCATCGTCGGCCCCGCCTTCACGCTGCGCTTCACGCCGACGCGGGAGGATCTCGCGACGGTCGACAGCTGGTCCTCCCCCCGCTCGACCCGCGCGGCGATCGAGGAGATGCCGGAAGGCTGCGTCGCCGTCGCCGACGCCATGGGCAGCACCGCCGCCGGCATCTTCGGCGACATCCTCTGCGCGCGCATGGCCAAGAAGGGCGTCGCCGGCCTCGTCACCGACGGCGTGCTGCGCGACGGCGCGGGCGTGATCGGCACCGGCCTGCCGGTGTTCTGCCAGGGCTACGTCGCCCCCGCCTCGGTCGCCGCGCTGAACTTCGTCGGCTGGCAGGAGACGATCGGCTGCGGCGGCGTAACCGTCATCCCCGGCGACATCGTCGTGGCCGACCAGGACGGCGCCGTGGTGATCCCGGCCGCGCTGCTCGACGCGGTGGTGGACGCGGCGGTCGAGCAGGAGCGCCTCGAGGCCTGGATCATGACCGAGGTGGAGCGCGGCGTGCCGCTGCCCGGCCTCTATCCGCCCAACGCCGAGACCAAGGCGCGCTACGAGGCGACGCGGAAGTAACGCCCCGGCGCGCGGGGGCACGGCCCTCGCGCGCCGCTATTCCAGCATGACGCGGGACGGCGTGACGACCACGCCGTTCGAGCGCCGCCCGCCCGCCGTCGCCTCGGTGAAGGTCTCCATCCGCGTGGCGTAGCCCTGCGCCGCGACCATGCCCGTCGCGGTGTCGATCGCGAGGCGCGCGGCGATCGCAACCTGCATGGTCGCGCCGCTGCCGCGCAGCCGCCCGGCGAGTTCGACCGCGCAACGCGCGACGAGCACCGCCCGCCCGCCGATCGCCGCCGTGCCTTCCGGCCTGCAGCGGCCCGTCGCGGCCGAACCCTCGACCGGCATTGGGAAATCCTCCCCTGGCGCGACGCGCCGGCGTTCCAGGCTGAGCGTCTCGAACTGCGCCCGCCAGGCCGCGACCAGGCCGGCGCGCGCCGCGTCGGCGGCCGCGCCGCTGCCCTGGGGGCGCGGGGCCGAGAACTCCGTCACGCGCCCATCGGCGCCGCGCCGCGCGGCGATCCTCAGCCCCGTCGCCTCCTGCGCCAGGCTGAGCCGCACCGCGTCGCCCTCGGCCTGCGCCTCGGCGACCGTCAGGCAGTCCCGCTGCATCGGGCGGCCGGGGCGCAGCGTCTGCTCGCGGCACACGCGCCGCCAGGGACCCCAGGCCGTGCCGCCGATCGCGACGGGCGCGCGCAGGGGCCGGACCTCGCCATCGAGCGGCAAGGGCGGCGCGCTGGCGCGCCAGTCCGGCGCCTGCGCCGCCGCCGGACCGGCCAGCGCCAGCGCCAGCGCCACGCCACAGGCCATGCCGGCGGCGCCGGTCATTCCAGCGTCTGCCGCGACACGCCGCGCATCTCCATCCGCCCCATGCTGCCGCGCGGATCGGCCTCCATCTCGAGCCAGGAGCCGTAGCCGTGCCGCAGCACCATCCCCGTCGCGACGTCGATGGCGAAGCGGCCCGCGATCAGCACGCGCATCGCACGACCGGGCGAGATCTCCCCACCGCCGCTCGCGCCGCAGGTCGCGACCAGCACGCGCCGGCCATCGGCCATGGCCTCGCCATCCGCCGAACACACCAGGCCGTCGCGTTCCACCCGCAGGTCGGGATCGACGGCGCCGATGGGCAGCGGCATCACGAAGTCCACGCCGGGCGCGATGGTGGCGCGCGGCATGCCGTTCGCCTCGATCGCGGCGCGGAAGATTCCGCGCAGCCGCGCCATGACGGGCGGCGGCGGCGCGGCCACGCCCTCGGGCACGGCGATGTCCGCCTCGCCCACCATGCCGGCCGCGTCGCGCGTCGTGGTGAAGGCCACGCGCATCCCGCCCGGCAAGGGGTCGGTGCGCAAGGCGAGCCGCCAGGTGCCGCCATCGTCCCGCGCTTCCTCCACGTTGAAGCAGGAGGGGGGAGAGGTCGCGACCTCCTGCCCGTCATCGGGGCGGAGCATCGTCTTGGCGACGCAGAGCCGCCGGAACGGGCCCCAGCCGGTGCCGCCCACCTGGAGCGCCGCGGCGAGCGGCGCGACCGGGCCGTCGAGCGCGAGCGCGGGGCTGCGGGCGATCAGCGCGGCGCGGTCCTCGGCGAGGGCGGGGGTGGCGAGGAGGGCGGCACCGATCAGCACCGCGAGGAACGAGGGGGCGTCGCCCCCTCGCGCTCCCCCACCAAAGGCCGAAGGGCCTTTGGAAACCAATCCTGGGTTCCGAGGGCCTTTCGGCCCTCGGCGGAGGGAGCACGAGGGAGGCGGCGCCTCCCTCGATCGCCTAGACCGGAACATGCGCCGCCTCCTGCAGATACGCGCCCTGGCGGCGCAACGCGGCGCGGATCGCGCCCGGATCGACCGCGCGCGGTTCGATGCCCTCGCCCGCGGCCAGCGCCGCCGCGACGCCCGCCGCCTGGCCGGTCAGCCAGCATTGCGGGATCTCTCGCAGGAAGGAATGCGAGGTCGCGTCGCAGGACAGGTGCCGGCCCGGCGCGAGCAGCCCGTCGAGCCGTTCGGGCACCAGGGCGCCATAGGGCACCGACACATTGGCGAATTTCGGCGCGAGGGACGGGGAGACGCCGATCTCATCCGCGTGCACGCGCCCGTCCCACATCTCCCGCGTCACGGACAGCACGCCGCGCAGGCGGCGCGCATGGCGCACCCCGATCTGCGGGGCGGAGAGCATCAGCGTCGCGCCCTCGAACCCCGGCGCGTCGCGGCGGTAGATGCGCAGGTGGTCGAGCATGAGGCGGTGGCTGCGGATCTCGACCTCGGTCAGGTCATCGACCTGCGTCGCGTCGTAGCCGGCAAGCCGCGGGCCCATGAACAGCGCCACATCGTCGCGCCAGGAGACGAAGGCCTTGTCGAACAGCCCGATCTCCTGCTTCCCGCGCGCCAGGAAGGCGGAGAATTCCTCCAGCCGCTCCGCCCGCCAGGCGAGGTAGCGCGGCATGTCCACATGCGCGAACAGCCAGGACGTGTTGATGCAGTGATGGATGTCGCGTTCATCCGTGTCGCTGTCCGATGCCGCGCCGGCGCGGTGGAACAGGTCGCCGTCGCCGCTGGCGTCCACGACGACCTTCGCCAGTACGGCGCGGCGGCCCTGCTTGCTCTCGAAGATCGCGCCGCGCACCGCGCGCCCGTCCATCACGGGCTCGGCGCCCCAGGCGTGGAACAGGATCTCGGCGCCCGCCTCCAGCACCATCTCAAGCGCCGTCGCCTTCATCCATTCCGGGTCGCAGGTGGGGGAATGGGTGACGATGCCGTGGAAGGCCGCGGTGCGCGCGGCCCACCAGGCGGCCGTCGCGGCATCCCGCGCGCCCCAGGCCTCCCGCGGTGGGCCGGCCAGGGCGCCCTTGGGCAGCCGGTCGAGGAATTCCTCGGCGAAGCCGCGGATCACGCGCCTGCCGTCCCAATCCGTCATCCGGTCGATCCAGATGACCAGCCCGCCGGTCGACAGCCCGCCCAGGTGGTTGTGCCGTTCCAGCAGCATGGTCCGCGCGCCGAGCCGCCCGGCCGCGACCGCCGCCGCGACGCCGGCGGGCCCGCCGCCGACGACGAGCACATCGACCTCGGCATGGACCGGCACCTCGCGCGCCGGTTCCGCCACGACCTTGCCGGTCGGTGTCCGGCGCGGGCCGCGCGCGGGGGCAAAGACCTCGGACCGGAAAATCAGCCGGCCGCCTTCCTTCGTGTCCATGCGCCACCCTATCCCGCCACGGCACGGCGCGGCTACAAGCGGTGCATGGGCGGAACGATCGGCGATGCCGTGCGGGACGGGCTGGCGAGGGGGCTGCTGCGCTTCCGCGCCGCCGCGCGCGTGCAGGACCGGGAGGCGATGGCCTTCGCCGAGACGCCGGGCGGCAGCCGCTTCGACCTCGCCGCCAATGCCGCGGCGGCGGAAGCGCTGGCGGCCTTCGCGCCGCGGGACGCGGAAGGCGCGCTGGCGCTGATCGCGGCCGGGCAGGGCCCCGCCCCCGCCGCGCTCGACCGCGCGCGGCTGGTGGTGGAGGACGGCGCGCCGCGCACGCTGCGCATCGCCACGCCGCACCACCTGTTCACCGGCGACCTGTTCCGCGGGGAACTGCGGCAGGCGCTGCACGGCGACGGCGCGCCCTTCGTGCTGCATGGCGGCAACCTGGCCGAGTTCACCCTCGGCGGGCGCAGGCATTGCCTGGATGTGGAGGACGCGATCGTCGCCGCCGGCGTCGAGGCGACCGATGACGGCGTTCGGCTGTTCCACGAGAGCATCCTGCGCGGCCGCGGCCGCTTCGGCCCGGTGCGGGACGTGGCGCGGCTGCGCTACGCCTATGAGATCCGCGCCGCGACGCCCGCGCTGCTGCTGACCGTGACGCTGGCGCCGCTGCTGCCGATCGGGCGCGTGCGCGCCACCACGGCCTGCGATGCGATGAGCCCCGCGGGTGCCGCGCCCTTCGCGGCGATCGCCGCGGGCGGGGCGTGGCGGGAGGTGCCGGCCGCCGAGAACATGACCATGGCCGAGGGACCGGTCGGCTTCTACGCGGTGCGGCAGGCGGGCCCGGCGTCGCGCGCCGCGCGGCTTCGCGTGGTCCCGCACGGGCCGGTGCTGAGCGTGAAGACGAGTGCCGCGGCGGCGGGGCAGCTGCACTGGCTGCTCGCACGGCACGCGGCGGGCCGGCTGGCGCCCGGGGCGACGCTGACGGTCACCGAGGAGAGGCTGTTGCTGCGCGGCGGCGATGCGCCGCTGGCCGCGCCGCGCGGCGCCGACGCGGCGTCCCGCGCGCCGCATGGGCGGCTGGCCGCCGCGCTCGCCCGCTGCGGGGAAGGGGAAGCGGCACGGCGCCACCTGGCGGCGCTGGCGCCGGAGGAGACGGCGCCGGCCGAGCTCGGCCACGCGCTGCTCGCCGCGCTGGCGCTGGGCGATGGTCCCGCGCCGCTGGCCGCGCGGCTGCTCGCGCTCGAGGCCGATGGGCTGTTCCTCGCCCCCGGCGGGGCGCCCGCGCGGATCGAGGACCAGGCGACGACGCTGCGCGCGCTGGCGCTGCTGCAGATGGACGCGCCGACGCCCCAGCTGGGCGCCGCGCTGGCGCGCGGGCTTGCGGCGCTGGCGCTGACGACGCTGCCGGGACCGCGCGACGCCATCGCCGCCGGCCCCGCCATCGCCGAGACGGCCGAGGCGCTTGCCTTGCTGCTGCGCGCGCTGCGGGCCGCGCAGGCCGCCCGCGCGCGCGGCGCCTTCGCGCTGGACGACGCGGCCGCGCGCCGGCTCGCCCTGCTGGCCGAGATCGCGCACCGGCTGCTGCAGGCGCGCATCCGCGCGGAGGGCGACGCGCTGCTGGTCGAAGGCGGGCCGGCGGCGCAGGCGGCGGTGCTGGCCGCGCTGGCGCCGGCGGCCGAGCCCGCGCTGCGCGCGGTGGCCTGAAGGCGCTCAGCCCTCGAAGAAGACGGGATTCGCCCAGGCGCGGCGGCCGGCGGCGTCCGCCACGACGATGCGCGCGAAGCCGCCGTCGCGGATCCGCGCCAGCGGCAGCCGCGCGCGCGTGGTCCCCGGTGCGACGACCTGCGCGGCGCGCGACCCGCGGCCGAGCACCATCACGCCGGCGGCGGCGGAGCAGGTCACCTCCACCTCCTCCGCCCCCCAGGCGATGTCGTGGATCAGTGGGCCCTGCGTCGCGTAGAAGGCGCCGTCCTTCAGCGCGGCGAGCAGCGCCTCGGGCTCGTTCGCCTCGGCCTTCACCATGAGCCAGCCGCCGAAGGCGTCCATGCAGGCGAAATGCGCGTCGTCGACGGCGAGCAGGCTGACGCGGCGCCCCGCCGCGAGCATCCGGTCGGCGAGATGCGCGCCGTCGCCGCGGTCCGTCCGCAGCTGGGAGGTGTGGTTGTACACCTCCACCGCATGCGCCGCCCCGATGCTGGCGGCATCGGCATCGGACAGCGCGTACCAGGCCGGATGCGGGATGGCGACGAAGGCGCCGGCGGCCGCCGCGCGGGCGGCAAGCGCGGGCCCGTCCTCGCCCTCCGGCGTCGGCGCGAAGTCCGGCGGCAGGCCGACGGCGAGGATGTGCCAGAGCTCGCCGAGCGAGGTCGCCGGCGCGTGCAGCTCGGCGCCCAGCAGCGTCGTGAAGCGGGCGGTGCGGAAGGGGCGCGTGTCGACGATGGGGAAGCCGTACTTCGCCATGAAATGGTCGGTCAGGGCGAGGAAGTCGTAGCCCGCCTCCCGATACGTCGCGCAGACCGCCTCGGGGCTGCGCACACCGTCGGAGGCGGTGGAATGGGTATGGACATTGCCCTTCCAGAAGCGGCCGGGGCGGGCGAAGGCGGGGTCGGCAATCATGGTCGGTTCCGGTCGGCTGCGGCGCGCGACTGATGGCACGACGGGCCGCGGCGTGCACGCGGGGTGCCGCGCGGCCGGCGTGACATTCCGATGAAGGTGGCGCGGGGGCGCACGCCCGACCCATGCGCCTTGCCGGCGCTCATGACCCACGCGCCTTGCCGGCGCGATGCAACGCCCCGATCATCCGCGCCGACCGGAGGGCCGCGCGGCGGCCGCGGCTGGGGGGCATGGCGATCGGACGCTTGGGCGGCACGCGCGGACGCGGCATGGGTGGCTGGGGGCGCGCCGCGTCGCTGGCGCTGCTCGCCCTGCTCGCGGCCTGCGCCGCGCCGCCACCGCCGCCCGAGCCGCCGCTCTCCTACCCCCCCGCGGCGCGGGAGCGGATGCTGCGCATCGCGCAGGCGGAATGGGAGGAATGGGGCCGGCAGGGCTCGGACGACCCCCCGCGCGCGGGGGAAACCGAGGCCGCGAATTTTCCGCGCGTGCTCGCCTATTGGCGCGCGGTGCCCGAAGGCGTCGCGCCGATCGCGCGCAACCGTGCGCTGTTTCGCGAAGGCAGCCCCGATGTCTGGCGCGAACCGGCCTGGTCGGCCGCCTTCGTGTCCTTCGTGCTGCGCGGCGCGGGCGTGGATGCGCGCGAATTCCCGCCCTCCGCCGCGCATGCCTTCTACCTGGATGCGCTGATCGCGGACGCGGCGCGCTTCCCCGCCACCGCGCCCTTCCTGCCGCATGACGTCGCGGCGCGCGCGCCGGCGGTGGGGGACCTGGTCTGCGCCGACCGGTCCGCCGCGCCGCTCGCCTCCTGGCGCGAGCGCGCGGCCGAGCGGGGCCGCTTCCGGCCCATGCATTGCGACATCGTGCTGCGCGTGGCATCGGGGCGCATCGAGGCGGTCGGCGGCAATGTCCGCGACGCGGTCACCCTGTCCCGCTTCCCCACCGACGCGACGGGGCGGCTGCTGCCCCGCCCGCGCGGCGCGCCGCAATGGCTCGCCGTGTTCGAGAACCGCCTGGGGCGATTGCCGCCCTGGGCGCCACCACCGGAACCCCGGAGTCCTGGATCGTGACCGACCTGTTCGCCCCCTTCACGCTGCGTGGCGTCACGCTGAAGAACCGCATCGGCGTTTCCCCCATGTGCCAGTATTCCTGCCGCGACGACGGCATGCCGACGGACTGGCACCTGGCGCATCTCGTCTCCCGCTCGGTCGGCGGCGCCGGGATGGTGATGGTGGAAGCCTCCGCCGTCGTGCCCGAGGGCCGCATCACGCCGGCCGATGTCGGCATCTGGTCCGATGCGCACATCGCGCCCCATGCACGTCTGGCGGCGGGGATCGCCGCGACCGGCGGCGTGCCGGCCATCCAGATCGCCCATGCCGGGCGCAAGGCGTCGCGGGAAGCGCCCTGGGGCAGCGGGCCGGCGGTACCGGGCTGGACCTGCCTCGCGCCCTCGGCCGAGGCCTTCGAGGGCTTCGCCGTGCCGCACGCCATGACGGAAGCCGAGATCGGCGCCACGGTCGCCGCCTTCGTCGCGGCGGCGAAGCGGTCCGTTCAGGCAGGCTACCGGATCATCGAGCTGCACGGCGCGCATGGCTACCTGATGCACCAGTTCCTCAGCCCCATCAGCAACCGCCGCAACGATTCCTGGGGCGGGGATTTCGAGGGGCGCTCGCGCATCGTGCGGGAGGCCGCGGCCGCGGTGCGCGCCGCGATCCCCGAGGACGTGATGCTGTGGCTGCGCATCTCCCACACCGACTGGGTGGAAGGCGGCTGGACGACGGAGGAGAGCGTGGAGCTCTCCCGCCGCGTGAAGGCGCTCGGCGTGGATGTGGTCGATGTCTCCTCGGGCGGGCTCGATGCGGGGCAGAAGATCCCGCTCGGGCCGGGCTACCAGGTGCCGGGGGCGGAAGCGGTGAAGGGCGGCGCGGGCATTCCCGTCGCGGCCGTGGGCATGATCACGGAGCCGGAGCAGGCGCAGGCGATCCTCGCCGAGGGGCGGGCCGACCTGATCCTGCTCGCGCGCGTGCTGCTGCGCGAACCCTACTGGGCGATGCGCGCGGCCGCCGCACTCGGGCGCGCCGACGCGCTCGGCATCCCGCCGCAGTATGACCGCGGCTGGAACACGCTGGCGAAGTGGACCATGGACCGCGGGATCGCGGCGCCGATGCATCCGATCGTGTGATCGCCGTGGCGGAGAGGGGCGCCGCCCCTCTCCGGACCTCTCCCCGCCAAAGGCCGAAAGGCCTTTGGAAACCGGGTTCGGGGGCGCGGCGTGCTTCTGCTAGGCTCCGGCCAATGCCCTTGGGAGGACGCCTCATGCTCCGCGCGCTCGTCGCCGCCCTGTGCCTGTGCGCCGCCACGGCCAGCGCGCAGGACGCCTTCCCCAGCCGCCCGATCACGCTGATCGTCGCCTATCCGCCGGGCGGCAACACCGACCTGATGGGACGCGCGCTGCAGCCGGAACTTTCCCGCGCGCTGGGCCAGACGGTGGTGGTGGTCAATCGCGGCGGCGCGGCGGGAACCATCGGCAGCGCGGAACTCGCCCGCGCGCGGGCCGACGGCTACACGATCGGCATCACGCCGAACAACCCGATCACGGCGCAGCCGCACGCCATCGCGCTGACCTATGGGCTCGAGAGCTTCCGCTTCCTCTGCCGCGTCTACGACAACCCGCAGGTGGTCATCCTGGGGCGCGGCGCGCCCTTCACCGATTTCGCCGGCCTCGTCGCCTATGGCCGCCGCGCGCGGGAAGCGCTGGCCTATGGCGCGCCGGGCAATGCCAGCACGCAGCACATCCTGATGGCGGCGCTGATGAAGCGCGCGGGGGTCGAGGCGCTGATGGTCTCCTTCACCGGCGCGGGGCCGATGAGCCAGGCGGCGCTCGGCGGGCAGATCATGGCCTTCATCGAGGCGTCGTCCATCGCCGCCTCCACCGGCCTCACGCCCGTCGCGACGCTGACGGCGCAGCGCCTGCCGCATTTGCCCGACGTGCCGACGGTGGCCGAGCTCGGCTACCCCGTGCAGGGCAGTTCCCATGGCGGGCTGATCGCGCCGGCGGGCATCCCCGACGCGGCGGCGGCGGCGATCGAGCGCGCCTGCGAGGCGGCCGTGGCGAGCGAGGGCTTCCGCACGACGGCGCAGCGCCTGGCCTCGGTGCCCGCCTTCCTGCCGGGCGCGGCGTTCCGCGAGAGCTTCGCCGCCGAGAGCGCCGCCAACCAGGTCGTGCTGCGTGACCTCGGCCTGGCGCGGTGACGCGGCACCCGGTCGAATGACATCGCCGTCCCCGACGCGGCGGCGCGACACGCGGACTCAGAGAAGGAACCCCCCATGCCCGCCTATTTCCTGGTGAACATCACCGTCCGCGACCCCGCGAAATTCGAGACCTACCGCCAGGCCGTCCCGGCGGTGATCGCGAAGTTCGGCGGCCGCTACCTGGCGCGCGGCGGCGCGGTCGAGGTGATGGAAGGCGATCCCGGCCTGAACCGCGTCGTCATCCTCGAATTCCCGGACGCGGCCGCCGCGCGCGCCTTCTACACGAGCGAGGAATACGCTCCGCTGCTCGCGCTGCGCCTGTCGGCGAGCGACGGCAGCATGGCGCTGGTCGAGGGCCTGCCCGCGTGACCATCGACGCCCTCGCCCCCTGGTACCCCTGGGTGAAGTCCATGCACCTGCTGGGCGCCTTCGCCTGGATGGCGGGGCTGTTCTACCTGCCGCGGCTGTACGTCTATCACTGCCAGGTGGCGGCGGGGTCCGCGCAGTCCGAGCTGTTCAAGGTGATGGAACGCCGCCTGCTGCGCGCCATCATGAACCCGGCGATGATCTGGACCTGGGCCTTCGGGCTGGTGCTGGTGCTGACGCCCGGGGTGGCGGACTGGGGATCGGTCTGGTGGTGGGGGAAGATCGTCGGGCTTTCGACCATGACCTGGGTGCACATGGACCTGGCCGCGGCGCGCAAGCGCTTCGAGCGGGACGCGAACACCCGCAGCGAGCGCGGCTGGCGCATCATGAACGAGGTGCCGACCCTCGCACTGATCCTGATCGTGGTGATGGTGATCGCGAAGCCCTTCTGACGCGCGGCGGGGGCCGGCGGGGCCGGGCGGGGCGACCCGCCCGGCGCCCGGGGCGCAGATCGCCGGTTGACGGACGCCGCCCGCCTCCATAGGTTCGGGCGACTTCCCGCTTGCGTCGCGGGGCCTCCGGCTCCACGCCGCCAATTCCTTCCTTCCTTTCGGGACTTCGCCCAACGCGCCACGAAGGCGCGGACCTGGGCGGACAGGGTGCATGCGCGCGGGTCCCCGCGCCGCCTCGCCCACGGGAACGTCCCGGCCAATCCCCTTCCCTCGGACGTCGTCCAGACCCCATGCATCTCTCAGAACTCAAGTCGAAAAGCCCCGCCGACCTCCTCGCCTTCGCCGAGGAAGTGGGCGTCGAGAACGCGTCGATCCTGCGCAAGCAGGACATGATGTTCGCCATCCTCAAGACGCTCGCTGAGAACGAGCAGGCGATCTACGGGGAAGGCACGCTCGAGATCCTGCCCGACGGCTTCGGCTACCTGCGCAGCCCGCAGGCCAACTTCCTGCCCGGCCCGGACGACATCTACGTCTCCCCCGCCCAGGTGCGCCGCTTCGCGCTGCGCACGGGCGACACGGTGGAAGGCCAGATCCGCGCGCCGAAGGACGGGGAACGCTACTTCTCCCTCCTCAAGCTGAACGCGATCAACTTCGAGCCGCCCGAGGCGCTGAAGCACCGCATCAACTTCGACAACCTGACGCCGCTCTATCCCAACCGGCGGCTGAAGATGGAGAACCCCGAGGTCGAGAGCGTCGCCAAGGGCCCGACCAAGGACAACACCCATCGCGTCATCGACCTGATCGCGCCGATCGGCATGGGCCAGCGCGCGCTGATCGTCGCCCCGCCGCGCACCGGCAAGACCGTGATGCTGCAGAACATCGCGAAGTCGATCACGGCGAACAATCCCGACGTCTTCCTGATGGTGCTGCTGATCGACGAGCGGCCCGAGGAAGTGACCGACATGGCGCGCACCGTGCGCGGCGAGGTCGTCGCCTCCACCTTCGACGAACCCGCGACGCGCCACGTGCAGGTGACGGAAATGGTGCTCGAGAAGGCCAAGCGCCTGGTCGAGCACAAGCGCGACGTCGTCATCCTGCTCGATTCGATCACGCGCCTGGGCCGCGCCTACAACTCCGTCGTGCCGTCCTCGGGCAAGGTGCTGACGGGCGGCGTGGACGCGAACGCGCTGCAGCGCCCCAAGCGCTTCTTCGGCGCTGCGCGCAACATCGAGGAAGGCGGCAGCCTCACCATCATCGCCACCGCGCTGATCGACACCGGCAGCCGCATGGACGAGGTGATCTTCGAGGAGTTCAAGGGCACCGGTAACTCGGAAATCGTCTTGGACCGCAAGCTGTCCGACAAGCGCACCTTCCCGGCGATCGACATCACCAAGTCCGGCACCCGCAAGGAAGAGCTGCTGGTCGATCGCGCCACACTTGCGAAGATGTGGGTCCTGCGCCGCATCCTGAACCCGATGGGCACGCAGGACGCGATGGAATTCCTGCTCGACAAGCTGAAGTACAGCAAGACGAACCAGGACTTCTTTGATGCGATGAACACCTGACGGCGTTCGTCGCATCCGCATCGTCCGGCACGCCTTCGGCATAACGCGATGAACACCTGACGGCGTTTGTCGCACCCGAATCGTTGCGCACGCCTTCGGCGTGACGCGATGAACACTTGGCGGCGTTCGTCGCATCCGCACCGTCCGGCACGTCTTCGGCGTGACGCGATGAACGTCTGAGGCGGTTCGTCGCGTCCGCATCGCGGGGCAAGTCCGCGGCGTCACGCGATGGACGGCGGCTCGCATCCGCGGCACCGCCCTGCGCGGGCGCATCCTCGGCCTACCGCAGCGAGGGCCTCAATCGCTCGATCGCCTGCGCCAGCGCTGTATCGGCGCGGCGGTCGTCCCCCGCCGCCAGCGCCTGCCCCGCCGCCGCCATCCGCTCGCCGGCCCGCTGCGCTTGGCGCAGCCCTGGCGCGGCGGCCAGCATGGCCTGGGCGACGCCGAGTTCCGCCAGCGCGCGCGCCCGCCGGCCGCGGTTCCAGTCGCTCTCGACGCAGCCGGGGCAGACGAAGCGCCGCACCAGGCGCAGCTGGCCCATCAGCGCCCGCGGGTCCGGTGGCGCGCCGGTCGCGACGCGCCCTTCCGCCCGGATCGCGAGGATCGCCGCGTCGATCGCCGCCGTCGCCTCCTCCTCGTCCTGTCCACCCAGGACCTCGATCCCGTAGAGCACCTGGCGCAGCGCCGGCACCGCCCCCGGCAGCGACGGCGCCGCCACGATCATGTCGCGTGCCGTCTCGAGCTTGTCGCGGCCGATCATGGATCTCCGCGCCGGGTGGTTCACGCCGGATCGCTCGATGTCGTCCCGGCAGCGTGGGCAGAGCATGTCGCGGGCGAACCGCAGCTGCGCGACCACGGGCGCCGCATCGGGCGGCGCCGGCGCCTGGGCCAGCAGCGCCGGCGCGGCCAGGATCAGGACGCGGCGGCGCATGCCGCGAGCCGCCGCCGCCCGGCCTCGGTCAGCGCGACCATGCCGGCGGCATCGACCCGCACCAGTCCCTCGGCGAGCGAGTCCTCCCAGATGCTCATGCACGGGCAGTTGGACCGCCAGGCCTCCATCGCCTGGTCGTAGCTGCGCGGCCGCGCGGCGACCCAGGCCAGGAACTGCGGCAGCAGCCGCGTCGGCGTGGCGGAAGCGTCCATGCCCCGAGGCTAGACCCTTGCGCGACGGCGCGCGAGAACCCCTATGGAGTGACCATGATCCCGAAGCCCGACCCCGCCGCCGAGATCCTGCGCGCCACGCTGTTCGCCGCCCGCGCCCATGCCGGGCAGGTCCGCAAGGGCGCGGCTGCGGAACCCTACGTGAACCACGTGATCGAGGTCGCCGCGATCCTCGCCGACCACGGCGCGCCGCAGGAGGCGATCCTGGCCGGCCTGCTGCACGACACGGTCGAGGACACCGAGGTGACGCATGAGGAACTCGTCGCCGCCTTCGGCGCCGCGGTCGCCGCCGTCGTGGCCGAGGCGACCGACGACAAGGCGCTGCCCAAGGAAACGCGCAAGGCGCTGCAGGTCAGCCTCGCGCCCAAGAAGTCGGAGGCGGCGAAGCAGCTGAAGCTCGCCGACAAGATCTCCAACCTCCGCGCCATCGCCGAAAGCCCACCGGCCAACTGGAACCATGCGCGGCGGACCGAATATGTCGGCTGGGCGGGGCGCGTCGCGGCCGGGCTCGCGGGGGTGAACCCGGCGCTGGACGCGCTGTTCGCCGAAACCTACCGCATGGCCGTCGCGCGGCTTGCCGAGGAAGCCGGGCGGGAGGGCTGAGGCGGGCGCGGGGCACGCCGTTACACGCCGCCCCGCCTGCGCCACGAAGGCGCCGCGCACCTGCCCGG
Organism: Roseomonas nitratireducens; assembly: GCF_017813355.1. GTDB lineage: Bacteria > Pseudomonadota > Alphaproteobacteria > Acetobacterales > Acetobacteraceae > Neoroseomonas > Neoroseomonas nitratireducens. The sequence goes on from NZ_JAGIYZ010000018.1 coordinate 85,784, forward strand.
CGGCGGGCGTCTGCTTCCCTCCAGGCACCAGAGGGAGATGCCGCCATGCGCCGCCTGATCCTCGCCACCGCCCTGCTCCTCGGCACCGTCGCCGCGACCCCCGCCCTGGCCTGGGACCACCGCCATGGCTGGGGCTGGCGCCCGGCGCCGAGCTGGCACCACCCGCATCACGGCTACCAGCGCCCGTACCGGGACTGGGGCTGGGACCGGCCCTACCGGCATGAACGGCATTGGGGCTGGGACCGGCCCCGCCGCGACCATCGCTGGGCCTGGGACGGGGACCACCACCGGCGCGACCGGCACTGGTAGCCGCGCGGCCGCGCCCGCAGCCTCGCGGGCGCGGCTCCCCACGACGCGGGCGCGGCGCGCCTTGCCGGTGGCGATGACATCGGCGGTCATCCGTTTTTTCACGCCGGGATTCAGCCAGCGCTAATTCGTTTCACGGAACTGTGGGGCCGATGCGCATCGCCATCGGACTCCTTGCCGCCAGCGCGCTGGCCCTGCCCGTGGCGGGGCTGTGGCCGCGCGCGGGTCATCCCGTGCTCCTCGCCATGCCCGCGGGCATGGCGGCGGGCGCCTTCGGGGTGGAGGGATGGCGGATCCAGCGCATCATCGAGGCCGGCCCCTTTCCCATCCTCCTCGCGATGCCCGAGAACGGCGCGTCTGACCCCTCGCGGCTCGCCGCCGCGGCCGGGGCGCTGCTCGTCCTCGCCGCCCGGCCCATGAGCGGCTGCGCCCCAGCCCCCCGAAGGACCTGACCGATGGACCTCTCCCTTCTGCGCGCCCGCACGGGCCGCGTCCTGCTCGGCCTGCTCTGGCTGCTCGTGCCGCTCACCGGCGTCGTGGCGATGCTCGAGGGCCATGTCCTGTCGGAGGCGCTGACCGGGACCGCGCTCGCGCTCGGCGTCGCGCTCGCCGCGACCTTCGCCGCGCGCCGCGGCACGGGCATGCCGGAAGCGCGATACGCCATCTCGGTCGCCCTGATGGCCGCCATCTCGGTCCATGTCTGGCTGGCGCCGGACTGGCTCACGATCGACATCCACATGGCGTATTTCGCCGGTCTCGCGCTCCTCGCCGGCTTCGTGGACTGGCGCGCGATCCTGCTCGGCGCCGCCACCGTCGCGGTGCATCACCTGGTGCTGAACTTCGCCGCGCCGGTCCTGGTCTTCGGCGTCGACGAAGGCAATCTCGGCCGCGTGCTGCTGCATGCCGTCATCCTCGTGATCGAGGCGGTGGCGCTGATGTGGATGGTGCGGGAACTCGAATCCGCCGCCGTCGCCGCGACCGACGCCCTGGCCGAAGCCCGCGCGGCGCGGGAGGCCGAGGCAGCGCAGGCCGCGCGCCGCATCGCGCTGGAAGCCGAGGCCGCGGCCGCGGCGCGCACCGCCCGCCACGGCATCGCCGCCGAGGTCGAGGGCAGCATCGGCCGCATCGCGGGCGGCGTGCAGGATGCCTCGGGCAATCTCGACGCCGCCGCGCGGCGCATCGCCGCCTCCGCCGGCGAGGGGGCCAGCGAGGCCGAGGCCGCGCGCGCCGCGGTCGCGGAAGCCTCCGCCGGCGTGCAGACCGTCGCCGCCGCAGCCGAGGAGCTTTCGACCGCGGTCGCCGAGATCACCCGCCAGGTCGCCCAGGCCTCCGCCGTCGCGCGCAACGCCGCAGACCGCGCCGATGCGACCGGGGACATCGTGCGCGGCCTTTCGGAAGGCGCGGCGCGCATCGGCGACGTGGTGCGCCTGATCGGCGAGATCGCCGGCCAGACCAACCTCCTCGCCCTGAACGCCACGATCGAGGCCGCGCGCGCCGGCGAAGCCGGCAAGGGCTTCGCGGTGGTGGCGAGCGAGGTGAAGGCGCTCGCCAGCCAGACGGCGAAGGCGACCGAGGAGATCGGCCAGCAGGTCGGCGCCATCCAGGCCGCGACCGGCGGGGCGGTGGACGCGATCCGCGACATCGCCGTGGTGGTCGCCGAGGTGAACCAGGTCGCCGCCACCATCGCCGCGGCGGTGGAGGAGCAGGGTGCCGCGACGCGGGAGATCGCGAGCGCCACCGCCGGCGTCGCGCGCGGGACGGAGGCGGCCTCCGGCGCCGTGGTGCGCGCCGCCGACCGCATGGGCGGCACCGCCGCCGCCGTGGGGGAGCTGGAACGGATGGCCGAGGCGCTGCGCGGCGATGCCGGCGCGCTGCGCGAGGCGCTCGCCACGACCGTCGCGGGGCTGCGCGCCGCCTGAACCCGGCGTCGCGCCCGCGTGGCGGCCGGCATGCGCGCGGGGCGGCTTGTCCGGCACGCCGCGGCGCCTTAGGTGATGGGCGACAGGCGGCCCCGCGCCGCGCATGGACAAGCAAGCCAATCCCGACATGAGCGAGAACCAGGACAAGCCGGCCCCCGAGACCGTGGCCGGCGCCGAACCGCCGCCCGAGGCCGCCCCCGCCGCCGAGCCGACGCCGGAGGAGCGCATCGTGGCGCTCGAGGCCGAGGTCGCGGCGCTGAAGGACAAGTGGCTCCGCGCCGAGGCGGAGATGCAGAACCTGCGCGCCCGCACGCAGCGCGACGTCGCCGATGCGCGCGCCTATGCCGCGCAGAAATTCGCCCGCGACGTGGTGGAGGCGGCCGAGAACCTCCGCCGCGGCCTCGACGCCATGCCCGCCAAGCAGGAGGGCGAGCCCGAGGTGCTGGGCAAGATCCGCGACGGGATCGAGGGGGTGGAACGGTCCTTCCTCGGCATCCTCGAGCGCAACGGCGTGCGGCGGGACGACCCGACCGGCAAGCCCTTCGATCCGGACCTGCACCAGGCGATGGCCGAGCAGCCCGCGCCGGAAGGTGTCGCCCCCGGCACCGTCACCGCCTGCTGGACGCCGGCCTGGACGCTGAACGGCCGCCTGCTGAAGCCCGCGATGGTCGTGGTCGCGCAAGGCCGCGCCACCTAGCCAGACGCCAGAAGCCCGGGAAGGGAAGCGGTTCGGGGGAGGTTGCCCTCACCCCGCCGCGATCTCCGCCGCCGCCCGCCGCCCGCCCAGCAGCGCGCCATGGGCATAGGACGGCGCCTCCGTCGTCGCCGCCTCGCCCGCCAGGAAGATGCGCCCCGCGATCGGCCGGGCCAGCGTCGCGTGGTCGTCCACCGAGGCGCCCACCGGCAGGAAGGAATAGGCCCCGCGGGCGTGGATGTCGCGCGACCAACGCGTGACGCGGACCTCCACCGGGCGCGGGATGCCGTTGCCAAACATCCGCCGCAGCGCGCCCATGACGAGGTCCGCCTGCGCGGCATCCGGCAGCATCTCGATCCGCTGCGCGGCCGACCCGCCGATAAGCGCGACCAGCACCGGCACGTTCAGATGCGGCTGGAGGGAGACGATCTCCGGCGCCGCGTTGTCGGGTTCATCCGACAGGCTGCGGAGGTAGTGCGCCTCCACCGGCCAGAAGGGCCTGGGAAAGGCGAGCACGATCTTGTTGAGCAGCCCGTTGCCGATGCGCGCGATCGCCCCCTGGTGGCCGGCGGGTAGGGGCGGGTCGAACACCACCTCCCCCCGCTTCAGCAGGCCGAGCGGCAGGGTGACGACGACACGGTCGGCGAAGAAGGCTTCTGACTGTGTCGCCACCACCACGCCGCTGCCCACCAGGCGGATGGCGCGGACCGCCTGGCGCAGCCGGATGTCGAGCCCGCGCGCCATCAGGTCCGTGATGGCGTTGTAGCCCTGGGCGAGGAGGTGGTTCTCCTCCGGGATCTCGCCCTCCCCCCCGAACCAGGCTTGCGCCGAGACCTCCGACGCATCCCCGCCTGCATAGCCGGCGACGTAGGAGGACAGCCAGCGCGCGACGCGCTTTTCATAGGGCGAGGACCGGGTGGTCGGGTCGAGCAGCGGCACCGCCTCGGCCAGGGACACGTCGCGCCCGCCCCGCGGGGCAAAGGGGCTGTCATGGGCGATGAGCTGGGCGACCGCGTCGAAGATGGCGGTCGTCTCGGCCTCGGTCAGCCGGCGCCCGTCGGCGTCGAACATGACGGATCGGGAATCGTAGGTCGGCATGCGGCGGATGCCCGCGGCGTCCGCCAGAGGGGTGAGGGGATTGCCCTCCGGCCCATGGATCCAGGCACCCCCCATGTCGAGCCGCTGGCCGCGGAAGGTCACGGTGTGCATCCGCCCGCCGGTGCGGGCGCGGGCTTCCAGCACCGTGACGCGATGCCCGGCATCGTGCAGCGCCCGGGCGGCGCCGAGGCCGGCGAGGCCGGCGCCGACGACGATGACGTTGAGCCGCCGGGCGGGCGCCTGGGCGCGGCCCTCGCCGGGCAGCAACGGCAGGGCGGCGGCGCCGAGCAGGCGCAGCAGGTGGCGGCGGGTGAACGCCTGCGACGCGGACATGGGCGGCCTCCCGGCTTCCTGGCCCGGGAAGCCTAGGGAGGATCGCGCGGCGGCGGCAATGGCGGCGCGTCACAGTGCCGCACCGCGGGCCGCCCATGCGCGCCATGCGGAGTTCCCCCGCGATTCCGCGGGGCGCCGGGACTTGTCCCCAGCCTTGCGGATCAATACATCCGGCCTGTCACACGCCCCGCCCCCCGCGGGGATCCCCAGCCACCCATCCGCGGCGGCACGCGCCGCCGGTCAGCACAGGGGGTGGGCGCAGCGCCAGAATCGGGCTGCCCCCGCCTGCCGCAGAGGAGAGTATCGGATGAGCAAGGTCATCGGCATCGACCTCGGCACCACCAATTCCTGCGTCGCCATCATGGAAGGCAAGGACGTCAGGGTCATCGAGAACGCCGAGGGCGCGCGCACCACGCCCTCCATGGTCGCCTTCGCGAAGAACGGCGAAAGGCTCGTCGGCCAGAGCGCCAAGCGCCAGGCCGTCACCAACCCCATGGGGACGCTCTTCGCCGTGAAGCGCCTGATCGGGCGCCGCTTCGACGACCCGATGGTGCAGAAGGACATCGACCTCGCGCCCTTCAAGATCACGCGCGCCGGCAACGGCGACGCCTGGGTGCATGTGGACGGCAAGGACTACGCGCCGCAGCAGATCAGCGCGATGATCCTGACCAAGATGAAGGAGACCGCCGAGGCCTATCTCGGCGAGACCGTCTCCCAGGCCGTCATCACCGTCCCCGCCTACTTCAACGACGCCCAGCGCCAGGCGACCAAGGAAGCCGGCGCGATCGCGGGCCTTGAAGTCCTGCGCATCATCAACGAGCCGACGGCCGCGGCGCTCGCCTACGGCATGGACCAGAAGAAGGGCGGCACCATCGCGGTCTACGACCTCGGCGGCGGCACCTTCGACGTGTCGGTGCTCGAGATCGGCGACGGCGTGTTCGAGGTGAAGTCGACCAACGGCGACACCTTCCTCGGCGGCGAGGATTTCGACCAGCGCATCATCGACTACCTGGCGGACGAGTTCCGCAAGGAGCAGGGCATCGACCTGCGCGGCGACAAGCTCGCGCTGCAGCGCCTGAAGGAAGCGGCCGAGAAGTCGAAGATCGAGCTGTCGTCGAGCAAGGAGACCGAGGTCAACCTGCCCTTCATCACCGCCGACGCCTCCGGGCCAAAGCACCTCGTGATGAAGCTGACGCGCGCGAAGCTCGAGGCGCTGGTGGACGACCTGATCCAGCGCACGCTCGACCCCTGCCGCCAGGCGCTGAAGGATGCCGGGCTGACCGCGGGCGAGATCGACGAGGTCATCCTCGTCGGCGGCATGACGCGCATGCCCAAGGTGATCGAGGCGGTGAAGTCCTTCTTCGGCAAGGAGCCCGCGCGCAACGTCAACCCGGATGAGGTCGTAGCGATTGGCGCCGCGATCCAGGGCGGCGTGCTCAAGGGCGACGTCAAGGACGTGCTGCTGCTCGACGTCACGCCGCTGTCGCTCGGCATCGAGACGCTGGGCGGCGTCTTCACCCGCCTGATCGACCGCAACACGACGATCCCGACCAAGAAGTCCCAGGTCTTCTCCACGGCCGACGACAACCAGACCGCCGTGACGATCAAGGTCTTCCAGGGCGAGCGGGAGATGGCGGCCGACAACAAGCAGCTCGGCACCTTCGACCTGACGGGCATCCCGCCCGCGCCGCGCGGCGTGCCGCAGATCGAGGTCACCTTCGACATCGACGCGAACGGCATCGTCTCCGTCAGTGCGAAGGACAAGGCGACGGGCAAGGAGCAGCAGATCCGCATCCAGGCCAAGTCCGGCCTGTCGGATTCCGACATCGAGCGGATGGTCAAGGACGCGGAAGCGAATGCCGAGGCCGACAAGCGCCGCCGCGAGCATGTCGAGGCGCGCAACCAGCTCGACGCCCTGGTCCACCAGACCGAGCGGACGCTGAAGGAGAACGCCGACAAGATCCCGCCCGCCGAGAAGGCGGACGCGGAGGCGGCGGTCACCGAGGCCAAGGCGGCGATCGAGAAGCAGGACGCCGAGGCGGTCACCAAGGCCAGCGAACGTCTCGGCCAGGCGGCGATGAAGATGGGCGAGGCGCTGTACAAGGCGCAGCAGGCCGACAAGCCGGCCGAGGGCGCCGCGGGCCCCGGCGGGCCGAACCCCGGGCGCGGCGGGGACGACAAGGTAGTCGACGCCGAGTTCGAGGAAGTCGACCCCAACAAGCGCAAGCCGTCCTGAGCGGCGGGCATCCGCCCGGATGAGCCTGCGCCGCCCGGTTCCCGCTTCGGGGCCGGGCGGCCGCATGCCGAGGAACCCTTCCCATGACGATGGCGCGCGCGAGGGCATGAGCCATGGCTAAGCGCGACTACTACGAGGTGCTCGGCGTCGGCCGGGACGCGAGCGAGGAGGACCTGAAGAAGGCCTACCGCAAGCTCGCCATGAAATGGCACCCGGACCGGAACCAGGGCGACAAGGAAGCCGAGGCCAAGTTCAAGGAACTGAACGAGGCCTACGACGTGCTGAAGGACGCAGAGAAGCGCGCGGCCTATGACCGCTTCGGCCACGCCGCCTTCGAACAGGGCGGCCCAGGCCAGGGCGGCGGCGGCTTCGGCGGCGGCAATCCCTTCGGCGGCGCCTTCGAGGACATCTTCGAGGAGATGTTCGGCCGCTTCGGCGGCGGCGGGCGTGGCCGCGGCGGTGCTACCGGCCGCGGGGCGGACCTGCGCACGCAGATCGAGATCGGGCTCGAGGAAGCCTTCGCGGGCACCAAGGCGTCCGTCCGCATCCCGACCTCCGTCGCCTGCGAGGCGTGCAAGGGCGTGGGCGCGGAAGGCGGCGCCTCGTCCGGCGTGCAGACCTGCTCGGGCTGCGGCGGTGCCGGCAAGGTCCGCGCGCAGCAGGGCTTCTTCCTGATCGAGCGCACCTGCCCGACCTGCGGCGGGTCCGGCCGCACCATCAAGAACCCCTGCAAGGTCTGCCAGGGCGCGGGGCGCGTGCAGCGCGACCGGACGCTCAACGTCTCGATCCCCCCCGGGGTGGAGGACGGCACGCGCATCCGCCTGGCCGGCGAGGGCGAGGCAGGGTTGCGCGGCGCGCCGGCGGGCGACCTGTATGTCGATGTCGCGGTGCGCCCGCACCCGATCTTCCAGCGGGACGGGGCCAACATCTACATCCGCGTGCCGCTGCGCATGACGCAGGCGGCCCTTGGCGGGCATGTCGAGGTGCCCTCGATCGACGGCGGCCGCGCGCGCGTGACGATCCCGGCCGGCAGCCAGACGGGCGACCAGTTCCGCCTGCGCGGCAAGGGCTTCTCCGTGCTGCGGTCCGCCGCGCGCGGGGACATGTATGTGCAGGTGTCCGTCGAGACGCCGCAGAACCTGACGCCGAAGCAACGCGAGCTGCTGGAGCAGTTCGAGGCCGAGGCGGTGAAGGGCGGCAAGACCCACCCGGAAAGCGAGGGCTTCTTCGCCAAGGTGAAGGAGTTCTGGGACGGGTTGGGGCGGTAGGGGGCCGAGGGGGCGTTGCCCCCTCGAACTTCGCCACCAGCACCGCGCCCCCCGCTGAGGCCGGCCCCCAGGTATAGGTTTCCAGAGGCCTTTCGGCCTTTGGTGGGGTGAGGTCCGGAGAGGGGCAAGGCCCCTTTCCGGGGCCCACCCTTGACCCCCGCGCCAACCCCCCGCACAGGCTGCGCCACCACCCGAGGGAGCGCGCCATGACCATCCGCATCGGCATCGCCGGCATTGCCGGCCGCATGGGCCGCCTGCTCGCCGAGGAAGTGCCGGCCGCCGGCGCGATCCTCGCGGGCGGCACCTGCCGCTCCGGCGCCGCGCCGGCGGGCGCGCCCGTGCTGGCGGACATGCAGGCGCTCTGCGCCGCGTCGGATGTCGTGATCGACTTCACCCACGCCGCGACCGCGCGCGCGCATGCCGAGGCCGCGGCGGCGTCGGGCACGCCCTACGTCCTCGGCAGCTCGGGCCTGTCGCTGGAGGAGGAAGCCGCGGTGGCGGAGGCCGCGAAGCGGATCCCGATCGTCTACGCCGCGAACTTCGCCCCCGGCGTGAACCTGTTCCTGGCGATCGCCGAACGCATGGCCGCCGCCCTGCCGCCGGCGCAATACGACGCCGAGATCGTCGAGATGCACCATCGCCAGAAGGTCGATGCGCCTTCGGGCACGGCGGTGGCACTCGGCCGCGCGGTCGCGGCCGGCCGCGGGACGACGCTCGAGGAAGCGGGGCGGGAGAGCGGGCGCGACGGGCATTGCGGCGCGCGCGGCACCGGCACGATCGGCTTCGCCGCGCTGCGCGGCGGCCAGGTGGTGGGGGAACACACGCTGCTGTTTGCCGCGGCGAGCGAGCATATCAGCCTGACGCATCGGTCCTTCGACCGGCGTGTCTATGCGACCGGGGCGGTGCGGGCGGCGCTGTGGGTGAAGGGGCGGGCGGCGGGCCTCTATGGGATGCGCGACGTGCTCGGGATGTAGCGCCGCGCCTGCGCGCAGGGTGAGCGTCGCGACAGCTACGCGCGGGGCAGCCGGTCGCGCTGCCCTGTCCCGGCGGCCAGACCTCCCGCGACACGGCCGAGGGGCGGAACCCGCAGGGCCGGCGCGATGCGCTCGGGCAGGCTGGGCTCTGGCATCCGATGACCCGCTGAGGGCGGGCGCGCGGCACTCATCAACAAGAAGTTAACGCCCCGGCCCGGCCATGCCGCTTTGCCGCGCCGCGACGACCCCCCATTCTTTTGCCGGGGGCTCGATGGGTGGTGGGACATGGCCGTGACCATGGCTCGGACTGGCATGCCCTGGCCGGATGACGGCGCGATCGGGGCGTGCACGGGGTTCGCCGCGGAAACGCGGATCGCGACCATGCGCGGCGAGGTGCGCGCCGCGGCGCTGCGGCCAGGCGACCTCGTGATCTCGGCGCGGCAGGGCGTGCCGCCCGTTCCCATCGCCTGGGTCGGGCGGCGGAGCATCGACATCGCGCGCCACCGGCGCCCGGCGCTGGTCGCGCCCGTGCGCATCTCCGCCGGCGCGCTCGCCGAAGGCGTGCCGTCGCGCGACCTGCTGCTCGCGCCAGGCCACGCGCTGCGGTTGGCCGGGCGGCTGGTGCCGGCGGTGCTGCTGGTGAACGGGCGGAGCATCGTCCAGGAACCCGGCTGGCGCGGCGTCGCCTATGTGCAGGTGGAACTGCCCGCGCACGGGCTTCTGCTGGCCGAGGGCGCGGCCGTCGAATCCTACATCGAGGAGGACGACCGGCGGCATTTCGGCGATGCCGGCCTGCGCTGGCGGATCGACCGCATGCTCGCCGCCCGCGGCAACGGCCGCTACGACGCCGGCGCCTGCCTGCCGGTGCTGCGCGACGGCCCGTCCCTGCTGCCGCTGCGGGCCCGGCTGGCCGCGCGGGCCGACGCGATCGCGCCCACCACACGCGAAATCGCTTGACCGGACGGGCCGGGATCCGCCCGGCCCGCCTTGACCCCGCCACACCCCCTTGCCATACGCCCCCGTCCCGGATCCTCCGGGCCCAGCCTGCCGGGGCTTCCCGCCGGCGTTTCCCGCGACAAGAGGCCGAACCAAGCCATGCGCGATACCGGCGAATACCTCTTCACCTCCGAATCCGTGTCCGAAGGCCATCCGGACAAGGTGGCGGACCGCATCTCCGACACCGTGCTCGACGCCTTCCTGGCGGCCGACCCCTATTCCCGCGTGGCCTGCGAGACGCTGGTCACGACCAACCGCGTGGTCATCGCCGGCGAGGTGCGCGGCCCCGGCTCCGTCACCGCCGACTACCTGAAGCATCTGGCGCGGCTCGCCATCCACGACATCGGCTACGAGCAGGAAGGCTTCCACTGGCAGAACGCCCATGTGGAATGCCACCTGCACGCCCAGTCCGCGCATATCGCGCAGGGCGTGGACGCAGCCGGCAACAAGGACGAAGGCGCCGGCGACCAGGGCATCATGTTCGGCTACGCCTGCACCGAGACGCCGGAACTCATGCCCGCGCCGCTGTACTACGCGCACCTGATCCTGCGCCGCATCAGCGAGCTGCGCCGCATCGGCCATCCCTCGGTGAAGGGGCTGCTGCCGGACGCCAAGTCCCAGGTCACGCTGCGCTATGTCGACGGCAAGCCGGTCGGCGCGACCTCCATCGTGCTCTCGACGCAGCATGAGGCGCATCTCGAGCAGTCGCAGATCAAGGCGATGGTCAGGCCGCTGATCGAGGAAGCGCTGCCGGCCGGCTGGATGTGCCCGGAAGCCGAGCTGTACGTGAACCCGACCGGCACCTTCGTCATCGGCGGCCCCGATGGCGATTGCGGCCTGACCGGGCGCAAGATCATCGTCGACACCTATGGCGGCGCGGCCCCGCATGGCGGCGGCGCCTTCAGCGGCAAGGACCCGACGAAGGTCGACCGGTCCGCCGCCTATGCCGCGCGCTACGTCGCCAAGAACGTCGTCGCGGCGGGCCTGGCGGAAAAGTGCACCATCCAGGTCTCCTACGCGATCGGCGTCGCCAAGCCGCTGTCGGTCTATTTCGACCTGCACGGCACGGGCCGCGACATCGACGAGGTGAAGCTCGCGAAGGTCGTCGACGGCCTCGTGAACCTCTCCCCGCGCGGCATCCGGGAGCACCTGCACCTGAACCGCCCGATCTACGTGCCGACCTCCTCCTACGGCCATTTCGGCCGTACGCCGGATGCGGAGAAGGGCACCTTCACCTGGGAGAAGACCGACCTGGTGGACGAGCTGAAGCGCGCCTTCGGGCGTTAGTCTTCGGCCCTCGGACGCCGGGCGCGCGCTCCGCGCGCCTGGCCGCCGCGCCCTGGCATGGCGTGCTGGCATCAGCCGCGGGCCCTGGGTCCGGTTTCGCTTCGCGCTCCCGGCCTTCCGCAAGGCCGGGGCGCACAATCCGGCGGGCGGCGCCACGGCGTCGCCCCTTTTTCGTTGGCAGGTAGCGCGATGACCGCCGACCGCCCCCCCCTCGCCGACGGCGTCCCCGACCGCCTCTATGGCCGCCGCCGCGGACATCCGCTCCGGCCGCGCCAGGAACGGCTGCTCTCCCTCGCCCTGCCGCGCTTCCGCCTGACGGCGGCCGAGGCCGCGCAGGCGCCCGCGATCTTCCAGGGCGCGGAGGATCTCTGGCTCGAAGCCGGCTTCGGCGGCGGGGAGCACACGCTGGCGCTGCGCGCCGCGCATCCCGCCGTCGCGCTGATCGCCTCGGAAGTGTTCGAGAACGGCCTCTGCTCGCTGCTCACGCGCCTGGTGCCGGAAGGCGCGGAGGCGACCGCCCCCGTGCCGGAGCGCCTGCGCCTCTGGCCCGAGGATGCGCGCCACCTTCTCGCGCTGCTGCCGGAAGGCGCGCTCGGGCGGCTCTACCTGATGTTCCCCGACCCATGGCCGAAGGCGCGGCACGCCAAGCGCCGCTTCGTCCAGCCGGCGACGCTGCCCGCGGTCGCCCGCGCGCTGCGCCCCGGCGCGGAATGGCGCATCGCCTCGGACGACCCGACCTACCAGGCCTGGGTGGATGAGGTCCTGTCCGACCAGCCCTTCTTCGCCCTGGCCGCCCATGCGCGCGGCGAGCGCCCCGAAGGCTGGTTCCCCACCCGCTACGAGGCCAAGGCGATCCGCGAGGGCCGCACCCCGCGCTACTGGACCTTCCGCCGCACCGACGCGCCGGCCTGACGCGCGCGACGGCGCGGCTCGTGTAGGCTGGACCCGGGATCGGAAGGGGAAACGCCGCCATGGAGATCGACGGCATCGCCGCCCTGGTGACAGGCGCGGGCTCGGGCCTCGGCGCCGCGACGGCCGAGGCGCTGGCCGCCGCCGGCGCGCGCGTGGTCGGCATGGACCTGAACGCGGAGGGCCTCACCGCGCTCGCCGCGCGCTGCGGCGCCACCACCGTCGCGGGCGACGTGGCGAAGGAGGCCCATGTCGCCACGGCACTCGACGCCGCCGCGGCACTCGGCCCGCTGCGGCTGGCCGTGAACTGCGCCGGCATCGCGCCGGCAGCGCGCATCGTCGGCCGCAACGGCGCGCACGACCTGGCGCTGTTCGAGCGGACGCTGCGGGTCAACCTGACCGGCACCTTCAACATGCTGCGGCTGGCCGCGCAGCGGATGCAGGCGCTCGATCCCACCGCGCCGGACGGGGAGCGCGGGCTGATCCTCAACACCGCCTCCATCGCCGCGGAGGACGGGCAGGTGGGCCAATGCGCGTATGCCGCGTCCAAGGCTGGCGTGATCGGCCTGACGCTGCCGGCGGCGCGCGAACTGGCGAAGACAGGCATCCGTGTCGTCACCATCGCGCCCGGGCTGTTCGAGACGCCGATGCTGGCCGGCCTGCCGGATGCCGCGCAGGCGGCGATCCGCGCCCTGCCGCCCTTTCCCGCGCGGCTTGGCCGGCCGGAGGAATTCGCCCGGCTGGTGCTCGCCATCGCCGCCAACCCGCTGCTGAACGGCAGCACGCTGCGCTTCGATTCCGCGCTGCGCCTTCCGCCTTGATCGGGCGGCGCGCCGCCGCCATCATCCGCGGAACGAACGCCAGCGAACATCACGGCCAACGCAGCGGAGGACCCGCCATGCATCGCCGTGACCTTCTCGCCGCCGCCGCTTCCCTCGCCGCCGCGCCCATGGCCGCCGCACAGGCGCAGCCCGCGCCCGGCGGCACGCTGCGGGTCGCCATGACAGCCGGCGACGTCCCACTGACCACCGGCCAGCCGAGCCAGGGGGCAGAGGGCAACCGCTTCCTCGGCATCACGCTGTACGACCCGCTCGTCGCCTGGGACCTGTCGCGCGCCGACCGCGCGCCTTCGCTCAAGCCCGGCCTCGCCGAACGCTGGCGCGTGGACGACGCGACCAAGAAGGTCTGGACCTTCGACCTGCGCGCCGGCGTGCGCTTCCACGACGGCAGCGCCTTCGACGCCAATGCTGTCGCCTGGAACCTGGCCAAGCTGCTGGACCGGGAAGCGCCGCATTTCGACCGGCAGCAGGCCGCGCAGGCGGGGCTCTATGCCAGCAACATCGCGCGCTGGCGGGTGAAGGATGCCCGCACGATCGAGATCGAGACGAAGACGCCCGACGCCGTGTTCCCGTACAACATGGCGAACATCTTCTATTCCTCCCCCGCCCGCTACGCGGAGGTGGGGAACAACTGGGACCGCTTCGCCGAACGCCCTTCCGGCACGGGGCCCTACATCGGCGACCGCTTCGTCCCTCGCCAGCGGCTGGAAGCGGTGCGCAACGGCGAATACTGGGACCCGGCGCGGCGGCCGCAGCACGAAAGGCTCGTGCTGCTGCCGATCCCGGATGCGCTGACGCGCGTGTCCGCCCTGCTGTCGAACCAGGTGGATTTCATCGAGGCGCCGCCGCCCGACGCCGTGCCGCGCATCCGCGCCGCGGGGCACAACGTCGTCACCAACGCCTATCCGCATATCTGGTGCCACCAGTTGTCGTTCCAGCCGGACAGCCCGTTCCGCGACCTTCGCGTGCGGCAGGCGGCGAACATGGCGATCGACCGCGCGGCGATGGTGGGGCTGCTGGGCGGCCTCGCCATGCCCGCGAAGGGGATGATCACGGAGGGCCATCCCTGGTTCGGCCGGCCGACGGTCGATCTTTCCTACGATCCCGCGCGCGCCCGGCGGCTGCTGGCGGAAGCGGGCTTCGGCCCGCGCAACCCGGTGCGGACGAAGTTCATCATCGCGCCCTCGGGGTCGGGCCAGATGCAGCCGCTGCCGATGAACGAGCTGCTGCAGCAGAACTACCGCGCCGTCGGCATCGAGCTGGAATTCGAGGTGATGGACTGGGAAGCGCTGCGCGGCCGCCGCCGCGCCGGCGCCGCCGCGCCCGAGAATCGCGGCCTGCACGCGATCAACAATTCCTGGGCCTTCTGGGACCCGGATATCGGGCTGCTCGGCCCGGCGATCAGCCCGGCGTCGGGTGGCTCCGGCTTCAACTGGGGCGGCTTCCAGGATGCGCGGGCGGATGAGCTCGGCCTGCGCGCGCGCCAGACCTTCGAGACGGCGGCGCAGGATGCGATCCTGGCGGACCTCCACGCGCATCTGGTCGACCAGGCCATGTGGATCTGGGCGGTGCACGACGTGAACCCGCGCGGCCTGTCGCGGCGCCTGTCCAACTTCACCCAGGCGCAATCCTGGTACCAGGACCTGACGCCGATCCGGGTCGGGTAGCCGGCGCTACCCGCGCCACATCCGGCGCAGCACGGCCCCGCCGCGCGCATGGTGATGCAGCGCGGCGGCGGCGTGCCCGGCCGCGAGCAGCACCAGCGCCCAGGCGAGGATCTGGTGCGTCGCACGCAGCGTCTCGTACAGCGCCTCGTCCGCCTCCAGCACATGCGGGATCGGGATGAGCAGGAACATGACCGTCTCGATCTGCCCCGGCGCCGTGCTGGCGCTGAGGTAGCCGAGCGCCGGCACGACGAGCAGCAGCGCATAGAGCGCCGCGTGGCCCGCCGCGGCGGCGCGGCGCTGCCAGGGCGGCATCGCCTCCTCCTCCGCCGGGCGCCCGCGCCGGGCGCGCAGCCACAGCCGCCACAGCACGAGCGGCGGCACCAGCAGCCCGATCGTCTTGTGCGCCTGGTAGGCGAGGATCTTTTCCAGCAGTCGCGTCAGCGGCAGCGCGACCATCACCAGCCCGATCGCGAAGCCGGCGACGACCAGCGTCGCGACGCCCCAATGCAGCCAGCGCTGCGCGCGGGACCAGCCATCAGACGATGAGGCGGACACGCACGTTCAGCCGGATGGTGTCGGAGATCGCGGCCTGCTCCGCCGTCATGCCGAATTCGGAGCGCTTCATCTCCCCGCCTGCGGAGAAATCCGCGACCTCCCGCCCCAGCGCGGCGTCGCGCCGGCGGTCGAGCAGCCGCCCCTCCATCCGGAAGGGCCTGGTGATGCCGCGGATGGTCAGGTCCCCGGCCAGCGGGAAGCGGGCGAGGCTGCCTTCCCCGGTCGCCGCGCCGCGGAAGGTCGCTTCCGGGTGGCGTTCCACGTCGAAGAAATCGGGCGAGCGCAGCAGCTCGACCGCGCCGGGATAGGCGAGCGCAACGGCCGCCGTGCGCACCGTGACCTGCACCGAGGTAGTCAGCGGTCGTTCCGGGTCGATGAACAGCTCCGAGGAAAAATCCTCGAACCGCCCGGTCGAGCTCAGCACGCCGAGATGCCGGGCGACGAATTCCAGCCGGCCCACATTCTGGTCGAACACGTAGCGCGTCCGGGCGCGCGCCGGCCGCGCCAGCATCCCGGCGCCCAGCCCCGCCAGCAGCACCCGCCGCCCCGTCAGCATCGCCATCGCAGCCTCCATCGGGCTTTCCCAGGGACCATGTCGCCCGCGCCGGCCCGGGCGCAACCCCCGCTTGCGTCCGCGCCGCCGAAGAGTCATAAGGCGGCAGACATCACCATCCGGACTGACGGGGGGTGGCCTTGAAAGAGGCCGCCTTTTTTGTTGCTTGGACGAGATCGAAGACCTGCCGCGGCATGAAGGGCTCGAAGCCCGCATAGCCGACGCGATCCTGCCGACGCTCGGCGCGCTGGGCTATGAGCTCGTGCGCGTGCAGGTGTCCGGCAAGGAGACGCCGACGGTGCAGATCATGGCCGACCGCGCCGACGGCGCAACCTTCGCGGTCGAGGATTGCGAGACCATCAGCCATGCCGTCGGCGCCGTGCTCGACGTGGCGGACCCCATCAAGGGGGAATGGACGCTGGAAGTCTCCTCCGCCGGGATCGACCGGCCGCTGACCCGTGCCAAGGACTGGAACCGCTTCGCCGGCCATGTCGCGACGCTCGAGCTCGCCATCCCGCAGGACGGGCGCAAGCGCTTCCGCGGCGTCGCGCTCGGCGCGGATGCGCAGGTTGCGCGGCTGCGGCTCGAGGACGGGACGGAATGCGCCTTCCCGCGCAGCAACATCCGGCGCGCCAAGCTGGTGCTGACCGACGAACTCATCGCCGCCACCGCGGCCCCCCGGACGACGAACTAGGAGAGAACGCATGGCCATCGACATCAGCGTCGCCCGGCCCGAGCTGCTGCAGGTCGCCGACGCCGTCGCGCGCGAGAAGATGATCGAGCGCGACGAGGTGCTGGAGGCGATGGAGCAGGCCATCCAGAAGGCCGGCCGCGCCAAGTACGGGCAGGAGAAGGACATCCGCGCCTTCATCGACCGCAAGGACGGGCGCGTGAAGCTGGAGCGCTGGACCGAGGTGGTCGAGGCCGAGCCGGTCGAGAACGAGGCGGTGCAGATCCCGCTGCGCATCGCCCAGAAGGTGAAGCCCGGCATCGCGGTGGGCGAGTTCATCATCGACCCGCTGCCGCCGATCGATTTCGGCCGCATCGCCGCGCAGACCGCCAAGCAGGTGATCGTGCAGCGGGTGCGGGAGGTGGAGCGGTCGAAGCAGTTCCACGAGTACAAGGACCGCGTGGGCGAGATCATCAACGGCATCGTCAAGCGCACCGAATACGGGAACCTGATGGTCGACCTCGGCCGCGCGGAAGCGCTGCTGCGCCGCGACGAGACCATCCCGCGCGAAGCTTTTCGAAACGGCGACCGCGTCCGGGCCTACATCTACGACGTGCGCGAGGAACCGCGCGGCCCGCAGATTTTCCTCAGCCGCACCCATCCGGGCTTCCTCGCGAAGCTGTTCGCGCAGGAAGTGCCCGAGATCTACGACGGGATCATCGAGATCAAGGCGGTCGCGCGCGACCCTGGCAGCCGCGCCAAGATGGCCGTGATCAGCCGTGACTCCAGCATCGACCCGGTCGGCGCCTGCGTCGGCATGCGCGGCTCGCGCGTGCAGGCGGTGGTGGCCGAACTGCAGGGCGAGAAGATCGACATCATCCCCTGGTCGCCCGACTTCGCGACCTTCATCGTCAACGCGCTCGCCCCGGCCGAGGTCAGCAAGGTGGTGCTGGACGAGGACGGCAAGCGCTGCGAGGTGGTGGTGCCGGACGACCAGCTGAGCCTGGCCATCGGCCGCCGCGGGCAGAATGTGCGCCTCGCCTCCCAGCTCACGCGCTACGACATCGACATCCTGACGGAAGCCGAGGAGAGCGAGCGCCGGCAGGAGGAATTCCGCAAGCGCACCGGCCTGTTCGTGGAAGCGCTCGACGTCGACGACGTGATCGCCGGGCTGCTGGTGCAGGAAGGCTTCTCGACCATCGAGGACATCGTCCAGGTGGAGGACGAGGAGCTGGCCGGCATCGAGGGCTTCGACGAGAGCGTGGCCGCCGAGCTGAAGCGCCGCGCCCAGGCCTTCATCGACAAGCGCGACGCGGAGTTCGACGAGAAGCGCCGCTCGCTCGGCGTGGACGACGTGCTGGCCGAGATCGGCGGCTTCTCCCCCGGCATGATGGTCACGCTCGGCGAGAAGGGCGTGAAGGGTCTCGAGGACCTGGCCGACCTCGCCGGCGACGAGTTGATCGAGATCCTCGGCGCCGAGGTGGTCGACGAGGAGACGGCGAACGCCATCGTGATGGAAGCGCGCCGCCGCGCCGGCTGGTTCGGCGACGAGGAGGAGCCTGGCGCGGGTGATGCAAGCACCTGAGCCAGGACAGGCGCCTGAGCCAGGGGCGGCGACTGAGCCGGAGGAGGTGGAGGAGGCGCGGGAGACCGGCCCCCTTCGCCGCTGCATCGTCACGCGCGACAGCGGGCCCAAGGAAACGATGATCCGTTTCGTGCTCGGGCCGGCTCGCGAAATCGTTCCCGATCTCGCCGGAAGACTGCCGGGCCGGGGAATGTGGTTGAGCGCGCGGGGCGATGTGCTAGAACGCGCGCTGAGCCGCGGGGCCTTCATGCGGGCCGCGCGCGGGCCCGTGACGCTTCCCTCCGACCTTCGTGCGCGGATCGAGGACGGTCTTCGCGCCCGCATCCGCGACCTGCTGGGCCTGGCCCGGAGGGCGGGGCAGGCGGTTTCGGGCTGGCAAGCGGGGCGGGAATGGCTCCAGGCCGGTCGCGCGGGGTTGATCGTCCAGGCATCGGACGGCAGCCCGGCGGAGCGCGCGCGGTTCGGCGGGCGCGGGCTACCCTCGGCGGCGCCGCTGACCGCGGCGGAACTGGGTGGTGTTTTCGGGCGTGACCACGCCGTGCATGTGGTGGTCGCGCCGGGCCGGCTGGCGGATGCCATCCTGGCCGAGGCGGGGCGGCTGGCGGGTATCGCCGGCGTCGCACCGGACATTGTGGAGTAGGGCCGTCGCCCGTGGCGCGGCCTTGGAATGTTTTTTAGGATCGGGTTCGGATCGGCGGATGAGCGACCAGAACGAGCAGGACGCGGGCAAGAGCAGGCTGAGCCTTCGGCCCGGCGGACGCCTCGAACTCGGCAAGACGGTGGATGCCGGCAGCGTGCGGCAATCCTTCAGCCATGGCCGCAGCAAGACCGTGCAGGTCGAGGTCGTGAAGAAGCGCCCGGTGGCGCCGCCCGCCGCGAAGCCCGGCATCGCCGCGCCGGCCGCCCGGGCCGCCGCGCCGGCCCCCACCCCCGCGCCGACCCCCGCGCCCGCGCCGGCCGCGGCCGCTCCGACGGCGGCGGCGCCTTCGGGCACCGGCCAGGCCCGCGCCGCGGGCCCC
>NZ_JAGIYZ010000019.1 GCF_017813355.1 Roseomonas nitratireducens
GTGGGCGCGGCGCGGATGACGTGGCCGGCGACGACCGCGGCGGCCAGCGCGTCGGCGGGCGTGGGCGCGGCGCGGATGACGTGGCCGGCGACGACCGCGGCGGCCAGCGTGCCAGCGGCCGTGGGCGCAGCGCGGATGACGTGGCCGGCGACGACCGGGGCGGTATGCGCACGGCCGCCCGCGGGCGTGGTGCGGATGATCCGGCCGGCGACGATCGCGGCGGCCTCCGCCGCTGAGGCGACCTCCGGCCAGGCGGGCCCGCCTGGCCGGACCATCTGAGGCAGGGCGAGGCCCGGCACGGCCAGCCGGACCGCGGACCCCTCGAAGGGTCCGCGACGGCGCATAAGCCAGATACGAAGCGAACCACGCCCGGCCAGCGCCGGGCGCCAACGGGGCCGGACCGCCCCGTCACCACCGGAGACGATGCATGATTCGCCTGACCCCGCCGGCGGCGCTGGCCTTGATCCTGGCGCTCGCGGGCTGCGGCAACCTGACCTCCACCGCGCCGCAGCCCCTGCCGAGCGCGATGCCGGCGGCACCCGCCGCCAGCGACCTGGCCCAGGGCGCCGCGCTGCACCAGGAAGCGCTGCGCCGGCTCAACCCACCCGCCGGGCAGAGGCCCGACACCGCCGAGGCGGCTGCCCTGGTCGAGCGCGCCGCGCGGCTCGGCGATCCCGAGGCCCAGTTGCTGCTGGCGACCGGCCTGCTGGCGGAAGCCGATGACGACGAGGACCGCGCTTCCGCCGCATCCTGGCTCAACCGCGCGGCGCATCAGGGCCAGTCGCAGGCGCAGTACCGGCTCGGCCGGCTGCTGGAAGAAGGCAGCGGCACGCCGCGGGAACCCGCCTGGGCCGCCGTGTGGTTCCAGCGCGCCGCGGAGCGTGGCCAGGCGGAGGCGCATTTCGCCCTCGCCCTGCTGCAGATCGCCGGCGAGGGTACCGCGCAGGCGCCCGCCGAGGCTCTCGCGCGGCTCACCCTTGCGGAACGCCGCGGCGTGCCGGGCGTGGCGCGCTACCGCGCCGCGCTGCAGCCACGCGTGCCGCCGGCCGAGGCGCGCCGCGCCCTGGCCCGGGTGCAGGCCGAAACGGCGCGCGGGGCGGTCGCCCCGGTCGACCGGGCGCTGGTGCGCTTCGTCCAGTCCGCGCTCGCGCGGCTCGGGCGGTGGAACCAGCCGGTCGACGGGGTGGACGGGCCGGCGGTGCGCGCCGCCCTGGCCGAGTTCGCCCGCGCCGAGGGGCGCGGCGGCGCGGCCGCCTACGACCCGGGCGTGATCGACCTTCTGCGCGCGCGGCTGCGGCGCTGAAGCGCGGCGCTGCCAGCCGGGGAATCCGGTGGGCGGTGCCGCGATGCGCGGGGGCGGCGGGGGGCCGCCTCCGCGCCCATCCCGTCAGTGCGCGGCGCCGGACCGGATCCGGGCGCGGTAGGCGTCCGGCTCCTCGAAGCGGCCGTCCCAGATGCCGCGCCGGGCGCGGCGCGCCTCGTCCTCCTGCCCGACATAGTCCAGGCTGAAGCGGCGGAAGGCGATGGCCCAGCCCTGGCGGACGAGTTCCGCCGCGATGTCCTGCCCGGCCTCGTTGCGGCAGCGGGCGATGCGACGGCCATACTGGTCGGCGCCGAGGATCTCGCAATCGACCATGCCGCGCCCGAGGATCGACGCCATCGCGTCCCGCGCCAGCCGCCCGCAGGGATAGGCGGCGCCGGCGCGCTCGCAGGATTGCGCCATCTCCGGCGCGTCGATGCCGTTGATGCGCAGGCGGTCCGCGCCCGCGGCGAGCGTATCGCCATCCACCGCGCTGGCGCGGACGGTGATGCGGGCGACCGGCCGCGGCGTGGACGGGCCGGCGACGGAAGCGCCATCGCCCACAAGGCCGGCCTTCCAGCCGGCGAAGCCAAGCAGGCCCGCGAGCACGATCCAGGCGAGCAGCGGCATGCGCCCGACGGCGCGGAGACGCGCGGCGACGCGGCGATGCAGCGGCGGACGGGCGGCGCGCTCGGCGGCGCGCAGCGCGTCGCGCAGGTCAGGCGGCAGTCGCGATCGGCGGAACCACATGCTGATCCGTAAGGGTGGCGCAGGCGCATGGCGCGCGCTTCGCGTAACGGGCGGGGCGATCGGGGTCCGCTGGCCTGTCGTGCGCCGCGCGGGCCGTCATGCCGGAACCCGGGACCGGTGGCGGAAGGCGTGGTAGCGGCGGGCGGACTTGAACCGCCGACCCCGGCATTATGAGTGCCGTGCTCTAACCAGCTGAGCTACGCCGCCAACGCGAGGGCCGCGAGTTAGGCCGCGGCCCGCCCCGTGTCAACCGATCCGCGGCCGCGCAGGAAGCCCCCGCCCAGCACGCGGTCGCCATCATACAGCACGCAGGCCTGGCCGGGCGCCACGATTCCCGGGACATCCAGCGCGATGCGCGCAAGACCGGCCGCCGCATCCCACGTCACGGTCGCATCCCGCGGGGCTTCCCGCGCGCGGAGCTTGGCCTGGCAGCGCAGCGGCGCGGCGGGCGGATCGATCAGCCAGTTCATCTCGCCGGCCACCGCCTCGCCCGTCTCGAGCGACCCGCGCGGGGCGACGACGATGCGGCGCTTGCCGGCATCGACGCCGGCGACATACAGCCGCTCGTCGCCATCCCAGGATGCCTCGCCCAGGCCCCTGCCCTGGCCCACCGTGTAGCGCGCGATGCCGCGATGGGTGCCAAGCACGCGGCCATCGGCGTGGACGAGTTCGCCCGGCGCCGTCGCCTCGGGCCGCAGCTTGGCCACGAGGTCGTCGTAGCGGCCCTCGGGGACGAAGCAGATGTCCTGGCTGTCGGGCTTGTCCGCCACCCTCAGGCCAAGCCGCGCGGCGACAGCGCGCACCGCGGCCTTGTCCGCGTAGCCGCCGAGGGGGAAGCGCGCGAAGGCCAGCTGGTCCCGCGTGGTGGCGGCGAGGAAGTAGGACTGGTCGCGCGCAGGGTCGGCGGCGCGGTGCAGCTCGGCGCCGTTCGCGCCTTCCACGCGGCGGGCGTAGTGGCCGGTCGCCAGCGCCTCGCAGCCCAGGTCGCGGGCAAGCGCGACGAGGTCGCGGAACTTCACCGTCTGGTTGCAGCGGATGCAGGGGATCGGCGTCTCGCCGCGGGCGTAGCTGTCGGCGAAGTCGCCGATCACCTCGCGGCGGAACACCTGCTCCCGGTCCAGCACGTAGTGCGGGATGCCCAGGCGATCGGCCACGTCGCGCGCGTCGTGGATGTCCTGGCCGGCGCAGCAGGCGCCCTTCTTCTGGATCGCCGCGCCATGGTCGTACAGCTGCAGCGTGGCGCCGACGACCTCGTGGCCTTCCTCGGCCAGCAGGCCCGCGACCACGCTGGAATCGACGCCGCCCGACATGGCGACGAGGATCCTCATGGCGCGGCGTCCAGCCCCTGCTGCCAGAAGCGTTGCTCGAGCCGCGCGGCCTCGGCGAAGTCGGCCGCGAGCCGCGCGAAGCGGGCCTCGCCGCCGTGGGAGACGCCGAGCGCGTCGATCCGCGCCGCGGCGGCGCGCGCCATCGCCTGGTATTCCTCGGCCGCGTAGGTATCGATCCAGGACTGGTAGGGGTTGGCGTCTGCGCGGCGGGCGGGGTCGGCGAGGATGCGCAGCGCCACTTCGCCGTAGCCGACCGTGCAGGGGGCGAGTGCGACTTCCAGGTCAAGGATGTCCCCGAACAGGCCGCGGTCGAGCACCCAGCGGGTGTAGGAGACGGTCTCGGCACTCTCCGGCGTCGCGACCACATCCTGCTCGGACAGCCCCCACTCGGCGCAGTATTTCAGGTGGAGCTTCGTCTCGTCGAGGATGGCCAGCACCGCGGCCGCCTTCTCCCGCATCGCGGCGAGGCTTTCGCCCTTCACCACCGCGAAGGCCTTCGCGCGGGCGAAGTGGATCAGGAACAGGTAGTCCTGGATCAGGTAGGTGCGGAAGGCCGGCAGCGGCAGCGTGCCATCCGACAGGCGGCGGACGAAGGGATGCCAGGTGTAGCCGCTCCACGCGTCGGCCGAGGCGGCGCGCAGGCGGCGGAACAGGCCGCCTTCCGCGCCGAAGTCGGTCTCCCAACGCGGCGCGACCATGGCGTCAGCCGCCCGCGTTGCGGCTGCCGGCCGGCAGCTTCACCACCAGGCCGTCCAGCGCATCGGTCATGATGATCTGGCAGCCGAGGCGGGAGGTCTCCTGCAGGTCGAAGGCGAGGTCGAGCATGTCTTCCTCGTCCTCGGTCGGCTTGGCGAGCTTGGCGAACCAGGCGCCGTCCACGATCACGTGGCAGGTGGAGCAGGCGAGCGAGCCCTCGCAGGCGCCCTCGATATCCACGCCGTGGCGGTGCGCGATCTCGAGCACCGAGAGGCCCAGCGGCGCATCCACTTCCCTGCGCGAACCGTCGCGCCCGACGAACACCATCTTCGGCATGTCTACTCCGCCGCCCTGCTTGTTCCGGAAGAAGCCTTCGCCCAGGCGTCCGCGAGCATCGCGGCGGCCTGGTCGACATCGGCGGGCGAGGTAAAGCGTCCGATGCCGATCCGCAAGGTGGCCCGCGCCCTGGATTCGTCCAGGCCGATGGCGCGCAGCACGTAGGAGGGCTCGACCTCGGCCGAGGAACAGGCCGAGCCGGTCGAGACGCAGACCATCGGCGCGGCTGCAATGACCGCCTGCGCCGCGACGCCGCCGGGGAAGACCAGGCTGAGATTGCCCGAGACCTTGTCGGCTCCCGGCGCGTTGACGGCGAGGCCCGGCACGGCGGCGGACAGCGCGGCGAGGAAGCGGTCGCGCTGGCCGGCGATGCGCCCGGCATCGAGCAGCCCCTCGATCGCCGCGACCCGGCAGGCTTCCCCGAAGCCGACGACGAGCGGCGCCGGCAGCGTGCCCGAGCGCAGCCCCCTTTCCTGCCCGCCGCCCGAGAACAGCGGGGCGAGGCGGACACGCGGGCGGCGGCGGACATAGAGCGCGCCGATCCCCTTCGGCCCATAGACCTTGTGACCGGACAGCGAGAGGAGGTCGGCGCGGATCTCCTCCACATCCAGCGGGATGCGGCCGGCGGCCTGGGCGGCGTCGGTGTGGAACAGCGCGCCGGCTTCCTTGGCGATGGCGCCGATCGCCGCGAGGTCCTGGATGACGCCGATCTCGTTGTTCACCGCCATGGCGGAGACGAGCAGCGTGCGGTCGTCGACGGCGGCGCGCAGCGCGTCGAGGTCGGCACGGCCGTCGCCGTCGACCGGCAGGATGACGGGCTCGAAGCCTTCCGCGGCCAGGTCGCGGACGGATTCCAGGACGCATTTGTGCTCGGTGGCGAAGGTGACGACGCGGCGGCGGTCGCTGCCCTGGCTGGCCGCGAAGCGGGCGGCGCCCTTGATGGCGAGGTTGTTCGCCTCCGTGGCACCCGAGGTGAGGATGATCTCCTTCGCGTCGGCGCCGATCAGCCCGGCGACGTGGCCGCGGGCTTCCTCGACCGCTTCTTCCGCCGCGCGGCCCATGGCGTGCTCGATGCTGGCGGGGTTGGCGAAGTTCTCCTCCCACCAGGGGCGCATGGCGGCGAGCACGCGCGGGTCCACGGGCGTGGTGGCGTGGCAATCGAGGTAGATGGGTCGGTTCGGCGTCGCGCTCATGGAGCGAAGATGGGCCGGATGGGGCGCCGGCGGGAGGGTCGCGGCCGGCATGGCGGGATTGCTTGTTTCGGACAAATTGCCCGGCCGGGGCGGTGCGTGCCGGTTTCGGACAAATTGCCCATCCGGCGGGTGGTGTTGGTTTCGGACAAATTCCCGGCGCACCGGGCTGGCTGGCGTGGCTGGGACGGATGCACGGTTTCAAGGAGCGGGGCGGCGGGTGCCGCTGGCAGCGACCATACTAGGAATGTTTTCATTTTGCAAGGATCGCGGCAAGGATCGCCGCAAGGGTCGCGCCCTTCTGACTGGCAAGGAAAGGAGTTGGGGGTGTCGGGGGGCGAGTTCCCTCGCCCCCTGACGCCGATGCCGCCCGTGCTATCGTCTCGCCCATGTCGCCAAACTCCCTTCCCGCCGAGTTTGATGCCAAGCGCGATGCGCTGGCCGCGCTGTGCCGGCGGTTCGGGGTGGCGCGGCTTGATGTCTTCGGGTCAGCCGCGCGCGGGACGGATTTCGTGCCGGCGCGCAGCGACCTCGATCTGCTGGTGACGCTGGCGCCTGCCGTGCATGACGATCTCGCGGGCTTCGCCGACCTGCATGCTGAGCTCGAGGCGTTGTTCGGCCGCCGCGTGGATCTGGTGGAGCGTGCCGCGATCGAGGCCAGCCGCAACCCGATCCGGCGTCGTCGCATCCTGGCCGAGGCGCGCCCGATCTATGCGGCGTGACGGCGCTTCGTGATGGCCCCCGCACCGGCCTTTTGACTGACAAAAGAAGGAGTGGGGGGTGTCGGGGGGCGAGTTCCCTCGCCCCCTGACCCTTACGCCGCGCGTCGCGCCCGCAATGCCGCCCAGGCCGCGACGAAGCGTTCCGCCGCATCCTCCGGCGCATTCCACGGCAGGGAGACGCGGATCGCGCAGGCCGCGTCGGCGCCGAGCCCCATCGCTGCCAGCACGTGTGAGGCGCCGACCTTGCCCGAGGAGCAGGCCGCCCCGGCCGAAACGCGCACCCCCGCGAGGTCGAGCGCGATGACCTGGGTTTCGGCGGGGACGCCTGGCAGCAGGATCGAGGTCGTGTTGGGCAGGCGCGGCGCCGTGCGGCCGGGGAAGCGGGCTTCCGGGGCGATGGCGGCGATGCGGGCCTCGATCGCGTCGCGGATGGCGGCGAGGCGCCCGGGCTCGGTGGGATCGGGCGCGGCGGCGGCGAAGCCGGCGATGGCGGGCAGCGGTTCCGTGCCTCCTCGCCGCCCGCGTTCCTGCCCGCCGCCGGCGATCAGCGGCGCCGGGTCGAGCCCCGGGCGCAGCAGCAGCGCCCCCGCCCCCTTGGGCCCGCCCATCTTGTGGGCCGAAAGCGCGATGCTGTCGGCGGGCGCGAGGCCGAGCGGGACGCGCCCCGCGGCCTGGACGGCGTCGACATGCAGCAGGGCGCCATGGGCGCGGCAGAGCGTGGCGGCGGCCTCGATGGGGTGCAGCACGCCGGTCTCGTTATTGGCCGCCATCAGGCAGACCAGCGCCGGGGGCTGGCCGGCAAGCGCCGCTTCGAGCGCCGCGAGGTCGAGCGTGCCGTCGGGCAGGACGGGGAGCGTCGCCGCGCCCTCGGCCGCGCGCAGGACGCAGGGGTGCTCGGTCGCGCCCACCAGGATGCGCCGCCCGGCGGACAGGCCGCGGATGGCCAGCGTGTTCGCCTCGGTGCCGCCGGAGGTGAAGACCAGGTGCTGGGGCCTGGCGCCGAAGCGGGCGGCGATGGCGGCGCGGGCATCCTCCAGCACCCGCCGCGCGGCGCGGCCGGCGGCATGGACCGAGGACGGGTTGCCCGGCAGGTCGAGCGCGGCGAGCAGGGCGGCGCGTGCGAGGGGCCGGAGCGGTTCGGTCGCGTTGGCGTCGAGGTCCAGCGCCGGCATGGGCGCTACTGGGCCGCCGCCTGGGCTGGCGGGGCGTCCTCCTGCGCCGGGCCCGGGGGGCAGGCGCGGCCCATGATGCGGCCGTCGACGACGTCGGCAAGCGTCATGCCGGCCAGGAACAGGCGGATCTGGGCGCCGAGCTCGGCCCAGAGGTCGTGGGTCAGGCAGCGATGGCCGGCGAGGCAGCCCGGCCCGCCATCCTCGCAGCGGGTGGCGACGATGGGCTCGTCGGCGGCCTCGACCACCTCGGCGATCGGGATCTCGGCCGCCGGGCGGGCCAGGCGGTAGCCGCCGCCCGGACCGCGGGCGGAGGCGACGAGGCCGGCGCGGCGCAGGCGGCCGAACAATTGTTCCAGATACGCGACGGACAGGTGCTGGGCGGCCGCGATGTCGCCCAGCGTGACGGGGCGGCCATCGGTGGCGCATTCGCCGCGTGCCTCGCGCGCCGCCATTTCCACCATGGCCATGACCGCGTAGCGACCCCGGGTGGACAAACGCATGGGCTACCCCGCTATCCCTGCAATGCTGCTGACACTTCCCGACATGATGCCGCTGTCGTGATTCTGTTATGAATCTGGAGGTCGGCTAAGTATATTGGCGCCGCCCCGGGACACGGGAACCTCCCCTGGGGCACCATGGACGACAGCAAGGCCAGTTTTGTTCGGTGCCATTGCGCCCCGCAGGTGCGTTGCGGGGCAACGGTATGATTGTCGACCGGCGGGGTCAAGAATTCGCCCCCCGATCGGGCCGTGGTCCATGGCGGCGCAAGCCGATGATGCGAGGTTCCCCAAACCGCGGCGGGTCGCCGCGCAGGCTGGCTCAGGCCCTTCGGGGCGGGCTTGCCGCGCGCGACCAGCGGCAAAGCGCATTGGAACTGAACGCACGATGCCCGAGGTCATGTTCGCCGGGCCGGATGGCCGGCTCGAAGGGCGCTATCACCACTCGAAGCGCCAGAATGCCCCTGTGGCGCTGATCCTGCACCCGCACCCGCTGCATGGCGGGACCATGAACAACCGGGTCACCTATTCGCTGTTCCAGCGCTTCCAGGCGATGGGCTTCTCGACCCTGCGCTTCAATTATCGCGGCGTCGGCCGCAGCCAGGGCCGCTACGACGGCGGCATCGGCGAAGTGGCGGATGCCTGTTCCGGGCTCGACTTCCTCCAGGCCGTGAACCCCAACGCGTCCATGCTGTGGGTCGCGGGCTATTCCTTCGGCGCCTATGTCGGGATGCAGGTGCTGATGCGCCGGCCGGAAATGGGCGGCTTCATCTCCATCAGCGCGCCGGCCTCGCACTACGATTTCGGCTTCCTCGCGCCCTGCCCCTGCAACGGGCTGATCTTCCACGGCGCGGACGACGAACTCGTGCCCGAGCCGTCCGTGCGCAAGCTGGTCGACAAGCTGAACACGCAGAAGGGCATCACCATCGACTACCGCGTGATGCCGGGCGCGGGGCATGTCTATACGCCCGAGCAGACGGAAAAGGTCGTGGACGCGGCCGAAGACCACGTCATGGGCGTGCTCAACCGCGGCCGGATGTCGCTCGCGGCCGACTGAGCGGCATCACGATCCGACCAGGCCAGGGGCCGCCGGGCGATCCGGCGGCCCTTTTTCTTTGGGCGGCGCGACGCGGGGGGGAACCTTTCGCGCCAGCCTTGGCAAGCGACACTTCACGGGAACCGGGTCGCAGGATGCCCATGCGTGCGATGTCACGCATTGATCCAGATCACACATTCGACGGTCCGCCGCCGCCCTGGCACGGCGCGCGTCGCCCGTGCATCCTGCGCGCAACATCGCCCGGAGGAAGCCCCTTGAGCATCACGCGCAGAACGGCGCTGGCCGCCGCCCTCGCCGCCCCCACGCTGGCCCGCGCGCAGGGCGCCGGCTGGCGGCCGGACCGGCAGATCACCATGGTCGTCGCCTTCGCCGCCGGCGGGGGCACGGACCTCGCCGCGCGGACCATCGCGCGCTTCATGGAAAAGGATCTCGGCCAGCCCGTGGTGGTGCTGAACCGGCCGGGCGCGGGGGGCGAGATCGGCTTCTCGGAACTCGCCCGCGCGCGGCCGGACGGCTACACGATCGGCTTCATCAACACGCCCACCATCGTGACCATCCCGATCGAGCGGCGGGCGCGGTTCAAGCTCGACGACTTCGCGCTGATCGCGAACATCGTGGACGATCCGGGCGGGATGTGGGTGCTGGCCGACAGCCCGATCCGCGACCTGCAGGGCTTGCTGGCCGCGGCACGCGCGCAGCCCGGGACGATCGGCTACGGCACGACGGGGATCGGGTCGGACGACCACCTGGCGGTGCTGGCGATCCAGCGCGCGACGCGCACGGAATTCCTGCACATCCCCTTCGCAGGGTCGTCGCAGGTGAAGCAGAACCTGCTGTCGCGGGCGATCCCGCTGGCCGTGATGAACATGGCCGAGGGCATCGCGGAATGGCGGCAGGGCGTGCTGCGGCCGCTCGCGCAGATGGGTGCGACGCGCTGGGAACCGGCGGCCGAGGTGCCGACGCTGAAGGAGATGGGCATCGACGTGGTGGAGGGGTCCATGCGCGGCATGGCTGCCCCCGCGGGAATGCCGGCCGAGGTGCTGGAACGGCTTGCCCTGTCCGTGCGCCGCACGGTGGAGGATGCGGAATTCCAGGCGATCGCGCGCCAGCAGAACCTGCCGCTGCGCTTCCTGGCCCCCGCGCCGTATCGCGCGGAGCTGGAGGCGCTGAAGGCGCGCTACGAGGCGCTGTGGGCGCAGCATCCCTGGCGGGAGTGAGGCGGATGGTGCGCGCTGCGGGACGAGCCATCGGATCGCGGCGCCGCCGCGATCCGCGAGCGCGAAGCGCGACCGCGCCCAGACCGACCACCGCCCCAGGCGCGAAGGCAAGGCCCGCGGATACGGCCCGCCCGCCGCTTGAGGGCCAGCGAAATCGGATCGCGGCCCACCGCGATCCGCGAGCGCAAAGCGCGACCGCGCCCAGACCAACAGCCGCCCCCGGCGCGACAGTCCACGGCGCGAAGGCAAGGCCCGCGGATGGGACCCGCCCGCCATCCGAGGGCCAAGCAAATCGGATCGCGGCCCACCGCGATCCGCGAGCGCAAAGCGCGACCGCGCCCAGACCAACCGCCGCCCCCGGCGCGACAGTCCACGGCGCGAAGGCAAGGCCCGCGGATGCGGGCCGCCCGCCGTCTGAGGGATCATGAAAATGCGCGGCGTCTGGCCCATCCTCTACGCCTTCTTCGATGCCGAGGAGCGGCTCGACCGTGCTGCCATGAAGGCGCAAGTCGAAGCCTGCATCCGCGGCGGCGCGCACGGCATCGCGCTGCTCGGCCTGGTGACCGAGTTCCACAAGCTGACGCTCGTCGAGCGCCGCATGCTGATCGACTGGGTGCTCGAGGACGTGGCCGGGCGCCTGCCCGTCGCCGTCACGGTGAACGAGGCCGGCGTCGCCGCGGCGCGAGAGGTGGCGCGCGCGGCGGAAGCGGGCGGCGCCGCCTGGCTGATCCTGCAGCCGCCGCAGATCGCCGGGATGAACGAGGCCGCGCTGCTGCGCTTCATGGGCGCGCTGGCCGAGGCGGTCTCCATCCCCTGCGGGCCGCAGAACAATCCCTCGATGATGGATGTCGCGCTGTCGACGGGCGCGCTGCGCACGCTCAACCGCGCCCATCCGCACTTCCGGATGATGAAGGGCGAAGGCCCGATCCTCTATGTGCAGCGCCTGATCGAGGAGACCGAGGGCGCCTTCGCGATCTTCAACGGGCTGGCCGGGCTCGAACTGACGGACACGCACCGCATCGGCTGCGCGGGCATGATCCCGGCCCCCGACGTCGCCGACGTGCAGGCCCGCATCTGGACCCTGATGGATGAAGGGCGGGAGGAGGAGGCCGAGGCGCTGCACCGGAGCATCCTGCCGATCGCGACCTTCATGATGATGCCGCGCACGGCCGAGCACTTCGCCGCCTACGGCAAGCCGTTCTTCGCCAAGCGGGCGGGGATCGGCGCGGTGCATCCGCGCCGGCCCTGCGTGGAACCGCATCCGCTGGGGGCGCGGATCCTGGAGCGGTTGGGGCGGGGGTTGCCCGCATTGTGAAGGGCGGGGGGGGCGAGAAGGCCCCTTCTCCTCACGCCCGAAGGGCCACCAGATCCGCCACATTCGCCGCCGTCAGCAGCCCCACCAGGCGCCCGGCGCCATCCTCCACGGCCACGGCGGGCGCGCCGGAGAGACCCTTCACCGCCTCGTTCAACGGCGCGCCGGGGGCCACGCGCGGCACCGGCGCCATCGCATCCGCGACCCGCGTCGCGGGCCCGGCGGCACGCAGCGCGTGGATGATGGCATCGCGCGTCAGCAGGCCCATCAGCCGCCCCGCGCCGTCCACGACGGGGAAATCCTGCTGCGGCGTGCGCAGCAGCGCCTCGGCGGCCGCGCCGACATCGGCGGTCGGCGGCAGCGCCTCGAAGCGCGTCTCCATCGCGTCTTCCGCCGTCAGGCCGCGCGTCGCGGCGCGGAAGCCGGCCTCGGCCGCTTCCCCCGCCGCGCCGAGATAGACGAACAGCGCGATGAAGATCAGCAGCGGCGCGCCGAAGAGGCCCGCGAGGCCGAGCAGGAAGGCGATCCCCTGCCCCACTCGCGCCGCGGCCTCGGTCGCATCGGCATGGCCCATGCGCAGCGCGAGAAGCGCGCGCAGCACCCGCCCGCCATCCATCGGGAAGGCCGGCAGCAGGTTGAACAGCACCAGGAAGGCATTCACCCAGAACAGGCGCGGCAGGAAGCCCGCGGTCGGGTCCTCCACCTCCAGCCCTTCCTCCGGCCCCGGCACGCCGCCGAGCAGCAGGGCGATCAGCAGGCAGATCCCGACATTCACCGCCGGGCCGGCCAGCGCGATGAACACTTCGCGCCAGGGCTCCTCGGGGATGGATTCCAGCCGCGCGACGCCGCCGATCGGCAGCAGCGTGATGTCCGGCGTCGCGATGCCGTAGCGCCTGGCCGCCGCGGCGTGGCCGAGTTCATGCAGCACGACGCAGCCGAAGACGAGGGCGACGAAGACGATCCCCGCCACCGCCTCGGCGAGACCACCGCGCATGGCGTGCATCGCGCCGATCCAGGCGAGCAGCAGGAAGAAGGTGACATGGATGCGGATGACCGTTCCGCGCACGCTGCCGATGGCGAATGACCAGGCCAAGGATCGCCCCTCCGTGATCCCCGCAGCCTAGCAGGAGATGCGGGCTACAGCAGCGATCCCACGATCCGCCCGCCCGGCAGCGGCCGCGGCGCGCCGGTCGTGCCGGGGAAGGTGATGGGCAGGCCGCGCGCGACGCGCACCGCGAGCAGCCCGAAGGCCTGCGCTTCCAGCGCATCCCCGTCCCAGCCCGCGACCTCCACCGGGCGCACCGGTTCCTCCAGCGCACCGGCCAGGGCGCGCATCAGCGCCGGGTTGCGCCGCCCGCCGCCGGCGACCAGCCATTGCAGCGGCGGGTCGGGGAACAGCCTGGCCGCGGCCGCGACGCAGACGGCGCAGAAGGCGCACAGCGTCGCCGCGCCATCCGCCGCCGAAAGCTCCGCCGCGCCCGCTTCCTTCAGCGCCCGGTCAAAATCCAGCCGGTCGAGCGATTTCGGCGGCGGCGCGGACAAATAGGGATGCGCCATCAGCCGCCCCAGCACCGCCCCATCCGCCTGGCCCGCCAGGGCGAGCTTGCCCGCCGCGTCGTAATCCTTGCCCGTGTGCTTGCGCGCCCAGTCGTCGAGCGGCCCGTTGGCGGGGCCGGTGTCGAAGGCGAGCATCTCCCCGCCCTCCCCCAGCCAGGTGACGTTCGCGACGCCCCCCAGGTTGAGGATGGCGAGCGGCTTGGGCAGCGGCTGGGACAGCGCGCGATGGAAGACCGGCACGAGCGGCGCGCCCTGCCCGCCGGCGGCGACATCGGCCGAGCGGAAATCATAGGCGACGGTCATGCCCGTCCGCCGCGCGAGTTCCGTCGCATCCCCCACCTGCCAGGTGAAGGGCGCGACGTTGCGCCCCGCCACGGGCGGGCGGTGCAGGATGGTCTGGCCGTGGAAGCCGATGAGGTCCGCCTCCAGGCCGAGCGCCTCCACCGCCTCGGCATGGCGGTCGGTGATGCGCTTCACGGCGTCGAGCAGATCGGGATCGTTCGCCGCCAGGGTCTCGGCCCGGTCCAGCAGGGCGCGCAGCTGGCGCCGCAGCTTCGGGTCGTAGGGCAGGGTCAGCCGCGGGCCGATCCGCCCGATCGTCTCCCCGTCCGTCTCGAGATAGGCCGCGTCCACCCCGTCCAGCGAGGTGCCGCTCATGAGCCCGATGGTTCTCAGCATTCGGCAGGCATAGAGCCAGATGACGGGTCTGTCAGGCCACCCCGCTAGAGCCAGCCGAAATGCCTGAGCCAGTGACGGCGGACCTCCCAGATGTCCGGTTCATTCGGCGGTTCTGCAA
Organism: Roseomonas nitratireducens; assembly: GCF_017813355.1. Lineage (GTDB taxonomy): Bacteria > Pseudomonadota > Alphaproteobacteria > Acetobacterales > Acetobacteraceae > Neoroseomonas > Neoroseomonas nitratireducens. Next base: position 13,931 of record NZ_JAGIYZ010000019.1, read on the forward strand.
GACGCACCATTTGACCAACCTGCACCCAGGTGCTGGAACCCGCGTCCCAGGTGAACCGGATGTCCACCAGCATCAACAACTCGTTGATGTTGACCGACACGATGGTGCCGGGAACGATCGAGAACGGCAGCGGCGTCGGGAGCGAAGCCATGTGCCTGACGGTCTTCCCGTCCAGATCCACGACGCGCCATCCGCCGGCTTGTCCCGTATCCGCGCTGCTACCCGTCATGTTCGCATCCCAGGTGACCGGGGACAGACGTTACGGACCCGCGTCGCGCTGGACAATGCTTTCCCCCCCGCGTCCGGCGTGATAGCCCGCCGGTCCCGTCGGGCGAGCGCCCGGATGCCACGGAACGAGATCACGTCACCATGAGCGGCCCGAACAGCGACTTCCTGCGCATTGCCAAGGAACGCGGCTATGTCCACCAGACCTCGGACGAGGCGGAGCTGGACGCCGCGCTGAACAAGGGCGGGCTCGTCGCCTATATCGGCTACGACTGCACGGCCGACAGCCTGCATGTGGGCCACCTGCTGCCGACCATGCTGCTGCGCCTGCTGCAGAAGACCGGCGGGCGCCCCATCGCGCTGATCGGCGGCGGCACCACCAAGGTGGGCGACCCGTCCGGCAAGGACGAGGCGCGGCAGCTGCTGACCGAGGAGATCATCGAGGCGAACAAGGTCGGCATCCGCCGCACCTTCGAGGCGCTGCTCGACTTCAAGTCGGGCGCGATGATGCTCGACAACGCCGAATGGCTCGACGAACTCCGCTACATCCCCTTCCTGCGCGACGTGGGCCGGCATTTCAGCGTGAACCGCATGCTGACCATGGACAGCGTGAAGCTGCGGCTGGAACGCGAGCATTCGCTGAGCTTCCTCGAGTTCAACTACATGCTGCTGCAATCCTACGACTTCCTGGAACTGCACCGCCGCCACGGCGCCGTGCTGCAGATGGGCGGGTCCGACCAGTGGGGGAACATCGTCATGGGGGCGGAACTCATCCGCCGCATGGCGGGCGGGCATGCGCATGTGCTGACGACGCCGCTGCTGACCACCGCCTCCGGCGCCAAGATGGGCAAGACGGCCGCCGGCGCGGTGTGGCTGAACCCGGACCGGCTCGGCCCCTATGACTACTGGCAGTTCTGGCGGAACACGGAGGATGCGGATGTGGGCCGCTTCCTCGCCCTGTTCACCGAATTGCCGATGGAGGAGGTCCGCCGCCTCGGCGCGCTGGCCGGCGCCGAGGTGAACGAGGCGAAGAAGGTGCTGGCGACCGAGGCGACCGCGCTGCTGCATGGCCGCGCGGCGGCCGAGGAAGCGGCCGAGACGGCGCGGCGTGCCTTCGAGGAAGGGGCGGCGGCGGAGACGCTGCCCAGCATCACCGCCACGCTGCCCGCGCCCTTCGTCGACCTCGCCGTGCAGGCGGGCCTCGCCGGGAGCAAGGGCGAGGCGCGGCGGCTGATCGCGCAGAACGGGCTGCGGCTGAACGACGCGGTCGTCAGCGACGTGGCGCTGAGCGTGACCGCCGCCGACCTGCGCGACGGTGCGGCGAAGCTTTCGGCCGGGCGGAAGCGCCACGTGCTGGTGCGCGCGGGCTGAACGCCCGCGCCTTCAGCTGGCGCCGATATAGACGGCGATGCCGGTGAAGGCGAAGGCACCGGCGCCGAGCCCGCCCTGGATCTGCGGCGCCTCATAGAGCGCGCGGCCGAAGCTCGGCAGGTTGGGCGGGATGGTGATGCGCGTCCGGCAGAGGAAGCGCGTCGAGAAGATCCCGACATCGTTGAATTCCAGCGACGCCACCTGCGCTCCGACGACGATGGCCGAGGCGCCGGCGGAGACGATGCTGAAGGAGGATCGCTGCAGGTCCCGGCAGGAACAGGTGCCGTCCATGGCCGACCAGCCGTAGCTGTCGGTCGGCGGATGGAAGTTCGGGTTGATCAGCTGGCGGACGACATCCGCATACGGAATGCCGACCGCGCTGCCGATGCTGCCCCCGACGCCGGCCCCGCCCGCGATGGCGATGAAGACCGGCTTCACCGGCACGTCCGGCGAACGCCATTGCAGGAAGAAGACCCCGCCGCCGAGCACGGCCGCACCGCCCATCTGCGCGACCACGCAGCATTCCCATCGGGACGAACGCGCTTCCCACCAGCCCATCCGGCATCTCCTTCATCGTCACGGCGACGGTTCGGTTCGACCATGACAGGCCCGGACGGGCGCCGAAGTGCTTCAGCGCACCACGCGATCGAGTCCTGGGGGGCGGGGGCGACCGGCAGCGATCTCCATCGCCGGAAGGCCGAGCCCACAGTGCGGGGCGTGGCTCCGAAGCCCGCCGGCGGCCCTCGCGCGGCGGGAGGCACCCTGGACGACGGCGGTCGACCGGACAGGGCGGCGAGCGTCGTGGCGGGACCAGCTAGGGCGCCGCCCTCATGGACCACCCGCCAGAGGCCGAAAGGCCTCTGGACACCATCACCCGGGCGTCCGCGCCCTCACTCGAAACGATTGCCGCGCGGGAAGCCGTTCGGCGGCGACTTGCCCGCCCCGGCGCGGTTGCCCGCCCAGGGGCGCAGGTCCGTCTCCGTCCGCGTCCGCCCGCCCAGCGTCCAGCTCAGGCCCTCGGCACGGACAAAAACCTTCGCGTCGGAAAGCCCGCCGTCGCGATAGGCCTGCAGCTGCACGCCGCGGCCGCGCGTCATCTCCGGCACCTGCTCGATCGGGAAGACCAGCAGCTTCCGGTTCTCGCCGATCACCGCGACGCTGTCGCCGTCGGCGGGCACGCACAGCGCGGCCTCGGTCGGCGGGTCCACGTTCAGCACCTGCTTGCCGGTGCGCTTTTCCGCCAGCAGGTCCTCGCCCTTGACGATGAAGCCCTTGCCGTCGGACGCCGCGACCAGGAAGCGCTGCCCGTCGCGATGGACGAACATGGCGACGACCGCGTCCTCGTTCGTCAGTTCCACGATCAGCCGCACCGGCTGGCCGTCGCCGCGCCCGCGCGGAATGGCGTCGGCCTTCAGCGTGTACGCCTTGCCGTTGGTGGCGAAGACCACGATGCGGTCGGTCGTCTCGGCATGCAGCGCGACCAGCAGGCTGTCGCCTTCCTTGAAGCGGATCTCGCCGTCGAGCGGGATGTGCCCCTTCTGCGCGCGGATCCAGCCTTTCTCCGACAGGATCACGGTGATCGGCTCGCGCTCGACGAAGGCGGTCTCGTCCACCAGCACGGCGGGCAGCAGGCGGCCGGTTTCCGTGCGCCGCTTGCCCAGCGCGCCGTCGCCGAACTTCGCGCGCGTCGCGGCGATCTCCTCGGCGATCGCGTCCCAGCGCTTCCTGTCCGACCCCATCAGCCCCTGCAGCCGCTTCTGCTCCGCGCTGAGCTTCTTGTGCTCCTTGCGGATCTCCATCTCCTCGAGCTTGCGCAGGCTGCGCAGGCGCATGTTGAGGATCGATTCCGCCTGCAGGTCGGTCAGCCCGAAGGCCTTCATCAGCTCCGGCTTGGGCTCGTCCTCGGTGCGGATGATGCGGATCACCTCATCGAGGTTGAGATAGGCGATCAGGTAGCCGTCGAGGATCTCGAGCCGCCGGGCGATGGCGGCCAGGCGATGCTCCGTCCGCCGCACCAGCACGACGTGGCGATGGTCGAGCCACGCCCGCAGCACCTCCCGCAGCGACATCACGCGCGGCGTGCGCTCGGCATCCAGCACGTTCATGTTGAGCGGGAAGCGGGATTCGAGCGCGGTGGCGCGGAACAGCGTCTCCATCAGCACCGCGGGCTCGACGATGCGGGACTTGGGTTCCAGCACCAGGCGGACGACGTCGGTGCTCTCGTCCCGCACGTCGCCGAGCAGCGGCAGCTTCTTCTCCTCCAGCAGCTGGGCGATCTGCTCGATGAGCTTCGCCTTCTGCACCTGGTAGGGGATCTCGGTGACCACGATCTGCCAGGTGCCGTTCTTCAGCGGCTCCTTTTCCCAGCGGGCCCGCACGCGGAAGCCGCCGCGGCCGGTCTCGTAGGCCTCGCGGATCGCCTCGGGCGGTTCCACCAGCACGCCGCCGGTCGGGAAGTCCGGGCCGCGCACATGGGCCAGCAGGTCGGCGTTCGGGTCGCGGATCAGCGCGAGTGCCGCGTCGCAGAGCTCGCCCGCATTGTGCGGCGGGATGGAGGTCGCCATGCCGACCGCGATGCCCGCCGCGCCGTTCGCCAGCAGGTTCGGGAAGGCGGCGGGCAGGACGACGGGCTCGCGTTCCTCGCCATCGTAGGTGGCGCGGAAATCGACCGCGTTCTCCTCGATGCCGTCCAGCATCGCCTGGGCGACCTCGGTCAGGCGCGCTTCCGTGTAGCGCATGGCCGCGGCGTTATCGCCGTCGATGTTGCCGAAATTGCCCTGGCCTTCCACCAGCGGGTAGCGGGCGGCGAAATCCTGCGCCTGGCGGACCAGGGCTTCGTAGATGCTGCTGTCGCCATGCGGATGGTACTTGCCCATCACGTCGCCGACGATGCGGGCGCATTTCTTGAACCCGGCCTCGGGGTCCAGCCGCAGCTGGTGCATGGCCCAGAGAAGCCGGCGATGGACCGGCTTCAGCCCATCCCGCACATCCGGCAACGAACGTGCCGTGATCGTGGATAAGGCGTAGGCCAGGTAGCGTTCTGACAGTGCGTCCGCGAGACGGGTCTCGCGCTCGCCCCCGGCGGAGGGGGATTCCGTCTTGTCGATTGGCATGGTTTGATTCGGACTTCGTTCAGGGGCTGGGGTCTAGCCTTCGTGCCGTCGAAGAGCCAGGGGCAGGTCGATGCAGGTGTGGATCGTCAAGGCGGATGCGGTGGCCGAAACCGGCGGGCCCGAGGCCATGCGCCAGGTCCTGCTGGGCTTTGCCCGCGCGCCGGCCGGCCCGCAGGCCGAAGCGGTGGTCACGCGCGGGCTGGAACGGCTCGGCTGGCGGCCGATCGCGGTGCAGCAGGCCGGGCCGCTCGACCCCGGCGCGCTGGAGGCGATGGAACCCGCCTTCCAGGACGCCTATGAAACGGCCATCACGGGCCGGATCGGCCTTATCCTGTATCGCGGCACGCTGCACTGACCGACCGGGGGCGCTGACCCGCACGGGGCTTCGCGGCATCAGGGCGGCGGGGCCGCGGTCCCGGGGACAAGCGCCGCGATCCGGTCGACCAGCCTGAACCGCGCTTCCGGCACCGGGCGATGGCGTGCCCCGAAGGCGTCGCGCGCCAGGAAATGCCCCGTCAGGCGCAGCCCGGCATCCCAACCGGCCGGATCGCCCGCCCCGCTGCCATCCCGCATGAAGGTCGGCAGCGCCAGCAGCCGCCCCGCATAGGGCGCGGCCGCCCCGGCGCTCACCGCGCGTCCCGTGCGCGGGGAGACATGGGTCAGCCCCTCCGTCACCCCCGTGACGGCGCAGGCGGCCAGGTCGAGCCCGTAGCCGAGCTCGGCCAGCACCAGCGCCTCCCACCGCACGTAGTCGGCCATCACGCCCTCCGCCCCGCCGGCGAGATGCCCGATCAGGGAGACCAGCGCCTGGAAGGCGCGCGGATGCGGCTCGCGTTCCGGCAGCGCATCGGCGGCGATGGCGCAGGCCGACGACAGCAGCGCGAGCGCCAGCGGATCCTCCATCGCCAGCGCCGCGGCCGGGTGCACCATCTCCCCGCTCAAGGCGCCGAGCTGGTCCGGCAGGCGGGCGATCCAGCGCGCCTCGATCAGGTTGCCCGGCAGCCACAGCCCGGCCTGGGCGCGCGAGGCGCCACCCTTGGCGAGGCCGGCGTGGCGGCCGTGTTCCTCGGTCAGCAGCGACACGACGGCGGCGCCTTCGCCGTGGGGGCGGACATCCAGCACGATGGCGGGGGCCTGCCATTCCATTCCACATCCTCATCGCATGAATTCGCGGCCACCTGTCCGCGCTGTTCACAACTGCTTGAATCCGAGGCGAGCAGTCTAGCGCCTCCGCCGCCATTACGAGGCCCTTCATGCTCGCCCGCCTGCCCATCTCGCTGCGCATCCACCTCATCACCGCGATCGCCTTCGCCGGCCTGATCCTTGTCGGCGCGCTGAACGCGATGACGCGCACGGGCGAGCTGGAACGCGAGCGCACCGCCATGCTCGCCACGGTGGTCGACGGCGCCATCGCCATCGCCGCCGCCGAGCAGGCGCGCGTCGCCGCCGGCCAGGCGACGGAGGATGAGGCGAAGCGCCGCGCCGCCGAGGCCATGGCCGCCATACGCTACCGCGGCCAGGAATATGTCTGGGTGAACGACATGGGCCCGCGGATGGTGATGCACCCCTTCCGCCCGGACCTGAACGGCCAGGACCTTTCCGCCTTCGCCGACCCGAACGGCTTCCGCCTGTTCCAGGGCTTCGTGGACACCGTCCGCGCGCGCCCCGAGGGCGGCGTCGTCGGCTACATGTGGCCGCGCCCGGGGGCGGCGCAGCCGGTCGAGAAGCTCTCCTTCGTGCGCGGCTTCGCCCCATGGGGCTGGGTGGTGGGCACGGGCATCTACGTGGACGACCTGCGCGCGGCGCAGCGGGAGATCTGGCTCTTTGCCCTTGGCGAGGCGGCGCTGGCAGGGCTGCTCGTCGGGCTTTTCGCGACGCTGCTCGCGCGCGGCATCGCCGGCCCGCTCGGCGCGGTGACGCGCAGCACGACGGCGCTGGCGGGCGGCGACCTCGACCATCCGATCGCAGGCGCCGGCCGCGCGGACGAGATCGGCCGCCTGGCCGCGGCACTCGAGACCTTCCGCCGCGACGCGCTCGACAAGCGGGAACTGGAAGCCGCGGCCGAGGCCGCGCGCGCCGCCTCCGCGCAGCGCCACGCGGCGATGGAGGCGCATGTGCAGGAATTCGGCGCCTCGGCGTCCGGCGCGATGGGCAACGTCGTCGAGAGCGCCGGCCGCATGCGGGAAGTGGCCGAAGCCATGGCCGGCGCCGCCGCGCGCATCCGCGCCCGCGCCCAGGAAACCGGCGCCGAGGCCGAGGGCGCGGCGCGCAACCTCTCCTCCGTCGCCGCCGCGACCGAGGAGCTCGCCGCCAGCACCGGGGAGATCGCCCGCCAGGTCGGCGCGGCGACGGAAGCCGTGACGCAGGCCGTCGCGCAATCCCAGGAGAGCGACCGACTCGTCGCTGGACTGGCCGGGGAAGCCGAGGCGATCGGCGGCGTCGTGCGCCTGATCGAGGACATCGCCGGGCGCACCAACCTGCTCGCGCTCAACGCGACCATCGAGGCCGCGCGCGCGGGGGAAGCCGGCAAGGGCTTCGCCGTCGTCGCAAGCGAGGTGAAGGCGCTCGCCGCGCAGACCGCCACCGCGACGGCCGAGATCGGCACGCGCATCTCCGCCGTGCAGGAAGCGACGCGCCGCGCCTGCGAGGGCATCGCCGCCATCGGGCAGACGGTCGCGCGCGTCGAGGCGATCGCCGCCTCGGTCGCCGGCGCGGTCGAGGAACAGGGCAAGGCGACGCGCGAGATCGCCGAATCGACGCAGGTCGTCACCGCAGCGACATCGGCCGCGAGCGGAGCGATGGCCGAGTTCGGCAATCTCGCCGACCAGGCGCATGGGCTCGGCAGCGACGTGCTGTCCGCCGCCGAGCGCAACGGGCAGGAGGCGGAAAGCCTGCGGGCGGAACTCGACGGCTTCCTCGCCGCGATGCGGGAGGCCGAGGATCGCCGCGCCTATGAGCGCGTGCCGGGCCAGGGCTTGCCGGTCGAGATCCACCTCCCCGGCGGGCGCAGGCATGCCGCGCGCCTCTCCGACATCTCCTTCGGCGGCGCGGCCATGACGCCGGGAATCGACGCCGCGCCGGGGATGCAGGTGGAGATCAGCTTCGCCGGCGGCGCGCCGCTGCCCGCGCGGATCGTGCGCGGATCGGCGGATGGCGTCGCCTGCACGCTGCGCCAGGATGCGGCGACGCGCGCGGCGGTGAACGCGGTGATCGCGGGGCTGGCGCAGCGGCGCGCGGCCTAGAGCAATATCCCATCAGCCGGAAACGGCTGATCGGATTTCTTGCTCTAGAAACCTCTGATTCTACAGCACTATCCGATCACACTGGTTCAGTGTGATCGGATAGTGCTGTAGCGCCGCGCCCGCTCAGCCCGCGTCGTCGAGCCCGATCGCCCGGATCCGCGCCCGTTCCTCGTCCCAGCCTTCCCGTTCCTTCACGTTGAGGAACAGGTGCACGGTGCGGTCCAGCAGCTTCGTCAGCTCGATCCGCGCCGACTGCCCGATGGCGCGGATGCGGCTGCCCTTCTCCCCGATCAGGATCGCCTTCTGCGTGGCGCGGGAGACGTAGATGGTGCAGTCCACGCGCACCGAGCCGTCCTCGTTCTCGGTCCACTGCTCGGTCTCGACCGAGGCGTGGTGCGGCACTTCCTGGTGCGTCTGGCGCAGGATCTGCTCGCGCACGATCTCCGCCGCCAGCATCCGGTTCGGCAGGTCGGTCAGGTCGTCCTCGGGAAACAGATAGGGCCCGGGCGGCATGGCGGCGGCCAGCGACGCTTCCAGCCGGTCGATCCCATCCCCCTTCTCGGCCGAGATCATGAAGGTCTCGGCGAAGGGCAGCAGCGCGTTGAGTTCCGCCGTCAGCGGCAGCAGCCGCGGCGCCGGGATCAGGTCGGTCTTGTTCAGCGCGAGCCAGACCGGCCGGCGCGACTTGGCCAGCCCCTCGACGATCTTGCGCACCGCGTCCGTCAGCCCGGCGCGCGCATCGACCACCAGCAGCGCGAGGTCGGCATCCTGCGCCCCGCCCCAGGCGGCCGCGACCATGGCGCGGTCCAGCCGTCGGCGCGGGGCGAAGATGCCCGGCGTGTCCACCAGGATGATCTGCGCCGCGTCGCGCATGATGACGGCACGGATGCGGAAGCGCGTCGTCTGCGGCTTGGGCGAGACGATCGTCACCTTGGTCCCGGCCATGCGGTTGACCAGGGTGGACTTGCCGGCGTTCGGCGCGCCGACGATGGCAACCAGCCCGCAGCGCGTCGTCATGGCGATATCCCCGCAAGCCAGGCTTCCGCGGCGGCGAGTTCCGCCGCGCGCTTCGTCTCACCGCTGCCCTCAGCGCTGCGCCCCTCGGCCGTGACCTCCACGACGAAGAAGGGCGCGTGCGACGGGCCGGCGGCGGAGACGAGCCGGTATTCGGGCAGGCCAAGCCCCCGCCCCAGCGTGTGTTCCTGCAGCCGGTTCTTGGCCGAGACCGGCGGCTTCGGCGCGGCATCGAGCAGCGCCGCCCAGTGCCGGCGCACCACGGCGCGCGCCGCGTCCAGCCCGCCATCGCGATAGACCGCGCCGAGCAGCGCTTCCACCGCGTCGGCCAGCACGGTCTGGCGCGCGCGCAGCCCCGCGCGTTCCTCCCCGGGCGGGATGCGCAGCGCCTCGGCCAGGCCCATCGCCTCGCCCACCCGCGCCAGCGTCTCCCACGCCACGAGGGAGGAGAGGCGGCGCGTGAGGTTGCCCTCGCGCTCCTCCGGATAGCGTTCGGTCAGCCATTCGGCCATCAGCAGGCCGAGCACGCGGTCGCCGAGGAATTCCAGCCGCTCGTTCGAATCGAGCTGCCCGCCGCGGGCATCGGCCGCGCTGCGATGGGTCAGCGCCTGACCCAGCAGCGCCGGATCGGCGAAGGCGTGGCCGAGGCGGTCCTCGATGCCGCTCATCGCACGGCGGAGAACAGCCGGCTCCAGCGGATGGCGAAGGGCCAGCCCCAGACCTCCCACCAGGCGGCGGAACCGTCGACGGAGAAGAAGATGAACTCCGCGCGGCCGACCAGGTTCTCGATCGGGATGAAGCCCACCGCGTTCATCGCGCGGCTGTCGAGGCTGTTGTCCCGGTTGTCGCCCATCGCGAAGACATGGCCTTCGGGCACGCGGAACTCGGTGGTGTTGTCGAAGGGGCCGTCGTCGGTCGCTTCCAGGATCTGGTGCGACACGCCGGCCGCGCCCGCCACGCCGGGCAGCGTCTCGAGGAAGCGGCGCACGGTGATGCGCGGCCCGTCGCCTTCCACCGTGAAGGGGCCGAGCGCGCTGCGGCGCACTGCCTCCCCATTGATGTGGAGGATACCGCCGCGGACCTGGATGCGGTCGCCGGGCAGGCCGATGATGCGCTTGATGTAGTCGGTCGACCCGTCGCGCGGCAGCTTGAACACCGCCACGTCGCCGCGGTCGGGCAGGCGGCCGAAGATGCGCCCGTCGAACAGATGCGGGCTGAAGGGCATCGAGTGCCGCGAATAGCCGTAGGAGTACTTCGAGACGAACAGGTAGTCCCCCACCAGCAGCGTCGGGATCATCGACCCGGAGGGGATGTTGAAGGGCTCGAAGGCGATCGTGCGGATGCCGACGGCGATCAGCGCCGCGTAGACGATCGTCTTGATGCTTTCCAGCCAGCCGCCGGTCTTCTTCTTCGCCATGGATCTGGTTTTTCGACGGCCTGGGGAGGGGGTTCAGCCGCGACCGGTCGGCGCGGGCGGGCGAGGGAAAACAGCGCGGGGCCGCGCTGTCAAGGAAGCGGGACCGCGGTGATGACAACCATGGCCTGGGCGTAGGGGAATTCGTCCGTCATCGTCAGGGCGATCTCAGCCCGGTGGCCGGGGGGCGTGATGGCGGCGAGCCGCGCCGCCGCCCCGCCCGTCAGCCGCAGCGTCGGCTGGCCGGAAGGGAGGTTCACCACGCCGAGGTCCCGCCAGAAGACGCCGGCGCGGAAGCCGGTGCCCAGCGCCTTCGACGCCGCTTCCTTCGCCGCGAAGCGCTTGGCGTAGGTGGCGGTACGAATCCGTTCCGTCCGCCGCTCGGCCTTGGCGCGTTCCACGGGCGTGAAGATGCGCTCGATGAAGCGGTCGCCATGCTTCTCGATCGTCCGCTCGAGCCGGCGGATGTCGAGGACGTCGGAGCCTATGCCGATGATCATGCGTTTTGCTCGAGCAAGCGATTCACGCCTCCGGGTGCTCGCGCCCTCCGGCGATCGCATGGCGCGCCCTTCCCCCTCATCCCTTCGCACGCTCCACCTGCGTCACGCCCGGGCAGGCGCGCAGCGCGGCGAGGATGGCGGCGAGGTGCCCCGTGTCGCGCACCTCCACGTCCAGCAGCACCTCGCACCACTCCCCCGCGCGGTTGAGGATGCGCAGGCTGTTCACCGCCCCTTCCTGCCGCGCGATCGCCGTCGTCAGGCCCGCCAGCGCGCCGGCGTTGTTCTCGGCCGTCAGCTCGATCCGCCCGACATGGGCGCCCTTGGCACCGCCATCGTATTCCCAGTCCACGTCGATGAAGCGCTCGGGCGTGGCGGAGAAGGCCTCCAGCCCGTGGCAGTCATGCTTGTGGATCGTCACGCCGCGCCCCGTGGTGACGATGCCGACGATGCGGTCGCCCGGCAGCGGGTGGCAGCAGCCGGCGAAATGCACCGCCATGCCGGAGACGAGGCCGGTCACGCCCATCGCCGAATCGCGCTTGGACGACGGCGCGCGGTCGGCCTTGCCCGCCGTCAGCGTCGGCCCGGCGCCGAGCCGCCCGCGCGGGCGGGCAAGCGGCATCTGGTCCACCGAGCGCATATGCGTGCGCATCTCGGGCACCGCGGCGTGCAGCACCTCCCGCGGGGAGAGGTTGCCCGAGGCGACCGCGACGCAGAGCGTCTCGAAATCCGGCTGCTTCAGCGCCTTCACGGCCGGCTCGGCGATCTTCTCGCTGAAGTCGAGGCCCGCGGCGCGGAACGCCTTGGCGATCGCCGCGCGCCCTTCCTCCCGCTGCTCGGCGCGCTGGCGGGCATGGACGAAGCGGCGGATGCGCGCGCGCGCCTTGCCGGTGACGACGAAGCGTTCCCAGGCCGGGTTCGGGCTGCCGCCGCGGGCGGTGATGATCTCGACCTGGTCGCCATTCTCCAGCGTGTGGCGCAGCGGCACGATCTTGCCGTTCACCTTGGCGCCGACGGTGTTGTCGCCGACCTGGCTGTGCACCTGGTAGGCGAAGTCGACCGGCGTCGCGCCGCGCGGCAATTCGATCAGGTCGCCCTTGGGCGTGAAGCAGAAGACCTGGTCGCGATGCAGTTCGAGCTTGGTGTGGTCGAGGAAGTCCTGCGGGTCGGAGGCGGATTCCAGGATCTCCAGCAGGTCGCGCACCCAGGGGTAGCGCTTGCGCGTCGCGGCCGATCCCTCGCCCTGCTTGTACACCCAGTGCGCCGCCACGCCGTATTCCGCGACGTCGTGCATCTCGCGCGTGCGGATCTGCACCTCGATCTTGGCGTTGCGCTTTTCCGGCACCGTCACGCCGGTGTGGACCGACTGGTAGCCGTTGGTCTTGGGCGTGCTGATCCAGTCCTTGAACCGGCCGGGCACGACGCGATAGGCGGAATGGATGGCGCCGAGCGCGCCGTAGCAATCGCCCTTGTCCTTCACGATGACGCGGAAGGCCATGATGTCGGACAGCTGCTCGAACGCGACGTTCTTGCGCTGCATCTTGAGCCAGATGGAATAGGGCGACTTCTCCCGCCCCTGCACCTCGATCGCCTCGACCCCCGCCTCCCGCAGCACGCGGCGGACATCCTGCTCGATCTCCTCGATCAGGTCCGCGCCCTGGCCGCGCAGGTAGGTCAGGCGCGCGGCGATGGTCTGCCAGGCATCCGGGTTCATCTCCCGGAAGGACAGCGTCTCGATCTCGGTCTTGAGCGCGTCCATGCCGATGCGCTCGGCGAGCGGGGCATAGATCTCGAGCGTCTCGCGCGCCGTGCGCACGCGCTTCTCGGGCTTGGCCACCGCGCCGATGGTGCGCATGTTGTGCAGCCGGTCCGCGAGCTTGACGATGAGGACGCGGATGTCCTCGCTCATGGCCAGCACCAGCTTGCGGAAATTCTCCGCCTGCTTGGTGCGCTCGGATTGCAGTTCGAGCCGCGTCAGCTTGGTCACGCCGTCGACGAGGCGCGCCACTTCCTTGCCGAAGCGCTTCTCGAGTTCCGCCAGCGTGACGCCGGTGTCCTCGACCGTGTCGTGCAGCAGCGCGGTCGCGACGGTCGCGGCATCGAGCCGGTAGCCGGCGAGGATGTCGGCGACGGCGAGCGGATGGACGATGTAGGGCTGCCCGTCCTCCCGCCGCTGCGGGGCGTGGGCTTCCTCGGCCAGCGCGTAGGCGCGCTCGATCAGGCCGCCATCGGCGCGGGGATCGTAGGCGAGGACCTTGGCCGCGAGTTCGGCACCGGGGTTCACTGTCCCGGTGCCGCGCAGCCCTTCGGGGGCCGGCAGGGGGCCGTTGCTGGGGCGGCCTGCGGCGCCCTGGCCCATGGCGCGGCCTTAGCGCTTGCCGGCCAGTTCCGCGGCGATCGCCGCCTCGATGTCGTCGGGCGACAGATCCTCGGCGGAGGCCTCGGGCAGCGCTTCGTCCTGCACTTCCATGATGCCGAAGATGTTCTCGTCGGTGGCGATGATGTCCATCACCTCCTCCTCGGCAGGCTCGGGCTCCGGCGCGCGGCTCAGCGACTTGATGAGGTCGCCTTCCAGCGCGGCGAGCTCGACCTTCTCCTCGGCGATCTCGCGCAGCGCCACGACGGGGTTCTTGTCGTTGTCGCGATCGACCTCGATCTGCTCCCCGCGGCTGATGTTGCGCGCGCGCTGGGCGGCGAGCAGCACGAGCTCGAAGCGGTTCGGGATCTTCTCGATGCAGTCTTCGACCGTGACGCGCGCCATGGAGGCTCCAAACAGATGTGGGGCGCGCGGAGGGGTCCCCCGGCGCCCGGGCATGCCGGTGAACCCTCCACATAGCCACGCCCCGCCCTGGAAGCAAGGCGCAACCGCGCTATTCCCCCGCCAGCCGCCCGATCTCCTGGGGCGGCAGGGCGGCGATCAGCGCCTCCACCGGCCGGCCCAGCACGGGGTGGACCCAGCCGGGGGCCACCTCCGCCAGCGGGCGCAGCACGAAGGCGCGCTCCGCCGCCCGCGGATGGGGCAGGATCGGCGCCGGCCCGGCCAGGACCCGCCCGCCCAGGTCGATCAGGTCCAGGTCCAGCACCCGCGGCGCGTTCGGGAAGGGCCGCGCCCGGCCGGCCTCGTCCTCGATGGCGTGCAGGGCGGCGAGCAGCCCCTCGGGCGTCGCCTCCCCCTCCAGCCGCGCGACCCCGTTCACATAGGGCGGGGAGCGCGGGTCGGGCGGGATCGGCGCCGATTCCCACCAGGAGGAGACGGCGACGACCCGCAGCCCCGGAATCGCGCCGAGCCGCCCGACCGCCCAGCGGCAGGTCTCGTGCGGCCCCGCGCCATCCTCCCGCGGCAGGTTGGCGCCGATCGCCACCAGCGCGACCTCAGCCGGCATGACAGGACCCCCCGGAGGGTGTAGCGGACGCCGGCCCGCGATACGGCGGCGCCAGGGAAGGCAGGACCAAGGACATGCGGCGACAAGGTGCTGCTGAGCGCATCGGGGTCTTCGTGGATGGGGCGAACCTCTACCACACCTCCCGCGCGCTGGGCTTCGAGATCGATTTCGCCGCGCTGCTCGACTATTTCCGTGGCGGCACCTACCTCGTCCGCGCCTTCTACTACACCGCGGTGGTCGAGACGGAGGACTACTCCCCGCTTCGCCCGCTGACCGACTGGCTCGGCTACAATGGCTGGCAGGTGGTCACCAAGCCGGCCAAGCAGCAATCGGACCCGAGCGGGCGGCTGCGCCTGAAGGGCAACATGGATGTCGAGATCGCGGTCGACATGCTGGAGCTCGCCCCGCAGCTCGACCACGTGGTGCTGTTCTCGGGCGACGGCGATTTCCGCCGGCTGGTGGAATCGGTGCAGCGGACGGGCGCGCGGGTGACGGTCGTCTCCTCGATGCGCGCGCAGCCGCCGATGATCGCCGACGAGTTGCGCCGCCAGGCCGATGCCTTCCTGGAACTGGAGGAGATCGCGCCGCAGATCACGCGCCGGCAGATCGAACCCCGCGGCCGCGCCGCCGCGGCCGCGCCGCCGCCGCCGTCGGCCCCCATAGCCGCCCCCGCGCCGCGCCCGACGCGCGCGACGCCGGCCGACCCCTATGCCGATGCGGTGGTGCCGGAGCCCGAGGCTTGAGCGCCGCGCCCGCCCATGACTGCCCGCTCTGCCCGCGCCTGGTCGCCTATCGCACGGCGAACCGCGCGGCCAATCCCGGCTGGCACAACGGGCCGGTGCCCTCCTGGGGGCCGCGGGATGCTCCGCTGCTCGTGCTCGGCCTCGCCCCCGGCGTGCGCGGGGCGAACCGGACGGGGCGGCCCTTCACGGGGGACTATGCCGGGCGGCTGCTCTACGGGACCCTGCTGAAATTCGGCCAGGCGCGCGGGGAATTCCGCGAGGACCCCAATGACGGCATGGAGCTGACCGGCTGCCGCATCGCCAACGCCGTGCGCTGCGTGCCGCCCGAGAACCTGCCCACGCCGGCCGAGATCAGGACCTGCAACGGCTTCCTGCAGGCGGAACTCGCCGCCATGCCGGGGCTGCGCGCGGTGCTCGCGCTCGGCGTCGTCGCGCACAACGCGCTGCTGCGGGCCAAGGGCATCCCGGCATCCCGCCATGCCTTCGCGCATGGCGCGATCCATGTGCTGCCGGACGGGCTGATGCTGGCCGATTCCTACCATGTCAGCCGCTACAACACCTCGACCCGCCGGCTGACGCCGGAGATGTTCGAGGCCGCGGTCGAAGCGCTGCTCGCGCGGCTGGGTTGACCGCGGGGCTTGCCGGAACGGCGGCACAACGGCTTCGATGGCGCCGCCGACGGAGACCACGCCCATGCCGCGCCGCCTTGCCTGCCTTCTCATGCTCGGCTTGCTGCTTGCCCCACCAGCCCTTGCCCGGCCGCCGGCGCCGCCCGAGGCGGAGCGCGCCATTCCCGGCCGGCCCGGCTGGTCGGTCGCCGCGGATAGCGGCTGCTGGATCTGGAATCCGAATTCGAAGGAGGGCGAGACGCTCGCCTTCACCGGCCCCTGCCCCGCCGGCCCGGCCGAGGGCGAGGGCGAGGGCGTCTGGCGCTGGACCGAGGATGGCAAGGCGGAGGTGGAACGCTTCGGCGGCACGCTCCGCAACGGACGCCTGGACGGCCAAGGCTGGTACGAATTCGGCGAGGGCGACCGGTATGATGGCGGCTTCCGCGCCAACGACTTCCACGGCCATGGCGTGCATGTCTGGCCCGGCGGCCGCCGCTACGAAGGGATGTGGGAGGATGATTTCCCCCACGGCCAGGGCGTCTACACCGACCCCGACAACCGCGTCGCCGGCATGTGGCGCTCCGGCTGCTTCTTCGAAGGCGGGCAACTGGTGATGGCGATCGGGCGGGAGGATGACGAATGCGTCGCCTTCATCCCGCGCCTCGCGCCGCCGCTCAGGCCGTAGGGGCGGCGAGCGCGGCCTCGATCGCCTGGGTCATCTCGCGGCTGTCGGGCTCGATGCGCGTGGCGAAGCCCTGCACGCGGCGCCCGTCGCGCGCGACGAGGTATTTGTGGAAGTTCCAGCGCGGCTCGCCGCCGGCGCGCGACGACGCCCAGCGGAAGAAGGGATGCGCCTGCACGCCGCGCACCCGCGTCAGCCCCGCCATCGGGAACTCGATGCCGAATTGCGCGTCGCAGAACTCGCGGATCTGCCGGGCGTTGCCGGCTTCCTGGTTGAAGTCGTTCGACGGCACGCCGAGCACGACGAGGCCGCGCGCCTGGTAGCGGTCGTGCAGCCGCTGGAGTGCCGCGTATTGCGGCGTGAAGCCGCAGAAGGACGCGGTGTTGACCACCAGCAGCACCCGCCCGCGCCAGGCGGCGAGGTCGATCTCGCCGCCTTCGAGGGAGGCGAAGCGGAACGAAAAAGCGTCGGGCTCGGACGCATCCGCGGGCATGGCGGCCATCAGCGGCACTGCCAGCAGGGCGCGGCGAAGGGCATCAGCCATAGCGTTCCTCCATCCAGGGATCGCCGCGATTGTGGTAGCCGCGCACCTCCCAGAAGCCGGGCCGGTCGGCGGCGAGCAATTCCACCCGCGTGATCCATTTCGGGCTTTTCCAGAAGTACAGGCGCGGCAGCACGAGCCGCACCGGCGCGCCGTGCTGGCGTTCCAGCGGCGCGCCTTCCCACGCATGGGCGAAGATCACGTCGGGGGCGGCGAAATCCTCGAGCGTCAGGTTCGTCGTGTAGCCGTCGTAGCAGGTCAGGCTGACGAAGCGCGCCTCGGGCTTCGGCCTCGCCTGGGCGAGGATGTCGGCGACCTTCACGCCGGCGAAGCGGTTGTCGTAGCGGCTCCACTGGGTCACGCAGTGGATGTCGCAGACCATCTCGCTTTGCGGCAGCGCCATGAAGGCGTCCCAATCGAGGGCAAGGCGGTTCTCGACCAGCCCTTCGACCCGCAGGCGGAACTTCGCCTTGGATACGTCCGGCTGGACGCCGAGGTCGAGCACCGGCCAGTCCTTCACCAGCGTCTGGCCGGGCGGCAGGCGGTCGCGCGCGGGGTCGGCGGTGGTGCCGGTCAGCAGCCGGCCTTCCTCGGCCCATTTCTCCTTGGTGCGGATCAGCTTGTCGCGCACCGCCCCGGTCGTCGGGACCTCGTCCTCGGTCATCGCGATCTCCTCGCCGCGAATAGGTGCGGCCGAAGGGCGCCGATGCAAGCCCCGTCGTCAGGCCTGGCCGCAGAGCCGCGCGACGGCCGCGGTGAGGTCCGCGGGATCGTAGGGCTTGGGCAGCACCGGCGCGTTGCGGTGCTGCGGCGGGACGCCGGCCGCGCCATAGCCGGTCGCGACGACGAAGGGGATGCCGCGCGCGGCGAGCAGGTCGGCGATGCCGCCGGAACTCTCGCCCGCCAGGTTGAGGTCCAGCACCACGGCGCTCGGGCGCTCGCCCTCGAGCAGGTGCAGCGCCTCGGTCACGGTGCGGGCGGGGCCGATGACGCCGTACCCGGCATCGTTCAGCGCATCCTCGACCAGCATGGCGACGAGCGTCTCGTCCTCGACGATCAGGATGCGGTGCGGGAAGTCGAGCATGGTCGTCGGGTCTCCCCTGGGCAGATGCATTCATGGACCGGCGCACCGATGCGCCGCGGCGAGACTGCGAACTGAGGCGCAGCATAGCCTGTCGATCCGACTTTGAATCAGATTCAAGAAAAAGTGATTCACTAGGTGAAGTTGCACTCACTTCCGCGAAAAAGCGACCGCCATCGCAACCGCAGCGACACCCGCGACGGCCATGCCCGCAATCGCAGCGCGCGGCCCGACCGCATCCGCCAGCGCGCCCACCACCAGCACGCCGAGCGGACCCATGCCGATGCAGGTCGTCGTCAGGCCGAGGATGCGCGACCGCGCCTCGATCGGCGCCTGCATCATCACGAGCCCGGTCTGCAGGCTGGCGAAGCAGGCCGTGCCGATGCCGCCCACCATCAGCAGCAGCGCGGCGAGCGGCAGGCCGGGCGCCAGCGCCGCCGCGCAGAGCACCACGAGGAAGCCGGCCGAGCCGAGCGCGAAGGCGAGCCGGCCGGGCGGCGGCCCGCGCCGCAGCGCGATGGCCAGCCCCGCGAGCAGCGCGCCGAAGGGCTCCGCCGCGGCGAGCAGCCCGATCTCGACCGGGCTCGCCTGGAAGGCGATCGCCCCGAAGGCCGGCAGGATCGCGGTGTAGGAGAAGCCGAAGACGTTCATCGCGATGGTGATGCCGAGCACGAGGCGCAGCGCGGGCATGGACAGCGCGATGCGCAGCGCCTCGGCCACGTCCGCCACCAGCCGGCGGGCGACCAGCATGCGCCGTTCCTGGGTGTGCGCCACGCCCATCACCAGCGTGAAGGCGAGCACATAGACGCAGGAGGCGATGACATAGGCCGTGGTGACGCCGACCGTCTGGTAGAAGATGCCGCCCGCCAGCGGCCCGACCATGCGCGTGGTGCTGCCCGTCATGGTGTCGAAGGCGACCGCCTGGACGATGCGCTGCGGCCCCGCCGCTTCCGCCACCATCCGCCGGCGCGTCGCCAGTTCGTTGGTCCAGACGAGCCCGCCGAGCAGCCCGTTGAGGAACAGGTGCCACAGCGCGAGTTGCCCCGTCGCGGACAGGATGGCGATGACGATGGCGCCGCCCGCCGTCGCCGCCTGGCCGGCCATCAGCAGCCGCTTGCGGTCCAGGCTCTCGGCCACCGCGCCCGCCAGCGCGCCCGCCGTCAGCATCGGCAGCGCGCGCGACATCAGCACGAGGGAGACGGCGAAGGCGGATCCCGTCAGCTCATAGGCGAACAGCCCGCTGACGAGCATCTCCACCCAGCGCATCGAATTGGTCATGCCGCCCGCCGCCCAGAGACGGACGAAGGTGCCGTCCGCGAGCAGCTCGCGGACGGGACTTCGGCCGGGGGACGGGGCGGGCGGGTTCAATACCCCGAATCGTCGAGCCGCAGCAGCGGGAAGGCGCTGTGCACATGCGGCAGGTTGGTCGGCGTGGACGGCGCGACGAAGGACGGGCCGAGTTGCCCGACCGAGGTGACGCCGAGCAGGCCGAGTGCCGAGCGGAACTCGTTCTCGAGGACCTCCAGCAGCCGCACCACGCCCGCCGCGCCATCGGCCGCCAGCGCGTAGCAGTACAGCCGCCCGAGGCCCACGCATTCCGCGCCCAGGCAGAGCGCCTTCACGATGTCGGTCCCGCGCGAGAAGCCGCCATCGACCCAGACTTTCGCCCGGCCCGCGACGGCCTGCACCACTTCCGGCAGCACCTCGATCGACCCGCGCCCGGCATCGAGCTGCCGCCCGCCATGGTTCGAGACATAGACGACCTCGACGCCGTGCTGGCAGGCGATCAGCGCGTCCTCCCCGGTGCCGATGCCCTTGAGGATCAGCGGCATGTCGGGATGGCGGTCCTTGATGCGCTTCACGTCGTCCCAGTTCAGCGCGGCCTGGTAGCGCTGCGCCTCCCCCGTCGCCGTCGCGCGCCAGGGCTTGGCGAAGCGGCGCGCGATGTCGCGTTCGCGGCGGCTGTAGATCGCGGTGTCGACCGTCAGGCAGAAGGCGTCGTAGCCATGGGCCTTGGCGCGCTGGATGCTGTCCTCGACCGAGGCGGCGTCGCCGCGGACATACAGCTGGTAGATCTTCATCCCCGTGGCCGCCGCCGCGACCTCCTCCAGCCCCGGCTTGGAGACGGAGGAGAGCATGATCGGCACGCCGAAGGCCGAGGCCCCCTCCCCCGCCGTCACCGCGCCATTGGCGCCGACCGCCATGAATTCGAGCCCGCCGACCGGGGCGAGCAGCACCGGCAGCCGCACCTTCTTGCCGAAGAGCGTCGACGAGGTGTCGATCTCCGACACGTCGCGCAGGACGCGGGGGCGGAAGGCGAGCGCGTCGATCCCCATGCGGTTGCGCCGCATGGTCGCCTCCGTCTCGGTGGCACCCACCAGGTAGTCCCAGATGTTGGCGTCGAGCCGGTTCTTCGCCGCGCGGACGAATTCATGCAGCACCAGGTACTTGTCCTGCAGCGCGGCCAGGGTCTGGGGATCGACGGGCATGGGCGGTCTCGTCCGGTGTCAGAGGAAGTCGCGGGTGAAGGCGGCGTAGTCGCCTTCACGTGTGACCGCCTTCATCAGGGCGGCGGGGGCGATGTTGGGCAGGTCCGACGGCGGCGTGCCGTCCCGCAGCGCCTTGAGCGTGGCGTGCAGCGCGGCGACGGCCGCGGCGAAGGGCTGGTGGCCTTGGAGTGCCACGCGCACACCATGGGCGGCGAGCCGCGCGCGGTCGCTCATCTTGGCCGGCGTGCCGCCGAGGATGATGGGCAGACCGCCGGAGACGGCCTGGATGGCGGCGAGCTGCTCCCATTCATTCACGCCGGTGAAGAACAGCGCGTCGGCGCCGCAGGTCGCATAGGCCGCGGCGCGGCGCACGGCTTCGTCCAGGCTGACGAGGTTGAGCGCGCTGGTGCGCGCGACGACGACGAGGCCCGCTTCCTGCCGCGCGGCGACGGCCGCGCGCATCTTGCCCAGGCCGGCCTCCAGGCTCAGCAGGCCGGGCTCGCCGCCGCCATGGGCGCGGGGGAGGTCGGTGTCCTCGATGGTCAGCGCGGCGATGCCGGCGGCTTCCAGTTCCTCGACCGTGCGCATGACGTTGAGCGCGTTGCCGTAGCCATGGTCGGCATCGACCAGCAGCGGCGGGGCGCCGGCGCGGCAGATGCGGCGCGCCTGTTCGGCGAATTCCGTCAGCGTCACCAGGATAAGGTCGGGCGCGCCGAGCACGGCGAGCGAGGCGACGGAGCCCGCGAACATCGCCGCCTCGAAGCCGAGGTCGGCGGCGATGCGCCCTGCGACCGGATCATGCACCGAGGCCGGATGGATGCAGGCGCCGCCGGCGAGGATCGCGCGGAAGGCGGCGCGGCGCGCGGCCGCGTTCGGTGGACGTTCCATCCCGGGTTCCCGTTTCTGTCCCGCGCACTGTGCAACCGCGCCGCGGACCGGTCTAGGCTGCCCCGGCACATGCGGGGGATGCGCGATGAGCGAGGCCGTGGCGATGCGCCTTCTGGCGCGGCAGGGGGAAATCCTTGAGCGGCTCAAGGCCCTGCTCCGCCTGCCCAGCGTCAGCACCGACCCGGCCTACGCGGCCGGCATGGACGCGACGCGGGACTTCCTGATGGCCCGGCTGCGGGAGGCCGGCCTGTCCGACGTGCGGCTGCTGGATGGCGGCGGCCAGCCGGCGGTGACGGCGGCGTGGGAGGGCGCGCCGGGGCGGCCGACCATCCTCGTCTACGGCCATTACGACGTGCAGCCGCCGGACCCGCTCGATCTGTGGAAGACCCCGCCCTTCGAACCCGACATCCGCGACGGGCGGATCTATGCGCGCGGCGCCTCGGACGTGAAGGGATCGACGCTGATCGCCATCGAGACGGTCGCCGAGTTCATCGCCGCCGGCGGCTGCCCGGTGAACATCCGCTTCTTCCTGGAAGGGGAGGAGGAGACGGGCAGCCCGTCGATCCGCACGCTGATCGGGCGGCACCGGGACTCGCTGCGCGCCGATGCGGTGCTGTCGGCCGATGGCGGGCGGGCGAGCACGGTGCTGCCCACCATCAATGTCGGGTCGCGCGGGCTGACGGCGCTGCGCTTCACCCTGCGCACGGCAGGCAAGGACCTGCATTCGGGCCGCTTCGGCGCGGCGGTGCGCAACGCGCTGCACGAGATGGCGCGGCTGGTCGCGACCTTCCACGACGCGCAAGGGCGGATCGCCATTCCCGGCTTCATGGACGACCTCGCCCCGATCGGGCCGCGCGAACGCGCGGACGCCGCGGCGCTCGCGGTGGACGAGGCGGAGTTCTACGCCGCGATCGGCGCGACGCCCTGGGGCGATCCGGCGCACAGCGTGCAGGAACGCCTGACGCTGCTGCCGAGCATCGAGGTGAACGGCATGTGGGGCGGCTATACCGGCGCGGGCAACAAGACCGTCCTGCCCTGCGAGGCGCATGCGAAGGTCACCATGCGCCTCGGCCCCGGGCAGGATCCGGCGCGCTGCCAGCGCGTGATGCGCGACCATCTGCTCGCCAGCGTCCCGCCCGGCGTCACCCTTGCCTTCGAGGAGAGCGGCGCGGGATCGGCCGCCTTCACGCTGCGCGACGGGCATCCGCTGCTGGCCGCCGCCGAGCGGGTGCTGGAACGGCTTTCCGGCCGCCCGCCGGTGCGCGCGCGGATCGGCGGCACCCTGCCCATCACGGCGGTGTTCCAGGAGATGCTGGGGCTCGATACGCTGATGTTCGGCTTCGCCATGCCGGACGAGGACATCCACGCGCCGAACGAGTTCTTCCGGCTGTCGTCGCTCGAGGAAGGGCTGCGGGCCTGGCCGATGCTGCTGACGGAACTGGGGGGCGTTTCGCCCGGGGATTTCCGCGCCTGATGGCGTGGCGCGCCCGGGAAGATTCGAACTCCCAACCCCCAGATCCGTAGTCTGGTGCTCTGTCCAGTTGAGCTACGGGCGCTGATGCTGCCCGGCGGCGAATGGCGCGCCCGAAAGGATTCGAACCTCTGACCCCCAGATTCGTAGTCTGGTGCTCTATCCAGCTGAGCTACGGGCGCGCAGTCGCCACGGCGGCGAGGCGGGGGAAATAGCGGAGAGGCGGCGGTGGCGCAACCCCTCCGCTGCGTTTTCAGGCCGCCATCTTGTCGAGTTCGCGCACCACGGCCTCGCCCATGACCGAGGTGCCGACGCGCGCCATGCCCTGCTGCATGATGTCCGCCGTGCGCAGGCCGCCCGCGAGCACCTTGGCGACCGCGGTCTCGAGCAGCGTCGCGTCCTCATCCAGCGCGAAGGACCAGCGCAGCAGCATCGCGAAGGACAGGATCTGCGCGAGCGGATTCGCGATGCCCTTGCCGGCGATGTCCGGCGCGGATCCGTGGATCGGCTCGTACAGCGCGTGGCGCTTGCCGGTGACCGGATCCACCGCGCCGAGCGTCGCCGAGGGCAGCATGCCGAGCGAGCCCGTCAGCGCCGCCGCCAGGTCCGACAGCACGTCGCCGAACAGGTTGTTGCCGAGGATGACGTCGAACTGCTTCGGCCGCGAGCAGAGCTGCATGGCGCAGTTGTCGGCGTACATGTTCTCGAGTTCCACATCGGCGTATTCGGCCTTGTGGATCTCGCCCACCACGGCGCGCCACAGGCGGCCGGACTGCATGACGTTCGCCTTCTCGACACTCGTCACCTTCCTGCGGCGCTTGCGCGCGAGGTCGAAGGCGACGCGCGCGACGCGGGCGATCTCGTCTTCATGGTACACGTCGGTGTCGAAGCCGCGGCGCTTGCCGTCGGGCAGGATCTCGACGCCGCGGGGTTCGCCGAAATAGACGCCGCCGGTCGACTCGCGGACCACCATGATGTCCACGCCGCGCACGATGTCGGCCTTGAGCGAGGAGGCATCGACCAGCGCGTCGAGCACGAGCGCGGGGCGAAGGTTCGCGAACAGGCCGAGGTCCTTGCGCAGGCGCAGGATGCCGAGCTCGGGGCGCTTGTCGAAGGGCAGGCTGTCCCAGCGCGGGCCGCCGACGGAACCGAACAGCACCGCGTCCGCCGCCATCGCCTTCTCGACCGTCGCATCCGGGCAGGGGCTGCCCTCGGCCTCGATCGCGGCGCCGCCGACCAGGCCTTCCTCCATGTCGAAGGAGATGGCGCGGCGACGGGACATCCAGTCGATGACGCGGCGGACCTCGCGCATCACCTCCGGGCCGATACCGTCGCCCGGGAGGATGAGAAGCTTCTTGTTGGCGGGCATAGTCTGGGGCGTCCTCTGGTACGATGGGCGACGCCCCGGGTGGGACCGCGGCCCGGGAATGGCGTCAGGTCAGGCGTAGAGCCAGGGTTGCGCGGCCTTCTGCCGCGCCTCGAAGCTGTCGATCGCCGGCGCGTGCTGCATGGTCTGGCCGATGTCGTCCAGGCCGTTCAGCATCAGGTGGCGGCGCAGCGGGTCGATCTTGAAGGGGATTTCCTCCCCGTTCGGGCGCACCACGACCTCGCGCTCGAGGTCGACGGTGATGCGCGCATTCGCGCCGAGCTTCGAATCCTCCATCAGCTGCGCGCAGACCTCCTTCGGAAGCCGCACCGGCAGGACGCCGTTCTTGAAGCAGTTGTTGTGGAAGATGTCGGCGAAGTCGGGCGCGATGACGCAGCGGATGCCGAAATCCAGCAGCGCCCAGGGCGCGTGTTCACGCGACGAACCGCAGCCGAAATTCTCGAAGGCGATCAGCACCTCGGCCTTCCGGTACGGCTCCTGGTTCAGCACGAAGTCCGGGTTCTCGCTGCCGTCTTCCTTGTAGCGGAAGTTGGCGAACAGGTTCTTCCCGAAGCCGAGCCGCGAGATCGACTTGAGGAAGCGCGCCGGGATGATCTGGTCGGTGTCGACATTCGCCTTCGGCAGCGGCGCGGCGATGCCGGTGAGCTTGGTGAAGGCCTGCATCACAGAGCTTCCTTCGGCTGGTAGTCCCGCACATCGGCGAGGTGCCCGGACACCGCGGCCGCGGCCGCCATGGCGGGGCTGAGAAGATGCGTGCGCCCGCCCGGACCCTGCCGCCCCTCGAAGTTGCGGTTCGAGGTCGAGGCGCTGCGCTGGCCGGGCGTGAGCTTGTCCGGGTTCATGCCGAGGCACATGGAGCAGCCGGCTTCCCGCCACTCGAAGCCCGCTTCCTTCAGGATGCGGTCGAGGCCCTCGGCCTCCGCCTGCTTCTTCACCAGGCCCGAGCCGGGCACGACCAGGGCGCGCACGCCGTCGGCCACGCGGCGGCCCTTGGCGATGGCGGCGGCGGCGCGGATGTCCTCGATGCGCGAATTGGTGCACGAACCGATGAACACGACATCGACCTTGAGGTCCTGCAGCCGCTGGCCGGGCGTCAGGCCCATGTACTCGACCATGCGCTGCATCTGCGCGCGCTTCGCCTCATCCGCCACGTCGGCCGGGTTCGGCACCACGCCGGTGATGGGCAGCACGGCTTCCGGGTTCGTGCCCCAGGTCACCTGCGGGGCGATGGCATGGGCGTCGAGGCGGATCTCGGTGTCGAAATGCGCCCCCGCATCGGACGGCAGCGTCTTCCACCATTCCATCGCACGCTTCAGCGCGTCGCCCTTCGGGCCGTTCGGCGTGCGGGCGATGTAGTCGAAGGTGGTCTGGTCGGGGGCGACCATGCCGGCGCGCGCCCCGCCCTCGATCGTCATGTTGCAGACTGTCATGCGCCCGGCCATGTCGAGCGCGCGGATCGCGTCGCCGGCGTATTCGATGACGTGCCCCGTGCCGCCCGCCGTGCCGATCTTGCCGATGATGGCCAGCACGATGTCCTTGCCCGAGCAGCCGAAGGCGAGGTTGCCGTCGACGCTGACGCGCATGTTCTTGGCCGGCTTCTGCAGCAGCGTCTGCGTGGCGAGCACGTGCTCGACCTCGCTCGTGCCGATGCCGAAGGCGAGCGCGCCCATCGCGCCATGGGTCGAGGTGTGGCTGTCGCCGCAGACGATCGTCATGCCGGGCAGCGAGCGGCCGAGCTCGGGCCCGATCACGTGCACGATGCCCTGCCGGTCGTCGAGCAGCGGGATGTAGGGCACGCCGAACTCGACGACGTTCTTCTCGAGCGTCTCGACCTGCAGGCGGCTCTCGGGGTCCACGATGCCGGTGCGGCGGCTGTCGTCGGTGGCGATGTTGTGGTCCACCACCGCGAGCGTCGCATCCGGCCGGCGCACGCGGCGCCCCGCGGCGCGCAGGCCGTCGAAGGCCTGCGGCGTGGTCACCTCATGCGTCAGGTGGAGGTCGATGTAGAGCAGCGCCGTGCCGTCGGGGAGCGTCTCCACCACATGGGCGTCCCAGATCTTGTCGAACAAGGTGCGCGGCTTCTGCGCTGACATCGTTTTCCCCCGGGGCAGTGCGCGAGGGGCGCCGCGTCGATCGCGGCACCCCTGGTTGGTTCAGGCTTCGGTCGTGGCGGCGGCCTTGGCGGCGCCGTCCGACTTCATGCCCAGCTTCTCGGCGATGCGCGCCGACTTGCCGGTGCGGCCACGCAGGTAATACAGCTTCGCGCGGCGCACCTTGCCGCGGCGGACCACCTGGATGTCGGCCACGTTCGGGGAGTACAGCGGGAAGACGCGCTCCACGCCCTCGCCGTAGCTCAGCTTGCGGACGGTGAAGTTGCTGTTCACGCCCTTGTTCGAGCGCGCGATCACCACGCCCTCATAGGCCTGGGTGCGGGTGCGCTCGCCTTCCACGACCTTCACCATCACGCGCACGGTGTCGCCGGGCGCGAAGTCCGGCACGGCGCGGGCGGCGGCGAGGCGGGCCATCTGCTCGGCCTCGAACTGCTGCAGCAGGTTCATGACAGGTTCCTTTCGTTGGCAGTCGTTTAGGCGGCGGCGGGGCGGCCGTCCATGCCCCCCGCGCCCGCCGGTTTCGCTTCATGCCGCGCCCAGAGATCGGGGCGGCGCTCCTTCGTGATCCGCTCGCTCTCCGCCCGGCGCCAGCGCGCGATCTCCGCGTGGTGGCCGGACAGCAGCACGTCCGGAATGGTCCGCCCCTGCCATTCGGCCGGGCGGGTGTAGTGCGGGTATTCCAGCAGGCCGTCGGCGCCGTGGCTTTCCTCCGCCGCGCTGTCGGCCGCGCCCATCACGCCGGGCAGCAGCCGCACGCAGGCGTCGAGCAGCACGAGTGCGGCCGTCTCCCCCCCGCTCAGCACATAGTCGCCGACCGAGACCTCGATCATGCCGCGCGCGTCGATGACGCGCTGGTCCACGCCCTCGTAGCGGCCGCAGAGCAGCACCACGCCGGGGCCCGCCGCCAGGCCGCGGACCATCGCCTGGTCGAGCAGCCGGCCGCGCGGCGTCAGGTAGATCAGCGGCCTCGCGTCGCCCGCGGGCATCACGCCCGCGATCGCCGCGTCCAGCACGTCCGGGCGCATCACCATCCCCGCCCCGCCGCCGGCCGGCGTGTCGTCCACCGTACGGTGGCGGTCGGTGGCGAAGCCGCGGATGTCGGTCGCCTCGACCCGCCAGGTGCCGTCCCGCAGCGCGCGGCCGGCGAGCGACAGGCCGAGCGGCCCGGGGAACATGTCCGGGAACAGCGTGAGGATGGAGGCGTGCCAGTTCATGCCGCGTCCTCCCCCTTCTGCGGCGCGACGATGACCTCGTCGGGCAGCGCCACCGTCACGCGGCCGCCGGCGATGTCGACCACCGGCACCGCCGCGCGGGTGAAGGGCAGCAGGTGTTCCCGCCCCTCCCCCTCGATGACGAGGAAGGCGCCCGCGCCGTGGTCCTCCACCGCGCGCACCTGGCCGAGGCGATCCCCGCCTTCCGTCACGGCGGCGAGGCCGATCAGGTCGGTCAGGTAGAACTCCTCCTCCGCCGGGGGCGGCAGGCGGTCGCGCTCGACATACAGGCGCGTGCCCGTCAGGCGCTGCGCCGCGTCGCGATCCGCGACACCCTCGATGGCGGCGATGTCGCCGCCCTTGAGGGTGAGGACGAAGCGACGCGTCCCGCTCTCATCCGTCAGGGGCGAGTAGCGCGCGATGGCGGACGGGTCCTCGGTGAAGGCGCGCAGGCGCACGAGGCCGCGCACGCCATGCGGCCTGCCGATCTCGCCCACCATCACGCGCTTGCCCGCCACGTCACGTCACCCCGCGCGGCGTGCCTCAGCCGGCCGCGGCGGCGGCGGCCGCGGCGCGCTCCTGCGCCTTCTTCTTCGGCGCGGACTGCTTCGGCTGCTCGCGGAACACCGGCATCGGCGCGAGGCCGGCCTTGCCCAGGAACTTCGCCACGCGATCGGTCGCGACCGCGCCCTGGCTGATCCAGTGCGTGATGCGCTCGTTCTTCAGGCGCACGCGCTCGGCATGCTCGGCCGGCAGCATCGGGTTGTAGGAGCCCACCGCCTCGATGAAGCGGCCGTCGCGGGGCGAACGGCTGTCGGCCACCACGATGTGGTAGTAGGGGCGCTTCTTCGCACCGGCGCGGGCAAGGCGGATCTTGAGGCCCATGAGGCTTCCTTTCGTCTGTCGTCTCTAGAAGGGTCGCTTGTTTCCGGCCCCGGGGAGCAACGCGGCGAGCCCGCCGCGCATCAGCCCCTTCTGGCCGAGCTTGTTCATCCGCTTCATCATCGCGGACATGTCGTCGAACTGCTTGAGCAGCTTGTTCACGTCCTGCACCGTGGTGCCGGAGCCGGCGGCGATGCGCTTCTTGCGCGACGCCTTCAGGATCTCGGGCGTGCGGCGTTCCCGCGGCGTCATGGAGGAGATGATCGCCGCCTGGCGGCCGAGGATCGCCGTGTCCAGGTTCGCGTCGTTGAGCTGCTGCTTGATCTTGCCCACGCCGGGCAGCATGCCGAGGATGCCCTGCAGGCTGCCCATCTTGCCGATCTGCTTGAGCTGGGCGGCGTAGTCCTCGAGCGTGAACTGGCCCTTCTGCATCCGGGCCGCGAGCTTCTCGGCTTCCGCCTGGTCGATCGTCGCCGCGGCCTTCTCGACGAGCGAGACGATGTCGCCCATGCCGAGGATGCGCGAGGCGATGCGGTCGGGGTGGAAATCCTCCAGCGCGTCGAGCTTCTCCCCCGCGCCGAGCAGCTTGATCGGCGCGCCGGTGACCGCGCGCATGGACAGCGCCGCGCCGCCGCGCGCATCGCCGTCGATGCGCGTCATGACGATGCCGGTCACGCCGACCTTGTCCTGGAAGGCCTTCGCGGTGTTCACCGCGTCCTGGCCCGTCATGGCGTCGACGACGAGCAGCGTCTCGTGCGGGTTGGTGGCGAGCTTGACCTGCGCCACCTCCTCCATCAGCGCCTCGTCGATCGCGAGGCGCCCGGCGGTGTCGAGCACCACCACGTCGTAAAGCTCGCGCCGCGCCACATCCATCGCGCGCATGGCGATCTGCATGGGCGACTGGCCGGCGACGATGGGCAGCGACGTCACTTCCGCCTGCTGCGCCAGCGTCTGCAGCTGCAGCTGCGCGGCGGGGCGATGCACGTCGAGCGAGGCGAGCAGGACCTTCTTGCGGTCCTTCGTGCGCAGCCGCAGCGCGATCTTGCCCGAGGTGGTCGTCTTGCCCGAGCCCTGCAGGCCGACCATCAGGATCGGCACCGGCGAAGGCGCGTTCAGGTCGATGCCGCGCTTGCCGTCATCGCCTTCCCCGCCGCCGAGCGCTTCGACCAGCGCGTCGTTGACGATCTTGATGACCTGCTGGGCGGGGGAGACGGAGCGGATGACCTCCTGCCCCACGGCGCGCTCGCGGACCTTGTTGACCAGGTCGCGGACGACGGGCAGCGCGACATCGGCTTCCAGCAGCGCGACGCGGACTTCGCGCAGCGCTTCCGTCACGTCGGCTTCCGACAGCGCGCCGCGGCGGCGCAGCCGGTCGAAGACCCCGTTGAGCTTGCTGGAAAGTGCCTCGAACATCGGGCGGTCCGTTCAGTCCTTCATCGCGCATTGGCGCACCCCAAAACGCATTTGCGCCGCTGCGCGAGCCTTCGCGGAGCGGCGGAGCCCAGCCCATCAGGGGCCGGACCGGGCGGTTCGGGGTGAACCGGAGGATGCGGGGATTAGCCCCCGCCAGCCACAAGGTCAAGAAAGCAGAGGACGGGACGACCTGCGGCCCGAGGCTCGGCCTCGGGCCGGGAGCGCGAAGCGCGACCGCGCCCAGACCGTCAGCGGCGCCGGGCCGACCAGCCAAGGGCGCGCAAGCCAAGCCCGCGGAGGCGGGCACCGGCGACTGAGGACCCTATTTGGGCGCCAGCACCATGATCATCTGCCGGTTCTCCAACCTCGGAAACTGCTCGACCTTCGTCGTCTCCGACAGCTCCGTCCGGATCCGGTCCAGCACCTTCACGCCCAGGTCCTGGTGCGCCATCTCGCGGCCACGGAACCGCAGCGTCACCTTCACCTTGTCGCCTTCGGAAATGAAGGTCTTCATCTGGCGCATCTTCACGTCGTAGTCATGGTCGTCGATGTTCGGACGGACCTTGATTTCCTTCAGCTCGACGATCTTCTGCTTCTTCCGAGCCTCGTTCGCCTTCTTCTGCTGCTCGTACTTGTACTTACCGTAGTCGAGAATCTTGCAGACAGGCGGCACCGCGTTCGGCGAGATCTCGACCAGGTCGAGCCCGACATCATAGGCGCGGATCAGCGCTTCCCGGGCGGTCATCACGCCCTGCATCTCGCCGTGCTGGTCGATCAGGCGGACCTGGGGGACGCGGATCTCGTCATTGATGCGCGGGCCGTCGCGGGTCGGGGCCTGGGCGGCGGGCATTGGGGGTCGGGCTATGGTCGTCTCCTGTCGAAGTTCAAAACAAGTGCAATGCGCTTTATGGATCGGCGCTCAAGCCGCCGCAACAGGCAGGTCGGGGGGCATGGCCTCCGCGACCAGCCGGGCGATGGCAGCCTCGAGGGGAACCGTCTCCTGTTCCCGCCCGGGCAGGCGGCGCAGCACCAGGCTGCGCTCCTCCGCCTCCCGCCGCCCGACCACGGCGAGGATGGGCACGCGCTGGTCGATATGGTCGACGATCTTGCGGTTGATCTTCTCGTTGCGCAGGTCGAGCACGGCATGCACGCCGGCCTTGTTGAGCGCCGCCGCGGCCTCGCGCGCGAAATCCGCCGCCTCGTCCACGATGGTCGCGACCACCACGGGCACGGGGGCGAGCCAGAGCGGGAAGCGCCCCGCATGCTGCTCGATCAGGATGCCGAGGAAGCGCTCGAAGCTGCCCAGGATCGCCCGGTGCAGCATCACCGGCCGCTTGCGCGTCCCGTCCTCGGCCACATAGAGCGCGTCGAGCCGTTCCGGCAGGACGAAGTCCACCTGCAGCGTGCCGCACTGCCAGTCCCGCCCGATCGCGTCGCGCAGGACGAATTCCAGCTTCGGGCCGTAGAAGGCGCCCTCCCCCGGGTTCAGAACGTAGTCCACGCCGGCGATGCGGCAGGCTTCCTTCAGCGCGCCTTCCGCCTGGTCCCATACCTCGTCCGACCCGGCGCGCTTGGCCGGGCGGTCGGAGAACTTCACCCGGAACTCGGCGAAGCCGAAGTCGCGGTAGATCGAGGACAGCAATTCGACGAAGCGCACCGTCTCCGACGCGATCTGCTCCTCGGCGCAGAAGATGTGCGCGTCGTCCTGCGTGAAGGCGCGCACGCGCATGATGCCGTGCAGCGCGCCGGACGGCTCGTAGCGATGGCAGCAGCCGAACTCGGCCATGCGCAGCGGCAATTCGCGATAGGACCGCAGCCCCTGGTTGAAGATCTGCACGTGGCAGGGGCAGTTCATCGGCTTCAGCGCGAGGATGCGGTCCTTCTCCCCCTCATCCTCCACCGTCGCGATGAACATGTTCTCGCGGAACTTCTCCCAGTGGCCGGAGGCTTCCCACAGCTTGCGGTCCACCAGCTGCGGCGTCTTCACCTCCTGGTAGTCGGCCGCGTCCAGCCGCCGGCGCATGTAGGATTCGACGGTGCGGTACAGCCGCCAGCCCTTGGGGTGCCAGAAGACCGAGCCGACCGCTTCCTCCTGGAGATGGAACAGCCCCATCTCCTTGCCGATCTTGCGGTGGTCGCGCTTCTCCGCCTCCTCGATCTGGGTGAGGTAGGCGTCGAGCTCCTTCTGGTCGCGCCAGGCCGTGCCGTAGATGCGGCTCAGCATCGCGTTGCGGTGGTCGCCGCGCCAATAGGCGCCGGCCACCTTCATCAGCTTGAAGGCGGTGCCCACCGCGCCCGTGCCGGGCATGTGCGGGCCGCGGCACAAATCGATCCAGTCGCCCTGGCGATAGAGCGTGATGGTCTCCCCGCGCGGCAGGTCGCGGATCAGCTCGACCTTGTATTTCTCGCCCTTGGCCTCGAACAGCTCCATCGCCTCGTGGCGCGTCGTCACGATGCGCTCGAAGGCGGCGTTGCGCGCGACGATCTCGCGCATCTTCGCCTCGATCGCGGCGAAGTCCTCGGGCGTGAAGGGCTCGTTGCGGGCGAAGTCGTAGTAGAAGCCGTTCTCGATCGACGGGCCGATCGTCACCTGCGTGCCCGGGTACAGCGCCTGCACCGCCTCGGCGAGCACATGGGCGCAGTCGTGGCGGATCAGGTCGAGCGCCTCGGGGTCCTTGCGGGTGATGAAGCGCAGCGTCGCGTCGGACTCGATGGTCCGGGCGAGGTCCTGGATCGCCCCGTCCACCTGCATGGCGAGCGCGGCCTTGGCGAGGCCCGGCCCGATCGCGGCCGCAACCTCCGTGCCCGTCACGGGCCCGTCGAAGGACCGGACGGAACCGTCGGGGAGCGTGATCGCGGGCATCGGGCAGGCGTCTCCACAGGCTTCGGGAAAAGGCGGGCGCGGACCATGGGGAGCGCGCCCGGCGCGGTCAAGTCAGGCGGTCGATCTCGGCCCTGACCCGGTCCACCGCCAGGTCCGCCAGCGGCGCCTCGCGCAGGAAGAAGGCCGCCCGGCCGCGCGGGGCGCACAGGGCCGGGTCGCTGTCCTCCCCGAACAGGGCAAGCGTCGGGCAGCCGCAGGCGGCGGCCAGGTGCGTCGGCCCGGTGTCGTTGCCCACGCAGAATTCCGCCCGCCGGGCGAGTGCGGCGATGTCGGCGAAGCCGGTCCGGCCGGTCAGGTCCACCGCCCCCGGCGCGCCGGCGAGGATGGCCGCGGCGAGCGGCGCCTCCCCCGGCCCGCCGATGACCGCTGCCGGCAGGTCGAGCCCCGCCGCCAGCGCGGCGAAGCGTTCCGCCGGCCAGCGCTTGGCCGGCCGGCCGGGGGAAGCGCCGGGCACCAGCAGCGCGAAGCGGCCCGGCAGGGCGAAGCGCGCGATGTCGGCATCGAGCCAGGACAGGTCGGGCGGCGGGAAATCCCGGATGCCGGCCATCTCCAGCTGCTCCCGCTGGCGATCGACCGTGTGCATGGCATCCCGCGCCGGATTGGCGTGCGGATGGGAACAGCCCCGCGCGATCCCCGACCATTCCACCCCGCGGCCGACGAACCAGCGGTAGCGTGAGGACCGGGAGGAGGTCTGCAGGTCATAGACCCGGTCGAAGCGCGCCGCCCGCAGCCGGCGGGCAAGCCGCACAACGGCGGGGATGTCGGTCCAGTCCGGCCGCCCATCCTCCCACACCTCGTCGAACCAGGGCGCCATCCGGGCGAGCGGGGCGTAGGCGCGCGTCGTCAGCAGCGTGATGCGCGCGCCGGGATGATGCGCGCGGATCGCGGCGAAGGGCCCGAAGGCCTGGGCGAAGTCGCCGAGCGCCGCGAGCTTGATGACCAGCACGCGCATCAGAGCAGTTCCCGGTACACGCCGAGCGTGGCCGCCTGCATCCGCGCCGTGGTGCAATGGGCCAGCACCCAGGCGCGCGCCGCCGCCCCGATGCCCGCGCGCGCTTCGGCCGGCAGCGCCAGGGCGCGCCCGATCGCCGCCGCCAGCGCATCCGGGTCGCCGGGCCGGAC
Organism: Roseomonas nitratireducens; assembly: GCF_017813355.1. Taxonomy (GTDB): domain Bacteria; phylum Pseudomonadota; class Alphaproteobacteria; order Acetobacterales; family Acetobacteraceae; genus Neoroseomonas; species Neoroseomonas nitratireducens. The sequence goes on from NZ_JAGIYZ010000019.1 coordinate 47,703, forward strand.
GCGCCAGCCTGTCACGCCCTCCTCCACCGTCTCCCGCGGGCCGCCCAGGTCGCTCGCGACGACGCAGCGCGCCATGGCCTGGGCCTCGATCACCGTGCGGCCGAAGGCTTCCGGGTCGGTCGAGGCATGCACCACCACATCGGCCAGCAGCAGCGCCGCCGGCATGTCCGCGGCATGGCCCACCAGCCGCACCCGGTCCTGGAGCCCCAGTGCGGCGATGCGCGCGGCGAGCTCGTCGCGGAAGGCGGGCTTGGCGCCGGCATCCCCGACCATCAGGGCGAAGGCTTCGCCCGGCAGGCGGGCCATGGCCTCGACCAGCACCCCCTGCCCTTTCCAGCGCGTCACGCGGGCGGGCAGCATCACGACCGGCCGGCCTTCCGGCACGCCCCAGGCGGCGCGCAACGCGGCGATCCGCGTGGGGTCCACGCGGGCGGGGTCGAAGGCGCGCTCGTCCACGCCGCGCAGGATGACGCGCACGCGGTCCTCCGCCACGCCATGCCGGGCGCGCAGGTGTTCGGCGATGAAGCGGCTGATGGCGATGACGCGGTCGCCGCGCGCCATCACCGAGTTGTACAGCCGCTTGCCGGGCAGGCCCTCGTTGTAGGTGCCGTGATAGGTGGTGACGAAGCGCGCCCCGGTCCGCCGCGCGGCGAGCAGCGCCGACCAGGCCGGTGCGCGGGACCGGGCGTGCAGGATGCCGATGCCCTCCGCCCGGACCAGCCCGGCCAGCGCGGCGGCATTGCGCCATATGCCGAGCGGCGACTTGGTGGCGAGCGGCAGCGTCACGTGCCGGGCGCCGAGCGCCTCCAGCGGTGCCACCAGCGGCCCGCCGGCCGAGGCGACGAAGGCGCGGAAGCCCGCGCCCACCAGCGCCTCGGCGATTTCCAGCGTGCCGCGTTCCACCCCGCCCGAGACGAGCGAGGGCAGGATCTGGAGCACGGCGGGCGGCGGGGCGGCGGGCAAGGGCGCTTCACGGTCGGGTCAGGGGGCGCGGCGGGTCTTGCGCGCAAGCCGGCCGGCACGCAAGTAGCGGCCCATGTCCACCTACCTGATCGCGATGATCCTGCTGTCCGCCGGCAGCTTCATCCGCACGCGCTCCGAGGCGCCGGAGATGCGTCCCGCCTCGGCCGCCGCGGACATGGTCTGGGGCTGGATGGCGCGTGCCTCCTTCATGATGTGGCTCGCGCTGATCGCCTGGGGGGTCTGGTACCTGCACTGGTCGCAGCCGCTGGCGGCGGTGCTGGCCTCCCTCGGCGTGAACGCGCTGATCGCCACGCGCGGGCCGATGCGGACCTGGCCCGGCCTGTCGATGATGTTCTGCGGCGCCGGGCTCGCGTCCGGCGCCGTCACCTTCCTGCAGTAGCGGTCAGCCGACCGGCGGGAGGTGGAGCGCCACCACCTCCCCATCCTGCCCCGGCACGGCCGGGAAGCGGTCGCGCACCGCCGGGTCGTGGCCGGGGATGACGCGGCTGTCCTCACCCCCCGCGAGCTTCTTCGCCGTCCGCCACCCGGCCGCCATCGCACCCAGGTCGAAGATGATCGGGAAGGGATTGCCGCTCAGCGCATTGGCGTAGAAGTGCATGGCGTCGGAGGCCAGCACCACCGGCCCGCGCGCCGTCTCGACGCGCACCACCTGCAGCCCGTCCGAATGGCCGCCGACGCGGTGCACCGTGACACCCGGCGCGACTTCCGCATCGCCCTCGTGGAACTCGACGCGGTCGGCATACAGGGCGCGGACCATGGCGACGACGTGCTCGGCCTCGAAGGGCATGCGGATGGCGTGGACGCACATGTGCCGGCCGACGGCGAAGTGCATCTCCCGCTCCTGCAGGTGGAAGCGGGCATTGGGGAAGATGCCGAGGCTGCCGGCATGGTCGTAGTGCAGGTGGGTGATGATCACGTCCCGCACCGAGGCGGGGTCCGTGCCCATGGACGTCAGGCAGTCGGCGACGGAGCGCGAGAGCTTCCGCCCGCGCTTGGCGGCGAGCTCGTGGTCGAAGCCGGTGTCGACCACGATCTCCCGCCCGCCGGGGCCGCGCAGCAGCCAGACGTAGTAGTCGAGCGGCATCGCCTCATGCGGGTCGGGCAGCGGCAGCAGGTGGTTGGTCTGCGCCGTGCGATCGTGGCGGCCGTAGCGAATGGCGTAGGCTTCCCAGGTGCTCATTCGCGGTTGCCCCCCAGCACCGTGCCGCTCATCTGCTCCGACAGCTTCGCGACCGCGGTGTGGTCCGCGCCCGGCCCGAGCATCGCCGCGGCCGAGGCCCACATCTCCCGGCACAGGGCCGCGAAGGGCGTCGGCGTCGTCGTCTCGCGGCCCACTTCCAGCGCGATGGACAGGTCCTTGACCATCAGGTCGAGGCCGAAGCCCGCGTCGAAGCGGCGCGACAGCACGTATTCCTTGAATTTTTTCTGCGTCGAGTTGTTCATCCCGGTGCTGGCGTTGAGAACATCCACCATCTTCGCCGGGTCGAGGCCGAAGCGCTGGCCGATCAGCAGCGCCTCGATGCCGATCAGGTAGCCGCCGGCGCTGACGAGGTTGTTCAGCGCCTTCATCGCCTGCCCCGCGCCGATCGGCCCGCAGCGATGGATCGAGGTGCCCATGGCCTTCAGCACGGGCTCGGCGCGGTCGATCTCCGCCTCCTCCCCGCCCGCCATCAGCGCGAGCTGGCCCGTCCTGGCACGCGGCACGCCGCCCGAGACGGGGCAGTCGATCATCGCCACGCCATGGCCGGCGAGCATGCACGCGATCTCCCGCGTCCGGCCGGGCTGGCCGGACGTCATGTCGACCACGAGCGTGCCCTTCGCGAGCGAGGGCAGCATCGCCTCCACCGCCTCGGCCACCTGCTTGCTGGTCGGCACGATGACGACGACGCAGTCTGCGCCGGCCGCGGCCTCGGCCGGCGTGGCGGCGGCCTTCGCGCCGGTCTCGGCGGCGAAGGAATCGGCGCGGCCGGGCACGGCGTCGCAGACCGTGACCTCGAAGCCGGCCTTCACCAGGTTGGCCGCCATCGGCCAGCCCATGTTGCCGATGCCGGCGAAGGCGATGCGCTTGATGGCGGCCATGTCGGTCACTTCTTCCCCGGCAGCGCGCCTTCGGCGATCAGCACCTCATGCGCCGCCTTGAAGGCGTCGAGGCCGGCGGGGATGCCGCAATAGGCGGTCGCGTGCAGCAGCGTCGCCTTGATCTCGTCCACCGTGATGCCGTTGTTGAGCGCGCCCTTCACATGCAGCTTCACCTCCGGGATCTTGCCCAGCGCGGTCAGCATGGCGAGGTTGAGCAGCGAGCGCGTCTTGCGGTCCAGCGTCGGGTCGCCCCAGGCCCAGCCCCAGGCCCAGGCGGTCGTCGCGCGCTGGAAGGACATCATGAACTCGTCGGCCTTGGCCATGGACGAATCCACGTATTCCGGGCCCAGCACCGCGCGCCGGATCGGCAGGCCCTTGTCGAACAGCGCCTGATCGTCGGACATAGAACGTCACTCCCTCGGGATGATTGCGTGCGCAGGCTTGCGCGGTCCCGCCGGGCGGTCAACGGGAGGCCAGGATGTTCTTCGGCGGTTTCACGCTCCAGTTCCAGGAAGCCAACGGCAGGCGCTTCCGACTCCGCCGCGGCGGCGAAGGCCCGCCGCTGCTGCTGCTGCACGGCAACCCGCAGACGCACGCCATGTGGCACCGCGTCGCCCCGGTGCTGGCGCAGCGCTACGACGTGGTCTGCCCCGACCTCACCGGCTACGGCCTGTCGGACAAGCCGGCCGTGAGCGAGGACCACGCGCCCTACGCCAAGCGCGCCATGGCGGCGGACATGATCGCGCTGATGCGCGCGCTCGGGCACGAACGCTTCCAGGTGGTCTCGCACGATCGCGGCGCGCGCGTCGCGCATCGCATGGCGCTCGACCATCCGGCGGCGGTGGAACGCCTCGTCACCATGGACATCATCCCGACGCTCGAGCATTTCGAGCGCGCCGACATGGCCTTCGGCATGGGCTACTGGCACTGGTTCTTCCTGGCGCAGCGGCACCCCGGGCCGGAGGCGATGATCCGCGCCGACATCGTGCCCTGGTTCGACTTCCACACCTCGCGCGAACCGAAGCCCGCCGATTTCTTCGCGCCGGAGGCGCGCGCCGACTACCTCGCGGCGCTGCACGCGCCCGGCACGATCGAGGCGATCTGCGAGGATTACCGCGCCGCGGCGACGATCGACCTCGACCACGACCGCGCCTCGCGCGAGGAAGGCCGCAAGGTCGCCTGCCCGATGCTGGCGCTGTGGGGCGCGAAGGGCAGCCTGCCGAAATGGTACGACCCGGCCTCGATTTGGCGCGGCTACGCCGCCGGGCCGCTCGCGACCGGCGCCGTCGGGTCGGGCCACTATCTGGCCGAGGAAGCGCCGGAGGAAGTGCTGGCGCGGCTCGAGGGCTTCCTCAGCCGGTAGCCTCCTCCTCCCCGCGCAGGAGGATGTCGAGCCGGTTCACGCCGCGCGCGTCGCGCGCATAGGCGACCTGGGCGGCCGTGCCGTGCAGCAGCGGCAGGCCGAGCCCGCCGATGCGCGGTTCCGCCCCCGGCGGCGGCGCCGCGCGCGCCGCGGTCGGGTCGAAGGGCGGGCCGGCATCCTCGAAGACCAGGCGCGCGCGGCCATCCTCGACCGCGACGGTCAGCCGCACCTCCGGCGCGCCGCCATGGCGCAGGGCGTTCAGCGCGATCTCCTCGATCAGCAACCCCGCCCGCGCCTGGCCACGCGGGCCCGCCCCCGCATCGGCCAGCGCCGCCACGGCGTCCGCCTGCACGCGCGCCAGCGCCGCCGCGTCGCCGCGGATGACGAAGGCGCGCGGCGCGCTCATGCGCCGATGGCGGCCAGGGCCGCCGCCTCATCGGCCGCGATCGGCAGGATCGCGTCCAGGGCGACGGTGTCGAACACCTCCTGCACCTGGGGCTGGGCGCCGAACACGGCGAGCCGCAGCCCGCGCCGCCCGGCCGCGCGGGCCGAGGCGGTGATGAGCCGGATGCCGAGCGAGCCGACGAAGGCGACCTCGGTCAGGTCGAACAGCAGGTGGCGCTGTTCCCGCGCCAGGGCGGCGGCGAGCGCTTCCTCGATCCGTTCCGCCCCGGCCGCGTCGAGCCGCCCGCGGAAGGCGATGCGGGCCGCGCGTGGCCCCGCGGCGGCGATGCTGAACTCCATGCGGTCCTCCGGTGCGGTCCCCCGCGCGCCATCTGCCCCGCGGATCAGGCGAAGTCGAGGCAGAGGATCGCGATGTCGTCCTCCGGCGGGCCGGGGCGGGCGCCGGCGCGCGCGGCGCGCAGCAGCCGCTCGGCCTCCGGCAGGCCGGGTTCGGCCTGCGCCGCGATGGCGGGGATGAAGTCCTGGATGCCGCGCTGGGCGCCGTCCGCGCCGCGCGTCTCGAAGGCGCCGTCGCTGAACAGCACGAGCCGCGAACCGGCCGGCAGCGCGGCCTCGGCCGTGCGGAAGGCGAAGTCGGGCGCCAGCCCCACCCCCGGGTTGCGCACGGCGAGCGGCGCCGGCGCCGCCCCCGGCGCGAGCAGGAAGGCCGGATGCTGGCCGGCGCAGGCGAAGGCGAGCCGCCGTTCCGCCACATCCGCCACGCCGTACCAGATGGTGAAGAACAGCCCGCCCTGCCGTTCCGCCTGGAAGCGCGCGTTCAACTGCGACAGCAGCGCGCCGGGGCTGGCGAAGTCCATCCCCGGCTGGCTGTGCTCGCGCAGCAGGTTCATCACCGAGGCAGCGAGAAGCGCCGAGCCGGCGCCGTGGCCCGAGACGTCGAGCAGCCAGACCGCGAAGCGCCGCGCATCCAGCCAGCCATAGCCGAAGCCGTCGCCGCCCACCTCGGCCGAGGGCACGAAGCGCCAGTCCGCGCGCACCGGGCCCTGCGCGACGGGTGCGGGCAGCAGCGCCGCGATGTAGCGGCGCGCGCGCTCCATCTCCCGCCGCGCCTCTTCCTCCCGCGCGAGGTCCGAGGCGCGGCCGGTGCGGTAGACCAGCACGAAGGGCCCGAGGCCGATCCGCGCGCCATGGGCGAGCCGCGCCGGCCCTTCCGCGCGGATGCCGTCCACCAGCGTGCCGTTGGTCGAGCCGAGATCCGTCGCCACCGCCACGCCGCCATCGAGCGCGACGACGCAATGGGTGCGCGACACGTCGCCCGAGGGCAGCGACAGCCCGTTCTGCGGCGAGCGCCCGATCGACAGCGGCGCCGCGCCGAGCACGATGCGCCGCCCGGCCACGCCTTCCGCCGCCTCCAGGTCGAGCACGTGCAGCACCGGGTCCGCCACGGTCACGGCGGGCGCGGGGCGGCGGAGCAGCGTGCGCTCCTCCTCCGGCCCGTGGCGCTCCGTGGCGTCGCCTGTCACGGCACCAGGCCCAGCGCGGCGAGGTCCAGCACCCAGGGCAGGTCCGTGTCGCCGGTCGCGGCCCCCGCGCGCGTGACCAGCGCATGGGCCTGGCCGCGATGATGCGTCTGGTGGTTGAAGAAATGCGTCGCGGCGATCCAGCGCGGCATGCCGACCTCGCGCTGCACGATGGCGGAGAACCAGCGCATCTCGGCGGCGAGGTCGGCCGCCGTCAGCCGGCTCGCCCAGGCGATGATGCGCGCATCCGCGATGACGCGGCGGCCGCGCAGCTCGTTCCATTCCTCGACCAGGCGCGGGCTGTCCTTCATGCCGACGCCCGGCGGCGTCCAGCCGTCGAAGCGGCTCATCCAGAGCGTGTCGCCCCAGAGCAGGTGGCTGAGCGTGCCGTGGATCGAGCCCCAGAAGGCGCCGCCATCGGCGCGGCGGACGGAATCCTCGAGCGTGGTCGCGGCCGCGTAGAGGCGCTGGTTCATCTCGGCATTGTAGACCGCCATCATGCGGCACCAATCGGGCGTCATGCGCAACGTGTCTTTCCCAGCGCGCCGTCGGCGGAACCCGGCGATGCGGCATTTGTTTTGCCGATAGCCTTAGCGCATCCCGCACGAATTTCCATCGCGCGCGCGCGCGCCTCGTCCAGGACCTAGACGGGCTTCCAGAAGAAGACGGTCGCCGCGGCGTGTCCGGCGGCGTCGATCTCGAAGCCGGGGATGCGGCCGAGTTCGGACCAGCCCTCGGCGACATACAGCGCCGCGGCCGCGCTGCCCGCGCGCGTGTCGAGCGCGAGGATCCGCCGCCCATGCGCCCGCGCGGCCTGTTCCGCCCGCCGCATCAGGGCACGGCCGATCCCCGCGCGCCGCAGGGCCGGATCGACCAGCAGCTTCTGCACCGCGGCGACATGCGGCTGGTTTTCCGCCGTCGCGAGGTCGAGCGTCACCGTCCCCGCGAGCCGCCCGTCATGCCAGGCCGCGAGCAGCACGCGGGTGCCCGCGGCCACCGCAGTCGCGGCCTGCTTCCAGAAGGCGCGGGCGCGTTCGGGCGCGAGCGGCGGGAGGTATTCGAGCGAGGCCCCTTCCGCCACGCAGGCGACGAGAAGGTCCGACAGCACGCGTTCCGCGCTCGCCGCCGCGGCGGCGTCCAGCGCTTCCACCACCAGCCCGCGCAGCGGCTTGGCGTAGCGGAATTCCAGCGAGTGGGAGAGATCGTCGAGGATGCGGATCGATCCGTGCCGGACATAGCCGCGCTTCTCGTAGAAGCGATGCGCGCGGGTGAAGCGCGTATCGGTCCAGAGCACCAGGCGCTCGGCGCCGGCCGCGCGCGCATGGGCCTCCGCCGTGTCGAGCAGCGCGGCGGCGAGCCCCGCGCCGCGCGTCGCGGCATCGACATACATGCGGCAGATCTCCCAGGCCGCGTCCTCCCGCATCGGGCGCGTGCCGACCATGCCGACGACGCGCCCCTGCTCCTCCGCGACCCAGAGCGCCCCGCCCTGGTCGCGGAAATAGGTCGCCAGCGCGCGCAGTTCCGGCACCTCCCCATCCAGGTCGAGGACGCAGCCGGGATATTCCGCCCAGCAGGCGCCGATCAGCGCGATGAAGCCCTCGGCGTCGGAATCGCGGCCCTCGCGGAGCATGGGCCTAGTCATCCGAGCCGGGCCCGCGACGCCCGGCGCGACGACGGCCGCGCCAGCCGGATGGGATCATGACAGTTCCCGGCAGAACTCCTGGATGCGCGTGCACGCCTCCCGCAGGCTGTCGGTGTCCGTCGCGTAGGAGATGCGCAGGTAGGGCGACATGCCATAGGCCGCGCCCTGCACGGCGGCGACGTACTTCTCCTCGAGCAGCGCGAGGGCGAAGTCGGTGTCGGTCTCGATCCGGCGCCCGCCCTTCGTCGTCTTGCCCAGGCAGCCGGCGATGTTGGGGAAGACGTAGAAGGCGCCCTCGGGCTTGTGGCAGGCGATGCCGGGCGCCTGGTTCAGCATGTCCACCACCATGTCGCGGCGGCGGCGGTATTCCTCGGCGCGCTCGCGCACCAGGTCCTGCGGCCCGTCGAGCGCCGCGGCCGCGGCCGCCTGGCCGATGGTGGACACGCCCGACGTCGCCTGGCCCTGCATGTTGACCATCGCCTTGATCAGCGCCTTGGGCCCGCCGCAGAAGCCGATGCGCCAGCCGGTCATGGCGTAGGTCTTGGACGCGCCGTTGACCGTCAGCGTGCGGTCCTTCAGCGCGGGCTCCACCTCGGCGATCGTGCAGAACTCGAAGCCGTCGTAGACGAGGTGCTCGTACATGTCGTCGGTCATGACCCAGACATGCGGGTGGCGCTTCAGCACGTCGGCCAGCGCCTGCATCTCCTCCCGCGAGCAGGCCGCGCCCGTCGGGTTGTTCGGGAAGTTCAGCATCACCCACTTGGTCTTGGGCGTGATGGCCGCTTCCAGGTCCTCGGGGCGCAGCTTGAAGCCGTTGTTCTGCGGGCAGCTGACGAGAACGGGCTTGCCGCCGGCGACCTTCGCCATGTCGGCGTAGGAGATCCAGTAGGGCGCGGGGACCACCACCTCGTCGCCCGGGTCGAGCGTGGCCATGAAGGCGTTGAAGATGCACTGCTTGCCGCCATTGGCGACCATGATCTCGTCCAGCGCGTAGTCGATGTTGTTGTCGCGCTTGAACTTGCGCTGGATCGCTTCCTTCAGCGCCTTCGTGCCGTCCTGCGGCGGGTACTTGGTGTCGCCCGACAGCGCCGCCTTGTGCGCGGCCTCGATGGCATGCGCAGGCGTGGCGAAGTCGGGTTCCCCGGCGGCGAGGCTGATGACCTTGATGCCCTTCGCCGCGAGTTCGCGCCCCTTCATCGTCATCACGACGGAGGCGGAGATCGAGACTTCCGAAACGCGGGCGGACAAAGCGGGCATGGGTGGCACCTTCGGTTGGGTCGCGCGCGGGGCGCGCTGCGACCCTACGCAAAACCGACGGGCGGGCAAGGCGGGTCAGGCATGCGCCGGACGGGGCGCTGGCCCGCCGCCGGCACGGTCAGCGCCCAGGCCGCTCGTACAACCAGTCGAAATCCTGCTCCCCGCTCCGCACGAAGCCCTGCCGTTCCCAGAAGCGGTGCACCGGGGCGCCCTTCAGCACCTCGATCCGCACGGGCAGGCCGGCATGGGGCGCCAGCGCGGCGGCGAGCACCGCTGTCCCCAGCCCCCGCCCCTGCGCGGCGGGGTCCAGGTAGAAGGAATGGACCTCGACATGGTCGGGGTGCGGGGTGCAGCCGATGCAGCCGGCAAGCGTCCCCTCGACCTCGATCGCCGAGAGCGTCGCCGGGTCGAAGACCGCGCGCATCCGGGCGGCGCGGCGGGCTGGGTCGAAGCGCCCGACGCGGTCGAGGTCCGCGCGCAGGACGCGGATCGACAGGTCGAGGAGCGGCGCGAAATCCGCCTCCCCGACCGGGCGCAGCCGGAACGCGGCCGTCACGTCATCGCGGCGCAGAACTTCTGGATGCGCGTGCAGGCCTCGCGCAGCGCCTCGTCGGACGTCGCGTAGGAGATGCGGAAATGCCCCGGGCTGAGGAAGGCCGCGCCATGCACGGTCGCGACCCCCGCTTCCTCGAGCAGCGCGATGGTGAAGTCCTCGTCCGTCTCGATCTTCTTGCCCGCGGCGGTGGTCTTGCCGATGCAGCCGCGCATGTCGGGGAAGACGTAGAAGGCGCCTTCGGGCTTGTGGCAGCGCAGGCCGGGCGCCTGGTTCAGCATCTCCACCACCATGTTGCGGCGGCGTTCGTAGACCTTGCGCATCTCCTCGATGCTCTCCTGGGGCCCCGTGAGCGCCTCGATGGCCGCGGCCTGGGAGATGGAGGAGGTGTTGGAGGTGGACTGCCCCTGCAGCTTGTCCATCGCCTTGATCAGGTGCACGGGCGCGCCGGCGAAGCCGATGCGCCAGCCGGTCATGGCATAGGCCTTGGAACAGCCGTTCATGGTCACGGTGCGGTCGCGCAGCCGCGGCTCGACCTCAAGGATCGTGGCCGGCTTGAAGCCGTCGTAGGACAGCTTCTCGTAGATGTCGTCGGTGAACACCCAGACATCCGGGTGGCGCATCAGCACGTCGGTGATCTGCTTGAGCTCGGCCGCGTTGTACGCCGCGCCGGTCGGGTTGCAGGGGTTGTTCAGGATCAGCCACTTGGTCTTGGGCGTGATGGCGGCTTCCAACTGCTCGCCCGTCATCTTGAAGCCGGAATTCTGGCCGCACTGCACGATCACGGGCGTGCCTTCGGCCAGCTGGACGATGTCCGGGTAGGACACCCAGCAGGGGGCGGGGATGATCGCCTCGTCGCCCGGATTGATCGTGGCGACCAGCGCGTCGAAGATCACCTGCTTGCCGCCGGTGGCGACGATGATCTCCTCCGGCTTGTAGTCGAGGCCGCTGTCGCGCTTGAACTTGTCGCAGATCGCCTGGCGCAGCGCGACGGTGCCGGAGACGTCGGTGTACTTCGTCTCCCCGCGCTCGATCGCGGCGATGGCCGCGTCCTTCACGTTGCGCGGCGTGTCGAAGTCCGGCTCGCCGGAGGACAGGCCGATCACGTCCTTGCCGGCGGCCTTGAGCGCGCGCGCCTTCGCCGTCATGGCGATGGTCAGCGAGGGCGAGATGCGGTTGAGGCGGTCGGCGATCAGGTTCATGGCAGGCCCGGTCCGGTGTGTCGGAAGGCCGCGAACCTAATCCCCCCTCCCCCCGCCAGCAACCCGGCTACCAGAGCCTGAGCGGCCGCAGCCCCTGGTAGGTGAAGCCTTCCTCCGCCAGGCAGGCGGCGCGGACGGCCCGGCGGCGGCCGGTGTTCATGTCCACCCAATCGTAGCGCGGCGGGTTGTAGCGGCCGGGGTGATAGACGCATTCCGTCTGGCCGTGCCGCGTCCGGCACTCCCGGCGGGAGGCTTCCCAATAGCCGGCCGACACCTGCGTCCAGACCAGGGCGGGCGGGATTTCCCGCGCGGCGATCCCGGTGCAGCGGGCCTGGGCGGCTTCCGACTCCGCCTCGGTCGCGCCGGGCCGTTCCCAGCGCTCGGCGCAGGCGGGCAGCAGGAAAAGAAGGAGGAGGAGAACCTTCCGCATCCAGGCATACTGCCGCATCCGCGCGGCGAAAGGGTGGCGATCCGTCAGCCGCGGCGCGGGCGCAGCAGCAGCACGACCAGCCCCAGCATGGCGCCGACGCCGAGCACCACCACGGCGCCAAGCGCGTTCACCTCCGGCGTCAGCCCCAGCCGCAGCATGGAGAACAGCGCGATGGGCAGCGTCGTGCCCGCCGGCCCCGAAACGAAGGAGGCGATGACGACGTCGTCCAGCGACAGGGTGAAGGCGAGCAGCCAGCCCGCCGCCAGGGCTGGTGCGACCAGCGGCAGCGTCACAGTGCGGAAGGCGATGAAGGGGGTGGCGCCGAGGTCCATCGCCGCTTCCTCCAGGCTGCGGTCGGCCTCGGCCAGCCGGGCCTGCACCACCACCGCGACGAAGGCCGCACCCAGCGTCGCATGGGCCAGCAGCACCGTCGTGGCCCCCCGCCCCGCGGGCCAGCCGATGGCGGCTTCCAGCGCGACGAACAGCAGCAGCAGCGACAGGCCCGTCACCACTTCCGGCAGGACCAGCGGCGCGCCGATCAGCGCGCCGAACAGCGCCCGGCCACGGAAGGGCCCGAAGCGCGCCAGCGCCCAGCCCGCCACGCCGCCGAGCAGGACCGCAAGGCTCGCCGCCCCCGCCGCGATGCGCAGGGACAGCAGCGCCGCCTCCACCAGCCTTTCATTGGCGGCCAGCGCGGCGAACCAGCGCAGGGAGAACCCGCCCCATTGGTAGGGGATGCGGTCCGCGCTGAAGGCATAGGCGACCAGCAGCAGGATGGGCGCCCAGAGGAAGGCGAAGCCCAGGCCCATCGCCCAGCGGATCGCCCGCCCACGCCGCATCACCGCGCCTCCAGCCGCTGGAACAGGCGGATCGGCAGGATCAGCAGGACCAGCAGCGACAGCGCGAGCGCGGCGGCCACCGGCCAGTCCCGGTTCTGGAAGAATTCCTGCCAGAGCACGCGGCCGACCATCTGCGCCTCCGGCGGGCCCATCAGGTCGGGGATCACGAATTCCCCCGCGGCCGGGATGAATACCAGCAGGAAGGCGGCGAGCGCGGCGGGCAGCGTCGCCGGCAGCGTGACGGTGACGAACACCGTCGCCGGCCGCGCCCCCAGATCCGCCGCCGCTTCCTCCAGCGTCGGATCGAGCCGCAGCAGCGCGGCGAACAACGGCAGCACCGCGAAGGGCAGGTAGGCATGCACCATGCCGGCCAGCATCGCCCCTTCGGTGTACAGCATGGGCAGCGGCGCCTCGATCAGCCCCGCGCCGCGCAGCAGGCCGTTGATCCAGCCCTCGTCCCGCAGCAGGCCGATCCAGGCGCCGACGCGCAGCAGGAAGCCGGTCCAGAAGGGCAGCATCAGCGCCGCCAGCAGCAGCACCCGCCGCCCCGGCGCGGCGCGCGCGATGCCCATCGCCATCGGATAGGCAACCAGCAGGCACAGCGCCGCCGTGACCGCCGCGACCCGCAGCGCGGTGACCAGCGCGTCGAGGTAGTAGGTGTCCTCGACCAGCGGCGCGAAGCCCGCGCCGGACAGCGCCAGGCGGAAGGGCGGCAGGCCGGCGTCGGGGTCGGCCAGCGCGATGGCGCCCAGGATCGCCGCCGGCCCCGCGACGAACAGCAGCAGCCAGGCCCAGGCGGGGGCGAGAAGCAGCGCGCGCCGCGTCACGCCGGCAACGCCACCACATCCGCCGCCGCCCAGCCCAGGACGATGTCGGCGCCGCGCGCGGGCGGCGCGCCATCCTCCTCGGCATGCGCGACGCGCAGCACCGCACCCGCCTCGGTGCGCACGAGCAGCAGCGAATCATCGCCGCGGAAGGCGACGTCCTCCACCCTGCCGCGGACGCTGTTCGGTCCTTCCCCGGGCGTGGCGAGGATGGCGATGCGTTCGGGCCGCAGCGCCACGGCGACGGTGCCGGGCGGGATCTCGCCGGCGAAGGTGATGCCTGCCTCCGCACTCTCGAAGCGGCCATCGGCCGCGCGGCCTTCCAGCACATTCGCCGCGCCGAGGAAGCGCGCGACGAAGCGGCTCGCCGGCCGTTCGTAGATCGCGCGCGGCGGGCCCACCTGCGCGATCCGCCCGCCATCCAGCAGCGCGACGCGGTCCGCCAGCGCCAGCGCTTCCTCCTGGTCGTGCGTGACCATGACGAAGGCCGCCCCCGTCTCCCGCTGCAGGGCGCGCAGCTCGAAGCCGGTGCGTTCGCGCAGCCCGGCATCCAGCGCGCCCAGCGGTTCATCGAGCAGCAGCAGGCGCGGGCGCATCACCAGGCTGCGCGCGAGCGCGACCCGCTGCTTCTGCCCGCCGGACAATTGCTGCGGGCGGCGCCGGTCGAAGCCCTCGAGGCCCACCATCGCCAGCGCGTCGCCCACGCGCCTCGCGCGCTCGGCCGCCGCCACGCCCGCGCGGCGCAGCCCGTATGCGACGTTGTCCGCGACGGTCAAATGCGGGAACAGCGCGTAGGACTGGAACATCATGTTGACCGGCCGCGCCCAGGGCGGCGTCGCGGAAATGTCCCGGCCATCCAGCAGCAGCCGCCCGGCATCCGGTGCTTCGAAGCCCGCGATGATGCGCAGCAGCGTGGACTTGCCCGAACCCGATCCGCCGAGCAGGGCGAAGAACTCGCCCTCCGCGATGTCGAGGTCGAGCGCGTCCAGCGCCACCGTCGCGCCGAAGCGCTTGGTCAGCGCCTCGGCCGACAGAAGCGCGCCCATGTCAGCGCCCGGCCTTGAACCTCGCCCAGAGCCTGGTGCGCGCGCGCTCCGCCTCCCGCGGCGGGGTGCCGGCGACGAAGGTCTCGGCGAGCAGCGCGGCCTCGGGGAAGACGCTGCGGTCGTTGCGCACCGCTTCCTCGACCAGCGGGCGGCTCGCCGGCACCGCGTTGGGGTAGCGCACATGGCTGGTGATGCCCGCCATCACGTCGGGCTGGAGGAGGAAGTTGATGAAGGCGTGCGCGGCCTCAGGGTTCGGCGCATCGGCCGGGATCGCCAGCATGTCGAACCACAGCTGCGCGCCGCGCGGCATGACGTAGGCGACCTCGACGCCGCGGTTCGCCTCCCGCGCGCGGGCCTGGGCCTGGATCACGTCGCCCGAATAGGTCAGCGCGACGCAGGCCTCCCCGCTGGCCAGCGCGTCGAGGATGGAGGAGGACGGCACGATCGCGCGCACATGCCGGCGGATCGCCATCAGCGCGTCGCCCGCCGCGCGCAGGTCCTCGGCCGAGGTGCCGTTCGGGTCGCGCCCGAGCCAGCGCTGGACGGAAGGCAGCACGTCGGTCGGGCTGTCCATCACCATGATGCCGCAGCGCGCGAGCCGCGCGGCGTTCTCCGGCCGCAGCAGGATGTCGAGGCTGTCGAGCGGCACGTCGGGCCCGAGGGCGGCGCGCACGCGGTCGACGCGGATGCCGAGCCCGACCGTGCCCCACAGATACACCGCGCCATGCCGGTTGCCCGGATCGATGGACGCGACGCGTTCCATCAGCACGGGGTCGAGGTTGCGCCAGTTCGGGATGCGCGCGCGGTCGATCTCCCGCAGCCCGCCGGCGCGCAGCAGCCGCGCGAAGGATGGCTCGCTGGTGGGGACGATGATGTCGTAGCCCGAACGCCCGGCCGACAGGCGGCCTTCCAGCGTCTCGAGGCTGTCGTAGACGTCGTAGCGGACGCGGATGCCCGTCTCCCGCGTAAAGCGCGCGACGGCGTAGGGGTCGATGTAGTCGGACCAGTTGTACACGTTCAGCACGCGCTCCTGCGCCGCGGCCGGCAGGGCGGCGAGCAGCAGGGCGATCATGGGCAGCAGGCGTCGGAGCATCGGCGCGGGTCCCTCGGGCGTCGTTCGGCGGCGAGGCTTCAGAGTAATGGCGCGTGCCGCGCGCGCCATCCCCTGGCCGGCGCGGCGCCATCGTTAGGATAATTTACCTTGACGCGCGGCGAACATTCCTGTATCGCACCGTCATCACCGGGCGAAGTGCGCCCGCCGCTCCCCCCCTCCATCCCGACCCAGCGCGACCGCCCATGCGGCGGGCGAGGAGCCCTGCATGCCCTATTCCGACGCCGGCCTCTCGGCGCTCAGCACCGCGAACGGCTTCACGCTGTGGCACTACCGGACCACCGACGACCGCGCGACGGTCCTGGCACCCGGCTACTTCGCGCCGGCGGCGGGGCGGCTGCTGCCGGGCGACATCGTCATCGTCCAGGCCTCGGACGCGACCGCCATCGTGCCCATCCGCGGCGGCACGCTGCCGGGCGGCGGCGTGACGGTGGACGGTTCGGGAAGCCAGCCGGCGCTGCTGCGCTCGGTGCTGCTGCCCTTCTCGGTCGCGCTGCCCGCAACGGCGGTCGCCCGCGCGATCGAGCCGGACCCGCTGCCCGGCATCGTCGTGACCGGGGACCCGATCGCCGCCGGCGCGACGGTGACCGGCCCGATCGCGGCCGTGACCTTCGTGCTGCGCAGCGCAAGCGGGGCGGACGCCACCGCGCCCGTCACCGTGCCGGTCTCGGCCGGCCGGGCCGATGCCGCCTTCGACGCGCCCGCGCCGGGCGGCGGCTACCGCCTGCTGGCGCGCGACGCCGCGGACCCGACGCTCTTCGCC
This sequence comes from Roseomonas nitratireducens, assembly GCF_017813355.1. GTDB lineage: Bacteria > Pseudomonadota > Alphaproteobacteria > Acetobacterales > Acetobacteraceae > Neoroseomonas > Neoroseomonas nitratireducens. The sequence continues at coordinate 63,721 of NZ_JAGIYZ010000019.1, forward strand.
CTCTCCTCCCCCGTCTCGGTCGTGCTGCCGCCGCGCCTGCTGACCGAGGCCGGCGGGCGCCTGCTGCTCGAGGACGGCTTCCTCCTCCTCCTCGCCTGACCCCCTTCCTTCCCGCCCATCGGAGACACCGCGCACCATGTCCGACAGCAAGATCAGCGCCCTGCCCGCCGTCGCGGCCACGGCGGATGCCGACCTCCTGCCCATCGTGCAGGGCAGCGGCCCGGCCGCCACCACGCGGCGGGCGAGCCTTGCCCAGCTGCGGGGCGGCCTGTTCGCCGACCGCGCCGTGCATGTGCGCGACTTCGGCGCCGTGGGCGACGGCGTCGCGAACGACGCGCCGGCGATCCAGGCGGCGATCGACGCGCTCGCGGCCGCGGGCGGCGGCGTGGTGGAATTCGGCCCGCGCCGCTACCGCCTCGCCGGGCCCGTGGTGGCGGACGGCGTGACCATCCGCCTCCAGGGCGCGGGCTACACGGAAGGGCCCGGCCCGGCCGACGGCACATGGCTGGTCGTGGACGGCACGGGCTTCACCCCCTTCACCTTCACCGGCGCGAATGCGCGCGGGTCGGCGGTGCGCGACCTCGCGGTCTACCAGGTGCACGCGGCCGCGCAGGTGCCGGGCTGGGCGCCGACCAACTACGACTTCGTCTTCCGCATCCAGGACTGCCTCGGCGCGGTCGAGTTCGACAACGTGTTCCTCTGCGCCATCAACCGCGGCATCTGGTGCGACAATTCCGGGCGGCTGACGATCGAGCGCCTGCGCGGCCAGGTCTTCACCACCGGCGTCGAGATCGACCGCGCCTTCGACACCTGCCGGATCGAGCACGCGCATTTCTGGCCCTTCGCCGCGCCGGACGACGACGTCGTGCGCTGGCAGCAGCTCAACACGGATGCGATCGTCTGCCGGCGCGTGGACGGCATCTTCATCGACGACGTCTTCGCGCTCGGCGCGCGGTCGGTGCTGCGCTTCGCGTCGTCGGCCTCGGGCATCACGCAGAAATTCTACGTGGGCAACCTCTATGCCGACTTCGCGCTGAACGGCATCTGGGTGGAAGGCAACGGCACTTCCGGCCAGATCGCCAACGCGACCGTGCAGTGCGAGCTGTTCAACGGTGCCGCCGCCCCCCTGCCCGGCAGCCACGGGCTGCGCATCGACGCGAACAACACGCGCATCCAGGTCGGCAACCTCCGCATCGACGACGCCGAGAGCAACTCGGTGCGGATCAACGGCGTGGGCAACCGGCTCGACGTCTTCGCCTTCCGCGCCGAGTTCTTCAACCGGCTGAACGACGGCTCGGCCGCCATCCACGTCTCGAACGTCGCGTTGGGGACACCGAACGCGGTCTTCCTCGGCTCCGCAGCCCTGCTGTCCAACGGCAATGGCGGGCCGCTCGCGAACGCGGGCACCAACGGCCATGTCTCGGCGGGCGCGCCGGCCGGACGGCTCGACCGGCCGGGGCTTGCGCTGGGCGGCGAGGCGACCGGCCTCTTTGCCCCTGCCGCGAACGAGATCGCCGCCGTCGCCGGCGGGGTCGAGGTGCTGCGCGCGGGTGCCACGGGCAACGTGACCATCGGCGCGGCGAACGGGCTGCACGGCCTCGGCGTCACCACGCCCGCCGCCTCCGTCAACCGCCTGGTGGCCAGCGGCGCCGCGGCGGGCGGCACGCCGGGCCTCGCCGCCCAGGGCAGCGACGCCAACCTCGCGATCAACCTGGCGGCCAAGGGCACCGGCATGATCCGGCTGCAGACGCGCGGCGGCAGCGCGGTGGAGGTCGACGCGCTGTCCACCCCCACCAACCGCATCCTGCTGCGCGGCAATGCCTCGGGCGGCGCGCCGCGGGTCGAGGCGGCGGGCGGGGACACCAATGTCGCGCTCGACCTGCGCGCGAAGGGTACCGCGCCGGTCGCCGTCAGCATGCCGCTGCAGTTGCCCGCCTACACGGTCGCGACGCTGCCCAGCCCGCTGACCTTCACGCGCTGCATCGCCTTCGTCTCGGACGGCACGGCGAACAAGCGGCTCGCGGTCAGCGACGGCGTCGCCTGGCGCTGGCCGGACGGGAACGTGGTGGGCTGAGCAGGAAAGGCAGACCGAGATGACCGCATTGACCGACTACGCGAAGAACCTGCTCGGCCGCGCGCTGGCCGGCCGGCAGCCCGCCCTGCCGACCGCGGTCTGGGCCGCGCTCGGCACCGGGGGCACGGATGCCGCCGGCGTCACTGGCGAACCCGCCGCGCCCACCGGCTATGCCCGCCAGCCCGTCGCCTTCACCGGCAGCGGCGCGCAGCGCAACGCCGCGCCGGTCCGCTTCGCCTTCACCGCGGCCGCGGGCACCATCACCCATGTCGGGCTGTTCGACGCGGTGGCGGGGGGCAATCCGCTCGCCTGGGCGCCGCTCGGCACGCCGGCGAACCTGCCGGCCGCCGGCACCATCACCGTGCCGGCGGAAAGCCTGACCATCGCGCCGGACTGATCACTGTTCCGCCGGCCGGGCGCGGATCAGGCCCCCGGCCGAGCGGCCCGCATCGATCAGCGCCTGGGTGCGGTCGAGCGACCAGGTCGCGCCCATCTGCGGGCGCAGGTCGCCGAGCCTTTCGTCCACCACCGCGTAGGTGACGAGGAAGCCGCGGCCGACGCGCCCGGCGATCACCGACAGTTCCAGCACCATGAAGCTCGCATGCAGTTCCGGCGTGCAGGAACCGTTTCGCTCGATCGCGATCCGCGCCTCCCGCTGCAGGCCGGCGGCGAAGGCGTTCGCGTCGTCCCGCGCATCCGCGTGGCGGACGACATGGATGCAGGAGGCCGCCGCCGGCGCCGCCGCCGCCCAACCCGCCAGCGCCAGCACCGCCGCGCGCATCGCCATTCCCATCCCCTTCCCCCGCATCGCGAGGAGCATCGCATGGACCCCCGCCAGACCCGCGGATACCGCAACCGCAACCCGGGCAACATCGACCATGTCCCCGCCAATCGCTGGCAGGGCCTGGCCGAGCCGCCGGTCGAACCCCCGCCCCCGGGCGGCGGGCGCGCCCGCTTCGCGCGCTTCGTCTCCCATGAATACGGGATCCGCGCGCTGGCTTCGCTGCTCATCACCTACCAGGACCGGCACGGGCTGCGCAGCATCCGCGGCATCGTCAGCCGCTGGGCGCCGGGGGCGGAGAACGACACGGAAGCCTACATCGCCGCCGTCGCGCGGCGGACGGGGCGGCATCCGCGCGCAATGCTGGACCTGCACCGGCACGAGGATCTCCGCCCGCTGGTCGAAGCCGTCATCCATCACGAGATCGGCGGCATGCCTTACGACCGCGCGACGATCGACGCCGGGCTGCGGCTCGCGGGCGTGGTGCCGGAAGGTGCCGCCGCCGTCGCGCGGACCGGCACGGCGCGGGCGGCGGCGGGCACGGCGGCGGCGGGCGCGGCGGCGGTGGCCATCGTGCAGCCGGCGGCCGAAGCCCTCGCCCAGGCCGCCCCGGCGCTGTCAGCGCTGCGGGACATCTCGCCCTTCGTCGCGGTGGCGCTGATCCTTGCCGTCGCGGGCTTCTTTGTCTGGCAGCGCGCGCGGCGCGCGGCATGAGCGCCCTTCTCGCGGCCCTCTGGGGCCGCGTCTCGGGCTGGGTGGCGGGGCTTGCGGCCGCGCTGGCGCTGCTCGCGGCCGCATGGGCGGCCGGGCGGCGCGACGGGCGGCGCGCCTCCGAGGCCGCGGCCCTGCGCCGCGCGGCACGCATAAGGGAGATTCGCGATGCGGTGGACAGCGATGTGGATCGCGCTGGCGATGCTGCCGGCGAGCTGCGCCGGGACTGGCGGCGGCGGTGAGGCCTGCGCGCCCTGGCGCCCGGTGCTGGTCTCGGAGGCCGATGCGCTGAGCGAGGCGACGGCGCGGGCTATCCTGGCGCACAACCGGACGGGGCGGCGGCTGTGCGGGTGGTGATGCCCGGCGCCCGCCCGCCGGGTCAGGCCGCGGCCATGCGCGCGCGCAGGAGATCCTCCTGCGGCACAGGCCGGCCGAACAGGTAGCCCTGCGCCTCCGTGCACCCCGCGCGCGCGAGCAGGCGCAGCTGGCCCTCGGTCTCGACGCCCTCGGCCGTGCAGGTCATGCCCAGGCGCCGGCACAGCGCCGCCACGGCCTCGATGATGGCGGCGTCGCCTTCTTCCGTCTCGGCTTCCCGCAGGAAGTAGCGGTCGATCTTGACCCGGTCGAAGGGGAAGGAGCGCAGGCAGGCGAGCGAGGAATAGCCCGTCCCGAAATCGTCCATGGCGAAGGCGACGCCCATCGCGCGCAGCCGGTGCATGGCGCCGAGCACCGCCTCCGTCCGCTCCAGCAGGACGCCCTCGGTGATCTCGAGCTCGAGGCGCGAGGGAGCGAGCCCGCTGTCGCGCAGCGCGTCGGCGACCGCGTCCATCAGCGCGGGGTCGCGCAGCTGCAGCGGCGAGAGATTGACGGCGACGCGGAGGTTCCGGTCAGGCCAGGTGGCCGCGTCGCGGCAGGCCTGGCGCAGCGCGAAGGCGCCGAGCCGGCTGATCTGCGCCGTCTCCTCCGCCACCTGGACGAAGGCGCCGGGCAGAAGCAGCCCATGGCCGGGACGGTCCCAGCGCACCAGCGCCTCATGCCCGCGCACGGTGCGCGTGGCCACGTCCACCACCGGCTGGTAGTGCAGCAGCAATTCGCCGTCCGCGAGCGCCTGGCGGAGGGCCTCGCCGATCTCGAGTTTCGTGCGCTGCTCGGCCGCCATGGCGGGCTCGAACACGGCGTGCCGGCCGCGCCCGGCGCGCTTGGCGCAGTACAGCGCGACGTCGGCCTCCGCCAGCAGGGCCTCGGGCGTCGTGTCGCGCCCGGCGGCGAAGGCGATGCCGATCGAGGTGCCGATCTCGGCCCGCTCACCCCCGAGCGTGTAGGGGGCGCTGACCGCGGCGACGATGCGCGCCGCGACGGCCTCCGCATGCGCCTCGGCATCGCCGCCGCTGCGGCCCGCGCTCGCCAGCACGATGCCGAACTCGTCGCCGCCGAAGCGCGCCACGGTGTCGTCGCCGCGCAGCTCGGCGCGCAGGCGGCTGGCGACCGCCTGCAGCAGCGCATCGCCGGCGGGGTGGCCGAGCCGGTCGTTGACCTGCTTGAAGCGATCGAGGTCGAGGCACAGCACCGCGAGGCGCCCCCCGGTCGAATCCAGCGCCGCGCGGAGCCGCTCGGCGAAGCGGACGCGGTTCGCGAGCCCGGTCAGCGGGTCATGCGTCGCCATGTGCCGGATGCGCTCGGCGGCGCGCTGGCGCTCCTCCTCGGCCTGGCGTTCCGGCGTCACGTCCCGGAAGAACACCGTGATGCCGCCGCCGAGGGCGGGAAAGGCCTTCACCTGCAGCCAGACCGCGCCATGGACGAGACCCTGGACGGGTTCCGCCACCTGCCCGTCCATCGCCCGCGCGAAGGCGGCGAGGAAGCGCCCTTCGGGGTCGCGGGGGAAGGCCGCGCGAATGTCCGCGCCGGGCTCGATCACGATGCCGAGGCCGGCGGCGCTCGGATTCGCGTAGGCGAGGCGCCAGCCCGGTTCGACCAGCAGCACGCCGTCGGTGGTGCTTTCCAGGATCGCGGACAGCCGCGCGCGCGACGCCTCCACGCTCGCCCGCGCCTGGTCGGCGGCCTTGCGGGCCTCGAGCAGGTCGCGCTCGTAGAGCCGGCGCTCCGTCGCGTCGAACAGGATGCCGCGCAACAGCGGCGGCGCGCCGCCGGGCTGTTCCACGCGCTGGAAGCTGGCGAGCACGGGCAGCGCCGTGCCGTCTGCCCGCCGGAGATCCAGCGCGATCTCGTTGACCCGGCCCTGCAACGTCGCGACGGGCAGGCACTTCATGTTGAAGACGACCCAGCTCGCCGCCGTCAGCACATCGCGCAGCCACAGCTCGTGGCCCGGCCGGCCGAGTTCCGCCCCGGTCCAGTCGAGCAGCGTGCGGTTCGCGCCGAGCAGCAGCCCGTCGCGGCGCATCGTCAGGTAGGCGCAGGGCGCGCTTTCGTAGAACGCGCGCAGATCCTCGGGGCGGTCCGAGGCCGGCAGCAGTTCCGCATCCGGCCCAGGCGCCGCGTCGGTCATCCCAGCCAGGCCCGGATCGCCCGCGCCGTTTCCTCCGGCGCGCTGACATGCGGGCAATGCCCCTTGGCGCCGAGATGCACGAGGCTGCTGCCGCGCACCTGGCCGGCGACCCAGTGGCCGACCTCCACCGGCGCGACGGCGTCGTCCGCGGATTGCAGGATCAGCGTCGGCACGCCGAGCAGGGGCAGGTCGGCCCGGCAGTCCGAGGTGAAGGTCACGCGCGCGAAGACGCGGGCGGCGCCCGGTTCCATGCGGCAGAAGCTGGCCTCGAGCTCGGCGGCGAGTTCTGGGCGTTCGGGATTGCCCATGATGACGGGCGCCATCTGCGCCGCCCAGGCGTGGTGGTTGCCGTCGAGCAGGTCGAGCAGGCCCTCGATGTCCGCACGCTCGAATCCGCCGCGGTAGTCGCCGTCGTTCAGGTAGCAGGGCGAAGGGCCGACCATGACGAGCGCGTCGAAGAGTTCGGGCGCACGGATCGCCGCCAGGGCGCCGATCATGGCGCTGACCGAATGGCCGACGAAGGTGACGGGGCCGCGGCCGAGGTCGCGGATGAGGTCGCAGAGATCCTCGGCATGGCCCGCGAGGCTGCCGTGCCGGACGGGGTCGTGCAGCGTCGGCTCGGCGCGGCCGCAGCCGGCGAGGTCGAAGAGCACGACGCGATGGTCGGCGGCGAAGGCGGGCGCAACGAAGCGCCACATGGTCTGGTCGCAGCCATAGCCATGCGCGAAGACGATGGTGTGGGCCCGCTCGGGGCCATAGGCGCGCAGATTGTGGCGGGCGCAGGCCGACATGACGCGTGATCCTCCGCTGTCCTGCTCACATTCTCGTCGCGACACGTTAATGATCGGCCAAAATGCCGATCACCGAATGTTCGAGGCGGGGGCGGATGGGCGGGGGCCGCAGACCGGGGGGGGAGCTGGTGCTGCTGGAGAGGATTGAAAGGTCGCCCCGCCACACCACGTACTGGAAAATCAACAACATAGAGACGCCGCCACGCCGGGCATTGTGCCCTTGTTTTGTGCCTTGTCGAGCCCCGTCAGGTTATCACGCCCGATATGGGCGAATGACGTCGGCCTCTTGAAACCATGGCGCGGGGTTCCCACCTCAGTGCGGCCCCGGCACGACTAGGTCCGGGTGAGGTCAGTTGAAGAACGCAAGCACGATTTCGTTTCTCCATGTCGCGGCCCGGCCCTGCCGGACCCAGATATGAACGAGAAGCCGGAACACCGTGATGGCGACCTTCACCGCGATCCAGCCCTCCGGGCAGGCATCGTAACAACTGACGTTGGCTTTGAGGTGCCGGACGCCGCGTATTGGGGTTCGAGTGAAAACGGGGCTTAGGCGGGGTCTCACGGACGATGCCGGGCCTTTGTCGACGGGTCTTCTAGCCGTCGGGTTCGTCGGAGGGGTATCCGGCTGTGCCGGGGGGTTCGCACCCGACCCTGCCCCCCGACATGCCAAACCTTCGGGAGGGGACAGTTGCGGTCGAGACTGCGGAAGAAGCCAGACGACTGGTTCGCTCCCAGAAACTACCCGCACTTTGATCGGCCCGTCAGTGATCGCTCCGTCGCGGAGGGCATCGTCGCGTCGTTCACGAAGTCACCCGAGCAATATCGCTTCCTGCCTCTTATCTCCTTCAAGCGATGGGCGCGCCGTTGGCGAACGGACGAGAAATCCGGCCGCACACGGGAGAGTTGGAAGAAGCGCCCCCTCGCGTACTGCTCAAATCGCGACGCACATGTGCTTGCGTACGTTGGTTGGGAATTGTCGGCGGCATACGAGGAGGCGCTGAAGCGAGCCGGTCTCGACAACGTCGTCGTCGGGTACAGGCTCGGCCGCTCTAACGTCACGACAGCCCGCGATGCATTCGCTGACGTGCAACGGCTGGGCACCTGCACGACCATTGCCCTGGACCTTAAGCACTTCTTCGACACAATCCGCCACCGCGTCCTGAAGCGGTGCTGGGAGGACGTGCTGGGCAGCGGACTGCCACCACACCACTATGCTGCGTTCAGGGCGATTACCCGGTTCGCTTTGGTTGATCGTGGCGCGTGTCTCAAGCGGCTCGGGCTGCCGCCACGAACGCAGTCAAGGAAGTTGCCGCGTCCCCTGTGCTCACCCGATGCGTTTCGCGCCGCCGTCCGCGGGCGGAAGACCGCAAGCGGAGGTGGGGGTTTGGTCGAGGTCAACCAGAACGCTTTTGGCATCCCGCAGGGAACGCCGATGTCAGCCATCGCGGCCAATGTCGCGATGTTCCGCTTCGACTGCGCGGTGGCCGCCGAGGCCGCGCGCGTGGGTGGAACGTATCGCCGCTACTCGGACGACATTCTGCTAGTCTGCCCGCCCGCCGCTGCCAATTCGCTGCTCGATTTCCTTCGCGACGCTCTCATCCGCCACTGCGAAGGGCTGACACTCAACGACGACAAGACGAGCCGCGTCGAGTTCCCCGGCGGCCGCCTCCCCGCAAATGTCAAGCACATGCAGTATCTCGGTTTCCTGTTCAACGGAGAGCGCGCGGTCCTGCGCGCATCGACCATCTCGCGGTTCTATGGACGGATGCGTCGCGCTGTTAAGTCGGCACAGCACGACCTAACGAACGACAAGTTCCAGGGGTCGCCGAAAGGCGGGCGGCCTGTCCTTCAGCGCCGCAAACTGATGCACAGTTTCAGCCACCTCGGTCGTGACAGTCTGCTGAGAACATACGCGAAGGTTGCCGGGAAGGTGTTTCAGCGCCGCGCAATCATGCGCCAGTTGAGGCGGCACCTCGAACGACTCAATTCTCTAACTCGGTGAGCCGTCGCCCTCGGTTGAAAACTAGCCGGGAATTCACGGACGTATTTCCAGGGTCGCGCACGCGCATTTCCCCCCCGTCCCCCCCCACCAAGTGACCCAGAGTAGCCCCCGCGCCGGTCATCCATGGTGCCCCTTGGCAGCCAACGCCAGTCGCCTGGACTATGCCGCGCCAGAGGCGGAGGGACGCGAATGCGCGCTTTGATCATCTTCACAGTCGTGGCTTTCACAGCGAGCGAGGCGCACGCGGACTATTGGAGTGACCGATACGGAGGCGGCATCGGCCCCTTCAATCTTTTCGGGCTGCTCGCTGGCATTGGTGCGGCAGCGTGGGCAAGGCTCCGCGGCTGGGAAGCGGGCGATAGGTTTCGCGACGGGGACTTCATACGGACCTGGGGTGCGCCAATTCAGATGTTCATCCTTTTCGGCTTTATCGGGAGCCTTGTCGGTTGTGCGGTGGGATATTGACCCCTTGTCATTTCCCGCCAACGAACGATGACGCTACTTGACATACTCGACCTAGCGGAGTCGGATGAGGAAGGACCTCATCGGAACCGCTGCCCATGGACATTGCCGTGCCCCGCACCTTCATCGCTTACGCCCGCGTCAGCACGGAACGGCAGGGACGCAGCGGCCTTGGCTTAGACGCGCAGGAGGCGGCGATCCGCGCCTTCCTCCGCCCCGGCGACCGGCTGCTGACCCCCACCTTTGTGGAGGTCGAAAGCGGCCGCCGGAATGACCGGCCGGAACTCGCCAAGGCGCTGGCAAAATGCCGCGCAACGGGCGCGACGCTGCTGGTTGCCAAACTCGACCGACTCGCCCGCAACGCCCGGTTCCTCCTCAGCGTGGTCGAGGGCACGGGCGACGCTGGCGTCGTATTCCTCGACCTCCCGACGATCCCGCCCGGACCCGTGGGCAAGTTCCTGCTGACGCAAATGGCGGCCGTGGCCGAACTTGAGGCGGGGCTCATTGGCCAGCGCACGCGCGCCGCACTCGCCGCCGCCAAGGCCCGCGGACAGACGCTCGGCGGCCTAAGGCCCGGCCAGCGACTTCCCGACACGCAAGCGGCGCAGCGCGGCGCGGCGGCATCCCAGGAAGCACGTCAGCGGAAGGCAGACCACGCCGCCCATCGCGTCCTTTCGCGCATTGAAGCCCTGCGCGCCGAAGGCGCGTCGCTCGCCAGCGTCGCTGCTGCCCTCTCGGCCGAAGGCGTCCCCACGCCGCGAGGGGGAAGCGCATGGACTGCAACGGCCGTCCGCCGCGCCATGCTGCGCGCCTCCGTCGCGTCCGTGGAGGGCTGACCGGTGGACCGCGACTGGGCCGCCCGGTTGCACGCGCTGGAAAACCCTGGCGCGCCCGCATTGCCGGGGACCTGGACGGCGTCCACGTCCGTGCCTGACGTCCGCCGCGACGCCAGCCCGGCGCCCATTGGCGGTCACAGCCCGCGGCGCGCTCCTGAGACGCCGAGGCCGCCCGGTGAATGGCGGCGCGAGGCGCGCGACTGGTCCGGCATCGTTGCCCAGGCAGCCGCCTTCGTCGCGCTGGCCGCCCTCGCTTTCGCACAGTAACGGCCGGGCACTGGGCAGCAGGGCGCCCGCGCGGCGTGCATTTCAGAAGCGCAGCCTCTTTAGTCGACACTCTCACAGAAGGACCGCCAACGCCGTGGGGCGTCCTTCGTCATCGCCGGCGCATCTGCGCGCCCCTGTTTGTCAGTCTGCACTCCAGAAGGCCACCGCATGAGCCACCTTGCGACCTACCCCACGATCTCCGTCCGCTCCACGCAGGAGGACGCGGCGAACCTCGCGGCCATCGCTGATGCACTCCGCGCTTCCTCCCGCCGGCCTTTCCTCCCCGCCACCGCGGCGATCCGCGCCGCGCTCCGCGCCGCCGCAATCCTCGCGCGCCAGGGGAACCTAGACGCCGTCCTCGCGCGGTATCGCGCGGACCTTGCGGGGCACTGACGACCAGGCGCGGCGGCCAACGCTGAGACGCTCCTGAGGCGCCCCCGCGCCCCCCCCCTCCTATCTGCGCCGGGCCGTCGCCCGCGCCGCTTACAGACAACGCCGGCCCGCCACGGGGCCTCTCCTTGCGCCACACCGCCGTGGCGCGGAGGGCGCGCACCCACGGGATCACGAGATGTCCACCACGACTGTCCACGCGGCGACACTGTCGCCCCAGACGCTAGCGCTTGCCGTCGCCGACTGCGTGCTGCGCGGTCTTTGCCCCGATACCGCGTGCGCCGCTCTTCCTCGGGAGGACCCGCTGAGAGTCCGCGCGATGCACGAGGCCGTCTTAGCGTCGCGCGAGGATGTCTTCGTTGAGCCGCTTCCCGGCCGCGGCGCGAAACGCGGCAAGCGCGGAGGCACGCGTCGCCCATCCGGCCGGGCACATGCCCGCGGACTGACCCTCTCGGAGATCGAGGAGGAGACTGGAATATCGCGGTCCACGCTCAAGGCCGCGATGATCCATCAAGGATACCTCGCGGACGCCTACCACGGGCGTCAGCGACGGACGCTGGTGACAGAGGCTGCCGAACGCGCGGGCCTGGGGCACAATGTCGAGACCACCGGGAAGCACAGCCCGCGCATAAGCGGCTTCGCCCGCTCCGCCCCATTCCCAGTGTTTTTCGCAGACCGCCTGGACGACGTCCTGTGGACGCTCGACTTGGGCCGGATCGCCGCGCACTGCGCCCGGCTGGCGGACAAGCGCCGGCGCCTGGAGTGGCTCGTTCGCTGGCACCACTACCTCCCGAACGACGAACTGAAGAGGCTCAGCGGGATGTCTCAGAGGTCCGTTGAGGCGGCGGCGGCTAAAGCCCGTGCCGCGGCTGAAGACCAACGACGACGCACTGCTGCTGGCAGCGCGCCGCCCTTGATCCGTGGTTGGGCGCTGATGGAGATGGCAGAGAACGGCGGGCGCCTCCGCCGCCCGTCACCGTCGCTCTTGGCCAGACCATCGGACGTTCCACAGGACCGCTCCGAGACACGCTGAGCCACGCCTGTGGACTCGCCGATGGTACGCCTGAGCAGGGCGCGAGCGCGGGAGCGCGTGCTTGGTCGCCCGACCTAGGGAATCCCACACGATCAACCTCACGACACCCTGTGCGCCTTGGGTGTTCGTGTGGTCTAGCCGCGGGCGTCGGAAGCGACGCTCTCGCGCCCGCCACCAGGGTCCAAGGACCACGCAAGGAGAGTTCCTAAAGACCCCCCTGCTTTAACTTGCGACCGCAAAAAGGCCGTCACGCGGGCCCGCGCCACATCGGTCCGGCCGCCACTGTCACCCATCATCCGAGCGCCTCCCCGCATCCACCGCGATGCGCGGGAGACACGGGCGCGCTTCATCCAAGGAGCAGACCCATGCAATCCGTCCCCGCGATTCCTGCCTCACCGTCGCCCCACCAAATCGTCACACGTCACCGCCGCGGCATCGAGACCGTGACATGCGGAGGTCTCTCGGCGTCGCATCGCACCGATGCCCTCCGGCGCCTCTGCCGAGCAATGGTCGCGGCGGGTCTCGTAGGCCCGGCCGAGGTCCGCGACGAGGGTGGGCGACTGCGCCTCACCGTCCGTGCCGTCGAGCGTGCCGCGCGCTTCACGCTGCACGAAGACGACAGCGGGCTCCGTCTGCGTCCCCATCGCGACTGGACGGCCGAGCGCGACCGGCACGTGGCGACCAAGGACGGCGTTTCGACGTCCGCCGCATCGTCCCCACCAGCGGCGCCGCAAGCAGCCCTGGAGCCGCCAGCGTCGCACCCGTGCGGCATCCCTGAGTTCGCGGCGTGACGGCCCCGCCGCGATTCGAAATGGAGAAATCCCCCATGCCCCCGCTAGCCTCTTGCACACCCCCGCCGTCCGCCTTGCCGGTTCCGTGGCCACTGACGCTCCGCCTCACGTTGCAGGACGCTGCGCGCGTCCACCGGCTTGCCCGCGCGGTGCCTGACGCCGCGGGCGCGCCCTTCCTTAGCCCGGTCGATGCAATGCGGCTCGCCCTGGAGATCGCGGCGCAGGTTGCCGAGGCGGGCGAGTTGGACAGATTCCGTGCGCCGCGCCCCGTAGCGGACACCGGGCTCTCAACGGGGCTCTCGGAGGCGACGTGTGAATGGCTCACCCGGGCGGGCGAGGAGATGCGGGCGCGGGCTGCGAAGACCCCAAGGGCTCGCGGCAAGGCGCGACGCTGATTCCACCAGCGAAAATAAAGCAATCCGCTCACTAGGCGCTGGCGCCTTTGGCGGCGAGGATTCGAGCGCCCCACCACACGGCGCTTCGGAACCCGACGGAGACCGCCATGCCCTCTTCCCGATCCAGCCGCCGCGCCTCGCTCGCGGCACATGTCGCACAGCGCGTCGCTGCGCGCCTCGCCGAGATCACCGAGCAGCACGCCACGATCCGGCGCGGCCTCACCGCGCGGCCCGATATCGTCGCGGTCCCCCTGTGCACCGACGACGGGTTGCGGTTCGTCAGTCTAGAGGTCGGCGACGGGCCGGGCGGCCCCGCGCTGTTCGCGCTTCAGCCCGCGGCCGCGGGAGGCGGGATGGTGGTGGTGGACAGCGCCGCGGGCGTCGTGGTGGCGCGCGGGAGGGACGGCACGGCGGCTCTGAGATCGTTCGCGAAGACCCTGCCGCGACGTCCCCCGCCGCCCCTCGCGAACGCCGCCGGCGCGGGCTAGGCGTCTTCCGGACCCTGCGCCGCCCTCTGCTCCAAGGGCGACGGGATACGGCGCAGGTCCTTCAGGACCTCATCAGGCATCCCGCGAAAACCAAGGCCGTAACCTGCGCCGGCGTTCCGCGGGTTGTACCGCCCAGTGATCGCGTCCTGTACCTCGGCCGGCGCCCGGACTTTGCGAAGTTCGTCCTCCATGCGGTGCCGCCAGGAATGCGCCGGGGCCTTTCGTTTGTCCGTGATGCCGACCGAGCGGCGCATCCACCGTCCAATTCGGCCCTGAGCGGGCGCGACGCGGGAGCCGCGTGGGTCGGGCGCGAGGTCCGGGAACAGGGGGCCGTCGGGGTTCGCGGGAAGACCCGCGACATAATCGAGGAAGCCCTCCGAGATTAGCGCCGGATGCAAAGGCACCATGCGCTGCATGGTCGCGTTCTTGCCCGCTCGCGTCTCCGTTGGGCGAATATCGAGGAACGGAACATCGCGCTCCCTCTGCACAGCGCAGCGCCGAAGTTCGGCGAGTTCGCCAATCCGCGCGCCGGTGAAGCACAAGAGCCAAGGTAGCCAGCGCAGCGCACCGCTCTCCTGTCGCGCAGCGGTGAGAATGCGCGCCGCCTCCTCATCGTCGTATGGGGCGCGCGGCGCGGGGCCTCGGCGGTTCACCTTCGGCGCCATCTGAGCACACGGATTGTCAGAGACTTTCCCGTTGCGCACCGCCCAACGGAAAACCGCTCCCGCGCTCAAAACATCGTCCGCAACGGTGCCAACGTCCTTGCCTTCCGCGAGGCGAGCCTCCTTGAACCTCACCACGTCCGCGACCGTGATGCGGCGGACATCGTCGAACCCCAGGACGCGCTCGATCTGTCGGAACGTCGCCCGATACTTCTTCAACGTGCTTGGCGCCGGCCGCGTTTCCGTCGCCCAGGCCGCAAGCAAGGCTGCGCTTCTGAGCGGCTCGGCCTTCGCGGTGGGCTCCCGCGAGACGAGAGCGGGAAATTCCGCCTCAGCGGGATCAGGCGCCCAGCGCCCGCCGGCGCGCCGGACGGCCCGCACCGCAAGGTCTATTCGGGCACCGGCAATCGCTGTTGCTGTCAGTCGGCGGGTCGTCTCGTCCGCAGCGATCCCGCGAAGCGCAAGGACCGCATCCGCGGTGGCTTGGTCGTCATCCGTCGCCGTCACGTCGCCCTCAATGGGGTCAACGCGGTCGTTGACGACAATGTCCTGTTCCACGTCGCGCACATCCGGGTCGCCGGGCGCCGCGTCGATCTTCGCGCCTTCAACGCGATACCACTCGCCGACGATGGCGGCGACTTCCTGTGGGCTGAGGGACGCAGCAGCGCCGCGGTGCTGGGCCCAAGCCGCCGCGATGCGCGCCTCGAACTCTGCAATGACGGCAGGACCGCGCCGCCGCGCCTCCGCATCGTCCTTGGTGCCCAGCGAGCGCTTCAATTCGCGAACGCCGATGATGGCGCGCAGGGCCTTCGGAACGCCCTTGCGGACTTCCCAAATGCCGCTCTTTGGGTCCTTCGTCGGTCGCGTCATCACCAAGGCCATGTGCCGCCCCTTTGTGCCTAGAGGGGCGTCGCAATGTCCTGATTTTCCGAGATATCGAGGCCCGTCAAGGGCTTCGGATGGTGCTGCTGGAGAGGATTGAACTCTCGACCTCTCCCTTACCAAGGGTGCCACCCCTGCCTGATCGAGCCTGAGCCTCCCCAATTGAGCCCTACGTTGTCCTTATTATACCTTGTATATCTGACCTCTCCCGCGATATTGAGCCTGACCAAGTCGGATTAGGCGTGTTGGCCCGGTGTTGGCCCCGAAAGGCGGGAGAGGTCGAATGGCGGATCGAGTGAACCTGACCCAGGCGGCAGTCGAGCGGCTTCTGGCCGAACCCGCCGACCGGCGTACCTGGGACGAAAAGGTGCGGCACCTCGCCCTCCGGCAGCGGGCCTCCGGCGCCGCGTCCTGGGTCGTGGTCTACAGGACCACAGGCGGCAGGCGCGGCAGCGTCCGCGAAGTCACGCTCGGCGACGCGCGCGAGACGAAGCCGGAGGTGGCGCGCACCGAGGCGCGGAAGGTCATGGGCCAGACCGCCGAGGGCCGCGACCCTGCCGCCGAGCGGGCCGCCGCCAGGGCCGCCATGACGGTGCGCGAGGCGATCGAGCAGTACGCTGCGACCCTGGCCTCTCACCGCAACCACAAGACCATCACCAGCCTCCTTCGCCGAGAACTGGCGGCGCAACTCGGGACGCGGCGCCTGCGCGACCTGACCCGAGCCGACCTCATCGAGCGCATCTCCACCGTCGAGCGAGATGGCAGGCGCGGCGCAGCCGAGATGCTGCGGCGAGACACGGGGGGCATGCTGAACTGGGCCGCCAACACCGGCCTGATCACGGCCAGCCCCCTTGCGGGATGGAGGAAGCCCCGTGCCACCAAGGCCGAGATGCTGGAGCGCGAGGGCCGCGCTGGGCGCGCGCTGTTGAAGGTCGAGGTCGAAGTGCTGCACGCCGCGCGCGCCGCCCTACCGCACCGGGAGAGCGCGTTCCTGCTGCTCCTCCTGGCAACCGGCATGCGACGGCAGGAAGCGGAGCGGGCCAAGTGGTCGGACATAACGACCGACGCCCACGGCTCGTGGCTGACGATCCCGGCGGCGAACGCCAAGAACGCGCGGGCGCACAAAGTCTTCCTCGTCCCTACCATCGCCGCCGCGCTCGACGCGCTCGACCGGATCGGCAGCTACGTCTTCGGCGGCGCGAAGGCGTGGAGCGACAACCGCACGCGCTTCAACGAGGCGATGAACGACGCCTTTGCCTGGGCCTGGAGGCAAAAGCACGGCGCCGAGGCCGAGGCCCCTCGCCTGCGGTTGCACGATCTGCGCCGCACCTTCCGCAGCGCATGTTCCGAGGCGGGCGTCGAGACGGACCTGGCGGAGTTCCTGCTGAACCACGTGCGCGACGACCTGATCGAGAGGTACGACCGCGCCGACCGGCTTCCTGCTCGCGCCGAAGCCACACGGCGCGCCTGCGCCTGGCTGCTGCCGCCCGAAAAGAAGCCCAGCACCGGTAAGGTCGTGCGCCTGCCGCGAAAGGCTGTGGCGTCGTGACGACGAGGAAGAAGATCGACGGGGATCTTGTACCTGCCCAAACGGTGCCGCGCGAGGACGAGGTGCGGGCGGAAATCCTGGCGCGCCTGTCCGCCAGTGGCAAACCGGGCGACCGCACCCTCGCAGAGCGCCTCCAGACCGACGAACATGGCGCCGCTCTGCTACGCCGGGCGGTGCTGGTGCTGCTGGTCGCCCAGGCCGAGTTCACGTTGTACAGCGAACACCGGCTGTATCGCCCCCCGCCCGACGAGTTCGACCGCGAGTTCCTCCATGAGATGGTCCTGATGGCTGTGCTCGGCATGCTGCGCTCGGAGACGGACGTGCGTCGCGCCCCGGCGGCGAAGGGCGGCGGCGCGAAGAAGGGCCACACCAAGTACGGGGCTGACGTGCGTGACTACGCCGTCGCGATCTACCTGAACCAGACCACGCATCTGAAGCGACAGAGCGAGCGCCTCAACGTCACCCGGCGCCTGCTGGTCGAGGGGGACGCGAAGGCGGGCATCAAGCGCCCCCTTCCGCCGCCTTCAACTATCCGCTCCTGGGTCGAGGCCGAGAAAAACGCAACCGGACGAAAATAGTCTGCAGGATACAGAGCACCTCGCATTTCGTCTGCGATAGTTGGTCTGCCGGGCCGTGCATTCCGCGCTGCCACGGAGAGGACCATGCCAAAGACGAAGAGCAAGGCAGCGCCCACCGTCGAAACGCCTCAGGCACCGCCTGCGGCGATCACCGACCCCGACACGCTGCCGATCCTGATGACGACGCGCGAATTGTCGGCCTTCACCAAGGTGCAGGAGCAGACCCTGGAGAGTTGGCGCCCTCGTGGCGAGGGACCGGTCTACACGCGCCTCGGGCGCAGCATCCGCTACCACCGCGCCGACGTGTTGGCCTGGCTCGTACAACGGCGCGTAGTAGCACACGATCCCACCAAGGTGCTGTCGTGACACAGTGCGCCATCGGCGCCGGGTCTAGCGTTGAGTATTCCCGCCTGTCGACTGGTCACACGCCGCTGCTGCCCTCCGGCGAACACGACGTGCGCATCGACTGTGCGCGCATCGACACCACCCGGCCCGGCGAAACTTGGCTTCGGCTGATGCTCGTGACCGAGGGCGGCGCCGCGCCCGTCAGGCTGCTGGTGGCGGGAGGCGCGCCGGAGCGCCGCCAGAGCGATCTGGCGAGGCTGCTTGGCCTCCTCAGGGCGCTGCAAGTGCCTGAGGTGCCGGAGAGGCTTGGGCGGCTCCTGGCGGCTCTCCAAGGCAACCGCAGGCGGGTCCGCGTGGCTCTCGCCACTTGGAAGACCCCGAACGGGCGCATGGTGCCGATCCTGAGGAGCTTCGCGGCACTGGGGGTGCGGTCATGACCACGCCGCAGGTCGATCCCACTGGGGTGTGGGGCTGCACGCTCGCCATTTCCCCTGAGGGCAGCATCGCCACAAAAGTTCGCTACGGGACGGAGCCAAGGGACGAAACCTCGGCTCCCCGGTTCTTGCGCATGACCCTGAAGCCCCTCGTTCTGCCGAACGAGATAGCGAGGTTGGACCGCCTGCTGCTGCGGCTGATGGACCGTCCGGATATCTGCGTCCTGCGTGGAGCCGTGCTGCCCGGCGTCGATCTGGCGAAGCAGCAGCGCAGGCTCCTGCACGACCGCCCGGACGAGGCCGACGGGCGCCCGACAATGGTCGAGGTGCGGCGCCAATGGCTGGCCCTCGACCTCGACGCCGTCGAGTTCCCTGCCGGTGTGGACTGGCGCACGGAACCGGGGCGCTGCGCCCGCGAGGCGGCGAACGCGGTGCTGCCGGAGTGGCTGCTCGACGCCGACATGATTGTGCAGTTCACCAGCGGCATGGGCTTCAAGCCCACCGTGCGGATCCGGACATGGCATCTGCTCGACCGGCCCCTGGTGCGCGAGGAGATTATGCGCCTGCTGGCGGATCGGACGACGTTCGACGCCAGCGTGCTGGTGCCCGTGCAGCCGATCTACACGGCGCGCCCCGTGTTCCGTGGCGGTGTCGCGGATCCGCTGCCGGGCAAGGCGCGGGCGTATCTCTTTCGGTCCAAGCACCGCCTCGCGGTCGTGCCCCCTATCCCACCCATGCCTATGCGCCTGCTGACGCAGTTCAGCGGGACCGCTGCTGGCCTGGAGATGAGCGGCACGGTCGAGGAGCTGCTCGCCGCAATGCGGCCCATGCACATGGGCGGCATCGGCCTCTACGAGAGCAGCAAGAAGATTATCGCGCGCTGGGTCCGCGAGAATGGTGCAAAGGCGGATGCAAACGGGATTATCGCGCGGTGCGTAGCGGTCGCAGAGCGGTGCGGCGCCGACCGGGCCTATCTCGTGGCACTCAGCGGAACGCTGCCGGGCTTCGCGCGGTTCTGCGCGGCGCAACAGGAGAGCGAGCGCGACCGCGCGCTGGATGAGATCGCCAGGGTTGTTGGTGTCGCCGCGCGCGATACCGCGAGCGGCAGATCGACGCGCGCGGACGCCGCCAGTGCAACCCGTGAGGCGGTGATGAACGACCTAACAAGGCTGGAGGGGTGCTTCAGCAGCTTCGTTGCCGAAAAGAAGGAGCGCGCATGAAGGACGGGATGAAAGGCGGCACTGGTGGCGCCGATATCGTGACGCAGGAAACCGACGAGCAGGAACTTACGCGGCTCGCGGCTCTCGCCCCCTTCGAGTACGACCGGCAGCGCGCGGGGGCCGCGAAGGCGCTGGGCGTCAGCGTGAGGACGCTGGATAAACAGATCCGCCAGCGCCACGCCGTGCAGAAGGCGACAAGCGTGGCAGTCTCGACGGTGCGCGGACATGACGCCATCGCGCTCGCCTTCGTCCAGGAGAACGCCGAGCGCATGAAGTACTGCGCCCAGGCAGGCGGCTGGTTCGTGTTCCAGCGCGGCGTCTGGCGGAAGGACGAGGATGGTTTCGTACGCGACGCCATCCGGGAACAATGCCGCGTTGAAGCGGCGCAGGCGAGCGGTCTGGGTCCGAGGGAGCGCCTCGCGATGCAGGCTGCCTCCTTCGTAAATGGCGTCGAAGCGCTGGCAAAGGTGGACCGTGCGGTGGTCATCGAGCCGTCGTTGTTCGACGCTGACCCCTGGCTGCTCGGCACGCCCGAAGGCGTCGTGGATCTTCGCTCGGGTGTGATGCGGCCTGGTAGGGCCATGGACTTCGTGTCGATGACGACGGCGGTCGGGCCCGCCGACACCGAGGACTGCCCGCGCTGGCACCAGTTCCTGCAGGAGATCACCAGGAACAGGCAGGAACTGATCGACTACCTCCAGGCGGCGCTGGGGTACTCGATCATCGGTCTGACGGACGAGCAGATCGCGCTGGTGATGTACGGGCCGGGCGGCAATGGGAAGGGCGTGCTGCTGAACACGGTGGCCCATGTGCTGAAGGATTACGCGAAGCAGGGCGACCTCGATCTGTTCAGGCTGACACGGGGCGACAAGCACCCGACCGGCATGGCGCGGCTGAAGGGAGCGAGGCTTCTGACGGTCAGCGAGATGGGCGCCGATGACACCCTGGACGCGATGCGTCTCAAAGCCTTGACAGGCGGCGATCCTGTAGCGGCGAGGTTCATGGGGAAGGACTTCTTCACCATGACCCCGAGCTTCACGCCGGTCATCTCGACCAACCACATGCCGCGCCTCGCTGAGGGCATTCAGCCTGCGATGACGCGGCGGCTGCGCGTGGTGCCCTTCGATGCGTTCTTTGAGAACCCTGATGCAACTCTGTCGGAGAGGCTTAAGGGCGAGGCGCGGGGCATTCTGCGGTGGCTCGTCAATGGCGCGGCCCGCTGGGGTAGCGGCACGAAGCTCGATACGCCCGAAAGCGTAAATCAAGCCACGCAACAGTACTTCATCAACCAGGACACGGTCGGGGCCTGGATCGCGGGTCGCTGCGTGACAGGGGGTCGTGTCGAGACGCCTCCGTCGGCGCTGCTTGCGGACTACAACCAGTGGGCGCGGGTCAACCGGGAGCGGGAACTCAGCCGAGCGACATTCAAAGAGGAGATGACGAGGCGGCCTAGGAGCTTCCGCTGGAAGGCAGTCAATGGCGTGACCGTCGTCGAGGGTATCCGCCTGCGGGAGGGTAGTGATTTCCCGGCGTAGTGTGCCGCGCAACAACGCCTTCGGGGTGTGGATGGCGGCGGGCTGCAAGTGGGTGTTGTGAGGGACCAGCACGCAGAGGATCGTTTTGCTCGCGGGGTGGCGACGAAAAGCGATCAGGGTGGTGATGGAATTGAGATGAACGCCTTCGCGGAGGGGTCAGAAAACTGGGGTTTTTGGGGTTCGTTACGAGCGCAGGGTGGCGATGGTGGTGATGCTTTTCGGAGCCGTCCGTAAGGTGATGCGCACTTGATAAGGGCTCGCTAATTATACGCGTGGGCACGATATGTGTGGGCGGAGGCACCATCACCACCATCGCCACCCCGTAATCGTAACGACCTCCGCCGAGGCGCCACACCGTAGGGCCGGACGTGGTCCGAGCCATGGCGGCTCAAGCCAGACAGCGAACGTCGAAGGCCCGCAGTTCGAGGCGCGAGGCGCCTTTAGGGGCGGAAAGCCCTCGCTGCTAGGGAAGCGCACAAGGCCTGGCAGCATTGTGCCTCTGTGCCTGTGCCCTGTGCCCCCGCCGTGCCTGACCTGCGCCCCGGTGTGCCTGAAATGCTGACCGGATCACTGCCATCTGCTATAGCAGTTCGCCCTTCACACACCGGAGCCGCAGCCGTGCCCGCACTGCCCGACACCCGCCTGGAGGCCTTCGCTCAACACATCGCCGCGAACCCAAAAGCGACCGCGAAGGAGGCGGCGCGGTCAGCAGGTGTGAGCGCCGCAAGCGCCCGTGTTCGCGGACCGGAGTATCTGCGCATGCCGGAGGTCATCGCCCGCATTGGAGAGATCAGGGGCGTCCCACCCGCTGAGATCGTTCGACCATCGCACTCTCTGACGCGCTTGCTTCCTGACGGACCGAAAGCCGCTTCGGAGCCGTCTGCGTCCGTACCGCTTCCCCCGCAGGTGTCCTTCGAGCCGCAGGAGCCGCCCGCCGGTTTCGGCACATGGGAACAAGAACGGCTGCGCGCCTGGGCGACAAACCAGCTGGGCGGCATCGCACTGGAGACCCGGCGCGGCTCGCCACAGGTCGCCGTGCGCGCCATCGACGGCATCGGTCGGATCCAGGGCCTGAACAGCACCACCCATCACGTCCAGCGAGACTACCTCTCTGGCGTTCCCCTGGATGTCCTAATGGCGTGGCGCGGCCTGTTGGAGAAGGCGGCGGCGCGAACGGGGCCGCTACTCGACCTCACAGCCAAAGAGGCGGGGCTAATCGGCCTGGAGGTGACGCAGGACATGATCGACGAGCGCGGGCTGATCGTAGCCTCGCTTGAGGCCACCGAAGAAAACGACACCGCAGAAGGTCATCCCTCCGAAGCCGCCGGAGATCGAGAACCCGCCATCGACCCGCTCTCCTAAGCGGGCGAGAACTCTGCGTCGCTCGCCGCCCGCCCCCGGAGGTGGCGGAGGACGGCGCACCCGTCGGTCTGATGTCGCGAAGGGCGGCAGGACGCGACGCGGTACACTCGCAGTCGGGGCCGAAGGCGCTTGGCGGCGCGGCAGGCGCGACCAAGTCTCGCGTGCGGTGAGAACATTGCCACATCGCCGGGCGATACTTACATTATCAGAAACGGTCGTTTCCGAAGGTGTAAATCCATGGCCGAGGGCCGGTTCGTCTCCTACCTCCGCGTCAGCACCGCGAAGCAGGGCCATTCTGGCCTGGGCCTGGAGGCGCAGCGCGCCGCCGTCGCCGCGTACCTGAACGGGGGGAACTGGTCACTGCTCGCGGAGCATGTCGAGGTTGAGAGCGGACGTACGTCCGACCGCCCGGAACTCGCCGCCGCACTCGCGGCCTGCCGACTACACAACGCCACGCTAGTCATCGCGAAGATGGACCGCCTCGCTCGCGACGCTCACTTTTTGCTGGGCCTGCAGAAGGCGGGCATCGACTTCGTTGCCGCCGACATGCCGAACGCTAACCGACTGACCGTCGGCATTATGGCGCTGGTGGCGGAAGAGGAAGCGCGGGCAATCTCGGCCCGCACGAGGGCCGCGCTGGCAGCCGCGAAGGCGCGTGGTGTGCGCCTGGGCACGCCGCGCCCGCCGACGCCCGAGCAGGCCCGAGCCGCGCTCCTGCATGCCTCCGTAGCGCGCACTGCCAAAGCCGACAGGCGGGCGACCGACTACGCCACGACCATCGCTGCCATCCGCGCCGAGGGCGTCACCAGTGCCTCCGCCACCGCGCAGGCGCTGACGGCGCGCGGCGTGCCGCTGCCGTCGGGCAAGGCCGGTTCCTGGCAGGCGGTACAGGTTCAGCGCTTGCTCGCCCGTCTGGGTCGGTCGCCGCTGGCCTGATAAAGGCCGCATGCCGGGAGACGCCGCGGCAGGGTGGGACGAGGCCAGCCCCCCCCAGGGGCCATCCCCCACCGGGCGGGGGAACTGAGGGCCTGCCTTGATCCCCCAACACGAGGACCTGGCAGGCCCCCCCCCTCCCCCAACCGCCTGTCTCCCTCCCCCCCCCGCCCGGCGAAGCTCCGATTTTGGCGCGGTGAGAAGGCGTCATTACCAGCCCGGGCCGTCCCCGTTCCAAGAACGAACTACGCGGCGCCCCCGTACCGGCGGAACACCCAATCCACCGTGGCGGCCACCTTCGCTTCCCACAGGTTGTCGTCGTACTCGTCGGGCAGTTTCCGCAGCGCGCCCTTGATAGTCGTCCGTACCTTGGCCCGCATCGTCGGGTTGGCCTGCCAGTCGATCCCCGAGAATAGGCTCTTCAACTTCGTCAGGAGATCTCGGGCGACGTCCTTGACCTCGTCGCGCTTCGCCTCAGGGAGTTGCGGATCTGGCTGGGTCAGCACGTCGAACAGCGCCAGTTCCTCCTCGCCGAGATTCTCCCTGGCATGGCGCCGATCCTCTTCGCCCATCGCCTCGATCAGGCGCATCAGTTCAGCGAAGATCTCCTCGGCGGTCATGCGCCTCTCATTGTAGTCCGCGACGAGTTGCTGGTAGCGGTCGAGGAAAGACTGGCGGGTCGGGTTTTGGGCAGCGAGGTTCTTCGCGCGCGTCTCGGCCTCGTTGCGGGCCAGTTGCACGGCGCTCTGACCACGCCCCTTGGCGAACAGCGCCCTCAAGCGCTCGAAGTCGATGGCACCCAGGTTCACCAAGCCGTCCATGCTGTCGGGATCGGGCAAGGGCCGCGTGATCTCGATGCCCACCACTGACCTGTCGAGGAGATCCTCCATCTCGGCAGCGAGGTCGCCGATCTTCGGCTTTGGCAGGTGCTCCCGGATCGCGATGTCGACTTTGCGGACCGTGTCGATCTCGGGGAACAGCGCGCCCACGAGCGGATCCGGCAGCGCCGACTTGAAGGCGGCCCAGAGTTCTGAGGACATGCGGAGGAAGCGCATCCTCACATCGTCCGGGAGGGTCAGTTTCGCCCTGGCCCCACCGATCAGGTCGCTCTTCGCCAGCCCCTCGGCAGCCACGATAGCATCCACGCTGACACCCCGCTCGGCCATCCACGCCTTGGTCTCGCGGAGCCCGCGCTGGATGTCCTCGACCAAAGCGGCCTTGTCGCGGATCGCCGGAGCATCACGGCCACCGGTAGCGTAGATCTCCAGGGCGCGCTTCAGGTTCGCGAAGACGCCGACGTAGTCCACGATCAGGCCCGCCGTCTTGCCCCGTGCCGTTCGGTTCGCCCTGGCGATGGTCTGCATCAGGGTGTGGTTCCGCATCGGCTTGTCGAGGTAGATCGTCGAGCACGTCGGCACGTCGAAGCCGGTGATCCACATGGCGCAGACGAAGACGAGGCGCAGGCGGTCGTCGGGGTCCTTGAACTTCAGGTCGAGGTTGTCGTTCACCATCCGCTTCCGGTGCGGGACGATGTCGAGACCCTTCTTCGCCAAATCCTCGATTTCGTTCTGGCCCTGGCTGACCACGACCGCCATGTCGGTCTCGCGGAGCCAGTCGTAGTCGGCCTGGACGGCTTGGCGGTCCTCGGGTGCTGCCTTGTCCAGCAAGGCCTTCTTCTCGGCCAGCATGACCTGCCAGTGGGCCTGGACTTTGTCGTACATCCGCACGGCGGTCGCCTTGTCCACCGCGACGAACATAGCCTTGCCCCGGTAGCCACGGCCCGTGAAGTGCCGCACCACGTCCTTGGCGATGATATCCAGGCGGTCGTCGCGGGTGAGAAGCGCGTATTCCTGCGCGAACTGCCGTTGGAGCCGGGCCTCGACGTCTTCGTCGATGGAGGCTTCCTCCACAAGGTTCTCGAAGTCGTCGCCCAACTCGCGGTTCGCCAGCCGCACCTCCGGGATCCGGTTCTCGTAGTACAGCGGCACCGTGGCGCCATCGGCGATGCTCTGGCCGAAATCGTAGACCGAGACGTAGTCGCCGAAGACCTCGCGGGTCCGCTCCTCCTCGCCCTTGATCAGCGGCGTGCCCGTGAAGCCGATGAAGGCGGCGTTCGGCAGTGCGGTCCGCATGTTCAGCGCCAGGACGTCGTATTGGCTCCGGTGGGCCTCGTCCGTGATGACGATGATGTCGCTGCGATCCGACAGCACCTCCATCGCTTTGCCGGGCTCCGGGCGGAACTTGTGGATCAGGGTGAACACATAGCGATGGTCTTCCCGCAGCAGCCGTCGCAGATCAGCCGCAGACGAGGCTTGGACTTCGTGGATGTCTTCGGTGACCGCACCGCACTCGGCGAAGGTCCGGGCGATCTGGTCGTCGAGTTCCTGGCGATCCGTGACCACCACGAAGGTCCAGTTGCCCTTGACCTTGCGATGGACCTTCTCCCCAAACATCACCATGGAGAGCGACTTCCCGGACCCCTGGGTGTGCCAGAAGACGCCCAGGCGCCCCTGGTTGCTCCGGAGATCCTGGACCGCCTGGATGGCGCGGTTGACGCCGAGCACCTGGTGGTTCCGCGCCACCTTCTTGATCAGCCGAACCGTCCCGGTCTTCTGGGCTTCCTCCTGGAAGACGACGAAGTTCTCGACGATATCGAGGAAGTGCGCGGGCTCGCAGGCACCCCGTATGGCGACCTCCAGGCTGTTCGTGGGGGCGTCGTCCTCGTCCAGGCGCTTCCACTCCAGCCAGTGCTCCCAGGGCGCCTCCACGGCTCCCAGGCGCGTGTCGTGGCCGTTGGAGATCAGGCCGAAGCCCGTGGGCGCGAAGACGTGCGGAATGGTTGCCCGGTAGTCTTTCAGGTTGCCATCCAGGGCATCGCTGACGGGCTGGGTGGGTGCCTTGAACTCGCAGAACAGCAGCGGGATACCGTTGACGAAGCCCACCGCGTCGGCCCGCTTCTGCCCCAGGTCGCCCGCGAACCAGACCTGACTGGCCATGAGGAACTCGTTGTTGCCAGGGTTCTCCCAGTCAATGGCCGTGACATGCACGGTGGTCGGCTGGCCGTCCTCGCCGACAGTGGGCACCGGGACGCGGTCACGGAGGAGCCGCACGACCTCCTTGTTGGCAGCCACGAAGGCCATGGAGGACCGGGACCTGGTGACTTCCTCGACCGCCTTGTCGATGACGGTGGCGTCCAGGCCGGGGTTCAGGCGGGCCAGGGCTGCACGGAGCCGACTGGGCAGGTAGGGCTGACGCTTGGTCTCACGGCCTTCGCTGCTCGCTCCGCCATCGAACTCCTTGAGCAGGCTCTTCGTGGTCCAGCCGACCTCCTGGAATCGCTCCAGGGCTGGATCTTCGACCAGTGCCTTCTCGTTGATCGGGGATGGTGCCACCGCTTAATGATCCTCTCGGCGAAGCCCCAGTGAGGTCCTGGCGGGCTTGCAGCGCTCCTTGAGCCGGTGCCAGCGCTGGTATGTGTTGGAGGCTTCGGGACCCTTCTTCAGCCGCCATGCCCGGTCGAGGTAGCGGCGTGCGTCAGTGAGCAGGTCGCAGTCTCCGGTGCTGTCGAAGAGATCCAGCAACGCAGCGGCCCGGTGCGTGCAGAGCATGGCGACGACCTCGTCCTCGGCTCGCAGCAAGGTCGGCGGAAGGTCAACCACCGCGCTGACATCCAGTGATGCCCCAGGTTGACCGGCGTGGCGCAGCATCACGGACAGGCGCAAGCGCTCGCTGGCATCCACGAGCGGTTCCTGATCCGCCTCCACTGCTGCCATCCAGGCTCTCAGGTGCGGGATCGCGGGGCGGAACTGCCCGCAGGACTTCAGCGCCTCGTAGAAGGCGAAGCGGTCAGCGCGTCTTGGCACGACCCGGTCAGTCGCTGCCTCTGCGAGAACCCTGTCCACCAGGAAGACATCGTCGGACGTCGCGAAGCGGTGCGGATCGAAGCCGAGGTTCCGCAAACGCGCCTGTGCCGCCTCGAAGGCCACGACCTCGGGTGGACGGCTACGCTCGACGAGATCGACAACCTCGCGGCGAGCCTCGGGGATGATCACAAAGCCGCTGCTCAGCCAAGTCCACTGACGCCTCACTCGGGCCGCCGGTGTTCCCTCCGTGGTCACCTCCAGGAGGTTCCGGCGCACGTTGACGATCAGCCAAGCCTCCTCCCTGTCTCCGTCATCGACGAGGCAATCGATGAGAGCGCCCCACTCATCCTCGGACGCGCGCGTGAGCCACTGCAGAACCGTGCGGCCTTCCAGTTGCAGTTCGCCGATGGCCATGTGGCTTCAGCAGAACCGATCACGGGCGCAGGCGTTAAACTGCCGGACCTCCTCGTTGAGTTCGCGGATCACTGTCGCCTGTTCGTCCCGCTGGCAGTCCAAGAAGACCTGGACTTCCTGGCGGAAGCGCTCGATGCGGCCTCGGCAATCCTCGAACTCCCAGTTCGGGGAGTTGGACATCAGGTACATGGTGCATCGCGGCGGCGTCGGGCGGTGGCAGAAAGATGCCAGGGCTTCACGGGACAGAACCGCGAGCGGCAGCGTGGCGAGGGCGATGACAAGGAGACGGTTCACGATCCGGCCTCCGGGGGCTCGGGCTGGGCGTCTTCGCTCGTGGTGTCTGCGGGGCCAGGAAGTGCCTGGACGTACGGCTTGAAGACCTTGTGGAAGAGTTCGACCTTCTCGGCGAGCCATGCATGCTGCGACGGCCAGTCGGTCTCGACGGTGGGATCCCTGTTCGACTGGTAAAGTGCGATGCGGCTCATCTTCTTCGTCTCCATCGCCTCCCAGGACAGGGTCTCGCCCGCAGTCGCCTCGATCTCGGCTTTTTTGGCCGCCAGTTGATCGAACCATGCCTGCTTCATCGGCCCATTGAAGGCGAACTCGACCGCGATCGTCTTGTCCTTGCTATTCAGCATCGTGCTCAGCCAGAGGTGCGAGCGTCCGAGACCGAAGGAGACCCAGTGCTGCGGCCTTGGCCTCGCGGGCTTCACCTTCCCATTCTTCGCGGCCAGCACGGTGGCGAAGGCTTCCCAGTAGCGCCGCTTCTGCGCACCAAGGGGAGACAGTCCGGCTTCGAGGGTCTCGCGGGCCATTCCTGCGGCGTTTGTGGCCTCGTTAGGCGCCGAAACGACGTTGAACATCGGGGCCGGATCAGAGGTGCCGATGCGCCACAACTCGATTTTCAGGCCGAAGAACTGCAGGCGGTCGCTGGTCATCTCATTGAGCCAGTCGATGGCCGCGCGATGCTCTTCGGTGAACTCGGTGGCGATCCAGATGACCGTGGCTGCCTTCAGCCCGGCGGCGTAGGTGAGCAACTGACCAAGATGCCGGTGGTCCGTCTTCGCCAACTGGTTCTCGATGACGACCCAGTGTTCGTCGGGCGTGTCGGTGCGCTTGGCGAGGATGTCCGCGCTGAAGGGGCCGACGCTCTCCTCGGTGGCCTCGACCTCCAGGTCCATGTCCAGGGCTTCGCCGAGGAGTTTCAGGCCTTCCTCTGAGGCGAGCCACGGCGTGAAGTCTGAGGCCTCATTGGGCCACGCGTCGCGGACATCGACGGGCTCAAGGGTGCCGAGTTTCTTGGTCATGCCGCCGTCTCCAGTGCGAGCTCGGCTGCGGACACGGTGAGGTCGCCCGAGATCAGGCGTGGGAGGATGAGGTCTCTGGAACGTCGCAAACCCACGTTTGCTGCGCGGGCTAGTTTCGCTCCTACGAGAAGTGGATCGAGGTGCTCGTCTGCCAACTGCAGCAGCCTCGACGGAGGCACAGGAACGTTGATGGCGAGGATGTCCTGGGGCTTCGCCCGTTGATGTGACGTCGATGTACCCTGCGCGAGCCCCAGCAGTCTGTCCCGAAACGCAGTTCCTTGAACGGCACATTGCAGGTACGCGAGCGGAACACCTGGCCGAGGCCGGAGAGGCACATACTCGGTGGAAGCCACCTGTTTATGGCCTGCGGCTTCGGTGATCGCCCAGGTGCGGTCAAACCTTGGGTTCAACTTTGCCAGGAGAACGACTGGCGGCTCGAAGAGGAGTTTGTTGCTCTGGATCGCACTGCCCAACTCGACGGCTGGCTGCTGCCCAGCGTCAAATGCGGGAAGGCTATAGTGCGCGAAGAACCTTTGGGGCGACTGAGACGGCGAGATCGACGCGCCTGTTGCCTCCGCGATCCTGCTGACGGGCCCAAACTGCCACCCCTCCGGGATCTTCCCCGCCTCCGTGTCCACCATGCGGACCGCTTCGTGCCCAGGAAACCGGAAGTCCACGAACCATTCGCGGAAGATCCGCCGGGCCATCTCCTCCAGGATCGCGATGCGCCGCTCGTTGTTCTCGATGAGGTCGTCGTAGGCCGAGAGGATCCCGGTAATACGACGCTGGGTGTCCAAGGGAGGGAGGCGTATCTGGACCGCACGCGCGTCGGTCTGCGAAATGAATGGTTGGGCGGCTCCCCTCTTCGGCCAGACGTCTGGGTCAGAGAGTACGAACGACAGATACCGCGTGTCGGCGCGCTTACTGTCCCCTTTGATGTAGATTGTGTTTTTGATGCACGACCAACGACCGTCGGTGAACCAACTTTTCCCGCACTGTGCGCCGATGGCACTCAAGACGATGCCCGGACCCTCATGGTCGTAATGATCGAGAAGTCCGTCTTTTCCGGTCGCACTGAATGCGGGGTAACCGGCGGTGACGTAGGACGCCTTCGTGGTCTTTGTGTCGCCCCAGCGGACTTCAGCCACTGTGCCGAGGGCCACCTCATGCCAGTGCGCCTTGCCCGTCATGCTTGGAGCACCTCGGCGACGTTCTGCGCGATCCGGGCCTGCAGCCGAGCCGCCTCGGCGTTCAGTATCTCCAGTTCCTCCTGCAACGCCTCCAGGCGTTCCTTGAAGTCCACGGCGTCCATGGTCTCGCCCGGAGCCGCCCCGACATAGCGGCCAGGGTTCAGTGACCAGCCCTGGGCCTCGATCTCGGCCAGCGTCGCCGCCTTGCACAGGCCGGGAACATCCACGTACCGCGCCTCGGGGAGCTTCGCCGCCAGGAGCGCCTCGCTGTCACCTTGGTGTTCCACGTCCCGCTCGCGCCACAGCCGCACGATGTTGGCCAGGAACGCGATCTGGCCATCCGTGAAGTCCCGGTGCGCCCGGTCGATCTGGCGAAACACGTGGCGGGCGTCGATGAACAGCACCTGATCCTTGCGAGTGGTCTTGGCCTTCGCCTTGTCGAAGAACCACAGCGTGCAGGGCAGGGTCACAGTGTAGAAGAAGTTCGGGCCCACCCCGACGATCACGTCCACCGTGCCGGTCTCGATCATCTTGCGGCGGATCTCGGCCTCACTGCCCCGCGCATCGCCCGCGCTGTTGGCCATGACGAAGCCCGAGCGACCATTGGCGTTCAGCGCCGACCAGAACAACTGGATCCAGAGGTAGTTCGCGTTGTCAGGGCCAGGGATGCCCCAGGGGAACCGCGGGTCCTTGGCGATCCTGGCCTTGTCCACGCCGTCCACGTTGAAGGGCGGGTTGGCCATGACGAAGTCGAAGCCGCCGACGACGTTGTGCGGGTCCTCGTAGTAGGTGTTGCTCTCCTTGACGTTGCCCCAGAGGCCATGGACCGCGAGGTTCATCCGGCACATTCGCAGCGTCTCGCGGACCTTTTCGGTCCCGAACACGGAGATCTCCGCTTCCGGGCTGCGCTGGTGCCGCCGCACGAAGTCTGCCGAATGGACGAACATGCCACCCGAGCCGCAGGCGGGGTCGAGGATCCGCCCATGGAAGGGCTCAATGACCTCCACGATCAGGCGCACGATGCTCTCGGGTGTGTAGAACTCGCCGCCCTTCTGCATGGTCGCCATGGCGAAGGCGCCCATGAAGTACTCGTAGACCTTGCCGAAGGCGTCCCCTGGGATGTCGAGGGGTGCCAGGAGTTTCAGCAGGTTCTGCAGCGTGGCCTTCGGGACCTGCCCGTACGTGCGCGGCAGGGCGCCTTCAAGTTCCGTATTGGCCTTCTCGATGGCAGCCATGGCCCCGTTGACGGCCTTGCCCAGGTCCTCTGAGCCAGGGAGGGCCAGGAGGTGGGAGAAGCGGGCTTCCTCGGGCAGGTACATCGCCCCGTTGGCCTTGTAGTCGTCTGGATCCAGACCGCCCCGGCGTCCCTTGCCTCCCCCTAGCCTTTGGCCGACCTCATTGAACCGGGCCTCGGCCTGGCGCAGGAACAGCATCCCCAGGACCGGCGCCGC
This sequence comes from Roseomonas nitratireducens, assembly GCF_017813355.1. GTDB lineage: Bacteria > Pseudomonadota > Alphaproteobacteria > Acetobacterales > Acetobacteraceae > Neoroseomonas > Neoroseomonas nitratireducens. The sequence continues at coordinate 94,970 of NZ_JAGIYZ010000019.1, forward strand.
GTACTCCGAGGGCATGAGGCCTGAGTTAGCCCGGAAGTCATCGGCCGCCGCCCAGAGGCGTTTCTCGATCTCGGCCAAGTCACCCGACATGCATACCGCTCCTCAGTGCCATTCGATCCAAACCTCCCGCCGCGTCAGGACTTCGGCAATGTCTCGCTGCCGAAGCGAAGGACACCCACGAAGCGGATGATTTAGCGATCATGTGTGCTGTAGCGTACCTGACGATCTGCGTGCAGGAGAATGGAGAATGACGGGCGACGAAGATTGGGATGACGCGGCAGACGCTACGCCCATCGAAGAAACACCCGGATATCTCGGCCACTCTTGGGACGGGCAACTGATCGCGGGTCCGCTCCTTGAGCCGCTCCGCGCGTTTCCCCCATACGAGTACCAAGATCTCATCCCGGAGCACATCCGCCCACTCCGGATCTTGTTGCCATCAGGCGCCGTCGATCTTGCGTACGAGCCGGACAGCGACCTGGCCATGTTGCTGGAGCAGTTGCCAAGCATCGAGGTGATGGCTGATCACGGTCCTGCCGACCAGGGACCGGCGGGGGGTTCTGGCTACGTCTTCACGATGGCCAACGGCGCGTCGGAGGCGTCCGTGGCTGCGGAAGTCGCCGCGCTCATAGCAGCCGTTTCGGCGGATTTGGCCCGGCTTAAGGCCGCGGACGGTTGATGACGAGAAGCGACGGTCGAACGGGGCCTGTCATGCGTCGCCTGTTCCACCTCACCGAGATCGTCCAGCCCGAGGATGTGATCCCGTTCCTGAAGAAGGGGATCGGGGACTGGCAGCCGGGCAAATCCGCCTGCGAACTCGCGCGTTCGTGGGTCGCGGCAGACGGCATCCCGCCGTCCGTCCGCGCTGTCCTCGACACCTGCCCGGACTACCAGCGCGCCGAACTGATTGAGGGCTTCTTCGAGCGCGAGATAGAACTCGCCGGGAGGGGCGCCGCGAGCCAGACCGACCTGATGGCGTTCGTGAAGGCGGCGGGCGGCTACGCCGTTGTCGCGGTGGAGGGGAAGGCCGAGGAGGTCTTCGGCCCGACCGTCGTGGAATGGGACAACGGATCACCGAACAAGCAGGTTCGCCTCAGGAGCCTCTGCGACACGCTGGGGCTGGATGCCGCCGCCGTCGGAAGCATCCGCTACCAACTCCTCCACCGCACCGCGTCGGCCATCTACGAGGCACAGAGATACCGCTGCGACCGCGCGCTGATGCTCGTTCATTCGTTCAGCCCGACGCGCACGTCCTTCAGCGACTTTGTCGCCTTCGCGCAGCTTCTCCAGTGCCCGGTGGACATCGGCGCCATCTCGCCGCCACGGCGGTGCGCGGGTGTCGAGCTTCGGTTGGGATGGGTGGCGGATACGGCATCGACGGGAATGCGTTCATGGTCCGAGCGGGCGGATCGGGCGCCAAAGGCAGACGAAGTCCTCGGGCGGAAACGTACTCAGGGCGGATAAGTTCGAGTTGCCCGACACTACCCGCCCGCATGCGTGTGCATCTTTCGGCGCTACACTTCACCTCGGAGGGATGGGATGCCAAGACAGCGTTTGCGTGATCTGAGCACCATTGGTGGAAAAATTGCCCAAGCGCGCGAAGACAGCGGCTTAAGCCAAGATAAACTTGCACGACATCTTGGCCTTTCTCGCTCAGCCATTGCGCAATGGGAAAATAATCTATGCGCCCCATCTTTTGAAAACGCAAAATCCCTATCGCGACTACTAGACATTGATATAAAAGACATATTGGATTTTGCTGATTTTGCTGCCGACGAAAAAGAGAAGACCATACTTCATTTATTTCGCTCAATGCATCCTAACGATCAAAAATTCCTTCTTATCATCACAAGTCATTTGTGCTCCGATAAAACAAAACGCGCCTTGCAAAAGCGCCAACGTCTAATCATTCCCTCTATATCTTGGCCGACCGAAACTTAGGGATACGATGCTGCTGGGAGATTGGGCTGCCATGGTCATGTCGCCCGCTTGCAAAGCGGTGCAACCGTGACTTCTTCGCATTCGGGCGTTCCCGAATGCGCACGACGCGACCGCGTCTAAAGCGACCCCGGCGGCTCCAGCGCGGCACGAACGGCGCGCTCGATCCTGGGCCAGTCCTTGCCACCGCCCCACCCATAGTCGCGAAGCCACTGGAGCGCGTCCTCGACCTCGCCCGGCGCGAACTCCGCGACTGCGTCATCGTTCGCCGGGACCAGGGCCTCGGACACGACCAGATCGCCCTGCAGGAACACCCGCTGGTCGTCGATCTCGTCCGGCAGGGCCCACTCGCCGGTCTCTTCGTCCTGCTCCCCGAAGTCGCCCGGTTCGCCGATCACCGCGTTGCCCATGGACGCGAGTTCGATGCCGCCGCCTGGCAGACGATAGAGCCGGAGGTACTCCGGCCAAGCGTCGATGGCGCCCGAGAACTCACCCGTCGCGATAATGCCTTCCGGCAGGCTCCGGCCTCGCATCGGGCTACGATCCGCCTTCAGCACGGGCGGCCCGCCAATCCAACGAGGGTCCAGCAGGTTGCTCCGTGGCGACCTTCTCAGCCGCCTCCATGGACGTGAAGCGCACAGCGGGAGCGTCCTCCCTCTTCACGGGCACGAAGAGGTCTTCCCCCGGCGTACCCAAAGCCAAGTGCAGTTCGTATCTGCCATCGACATAGCCATGGACCTCCCATGACGTGGCCATCGCCCTACCCCTCCACCGCCGTTGGGTTACGTCCCGTGTCGCGCTCCTACCTGCACCGAACACGGGCCGAGCGTAACTCAAGGGTGCCGTGACGTACGGCATGCCCGAATTGGCCTCGGCGCACGGACATCAGCACGGTACGCATTATGAGTGCAGATCGGTGAAATCGTGGCTGCCGCCGCTATAGCCTCCGACACGGATGTGGTGTTCGCCAGTCGGCAACCGCCCATTCTCCAACACGTACTGTTCAATGAATGCCCGCGCGAAGACCCTTCGATTTCCGCCATAGTTCCGGAACGGCGCATCGCTGAACCTCAGGACGTAGGCGTCAATGCGCGACCGGAAGGGAGCGAGTTTGCGATCACGCTCGGATGCGCGCCGCGCAGCTTCCGCCTCGTCCCGTGCATCCAAGATTTCCTGCCCGCGACGGAACTCGTCGGCAGCCTTCGGATCAAGAATTGCAATTCTGCGCGAGATCTCCGGGACGTCGTCTTGGTTCAGCGAATACCCAACGTCGCAGAGCATGCTGTCGAGAGCCCTATATATATCTGCCCCGTCGCGGAGACCGTCCACGGGATCGACGACAGTGGGTATGTCCTCACAAACAACTTGGCGAGCACTTAGCCTAAATCCCTTTGCTTTCCGTTCGACATAGAACTCCCACCGCCAGGAGAAGCCCGCCATATTCGCGTCGGCGAAGCTAAGGATCATCGGCTTCACTTTGTCTCTCCTCCGAACTGGCACTGCCAAAATTAGGGGCCATTACGGATTTCGCCCGACATTCTTCGGATAAGCTGGCCGCTCCGGTAGCATTTCGCTGTCTTGGTCAAAAACACTCGCCCCCCCCCCGCGTGGGTTCGCCGACGTGATCACTCGGAAAGCAGAGCGGATGCGGCTCTGCCAGCGAAAGATGAGCGCGTGTCCCCCGCGCAGGCCCATCGCGCTCGCGGGCGTGCTGGCCGCGGGTGTCCGAACCGAGCATCGGACGAACCTCGCGCCCACCGCAGGCGCTGCACCTGAGCCGCCGCGCCAGACCTCGGGCCGTCGTGCCCCTACCGAAGCGCGCGATAGCGGGCCGGATGCCGAGATCGACGACGCGCTGGCACCCCTTCAAGCCTGAACAGATAAGGCTCAGCCAGTAGTCGTCGGCGACACGCTCGTAGGCCGCGAGCGTAAGCGACCCGTCGTCGCCCATGTGCGGACTTACGGCAGCGTCAGGGCGAGCAGAGCGGCGGGGCGGGACGGCGTCGGGCATAGCGCGAGGCTACCACGGCAACCGCCAGGGGCCGTCGCAGCGCGAAAACAAGCGGGCACTCTTGCTGGTGTTGGCCTGGTGTTGGCACGACCCTCTGTGTTGGCCCGCCGAGATCGCTGAAACCCAGGGAAAAGGTGGTGCTGCTGGAGAGGATTGAACTCTCGACCTCTCCCTTACCAAGGGAGTGCTCTACCACTGAGCTACAGCAGCCCCGGGGTGTCCAGGCGGCGCCCTCTCTAGGCGGACGGCCCGCCCCGCGCAACCCTTGCCGCGCGCGCCGCGCCCCGCCACCTTCCGCGCCGTGGAAAAGCCCCCCGCCAAGCCCCCCACCCCGGCCGAGGAGCGCGCGGCGCGCCGCGCCGCCGCGCTGCGGGAAAACCTGAAGCGCCGGAAGGCCCAGGCCCGGGCGCGGGAAGACGCGGCCGGAATGGATGCCGCGCCGCCGCCCAAGGTTGCCCCGGGCACCCCCATCGGTTAATCCGGCCGCCCCCGGGCCGCGCCGGCGCCGCGCCGCCCGCCAACCCTCCGCAGGCCAGGCCCAACCCGATGCCGATCATGCCCGACACCTGGATCCGCCGCATGGCGGCCGAGCACGGCATGATCGAGCCCTTCGTGGAAGCCCAGCGGCGCGAAGGTGTCATCTCCTTCGGCCTGTCCTCCTACGGCTACGACGCGCGCGCGGCCGAGGAGTTCAAGATCTTCACCAATGTCGACAACGCCGTGGTCGATCCGAAGGCGTTCAGCGAGGAAGGCTTCGTCACCCGCAAGGGCCCCGTCTGCATCATCCCGCCCAATTCCTTCGTGCTGACGCACACGGTCGAGTACTTCCGCATCCCGCGCGACGTGCTCGTCATCTGCCTCGGCAAGTCCACCTATGCGCGCTGCGGCCTGATCGTGAACGTCACGCCGCTCGAACCCGAATGGGAAGGCCAGGTCACCATCGAGATCAGCAACACGACGCCGCTGCCCGCCAAGGTCTACGCGAATGAAGGCGTCTGCCAGTTCCTGTTCCTGAAGGGCGAAAGCCCGCCGGAAGTCAGCTACGCCGACCGGCGCGGCAAATACATGGGCCAGCGCGGCGTCGCGCTGCCGAGGCTCTGAACGATGGATCGAATCCGCATCCGCGGCGGCCGGGCGCTGACCGGCACCATCCCCGTCTCCGGCGCCAAGAACGCCGCGCTGCCGCTGATGGCGACCGCGCTGCTGGGCGACGGGCCGCTGACGCTGACCAACGCGCCGGACCTCGCCGACGTCACGACCATGGCCGGGCTGCTCGCCCAGCACGGGCTGACGGTCGCGCGCGACAAGCAGGCGCGCACCATCACGCTGTCCGGCACGGCGACGAATCTCGAAGCGCCCTATGACCTGGTGCGGAAGATGCGCGCCTCGGTGCTCGTGCTCGGGCCGCTGCTGGCGCGGCACGGGCGGGCGCGGGTCTCCCTGCCCGGCGGCTGCGCCATCGGCACGCGGCCGGTGGATTTGCACCTGAAGGCGCTCGAGCAGATGGGCGCGGTCATCGAGATCACCGCGGGCTATATCGAGGCGACGGCGCCGCAGGGGCTGCAGGGCGCGCGCATCATCTTCCCGCAGGTCTCGGTCGGCGCGACCGAGAACATCCTGATGGCGGCGACCCTCGCCCGCGGCACCAGCGAGATCGTCAACGCGGCGAGGGAGCCGGAGATCACCGACCTCGCCGCCTGCCTGATGCGCATGGGCGCCCGGATCGAGGGGCTGGGCACCGACCGGCTGGTGGTGGAAGGCGTGCCCGTGCTGGGCGCGGCCGTGCATCCCATCATCCCCGACCGGATCGAGGCCGGGACCTTCGCCTGCGCCGCGGCCATCACCGGCGGCCAGGTGCTCCTGGCGGGCGCGCGGCTCGACCATCTCGGCGCCGTGGTGCGCATCCTGCGCGACGCGGGCGTGGACGTGGCGGAAGCCGAGGGTGGCCTGAAGGTCTCCCGCCTGAATGGCCTGCGCGGCACGGACGTCATCACCGAGCCCTTCCCGGGCTTCGCCACCGACATGCAGGCGCAGTTCATGGCGCTGATGTGCGTCGCCGAGGGCGCGTCGATGATCACCGAGACGATCTTCGAGAACCGCTTCATGCACGTGCCCGAGCTGCTGCGCATGGGCGCGCGCATCAACTTCCACGGGGCGTCGGCCATCGTGCGCGGCGTGCCGCGGCTGGCCGGCGCGCCGGTGATGGCGACCGATTTGCGCGCCTCGGTCAGCCTGATCCTCGCGGGGCTGGCGGCGGAAGGCGAGACGATCGTTAACCGCGTCTACCACCTCGACCGCGGCTATGAGCGGATCGAGGCGAAGCTCGCCGCGGTCAGCGCCGACATCGAACGCCTGCCGGGCTGACGCGCATGGACCACCCGATCCCGACGCCGATGTCGCCTTCCACGCCCGACGATGCCGGGCCGGTGGTCCTCGCCCTGCCCAAGGGCCGCATCCTGTCGGAACTGGGCCCGGTGCTGGCGCGCGCTGGCATCGTGCCGGCGGCGGATTATGCCGATGAGAGCAGCCGGCGCCTGCGCTTCCCGACGGAAGACCCCTCGCTCGACGTGATTCGCGTGCGGTCCTTCGACGTCGCGACCTTCGTGGCCCACGGCGCGGCGCAGATCGGCATCTGCGGCGCCGATGTGCTGATGGAATTCGACTATGCCGAGATCTACGCGCCGCTCGACCTCGGCATCGGGCGTTGCCGCGTGAGCGTCGCGGAACCCGTCGCGGGCCATGCCGACGACCCGTCCCGCTGGTCGCGCGTGACGGTCGCCACCAAGTATCCGAACATCGCGCGCCGCCACTACGCCGCGCGCGGCGTGCAGGCGGAGGTGGTGCACCTGAACGGCGCGATGGAACTCGCCCCGTCCATGGGGCTCGCGCGGCTGATCGTGGACCTGGTGCAGACCGGATCGACGCTGAAGGCGAACGGGCTGCGGGAGAGCGAGGTGATCGCGCACGTCACCTCCCGCCTCATCGTCAACCGCACCGCGCTGAAGACGCGACCGGAGGCGATCGGGGCGTGGATCGCGCGCTTCCGGGCGGCGCTGGCCGAACGCGACGCCCGCTGAACCCAATTCCCAAAGAAGGTTGAGGGGGGTACGGGGGGAGAAGTTCCCTTCTCCCCCCGCCTGATCAAGATGAAGCACCTCGACACAACCGCCCCCGACTTCGAGACACGTTTCGCCGCCCTGCTGGACGAAGCGCGCGAGACGACCGCCCGCGTCGACGCCGCGGTCGCCGGGATCATCGCCGACGTCCGCGCCCGCGGCGACGCCGCGCTGGTGGACCTCACCGCCCGCTTCGACGCCTGGACGCCGCGCGATGCCTCGGCGCTGCGCGTGAGTGCGGAGGAGATCGAGGCCGCCGACGCGCGCATCCCGCCCGACCGCCGAGCCGCGCTGAACATGGCCGCCGAGCGGATCGAGGCCTTCCACCGCGCGCAGCTGCCCGCCGATCTCGAGATGAAGGACGCGGCCGGGCTGACGCTGGGGATGCGCTGGGGCGCGCTCGATGCCGTCGGCATCTACGTGCCGGGTGGCAAGGCGGCCTATCCGTCATCGGTGCTGATGAACGCGATCCCGGCGCGCGCCGCCGGCGTCGGGCGCATCGCGATGTGCGTGCCCACGCCGGGCGGCGAGCTGAACCCGCTGGTGCTGGCGGCGGCCAGGCGCGCCGGCGTGACCGAGGTCTATCGCCTTGGCGGCGCGCAGGCCGTCGCGGCGATGGCCTGGGGCACGGCGTCGATCGCGCCGGTCGACCGCATCGTCGGCCCCGGCAACGCCTACGTCGCCGAGGCAAAGCGCCAGGTCTTCGGGCGCGTGGGCATCGATTCCATCGCCGGCCCGTCGGAGGTGGTGGTGATCGCCGATGCGGGGAACGACCCGCGGCACGTGGCGGTCGACCTGCTGGCCCAGGCCGAGCACGACGAGAGCGCCCAGTCGATCCTGGTGACGCCGGACGCCGCGCTCGCCGCCGCCGTCGCGGCCGCGGTGGAGGAGGAGCTGCGCAGCCTTCCGCGCGCGGCCATCGCGGCCGAGTCCTGGCGCCGGCATGGGGCGATCGTCCTGGTGCGGGACCTCGATGAGGCCGCGGCGCTGACCAACCGGCTGGCGCCGGAGCACCTGCAACTCATGGTGGAACAACCGCGCGCCCTGCTCGCGCAGATCCGCCATGCCGGGGCGGCCTTCCTCGGCCGCTTCTGCCCGGAGGCGGTGGGCGACTACGTGGCAGGGCCGAACCATGTGCTGCCGACGGGGCGGACGGCGCGCTTCGCCTCGGGGCTGTCGGTGTTCGACTTCCTCAAGCGCACAACCTGGGTGGAGGCGGATGCGGCGGCGCTCGCCGCGGTCGGCCCCGCCGCGGTCGTGCTGGGGGAGGCCGAGGGCCTGACGGCGCATGCGCGCAGCGTCGCCCTGCGGCTTGGTGGTTGACCCGGCGCGGCGCGAGGACCATTTTGCGGCGCTTTTCCGCGCCCCCCATTTCCCGCGCGCCTTGTGCGCGCCCATTCAAAGAGGCCCGATGTCTAAGGAAGACATGATCGAGTTCAGCGGGCAGGTGGTCGAACTGCTGCCCAACGCGATGTTCCGCGTGAAGCTGGACAATGACCACATCGTTCTCGCGCACACGAGCGGCAAGATGCGCAAGAACCGCATCCGCGTGCTGGCGGGCGACCGCGTGAACGTGGAGATGACGCCCTACGACCTGACCAAGGGTCGCATCACCTTCCGCTTCAAGTAACCGCGCCCATGGCCGATGCGCGCCCGCCGCTGGTGCTGGCGAGCGCCAGCCCGCGGCGCCTCGAACTCCTTGCCCGCCTCGGCATCGTGCCGGACCGGGTCCTGCCGACCGACATCGACGAGACGCCCTACAAGGGCGAGGTGCCGCGCCCGCACGCGGCAAGGCTCGCGCGCGCCAAGGCGGAGGCCGCCGCGGCGCAGGCGCCGGCCGCCATCGTGCTCGCCGCGGATACCGTCGTCGGCGTGGGCCGCCGCATCCTGCCGAAGGGGGAGACGGAGGCGCAGGCGCGCGCCTGCCTCGACCTGCTGTCGGGACGTCGGCATCGCGTCGTCACCGCCGTGGTGCTCGCGCTGCCCGATGGGCGGCGGCTGTTCCGCAGCGTGGAAAGCCAGGTGACCTTCCAGCGCCTGACGGGCCAGCAGATGGACGCCTACATCGCGTCGGGCGAATGGCGCGGCAAGGCCGGCGCCTATGCCATCCAGGGCGGCGCGGAAGCCTTCATCCGCTTCCTGTCGGGCAGCCATTCCAACGTCGTCGGCCTGCCGCTGTTCGAGACCGCGCAGCTGCTGCGGGGGATCGGGTGGCTCACGCCCTGATCCTCGTCAGCGCGTCGCCGGGGGAACGGCGGACGGCGCTGCTGGTCGACGGCACGGCGGTCGAGGCCTGGGTCGAGCGCCCCGCGCGGCCCGACGGCGTGGGTGACCTGCATCGCGGCCGAGTCGCGGCGGTGGCACCCGCCATGGCCGGCGCCTTCGTGGCGCTGGCCGGCGGCGAGACCGGCTTCCTGCCCGAACGCGAGACCGGCGAGGCCCGCCGCCCGATCGCCGAGGCGGTGAACGAGGGCATGGCGCTGGCGCTGCGCGTCACGCGCGCCGCGCAGGGCGGCAAGGGGCCGCGCGTCACGGCGCGGCTGACGGCGGCCGAGCGCGCCGCCATCGCCGCCGCCCCCGGCACCGGCCCGGCGCTGGTCGCGCGCGGCCCCGCCGCCGCGCTGCGCCTTGCCGCCGCGCATCCG
>NZ_JAGIYZ010000002.1 GCF_017813355.1 Roseomonas nitratireducens
CCCCCGCCGCCGCGCCAGCCGGACCCGCCGCCCGAGCCGCCCCGGCCCGAAGAGCCGCTGCCCCTGCCGCCGCCCGAGCCGCCCCCGCCGCCGCCCGAGCGCCCGCCCCAGCCGCCGCCCGGCACCGAGCCCTGCAACGTGGACACCCAGTCCGGTGGGGCGGGGGAGACGCGGACGCGCCACTTCCTTGGCCCGACGCGCGGCCCCGTGTCGCTCGACTACGACACCCAGACGGTGCCGGACCGGATCGAGGTGCGCTATCGCGGTCGCGTGATCGCCTCGACCCCCGGCATGGTCAGCGGCCGCGGGCGGATCGGCTTCGACTGGCAGCCCCAGGGCAACGACTACGTGGTCGAGGTGGTGGTGATCGGCCCCTTCTCGAACACTCGCTGGCGCTATCGCCTGAACTGCCCCAACTGATGTCGCGCGCAGCGATTCCCGTCGGCTTGGCGCGGCACGTTGCGCTGCGGCACAATCCGGCGCACGGAAAGCCATGTCCATGAGCGCGACCTCCGCCGGCCTCGTCAGCCTGGTGCCATCCTCCGGCATCCAGTTCCTCGACATCGACTTCGACATGGACCGGCTGCCGCGCGGCGCCCGGTCCTTCTGGGAGGAGACGCTGCGTGAGCAGGTGGACCATGAGGGCAAGTCCCCCACCATCCTGCGCATGCTGGAACAGGATGCGGACGGCAACCTGGCCGACCCGGTCACGCGCCAGGTGCCGCCATCGGACGAGACCTACGCCGTCTCCCGCGCCCAGGCGCTGGAGCCCTTCCTGAACAAATGGGTACCGCTGCCCTATTTCCGCGTCCATGCCCGCGGGGCGGACGGGAAGGAGGTGTACGACCGCGGCCCGTCCAACTGGGCGCGCGCCTATGTCGCCGAGAAGCCGGCGCGGGATGCGGAGGGGCGGTCGCACCGCCTCGTTCTCGCCTTCGACACGGCGCTGATGCCGCGCGTGGCCGAGCGCCCCTATGTCGCGCCGGCGCCCGAGGACAGCGCCCGGCAGCAGGAATTCGCGCCGGTCTGCGGCCATGCCGAGAATGCCTGGTTCCTCAACGAATCCTGGGTCGGGCAGTGGCTCGAGGAAGGGTTCCGCGAATTGCGGCAGGCGCAGCGCGGCGGGCGCCCGCTGCGGCCGGAGGACTTCCCCCATGCCTGCGAGCATTGGGCGCGCTACCTGACCTTCCTCGGCCTGATCGAGGGCATCGGCATCCTGCCCCGCGTGCGGCTGGTCGACGTGGTGTCCGACAACCGCGGCTATGCGCCGATCAACGTCGACCTCGTGCTCGACATCGGCAATTCGCGCACCTGCGGCGTGCTGGTGGAGGAAGGGCAGGACGCTCCTTCGCTCAACAACTCGCAGGTGCTGGCGCTGCGCGACCTGTCGCGGCCGGAGGAGACATATGCGCGGCCCTTCGAGAGCCGCGTCGAATTCGCCGTCGGCGCCTTCGGGCGGGACGCCATCTCCCGCCGCTCGGGCCGCGCGAACGCCTTCCGCTGGCCATCGCCGGTGCGCGTGGGGCCGGAGGCGATGCGCCTTGCCGCCGCGACGCAGGGCAATGAAGGGGCGACGGGCATATCGAGCCCGAAGCGATACCTGTGGGACCGGCGGCCGAACGTGCAGGGCTGGCGCTTCAACGGCCGCGCATCGGATGGCGTGACGACCGAGCCGCCCGTCTCCGGCCCCTTCATGGCGCATGTGACGGAAACCGGGGAATCGCTGCGCATGATGCGCGGCCGCGGGCAGCCCGCGGTGCGCGCGCGCTTCTCCCGATCCTCGATGTTCACCTTCCTGCTGACCGAGCTGCTCATGCAGGCGGTCAGCCAGATCAACGCGCCGGCGACGCGCGCGGCGCGCCGCTTCGCCGACGTTCCGCGCCGGCTGCGGCGCGTGATCCTGACCCTGCCGCCGGCCATGCCGCTCGCCGAGCAGAAGATCCTGCGCGAGCGGGCCGAGGGCGCGGTGAAGCTCGCCTGGGACCTGCTCGGCTGGACCGAGGCCGGCGGGGCGGCGCCGCCCGAACCGCGCGTGCTGCTGAACCTGGATGAGGCGACGGCGACGCAGGTGGTCTGGCTCTACACCGAGATCACGCAGCGCCTGCAGGGCGATGCGCAGGGGATGTTCGAACTGGCTGGCCGCGTGCGGCCGGAACGCGGGCCGAATCCCTGCCTGCGCGTGGCTTCCATCGACATCGGCGGCGGCACGACGGACCTGATGGTCGTCACCTGGTCGGTCGAGAACCGCGATACGATCGTCCCCCGCCAGGAATTCCGCGAAGGCTTCAAGATCGCGGGCGACGAGGTGCTGGAGGGGCTGATCACGCATCTGGTCCTGCCGCAGGTCGCCGATGCGCTGCGCGCTGCCGGCATGGCGGACCCGCAGGCCTTCCTGCGCCAGACGCTTGGCGGGGATCGCGGCGGGCAGAGCGAGGTGGAACGCCATCTCCGCCGGCAATTCGTCGCGCAGGTGCTGGAACCGGCCGGGCTCGCGGTGCTGCACGCCTATGAGCGGATCGAGGGCCGCGACATGGGCGAGGTGTTCCGCGCCACCATCGGCGCGGTCCTCGGCGCCGCGCCGCAGCCGCCGAACCCGCGCGCCGTCGCCTTCTTCGAAACCGCGGCGCGCCAGGCCGGCGCCCGCGGCTTCGCCATCGCCGATGTCGAGATCGCCGCCGATGCAAGGCGCGTGGAGGCGGTGGTGCAGGCCACGCTCGGGCCCGTGCTCGCCGATCTCTGCGAGGTTGTCTGGCACTACGATTGCGACGTGCTGCTGCTGTCCGGCCGGCCGTCGCGGCTGCGTGCGGTGACCGACATCGTGCTGGCCAAGTCGCCCGTGCCGCCGCACCGGATGGTGGGCATGCATCGCTACGCGGTGGGCGGCTGGTACCCCTTCCGCGACGCCAATGCGCGGATCGAGGACCCGAAGACCAGTGCCGCGGTGGGCGCGATGCTGTGCGCGCTGGCGGAAGGGCGGCTCGAATCCTTCCTGATGCGCACGAGCCAATTGTCCATGCGCTCCACCGCGCGCTTCATCGGGCGGATGGAGATCTCCGGCCAGATCCGCGAGCAGGGCGTGCTGCTGTCGGAAGTGGACCTTGAGAAGCGCCCCAACCCGGGCGACGAGGTCGCCTTCACCATGAGCTTCGCCGCGCCGACCTTCCTCGGCTTCCGGCAATTGCCGATCGAGCGCTGGCCCGCGACCGCGCTCTACGCGCTGGAATTCGCCAATCCCGAAAGCGTGCCGCGCATGGCGCTGCCGCTGCGCGTCAAGATCCGGCGCGCGGACATGGACCCCGACGCGCCGGGGCAGGAGGAGAAGCGCGAGGATTTCCGCGTCGAGGAGATCGAGGATGCGGAAGGCACCGCGCTCCGGCGCACCGATGTCGAGATCAGGCTGCAGACGATGAAGAGCGAAGCCGGATACTGGCGCGACACCGGCGTGGTGGGGCTGGCATGAGGCTTGATTCCAGCAGCGATGCGAGCCTGGCCGCCGCGGCGCGCAACACCGCGGAAGCCGCCGCCGAGGCGGTCGGCTGGCTCGGTGACAACCGCGCCAAGGTGCGCGAGGAAGCCCAGGCGATCGCGCGCGACTTCCGCAAGTTCGCCCGCCGCGCCCGCAAGCTGGAGGCCGCCGCCGAGCGGCCGATGTGCGTGGCGGTCTTCGGGCCCTCGCAATCCGGCAAATCCTACCTGATCAGCGCGCTGGCGCGGCGCGGGCAGGAACCGGTGACGGCGCTGTTCGAAGGCCGCGCGCTGGATTTCGTCCGCGACATCAACCCCGAAGGCGGGCAGGAGGCGACCGGCCTCGTCACGCGCTTCACGCTGCGCCCGCCCTCGGCGCTGCCGGGGCATCCCGTCGCGCTGCGCCTGCTGTCGCAGACGGATGTCATCAAGATCCTCGGCAACACCTTCCTCGAGGATTTCGACCCGGCCGAGGTCGACATCCCGTCGCCGGAGCTGGTCCAGTCCCATTGCGCGCGCTTCGCCGCGCGCGCCGGTGCGGAGCCCATCGACCGCCTGACCGAGGACGATGTCGACGACCTGCGGGAGTATTTCGAGGGGCTGTTCCGCGGCCATCCGCTGGTCCCCGGCCTCGGTTCTGCCTTCTGGATCCAGGCGGCGAACATCGCGCCGCGCCTGCCGGTCGCCGAGCGCGCCGCCTTCTTCTCGATCCTGTGGAACGGGCATGAGGCCTTCACCGGCGCCGGGCGGGAGTTGCTCGCGGCGCTCGCCGCGCTCGACTTCCCGGACGAGGCCTTCGCGCCGCTCGAGGCGCTGTCGCCGCGCGAGACGTCGATCATCGACGTGCGCACGCTGTTCGCGCTGGGCGATCCGTCGGACGGCAAGCTCGCGGTGCGCACGCGCGCCGGGCGGCAGGCGATGCTGCCGCGCGCGGCGCTCGCCGCGCTGGTCGCGGAGCTGACCATCGCGCTGCGCGACAAGCCCTGGGATTTCTTCGACGTCACCGACCTGCTCGACTTCCCCGGCGCGCGGTCGCGCGAGAAGCTGACGCAGCCGGGCCGGTTCCTGGCGGAAAAGGGCAAGCTTCCGGGCCTCTTCCTCCGCGGCAAGGTCGCCTACCTCTATCAGCGCTACTGCGCGGAGCAGGAGATCACCTCCATGCTCCTGTGCATCGGGCCGTCCAACCAGGAAGTCCGCACCCTGCCGCGCATGATCAAGGACTGGGTGGACGGCACGCTCGGCGCGACGCCGGAGGAACGCGCGCGCCACCGGAACGCGCTGTTCCTGGTGCTGACCAAGTTCGACACCGAGTTCGAGGAGAAGAAGGGCGCGACGGAGGGCACGGGCAGCCGCTGGACCATCCGGCTCAACGCCTCGCTGCTCGACTTCTTCGGCAAGGAGCATGACTGGCCGCGCAACTGGGCCGCCGGCGCGCCTTTCGCGAACACCTACTGGCTGCGCAATCCGAACGTCGCGGCGAAGCACATCCTCGACTATGACGAGCATGGCCGGGAGGCCGCGCTGCGCCCTTCGGAATCCGCGCGCATCGCGCGGCTGCGCGACGAGTTCCTGGCCAACGAGGACGGCCGGCGCCACTTCGCCGACCCCGCCCGCGCCTGGGACGCGGCGATGACGCTGAACGACGGCGGCATCTCCCACCTCGCGGAAAGCCTGCGTCCGGTCTGCGACCCCGCGATCAAGCGCGGGCAGATCGTCGCGCGGCTGGAAGCGCTGCGCGCCGACATGGCGGTGCGCCTGACGCCCTATTTCCACTCGGGCGACCTCGCCGCGGAACTGGCGAAGCGGCGGGAGGAAGCGCGCGTGGTCAGCCGGGCGCTCGTCGCCTGCGCCGCCGCGCAGGGTTTCGGGCGTCTGATCCGCAGCCTGCAGGTGACGCCGGAGGAACTGACCTCCGCCTGGTGGCGCATGCAGACGGAGCCGGCCGAGGAAGCCCCCGTCGGCGCCAGGGCGGGGGAGGAGGACTACCTTGCCGAGCTCGGCGACCTTGTCGCGCCCGCGGCCGGGGGCGAGCACCGCGCGCGCGACGCCTTCGAGCGCTACGCCGACATGGCCGTCGCGGAGTGGATGGAGAAGATGCATCGCGCGGCCGCCGAGCCCGAGACCGCCGAGCAGCTGAAGCTGCCGCGGGAGGCAGCGAACGTGCTGGTCGCGCAGATTGGCGCCGGCGCTCGGCGCACCGCCCTGTCCGCGCGCATCGCTCAGCGGCTGCGCGAGGCGGCGTCCTATCGCCAGAAGCTGTCCGAGAGCGCGAGCAAGCCCGTGCTGGTCGCCGAAGGGATGGTGAACCGCTACGTCCACACGCTCGGCTATGCGGAATTGCCGCCTGAGCAGCGCCCGCGCGCTGGGCGCACCGACCGGCCCGTCTTCGCCCCGCGCCCGCCGGTCAACGGCATGCCGCATCTCGGCCCGCAGCCGGAATCCTACGACAAGCAGTTCCATGTCGACTGGATCAGCGCCTTCGCGCGGCTGGTGGAGGAGAATGCCAGCGCGCCCGGTGGGCAGGAGGTGGATGTCGCGCAGAATGCGCGGCTGGCGAAGATCCTGACGGCGCTCGGCCAGGCCGCATGACGGAGGTGCTCGCCGCCGCCGATCCCGCGCATCCGGAAGGCGGCCATGCCGTGCTTCTGCTGCGCGGCGTGGCCGAACTGCCCGCCGACCCGCGCTTCCGCATCCTGCGCGAAGGCTGGACCAAGGGCACGCTGGGCCCGGAAGGCTGGCAGGTGGGCGACGCGCTGCTGAGCCCGGATCGCGTCGAGACCTCGCCGCAGGGCGTGCGGCTCTATCTCGGCCCGCATGTCGTGGATTGGCTGGAAGCCGGGCCGGTGCAGTTCCGCCTGCCCGCCGCGCGGATCGAGGCGCCGGTCTTCTGGCCGGACATCGCGCCGCTGCATGGCGGCAGCGGGAACGCCATCGCGGGGCCGCCGCCCGCGCCGCGCGCCGCGCCGCCACCGCCCCCTCCGCCGCCGCCGCCCCTGCCGGGCATGGACACGGACGCGACGGTGATGATGGCGCCGCGCGCCGCGCCGCCGCCGCCCCCGCTGTCCGTGCCGCAGCCGGCGGCGCCGGCGAAGGGTGGCTCGGCGCTGCCCTGGATCCTGTTGCTGCTTCTGCTGGTGGTGGGTGCCGGCGGCGGTGGTGCCTATTGGTGGTTCGTGCTGCGGGACCAGGCGCCGGTCGTGGCCGAGGCGCCGCCGCCCCCGCCTGCAACGCCCACGGCGCCGCCGGTCGCGCCACCCGCGCCCGAACCGCCCCGCGCCCCGGAAGCGCCGCTGCCGCCCGTGCGGCCGCAGCCCGTGCCGGCCGCGCCTGCGTCGCTCGACAGCCTCTCGGTGCCGGAGGTGATCGCCCGCGCCCCGTCCCCCACGGCGATCGCCGCGGAAGCCGCGCGCCGCTTCGAAGCGGGTCGCCATGACGATGCGCTGCTGCTGTGGGAAGCGGCGGCGCGCGCGGGGCACGCGGCCTCGATCACGCGGCTCGCGGGCCTGTACGACCCGGTCGGCTTCCAGCCCGGCCGGCCCTTCCGCGACCCCGATCCGCGCCAGGCGGCACGCCACTACCGCGACGCGATCGCGGCCGGCGACGCCGCCGCGGCCGAACCGCGCGCGCGCCTGCGCCGCTGGCTCGAGGACCGGGCGCGGGAAGGGGACATCAACGCGCCGCTCACGCTTCGGGATTTCTGGCAATGACGCCGCGCCGCCTTCTGCTTCTCGCCTCCGTCGCCCTGCTGCCCTTGGCGGCGGAGGCGCAGACCGCCGATACGCGGGCGGTGCGCCCAGGCACGCGCCAGCCGCTGCTGATCCCCGGCAAGACGACGCTGTTCCAGCGCGTGATCCTTCGCCCCGGCGCGACGCTGCATGCCCAGCCCGGTGCGGCGCAGGGCCGCCCGCTCGCCGGCTTCTCCGTCGCGCATGTCTATGCGCGACGCGATGGCTGGATCGAGATCGGGCGCGAGGCCGATGGCCGCGTCGATGGCTGGGTGAGGGAGGATCGCGCGATCGACTGGCGCCACGCCATGGTCGGCGCCTTCACCAACCCCGCGGGGCGGGAGCGGGCTATGTTCCTGCGCGACGCGGCGAGCCTGCGCGGCCTGCTCACCTCCCCGCAGATCGGCCCCGAGGCGGCGGCGCTGCGGGCCGCGGCCGGCCAGCCCGGCAGCCCGGTGCTGGCGATGGAGCCCGAGACCTTCATCGACATCCAGCGCAACTTCTACCTGCTGCCGATCCTCGAGGCGGAGACCGTCCAGCGCCGCGACGGGACGCAGATGCGGATGCTCGAGGTGATCTCCGCCCCGGCGGAACTGCGCCAGGCGCCGCAGCAGGCGGACCCGGCGCGGCTGCGCGACTTCCGCGGGGCGATCGTGTTCGTGGTGGACACCACGATCTCCATGCAGCCCTACATCGACCGGACGCGCGATGCGATCCGCCGCATCGTCGGGCGCATCGGCGACACGGCGGTGCGCGACAATTTCCGCTTCGGAATGGTAGCCTACCGGGCCGACATATCCGCCCGCCCGCAACTGGAATACGTCACGCGGCTGGTCGCGGCGCCCGACCTTTCCCGCCCGCCGGCGGCGATCCTGCCGGCGCTGGAAGGCGTGCGCGCGGCCACCGTCTCGACCGAGCAGTTCGACGAGGACGCGATCGCCGGCCTTCGCGTCGGGCTCGATCAGGTGGACTGGCCGCAATTCGGCGGCCGCTACATGGTGCTCATCACCGATGCCGGCGCGCTGGATGCGACCGACCCCAAATCCCAGACACGGCTCGGCATTCCGGAAATCCGCGCCCTTGCCGATGCCCGCGGCGTGGCGCTGTTCACCATCCACCTGCTGACGCCCGAAGGGCGCGCGAACCATGCCCAGGCGCGCGCGCAGTACACCGAATTGACGCGCGCGGGGGCCGCGGGCTCGCTCTACTTCCCCGTGGAAGGCGGCAGCCCGCAGGCCTTCGAGCGCGTGGTGAACGGCCTGACCAACGCGCTGTTCCGCCAGGTGGCGGACACCGTCGGGCGCCCGGTCGGCGGCGTGGAGCCCGCCCGCACGCCGGAGGCCGAGCGCATCGCCCAGCAGGTCGAGATCGTCGCGACGGCGATGCGGCTTGCCTATCTCGGACGGGAAGGGGGCACGACGGCGCCCGACGTGGTGCGCTCCTTCGTGACGGATCGCGACCTCGCGGATCCGACGCTCGCCGCGCTCGATGTGCGCGTGCTGCTGACGCGCAACCAACTGTCCGACCTGTCGCAGGCGCTGACGCGCATCCTCGATGCGGGGCTCGCGGGGCGGACCGATCCGCGTTCCTTCTTCGGCCAGCTGCGCGCGGCCTTCGCGGCGACGGCGCGGGACCCGCAGCGGCTGGGCAACCTCGCGCGCGTGGGCCAGGCACTTGGCGAATACCTGGATGGACTGCCCTACCAGAGCCAGGTGATGGAACTGACCGAGCAGGAATGGCTCGCCATGGGTGCTGCCGCGCAGCGGGAACTGATCAACGGTATCGAGGCCAAGCTGCGCCTGTACCAGGAATTCGCCGCGCGGCCGGACCTGTGGGTGACGCTCGACGGGCGGCCGGGGGGCGAGGCCTTCTTCCCGGTGCCGCTCGAAGCCTTGCCGTGAGATTTTGCCCGCCTCAGGCGCCGGCGCAGCTTTGCCCGCCTCAGGCGCCGGCGCCGCCATCCGGCGGCCTGGCTTGCGCGCCGGGCGCTGGAGCGTTGGGCGCGGCGTTTGGTCTGGGCGCGGTCGCGCTGTGCGCTCCCGGATCGAGGCGCGGCCTCGATCCGCTTCTCGTTGCGCCCCGGGCGCCGGACGAGGGCGGTGTGGGCGCGTCGGTTGGTCTGCCGCGCGCGCCCGCGTCGCGGCTGCGCGTCAATTCGCTTGCATCGCGCAAAGCGGCGTCGTGCAGGCGATGACCGCGCTCCTCTCCCTGCGCGGCGCGCGCAAGGCCTATCGCGGGGATGCGGCGCCCTTCGCGCTGGAGGTGCCGGCGTTCGACCTCGCGGAAGGGGAGGCGCTCGCCATCGCCGGGCCGTCGGGCAGCGGCAAGTCCACGCTGCTGATGATGCTGGCACTCGCCGCACCGCCGGACGCGGCGGAGGTCTTCCGCTTCGCCGGCCAGGACATCGCGGCGCATTGGCGCGCCGGGCGGCGGGATGCGCTGGCCGATCTCCGCGCGCGGCGCATCGGCGTGGTGCCGCAGACCGGCGGGCTGCTGCCCTACCTCACCGTCGGGGGGAACATCGCCCTGCCGCAGCGCATCGCCGGCCGCCCGGATCCGGCGCGGGCGCGCGCACTGGCGGAGGAACTCGGCATCGGCGCGCATTGGGCGAAGCGGCCGGCGGAACTTTCGGTGGGCCAGCGGCAGCGCGTGGCGATCGCCCGCGCGCTCGCCCATCGCCCCGCGCTGGTGCTGGCGGATGAACCGACCGCCTCGGTGCACCCGGAACTCGCCGATGCGGTGCTCGCGCTGCTCAAGCGCGAATGCGCCGCCGCGGGTGCGGCGCTGATCGTCGCGACGCATGATCCCGACCGCGCCATCCGCGCCGGCTACCCGGTGCTGGCCTGCGAGACGCATGCGCCGGGCGCGGATGGCGTCGCGCGGTCGGTCTTCGCGCGCGCCATGGCGGCGGAGGCCGCCTGACCATGCTGCGCCTGGCACTCGCCGACCTGTGGCACGAAAGGGTGCTGTTCCTCTGCTCCGCGCTCGGCTGCGCCGCGGTGCTCGCGCCGCTGATCGTGCTGTTCGGGCTGCGCCAGGGCGTCGTCGCCGGGCTGCGCGCCGAATTGCTGGAAGACCCCCGCGCGCGGGAAGTGGTCTCGATCGTCAACCGCACGCTGGAACCCGCGGTGTTCGAACGCCTCGGCGCCGATCCGCGCATCGCCTTCATCGTGCCGCGCACCCGCGCGCTGTCCGCCACCATCGTGCTGGAGAACCCGGATCGCCAGGGCGGGGGATCGCGCGTGGAATTGCTGCCGACGGGCGAGGGCGATCCGCTGCTGCCGGGGCTCGGCGCCATGGAAGCGGACGCGCTGGTGCTGTCCGCCGCGGCGCAGCAACGGCTCGGGCTGCAGGTGGGCGGGCGCGTGCTGGCGTCCGTCGCGCGCAGCCGCGACGGGCAGCGGGAGATCCTAACCCTGCCGATGCGCGTCGCCGCCGCCGCGCCGCTGTCGGCCGCCACGCGCGAAGCCGCCTTCGCGACCCTGCCGGTGCTGCTGCTGGTGGAGGATTTCCTCGATGGCAGAGCGGCGCCGGATGCGCGCCCGGGCGATGCGATGGCGGCGCGCGCGCGCCCCTTCGCCGGCTTCCGCCTGCATGCCGCGCGGCTCGAGGATGTGCCCGCGCTCGATGCCGAGCTGCGCCTCGCCGGCATCGAGGTCGCCTCGCGCGCCGAGGCGGTGGCGGGGCTGCTGCGGCTCGACCGGAACCTGGCGCTGCTGTTCCTGGCGATCGCCGGCGCGGGCGGGGCGGGGTATCTCGTAAGCCTCGGCGTCGGACTCTGGGCGCAGGTGGAACGCAAGCGGCGGGACCTGGCGCTGCTGTCCCTGCTGGGAATGAAGCGTCGCGCGCTGCTGGCGCTGCCCATCATCCAGGCGGCGGCGGTGGCGCTGGCTGGCGCCGCGATGGCGTTCCTTGTGGCGGCGGCGGTCGCGCATGTGCTGAATGGCGCCTTCGCGGGCACCGTCACCGGCGATCGGCCGGTCTGCCTGCTGACCGCGCGCATGGGGCTCGCGGCGGCGGGCGTGACGCTGGCGGGCGCGGTGCTCGCGGCGGTGCTGGCCGGGTTGCGCGCGGCATCTGTGCCGCCCGCGCAGGGCCTGGCGGAGGGCTGAAGGATGCGTGCCGCGACACTTGCGATGCTGGTGCTGCTCGCCGCGCCGGCGGCCGCGCAGGCCCCCTGGCCCGAGGATTTCTCAAACCCCCGCGCCGCGGATGGCGACCTTGTGCTGCCCATGCCTTGCGGCGGTGCGATGGCCTTCCGCCCCGTCGCGACACCCTCCGGTCCCGGCGCGCTGGATGACCGGCCGGTCACGCTCGGCACCACCGACCCCGCCGGCGGCATCGCCGAATTCGCGCGGCGGGAGGCCGTGGCCGGCCCCTTCGCCGCCGAGGGCCGGGAGGGTGCGATCTTCTGGATCGGCAAGTACGAGGTGACGCGCGACCAATACGCCGCGGTGATGGAGGAGACCTGCCCGGCGCCGTCCGCCGCCGGCCGGCTGCCGGCCGCGACGCTGTCCTGGTTCGACGCCGTCGCCTTTTCCCAGCGCTACACTACCTGGCTGATGCGCAACGCCGCGCCGCGGCTGCCGCGCGCCGACGGCACGCCCGCCTTCGTCCGCCTGCCGACCGAGGAGGAATGGGAATACGCCGCGCGCGGCGGTGCCGCGGTCAGCGAGCTCGACTTCCTCGCGCGCACCTTCCCGATGCCGGAGGGCACGGCACGCTACGCCTGGTTCCAGGGGCCGCGATCGGCCTCGGGCCGCGCCCAGCCGGTGGGGATGCTGGAGCCCAATCCGCTCGGCCTGCACGACATGCTGGGGAATGTGGGCGAGATGGTGCTGGAACCCTTCCGCGCGGTGCGCGTCGGGCGGCTGCACGGGCAGGCGGGCGGCGTGGTGGTGAAGGGTGGCGACTACCGCACGCCGGAAGCCGCGCTGCGGTCATCGCTCCGCATCGAGATCCCGCCCTATGACGCGACGGACGGGCAGCCGACGCGGCTCGCCTCGGTCGGCTTCCGCCTCGTCCTCGCATCCCATGTGACGACGAGCCTGCGGCGGGCCGAGGCGCTGAACCGCGCCTTCGAGGAGGAAAGCCGCGCCAGCGGCACGGAAGCCGAGCAGGTGCGGCGGCAGATCGCCTCCCTCCGCGAAGGGGCCGATGCATCTTTGCGCCAGCGCCTGGACAGGCTCGAGGCCGGGCTGATGGCCACGGAGCGCGCGCGGCTGGAGCAGGAACGCGCCGGCGTGCGCGCGCAGCTGGAAGGGGCCGCCGTGCTGGGGCGGTCCGCCGTGCTGTCGCAGCGGCGGCTCGATGGTTTCCAGGCGTTGCTCGATGGCGGCGACGTGGTGCAGGCAAGCCCCGAGATGCGCGCCAACTGGGCGCGTGCAGCCGAGGGGCTGCGCATCGAGCGTGAACTGGCGCTGGATGGCTATGCGCGCATCGTCGCCGATCTGGGGCGCGGCGCCGACCGCGCGACGCTGACGACCGAGGCCGGCGTCGTGGCGCGGGAGACGGAGGCGCGCGGCGTGCCGGAACTGCGGCCCTACCTGGATGTCGCGACGCGGCACGCGGCGGATTCGCGCGACCGGGGCATGCCTCCGCGCGAGCGGATGCGGGAGGAGGTACTGGCGGCTGGGCGCGGCATGCAGCCGCCCGCGGCCCAGGCCGCCGCGCCGCCGGCCGCGGCCACGCCCCCTGCGCAGCAACGCCCGCCGCAGGCTGCACCCGCCACGCCGACGCCCGCGCCCGTTGCCGCGGCGCCCGCCGCGCGCCCGCCCGTCGCAACGCCGCCGCCCGTCGTGTCCGTCGTGCCGCCGGTCCCGCCGCCCACGCGACCGCCCGTGACAGCGGACCCAGAGCCGCCCGTCGCGGCGCGCCCCTCCCAGGCCGCGCAATCGCCGCGCCCCGCCGCGCCGCCGCCTGCCCAGCCCTTCCGCGAAGGGCCGGGGGCGAGCGTCAAGCCGCCGATCCAGCGCGGCGGGCCGCCGCCGGGCTTCGACCCGGGGAAGCCGCCCGGCCTGCGCTGATCACTCGTCGTCGGAGCGCGAGGGCGGGCCGGCGAGCACGCCGCCATCGATCACGATCGTCTGCCCCGTCATGAACGACCCGGCGGCGGAGGCGAGGAAGACCGCCGCACCCGCGATCTCGTCCGGTTCGCCGATGCGCTTCAGCGGCGTGTCCTTGGTGCGCTTCTTGTAGATCCCCGGATCCTCCCAAAGCGCGCGGGCGAAGTCGGTGCGGATCAGGCCCGGCGCGATGGCGTTGGCGCGCACGTTCCGCGGCCCCCATTCGACGGCCAGGTTGCGCACCAGCTGCATGTCGGCGGCCTTGGAGATGGCATAGGCGCCGAGCACGGGCGATCCGCGGAAGCCGCCGATCGAGGAGACGACGATGATCGAGCCGCCGCCGCGCTCGGCCATCCCCGGCGCGGTCATGTGCGCGAGCCAGAGGTTCGACTTGATGTTGGACGCCATGATCTTGTCGAAGATCTCGTCCGGCATCGTCACGGCAGGCCCGAAATGCGGGTTGATCGCCGCGTTGCAGACCATGACGTCCACCTGGCCCCAGGCGGCGATGGTCGCATCGACCAGCGCCTGGCATTCGTTCTTGCGGCCGATGTTGCAGGCGACGGCCATGGCGGTGCCGCCCTTGGCCGTGATGGCGTCCACCACCTCCTGGCAGGCATCGACCTTGCGGGAGGAGACGACGACCTTCGCCCCGTGTTCCGCCATGCGTTCGCATATGGCGCGGCCGATGCCGCGGCTGCCGCCGGTGACGATGGCGACCTTGCCGGCGAGGTCGAAGAGGGACATGCGCGTTTCTCCCAATGGTCTGCGTTGGGCGCAGGGCAGCATGGGAGGCCGGGGACGGCAACGGGGCGCGGCGCGCTTGCCCCGGGGCCGGTTCTGCCGGACACTCCGGCCCCAAGAAGGGCCGGGCAGGCCCGTGAATGAGGTGAGGGAGTGACGCCCGTGTCCGACTTCGTCCAGCACGCCACGCATGGCGACGTGCATGTGCTCCGGCTGAACAATCCCCCGGTGAATACGCTGCGGACGGAGATCCGCGCCGGGCTGCTCGCCGGCATGAACGCGGCCAAGGCCGGGGGCGCCAAGGCGGTGGTGCTGATCGGCACGGGGCGCATGTTCTGCGCCGGGGCGGAAATGACCGAGTTCGGCAAGCCGCGCGTGCCGCCCTCGCTGCCCGACGTGTTCGACGCGATCGAGGGCTTTCCCGGCATCGTGGTGGCGGCGATCCACGGATCGGCGCTGGGCGGCGGGCTGGAACTCGCGCTCGCCTGCCATGCGCGCGTGGCGGTGGCGGATGCGCAGGTCGGGCTGCCGGAGGTCAAGCGCGGCTTCGTCCCCGGCGCGGGCGGCACGCAGCGCCTGCCGCGCATGATCGGGCCGGAGGCGGCGGCGAAGATCATCGTCTCGGGCGATCCGATCAAGGCGAGCGAGGCGCATCGGCTCGGCTTCGTCGACGCGATCATCGCGGGCGACCTCGAGGCCGGCGCCGTTGCCTGGGCGCGGGCGAATATCGGCAAGTCCTTCACGCTGGCGCGGAACCGGACGGACCGGATCGCGGGCCAGGATGCGGCGGCCTATGACGCCGTGATCGCCGGGCTGCTGAAGCGCACGCGCGGGCAGGAGAGCCCCAAGGGCTGCGCCGAGGCGGTGCGTGCCTCCTTCACCGTGCCGTTCGAGGACGGGCTGAAGAAGGAGCGCGAGCTGTTCTCGACCCTGGTGGCGGGCGAGCAGTCCAAGGCGCTGCGGCACATCTTCTTCGGCGAGCGCGAGGTGCTGCGCATTCCCGGCATGCCCGCCGATGCGAAGTCGCTGCCGGTGGAGCGGCTGGTCGTGATCGGCGGCGGCACGATGGGTGGCGGGATCGCCATGTCGGCCGCCAATTTCGGCGTGCCGGTGACGATCGTGGAGATGAGCGAGGAGGCGCTGCAGAAGGGCCTCGCGCGCTGCCATGCGAACTGGGAGCGGACCGTCGCCTCGGGCCGGCTTTCGCAGGCCGAGTACGAGAAGCGCAAGGCCCTGCTCACCGGCAGCACGGATTTCGAGGGCACGGTCGCCAAGGCCGACCTGGTGATCGAGGCCGTCTTCGAGAACATGGAGGTGAAGAAGCAGGTCTTCGCCCGGCTCGACAAGGCGGCGCGGCCGGGCGTGGTGCTCGCCTCCAACACCTCGACGCTGTCGATCGACGAGATCGCGAGCGCGACCTCGCGGCCGGAACTCGTGGTCGGGATGCACTTCTTCTCGCCGGCGAACGTCATGCGGCTGCTCGAGAATGTGCGCGGCGCCAAATCCTCCTGGCCGGCGATCGCCACCGCGACGGAATTCGGCAAGCGGATCGGCAAGCTGCCGGTGCTGGTCGGCAATTGCGACGGCTTCGTGGGCAACCGCATGACCGGCAAGCGCACGCCGCAGGTGGAGAAGCTGCTGCTGGAAGGCTGCCTGCCCGCCGACATCGACAAGGTGATGGAAGCCTACGGCATGGCGATGGGGCCGCTCGCGACGGGCGACCTTGCCGGGCTCGACATCGGTGCGGCGGTGCGCAAGGCGCGCGGGACGGTCGCACCCGTGGCCGACGCCATCGTCGCGCAGGGGCGCTTCGGGCAGAAGACCGGCAAGGGCTGGTACATGTACGACGAGAAGCGCAACCGCCTGGTCGATCCCGAGGTCGAGCGCATCATCCTCGACGTCGCGGAGAAGATGCAGGTGCGGCGGCGGAAGATCTCGGACGAG
The DNA here is from genome assembly GCF_017813355.1 of Roseomonas nitratireducens. Classification (GTDB taxonomy): domain Bacteria; phylum Pseudomonadota; class Alphaproteobacteria; order Acetobacterales; family Acetobacteraceae; genus Neoroseomonas; species Neoroseomonas nitratireducens. Next base: position 15,944 of record NZ_JAGIYZ010000002.1, read on the forward strand.
GAGATCCTCGAGCGGCTGCTGCTGCCGATGGTGAACGAGGGCGCGCGGATCCTCGAGGAAGGCGTCGCCTACCGCCCCATCGACATCGACGTCATCTTCATCAACGGCTTCGGCTGGCCGGCCTTCCGCGGCGGACCGATGTTCTGGGCCGACACGCAGGGCCTGAAGAACGTGCGCGACAAGCTCGCGCGCTATGCCGAGTCGACGGGCGACGCGAACCTGAAGCCGACGGCGCTGATCGAGAAGCTGGCGGCGGAGGGCGGGACCTTCGCGGCCATGGGCGCGGCCGCCAAGGCCGCCTGAGACATCGAACGGGAGAGAACGGGATGGACCTCCGCTTCACCGACGAGGAGCGCGCCTTCCGCGAGGAAGTCCGCGCCTGGATCGACGCCAACCTGCCGGCCGAGCCGCGCGAGCGCATGGCGTCGGGCCGCACGCCGACCAAGGCGATGCAGGTCGACTGGCAGAAGCGCCTCTACGCCAAGGGCTGGGCGGTGCCGCACTGGCCCGTCGAATGGGGCGGCCAGCCCTGGAGCGCCATCAAGCGCTTCATCCTGAGCGAGGAGATCCAGTCGACGCCGGCGCCATCCCCGCTTGGCTTCAACTGCAACATGCTCGGGCCCGTGCTGATCGCCTTCGGGACGGAGGAGCAGAAGACGTTCTTCCTGCCCAAGCTCGCGAGCCTCGACCTGTGGTTCTGCCAGGGCTTCTCCGAGCCCGGCGCGGGGTCGGACCTCGCCAGCCTGAAATGCGCGGCGAAGCGCGAGGGCGACCACTACATCGTCAACGGGCAGAAGACCTGGACGACGCTCGCCCAGCATGCCGACTGGATCTTCCTGCTGGTGCGCACCGACCCGGGTGCGGCGAAGCAGCAGGAGGGCATCTCCTTCCTGCTGGTCGACATGAAGACGCCGGGCATCACGGTCCGCCCGATCATCACCGTCGACGGCGCGCATGAGGTGAACGAGGTCTTCTTCGACGACGTGAAGGTGCCGGTCGCGAACCTGGTCGGCACCGAGAACCGCGGCTGGGATTGCGCGAAGTTCCTGCTTTCGAACGAGCGCACCGGCCAGGCGCGCGTCGGCGCATCCAAGGAACGCATCCGCCGGCTGAAGCTGATCGCCAAGGAAGCGCCGGGCGGCGCGCGGCCGGTGATGGAGGATCCGCGCTTCCGCTCCCGCCTGACCGAGGTGGAGGTGCAGCTCAAGGCGCTGGAGATGACGACGCTGCGCGTGCTGGCGGACGAGAACCGCGCGCTCAGCCAGCGGAAGCCGAACCCGGCGTCGTCGGTGCTGAAGATCCGCGGGACGGAGCTGCAGCAGGCGATCAGCGAATTGTACGTGATGGCGGCGGGCCCCTACGGCCTCGTCTCGGCCGATCCGGAAGCCGATCGCTGGAACGAGCCCGAGGTGGCGCAGGACTGGCAGACGCTCGCGCAGGCGACCTACTTCAACTGGCGCAAGCAGAGCATCTACGGCGGATCGACCGAGATCCAGAAGAACATCATGGCCAAAGCGTTCCTGGGGCTCTGAACGAAGATGGATTTCGATCTCTCCGAAGACCAGCGGCTCCTGCAGGACAGCCTGGGGAAGCTGCTGAAGGACAAGTACGGGTTCGAACAGCGCAAGGCGATCATCAAGTCCGGCGCGGGCTGGTCGCGCGAGGTGTGGGCGGCCTATGCCGAGCTTGGACTGCTCGGGATGCCCTTCGCCGAGGAGGATGGCGGCCTGGGCTACGGCGCCGTCGAGACGATGATCGTGATGGAGCAGATGGGCCGGGCGCTGACCCTCGAACCCTTCCTGACCACCGTCGTGATCGGCGGCGGCTTCCTGCGCCATGGCGCGACGGCCGCGCAGCGCGGGGCGATGGTGCCTGAGATCGCGGCCGGCAACCTGCTGCTGGCCTTCGCACATACGGAACCGCAGTCGCGCTTCGACCTGCATGACGTCGCGACGACCGCGAAGAAGGACGGCGGGGGCTGGGTGATCGAAGGCCGCAAGGGCGTCGTCGTGCATGGCGACACGGCGGACCAACTGATCGTGACCGCGCGCATCTCCGGCGCACGGCGCGACCGCGACGGCATCGGCGTCTTTCTCGTGCCGGCGACGGCGCAGGGCGTCACGCGCCGCGGCTTCGGCACGACGGACGGGCAGCGCGCGGCCGACATCACCTTCGACGCGGTGAAGGTCGGCGCCGATGCGCTGCTGGATGGCGGCTTGGCGCTGGTGGAACGCGTCGTGGACGAGTGCATGGCGGCGCTGGCGGCCGAGGCGATCGGCTGCATGGAGGCGGCGAAGGACCTCACGGTCGACTACCTTAAGACCCGCAAGCAGTTCGGCCGGCCGATCGGGTCCTTCCAGTCGCTGCAGCATCGCGCGGCGGAGATGATGGTCTGCCTCGAGCAGGCGCGCTCGATGGCCATGCTGGCGGCGATGATGGCGGCGGAACCGGATGCCGCCGAGCGCCGCCGCCAGATGCGCGCGGTGAAGATCGAGGTCGGCCGCAATGCCCGCTTCGTCGGCCAGCAGACGGTCCAGATGCATGGCGGCATCGCCATGACGATGGAGTATGCGGGCGGGCACTACCTCAAGCGCCTGACTGTCATCGAGAACATGTTCGGCGACATCGACCACCACCTCGCGGCGCTGAGCGAGGAAGGCGGGGTGTTCGTCGCGGCCTGAGGGCCGGGGCGGGGGCGCTTCGCGCTTCCGCCCGCCACTGGTAGGGAGCGCGCCATGAAGGTTGCCGTGATGGGGGCCGGCGCGATCGGCTGCTTCTATGGCGGTCTGCTGGCGCGGGCCGGGGCGTCCGTCACGCTGGTCGGGCGGGCGCAGCACGTCGATGCCATCCGCGCGCGCGGCCTGCTGCTCGAGATGGGTGGCGAGACGCACGGCGTGGCGGTGGCAGGCGCCGTCACCGCGGATGGCGTCGCCGGCGCGGAGCTCGTGCTGTTCTGCGTGAAGTCGGGTGATACGGAGCAGGTGGGGCGGGAGATGGCGCCGCATCTGCGGCCGGATGCCGTGGTCCTGTGCCTGCAGAACGGCGTCGACAACGCCGATCGCCTGTCCGCCGTGCTGGGCCGTCCTGTGGTGCCGGTGGCCGTCTATGTGGCGACCGAGATGGCCGGCCCCGGCCATGTCCGCCACCACGGCCGCGGGGAGTTGCTGATCGGCCCGACGGGGCGGGACGAGGCGATCCTCGCGCTGTTCGCCGCCGCCGGGATTTCAGCGCGCGTGTCGGCGGATGCGATCGGCGCGCTGTGGGGCAAGCTGGTCGTCAATTGCGCCTACAATGCCCTGTCGGCGCTGACCGGGCTGCCCTATGGCCGGATGATCCGCGTGCCGGGGGTCGAGGCCGCGATGCGCGACGTGGTCGCCGAATGCACCGCCGTCGCCCAGGCATCCGGCATCGCGCTGCCCGAGGGCATCCTCGACGCGGTGCTGGGCCTGGCCGCCAGCATGCCCGCGCAATTCTCCTCGACCGCCCAGGACCTGCGCCGTGGCCGGCCAACGGAGATCGATCACCTGAACGGCTTTGTGGTCGCGCGCGGCGAGCAGTTGGGCATCCCCACCCCCGTCAACCGCCTGCTCCAGACGCTGGTCCGCGCCGCCGAAACAGCGAAAGAAGGTTGAGGGGGGCAGGGGAGAGAAGTTCCCTTCTCCCCCCTTCTTTTTCCCCTATGCGTGAATCGCCGCCCAGACGCGCTCCGGCGTCGCCGGCATGTCGATATGCCGTCCGCCCAGCGCATCGGAAATCGCGTTCATCACCGCCGGCAGCGACCCGGCGCAGCCCGCTTCGCCGCATCCCTTGGCGCCGATGGGGTTGGTGAGGCACGGGCTCGGCGCGCTCTCGAAGCCGAAGGATGGCAGGTCGTCCGCGCGCGGCAGGCCGTAATCCATGTAGGAGCCGGTCAGGAGCTGTCCGTCCTCGGAATAGGCGACGTGCTCGATCAGCGCCTGGCCGATGCCCTGCACGATGCCGCCATGCGCCTGCCCCTCGACGAGAAGCGGGTTTACGATGACGCCGAAGTCGTTCACCGAGACGTAGCGGTCGATCCTCACATGGCCGGTGTCGGGGTCGATCTCGACCTCGCAGACATGGCAGCCGTTCGGAAAGGCCATCGGCGCCTGGTCGTAGACGGTGCGGCTGTCGAGCGTGTTGGGCACGTCCTGCGGCAGGGGGCCCATCGCGTGGAGCCTGGCCGCGAGGTCCATGATGCCGATGGCGCGGTCCGTGCCGGCGATGGCGAAGCGGCCATTCGCGAACTCGATGTCCTCGGCCGCCGCTTCCAGCACGTATCCCGCCGCCTTGCGCCCCTTCTCGATCACGATGTCTGCCGCCTGCAGGATCGCGGCGCCGGAGGCCATGAGCGACTTCGATCCGCCCGTGCCGCCGCCGGCGACCAGCCGATCGGAATCGCCCTGCACGAGGCGGATCTTCTCGAAGGGCACGCCGAGCTTCTGGTGCAGCACCTGGGCGAAGGGCGTCCAGTGGCCCTGGCCGTAGTCGAGCGTGCCGGTGACGATGGTGACGGTGCCGTCGGCCTCGAATACCAGCTCGCCCTGTTCCTTCATGGGCGGGGCGGTGCATTCGAGGAAGTTGCCGAGCCCGCGTCCGCGCAGCATGCCGCGCGCCGCGCTTTCGGCCTTGCGCGCTTCGAAGCCGTTCCAGTCCGCGGCTTCCAGCGCCTTGTCCAGCAGCGCGGAGAAATCGCCGGAATCGTAGACGGAACCTGAGGGCGCGCTGAAGGGGAACTGCTCCGGCCGGATGTGGTTCAGCTTGCGCAGCGCGATCGGGTCGCGGCCGGTCTCGCGCGCCGCCGTCTCGATCAGCCGCTCCATGAAGTAGTTGCCCTCGGGCCGGCCGGCGCCGCGATAGGCCGAGACGGGCGTGGTGTTGGTGACGACGTTCTTCGTCTCCACCAGTAGCAGCGGCGTCGCGTAGTTGGACTGGATGTTCTTCGAGAAGTTGCCGGTGCCCATCAGGTTGCCGACGGTCGACAGATACGCCCCCATGTTGCCGTAGGAGACGAGCTTCACCGCGAGGAAGCGGCCCTCGGCGTCGAGGGCGAGGGAGGCCGTCGTCTCGTGGTCCCGCCCATGGCAGTCGGAGAGGAAGGCGCCGGTGCGCTCATCCGTCCACTTCACCGGCCGGCCGAGCATCTTCGCCGCGTGCAGGATGCATGTGTATTCGGGATAGGCGCTCGCCTTCATGCCGAAGGACCCGCCGACATTGCCGGTCAGGATGCGGACCTTCTCGACCGGCACCTTGAGGATGTCGTTCGCCATCTGGTTGCGCAGGCCGAAGACGCCCTGGCTGCCGACGCGCAGGATGTAGCGGCCCTCGGCCGCGTCCCATTCGCCGATGGCGCTGCGCGGTTCCATCGCGCAGACGACGATCCGGTTGTTGCGGATGGACAGCGTGGTGACGTGCGAGGCCCGGGCGAAGGCGTCCTCGACCTTCGCCGCATCGCCGTAGCGGAAGTCGAGCACGACGTTGCCCGGCACGTGGTCGTAGAGCTGCGGCGCGCCGGGGGCCGCGGCGGCGGAGGCCTCCGTCACCGCGGGCAGCATGTCGATGTCCATCTCGACCGCCTCGGCGGCGTCCTTCGCCTGGGCCTTGGTCTCGGCCACCACGAAGGCGACCGGGTCGCCCACGAAGCGCACGCGGTCGGCGGCGAGCGGCCCGCGCTCGATGTTGATCAGCGGGCTGCCGTCCTTGTTCTTGAGCGGCAGGACCGACCGCATCGGCCCGTATTCCGCCATGTCGGCGGCGGTGTAGACACCGAGCACGCCCGGCATGGCGCTGGCCGCATCCGTGCCGATGCCGCGGATGACGCCATGGGCGTAGGGGCTGCGGACCATGACGCACCAGACCTGTCCGGCGACCGCGATGTCGTCGGTGTAGCGGCCCTGGCCCTGGAGGAGGATCGGGTCCTCCTGCCGCGGGACGGGCTGGCCGACACCGAATTTCAGCGAGGTGGGATCGGCCAGGTTCGTGTCGGGCATGGGGACCTCGGGGATGCTTCGGGGTCTTAGGTTAGGGGCGCTTTGCTGCACCGCAACCCGGGCCGCGCCGCTTGACCCTGGCCGCCGCGCGCGGGAGCGTCCGGCGCATGGCCCGCCTGCTCGTCATCGGCTCCTACAACCGCGACACGGTGCTGCGCGTCGCACGCTTCCCGAAGCCCGGGGAAACGCTGGCGGCGACGGGCATGGACCGCTTCCATGGCGGCAAGGGCAGCAATCAGGCCGTCGCGGCCGCGCGGGCGGGGGCGGAGGTGACCTTCGCCGCCGCGGTCGGGGCAGATGCGGCGGGGGTGGCGGCGCGGGATCTCTGGGCGGCCGAGGGGATCGCGCCCGCGCCCATCCCGCCGCGGGACGGCACCCCGACGGGGGAGGCGCTGATTCTGCTCGACGCCGCCGGGGAGAACGAGATCGTCATCGTGGCCGGCGCGAACGGAACGCTCACGCCCATGGAAGCCCTGGCCGGGCTGCCCGGCGCGGCGATCGTCCTGGCGCAGCTGGAAACGCCGGTCGAGGCGACGCTCGCCGCCTTCGAGGCCGCGCGCAGGGCGGGCGCGCGCACGCTGCTGAACGCGGCGCCGGCCCAGACGCTGCCGCCGGCGCTGCTGGCCGCGACCGACATCCTGATCGTGAACGAGACGGAGGCCGAGCGCCTCGCCGGCCGGGGCGGCACGCCGGAGGCGCTGGCCGCCGTGCTTCTTCCGCTGGTCGCGGAGGGCGTGGTTCTGACGGCGGGTGCGACGGGCGCCCATTGGGCGGGCCGCGACGGATCGCGGCTGCATGCCGCGCCACCGCCGGTCAGCGTGCGGGACAGCACCGGCGCGGGGGACGCCTTCACCGGCGCCTTCGCCGCGGCGCTGGCGGAAGGGATGGGCATCCCGGCAGCGCTGCGGCGCGGCGTGGTCGCGGGCGCGCTCGCCTGCCGCGTGCTGGGCGCCGTGCCGTCCCTGCCACGCCGGGCGGAGATCCTCGCGGCCGGCGGCTAGCGGTCAGTAGCGGTAGGCGTAGGGGTCCGGCGGAGGATAGCCGCCCTGGTAGGGCTGCGGCTGCCAGTAGGATCCGGGCGGCTGCTGGTAGGGCTGCTGGTAGGGTTGCTGGTACGGCTGCTGATAGGGCTGCTGCATCGGATAGGGCGCGCTGACATATCCGCCGCCCTGCGGGGCGTAATAGGGCTGCGGGCCGCCCTGCGGCGCGTAGTAGGGCTGGGGCTGCTGCTGCGGGTAGTAGCCCTGGCCGCTGCCATAGCCACCGTAGCCGCCATATTGCTGCGGCGGCGGGGTCGGCGTGGTCGCGGCGCCGATCGCCGCGCCGCCGAGACCGCCGGCCAGCGCGCCGAACGCCGCGCCGCCGCGCCCGCCTGCCGCGCCGCCGATCACCGCGCCGGTGCCGGCGCCGATCAGCCCGCCGCCGAGCGCGCGCTGCGTCGGGTCGTAGGGGTTGGTGCAGCCGGCTGCGAGGAGCACCGCCAGCATCGCGAGAAGTCCCTTGCGGGCCATGGTCCGTTCCCGTCCGAGAAAGGGCGCCGCGCGACTCGCGCCGTGCCTAAGGTCATCATCGCGCGCCAGCGTGGCGGGGCTGTGGCACGTCGATGCGCTGGGGAAACGCGCGGCACCGCGCGCCTCGTCCCTCACCAGCCGCGCGGGCGGCCATAGGTCGGCGGTGGCGGGGCGCTCGGCGGACGGCCGACATAGGAGCCTTCGGGCAGCGGTCGTTCGAAATACCCGTTGCGGGGGGAGACGTAGGGCGCGGTGTCCTGCGGCGGGCCGGGCCGGCGCCAGGCGGGCGGCGCGCGGTCCCAATAGGGCGGCGCGCCCCAATAGGCCTGCGGCGGGATGTAGGCCGGCCCCGATTGGTAGGTGAGGCTGCCCTGCGGCGCCGCGGGCGGCGGCAGCGCTCGCGGCGGCAGCGGCGCGGGCGCCGGGGCCGCGCGGCGCTGCTCCGGCTCCGGTCCCGGTGCGCCGTAGAGCACCTGGGGCAGCGGCGTGCCGTACTGCACGCTCGGCAGGCGCTGGTCCTGCGCCGCCGCCGCGCAGGGCAGGGCGAGGATCAGGGCGGCGAGCAGGCGGCGCGGCGCGGTCATGGCCCGCGCATCCTAGCCGCTTTCGTGGCGGCCGTGGGGCGTCGCGTCAGACCGGGCGGTCGCCCTTCTCGACCTTCAGCGTGCGGTTGTCGACGCCGGGCAGCATCCGCGCCGGATCGCGCGTGACGATCACGTCGAGGATGGTGGGGGATGAGGTGTTCTCCAGCCCTTCCCGGATCGCGCCGGCGAGCTTCGCCGGGTCCTCCACGCGCACGCCGTGGCAGCCGAAGGCGCGGGCCGCGGCGGCGTAGTCCGTCTCGGCCAATTCGGAGGACTGGTAGTTGCCCGGCCCGTAGACCGCGTGCTGCAGCGCCTTCACGTAGCCCGAGGCCGCGTTGTTGAAGACGCAGAGCACGTAGTTCGCCCCCGCGCGCCGCGCCGTCTCGATCTCCCCGATCGTCATGTTGAAGCCGCCATCGCCGGTCAGGCCGACGACGCGCCGCTTCGGTCCGGCCGCCATCTGCGCGCCCATCGCCCCCGGCGCGCCATAGCCGATGGAGGCGAAGCCGCGATCGGCGATGAAGTGGCGGCCTTCCTTCTTGGTGTCGAACAGCAGCCCGCCCCAATGGCCCGCGAAGCCGCCATCGGCGACGAGGATGTCCTCCTCCCCCATCGCCAGGTTCAGCTCGTTGATCAGGCGGCCGACATTGATCGGCGTCTCGTTCGATTCCAGCCGGTCCGCCGCCCCCGCGCGCCAGGCGGCCATGCGCGGGGCGATCGCCGCGGCGAAGTCCGCGCGGCCTTCGGGCAGCGGGCCCGGCGGCAGCGCGGCGAGCAGGTCCTCGAGCGCGAGGCGCGCATCCGCCGCCATCGCGACATCGGCGCGGGTGGTGCGGCCGATCTCCTCCGGCACGATCTCGATGTGGATCAGCGGCACGCCGGCGGGCATCAGGGAAAAGCGCTTCGTCGCGATCTCGCCCAGCTTGCAGCCGACCACGATCAGCAGGTCCGCTTCCGCGATGAAGTCGTTGGCGATGCGCGAATAGCGCCCGAAGACGCCGAGGGAGAGCGGATGGGTGCAGGCGATGGCACCCTTGCCCGACATGGTGTGCGCGACGGGGATGGCGTGCGCCTCGGCCAGCGCGCGCAGCGCGGCATGCGCGCCGGAGACATGGATGCCGCCGCCCACCAGCAGCAGCGGCCGCTTCGCCCTGGCGAGCAGCGCGGCGGCACGGTCGAGTTCCCGCCCATCGGGGCGCGTGCGCCGCGCCTGGGCCATCAGCGTGCCGGGGTCGGCCCAGATCTCATCTGCGCCGAATTCGTGCTCGCCATGCGCGACATCCTCCGGCACGTCGAGCACCACGGGGCCGGGGCGGCCGGAGGTGGCGACGGCGAAGGCGCGGCGGACGAATTCCGGAATCCGCTTGGTGCTCTCGACGCGCAGCAATTCCTTGCAGGCGGGGCGCAGGATCTCCACCTGCCGCGCTTCCTGCGTCATGTTCTTCCAGGCGTGGTCGCGGTTGGCGTCGCCGGTGATCGCCACCAGCGGGATGCCGGCATTCAGCGATTCCACCAGTCCCGTGACGAGGTTCGTCGCCCCCGGCCCGAGCGTCGCATCCACCACGCCCGGCCGGTTCGTCACCCGCGCCCAGGCATCGGCGGCGAAGGTGCCGCAGCGCTCGTCGTTGATCAGGTAGTGCTTCAGGCCGAGCGCGCGCACGGCCTCGTAGAAGGGCAGCAGCTGGAAGCCGCCCATGCCGAACATCGGGCCGACCTGGTGCGCCTGCAGCATGCGCGCCAGCGCCTCGCCGCCGGTGATCTTCAGGGTGGTGTTGGAACTGGTCACGCGCGTCGGTCCTTTTCGATCGCCTCGGCGAGGATGGTGATGGCGGCCCGCACCGTGCCGCCGGGTGCGACGCCGAGCGCGGCCGCGCGGGCGTTCACGGCGCTGACGATGCCGGTCTCGACGGCGGAGCGGCCATCGCCGATCCGCGCCGTCCAGGCGGAATAGGTGGCCGCAGCGATGCCGCGCGCATCGAGCGCGGCCAGGCGCGTGAAGCCGGCGCCGTCGATCCCGCCATCGGCGTCGTTGTAGAGCGCGGCGAAGACATTCGCGCGCGCCGCCGTCTCCGGCCGGCCGCCGAGCAGCGCGCCGTGGCTGCCGGTGACGACGATGGTGCCGTCGTCGTCCGGACCCATCAGGGAATTGGAATCGATCGCGCTGGCGCGGGCCCGGCCCGCCACCTCGATGGGAAAGCGGCTTTCCGCGCTCTCGGGCGGATCGGCGGGCGTGAGCGGCGCGGCGGCCAGGCGGCGGGCTGCCTCCCGGCACCACATGCCTGGCTCGATGCCGAGCGCCGCGGCGGCGCGGTTCGCATGGCTGATTATGCCGCGGCCGAGCAGGTCGAAGCCGTCGCCGATGCGCGCGCTGCGGTGGGAACAGCAGGCGGCCGGCACGCGGAGCGGGTCGAGCCAGGCGAGCCCCGCGATGCCGGCCCCGTCGAGACCGATCCCCGCATCGTTGAGCAGCACCCCCGCGACGCGCGCCTTCGCCGCGAGGTAGGCCGCGTAGATCCCGCCATGGGACCCGCCGACGATGACGCGCCCTTGCGCCTCCGGCCCCAGCCGGGTGACGCTGTCCACCACGATCAGCCGGTCCAGCATGGCGTTCCTTCTCCCTCGCCGGGAGTAGAGCGCGCCCGGGGGGCTGGCAACAGGGGGAGGGGACCCGCATGTCGGGCACGTCCAACGAGACGGCGCGGCGCATGGCCATGCTGCGCGACATGGCGCGCATCCGCGCCTTTGAGCGCGAGGCCGTCGCCGCGATGCGGGAAGGCAAGGCGCCAGGCGTGGTGCATCCTTCCATCGGGCAGGAAGCGGTCGCCGTCGGCGTCTGCGCGAACCTGCGGCGCGCGGACCGCATCACCAGCACCCATCGCGGCCATGGGCACGCCATCGCCAAGGGCGCCGATGCGCGGGCGATGATGCTGGAACTGCACGGCCGCGCGGGTGGGTCCTGCGGCGGCAAGGGCGGGTCGATGCACATCGCGGATTTTGCGGTGGGTATGCTCGGCGCGAATGGCGTGGTCGGCGCGGGCATCCCCATCGCCTGCGGCGCGGCGCAGGCGATCCGCCTGACGAAGGAGGACGCGATCGTCGCCTGCTTCTTCGGCGACGGGGCGGTGAATCGCGGCCCCTTTCTCGAGGGGATGAACTGGGCGGCGCTCTATCGCCTCCCGGTGCTATTCGTCTGCGAGGACAACGGCTTCGCCGCCTTCACGCGCAACAGCGCGGTGACGGCCGGCGGCGGCCCGGCCGTGCGCGCCGAGGCCTGCGGCGTGCCGGCGACGGGCGTGGACGGGGAGGATGCGATGGCGGTCGATGCCGTCGCGGCGGAACTCGTCGCGCGCATCCGCGCCGGCGCGGGCCCACAATTCCTGCACGCGAAATGCTACCGCTGGGAAGGGCATACGGGGACCGATGCCGCCGCCTATCGCCCCGCCGAGGAAGCGGCCGTGGCGCGGCAGCGCGACTGCATCCGGCGCCTCGCCGCCCTGCTGGAAGGGGCGGGTGTGACGGCGGGCGAGATCGCCGCGCTGGAAGCCGAGGCGGCGGCCGAGATGGCCGGCCACCGCGCCGCGGCGATGGCCGCGCCCTGGCCGGATCCGGGCGCGGCCTTCACGGATGTCCAGGATGCGGGGGCGCCGGCATGACCCGCATGAGCTTCGCCGAGGCGACGCGCCGCGCGCTCGCCGACGAGATGCGCCGCGATCCGCTGGTCTGGGCGCTGGGCGAGGATTTGGTGCAGGGCGGCATCTTCGGCCAGTACAAGGGGCTGGCGGAGGAGTTCGGCCCGGACCGCATCGTCTCCACGCCCATCAGCGAGAGCACGATCATGGGCGCGGGGCTCGGCGCTGCGCTGTGCGGCACGCGGCCGATCGTGGAGATGCGTATCGCCGACTTCACGCTCTGCGCCATGGACGAGCTGGTCAGCCAGATCGCCAAGGTCCGCTACATGTTCGGTGGGCAGGGGCGCGCCGCGCTGGTGGTGCGCATGCCGCAGGGGATGTGGCGCAATTCCGCGGCCCAGCACAGCCAGTGCCTGGAAGCGTGGCTGACGCACATACCGGGCTTGGTCGTCGCGGCCCCCGGCACGCCGGCGGATGCGGCCGGGCTGCTGAAGGCCGCGATCCGCAGCGACGATCCGGTCGTGCTGATGGAACCCAAGAACCTTTGGACCTCGGAAGGCGAGGTGGCGGAGGAGATCGCGCCGATCCCGTTCGGCGTGGCGCGCCACGCCGCCGCGGGCGACGCGGCGACGGTGGTCACCTGGTCCGCGACGGTGCCGGTGGTGGAGCAGGGGGCGCGGGAGAGCGGCATCGCCTGCGACGTGTTCGACCTGCGCAGCCTCTGGCCCTGGGACGAGGCGGCGGTCATCGCCTCGGCGCGCCGCACGCGGCGCCTGCTGGTGGTGCATGAGGCGGTGACGGTCTCGGGCTTCGGGGCGGAAGTGGTCGCGCGGGTGGTGGAGGCGCTGGGGCCTGCCGGCCTGGCGGCGGTGGAACGGCTCGGCGCACCGCGCGCGCCCGTGCCCTTCAGCCCGCCGCTCGAGGACAGCCTGCGCATCACACCCACACGCGTCGCGGATGCGATCCGGCGCCTGGCGGCGCGGTAGCAGATTCTTTCCGCGCGGCACGTGAGGCGGAGAATCCGGCGCTCGTTCCGCATCCGCGCGCGGCGAGCGGAACCTTCTGCTTGCGGCGGGCGTGCGCGCGTGGTCGCCTCCGCGCCTACTCGGTAGGGAGACACCGCCATGAGCATCCAGATCGGCCAGGCCGCGCCCGATTTCGAGGCCGACACGACCCAGGGCCGCATCCGCTTCCATGAATGGATCGGCGATGGCTGGGCGATTCTGTTCAGCCACCCGAAGGACTTCACGCCCGTCTGCACGACGGAACTCGGCACCATGGCCGGGCTGAAGCCGGAATTCGACAAGCGCAACTGCAAGATCATCGGCCTGTCCGTCGATCCGGTCGAAAGCCACCATCGCTGGGAAGGCGACATCGCCGAGGTGACCGGCCATGCGGTGACCTATCCGATGATCGGCGACCCGACGCTGCAGGTCTCGAAGCTGTACGGGATGCTGCCGGCCGATGCCGGCGCCACCTCGGAAGGCCGCACGGCGGCGGCGAACCAGACGGTGCGCGTCGTCGTCTTCATCGGGCCGGACAAGCAGGTGAAGGCCTATCTCGCCTATCCGATGACGGCGGGGCGGAACTTCGACGAGGTCCTGCGCCTGCTCGACAGCCTGCAGCTGACGGCGAAGCACAAGGTGGCGACGCCGGCCAACTGGACCCGCGGGCAGGACGTGATCATCGCCGGCTCGGTGTCCAACGAGGACGCCAAGGCGCTGTTCCCGCAGGGCTGGAAGGAACCCAAGCCCTATATCCGGATCGTGCCGCAGCCCGGCGGCTGAACGACCGGGGCCGGGGGCGCCGAATTCGCTGCCCCCGGCCGGCAAGGCGTTGCTAGGCTTCCCCCAACAAGACTGGGAGGAAGCCGATGTCCGGAGCGTTCACCACGCCTCGTCGCCTTCTGCTGGCGGGCGCCTCGGCGCTTCTGGTCCGACCGTCGCTCGCGCAGGGGCGCTATCCCGACCGCGCCATCCGCGTGCTCGTGCCCTGGACGCCGGGCGGGGCGACCGACATCCAGATGCGATCCTTGTGCGAGCAGGCGGCGCGGCGGCTCGGCCAGCCGGTGATCGTGGAGAACAAGCCCGGCGCCTCCGGCACCCTCGGCGCGCTGCACATGGCGCGGGAAGCGCGGCCGGATGGCTACACGCTCGGCCAGATGCCCAACGGCGTGTTCCGCATGCCGGCGATGCAGGAACGCCCGCAATGGGACCCAACGCGGGACTTCTCCTGGATCATCCGCCTGGTCGGCTACATGGGCGGCGTGGTGGTGCGGCCCGACGCGCCCTGGCGTACGATGCAGGAGCTGGTCGCCCATGCCCGCGCCCATCCGGGCCGGCTGAACTACGGCACGCCCGGGGCGAACACGACCGACATCCAGATGACGCGCCTTGCGCGGCTGGCCGGCATCGACTGGCAGGCGGTGCCCTTCCGCGGCGCGGCGCCGAACCTGCAGGCGCTGCTGTCGGGCGACATCCACTTCTCGGCGGAGACCAGCGCCTGGGCGGACATGGCGCTGGAAGGGCGCGTCCGGCCGCTCGGCGTCTGGATGAGCGAGCGCGCGCGCCGCTTCCCCGACGTGCCGACCTTCCGGGAGGCGGGCTACGACGTGCTCGGCGAAAGCACCTATGGCATCGCGGGGCCGCGCGGGATGGACCCGCAGGTGGTGCGCATCCTGCACGACGCCTTCAGGGAGGCGCTGTTCGACCCCGTGCATCTGGCCACCGTCGCGCGCTTCGACATGCCGGTGCGCTACCTGAACACCGAGGACTACGCCACGGCGGCGATGATGCAGAACGAGGAGGAACGGCGCACCGTGCGGGAGCTCGGCTTGCGGCTCTCCTAGCCGAGGCCCATCACGCGGGGCAGCCACAGGGCGATGTCGGGGAACACCACGACGAGCGCCAGCGCCACGAACATCGCGAGGATCATCCACACCACCCAGGGGATGGTCGATTCCATGCTGACGCCGGCGATGCGGCAGGAAACCATGAGGTTCACGGCCATCGGCGGCGTGAACTGGCCGATCGCGATCTTCATGGTCAGGATCACGCCGAACCATGTCAGGTCCCAGTTGAAGGAATTCGCGATCGGGATCAGCACGGGCAGCAGGATGAGGAAGGTCGAGACGCCATCGAGGAACATCCCGATGACGATGAGCACCAGCATCAGCAGCCCGATGGTGCCGTATTCGCCGAGCCCGAGGCCCACGACCCAGGCGGCGATCGGCTGCACGATGCCGAGCGTCGAGGTCGACCAGGCGAAGACGCTGGCCAGTGCGACGACGATCAGGATGATGGCCGAGAGTTCCCCCGCCTCCACCAGCATTTCGTAGACGTCGCGCAGCGTCAGGCTGCGATAGACGACGAAGCCCACGAACAGCCCGTAGGCGACGGCGAGCACTGCTGCCTCGGTCGGCGTGACGAAGCCCGACCGCATGGCGCCGAGGATGACGACGGGCGCCATCAGGCCCCAGATCGCCTCCTTGAAGGTCTGCCAGACGCGCAGGCGTTCCTCGGCGCGCGCCTTGCCGCCGAAATCCTTGATCATCGAGATGACGACGATCGGGACGATGATGGCCAGCCCCGCCAGGATTCCCGGGAACATCCCCGCCATGAAGATCGCCGGCACCGAGACGCCGGGGACCAGCACCGCGTAGATGATGAAGGCGATGGAGGGCGGGATCAGGATGTCCGTCGCCGCCGCGGCGCCCACGGTTGCCGCGATGAAGGGCCGCGGATAGCCATCCGCCACCATGCTGCGCGTCACCACTTGGCCGACCGCGGCCGAGGTGGCGGGGCCGGAGCCCGAGATGCCGCCGATGACCATGGCCACCAGCACCGCGACCGAGGCGAGCGCCCCGCGCCCGGCGCCCACGAGCGCGGTCGCGAAGCGCACCAGCCGCAGCGCCACGCCGGTGCGGTCGAAGACGCTGCCCACCAGGACGAACATCGGGATCGCGATCAGCGGATATTTCGCGATGCCGGCATAGACATTGGTCGGCATGGCGAACAGCGACTGGTCGGCCAGGACGATCGCCGCCGCGCCGGCGAGGCCGAGCGCGATCGCGATCGGCACCGCGCCGAGCAGCATCAAGGTGAACAGCGCGAAGAGCACGACCCCGATCATGTGCCTACCATTCCCCGCCGCGCAGCACGCGCGCGAGCCGCCCGGCCGCGCGCGCGATCACCACGAGCGAGAGAAGTGGCAGCCAGCCCGTGTAGATCCAGTTCGGGTGGCCGAGGCCGTTCGAGAGGACCTCGAAGCGGTATTCGTCCCAGGTCAGCCGCGCGCCGTACCAGGCGAGCAGCCCGAAGCACAGAATGGTCAGCACCATCGCCGCCGCCTCCGCCATTCGGCGATGGGCGGGCGAGAGCCCGTCGACCAGGACCCCGATGCGGATGTGCCGGCCGGTTGCGGTGGCGAGGGCCGTGCCGAGCAGTGCCACCACCACCATCAGCGCCACCGAGTATTCCTCGGTGAAGGCGAGGGAGACGTTGCTCAGGTACCGCGTCACCACGTTGGCCGCGGTGATCAGCGCCATCGCGGCCATGGCGGCCGCAATGAGCACTTCCTCGATCCGCAGCGGCACCAGCGTCCGCGGATTGGTCCTCTCGAGCGTCGGGTCGGGCTCGGCGCTCACTGTCAGGCGACCGCGCGTGCGACCGCAGCCTCGGCCTTCTGGACCAGCGCCGTGCCCACGGTCTGCGCCCACTTGTCGTAGACCGGGCGGGTGACGCGGGCGAAGGCCTCCTTCTCGGCGGGCGTCAGCTCGGCCACCGTGACGCCGCGGCGCGCGCATTCCTCGAGCGCGGAGCGATCGCCGCCGATGCCGATGCCCTTGCGGCTCTCGGCGATCTGCTTCTGGGCGGCTTCCCGCGCGCAGGCGATGACCAGGTCGCGGTCCGCCGGCGCGAAGCTGTCCATCACCGACTTGGCGACGACGAAGGCGCCCGCATCGGCGACGTAGTTCCAGATGGTCAGGTGCTTCTGCGCCAGCGTGTCCATGCGGAAGGCGAGGAAGAGGTTGACCGGGTTCTCCTGCCCGTCGACCGCGCCGGTGGATAGCGCCGGCTGCAGGTCGGCGAAGGACATCTGCAGCGGGTTCGCGCCCATGGCGGTGAAGATCTCGCTGAAGATGGCGCCGGCGGCAAAGCGGATCTTCATGCCGCGCAGATCCTCGGGGCGGCGGACGTCGCGCCGCGAGTTCGAGAGCTCACGGAAGCCGTTCTCGCCCCAGGCAACGGGCACGACGTCGCGCGCCGCGAGGGTGCGGAACAGGTCCTGCCCGACCTCCCCGTTGATGATGGCGTCGAAGCCGCGATGGTCGCGCAGCAGGAAGGGCAGGGAGAAGATGTTCATCTCGCGGATCTGCGGCGAGATGTTGATGGTGCTGAACACCGCCATGTCGATCACGCCCTGGCGCATGGCGACGAGTTCGCGCGTCTGGTCGCCGCCGACCAGCTGGCTGCCCGGATAGACCTTCATGTTGATGCGCCCGCCCGAGCGCTGGGTGACCATGTCCGCCCAGTCGAAGGCACCGCCCGAGAGCGGGATGGGCCGGTTGCCGACGACCGAGACCTTGTACTCAGGCCGGTACTGCTGCTGCGCCCGGACGCGCAGCGGCATGCCGAGGACGGTGCCCGCGGCCGCGAGCAGGAGCGTGCGGCGCGAGCCGCGGAGGCGGGTTTCGGTCATCTGGCGAATCTCCCTGACGGATCGTTCATCTGCGCGCCCTGGCGGCGCTTGGTTGCAGGATTGCCCGGGCGCGGGCCCCGCCGCAAGCGCCGGCATGCTTGCGGGGTGGCGCGGGGCGCGGCAGACCAAGGGGCGGAGGAAGCGCCAATGATCCCGACCTCGAACCTCGCGAGCCCGTTGTTGCAGACGGCGCGGCGGCTGCCGGACCATCCCGCGCTGGTCTGGCGCGAGCGGACCTGGACCTGGGCCGAGGTCGCGACGCGCGTGACGGCGGCCGCGGCGGGCCTTCGCGCGCGCGGCATCGGCGCGGGCGACCGGGTCCTCGTTCATGCCCGCAACGGCAACGCCATCTTCGAATCCTGCTGGGCCTGCTGGTTGATCGGCGCCGTCTGGGTGCCGACGAATTTCCGGCTGAGCCCGCCGGAGGTCGCCTTCCTCGCGGCCAATGCCGGCTGCCGGGCGCATCTCTTCGACACAGGCTTCCCCGAGCACCGCGCCGCGGCGCGCGCGGGCAACGCGGCCTGCATGGTCGAGGTCGCGATCGGGGAAGGCGCGGGGCCGTCATGGGAGGATCTCGTCGCGGAGGGAGCGGCCTCGCCGGTGACCGAGACCGTCGCCGTCGATCGCGACCATCCGGCCTGGCTGTTCTACACCTCCGGCACCACGGGGCGGCCCAAGGGCGGCACGCTGACGCATGGGCAACTCGCCTTCGTGGTCGTGAACCACATCGCGGACCTGATGCCGGGGCTGAGCGAGCGCGATGCCTCGCTGGTCGTCGCGCCGCTGTCGCATGGCGCGGGTATCCATGCGATGGCGCAGGTGGCGCGCGGCGCGGCCTCGGTGCTGCTGCCGGGGGAGCGGCTGGACGTGCCGGAAGCCTGGCGGCTGGTGGAGAAGCACCGCGTCAGCAACATGTTCACCGTGCCGACGATCCTGAACGCGCTCTGCCGCGACGCGAGCGTCGATGCGCATGACCATTCGAGCCTGCGCCACGTGATCTATGCCGGCGCGCCGATGTACCGGGAGGACCAGAAGCACGCGCTGCGCAAGCTCGGTCCCTGCCTGGTGCAGTATTTCGGCCTGGGCGAGGTGACCGGGAACATCACGGTCCTGCCGCCCGAATGGCACAGCCTGGAGGACGACCCGGCCTTCCCGATCGGCTCCTGCGGCTATCCGCGCACGGGGATCGAGGTGGCGATCCTCGATGCGCAGAACCGCCGGCTGGCCGCCGGGGAGACGGGCGAGATCTGCGTCCGCGGCCCTGCCGTGATGGCGGGCTATTTCGAGAACCCGGTGGCGAACGAGAAGGCCTTCGCGGGCGGCTGGTTCCACACGGGCGACCTGGGGCATCTCGACGCGCGCGGGTTCCTGCACATCACCGGCCGCCAGTCCGACATGTACATCTCCGGCGGATCGAACGTGTATCCGCGGGAGGTGGAGGAGGTGCTGCTGACGCATCCGGACGTGGCGGAGGCCTGCGTCGTCGGCGTGCCGCACGAGAAGTGGGGCGAGGCCGGCATCGCCGTGCTGGTGGCCGCGGAAGGCGGCGCCATCGACCCGGCGTCGGTCATGGCGCATCTCGATGGCCGCCTCGGGCGGTACAAATGGCCGTCGCGGATCGTGGTGTGGGATGCGCTGCCGCGGTCCGGCTACGGCAAGGTCCCCAAGGCCGAAGTGAAGCGCCTGCTCGCCGAGCGCGGCGACATCTGAGTCGCCGTTCGCCGAGGGCGAAAATTCAAGGAAGGGAGGGGGCTCGGGGGAGGTTCACCCTCCCCCGACCTTGGTTCAGCCGCGCCCTTCGAACGGCATCTTCGTGGCCTTGATCGTCAGCGTGAAGATGTTCGATTCCAGCGGCAGGTTGGCCATGTGCAGGATCGCCTGCCCGACATGGTTCACGTCCATGGTCGGCTCGACCGCGACGGAGCCGTCGGCCTGCTTCACGCCCTGCGACATGCGGCGCGTCATCGGCGTCGCGGCGTTGCCGATGTCGATCTGTCCAGCGCAGATGTCGTACTTGCGGCCGTCCAGCATCAGCGACTTGGTCAGGCCCGTGATGGCATGCTTCGTCGCGGTGTAGGGTGCGCTGTCCGGGCGCGGCGTATGCGCGCTGATCGAGCCGTTGTTGATGATGCGCCCGCCCTGCGGCGACTGGTCCTTCATGATGCGGAAGGCGGCCTGGGCGCAGAGGAAGGAGCCGGTGAGGTTCACCGCGACCACGCGCGACCAGTCGGCGTAGGTCAGGTCCTCGAAGGGCATGCCCGGCACGTTCTGGCCGGCATTGTTGAACAGCAGGTCGAGCCGGCCGAATTCCTGCTTCACCGCGCCGAACAGCGCGTCCACCGAAGCCGGGTCCGCGACGTCGGCGGGGATGGCGCGCGCGCGCGGCGCGGCGTCGCCGGCGAGCGCGATGGTCTCCTCCAGCGCATCCTTCCGCCGGCCGGTCAGCACCACGGCCCAGCCGCCGCCGAGCAGGGCAAGGGCGGCGGCGCGGCCGACGCCGGTGCCGGCGCCCGTGACGACGGCGATCTTGGTGGGTGAGGTCATGGTCGTTTCCCCGATGGCGGAGGTTGGATGGCCGGCAATGTGCGCGGGCCCGATGCCTCTGGCAACGCCGGTTGCCCGTCCCGCCGGCCGCTGACATCCTTGGCCCGAGGATACGCCGGGAGGGACGCATGGCAGGCTGGCCGCAGGGCAGCGCGTGGGAAGGCTTCGTCGCCCGTTGGCAGGCGGCCTGCGCCGAGGATGCGGTGCTCGCGGAATGGCGCCAGGGCGTCGCGGTGCGGTTCGCGATCGTGAGCGGCGAGGCGCGCGCGGTCTTCGCCTTCGGCGGCGCGACGGGCCCGGAGGCCTTCGCGCTGGAGGCGACGCCGGAGATCTGGGCGAAACACCTCGAGCCGATCCCGCCGCGGCACCACCACGCGATCTTCGCCATGCGCCATCGCGTGCCCGGCTTCCGCGTGACCGGGGAGGAGATGGACTTCCTCCGCCACTGCCACCTCGCGCGGCGCGTGCTCGAGATCGGGCGCTGGCTGGTGCTGCGCGGGAACGGGCCGGTGCCGGCCTTCCCGCGCCCGTCGCTGCCCGCCGCGCCGCAGGCCGATCCCATCGGGCGCTACCTCGACGTGAAGGCGGACGGGCGTGACTGGCGGATCTATGCCGAGCAGGCGGGGCAGGGCAGGGACCTGCTGGTGCTGCACACCGCGGGCGCCGACAACCGCCAGGCGCATGGGCTGATGGCCGATGCCCGCATCACGAAGGACTGGCGCATCACCGCCTTCGATATGCCCTGGCACGGCAAGAGCCCGCCGCCGGCCGAGGTGCCCGGCGCCTGGCGCCTGACGACGGACCGCTATGTCGAGATCATCATGGGCGTGGTGAAGGCGGCCGGGCTGAAGCGGCCCGTGCTGCTCGGCGCATCCATGTCGGGGGAGATCTGCCTGGAGGTCGCGCTGCGCCATCCGGAGGCCTTTTCCGCCATCATCGCCTGCGAGGCCTGCGACCAGGTGGCCGGCCGGCGCAGCCCCTGGGCGGACGATCCACGCATCAACCAGGCGATCTTCGTGCCCGAATGGATTCACGGGCTGATGGCGCCGCAGAGCCCTGCGGAATGCGCCGCCGCCATCTGGTGGCACTATTCGCAGGGCGGCTACGCCACCTTCGACCGCGACATCGGCTTCTATTCCGGGGAGTGGGATGCGCGGGACCGGGTGCACCGGATCGACACCGCCCGCTGCCCGCTCTTCATGCTCACAGGCGAGTACGACTACTCCTGCACGGCCGAGATGAGCGAGGCGACGGCCGCGAAGATCAAGGGCGCGCGCTTCACCCGCATGAACGGGATCGGGCACTTCCCCTTCACCGAAAACCCGCCGCTCTTCGCCGAATACCTGCTGCCGATCCTGGCCGAGGTTCAGTAGACGGCGCGCCCGCCGGAGATGTCGAAGACGCCGCCGGTCGAGAAGGAGCATTCCTCGCTCGCGAGCCAGCAGGCCATGGCGGCGATCTCCTCCACTGTCACGAAGCGATCCATCGGGATCTTGGACCGCATCCAGGCGATCTGGTCCGGCGTCATCTGCTTGAAGAGGTCCGTCTCCGCTGCCGCAGGCGTGATGCAGTTCGCCAGCACGCCGGTCCGCGCCAGTTCCTTGCCGAGCGACTTGGTGAAGCCGATGAGCCCGGCCTTGGAGGCGCTGTAGTGGGAGGCGTTCGGATTGCCTTCCTTGCCCGCGATCGAGGCGATGTTGACGACCCGCCCATAGCCCGCCGCGATCATGCCGGGCACCACGGCGCGCGTGACGAGATAAGGGGCGACGAGGTTCACCTCGACCACGCGCTTCCACTCGGCGACCGGCAATTCCCAGGACGGGGCGTTGCCGCCGGTGATGCCGGCATTGTTCACCAGGATGTCGATGCGCCCGTGCGCGGCGAGCGTCGCGGCCTGCGCCGCGCGGATCGCCGCCTCGTCGGTCAGGTCGAGGACATGGGCGCTGGCGCGGCCGAGCGATGCCGCCGCGGCCTCGGCGGCCGCGCGGTCCATGTCCCAGACCGCGACGGTCGCGCCCGAATCGACGGCCCGTCGCGCGATCGCGAGCCCGATGCCGCGCGCGGCGCCGGTCACGACCGCGACGCGTCCTGCAAGATCCAGCCTGTTCATGGGCGCCTGTCCTCCGATGCTTCAGTGTCGCGCGGGCGCGGTGCCGCGAAAAGAGGCGGTAACCATGCGGTTCCCAAGCCGACGTTTTCGCCCCTATAGTTTCGGCACAGCCGGCACCAAGCCGGCGCATCGGAGGGAGAAACCGACCATGAACCGTAGGCAATTGCTCGGTGGCGCGGCCGCCGGCGCGGCGTTGCTCGCAAGCCCGCATGTCGCGCGCGCGCAGCAGGCCATCACGCTGAACGGCGCATCGCAGTTCAACGACGATCATGTCTTCACCCGGGCGCTCGTGCGCTTCGAGGAACTCGTGAAGCAGTACTACACCGCCGGGCCGGTGAACTTCGTGCTGCACAAGAACTCCAGCCTCGGGCTCGAGAAGCAGTATTTCGAGTACATGTCCGCCGGCCGCGGCGCCGTCGACTATGGCATCGTCTCGCCCGCCCACATGTCCACCTTCAGCCGCGCCGCGCCCTTCGTCGACGCGCCGTTCCTGTTCCGCGACCTCGCGCATTGGAACCAGGTGCTCGACCAGGACCTTTTCGGCCCCGTGGCGCAGGAGATCGAGCGCCGCGCCCGCGTCGCGTTAATCGGCTATGCCGGCGGCGGCGTGCGCAACATCTTCGCCAACAAGCGCGCGACGAACATGGCGGAGATCCGCGGCTTGAAGGTCCGCGTGCAGGGCGCGCCGATCTGGTCGCGCACCTTCCAGGCGGCGGGGATGTCGCCCTCGGTCATCGCCTACAACGAGGTCTACAACGCGATCCAGAACAACGTGATCGAGGCCGGCGAGAACGAGGCCGCGGGCGTGGAGGCGATGCGCTTCTACGAGGTGGCGCCGAACCTGCTCATGACGCAGCACGCGATCACGATCCGCCCGCTCTGCTTCTCGACCCAGACGCTCGCGCGCCTGCCCGCCCCGCTGCAGGAAGCGATCCGCCGCGCGGGCCGCGAGGCCGGCGTCTTCGGCCGCCAGGCCGAGAGCTCGGAGGATGGCCAGAAGATCGAGTCGCTGGAGCGCGCGGGGCGCCTGCGCCGCATCGAGTTCACCGAGCGCGCCGCGCTCAAGCGCGCGGTCGACCCGGTGATGCTCGCCTACGCGCGCGAGGTTGACGCGGAAGGCATCTACACGCGCATCAACGCGCTGTCCTCGTGACCGCGCACGGCCGGGGGAAGCGCTTCCCCCGGCCGGCCTCCTGCCTCGCCCGGAGCGAACCATGACCCCGACCGGCCTGCGCGGCGCGGTCCGACGGGCATCCGACATCTATGGTCGGGTGCTGTCCGGACTGCTCGCGATCTCCGTCCTCATTCTCGTCTTCCCGGTGACCCTGCAGGTCGTCTCGCGGCAGACGGACCTCATCCCGCACTACATCTGGACGGAGGAGATGGCGCGCTTCCTTCTCGTCTACACCGTCATGATCGGCGCCATCGTCGGGCAGCGGGAAGGGATCCACTTCATCGTGGACCTCTGGCCGGAACTGAAGGGCCGCGCGCGGGCCTTCATGGACATCGTCTCCGGGCTGTTCGTGCTGACCTTCGGCGCCGTCTTCCTCTGGTTCGGGATCGAGTTCGTGGACTTCGCCTGGTTCCGGATCAGCGAGTTGGCGGAGCTGCCGCTGTGGCTCATCCACCTGCCATGGCCGATCCTCGGCTTTTCCTGGCTGCTGTTCGCCGGGGAGAAGTTCGTCGACGACGTCCGCGTGCTGATCCATGGGGAGACAGCCTGATGGGCGGCAACGCGCTCGCCGCCTCCGAGGCGGCCTGGATCCTGTTCGGCACCTTCTTCACCCTGCTCGCGCTGCGCGTCCCCGTGGCGGTGGCGCTCGGCCTCGCCTGCCTGCCGGTGCTCGTGCTCGAGACGCGACTCGGGCCGATGGTGCTGATGCAGGAGACGTTCAACGCGTACAACTCCTTCATCCTGCTTGCCGTGCCCTTCTTCCTGCTGACGGCGAACCTGATGAACGTGGGCGGCATCACGGACCGCCTGATGACATTGTCGCGCAACATGGTCGGGCATTTCCCCGGCGGCCTCGCGCAGATCAACGTGGTGCTGTCGATCTTCTTCGCCGGCATATCGGGGTCCTCCACCGCGGATGCGGCGTCGCAGTCCAAGATCTTCATCGAGGCGCAGCGGAAGGAGGGCTACGACGACGGGTTCTCCGTCGCGATCACGGCGGTGTCGGCCGTGCTGGCCGTCATCATCCCGCCTTCGATCCTCATGATCGTCTGGGGCGGTGTGCTGACCGTCTCGATCGGCGCGCTGTTCCTGGCCGGGATCGTCCCGGGCCTCCTCATCGGCCTGGTGCAGATGGCGACCGTCCACGCCTATGCGAAGGCGCGCGGCTACCCGACCTATCCGCGCGCGGGCTGGGGCGAACTGATGAAGTCGCTCGCCGTGTCGATCCCGGCGCTGATGACGCCCGCGATCATCATCGGCGGCAAGGTCTTCGGCTGGTTCACCGCGACGGAAAGCGCCTGCATCGCGGTGCTCTATGCCGGCGGCCTCTCGCTGCTCTACTACCGCGAGATGGGGCTCAAGGAGCTCTGGGGCGCGCTCGGGGAGACGGGTCGCCTCGCGGCCGTCGCGCTGTTCTGCGTCGGCACGGCGTCGGCCTTCGGCTGGCTGCTCGCCTACTACAAGATCCCGGACGCGATCCTGTCGGGGGTCTCGGCCTGGGGCATGGGCAGGATCGGCACGGGCCTGTTCATCGCCGGCGTCTTCCTCGTCGTCGGCTGCTTCCTCGATGCGATCCCGGCGATCATCATCGTCGGCGCCATCCTCCAGCCCCTCGCCGCCGGCGTCGGGATGGACCCGGTGCATTTCGCGATGATCGGGATCGTCAGCCTGGCCTTCGGGCTGGTGACGCCGCCCTATGGGCTATGCCTGATGATCGCATGCCATGTCGCGGGGATGCGGATCGCGGACGCGCTCAAGGACACGATGATCATGCTGCTGCCGATGCTCGGCGTGCTGCTGCTGGTCATCCTCTGGCCGGATGTCGTGCTGTTCCTGCCGCGCCTCGTCTCGCCTGACTTTCTCGATTGAGCACAGGCGGCGGCCTCGCTTGACCTGGGCGAGGCCGCTTGCCAGTTTCGGTGCGAAGACGTAACGGGATCGTGGCCCTGTTCCGGGGCCCGTTGTCTCGCACCGGAAGTCGCCCATGCCCGCCCCGCGCCCGCCGCGCATCTTCATCGACGGCTACAACCTGGCGCTCGAACAGGGCACGGGGGTTGCCACCTACGCGCGCAACCTTTCCTTCGGGCTGCGCGACATCGGCGCGGAGGTCGGCGTCCTCTACGGCACCAAGACCTCGACCATCAGCGCGAGTCCGCTGATCCGCGAGATCGGCTTCTTCGACCCGCGGGTCGGGCGCCCGTCGCGCGTCGCGGAGGCGGTGGATTTCACCCGGCGCGCCTTCAGCACCCCGTTCGGGGAGATCGCGACCCAGGTGCCGATCACCGGGCGCGTGGTGCGCGACGCCTTCCGATCCCGCCTGCCGCATTTCGATCATGTGTGGAACGTGCAGAACCTGTTCGAGGCGCAGCGCGTCCATTTCAAGCTCTACCGCCGTCCGATGAACGTGTTCTTCCGGCAGCCGCCGCAGGTGATGCACTGGACCTACCCGCTCGCGATCCGCGCGCGCCGGTCGCGCAACATCTACACCATGCACGACCTGGTGCCGCTGCGCCTGCCCTACACCACGCTCGACAACAAGCGGCTCTACTACCGGCTGGTCATGCAGCTCGGCCGCAAGGCCGACCACATCATCACCGTCAGCGAGGCGTCCCGCCGCGACATCGTCTCCCTTCTCGGCGTGCCGGAGGAGCGGGTGACCAACACCTACCAGGCGGTCGAGATCCCCCGGCGCTACGCGGAAAAGCCCGTCAGCGACGTGATGACCGAGATCGAGGGGACCTTCGGCCTCGCCCACAAGCGCTACTTCCTGTTCTTCGGCGCGATCGAGCCGAAGAAGAATGTCGGTCGGCTGATCGAGGCCTATCTCGCCTCCGGCGTGCAGGACCCGCTCGTCATCCTCGGCAAGAAGGCCTGGAAGTCCGAGGAGGAACTGCGCCTGCTCGCCGACAACGAGCATGTCCGCTACCTGCTGTCGCGCGACGGGCGGATCGAGACGCGCTACCGCGTCCAGCACATCGACTACGCGCCCTTTCCGCTGCTGGTGAGCCTGATCCGCGGCGCGAAGGCCGTTCTGTTCCCCTCGCTGTACGAGGGCTTCGGCCTTCCGGCGCTGGAGGCGATGCTGCTCGGCACGCCGGTGATGACCTCCGACACCTCCTCCATGCCCGAGGTCGTGGGGGATGCCGCGATCAAGGTCGATCCCTACGACACGCGGGCGATGGTCGAGGCGATCCGCGCCCTGGACGCGGATCCGGATCTCCGCGGGCGGCTCGCCGAGGCGGGGCCGGGGCAGGCGGCCCTGTTCTCCCCGGAACGCTACCGGGCGCGGCTGCGCGATGCCTATGCGCGCCTCGGCGTCCGGTTCGAGGCGTGAGGACGGAAGCATGACCGGCACGACCGAAAGCGACCTCGCCCGCGCCGACCAGTATCGCGACCAGCGCCTGTGGGATGCGGCCATCACGGCCTATCGCGCGCATCTCGCGGCACGGCCGCAGGACTGGCGTGCGCGCATCCAGCTCGGCCACTGCCTCAAGGAGGCCGGGGACCCCTCGGCCGCCCTGGTGGCCTATCGGGACGCCGCGGCGGTCGCGCCGCACAGCTCCGACGTCCATCTGCAGATCGGCCATGCGCTGAAGCTGGCGGGCGAGGGCGCGCAGGCCTGGCGCGCCTACATGCGCGCGCTGGAGCTCGAGCCCGACAACCAGGAGGCGGCGCGGGAGGCAGGCGCCCTCGCGCGCCACGCGGCGCCGGTCGCGGCCTCGGCACGCGCGCCGGGGCAGCCGTTGCAGGTCGTCTTCGACAGTTCCGACCTCGTCGCCTACGTGAGTGCGGACCGCACGCCGACCGGCATCCAGCGCGTGCAACTCAGCGTCACCGCCCGCGCGCTGCTGGACCCGATCGAGGGCGTCGCGCCCGCCGTCGTCGCCTTCGACGAAGCCAGCGGCGCCTGGCGCGAGATCGGGCGCGACCTGTTCCTGCGGCTGTGGCGGCTGTCCCGCACCGGGGGCGAGGCGACCGCGCCGGCCTGGCGCGCGGTGGTCGAGGAGGTGCGCGACGCGCTGCGCGAAGGGCCGGACTTCACCTTCGCGCCCGGTGCGAGCCTCGTGAACCTCGGCACCTCCTGGTGGATCAAGGACTACTTCCTGCGCGTGCGGCACCTGGTTCGCCATGTCGGCGTGCGCTACGTGCCGCTGATCTATGACTGCATCCCGCTGGTCACGCCCGAGCATTGCCAGCGCGCGCTGGTCCAGGAATTCGCGCAGTGGTTCTCCGGCATGGTCGCGCTGGCCGACCATGCCTTCGCCATCTCCGAATGGTCGGCATCGGATGCGCGGCGCATCGCGGCGGAAATCGCGCCGGAGCGGCCGCTGCCGATCACCGTCGTGCCGCTGGATGCCGACCTGCGGCAGGACATCGGCGCGGCGGCGGCCGCGGACTGGCCCGCGCGCCCGGACCTGCCGGACCCTGGCGAGCCCTTCATCCTCTGCGTCGGCACGATCGAAAGCCGCAAGAACCACCTGATGCTGTTCCAGGCCTGGCTTGCGCTGATCCGCCGGCACGGGGCGGCGCGGGTGCCGCGGCTGGTGTGCGTGGGCAAGGCCGGCTGGCTGGCGGAGGCGGCGACGACGCTGCTCGCCAATTCGCCCGACCTGCAGGAACGCGTCTCGATCGCGCATGGCGTGCCCGACGTGGCGCTCGCCGCGCTCTACGCCAAGGCGATGTTCACCGTCACCAACAGCTTCTACGAGGGCTGGGGTCTGCCGGTGACGGAAAGCCTCTCCTTCGGCCGCATCCCGCTTGTCGCGCGCAACACCTCCCTGACCGAGGCGGGCGGAGAGGCGGCGGTCTATTTCGAGCCGCAGAACGTGCCGGACCTCGTCTCGGCGCTGGAAGGCCTGATCTTCGACGCGTCGGCGCGCGAGGCCCGCGAAAGGCTGATCGCCGAAACGGTCCGTCTGCGCAGCTGGGGCGACATCGCCGACCAGGTGATGCGGGACGTCGCGGCTCGGGCGAGGGCAGGGGCCGCGCAGACGATGCCTTTCCCGGTCCAGCCCGGCCGGACCTACCCGCTCGGCCTTGCCGGGGGTGGCAAGGCCAGCCGTGCGAAGGCCATGGCGGACCAGCTGCGGGACGGGCTGGCCTGGCATCCGCTCGAGCCCTGGGGGTGCTGGACGCGTCCCGGCGTCGCGCGGCTGCGCCTGCCGCTGCCCGCGGGCAGCGAGGGTCCGCTGCGCCTGTATATCGGCTGCGTCGCGCCTGGCCCCGACGCGACCGTGCGGCTCCGCGCCCATGCGGAGGGGGAGGCGCCGCCGCGCTTCGCAACCCTTGCCGCCAGCGGGGCGAAGCCCGCCGCCTGCGTCCTGGAACTGGACGGCGCGGGCGCCGACATCCTTGTCGAGATCGACAGCGGAGAGGGCATCTTCCTTCCCGATCGTCCGCTCGAAACCGTCGTGGCGGCCGAGGGCGACGAGCCGCCGGAGGACCCGCCGCCGCCGCCCGGCCGCATGGTCGGCCTCGGTGTCACCGGCGTCATGGTCTGCCGGCCGGACGACGCTGCCGCGCGGCTCGATTTCCTCGAAAGCCAGGCTTTCCGCATCCTCCGCCCGGAATGACGGCGGCGGGCGCCTTGCGCACAAGCCCGGGCGGGGCCAGTAAGGCTCAAGGGGGCCAACCCCCCGGGAGCAGGGAGCGGGATCGATGAGCGGGATGATGATGGGCCGGCGCGGCCTCATGCTGGCTTCGGCTGCCGGGCTTTCGGCGCCGCGTGTGGCGGGTGCCCAGGCGCCGGCCGTCAAGCTCGGCATCCTCCAGCCGGTCACTGGCGCGTTGTCGCAGGATGGCGAATACGGGCGCCTCGGCGCCGAACTCGCGATCAACGAGATCAACGCCTCGGGCGGCCTTCGCGCGCTCGGCGGCGCGCGGATCGAGATGGTGTTCGGCGATGCGCGCTCGAACCCGGAAGGCGGCGTGGCCGAGGTCGAGAAGATGCAGGCCGAGGGCGTCGTCGCCGTGGTGGGCGGCTTCGCGAGCCCGATCTGCCTCGCGGCCTCCCAGGCGGCCTCGCGCTACGACCTGCCCTACATCGTCGATGTCGGCGTGTCGGACCAGATCGTCAGCCGCGGCCTGACCAACACCTTCCGCTTCGGCCCGGGCTTCGGCGTGGTGACGCAGACCGCGCTCGACAACCTAGTCGCGCTGAACGACGCCGCCGGCAAGCCGGCGCGCACCGTGGTGATCGTGCATGAGGACGGGCTGTTCGGATCCGGCATGGCCCGCCTCCTGAACGCGGAGCTGCCCAAGCGCGGGTTCGAGGTGATGGAGACCATCGCCCACCCGACGCCGGCGCGGGACATGAACAACGTCGCGCTGCGCATCCGCGCGCTGCGGCCGGACCTCGTGATCCCGTCCTCCTACTACGCCGAGTTCGTGCTGCTCTCGCGGACCATGCAGCAGCAGCGCATCCGACCCAAGGGCATCTACTGCGTGCTGAACGGCGCGGCGTCCAACTTCCGCTTCGTCCGGGAATTCCCCGACGCGGCGAACCTGGTCATGGACTGCAACCACTGGGCCGATCCGCGCAAACCCAAGACGGCCGAGCTGCGCCGCGCGGTCGAGGCGCAGAACCGCTTCTGGCTGTACAACACGCCGCTCAATTACTCGGCGGTCATGCTGGTGGCCGATGCGCTGGAACGGGCCGGGCGTGCCGACCGCGCCGCGGTTCTCCAGGCGCTGGCCGCGACCGATGGCCGCTTCGAGCGCCACATCATGCCCTATGGCGCGACACGCTTCGTGAACGGCCAGAACCAGGCCGGCCAGCCGGTGAACACGCAGGTGCAGGGCGGCGACATCAAGGTGATCTTCCCGCGCGACTTCGCCGACGCGCAGCCGGTCTTCCCCGTCACCGGCTGATCCGTGGGCTTCCCGCCTGAGATCATCCTGGAGGCCGTGCTGAACGGCCTCCTGACCGGGGCCGTCTACGGGCTGGTCGCGCTCGGCCTCACGCTCGTCTACGGCGTGCTGCACATCATCAACTTCGCCCATGGCGCGCTGCTGACGGCGGCGATGTACGCCGCCTATGTCGCGCGCACCGCCTTCGGCATCGATCCCTATGTCGCCGCGCTGCCGCTCGCGGCACTGTTCTTCGCGCTGGGCTACGGCGTGCAGCGGCTGGTGATCGGGCCGGCGAGCCAGGGGAAGGACGAGAACATCCTGCTGGTGACGCTCGGCCTGTCGATCATCATCGAGAACCTGATGCTCGCGATCTTCCGGTCCGACACGCGCAGCATCGACGTGCCCTATGCGATGGAGGTGGTGGAGTTCGGCCCCGCCCTGCTGTCCTGGCCGCGGCTGATCGGCTTCGGCGCGACGATCCTGGTCGGCATCGCGCTGTTCGTGCTGATGACGCGCACGGCGACGGGCAAGGCCATCCGGGCGGTCGCCAAGGAGCGGACCGGCGCCGCGCTGGTCGGTATCGACGTGGCGCATATCTACGCCGTCACCTTCGGCATCGGCACCGCGTGCCTGGCCATCGCCGCCGCACTGCTGCTGCCCTCCTTCTACGTCTCCCCGCGGGTCGGCAACGCCTTCGTGCTGGTCGCCTTCACCATCGTCGTGCTGGGCGGCATGGGCAGCGTGGTGGGGGCGCTGGTCGGCGGGCTCGTGATCGGCGTCGTGGAGAGCCTCTCGGGCCTCTATCTCGGCGACAGCCTCGGGCAGATCGGCATCTTCCTGATCTTCATCCTCGTGCTGCTGGTCCGGCCGACGGGACTGTTCGGGGCGCGGGCATGACGCCGCGAGACCTGCTGCCCATCCTGGCCTTCGCCGCCGTCGTGGCGCTGGCGCCGCTGCTCGTCACCAGCAACGTGGTGCTGAACTTCCTCGTCTTCACCATGATCATTGCCCTGGCCGCGCAGGGGTGGAACCTGCTTGGCGGCTATGGCGGGCAGTATTCCTTCGGGCATGCCGCCTTCTTCGGCACCGGCGCCTATCTGACCGCGATCCTGCAGGTCCGCTACGGCATGAACGCCTATCCCGCCTTCGCGGCAGGGATCGGGGTCGCGGCGCTGGTCGGGCTCGCGATCGGCTTCCTCGCCTTCCGCTCGGGGCTGCGCGGATCCTACTTCGCCCTGGTCACGCTCGCCTTCGCCGAGGTGTTCCGCGTGCTGGCCAATGCGTCCGAGGTGACGGGCGGCGCGGCGGGCATCCTGATCCGCCTGCGGGCCGACCCGGCCAATTTCCAGTTCGCGGAACGCGGAACCTTCCTCTGGGTCGCGCTCGCGCTCGTCACCCTGGCGCTGGTGGCGACGCTGATGCTGGAGCGTTCGCGCCTCGGCGCGCAGTTGGTCGCGGTGCGGGAGAACGAGGCGGCGGCCCAGGCGCTCGGCGTCGACGTGCTGGCGGTGAAACTGCGCGCCATCGCGTTGTCCGCCGGCATGACCGGGGCGGCGGGCGGGCTCTACGCGCAGTACTTCCTCTATCTCGACGCGAACATCGCCTACGGCACCTGGATCTCGGTGGAGGCGCTGCTCGCCCCGATCGTGGGCGGCGCGGGCACCGTCTTCGGTCCCGTGCTCGGCGCGGTGATCCTGCACGGCCTGGCGGAGGCGACGAAGTCCATCGCCGGCAGCATCCCGGGGATCGATCTCGTCGTGTTCGGCATCGTGCTGATCCTCGTCGTCCGCTACCCGCCGCGCGACCTGCCGGGGCTGCTGCGGCGCCGGAGGCGGCCATGACCGGCACCGGTCCCGATCCCGCCTTCCTTGCCGTGCGGGGCGTGACCAAGCGCTTCGGCGGGCTGGTCGCGGTGAACGACGCGACGCTCGACGTGGCGGAGGGATCGATCACCGGGCTGATCGGCCCCAACGGCGCGGGCAAGACGACGCTCTTCGCCGTGGTCGCGGGCTTCGAGAAGCCGACCGCCGGATTGGTTCTGCTGGAAGGGGAGGACATCACCGGGCGGCGCCCGCACGAGCTCGCCCGCATGGGCCTCGCGCGCACCTTCCAGATCGTGCAGCCCTTCGCCGGGCTGACGGTACGGGAGAACATCGCCGTCGGCGCCTTCCTGCGGGAGCCGAAACGCAGCGCCGCGCTGGCCGTGGCGGAGGAGGTCGCGCTTCGCGTCGGCCTCGCCGACCAGCTCGACAAGCCGGCCGCCGCGCTGACGGTCGCCGGCCGCAAGCGGCTCGAGGTCGCGCGTGCGCTCGCGACGCGCCCGAAGCTCCTGCTGCTGGATGAGGTCCTGGCCGGCCTCAATCCTTCCGAGGTGCGCGACATCGTCCCGGTCGTGCGCGCGATCCGCGACACGGGCGTGACGGTGCTGATGATCGAGCATGTGATGCAGGCGGTGATGAACCTCTGCGATCGCGTGCATGTCCTGGCGCAGGGGCGGATCATCGCCTCCGGCACGCCGGCGGAGGTGGTGGCGGCGCCTGAGGTCGTGGAAGCCTATCTCGGCCATGGCGCGGCGGCGCGGCTGAAGGGCGGCGCCCATGCTTGAGATCCGGGGCCTCGAGGCCGGCTATGGGTTGACGACGGTGCTGCGCGGCGTCGATCTCTCGGTCCCCGCCGGCCGGATCGTCGCGGTGCTCGGGGCCAACGGCGCCGGCAAGACGACGCTGAACATGGCGATCAGCGGGCTGGTCAGGCCCGGCGCGGGCAGCATCACCTTCGATGGCCGGCGCATCGACGGGCTGCCGCCGCCCGCGATCGCCGAGGCCGGCCTGGTGCATGTGCCGGAGGGCCGCAAGATCTTCCCCAACCTGACGGTGCGGGAGAATCTCGACCTCGGCGCCTATCGCCGCGCGCGCGGCAACCGGGCGCGCAACATGGAGCGCGTCTTCGCGACCTTCCCGCGCCTGAAGGAACGCGCGCGGCAATTCGCCGGCACGCTTTCGGGCGGCGAACAGCAGATGCTCGCGATCGGGCGGGGGCTGATGGCGGAGCCGCGGCTGCTGATCCTCGATGAGCCCTCGCTCGGCCTCTCGCCGCTGCTGGTCGAGGAGATGTTCGCCCTGATCCGCCGCCTGCACGGGGAAGGGCTCGCCATCATGCTGGTCGAACAGAACGTCGCGCAGAGCCTCGAGGTCGCGGACGAGGCGCATGTGCTCGAGAACGGCGTCTTCGTCCTCGGCGGCGCGGCGGCGGATGTCCGTGCCGATCCCCATCTCCAGCGCGCCTATCTCGGATTGTAGCCATGCCGATCGACCCCGTGACGCTGGCCGTGCTGAAGGGCCGGCTGGAGCAGATCGCCGACGAGATGGACGCGACGCTCTATCGCAGCGCCTTCAACCCGATCATCGCCGAGGCGCGCGACGCCTGCCACGGCCTCTATCACGCCGAGACCGGCGATACGCTCGTCCAGGGCACCAAGGGGCTGCCGATCTTCGTCGGCGCCATGGCCTTCGCCGTGCGGGCTGTGATCGCGAAGGTCAGCGCGGAAGGCGGCCTAGTGCCGGGCGACACCTTCCTGTTCAACGATCCCTACGACGGCGGCACGCATCTGAACGACTTCCGGCTGGTGCGGCCGGTGTTCCGCGATGGCCGGGTCTTCTGCTGGCTGGCGAGCGTCGGGCATTGGCTCGACATCGGCGGGAACGTGCCCGGCAACTACAATCCGCGCGCGACGGAAAGCCACCAGGAAGGCGTGCGCTTTCCACCGGTGAAGCTGGTCCGCGCCGGAGTCATGCAGCAGGATATCCTCGATATCCTCGCCGCGAACTCGCGCGTGCCGCAATCCAACTGGGGCGACCTGAACGGGCAGCTGAACGCGCTCGACCTCGGGGAACGGCGGCTTGGCGACCTGCTGGCGGAATGCGGCGACGCGGCACTTGCCGAGGCCTTCGGCCTGCTCATGGATCGCGCCGAGGCGCTGATGGGGGCCGAGATCGCCGCCCTGCCGGACGGCACCTACAGCTTCGAGGACTTCCTCGACAATGACGGCGTGGTCGATGCGCCGCTGCGCATCGCGCTCGACATGCGCATCGATGGCGGGCGGCTCGTGCTGGATTTCTCGCGCTCCTCCCCGCCCTGCGCGGGCCCGATCAACATCTCGGTCGCGACCACCGTCGCCGCCTGCTACGTCGCGCTGAAGCATGCCTTCCCCGATGTGCCCGCCAATGCCGGCGTGCTGCGGCCGGTCGAGGTCATCGCGCCGCCCTCGACGCTGCTGGGAGCGACGGCGCCGCGGCCGGTCGCGGGCTACACCGAGACGATCCTGCGGCTGATCGGCGTGATCTTCGGGGCGCTCGGCCAGGCGCGGCCGGATCGTGCGACCGCGGCGCCCTTCGGGACGATCAACGCGTTGTCGCTGTCCGGCCAGCGGGCGGATGGGACGCGCTGGGTGATGTTCTCCTTCTTCGGCGGCGGGCTCGGGGGCAATCCGGAGAGCGACGGTCTGCACCACGCGAACAACCCGATCTCGACGGCGACCGTCCCGCCGGTCGAGATCCTGGAAGCCGCCAACCCCGTGATGTTCACGCAATGGGCGCTGCGGCCGGACAGCGGCGGGCCCGGGCTGCATCGCGGTGGCGTCGGCGCGGTCTACGAGATCGAGGCGCTTGCCCCTGGCCGGACCGAGATCGCGCTGCTCGGCGAACGGGGCCGCTTCGCGCCCTTCGGCGTGACGGGCGGCGGCACCGGCGCGACCAACGCCTTCTGGTGGGAGGCGGCCGAGGGCCGCGCGACGCCGCCGATGGCGAGCAAGGTCGTCGGCGTCGCGATCGGGCAGGGGCAGCGCCTGCGTCTTGAAAGCCCGGGCGGCGGTGGCTGGGGCGACCCGCTGCAACGGCCGGTCGAGGCCGTCGCACGCGACATCCGCCTTGGTCATGTCGGCGTCGATTCTGCCATTCGCGACTATGGCGTCGCCGTCGCGCCGGATGGGAGCGTGTCCCGGTGAGCGGGCCGATCGTTGGCGTGGATGTCGGTGGCACTTTCACCGACCTGTTCCTGTACGACCCTTCGGCTGGCGGCTTTCGCACCGCGAAGGTGTCCTCGAACCGTGGCGACGAAGCGTCCGGCTTCCTTGCCGGCCTGCGCGCGCTCGGCGGCGCGGCGGGCATGGAGGCGATCGTCCACGGCACTACCGTCGGCACGAATGCGCTGCTGGAACGCAAGGGCGCGCGGCTCGGCGTCATCACCACCGCGGGTTTCCGCGACGTGCTGGAGATGCGCCGCCGGGACCGCCGCCACACCTGGGGCCTCTGGGGCGACTTCACGCCGGTTGCCGACCGGGACCTGCGGCTGGAGGTGCCGGAGCGCACGCTCGCCGACGGGACGATCCGCACGCAGGTCGACCTCGATGCGGTGCGGGACGCCGCGCGGCGCCTCCTCGCCGCGGGTGCGGAAGCCTGCGCCATCGTCTTCATCAACGCCTATGCGAATGCGGCGAACGAGCACGCGGCGGCGGCGGCCGTGCGCGCGGTCTGGCCCAACGCGCATGTCTCCGTCTCCTCCGAGATCCTGCCCGAAATCCGCGAGTTCGAACGCGCTTCCACCGCCGCGCTGAACGCCTATCTCCAGCCCGTCGTCGCGGGGTATCTCGGGCGGCTGGAGGGCGCGCTCGCGCAGGAGCGCTTCGCCGGACGCTTCCACATCGTGCAGTCGAATGGCGGCATCATGTCGACCGCCACGGCGCGACGCATGCCGGTGCGCACGGCGCTGTCCGGGCCCGCGGCGGGCGTCATCGCCGCGGCCGCGATCGCCCATGCGGCGGGCTTCGAGAACGCCATCACCTGCGACCTCGGCGGCACCTCCTTCGACGTCTCGGTCGTCGCGGGCGGGCGGATGGAACTGGCGGCGCAGGCGACGATCGACTTCGGCCTCGTCATCCGCTCGCCGATGATCGAGATCACCACCATCGGCGCCGGCGGCGGCTCGATCGCGCATGTCGACCGCGGCGGGCTGCTCCAGGTCGGGCCGGAGAGCGCGGGCAGCCGGCCGGGGCCGGTCTGCTACGGGCAGGGCAACGACCGGCCGACGCTGACCGACGCGAACCTGGTGCTCGGGCGCATCAATCCGGCGCGCCCCATCGGCGGGGCTCTCACGCGCCTGGATGTCGAGGCCGCGCGCGAGGCGATCGCGCGCCATATCGGCGATCCGCTCGGCCTCGATGCCTTCGCCGCCGCGGAAGCGATCCTGCGCGTCGCGAATGCGAAGATGGCCGGCGCGATCCGGCTGGTCTCGATCGAGCGCGGGCACGATCCCGGCCGCTTCGCCGCGCTGCCCTTCGGCGGCGGCGGAGCGCTGCATGTCGGCGCGCTGATCCGGGAGGTCGGGCTCAAGGCCGCGCTGGTGCCGCGCTATCCGGGCGTGACCTCGGCACTTGGCTGCATCATCGCCGATGTGCGCCACGACCAGGTGCGGACGCTGAACCTGTCGCTCGACACGCTCGACGCCGCGGCGCTCGATGCGCGCATGGTGGCGGAAGCGGACGCCGCGCGCGCCGTGGTCGGCGAAGCCGGCCTGCCGCTCGAGCGGATCGACACCGTCTTCGAACTCGACATGCACTACGCGGGGCAGACGCACACCGTCGCGGTCCCGCTGCCGGTCAGCCTCGGCGAAGGCACCACAGGCGTGACGGCGCCGATCGTGCGCGCGGCCTTCGAGGATGCCTATGGCCGCGCCTTCAGCCGCCTGCTGCCGGGTCTCCCGGTGCGCATCGTCACGCTGCGCACGGCGGCGATCGGCCGGCGTCCGCATTTCGACCTGGCCATGCTCGCGCCGGGGGCGGACGCCTCCATGGCGACGGCGGCGCGGGGCAGCCGCCCGGTCCGCTTCGACGGCGCATGGCACGAGGCGCCGGTCTTCGCGCGGCTCGACCTGCCCGTCGGCGCAGTGGTCACCGGGCCGGCGGTTCTGGAGCAGCCGGACGCGACCATCGTCGTCGATCCCGGCCTCGTCGCGCGGGTCGACCGCTTCGGCAACCTGATCATCGAAAGGGCCTGACATGGCGGGCGTGCCCATTCCCATCGCCGAGACGGCGCTGCTGCTCTGCGACCTGCAGAACGACTTCATCCATCCGCGCGGCGCCTATGGGCGCGCCGGGCAGTCCGCGCCGGCCATCGCCGCGCTGCCTGCGCGGCTTGCGCCGCTGGTCGCCGCGCTGCGCGCCAGGGGCGGCTGGATCGCCTCGACGCATTTCACGCTGGTGCCCGGCCGCGGCGGGGAGCCCTTCATCTCCGAGCATCTGCGGCGGATGCGCCCTTTCCTCGGCAAGGGTGACTTCGCGCCGGGCTCCTGGGGCCAGGCGCTGGTGGACGAACTCGCGCCGTCGGACCTGCCGGTCGAGAAGCTCGGCTACGATGCCTTCTGGAACAGCAGGCTCGAATGGGTGCTGCGCCGGGCGGGCGTGCGGAAGTTGCTTGTCGCCGGCATCGTGACGAATGGCGGCGTGGCGTCGACCGTGCGCGGCGCGCATGTGCGGGAATTCGAGGTGACGCTGCTCGAGGATGGCTGCGCCGCCTTCTCGGAGGAAATCCACCACGCCGCCGTCGAGGGCCTGCGCCCGGTCGCGGAGGTCACGACCGTCGCGGAAGCGCTCGCCGCGCTCGGCTGACCCCTGGACAAGCCGCGCGCGCTCGGCATCTATCCGGCGCGACTCTCCGGGGGTTCAGGACATGGACAAGTTCGGCATCGGCCAGCCCGTGCGACGGAAGGAGGATGTGCGCCTCCTCACCGGCCGCGGCACCTATACGGACGACATCGACCGTGCCGGCCAGGCCCATGCGGCGATCCTGCGGTCTCCGCACGCGCATGCCCGCATCGTCTCGATCGATGTGCGGGAAGCGATGGCCGCGCCCGGCGTGCTCGCTGTGCTGACCGGCGCCGATGCGGATGCCGACGGGCTCGGCCTGCTGCCCGTGCAGGTCGATGTGCCGGGCAAGGAGAAGCCGCTCTTCTGCCCGCCGCGGCGCATCCTGCAGACCGACTGCGTGCGCTTCGTCGGCGACCCCGTCGCGCTCGTCGTCGCCGAGACGCGGGAGCAGGCGATGGATGCCTGCGAGTTGATCGCCATCGACTACGACATCCTGCCGAGCGTCACGGAAACGGCGAAGGCGCTCGACCCCGACGCGCCCGTGATCTGGGAGCAGAACGGCAGCAACCTCTGCGTCCATTGGGACAGCGGGCGGGCGGAGATGGCCGATGCCGCCTTCGCCGGCGCGCATCGCGTCGTCGCGGTCGACCTGGTGCAGAACCGGCTCGTCGGTAATCCGATGGAACCGCGCGTCGCGCTCGGCGAATGGGATGGCGAACGCTGGACGCTGACCTCCCCGACCCAGGGCGTGATCCGGGTGCGGGAAGGCCTGGCCAAGATCGTCTTCAAGGTGCCGCTCGAGAAGGTGCGCGTCGTCTCGCCCGATGTCGGCGGCGGCTTCGGCCTGCGCGGCAAGCTCTTCCCGGAAACGGCGATGGTGCTCTGGGCGGCGAAGCGGCTGGGGCGCCCCGTGAAGTGGCGCGCCGGGCGGACCGAGACCTTCCTGTCCGACCCCCATGGCCGCGACCATGTGACGCATGCCGAGATGGCCTTCGACGCGAAGGCCAAGGCGCTCGGCGTGCGCATCCGCACGACGGCGGCGATGGGGGCCTATCTGCTCGATTTCGGGCCGCGCATCCCGACGCTCGCCGGCGGGCGCATCAACGGCACCGTCTATGACATCCAGGCGCTGAACGTGCAGGTGAAGTGCGTCTTCACCAACACCGTCTCCACCGACGCCTATCGCGGCGCCGGGCGGCCGGAGACGGCCTATGTGCTGGAACGCCTGCTCGACCAGGGCGCGGCCGCCTTCGGCATCGGGCGCGACGAGATCCGGCGGCGCAACTATGTCCGCCCCGACCAGATCCCCTACGCGAACGCCGCCGGCAACGTCATCGATTCCGGCCGCTTCGAGGAGACGCAGGAGATGGCGCTGCAACTCGCCGACTGGGCGGGTTTCGAGGCGCGGCGGGCGGAAGCGGCGAAGCGCGGCAGGAAGCGTGGCATCGGCCTCGGCTACTTCATCGAGGCCTCCGGCGGCCAGCCCTTCGAATGGGCGCGCGTCGCGCTCACGCCCGAAGGCCGCGCGAAGCTGACCGTCGGCACTTTCAGCCACGGCCAGGGCCACGAGACCGCCTATGCCCAGGTGCTGAGCGAGAAGCTCGGCATCCCCTACGACAGTATCGACCTGGTGCAGGGCGACAGCGACGTGGTGCAGAAGGGCGCGGGCACGGGGGGGTCGCGGTCGTCGCAGATGGGCGGCGTCGCCATCACCCGGACCGCGGCGCTGGTGCTCGCCAAGGCGAAGCGCATCGCCGCGCATCTTCTCGAAGCCGGCGTGGCGGACATCGAGTTCGCGGACGGGCGCTTCAGCGTCGCGGGGACCGACCTTGCGGTCGGATGGCCCGCCGTGATCGCCGCGGCGCATGATCCCGCGCGCCTGCCACCCGGGGAGGCGCCGGGCCTCGACGAGAACCTGACCTATACCCGCGACACGGAATGCAACTTCCCCAATGGCTGCCATGTGGCGGAGGTGGAGGTCGACCCCGACACGGGGGAGGTCGCGCTCGTCAACTACGCTGCGGTCGACGATGTGGGCGTGGTGATCAACCCGATGCTCGTCCACGGCCAGTGCCATGGCGGCATAATGTCCGGCATCGGCCAGGCCATGCTGGAACATGCGCGCTACGATGCGGAGAGCGGCCAGTTCCTGACCGCCACCTTCCAGGACTACTGCATGCCGCGCGCGGGCGATGCGCCGTCCTTCCGGCTCGGCCTCAACATCGTGCCCTGCCCGTCGAACGACCTCGGCGTGAAGGGCGCGGGGGAGGGCGGGGCCTGCGGCGCGCCGCCGGCGATCGTCTCGGCTGTGTGCGACGCCCTGGGCGTCGCGCATGTCGACATGCCGCTGACGCCCGAAAGTGTCTGGCGCGCGCTGGCGGGCTGACCCGGTCGCATGGGTTGGACGGAGCGTGTTCGAAGGGGGCCAGAATGTCGGTCGAATACGCGCCTGACGGCCTGCTCGGCGTCCTGACGCCGCAGGCGAACACCACCGTCGAGCCTGAATTCGCCATCCTGCTGCCGCCGCGCGTGACGATGTTGGCCGCACGGCTGACGAGCCCCAAGCCGACCATCGCCGCGCGTCTCGTGGATTATGTGGAAGGGCTGGACGCCGCCGTCGCGCAATTCGCCAATGCGCCGCTCGGCGCCATCGCCTTCGCCTGCACCGGCGCCTCCTACCTGGTGGGGCGGGATGCGGAGGATGCGGCGGTGGCGCGGCTGGAAGCGCGGAGCGGCATTCCCTTCGTGACCGCGGCGCGGGCCGTGTGCGACGCCTTCACCGCGCTCGGCGCGTCTCGGATCGGGCTCGTTTCGCCATACCCGGCGGATCTCACCGAGGCCTCCGTGGCCTACTGGTCCTCGCGAGGCCTCACGGTCGGGCGCGTCGTCGCGGCGGCGCCGCCCGGCGATTCCTTCCACCCGATCTACGCCATGTCCGCCGGCAGCGCGGCGGAGGCGCTGGCCGGGATGCGCGGCGCGGGGGTGGATGCCGTCGTCATGCTCGGCACCGGCATGCCGACGCTGAAGCCGATCCTCGACTGCCCGGCGGTCGATGGCGCGCCGGTCATCTCCTGCATGACGGCGCTGGCGTGGCGCAGCCTGGTCGCGCTGCGCGGCACGGCTCCGGATGGCGCGGGCCTACGCCGCTGGATCGCCGGCGAGGGCTGGCGCGCGCGCTACGCGCAACGCATGGGCGGCTAGGGCGACCTCGCCGGCGTCACGCCGATCATGGAATCGCGCGTGACGAGGGCGGCGAGCCGGTCCTCGCTCCAGCCCTCGGTCCCGGCGGGCCGGGCCGGGATGACCATGTAGCGAAGCTCGGCATTGCTGTCGTGGACGCGCAGCTCGACATCCTCGGGCAGATGCGTGCCGAATTCGGCGAGGATGCCGCGCGGGTCGCGCACCGCACGGGCGCGATAGGCTCGCGACTTGTACCAGGCCGGCGGCCGGCCGAGCACGCTGCGCGGATAGCAGGAACAGAGCGTGCAGACGACGAGGTTGTGCAGCCGGTCGGTGTTGAACAGCGCGGTCAGCACCGTCTCCCCGCCCGACAAGCCGAGTTCGCCGACGGCCTTCCCGGCATCGGTCGCGAGCCGCGCGGCGAAGCCCGGGTCCGCCCAGGCGCGGGCGACGACACGCGCGCCGTTGTGCGGGCCGCGGCTGTCCATGCGCTCGATCTCGGCGCGGATCTCCTCGGCCGTCACGATGCCCTTGGCGAGCAGAAGGTTGCGCACGGCGAGCCCGCGCAGGCGGAGCGGCGGAAGTTCCTCCAGCGCCGCGTCGTCATCCTCCTGGTAGGGATGATCGTCATGATCGTGGTCATGGTCATGATCGTGGTCGTGATCATGGTGATGCTGCCCCGCGGGCGCCCCTTCCACCCGGTGCAGGCCGGCCGCGCGCAGGCGCGCCTCCTCCGCCTCCATCTCCGCCAGCGGGATCACGCCCTTGGCGTCGAGCAGGGAGGAGAAGGCGAGGATCCAGCGCTGGTAGTAGGGCATGGACCAGTACTGCGGCGCGTCGAGCCCTTCCTGCACGCGCCGGCTCTCGTCCGTCGTGAAGAAGTGGCGCTTCCGGTCGGCCAGCAGCATGCGGATCGCGTCGGCCTCCTTCTCCCAATGCGCGGGCTCGTGCTCCTCCCGCGCGATGGGGCCGGAGAAGCGGCCGCCGGCGTCATGCGGCGGATGGTCGGGCGGGGCGATCTCGGTCATGCGGCGCATCCTGCCAGGGGCGTCGCGGACGGCAAGCGGCATCTCGACAGCCCGTTCGGGCGCCCGCATCCTGGCGCGCC
Source organism: Roseomonas nitratireducens (assembly GCF_017813355.1). GTDB lineage: Bacteria > Pseudomonadota > Alphaproteobacteria > Acetobacterales > Acetobacteraceae > Neoroseomonas > Neoroseomonas nitratireducens. The sequence goes on from NZ_JAGIYZ010000002.1 coordinate 57,983, forward strand.
GTCACCGGGAGACGCCACATCATGCCAGCCATTGCCCGCCGTTCCGTGCTCGCCCTCTCCGCCGCGCCGCTGGCTGCGCCGGCGTTCGGGCAGGGCGCCTGGCCGCAGCGCGACCTTCGCCTGATCTGCCCCTTTCCGCCGGGCGGGACGACGGACGTCGTGGCGCGGCTGGTCGCCACCGCGATGCGCGAACCGCTCGGCCGCGCCGTCGTGGTCGAGAACCAGCCGGGCGCGGGCAGCACCCTCGCCGCCGGCCGTTTCGCCAGGGAAGCGGATGACCATGCATTGTTCCTCAGCCAGATCGCCTCGCACGCCATCGGCCCCGCGCTCTATCGCAACCTGCCCTACGATCCGGAGACCGATTTCCGCGCCGTGACGCTGCTCGTCACCGTGCCGAACGTGCTGGTGGCCAATCCGCGCAAGGTGCCTTCCGGCGACATCCGCGACTTCCTGCGGGCGGCGCGGCGCCAGCCCGGAGAGCGCAACTTCGCCTCGGCCGGCAACGGGACATCAACCCACCTGACGGGCGAGCTGATCGGCCAGCTCGCTGGTGCACGGCTGACGCATGTTCCCTATCGCGGCGCGGGCCCGGCCATGACGGCGGTGGTGGGCGGGGAGGTCGACACGCTCATCGACAACCTGCCCACGGCCCTGCCGCAGATCCGCGCCGGGACAGTGCGCGCGCTGGCCGTCACCGCCCGCACGCGCGTGCCGGACCTGCCCGACGTGCCGGCGCTGTCGGAACTCGGCGCCGAATTCGGGCTCGAGGGCTTCGAGGCCGAGGCCTGGTTCGGGCTGCACGCGCATCGCAGCGCGTCGGACGCGGTCGTCGAGCGGATGTCCGCCGCCGTGCTCGCTGCGCTCGCCGATGCCGGCGTGCGCCAGCAGTTGGCAAGCCGGGGGACGACGCCGCGCGGCGGGCCGCCCGCGGACTATGCGCGGCTGGTCGCTTCCGAGCGCGCGCGCTGGCTGCGCGTGGTCCGCGACGGCAACGTGCAGGCCGACTGAGCCGGGTTTGACCACGGCGGGCCGCCGCCCGATGCTGGCGGCCCGGAGGAGACACCGACATGACAAGCTACCCCTTCACCGCCGCGGATCTCGAGGCGCTGCGCCAGTGGGACACGCCCACCATCTGCAACGCGCTCGAGGTTGTCGCCCCGCATCGCCGCGGCTACGGCTTCACCGTACGCCCGATGACCGCGGTGTTCCCGAAGCTGCCGCCGATCTGCGGCCTCGCGCGCACCGGCACGCAGCGTGCCGCCTTCCCCTCGGGCCGCAGCAAGCAGGCCGACAAGGAGATGCGCATCGCCTGGTATTCCTACGTGGCCGATGCCGCGCTGCCGACCATCGTGTGCCTGCAGGACCTCGACGACACGCCCGGTGTCGGCGCCTTCTGGGGCGAGGTGAATTCCGCCGTCCACAAGGGCCTCGGCGCGCAGGGCGTGGTCACCAACGGCTCGGTGCGCGACCTCGACATGTTCGCACCGGGCTTCCAGGGCATCGCCGGCGTGGTGAACCCCTCTCACGCGCATGTTCATATCGTCGCGGTGAACGTGGAGGTCACCATTCACGGCATGCAGGTAAAGCACGACGATGTCGTGCATGCCGACCTGCACGGCGCGGTCGTGATTCCGCATGACGTGGTGACCAAGATCCCCGCGGCGATCGACCTGCTCACGCGCAAGGAGAAGGTCATCCTCGACATGGCGCGCGCGCCCGGCTTCAACATCGAGCGCCTGAAGGAAGCCCTCTCGCAGTCCGAGGATATCCACTGACCGCGCGCGCGCCGCTCTGCCACGTGCTGCCCGGATGGGTCGACCATTACGGGCACATGAACCTCGCCTACTACCTGGTGGCCTTCGACCTTGCGACGGACGCGTTGTGGCCGTCGCTCGGGCTCGGCAAGGGCTTCCAGGACAGGGGCCTCGGCACCTTCGCGGCCGAGTCCTGGCAGGCCTACACGCGGGAGGTGACGCAGGGCGCGCCGCTGGCCTTCGAGAGCGAGGTGCTCGCCTTCGATGCCAAGCGGCTGCTCTGCCGCCACACCATGTTCCATGCAACGGAAGGCTGGCAGGCGGCGGAGAACGAGGTTCTCTACCTCTGCGTCGACCTCACCGCGCGGCGCGTCGGCGCCTGGCCCGATGACGTGCTGGCGCGTTTCGCCGAACGCGCCACCGGGGCCGCGGCGAAGCGGCTCGCGCTCAGGCGCTAGGCAGGCGGCAGCACGCCCGCCGCGCGGTAGCCCTCGACCTGGCGCGCGAACATCGCCCAGCTGTCGACGAAGCCCGTGAAGCCCGTGGCGCGCGCTGCCGTCATCGACGACAGCACGTCGTAGTCCATGCCCAGGAAGAAGTCGGCGAAGGGCCAGTTCGCCACCTCGGCCAGCGGCAGCCGCAGCCCGTGGCGTGCGCGGATCGCCTCCCACACCGGCTCCTTGTCCGCCATCCAATGGGGCATGGACATTGGGCGCGGCCGGCCGCAGGGCAGGCCGAAGCGGTCGGCCAGGAAGGGCCACAGGTCGCACCAGCGGAAGGCATCGCCATTGGTGATGTTGAAGGCGCGGTTCGCCGCGCGCGGGTCCCGCACCATCCACAGCACGCCGTCCGCGAGCAGCGTCGCCTCCGTCACCTCGTGCAGCGCCGTCCAGGCGCCGGGGCGGCCCGGGAAGTCGAAGGGCACGCCGAGTTCCCGGCAGATCGCCGCATAGGCGCCGAGCGTCGAGACCATGTTCCGCGCCCGCCCCGGCGCGACATCGAGCACGAAGTTCGGCCGGCTCGCGCTCCAGGACCAGGCGCGCCCCGCCTGGCGCGCGACCACCAGGTCCTGCTGGTCGTAGTAGAAATTGGGCGGCATGTGGCGCGGATCGTCCTCCCGCGCCGGTGTGCGGAAGGGCCCGATATGCAGCCCGTACCACTTGCCGCCATGGATCAGGTGGATATGCGCGAAGCGCGGCAGCGATGCCTCGGCGGCATCGAGCAGGTTGCGCAGCATGCGGGTGTTGGCGGGCACGTCCTCGACGCCGCTTTCGCCATGCGGCGCGCGGGATGCGTAGACGATGCGCGTGATCTCCGGATGCGCCGCGAGTGCGCGCTGCAAGTCATCCGCATCGAACAGGTCGGCTTCGATCCAGGCGCCGGCGCCTGGGGGGCGGTGGCGTGAGAGGCCGATCACCGCGAGGTCGGGCATGGCCCGCGCGCGTTCCATCACGCGCGTCGCGGCCGCGCCGCTGGCGCCGACGACGAGAAGCGTTTCCATGGCCTTCAGCCCTCCCTGGCCACGCGCGCGAAGATGCGCGCCGGCGCGCCGTCCGCCCCAGCCAGCGACAGGGCGCCGAACACGAATTCCGCCCGCTGGCCCGCGAGCGGGCGCGGTCCGCGCAGATGCTCGCAGATCAGCACGCCGTCCCGCAGCAGCACCTGGTGCACGGGCCAGTCGAAGCCCTGGAGCGGGCGGCGATGCACGGGAAGGTCGGGCGTCGCGAAGTCGAAGGCGACGAGCTTCACCCGCTGCGCGACGATCCAGGCGGCGGCCTCGATGCTGAGGCAGGGGTGATGGTCGTAGGCATCGGTGCCCGCGACATCCGACCAGCCGGTGTCGAAGGCGAGGATGTCGCCCGGCCGCAGCCTTGGGCGCGCGGCTTCCAGGTGGTGCGGCTCGATCAGGGAATCGGGCGGCAGGTCCAGGCGCCAGACGACGCCCGTGCCGCTGAGGCGTTCAGGCGGGATCGCCTCGAAGGTCGGGCCGTCGTTGAAGAAATGGAAGGGCGCGTCGAGATGCGTGCCGGTGTGCACCACCATGCCGAACTCGGTCACGTTGAGCGGGTCCGCAGGCAGGCACATCAGCCGACGGATCGTCGGCGGCGGGAACATCGGCACGCGCGGCATGGCCGCGGAAACCGGGTGCGAAAGGTCGATCCAGGGACCCGCGGGGACGACCGGCGATGGCGGCGGCAGGTCGATCCAGCCGCGCCATCCCGTTCCGCGCGGCGGTGCCGTGTCGCACATGGGGCGTTCCTCCGTTGCGAGGATGCTCGCAGCGTGGCGGTCGCGCCGTCAACCGGGGCGCCTTGCGCCATGCGGTCGGCGCGGCCACGCTGCCCGGCAAGCAAGGAATGGAGGAACGCCATGACCACCCGCGCGCTTGCGGAGTTCGTCGCCGCGCTGAAACCGGAGACGCTGCCACCCGTGGTGATGGCGCAGGCGGCGCGCGTCGTGCTCGACGCGGTGGGCTGCGCCGTCGCGGCCTGGACGGAGGATGCGGAAAAGTCGCGTGTGGCGCGGGAGATCGCCGCGCTCTATCCGGCGAGCCCCGGCGCGTGCGTGATCGGCGCGCCGGGCGTGTCCGCGCAGCCGGCCTTCGCGGCGCTCGCCAACGGCATCCTCGTGAATGCGGCGGACAATGACGACACGCACAAGCGCGCGCTGCTGCATGTGGGATCGGTCGTGGTGCCCGCCGCCTTGGCGCTGGCGCAGACGCGTGGCCTGACGGGCCGCGCCATGCTCGCCGCGCTCGTCGCGGGCTATGAGGTCGCGGTGCGCGTCGGCATGGCGGTGATGCCGACGCATTACCGCTTCTGGCATTCCACCGCGACGAACGGCACCTTCGGCGGCGCGGCGACGGCGGCGCATGCGATGGGCCTCGATGCCGATGGCGTGCAGCGCGCGCTGGGCCTGGCCGGGACGCAGGCGGCCGGGCTCAACACCTTCTTCGAATCCGGCGACATGACCAAGAGCCTGCATCCCGGCAAAGCGGCGCTGAACGGCGTGCTCTCGGCGCAGCTCGCAGCGCTGGGCATGACCTCGCCGCCCGGCATCCTCGAACACCCCAAGGGCTATCTCGCGGCCTTCTCGCTCGACCCAAAGGAGGCGGCGCTGACCGACGGGCTCGGCACGACGTGGGAGATCCTGCAGAACGGCTTCAAGTTCTTCCCCTCGATCCTCGCGAGCCATTCGCCCATCCAGGCGACGCTCGCGATCGTCGCGAAGCACCGTCCGGACCCGGCGCGCATCGCGCGCATCGTGAACGAGACCTACGAGACGGTGCGCACGCATTTCTCGAACAAGGAGGTCGCCTCGGTCATGGCGGCGCGCGTCTCGGTGCCCTACTGCATCGCCGCCGCCGCCGTGGATGGGCGGCTGACCCAGGCGCAGTTCGCGCCGGCCCGCATCGCCGACCCGCTGATGCGTCGGGTGCTGGAGCGCACCGAGGTGGTCGCCGATCCGGAGCTGAACCGCCTTTATCCCGCGAATTTCCCGGCACGCGTCACCATCACGATGGAGGACGGGCAGTCCTTCCAGGAGACGGTGATGCTGCCCAAGGGCGATCCCGGCGCGCCGCTCTCGGATGCGGAGCTGGAGGACAAGTTCCGCGGCAATGTGGAACCGGTCGTCGGCGCCGAGCGGGCGACGCGCCTGCGCGACGCGATCCTGCGCTTGGCGGAAGGCGGGACGGTCGCGGACGTCTCGGCGCTGGTCTAGCCGAGCCGGTCGCGGATGCGGGCGATGCCGGCCTCGGCGCATTGGTCGTCGAGGTTGCCGCCCGGCGCGCCGCCGACGCCGATCGCGCCGACCACCTCGTCACCCACCCGGATCGGCAGGCCGCCGCCGACGACGAGGAAGCCCTCGATGTCCGGCAGCCGTGCCGCGCCGGGGTTGGTCCGCACCGTCTCCAGGATCTGGCTGGTGCCGGCGCGCATGCTTGCCGAGGTATAGGCCTTGGCGCGTGCCGAGGCGACGGTGTGCGGCCCGGCGCCATCGGCGCGCAGCAGGGCGCGCAGGATGCCGGAGCGGTCGACCACGGCGGCGGTGACGCGATGGCCGCGCCCGGCGCAGGCCTCGACCGCTGCGGCGACGGCCTCATGCGCGAGCGCGGCGCTGAGCGTGCGTTCGGTCACCAGCCCCTGCGCCAGGGCAGGCGGCGCGGCGAGGGCAAGGCTGGCAAGCAGGAGAAGGCGGCGCATGGCGGGATCTTTCGGCAAAGCGTGCCCGCCTGTGTCGCATGGCGCGTGGCCGCCGGGGAAGGGGGCTCAGGCGCGATGGCGGATGACGCCGCCGACGACGGTCGCGCGCACCTGTGCCTGCCGGATCGCGGCCGGATCGCCGCCGAGGATGTCCGTGTCCAGCACCGCGAGGTCAGCGAGCTTGCCGATCTCGAGGCTGCCTTTCTCCTGCTCCTCCCGCTGCGCCCAGGCACCCAGGGTTGTGTAGGCGGCCAGCGCCTCGCGCGGCGTCACCGCCTCATGCGCGTCGAGCTCCGCGCCGCTGGCGGTCCGTCGCGTCACCATCGCGCCGAGCGCGGTGAAGGGGTTGACCCGGCAGACGGCGAAATCCGAATGGCCGGGCGCGGGGATGCCGGCATCGATCAGGCTGCGATGCGGCCACATGTGGCGCATGGCGGCCTGGCCGCGATTGGCGACATAGGCTTCCCCGAGCTCGTCCATGAAGCCGGTGGCGGAGGAATCGACGAAGCCGCCGCGCTTGAGCCGCGCGAGGATGGGCGGCGTGACGTAGCAGCAATGCTCGACCCGCATGCGGTGGTCCGAGACGGGATGGGCGGCGAGCGCCGCTTCCATCACGTCCAGCGCGAAGTCGATGCCGCGGTCCCCCACGCCTTCGATCATCACCTGCAGGCCGGCCTTGTGGGCCGCCGTCGCGCGCGCCGTCAGGTCGTCCTTCTCGTACAGCAGCATGCCCGTGTTCGGCACGGGTTCCCCGGGCACCGGGGTGCCGATGTAGGGGTCCCAGTAGGCCGCGGTGCGGCCGGAGGTGGAGCAGTCCGGGCACCATTCCACGCCGATCAGCCGGAGCCATTCGTCGCCGAAGCCGGAGCGGATGCCCGCGCCGATCAGGTGCGGGATCAGCGGTTCGTCACGGCCGCTCGCGATGATGCCCATGCGCATCCGCCAGCGCCCGTCGCGCCGCATCGCCTGGTAGGCGCGGATGGCCTTGGAGGGCGTGAGGGAATTGGCGACCGAGGTGATGCCCCAGCGCAGGCATTCGTCCTGCACCTGCTCCATGCCTTCGGCGATATCGGACTCGCTGTCGGCGCCGTGGACGGCATTGAGGAAGATATGCGCCGCGGTCTCCCGCACCAGGCCGGTGAAGGCGCCGGTCGCGGGGTCGCGGTCGAAGGCGCCGAAGGGCGGGTCGGCGGCGTCGGCGGGCACGCCGCAGGCGGCGAAGGCGGCGCGGTTGGCGAGGCCGAGATGCCCGTCCGTGCGCAGGATGAAGACCGGATGCCCCGCGCTCGCCGCGTCCAGGTCGTCCAGCGTCGGATAGCCGCCGGAGGCGCGCTCGTTCAGCCGGTAGAAGGCGCCCCAGCGGCCGGGCGGCAGGGCCTCGCACACCCGGCGGATGGTGCCGAGCAGCTCCTCGCGCGTCCTCACCCGGTCGGGGGAGACGAGCGTCCAGCTGCGCAGCCGGACCGCATAGGCGTCCGGATGCGCGTGGCTGTCGACGATGCCGGGGATGACCCGGTGGCCCTCGGCGTCCAGCACGGTGGTGCCGGGGCCGACGTGGTCGCGCATGGCGGCGCTGCTGCCGATGGCGACGATGCGCCCGCCATGGGCGGCGAGCGCCTCGGCCTCGCTCCCCGTCGTATCCATCGTGGCGACGCGGCCGTTGAGCAGGACGAAATCGGCGTTCATGCGGCCACCCGGTCGATATGGTCGCGCAGCCGGTACCAGCCGCCGACGATGGGAAGGAACCAGTTCGGATTGCCGTTGTAGAGCGGCGGCGCGGGGAAGGTCAGCCCGTCCAGCGCGAAGGGTTCGTTCTCCGCGCCCGCGATCTTCAGCGCGGCGCGATGGCCGAGCCAGGTCGCCATCGCCACGCCCGATCCCTGGCAGCCCGCGGCGTAGTGGATGCCGTCCTGCACGCCGATATGCGGCAGGAAGTCGAAGGTGAAGGCGACGTTGCCGGTCCAGGCGTGGGTGATCTGCGCCTCCTTCAACTCGGGAAACACCGCCGTCATGAAGCCGTGCAGCACGGGCGCGGCGGTTTCGGGCGGGGTGGGCCCGAAGCTCGCCCGCCCGCCCCAGAGCACGCGGTTGCCGTAGGGGGATGGGCGGAAATAGTTCAGCACGCGCTTGGTGTCGCTGATCATGCGCCGGCCGGGGAACAGCCGGTCCATCGTCTCGGCCGGCAGTTCCTCGGTCGCGATGATGTAGGAGCCGACCGGGATCATGCGGCGCGCGAGCCAGGGCAGGGCGGCATTGCCGTGCGCGTCGCGGGAATAGCCGTTGGTCGCGACCAGCACTGCATCCGCGCGCATCTGGCCGCGGTCGGTGGTCAGGCGGAATCCCGCGCCATCATGCCTAATGCCGCCGACGCGCACGCCGTCGACCAGCCGGGCGCCTGCGCGTTCGGCGGCCTCCGCGAGGCCGCGCGCATACTTGCCGGGATGCAGGCTGCCCGACGCGTCGGCGAGCATGCCGCCGTGGTAGTGGTCGCTGCCCAGCGCCTCCCGCTGCCGCTCGCGCGGGAGCATGCGGGTCGGCAGGCCGGTGACCTCCGCGATGAAGTCGGCCTTCGCCGCCAGCGCGTCGTAGTGCTTGCGCGTCCAGGCCGGGACGAAGCGGCCGCAGCGGACATAGTCGCAGTCGATCGCCTCCCGCGCGATCGTCTCCTCGATGAACGGAAAGGATGCGGCGGCGGCGGCGGCGATGGCGCGGGCCTTGTCGGCCCCATGCGCCTTCTCGAGCGCGCCTGAGGCGACCTTCAGCCCGCCCGAGACCATGCCTCCGTTGCGGGAGGAGGCGCCCCAGCCGATCCGCTCGGCATCCAGCACGGCGACGTCATGGCCCAGGCGGCGAAGCGTCAGCGCGGCGGACAGGCCTGCATAGCCGCCGCCCACGATCGCGACGCCGGCATGGTCCGGCAGCGCGCTGTCGCGCTGGGGCGGCTCCGCCGCATCCCACCACCAGGGCGCCGTCTTGAAGCCGGAAGCGAATATCCCTGTCGCGAGGGTCATTGCCGGATCATCCTGCCCATGGTCAGATTTCGCCGGGAGAGTTCACGCCGGCGCATCGGCCATCGCAAGTGGGGATGCCACGGCGGGGCATGGCGACGTGCCCGTCAGGCATCGGCCGGCGCCCCCTGGCGTCCGGGCAGGGTGAGGAGAGACGGTGATGCAGACCTTCCAGCAGGATTGCGTGGACCTCGCGGTGCGGAAGTACCGGCGCGGGGAGATCGGGCGGCGCGGACTGCTCGCGGCGCTCTCGGCGCTCGGCGCGGTACCCATGCTGGGGGGCGATGCGGCGGCGCAGGCGGCCCGGCAACTCGTGATGGTGAACTGGGGCGGCATCGCCAACCAGGGCTTCGGCCGCTTCTACGGCGAGCCCTTCATGGCCGCGAACCAGGGCGTGACGGTGGTGCAGGACAGCACCGGCCCCTCGGCTGGCCGCATCCGATCGATGGTGGAAAGCGGTCGCGTCACCTGGGACCTGTGCGATTCCTCGGCGTCCTCCTCTAACCTGCTCGGGCGGCAGAACCTGCTGACGCGCGTCGACTATTCCATCGTGAAGCGGGAGGACACGCTGCCGGTGGGCTTCGCCCTGGAATACGGCGCGGCGCCCTATTCCTTCAGCAGCGTGCTCGCCTATGACAGCTCGAAGTTCCCGCAGGGCGGGCCGACCTCCTGGGCGGATTTCTGGGACCTGCGGCGCTTCCCCGGTACGCGGCTGATGCGGCGCGACGCGCTCGCGACGCTGGACGCGGCGCAGATGGCGCTCGGCAAGGATCCGGCGAACCTCTACCCGCTCGACATCCGCGCCTGCCTGCGCAAGGTGGCCGAGCTGCGTCGCAACGCCGTCTACTGGAACAGCGGCAGCGAGAGCGAGCAGTTCCTCCGCACCGGCGAGGCGGTGATGGGCCAGATCTGGCACACGCGCGCGACGGTGCTGGAGCGTGAATCGAACGGCCGGATCAAGTTCATCTGGCCGCAGGGCCTGCTGCAGGCAGGCATCTTCGTCATGCCGCGCGGCAATCCGGGTGGCGAACTGGCGCAACGCCTGCTCGCCTCCATGCTCGCGAACCCGGAACCGCAGGTCGGGCTGCTGACGCTGCTCGGCAACGGTCCAACCAATCCGCGCGCGGCCGCGATGGTCCCGCAGGAGCTTCGCCGGAACAACCCGACCGATCCGGAGAATGCGCGGGTGCAGGTGGTGCTGGACGGCAACTGGTGGGGCCAGAACTACCAGCAGGCCAATGCGGACTTCATCGACACCATCACGGGCTGATCCGTCCCCGTGATCCTGCTGGTGAAGTCGGGGGGCGAGGGCGCCCTCCCCGAATGGAAGGCGCATTTCGCCGAATTCGCGCCCGGGCTCGAGTTGCGTTGGTGGGACGACCCGGCGCTCGACCCCGAAGCGGTGGATTTCGCGCTGGTGTGGGACCCGGAACCCGGGCGGCTCGCGCGGTTTCCACGCCTGCGCGCGATCTTCGGCTCGGGCGCGGGGGTGGACCTCATCACGGCCGATCCCGGCCTGCCGCGCCACGTGCCGCTGGTGCGCTGCGTGCCGCCGGAAGCGACGCAGCGCATGGGCGAATTCGTCTGCTGGGCGGTGCTGTCGCTGAGCCGCGACGCTCGGCGCATGGCGATAGCGCAGGCACGCGCGACCTGGGACTACTTCGAGGCGCCCTTCGCCGCGGCCGAACGGACCGTCGGCATCATGGGCCTCGGCGCCATGGGGCAGCGTGCGGCGGAGATGCTGCGCGGCCTCGGGGTGCCGGTCATCGGCTGGTCGCGCACGCCCAAGGAATTGCCGGGCATCGAGACCTTCGCCGGGGCCGCGGGGCGCGACGCCTTCCTCGCGCGGAGCGAGGTCCTGGTCTGCCTGCTGCCGGCGACGCCGGAGACGCAGGGCATCCTCGCCGCGCCGCTGCTGGCGCGCCTGCCGCGCGGCGCGGGCCTGGTGCAGGTCGGGCGCGGCGCGCAGCAGGTGCTGCCGGACATCATCGCGGCGCTCGACGAGGGGCAGTTGTCGGGCGCCGTGATCGATGTGTTCGAGCCGGAGCCGTTGCCGCCTGAAAGCCTCGCCTGGACGCATCCCAGGATCATCGTCACGCCCCATGTCGGCAGCCTGCCGAACCGGCGGGAAAGGGCGCGCTACGTCGCCGACTGCATCGCGCGCGTGACGCGCGGCGAGGCCCTGCCCAACCTATACGATCCAGCGCGAGGCTATTGATGCCCCTGCCGCCCCCGCCGATCCGCCCCGACCCCGACCGCACTCCGACCGAGCGGGAGGTGCGGGAGGACCTCGCCGCCGCCTATCGCCTGGTTGCCCTGTTCGGCATGACCGACCTGGTCTTCACCCATCTCTCGGCACGCCTGCCGGGGGAAGGGCACCGTTTCCTTGTGAACCCCTACGGCATGCTGTTCGAGGAGATCACGGCGAGCAGCCTTGTGGTCGTCGACGCCGATGGCGAGCCGATGCAGGAGACGGCCTGGCCGGTGAACCCCGCCGGCTTCGTCATCCACTCCGCGGTCCATCGCGGGCGCGACGACGCGATGTGCGTCATGCACACCCATACGCTGGCCGGCATGGCGGTGGCGGCGCAGACTGGCGGGCTGCTGCCGCTGAACCAGATGAGCATCGAGTTCGACGGCCGCGTCGCGATCCACGACTACGAGGGCATCGCGGCGGACGACAACCTGTCCGAGCGCGAGCGCCTCGTGCGCGACCTGGGCGACAAGCCCTGCATGATCCTGCGCCATCACGGGACGCTCACGGTGGGCCGCACGGTCGCCGAGGCCTTCTACTGGATGTACTACCTGGAACAGGCCTGCCGCATCCAACTCGCGGCGCAGTCTTCCGGCGTGCCTTTGTCGATGCCGCCCGCACCCGTCGTTCGCCGCGCGCGCGACCAGTTCGGGGAGGGGCCGACCAAGGGTTGGCTGCCCTGGCAAGCGCTGCGGCGAAAGCTCGATCGCGAGCAGCCGGACTACCGGGCATGAGCGATCCCGGCGGCCATGCGCTCGCGCTCAGCGGCCTGACCAAGCGCTACGGCGACTTCACCGCGGTGGACAAGGTCAGCCTCGATGTCGCGAGTGGGGAGTTCCTGACGCTGCTCGGCCCGTCGGGCTCCGGCAAGACGACGATCCTGATGGCGGTGGCCGGCTTCGTCGCGCCCAGCGAGGGGGCGATCCTGCTCGACGGGCGCGACATCACGCCCCTGCCGCCGGAAAGGCGCGACTTCGGGATGGTGTTCCAGGGCTACGCCCTGTTTCCCCACATGACGGTGGCCGAGAACGTCGCTTTCCCCTTACGCGTGCGCGGCCTTTCGCGCGCCGACCGCGATGCGAAGGTGCGCGCGGCGCTCGACCTCGTGCAACTCGGCTACTTCGCCGACCGGCTGCCCAAGCAGTTGTCCGGCGGGCAGCAGCAGCGCGTCGCCCTGGCCAGGGCGCTCGTCTTCGACCCCAACCTGCTGCTGCTGGACGAACCGCTCTCCGCCCTGGACAAGAAGCTGCGGGCCGAGCTGCAGGAGGAGTTGAAGGCGCTGCACCGCCGCGTCGGGCGCACCTTCATCAACGTGACGCATGACCAGGAGGAGGCGCTGTCGCTGTCCGACCGCATCGCCATCCTCAACCACGGCAAGCTCGTGCAGGCCGGCGCGCCGACTGACCTCTACGAGCGGCCACGCACGCGCTTCGTGGCGGATTTCCTCGGCAAGTCGAACTTTCTCGAGGGCGATGTGCGCGCGGTCGTGCCGGGCGGCTTCGCGCTCGAGGCGGGTGGAACGCATGTGGTCGTGGCCATGCCGCCGGGCATCGACGCGCCGCGCGCCGGCGGGCGCTGCGTCGTCTCACTGCGGCCAGAGAAGGTTTCGCTGCTGCTCGATGGCGAGACCGCCGACAACACGGTGATCGGGCGCATCGCCGGCTTCGCCTATCTCGGTGCCGGCTTCGCCCTGCGCGTCGACGTGCCGGGCCTGGGCGAACTGCGCGCGACGCTGCCGGCGTGGAAGGCGCCGATCGCGCCGGCGGAAGGGCTGACGATCCGCCTCGGCTGGGCAGCGGAAGCCGCGGTGGCGGTCGAGGAGGACGCCGCGTGACCGCCGCCGGCCGCGCGAGCGCGGGCTGGTGGTGGCTGATCCTGCCCGCCTTCCTGCTGCTGGTCGTCTTCTACATCGCGCCCATCGTCCAGGTGCTGGCGATCAGCGTGACGGAGCCCGAACCAGGCCTCGGCAACTACGAAAGGCTGTTCACCTCGGGCGCCGTGCAGCGCGTCATCCTGACCACGCTGCGCATCTGCGTCATCACCACGGCGCTGGCGCTGCTGCTCGGCTACGCGATCGCCTACGCCATCACGCTCGCCACGCCGCGGGCGCAGGGATGGTGGATCCTCGCCGTGCTCGTGCCGCTCTGGATCTCGGTGCTGGTGCGCGCCTTCGCCTGGGTGACGCTGCTGCGCCGGCAGGGGCTGGTGAACAACACGCTGATGGAAGCCGGGCTGATCGCGGAGCCGCTGCCGCTGGTCTGGAACGAATTCGGCATCGTCGTCGGCATGGTGCACTACATGGTGCCCTTCGCGGTGCTGCCGATGCTCGCCAGCATGAAGGAGATCGACCCGCGGCTGCTGGCGGCCGCCCGCGGCCTGGGCGCCTCCCGCGGCGCGGTGTTCCGCCGCGTCTTCCTGCCGCTGTCGCTACCGGGCGTCATCGCGGCCGGCGTGCTGGTCTTCATCTTCTCGCTCGGCTTCTACATCACCCCGGCGATCCTCGGCGGGGGCAAGACGCTGATGGTCGCGGAATGGATCGGGCTGCAGATCCTGGACCTGATCCGCTGGGGGCTGGGGACCATGATGGCGACCATGCTGGTGGTGGCGATCCTGGTGACGCTGGCGATCTTCTCCCGCATCGTCGATCTGCGACGCATCTTCGGGGCGGGAGCCTAGGGCGATGGACGGCACCTATCGCCCCGGACCCTTCGGGCGTGGCCTGGCCTGGGCCACCGCGCTCTACCTGGTGCTGCCGATCCTGATCGTGGTGCCGGTGGCGCTGACGGACCAGCGCTTCCTGTCGCTGCCGCAGGAAGGCATCTCCTTCCGCCACTTCCAGACCGTGCTCGGGTCCTCGGAATGGCTCGGTTCTATCTGGCAGTCCTTCACCATCGCCCTTGCCGCGACGGCCCTGTCGGTTGTGGCGGGCACGCTCTGCGCCATCGGCTGCTGGCGCATCTCCCGCCGCGCGACCGACCTGGTGCGCGTGCTGATGCTGCTGCCGCTGATCATCCCCTCGATCGTCTATGCCATCGGGCTCTACCGCTATTTCGGGCCGCTCGGTCTGCTCGACCGCTTCCTCGGCGTGGTGATCGCGCATGGCGTGACGGGCATTCCCTATGTGGTCATCACCGTCTCGACCGCGCTCGCCGCCTTCGACCCGCGGCTCGAACAGGCGGCGCGGGGGATGGGGGCTTCGCTGTCGCAGACGCTGCGCTGGGTCATCCTGCCGCGCATCGCCCCGGGCATCTTCTCCGGCGCCATCTTCGCCTTCATCCATTCCTGGGACGAGCTGGTGATGGTGCTGTTCATCGCGTCGCGCGACGTCTTCACCCTGCCGCGCCGGATCTGGGACGGCATCAACGAGAATCTCGACCCCGCCATGGCGGCGGTCGCGGTGCTGCTCATCCTGTTCACGCTGTTGCTGCTGCTGGCCGACCGGGCGCTCCGGCGGCGCACCGAGGGAGGCTGACGCCATGGCCCAGGCGATGAGCGAGTTCGACCACCGCTACAACATGCTGATCGAGCGCTTCCATTCCGAAGCGGAGCCCGCCTTCAACAGCGCCGCCGAGCAGGAATTCGGCTGGGGCCGCCGCTGGGGCTGCAATTCCGACATCGGCCGCCTGCGCGCGGTGCTGATGCACCGGCCCGGGGAGGAGATGAAGGTCCTCGAAGGCCTGCCGCTGATCCCCGAGCTCGGCGCCTATGGCGATCCCGCTACCGGCGCCTATTGGCGCGGCGAAGTCATCCCATCGCTGACGGAACAGCAGGCGCAGCACGATGCGCTCGCCGCCGCCCTGCGGGAGGAAGGGGTGGAGGTGGTGATGCTGAACCGCGCCGCCCCCGGCCGGCACAAATCCATCTACACGCGGGATTCCTGCGTCGCCCTCGATGGCGGGGCCGTGGTGACGCGCCTCGGCCCGCGCATCCGGCGCGGGGAGGAACGTCCCGTGACGGAAACGCTTGCCGCCATCGGCATGCCGATCCTGCGCACCATCGCAGGGACCGGGCTGATGGAAGGCGGGTCCTTCGCCTACATCCGCCCGGATGTCGCGGTGATCGGCGTCTCCTCCCGCGTCAACGAGGAAGGCGCGCGGCAGATGGAGGAAGTGCTGGCGCTGCAGGGCACGCGACTGATCCGCGTGCAGATCCCCGGCTTCCGGCTGCATATCGACGGCGCCTTCGTAATGCTTGACCACGATGTCGCGCTGGTGAACCCCGTGATCCTGCCCTTCGTCTTCATGGAGGAACTCAAGCGCCTCGGCATCCGCATGATCGCGCTGAACCACGAGGATCCGTCCTGGGCGGTCAACTGCCTCGCCGTCGCGCCCGGCCGCGTGCTGATGAGCGACCAGGTGGGGCCGCGCACGCAGCACGCGCTGGACAAGGCCGGCATTTCCGTGCGCCTCGTCGCCTACGACAAGGTCTATCTCGGCGGCGGCGGCATCCATTGCTCCACCGCGCCGCTGGTGCGGGACCCGATCTAGCCGGGCAGCACGCGCTCGAAGGCGATGCCGCGGCAATCCATCTCGTAGTCGAGGCCCTCGACCGGCGGGCGGCAATCCTGCCAGGTCAGCCCATGGCGTGCCGCGCCCCGCGCCACCAGATCGTCCGTCAGCGTCGGCGGCATCGGGTGCACGGTGTAGGCCTGCACGCCGGTCGTCGCCGCCCAGCCGAAGCCGAGCAGGCCCATGCGGCATTCCATCTCCCCCAGCACCCAGCGGCCCTTCGCCAGCATGCCCGCCGGCGAGGTGTCGTCGAGCGCGACGATGTGGTCGCGGTAGTTGCCCTTGCCCTCCGGCGCTTCCCCGCTGCCGGCGACCGCGAAGGACGGCGCCGCGCCGGCTTCGGGCACGGTGTAGACGAAGGCGTGGAAGCAGGGCTCGCCGGGCGGAGACAGGCGGGGGCAGACATTGCTGCGCGCGACGGGGTTGCGCCCCTCCCGGATCACGCCCCATTCGCCGAGCACCCCGGCATAGGCCGCGTTGAAGGTTGCGAAGCCGGCCTCGGTGAAGGGGGCGGGCGATCGCAACTCGCAGGCGGCGAAGGCGGTGCGGGGGCGGCCGATCCCGTCGAGGAACGCCGCGATCCGCCGCCAGCCTTCGGCGAGCGGAACCGGGTTCGCGAAGCGCGCGCGTTCCAGCCGGAAGCCCGGCAGTGCAGCGACGCCGCCCGAATACTGCATGACGGCGGGGATGAAGCGGTAGCCCGCCTCGGCGATGTCGATCGTGCCCATGCGCCATGTTCGCCCGATGCGCGGCCGGAGGGAAGCCGCCTGGACGAAGCGGCGCGGGCGGCCTTGAATGCGGTCATGACCTTTTCGCTTCTCGGCCGCTGCGCGCGCACCGGCCAGTTCGGCGCCGCCGTCACCACTTCCTCCATCGCGGTGGGCACGCGCGTGCCCTTCCTCGCGGCAGGCATCGGCGGCGTGCTGACGCAGCACCGGACGGATCCGCGCCTCGGTCCGCGCGGGCTCGACCTGCTGCGGTCTGGCTGTTCGGCCGAGGAAGCGATCGCGGCGCTCGTCGCCTCCACGCCGCATCATCGCTGGCGGCAATTGGCCGTGATGGACGCGGCGGGCCGCACCGCGCATTTCGACGGGGCGAACGTCAAGCCCGAACGCGGCGTCGCGCATGGCACCGACGTGGTCGCGCTCGGCAACATCCTCTCGAGCCCGCGCGTGCCGGAGGCGATGGCCGCCGCCTTCCTCGCTGCCCCCGACCAACCCCTGACGGAAAGGCTGCTCCGCGCGCTGGAAGCGGGGGAGGAGGCGGGCGGAGAGCATGGCGACGTGACCTCGGCCTGCCTGCTCGTCGTCCATCGCGAATGCTTCCCCTATGTCGATCTCCGCATCGACAAGGATCCGCGCCCGCTGCCGGCGCTGCGCCGGCTGTGGGAGGAATACGCCCCGCTTGCCGACGGCTTCGTGCGCCGCGCCGTCGACCCCGACGACGCGCCGATCATCTGAGGACGGGCGCATGGCACGCGCGCCGCTGTTCGATCCCGCCGATTTCCGCATCCCGCCCGGCATCGTGCATGTCTGCGCGGCCGGCGAGACGCCCTTCCTGAAGCGCCACGACGCCGCCTTCGCCGCCTATGCCGAGGACAAGTCGGCTGGTTCGCCCGGGCGCGCGCGGCAGGAGGCGGCGATGGAATCGGCCCGCAGCCGCGCCGCCGCCCTGTTCGGCGTGGCGCCGGAGACGATCGGCTTCGTCTCCTCGGTCGCCGAGGGCGTCTCCATGGTGGTGGAGAGCCTCGACTGGCGGCCCGGCGACAACGTGGTCGTGGACCCGGACGAGTATCCCTCGGTCGTCGCGCCCGTCGCGCAGCAGCGCCATCCGGAGGTCGCGCTGAAATTCGCGCGGATCGCCGATCCCGCTTCCGTCGCCGCGGCGGTTGACGAGCGCACGCGGATCGTGGCGGTCAGCGCGGTCTCCTTCCTCACCGCCGCGCGGTACGACCTGGCCGCGCTGCGCGCCGCGGCGAACCGCGTCGGCGCCCTGCTGGTGGTCGATTTCACGCAAGCGGCGGGATGGATGCCGATCGCCGCCGATGTCGCCGACTTCGCCTTTTCCGCCTGCTACAAATGGGTGCTCGGCTGCACGGGTGTGGGCATCGGGTACTGGAACCGTGCGCGGCAGCCGGGCTGGGCGCCGAGCACGGCGGGGTGGCATTCGATCGCCTCGATGGCGCGGCCGGACTGGTCGGCGCGCCCCGCGCTGCTGCCCGACGCCGGCGTCTTCACGCGCGGCAATCCGGCGCATCTCGGGCTCTATGTGCTGGATGGCGCGCTCGACTACCTGGCGCGCTTCGGCGCCGCGCGGATCGAGGCGCATGTGCAGGCGCTGACCACCGGCATGCTGGCCCGGCTGGCCGAGGCGTGCATCGCCTCGACCACGCCGCCCGATCCCGCGCGCCACGGTGCGAGCGTCTGCGTCGCAAGCCCGCAGGCGGCCGCGATCTGCGCCGGGATGGAACGGCGCGGCGTGCTGGCCTGGAACGGGCGGGGGCGCGTCCGCGTCTCCTTCCACGGATACAACGGTGCGGAGGACATGAACCGCGCCAGCGACGCGCTGATCGCAGAATGGCGCGCCGCGCATACGGAGGACACCTGACCATGCGCATGAAGGCCGCAATCCTGTTCGAGCAGGGCAAGCCGCGCCCCTACGCCACCACCCGCCCGCTGGTGGTCGAGGAGGTGGAGATCGACCCGCCCGGCCCCGGCGAGATCATGATCGAGGTCGCCGCCGCGGGCCTTTGCCATTCCGACCTCTCCACCATCGAGAACCAGCGGCCGCGCCCGCTGCCCATCGTCATCGGGCATGAGGGCGCGGGCATCGTGCGGGAGGTCGGGCAGGGGATCACGGACCTCAAGCCGGGCGACCATGTGATCACCGTCTTCGCCTCCTCATGCGGGAATTGCCGCTACTGCGTGCGTGGGCGGCCGAACATTTGCCCCTCCGGCAATTCGGCGCGCGCCGCGGGCACGCTGGTCACGGGCACGAAGAAGCTGCGGCGGCTGGACGGCACGCCGATCAACCACAATTCGGGCCTGTCGCTCTATGCCCAATACGCCGTCGTCGCGCGGCGCTCGGCGGTGAAGATCGGCAAGGACATCCCGCTCGACGACGCCGCGATCTTCGGCTGCGCGGTGATGACCGGCGCCGGCGCGGTGCTCAACACCGCCAACCTGCAGGCGGGCGACGCGGTGGGCGTCATCGGCCTGGGCGGCGTCGGCATGAATGCGCTGTTCGCCGCGGTCGCGGCGGGGGCGGAGCGGATCGTCGCCATCGACACCAACCCGATGAAGCTCGAACTCGCGAAGCAATGGGGCGCGACGGACACCTTCCTCGCCGGCAATGAGGATTGCGCCGCGCAGGTGCGGGAGGCGACGGATGGCGGGCTCGACACCGTCATCGAGACCGCGGGCAGCGTGCCGGCGATGCAGCTTGCCATCGCCATCACGGCGCGCGGCGGCAGCACGATCAGCGCCGGGCTGCCCAACATCAACGCGCAGGTCTCCTACCTTCACGCCAGCCTGGTCAGCGAGGAACGCTCGATCCTCGGCTCCTACATGGGCTCCTGCGTGCCGGAACGCGACCTGCCGCGGCTGCTCGGCCTCTATCGCCGGGGAAAGCTGCCGGTGGACAAGCTCAAGACCAGCAGCATCACCTTCGACCAGATCAACGAAGGCTTCGACCTTCTGTCGGACGGCGCGGTGCTGCGGCAGATGCTGCGGCCGAACGCCTGATCGCGCGGCAACGCCTGCCCATTCCTTGGGCGCGCGCGGCCCGCTTGCATCGCGCCGCGCGCGTGGCAGGTTGAGGGCATGGGGATCGTCGCCGCAGCACCGAGGCATCAGCGCGCGAAGGGCGGCTGCGCGCTGCGCTTCACCCATGCGCGCGGCGACACGCGCCTCGCGCATCTCGACCAGGCCTCCCCGATGCGCATCCTGTTCCCGACGCCGGAGCCGGGCGAGATGCCGCTCGCCGCGCTGGTGAACACGGCGGGCGGGCTTGCGGGCGGGGACGAGGTCGCGATCGAGGTGACGATCGATCCCGGCGCGCGGGCTACGCTGTCCACCCCGGCGGCCGAGAAGATCTACCGCAGCCTGGGTCCCGAGACGCGCATCGCCACGCGGCTCGTGGCGGA
This sequence comes from Roseomonas nitratireducens, assembly GCF_017813355.1. Classification (GTDB taxonomy): domain Bacteria; phylum Pseudomonadota; class Alphaproteobacteria; order Acetobacterales; family Acetobacteraceae; genus Neoroseomonas; species Neoroseomonas nitratireducens. The sequence continues at coordinate 77,856 of NZ_JAGIYZ010000002.1, forward strand.
GGCGGGCGCGCTGCTCGAATGGATCCCGCAGGAGACGATCCTGTTCGAGGGCGCGCGGCTGGACCGGCGCATCGAGGTCTCGATCGCCGCGGATGCGACGCTGGTGATGGCGGAGATGCTCGTCTTCGGCCGCCGCGCGCGGGACGAACGCTTCGCGACCGGCAGCCTGAACGATTCCTGGCGCGTCGCCCGCGACGGCCGCCTGCTCTGGGCCGATGGGCTTGCCCTGGGGCCCGCGCCCGTCGCGCAGATCGACCGCCCCTTCGGGCTTGGCGGCGCCGAGGCGCTGGCCACGCTGCTTCTCGCCCTGCCGGGCGACAGCCTGGCGGCACGCGACGTGCTGCGCGAGGGGGGCATGCCGGCGACGATCCCCCGGCCCGGGCTGGTGCTGCTGCGCTGGCTCGGCGCGGCGACCGCGGTACGGGAGAGCCTCGGCGCCGCGATCCGGCAGGTGCGGCGGGACGTGCTCGGCCTGCCGGCGGTGCTGCCGCGGCTGTGGACGTGCTGAGCGGAGAACGGTCATGATGACACGAGAACGGCGAGGGAGCGGCCCCGTATGAACCTGACCCCGCGCGAGAAGGACAAGCTCCTGGTGGCGATGGCGGCGATCGTCGCGCGCCGCCGGCTGGAGCGCGGCCTGCGCCTGAACTTCCCCGAGGCGGTTGCGCTGATCACCGACTTCGTCGTGGAGGGCGCGCGCGACGGGCGCAGCGTCGCCGAGCTGATGCGCGACGGCGCGGGCGTGCTGACGCGCGTCCAGGTGATGGACGGCATCGCGGAGATGATCCACGAGATCCAGGTCGAGGCGACCTTCCCGGACGGCACCAAGCTGGTGACGGTGCACAACCCGATCCGTGACGCGGTCGCGAAGCCGGCCAAGGCGAAGGCCAAGGCGGCGGCGAAGCCCAAGCGGCAGGCCGCCGCGAAGCCGAAGCCGGTGGCAAGGACGAAGGCGAAGCCAAAGGCCAAGCCGAAGCCCGCCGCGAAGAAGCCCGCCACCAGCCGCAAGGGAGCACGCCGATGATCCCGGGCGAGATCATCCCCGCCGCCGGGGACATCGAGTTGAACGCCGGCCGCGCGGCCATCGAGCTTGAGGTCGCGAACACCGGCGACCGGCCGGTGCAGGTCGGCAGCCACTATCATTTCGCCGAGACGAACCCGAAGCTGCGCTTCGACCGCGCCGCGGCGCGCGGCTGCCGGCTCGACATCCCTGCCGGCACGGCGGTGCGCTTCGAACCGGGCCAGTCGCGCAAGGTGCGCCTCATTCCCTATGCCGGCGCCCGCGTGGTGCACGGCTTCCGCGGCGAGACGGAAGGAGCCCTCTGATGGCCACGCGCATCTCCCGCGCCGCCTATGCCGGCATGTACGGGCCCACGGTGGGCGACCGCGTTCGGCTCGCGGACACCGACATCATCATCGAGGTGGAGCGCGACCTCACCACCTATGGGGAGGAGGTGAAGTTCGGCGGCGGCAAGGTGATCCGCGACGGCATGGGCCAGTCCCAGGCCACGCGCGCCGAAGGGGCGATGGACACCGTCATCACCAATGCGCTGATCCTCGATGCGGTCGCCGGCATCCTCAAGGCCGATGTCGGGCTGAAGGACGGGCGGATCGCGGCGATCGGCAAGGCAGGGAACCCGGACACGCAGCCGGGCGTCACCATCGTGATCGGCCCGGGCACCGAGATCATCGCGGGGGAGGGCCGTATCCTGACGGCCGGCGGCATCGACCCGCATATCCACTTCATATGCCCGCAGCAGATCGAGGAGGCGCTCGCCTCCGGCGTCACGTCGATGTTCGGCGGCGGCACGGGGCCCGCGCATGGCACGCTCGCCACCACCTGCACGCCCGGGCCATGGCACATGGCGCGGATGCTGGAAGCGGCCGAGGCCTTCCCGATGAATCTCGGCTTCCTCGGCAAGGGCAATGCCGCGCTGCCCGCGGGGCTGGAGGAACAGATCCGCGCCGGCGCCTGCGGCCTGAAGCTGCATGAGGATTGGGGCACGACGCCGAAGGCGATCGACACCTGCCTGTCCGTCGCGGATGCGATGGACATCCAGGTCGCCATCCACACCGACACGCTGAACGAGAGCGGCTTCGTCGAGGAGACGATCAAGGCGATCCGCGGCCGCACCCTGCAGGCCTTCCACACGGAAGGCGCGGGCGGCGGCCATGCGCCCGACATCCTGCGGCTGGTGGGCGAGGGCAACGTGCTGCCGAGCAGCACCAACCCCACCATGCCCTACACGGTGAATACGGTGGACGAGCATCTCGACATGCTCATGGTCTGCCACCACCTCGACCCGCGCATTGCCGAGGACGTCGCCTTCGCCGAGAGCCGAATCCGCAAGGAGACGATCGCGGCGGAGGACATCCTGCACGACATCGGCGCGATCAGCATGATGTCGTCCGACAGCCAGGCGATGGGGCGCGTGGGCGAGGTCATCATCCGCACCTGGCAGACCGCGCACAAGATGAAGGCGCAGCGCGGACGCCTGCCGGAGGAACGCGGCGACAACGACAACCAGCGCGCGCTCCGTTACATCGCGAAGTACACGATCAACCCCGCGATCAGCCAGGGCGTCGCCGACCATGTCGGCAGCATCGAGGTCGGCAAGATGGCCGACCTGGTGCTCTGGAGCCCGGCCTTCTTCGGCGTGAAGCCGGAGATGGTGCTTAAGGGCGGGGCGATCGCCATGTCGCTGATGGGCGACCCGAACGCCTCCATCCCGACGCCGCAGCCGGTGCATTACCGCCCGATGTTCGGTGCCTTCGCCGGCGCGCGCCGCGCGACCTCCGTGACCTTCGTCTCCCAGGCGGCGATCGAGGCCGACATCGCCGGGCGGATCGGGCTGTCGCGGCCGCTCGCGGCGGTGCGCAACTGCCGCGGCGGCATCGGAAAGCGCAGCATGCTGCGCAACGGCACGCTGCCGCGCATCGAGGTCGATGCCGAGACCTACGAGGTGCGCGCCGATGGCGTGCTGCTCGTCTGCGAACCCGCCAAGGTGCTGCCCATGGCGCAGCGCTACTTCCTGTTCTGAGGACACGCATGGACCAGGAGAGCATCCCCCGCGCCACCGAGGTGCATCGCGCCGGCACCTGGCCGGAGGCGGAGGCGCGCGACGCCGTGCTCGTCGATTTCGACGACCGCTACCGGCGCCGGAAACTCTACACGGGGCAGGGGGGGCTCGCCTTCCTGCTCGACCTGCCGGAGGCGACGGTGCTGCGCGAAGGGGATGGGCTGGCCCTTGCCTCGGGCGGCTTCGTGCGCGTGAAGGCCGCGCCCGAGCCGCTGGTGGAAATTCGCGCATCGAGCCACGAGCATTTCGCGCGCCTCGCCTGGCATCTCGGCAACCGGCACTTGCCGACGCAGATCAAGGGCGAGCGCATCCTGATCCGCGACGACCACGTGATCGTGCACATGCTCGAAGGCCTCGGCGCGACGCTGCGCCGCGTGGAGGCGCCCTTCGACCCGGAGGGGGGTGCCTATGGCGAGCACAACCACGCGCCCGGCCTCCAGCGCCACCACCATCACCACCATGATCACGACCACGACCACGAGCACTGCGATCACGACCACCACCACCATTGAGGCGCTGTACCGCCTGCTCGCCTGGCTGTCCCCGGCCTATCCGGTCGGCGCCTATACCTACAGCCATGGGCTGGAGACGGCGGTGGAGGACGGCGCGGTGCGGGGGCGGGATGATCTGGTCGCCTATGTCTCGGCCGCGCTGACGGAGGGCGCAGGGCGCGTCGACGGCGCGCTGCTCGCGGCGGCGCACCGGGCGATGACGAAGGGCGATGCGCGGGCGCTCGATGCTACGACGGAACTCGGCGCGGCGTGGCGCGGGACGGCAGAGACGGCGTTGGAGGCGGAGGCGCAGGGCACCGCCTTCCTGTCCGTGACGCTCTCCGCCTGGCCGGAGCCCCGGCTCGCCGCCTTCGCCGCGCGGCATCCCCGGCGCATCCCGCACGCCGTCGCCTTCGGGGCGGCGGCGGCGGCGCACGGCATTCCGCTGCGCGAAGCGGCCTTCGGGTTCCTTTCCGCCTTCGCCGCCAATCTCGTCTCGGCCGGGGTGCGCCTGGTGCCGCTCGGCCAGACGGATGGGCAGGTCGCGACCGCTTCGATGTTGCCCGTCGCGTCGGCCGCGGCCGACGCTGCGCTGGCGGCGGACCTCGACCGGCTCGGCACGGCCGCGGTTGCGCTCGACATCTTCTCCATCCGCCACGAAACCCAGTACACGAGGCTCTTCCGCTCATGACAAAGCCCGCCAACGGCCCCTTCCGCGTCGGCATCGGCGGCCCGGTCGGCTCCGGCAAGACCGCGCTGACGGAACGGCTGTGCCGGCACTTGCGCGACCGGCACGACATCGCCGTCATCACCAACGACATCTACACGAAGGAGGATGCGGAGTTCCTGACGCGCGCCGGCGCGCTCGACCCCGCCCGCATCGCCGGCGTCGAGACCGGCGGCTGCCCGCACACCGCGATCCGGGAGGATGCCTCGATCAACCTCGCCGCCGTGCATGACATGGTGGAGAAGTTCCCCGCGCTCGAGGTGCTGTTCATCGAGAGCGGCGGCGACAATCTCGCCGCGACCTTCAGCCCCGAGCTCGCCGACCTGACCATCTACGTCATCGACGTGAGTGCGGGGGACAAGATCCCCCGCAAGGGCGGGCCCGGCATCACGCGATCCGACCTGCTGGTGATCAACAAGATCGACCTCGCGCCGCTGGTCGGCGCGGACCTGTCGGTGATGGACCGCGACGCGCGGCGGATGCGCGGCCAGCGGCCGTTCGTCTTCACGAACCTCAAGGAGAACAAGGGCGTGGCCGAGATCGCGGACTTCGTCCTGCGCCACGGAGGGATCGCGGCATGAGCGCGCCGCGCCACGCCATCGTCCTCGGCATGGGGCTGATGGGTTGCGACATCGCCGCGATCTTCCTGGCCGGCGGCTGGCGCGTGACCGCCGTCGAGACGAACGAGGCGCGCTGGCCCGAGGCGATGGCGCGCGTGCGCCTGTCGATCACGCAGCTGCAGGCGGACGCGGCGCTGGCCGCCGGGCTGACGCTGGTCGCCGATATGGCGGCGCCGGACTACGCCTCGGCCGAGATCGTCGTCGAGGCGGTGCCCGAACGCCTCGCGCTGAAGCAGGAGGTGTTCCGCCGGCTCGACACGCTCGTGCCGGCGCAGATCCCCGTCGTCTCCAACGCCTCGGGCTATCGCATCACGGATATCGCGGGCGAGATCGCGACGCGCACGCGCTGCGCCAACCTGCACTTCTTCCTGCCGGCGCATCTCGTGCCGGGGGTGGAGGTCGTGCAGGGTGAGCACACCGACCCCGCCGTCTGCGACGCGGTCGCGGCGATCATGGACGGGCTCGGGCGCAAGGTGATCCGCGTCGCGCGGGACGTGCCGGGCTTCCTCGCCAACCGCATCCAGCATGCGCTGATGCGGGAGGCCTTCGCGGTGATCGACCAGGGCCTGGCGACGGCGGAGGATGTCGACAACGCCGTGCGCTACTGCTTCGGCTTCCGCTACCTCGCCGCCGGGCCGATCCTGCAGAAGGAGTTGGCTGGGCTCGAGACGCAGTTGGAAGCAGGGCGCACCATCTACCCTTCGCTCTGCAACAGCCCCGATCCGAGCCCGACGCTGGCGCGCCTGGTCGCCGAGAACCGCCTCGGCCCGAAGACGGGCAGGGGCTTCCGCGACTGGCCGCCCGAGGTCACGGCGAAGGAGCGCGCGCGCTACGAGAAGGCGCTGCTCGCGACGGTCCGCATGATGCGGGAGATCGAGTGACCCTGCGCGCTTGACGCCCCGGCGCCCGGGCGCCCACCCTCCGCGAAACCCGCAGGGAGAGGCGCGCATGGCGGATCCGGTCCCGTTCCTTCCGGTGGCGGCGGGCAGCCAGCCACCGCTCGACCAGCCCTCCTACATCAGCACGCGTCGCCGGCATCCGGATGCCGCGCCGCTGCGCATTCCGGCGACGCTGACGGAAGCCAGCGCGCCGCGCTTCGAGCCACGCTGGTACGCGCCGCAGGCCGACCTTTCCATCACCGAGGGCAAGGCGGCGCTCGGCGAGCGCATCATCGTCACGGGGCGCGTGACGGACGAGAACGGGCGAGCCGTGTCGAATGCGATGGTCGAGGTCTGGCAGGCCAATGCCGCCGGTCGCTATGCCCATGCGCGCGACGCGCATGACGCGCCGCTGGATCCGAACTTCTCGGGGCGCGGGCGCATCTTCACCGATGCGGATGGCCGCTATGCCTTCGTCTCCATCCGGCCCGGCGCCTATCCCTGGCGCAACCCGGGGCCGGGCTGGCGGCCGATGCACATCCATTTCGGCCTGCATGGCGCGGGCGCCGCGCAGCGACTGATCACCCAGATGTACTTTCCCGGCGATCCGCTGCTCGCCTTCGACGCGATCTTCCAGGGCAGCGGGGATGAGGATGCGCGGCAGCGCCTTGTCGCCGCGCTCGATCCCGCGGTCGGGCGTGACGACTGGGCGCTCGGCTACCGCTTCGACATCGTGCTGCGCGGCCGCGCGGCGACACCCTTCGAGACCGCCTGAGATGAGCCGAGCGACCGCGAGCCAGACCGCCGGGCCCTACTGGCATCTGATCGACTTCCCCGAATGGGCCGACCTGCTGCGACCTGGAGGCCCCAATGCCGATGCCGCGGGCGAGCGCATCGCGCTGACCGGCACCATCACCGACGGTGCCGGCGCTGTCGTGCCCGATGCGATGGTCGAGATCTGGCAGGCGGGTCCGGATGGTCGCTACGACGGCGCTTTCCATGGCTTCGGCCGCTGCGCGACGGATGCGGGCGGGCGCTTTCGCTTCGTCACGCTCCGGCCCGGCGCGGTGCCCGGGCCAGGCAACGCGACGCAGGCCCCGCATGTGATGATCACCATCTTCGCGCGCGGACTGACGCGCGGCGTTTCCACGCGCGCCTACTTCGCGGGCGACGCGCTGCTGGCCGAGGATCCGATTCTCTCGCTGGTGCCGGACGCGCGCCGAGGCACGCTGCTGGCGCAACCTGCGGGTGCAGGCGAATGGCGGCTCGACATACGGCTGCAGGGGGATGGCGAGACGGTCTTCTTCGAGGTCTAGTCGCGCTGCGTCGCAGCATGAATGCGTGCATTGCCGACTGCGCTTCCTTCGTGCCAGCATCCCTTCAGCCGTCGAAGACGGCGGGGAGTGGACGCACAGGAATGATGACGGCGCTGACGCAGCGACCGATCCCTGATCGCAGATGGGCCGCGGCGGAATGACCGTCCGTGCCTTCTCCCTGTTTCGGAAACATCCCGGCGGGAGGAAGCGCGCGTGAAGCCGACGGACATCTCGTCCCCGGACCACTTCCACAAGGTCGTCGATTGCCAATGGGCGTGTCCGGCCCATACGCCCGTCCCGGAATACATCCGGATGATCGCGGCGGGACGCTACGCCGACGCCTACATGGTCAACTGGCACTCCAACGTCTTCCCGGGGATTCTCGGCCGTACCTGCGACCGGCCCTGCGAACCCGCCTGCAGGCGCGGCCGCGTCGAGGAGGAACCCGTCGCGATCTGCCGCCTGAAGCGGGTCGCGGCCGACAACAAGGGCGATGTCTCCGGCCGCATGCCGCCGATCCCGAGCGAGCGGAACGGCAAGCGAATCGCCTGCATCGGCGCCGGACCTTCGAGCCTGACCGTCGCGCGCGACCTCGCGCCGCTCGGCTACGAGGTCCATGTCTACGATGCCCAGGCCAAGGCCGGCGGCTTCATCCGCCAGCAGATCCCGCGCTTCCGCCTGCCGGAGGAAGTGATCGACGAGGAATGCGGCTACATCCTCGACCGCGGCGGCGTCGTCACGCATTTCAACCGCCGTATCGATAGCCTCAAGGAGCTGCTCGAGGAAGGCTATGACGCGGTCTTCGTCGGTTCCGGCGCGCCGCGTGGCCGCGAGCTCGACGTGCCGGGCCGCCGGGAAGCCGCGGCCAACATCCATCTCGGCATCGACTGGCTCGCCTCCGTCTCCTTCGGGCATGTGAAGTCGGTTGGCCGGCGCGTGATCGTGCTGGGCGGCGGCAATACGGCGATGGATTGCTGCCGATCCGCCCGCCGCCTGGGCGGGGAGGATGTGAAGGTCGTCGTCCGCTCCGGCTTCGAGGAGATGAAGGCCAGCCCCTGGGAGAAGGAGGACGCGATGCAGGAAGGCATCCCGATCCTCAACTTCCTCGTCCCCAAGCGCGTGCTGCATGACGATGGCCGCCTGACCGGCATGGTCTTCGAGAAAGTGGCCGCGCAATACGACGAGAAGGGCCGCCGCAACCTGCTGCCGACCGGCGAGCCCGAGGTGGTCATCGAATGCGACGACGTGCTCGTCGCGATCGGGCAGGAGAACGCCTTCCCCTGGATCGAGCGCGACGCCGGCGTGGAGTTCGACCGCTGGGGCATGCCGAAGCTCGACCCGAAGACGCTGCAGTCGACCAATCCGAAGGTCTTCTTCGGCGGCGACGCGGCCTTCGGCCCCAAGAACATCATCTGGGCCGTGGCGCATGGGCATGAAGCCGCGGTCTCCATCGACCTGCTCTGCCGCGGGGCGGCTGTGGCGGACCGCCCGCCGCCCGACACGCGGCTCGCGAGCCAGAAGATGGGCATCCACGAATGGGCCTATGACAACGCGGTCTCGCCGGACCTGCGCTACAAGGTGCCGCACATCCCGCCCGAGAAGGCGCTGCGCGACATCACCGTGGAGGTCGAGCTCGGCTTCGACAGGGAGATGGCCTATCTCGAGGCCGAGCGCTGCCTGAACTGCGACGTGCAGACGGTGTTTTCCGCCAAGCTCTGCATCGAATGCGATGCCTGCGTGGACATCTGCCCGACCGACTGCATCACCTTCACCGACAATGGGGAGGAGGATGACCTGCGCACGCGCCTGAAGGCGCCCGCGGTCAACCTCTACCAGGACCTGTACGTGCAGGACGGGCTCAAGACCGGCCGCGTCATGGTGAAGGACGAGGATGTCTGCCTGCATTGCGGCATGTGCGCCGAGCGCTGCCCGACAGGCGCATGGGACATGCAGAAGTTCCTGCTCGAGACCGCGAAGCCGAAGGCGCACGCATGCCACAGCCGATAGTCGCGACGAACGACTTCGTCGTAAAATTCGCGAACGTGAACGGATCGGGCTCCGCATCCGCCAACGGGCTCTTCGCGAAATCCGTCCTGCGCATGGGCGTGCCCATCGCGTCGCGCAACATCTTCCCATCCAACATCCAGGGCCTGCCCACCTGGTTCGAGGTGCGGATCTGCGAGGCGGGCCACATGGGCCGGCGCGGCGGCGTCGACATGATGGTCGCGATGAACCCGCAGACCTGGGACCGCGACGTGGCCGAGATCGAGCCCGGCGGCTACCTGTTCTACGATTCGACGCGCCCGATGCCGCGGTCCCGCTTCCGCGACGACATCACCGTCATCGGCGTGCCGCTGACCGAGATCACCAACGCCGCCTATTCCGATCCGCGGCAGCGGCAATTGTTCAAGAACATCGTCTATCTCGGCGCGCTCTCCGCGCTGCTCGACATGGATGTGGAGGCGGTGAAGGGCGCGATCGCCGCCCAGTTCAAGGGCAAGGAGAAGCTGATCCCGGCCAACTTCGCGGCGCTCGAGATGGGGCGCGGCTGGGCGCAGGAGAACCTCGCCTGCCCGATCGGGCTGACGCTGAAGCGAGCGGACGCAGTCGGCGATCGGATCTTCGTGGATGGCAACCAGGCCGCCGCACTCGGCGCCGTCTATGGCGGCGCGACGGTCTGCGCCTGGTATCCCATCACGCCCTCCACCTCGCTCGCCGAGGCCTTCGAGAAGTACTGCAACCGGCTGCGCAAGGACCCGGAGACGGGCGCCAAGCGCTTCGCGATCGTGCAGGCCGAGGACGAACTCGCCTCCATCGGCATGGTGGTCGGCGCGGCCTGGAACGGGGCGCGGTCCTTCACCGCCACCTCGGGGCCGGGCATCTCGCTGATGCAGGAATTCCTGGGGCTCGCCTATTTCGCCGAGATCCCGGCGGTGGTCTTCGACGTGCAGCGTGCGGGGCCGTCCACCGGCATGCCGACGCGGACCCAGCAATCCGACCTGCTGTCGGCGGCCTATGCCAGCCATGGCGACACCAAGCATGTCCTGCTGCTGCCCGAGGATCCGGCGGAATGCTTCGCCTTCGGCGCGGACGCCTTCGACCTCGCGGACCGGCTGCAGACGCCGGTCTTCGTCATGCTCGACCTCGACATCGGCATGAACGACTGGCTGTGCGCGCCCTTCGCCTGGGATCCCGCGAGGAAGATGGACCGCGGCAAGGTGCTCGATGCCGCGGGCCTCGACGCGGCGGCGTCCTTCGGGCGCTACCTCGACGTGGATGGGGACGGCATTCCCTATCGCACCTGGCCCGGCACGCACCCCGAGAAGGGCGCCTTCTTCACGCGCGGCACCTCCCGCGACCGCTATGCGCGCTACACCGAGGAAGGCGCGCCCTATGTCGACAACATGCAGCGCCTGCTGCGCAAGTTCGACACGGCGAAGTCGATCGTGCCGCACCCCGTCGCCATTCCGGCGAAGGAGAAGGCGCGGGACGGCGTGATCTTCTACGGCTCATCCGCCGCCGCGATGCGGGAAGCGCTCGCGGCGCTGGAAGCGCAGGGCATCCACCTCGACGCCCTGCGCATCCGGGCCTTCCCCTTCCACCAGGACGTCGCCGCCTTCGTCGCGGCGCATGACCGCGTCTTCGTCGTCGAGCAGAACCGCGACGCGCAGCTGCGCACGCTCCTGGTCAACGAGGAGGAGATCGACCCGGCGAAGCTGATCCCCGTGCTGCACTACGACGGCACGCCGATCACCGCCCGCTTCATCCAGGCTGCCATCGCCGAGCGCGCATCGGCGGCCAACATCCTGCCCTTCCGCAAGGCCACGCCATGAGCTACCTGCCGAAGCCCAAGCTTCACCATCCGAAGCTGCCGACGAACGCGATCGGCCTGACGCGGCGCGACTATGAAGGCGCGATCAGCACGCTCTGCGCCGGCTGCGGGCATGACTCGATCAGCGCGGCGATCATCCAGGCCTGTTTCAACCTCTCCCTGCCGCCGCATCGCATCGCGAAGATGTCGGGCATCGGCTGTTCGTCCAAGACGCCGACCTACTTCCTGGGCGCGGCGCACGGGTTCAATTCCGTGCACGGGCGCATGCCGTCGGTGCTTACGGGCGCCTATCTGGCGAACCGGGACCTCGTCTATCTCGGCGTGTCGGGGGACGGGGATTCGGCCTCGATCGGCTTCGGGCAGTTCGCGCACAGCATCCGCCGCGGCGTGAACATGACCTACATCGTCGAGAACAACGGCGTGTACGGGCTGACCAAGGGGCAGTTCTCCGCGACCTCCGACCTCGGGTCCGTCGCCAAGAAGGGCACGGTGAACACCGACCAGCCGATCGACCTGGCGGCCATCGCCGTGCAGCTCGGCGCGACCTTCGTGGCGCGCTCCTTCTCCGGCGACAAGGACCAGCTCGTCCCGCTGATCGAGGCCGCGCTGCTGCATGAGGGTGCGGCCTTCCTCGACGTGCTCAGCCCCTGCGTCGCCTTCAACAACCACGCCGGCAGCACGAAGTCCTACGACTACGTGCGCGAGCACAATGACGCGCTGAACAAGCTCGACGTGATGCTGAAGCGGGACGAGATCACCGTCTCCTACGCGCCGGGCGAGGTCACGGAGGTCACGCAGCATGACGGTTCGCTGCTGCGCCTGCGCAAGCTGCATGCCGGCCACGACCCGACCAACCGCGCCTCCGCCATGCATCACATCCTGGAGCGCAAGGCGGCGGGGGAGATCGTGACGGGGCTCATCTACGTGGAGCCCAATCCCTCGGCGTTGCATGAGCATCTCGGCACGGTGCCTGGGCCGTTGAACGCGCTGGGCGATGCGGATCTTTGCCCCGGCGTCGACGCGCTCGAGCGGATCAACGCAAGCCTGCGCTAGGGCCGTGCCCCGCCACCTTCCCCTGTTTCGCGACCGGCGCGATGCGGGGGAAAGGCTGGCGCCTTTGCTGCGCGACCTCAACCTGGACCGTCCGCTGGTCTTCGCCTTGCTGCGCGGCGGGGCCGCGGTCGCCGCACCGATCGCGGCGGCGCTCGGCGCGCCGCTCGTGCCGCTGCTGGTGCGCAAGCTCGGCGTCCCCTGGCATCCGGAACTCGCCTTCGGTGCCCTGGCCGAAGGGATGACGGAACCGGTGCTGAACCGGGACATCGTCGCCTCCTGCGGCCTGACGGTCGCCGACATCGCGCGCGTCGAGGCGTCGGAGGCGGCGGAACTCGAGCGCCGCAGCCGCGTGTACCTTGCCGGTGGCGCGCGCCCCGATCCGCGCGGCCGTCCCGCAATCCTCGTCGATGACGGCCTGGCGACCGGCGCCAGCGCCCGGGCCGGCTTGCGGGCGCTGCGGGCGGCAGGCGCCGCGCCTCTCATCCTCGCCGTGCCGGTCGCGCCGCAGGAGGCGATCGACGCGCTCGCGCCCGAGGCGGACCGGCTCGTCGTCGCCGAGGTCGCGGACATCCCCTTCGGCATCGGTGGCTGCTACGCCGATTTCCACCAGCTGGGCGACGAGGAGGTCGTCGCGCTGCTCAGAGGAACTTGCTGACCACGTCCGTCGAGGACCGCACGCCGATATCGTCGAAATGGGCGGCCAGGAAGGCATCCGCCCGCGCGACGCCGAGTTCGCGCAGGTGGCGCAGGAAGCCGATGCTGCCGTTCATCTTCGAACTCGCGTTGAAGGCGGCGAGTTCCTCCTCCGCATCCACGCTGTGGATGAGGCAGCGCATGTACTTCCCCGCCGGAAGGTCGCCCCGGTCGATCAGGTCCGTCACGAAGCGGATCATCCGCATCTCGCGCATCAGCGACGAATTGAAGGCGAGGGTGTTCATCCGGTCGACGATGGCGCGGATGTCGCGCGGCACCTCGGGGATGTTGATCGGGTTCAGCTGCACGATCACGATGTCGGCCGACCCGCCCATGTAGATCAGCGGGAAGATCGGCGGATTGCCGCAATAGCCGCCATCCCAGTAGTGCTGGCCCTCAACCTCGACGGCATGGTGCAGCAGCGGCACGCAGGCGGAAGCCATCACCGCCGCCGCGGTCATCTCCGCACGTTCGAACACGCGCAGCCGGCCCGTCAGCACGTTCGTCGCGCAGACGAACAGCCCGGGGCCCGCCGCCGCGCGCAACCGCTCGAAATCGACCATCGCCTCGATATGCTCGTGCAGCGGATTGCCGTTCAGCGGGTTCAGCTCGTATGGCGAGAACTGCCGCATCAGCACGTCCGCCATCCGCCAGGCCGGCGAGAAATCCATGTTGCCGGCGCTGAACATCATGTCGATGGGCGTCGGCTGGATGGGCGAGAGGGTGAACATCCCGCCCACGCCTTCCCAGAAGGTGTCGAGCCGGCGGCGCGCTTCCGCCGCGCCGCCGGCGATCAGCCCGTCGACCACGACGGCGGCGTTCATCGCGCCGGCGCTGGTGCCGACCACGGCCTCCACCTCCAGCCGGTCATCCGCGAGCAGCCTGTCCAGCACGCCCCAGGTGAAGGCGCCGTGCGATCCGCCGCCCTGCAGCGCCAGCTTGATCCGCTTGCGGTTGGCCTTGGCCATGCCGGGCTACTTGCTCTCGAGCCGCGTGACGGGCGACCAGCCAGGGGGCGGCCCGCCGGGATGCCGTGCGAGCCGTTCCGCATAGGCGGCCAGGAGAGGGTCCCGTGCCGGATCGCCCGCCTCGCGGAACGCCTCGGACGCGCGGGCGAACTGCCCGGCGCGGAACGCCCGGATCGCGTCGCCCCAGGCGGGCAGGCGCGCGACCAGCGCGGGGTCGGCGAGCAGCGGCCGGTCCCGCTCCTCCGCCGCGACGGAGAGCCCGACCAGCTCATGCACTTCCAGCGGGTCCTGCGTGCCCTTCGCCAGCACCAGGTCCACCGGGCGGAAGACGAAGGCGCTGCCGGCGCCGATGCGCGTCTGCTCCGAGACCAGGATCTGCGTGCCGTACATCTTGTTCATGCCTTCGAGGCGGGAGGCGATGTTCACCATGGATCCAATCGCCGTATAGGCCATGCGGTCGGACGATCCGACATTGCCCACCACCGCATCACCGCTGTGCACGCCGAAGCGCGTGTGCAGGCGCGGCCAGCCGCGCGCGGCGAAATCTTCCTCCAGCCGCAGGGTCAGGCGGCGCGCGTGCAGCACCGCGTGGCAGGCATGCATCGCATGCGCCAGGTCCCGCTTCGGCGCGTTCCAGATCGCCATCACCGCATCGCCGATATACTTGTCGATGGTCGCGTGGTGCTGCAGCAGGTCGTCGGTCAGCGCCTGGAAGTAGGAGGAGGTGATGCGCATCAGCTCCTCCGGGTCCATTCGCTCGGCGATGCTGGTGAAGCCCTGCACGTCGCTGAACATCACCGTCAGGCGCCGCCTTTCGCCGCCAAGCTCGGCCTCCGCGCCCTCCGCCATCAGCTTGCGGACGAGATCGCGCGGGACATAGACGCTGAACAGGCGGAGCGCCGACTTCATCCCCTCCATTGCCGTGGCGAGGTTCTGCACCTCCGCCACCGCGCCGCCCGCGGCCGGGGAGGGATCCAGATCGAGCCGGCGCACGCGGTCGGCCTCCTGCTCGAGCAGCGCGAGGGACCGTCCGATCCGGCGCGCGATCAGCAGCGCGCCGCCGATGCCGACGATTGCGCCCGCGCCGGCGAGCACCAGCGCTGCGAGCGGCGCGCCGCCCGTGGTCTGCGCCGCCGTGAGAACGAGCGCGCCGAGCATCAGCAGCGAGACCACCGCGACAAGTCCGCAGAGAAGCAGGGGCAGCCTGGGCCCGCCCGGCGCGTGCTGACCCGCGCTCATCCGCCCCGCCCCGCCTGGGCGAGCAGCGCCGCCGCATCGGCGGCGTCCATGGCATCGAGCGCCGCCGCCGCCGCTTCCGCCGAGCCTGCCCCAAGCTGCCGCGCCACGGCCGCATAGGCCGCGATCTGCGCGTCGCGCGCGGCGTCGAGGCCGAGCGCCTGCGCGGCCTCGGTCGGCTGGGGCAGTGTCCGCAGCAGCCCGATCCGCGCGGCGTGGGATGCGACCGAAGCCGCGTCGGCTTGCCCCGCGGCTGCGAGTTCGCGCGCGAGGCGACGGGCGAGCGGCATGCCGAGCGTGGGCAGGGTGCTGGCGAAGAGGTCGGCTTCCCGCGCGAGCCGGCAGGCAAGATCCGGCGCTTCCGCTTCCTCCCACGGCCAGGTGGTGGCGAGGATGATGCGGCCGATTTCCGCGCGGCCCTGCGCGTCCACGCCGCAGATTGCCGCGACCTCGTCGGCCGCCGCGGCGGAACGGCGCTCGAGCTCGCCGCGCGGGCCGCCGGCGGAACCGTCATGCAGCAGGTCGTGGCCGGCCATCGCGGCGACGGCGCGCGCCGCCCCGCATGCGTCGAGCAGGCCGAGCCGCCGCGCCGCGCCCGCGAGCCAGCCCATGGCGAGGATCGCCTCCGCCTGATGATGGCGGTCGTGATAGGCGGGTTCCTGCCCGGGCGGGAAGGATGCGCCGTGGCGCTCGACCAAGCTCGCCAGGGCGAGCGCGGCGCGACCTTCCGGCGTCATCGTCGCGTCCGGGCCCGCGGCCTCATGCAGCGCGGCGCGCGTCGCGGCCTCCACTGCCGGATCGCCGTCGCGGCGCGCGAGCAGGAAGGCCTCCGCCGCGGCGAGCGCGCGCGCCGGCGATCCCTCGTCGATCGCGAGTCCGATCACGCGCGGTGCGCTGCCGGCGGGCGTGCCCATGGCCTCCGTCGAAGGCGGTCGCATGCAGTCTAGACCGGGCGATGCGGGGGCGGGGAAGCCCCTGCGTCACACCCGGCGTCTTCGTGTCAGGCGACCGCCGCCGCCTTGGGGCCAAGGCCGAGCGTCGTGCGCATGCGCCCGAGCATCTCGCGGGCCTTGTCGCCGAGTTCCTCGTCGGGCCCGGCGACATGCTCGACCGCGGCCAGCGCCTTGCGGCGGTCGGCGGCCGAGGGCAGCAGCTTCGGCAGGGCGGCGAGCGCTTCCTCCCGCATCAGCGTCACGATCACCGTCTGCTCGCGGATGACGGCCTGACGGGCGGCGGCGCTCATGCCGACGAAGGGTGCCTCGGTCGTCAGCAGCGTGTTGGACCGCGCGAGGCGCGACCGGCGCACGCCGCCGCGCGCATCGGCGAGAAGGATCATCATGCGGATCACCGCTTCCGCGTAGCCGCCCGTGGCGACCCGCGCGCGGGCCTCCCCATGATGCGCGGGCTCGACGGAAACGGAACGGCGGGCGGCCTCTGCCTCGGCGGCCGTGTCGTCCCCGGTCACGCCGACGGCCGCGAGGCCGCCATAGATCGCGTGGAAGGCAGTCTCCATCCAGCCGTCGCGGACATCGCGCCAGGCGTCGAGGCTGCGCTCGACCCCGTCCGCCCAGGCCTTCTCCAGCGCCACGAAGGGGTTGTCGGCGGCCGCCGGCGCGCGGTGCTGGCGGGCCATGTTGGCCATGGCGCGCACCGGCATCATGAAGGGGTTCATGTCGCTGAACATGTAGCGGCGCGTACGCATCGGGCTGAGCTGCCGGCGCGCCTCGGCCCCCGCCTCGGTCGCCATCTGGCGCACGAGCGGGGAGACCAGCACGTCATACAGGTGCTGGTTCATCTCGGAGATCTTGGCGACGGCCGGGAAGGCCTCGTTGCTCGCCTCGCCCGAGAGGGTGCGGATGTCGGCGATCTTCCGCTCGACGAGCTCGACCTGCCATTCCTCATTGGCGCCGGAGCCGCCATGGCCGGTGATCATCATCTCGTAGAGCCCGGGGGCGACGGCCTCGATCATCTCGAGCGTCGTCGCGATCTCGCTGTGCTCCTTCTTCGCCACCGCGCCGGAGACGAAGATGCCGAGGTGCCCGATCTGGTCGTGCACCAGGTAGACGATCGTCTGGCCGAGCGACTTGATCTCCTGCTCGTCGCGATAGACGTCGGCGATCCAGCGCAGCGCCTGGCCCGGTGGGGTGATGTTGTCGCCGGCCGAGGCGAAGACGATGACCGGCGCCTTCACCTCGCGCATGTTGAAGGTCTCGCCGCCACCGGAGGCGATGGTGCCGGAGGAGAAGCGGTTGCCGATGAAGAGGTTGTCGACGATCCAGCGGATCTCGTCGCTGGTCATCAGGAAGTAACCGCCCCACCAGCGCTCGAATTCCAGAAAGCGGTCGGCCTCGCTGTCCACCTTGGAGTAGAGGTCGAAATACTTCTTGAACCAGGTGTTACCCGGGGAAAGGCTCTCGAAGTTCGCGACCAGGGAGGCGCCGTCGAACTTGCCGTTGCCCAGGTCCGCCATCAGCGCCGCCGGCCAGCCGCCGCCCGCGAGGCCACCCAGGTAGCGCATCGGGTTGCGCCCCTTCTCGCCGGCCCAGTAGGACAGCGGCGCGCCGTTGAGCACCAGCGCGCCGACGGCATCCGGCGCCGCGGCGCCCAGCATCATCGTCGCCCAGCCGCCCTGGCAATTGCCGATCACGACGGGCTTCGGCGCCTTCGGATGATCCTCCGCGATGCGCGTGAGGAAGGTCGCCTCCGCCGCCGTCACGTCGAGGATCGTCTGCCCCTTCTCCGGCTCGCGGAAGAAGATGACGAAATAGACCGGATGGCCTCGGCGCAGCGCGACGCCCACCTGGCTGTCCGACTTGAAGCCGCCGATGCCGGCGCCGTGGCCCGCGCGCGGGTCGATGATGACGAAGGGGCGCAGCTTCGCGTCGGTCGGCAGGTAGTCGGCGGGCGGGACGATCCGCACCAGCGCGTAGTTGACCGGGCGCGGCAGGGTGCGCCCGTCCACCACCGTCTCGAAGTCGAAGACGAGCACCGGCGGGCAGCCGGCGCGCTCATGCTCGACGAAGTTGTTCCCCGCTTCCCGCATCACGTCCCAGAACAGGATCAGGCGCTGCGCGGCGTCGGTGGCGTAGGCCTGCGCATCCTGGGCGAGCGCCGCGGGCGTGCGCGCGAAGCGCGCGGCGAGGTCCTTCGCGGCTTCCCCGGCGGCGGCGCCGGGGGCGGACGGCATGAGGGCCGCGGCATGACGGCCCGTCACATCCGTCAGGGCGCGCACCTGGTCCAGGATCCGCGCCGTCGTTTCGGCGGCCTTCTCGATCATTTCGCGCGCCGGCGAGGAGGGCAGGGGGGGCATGGCGGTAACTCCCGTCTCTGGGGTTCTTCTGCGCCCGGCGGCAGGGCGGTTCAAGCCTTATTGCTGCGCCGCAGCAAGTCGAGGACATGCCGCGCGATCATGCCTTCCTCATCCGTCTGTCGCACCAGGACCCGGGTCGCGGCCCCGGGGGGCGAGATGACCGGCGCGTTGGCCGCGTTCCGCTCCGGATCGACCGCGATGCCGAGGAAGCCGAGCCCCTCGCACACCCGGGCGCGGATCCCGCGCGCGTTCTCCCCGATGCCGGCGGTGAAGACGAGCGCGTCGATGCCGCCGAGCGCCGCGGCCAGCGCCCCGACTTCCCGCCGCACGCGCCAGCAGAAATGGGACAGCGCCTGGGCGGCGCGCGGGTCGTCGCTCGCCTCGAGGTCCCGGACATCCTGGCTGATGCCCGACATCCCCTTCAGCCCCGCATTGCCGTAGAGGAGCTTCTGGACGTCCTGCAGCGCCAGCCCCTCGGTGCCGAGCAGGTGCAGCAGCACGCCCGGATCGATCTGCCCGCTGCGCGTGCCCATCGGCACGCCGTCGAGCGCGGTGAAGCCCATCGTGCTGTCCACGCTGCGCCCGCCATGCATCGCGCAGAGCGACGCGCCGTTGCCCAGATGCGCGACGACGACGCGCCCGGCGGCGAGCGCCGGATCCTCCTCCGCCAGCCTGCGCGCGATGTATTCGTAGGACAGGCCATGGAAGCCGTAGCGCCGGATGCCGCGGGCGTAGAATTCGGGCGGCAGGGCGAAGGTGTCGGCCTCCCACGCATGGGCGCGGTGGAAGGCGGTGTCGAAGCAGGCCACCTGCGGCACGCCGGGGAAGCGTTCGGCCGCCGCGGCGATGCCGGCGAGGTTGTGCGGCTGGTGCAGGGGCGCGAGCGGCGCGAGCTCCCGCAGCCTCTCCATCACCGCGACATCGACCAGCACCGGCGCGGCGAGGTCCGGCCCGCCATGCACCACCCGGTGGCCGATGGCGGCGACGCGCCGGCCGGCCAGCACGCCGTCCAGCCAGTCGATGATGACGCCGAGCGCGGCGCGGTGGTTGGCGGGCGCCCCGCCATCGTCCCAGCGCCGGTCGGCCAGCCTTGCGCCGGCGGCATCCTTCGCGACGAAATGCGGCGCCGCGCCGATGCCCTCGACCTGCCCGGCAAAGCGCGCGACCGGCGCCCCGGCCACCTCGAACAGTTCGAACTTGATCGAGGAGGAGCCGGCGTTGAGGACGAGGATCGCATCGCGCTCGTTGATCATGCGCCCATCTCCGCCAGCCGCGAGCGGCCGGTGCGCCGCCAATGGCCGTAGAGCACGGCGAGCGCCGAGGACATCAGCCGCGCATGCTCGTCATCCGCCCGGCTGGTCAGCATCACCGGCACCTTCGCGCCGAGCACGATCCCGCCCGTATCGGCCTGCGAGAGGAAGACGAGCTGCTTGGCCAGCATGTTGCCCGCTTCGAGGTTCGGCGCGATCAGCACGTCCGCCCGCCCGGCGACCATCGAATGGATGCCCTTGGTGCGCGCCGCCTCCAGGTCCACGGCGTTGTCCATGGCGAGCGGCCCGTCCACCAGCCCGCCCTTGATCTGCCCGCGCTCGGCCATCTTGGCGAGGGCGGCGGCATCCACGGTGGAGGGGATGGCCGGGTTGATCGTCTCGACCGCGGAGAGGATGCCCACGCGCGGTTCCACGATGCCGATGGCGCGCGCGAGGTCGATCGCGTTCTGCACGATGTCCGCCTTGGTCATCAGGTCGGGCAGGATGTTGATGGCCGCGTCCGAGATGATCATCAGCCCCTCGTGCCCCGGGATGTCGAGCACGAAGGCGTGGCTGATCCGGCGGCCGGCGCGCAGGCCGCCGTCGGATTTCGTGACGTGGCGCAGCACCTCGTCGGAATGGATGTTGCCCTTCATCACCGCCTCGGCGCGGCCCTCATGCACCAGGCAGACGGCGCGGGCAGCGGCGTCATGCGCATCGCCCACCGGGTCGATCGCGACACCCGCGAGATCCCAGCCGATCTTCGCGGCCGCGGCGCGGATCTCGGCCTCGGGCCCGACGAGGATGGGCGAGATCAGGCCTTCCTTCGTCGCCTCCCACGCGCCGCCGAGGGAATTCTCGTCGGTCGGCGCGGCGATGGCGGTGGGCATGGGCGGCAGGTCGCGGCAGGCTTCCAGCAGGCGATGGAACTTTCCGCGCGGCACCAGGGTGAGTTCGGGGATGGCGACGCCGTCGGTGACGATGCGGTTCTGCGGCGGGCTGATCTCCGCCGTGCCGTCGGCGACGAGCGCGCCGTTCTCCTTCTCGAGCCGGCAGTCCATCACCAGCATGTTGCCCGGCAGCTTTTCCCGCACCGTGACCGTCGCGATCACCGCCTCCCCGGCCTGCACCCGGTTGTGAAAGCGGAGGGTCTGCGAATGGTAGACCGTCCCCGGGCCCGGCAGCCGGTTGCCGAACACCGCCGAGAAGAGCGAGCCGCACCACATCGCCGGCGCGACCGGCAAGCGGCCCGTCTCCTGTTCCGCCTCGCCCGGGATGTGGACGGGGTTCAGGTTGCCCGAGGCATGGGCGAAGACGATCAGGTCGTTCGGCGTGCAGACGCGCGTGATGCTGGCGCTGTCGCCTTCCTTGATGTCGTCCCAGGACCGGCCGACGAGCGCGGGGGCGGTGATCGTCACAGGGGCATCTCCGGAATGATGTCGGGCAGGATGAGGCGGGCGGTGGTGGCGGCGAGGATCTCCTCCACCGTCACGCCCGGCGCGCGTTCGCGCAGGACGAGGCCCTCCGCGGTGGGCTCGATCACCGCGAGGTCGGTGACGACGAGGCTGACCGGCCGCGCGGCCGTCGGCGGCAGCGTCAGTTCGGGCACGATCTTCGCCTCCCCCTTCGCCGCATGCTGCATGGCGACGACGACGCGCTTGGCGCCGGCGACGAGGTCCATCGCCCCGCCCATGCCCGCGACCATGCGCCCGGGCACTTTCCAGTTCGCCAGGCGCCCCTTCGCATCCACCTGCAGCCCGCCGAGCACCGTCATGTCGAGATGCCCGCCGCGGATCAGCGCGAAGGAGGTCGCGCTGTCGAAGGCGAAGGCGCCGGGCAGCGCGCTGATGAAGCCGCCGCCGGCATCGGTCAGGTTCGGATCCTCCATCCCCTCGGGCGGACGGGCGCCGAAGCCGATGATGCCGTTCTCGCTCTGGAAGGCGACGAGCATCCCGGCGGGCACGTGGTGCGCGACCAGGGTCGGCAGGCCGATGCCGAGGTTCACCAGCGTGTTGTCGCGCAATTCGCGCGCAACGCGGCGCGCGATGATCTCCTTCGCGTCCATCTCACTGCGGCCTTTCGACGAGGTGGGTCACGAGGATGCCGGGCGTGCGGACGTGGTCGGGCGGGATGACGCCGATCGGCACCACCTCGTCGGGCTCGGCGATCACGATGTCGGCGGCCATCGCCATCACCGGGTTGAAGTTTTGCGCGGTCAGCCGGTAGGTCAGGTTGGCGTAGTAGTCGGCCTCGTAGCAGTGCAGCAGCGCGACATCGGCGCGCAGCGGCGTCTCCAGCAGGAAGTCGCGGCCATCGACGGTCACGACCTGCTTGCCGTCCGCGACGCTGGTGCCGAGCCCGGTGGGCGTGAGCACGCCGCCGAGGCCGGCGCCACCGGCGCGGATGCGTTCGGCCAGAGTCCCCTGTGGGACGAGGTCCACCTCCATCTCGCCCGCCAGCATCTTCTGCTGCGTCACCGGGTTGGTGCCGATATGGCTGACGATCGCCTTCGCGACGCATCCCGCCGAGACAAGCCTGCCGATGCCGAGGTCGGGCCGCCCGGTGTCGTTGCCGATCACCGTGAGGCCCTTGGCGCCGCGCGCCACCAGCGCGTCGATCACCCGGCGGGGGGAGCCCACGCCGAGGAAGCCGCCGATCATCACGCTCGCCCCGTCGGGCACCAGCGCCGCCGCCTCCGCGGCCGTGAGAGCCTTGCGCCGCATCGTTCAGGCCACGTTGTGCAGGCCGGCGTCGACATAGATCGTGTCGCCCGTCATGCCCGAGGATGCGCCGCCGACGAGGAAGGACACGACGCGCCCGACCTCGGCGATGTCGACCAGGCGATGCTGCGGCGCGCGTTCCTGCGCCATCTGCACGAGCTCGTCGAACTGCGCGATGCCGGATGCCGCGCGGGTCTTGAGCGGGCCGGGGGAGACGGCGAAGGCACGGATGCCCTTCTCCCCCAGCTCGGCCGCGGCGTAGCGCACCGAGGCCTCCAGCGCCGCCTTCACGGGCCCCATCATGTTGTAGTTCCCGACTACCTTGTCGGCGCCGTAGTAGGACATGGTGACCAGCACGCCGCCCCTGTCCATCAGCGGCTCCGCCAGCTTCGCCATGCGCAGGAAGGACCAGCAGGACACGTGCATGGCCTGCGCGAAGCCCTCCGCGCTGCAATCCACGACGCGGCCGTGCAGATCCTCCCGCGGGGCGAAGGCGATGGAGTGGATCACGAAGTCGAGCCGGCCCCATTCCCGGGCGATGCGCTCGAACAGCGCCTCGAGTTGCCCGGGCTGCTGCACGTCGAGCGGGGCGACGATCTCGGCCTGCAATTGCTCGGCCAGGGGGCGGACATATTTCTCCGCCTTCTCGTTCAGGTAGGTCACGGCAAGGTCGGCGCCGAAGGCGCGCAGCTTCACCGCGCAGCCATAGGCGATGGAACTGTCGTTCGCGACGCCGACGACGAGGCCACGCTTGCCCTTCAGCATGTCTCCCACGCGGCTGGCCGGGTCCCAGACGGTCGGCAACGGGTCGATCGGGCGTGGCTGCTCGGTCACGGGCGCTCTCCATTGGGCGGAGGCGAAGCGATGGCACGCGCGCCGCCTTCCCCCGTTGACGTAGATCAGATCGGCGGCCGCCGCAGCAGAAGTTTGTGCGTCGCACCAAAGGGCCACGGGCGCAGGGTTGCGTGGCGGCCGCGCCCGGCCGAAGGTGCCGCCCGCGCGTGAAGAGGAACCGCCATGTACATCGAACACCGGCAATACACCTTCCATCCCGGCAAGCAGCCGCAATGGATCGAGGCCTTCGGGAACCACGGCTTCCCCTCCTCGGTCCGCACGCTCGGCGCGCCCTCCCTCGGCACCTTCACGGCCGAGGTCGGCCCGATCAACCGCTTCGTCTTCATGCGCGGCTGGGATGACATCGACACCCGCGACGCCGGCCTCGCCGCCCGGGAAGCCGACCCCCAATGGGCCGACTTCAAGAAGGCCTCCGCCGGCTGCCTGATGGCGCAGGAGGTGAAGTTCCTGAAGCCGACCTCCTTCTCCCCCATCCAGTCCGCGAAGGATTTCGCCTTCAAGCGGGAGATCGGCGGGACGGGGATGATCGTCGACCACCGCACCTATGATTTCCATCCGGGCAAGATGCCGCTCTGGCTGAAGGCTTACGAGGAACTCGGCCTGCCGGTGCAGAAGCGGCTGCTCGGCCAGTTGCTGATGTTCGGCGTGACCGAGATCGGGCCGATCAACCAGGTGGTGTTCTGCTGGCTCTACGAAGGCTTCGGCGATCGCGACCGGCGCCGCAGCGCCATGGCGAACGACCCGCAATGGCAGGAGTTCGGGAAGGTCGTGGGCGGCCTCGGCGCGCTGAAGCAGCAGACCGTCATGGCGCTGAAGCCGACCGCCTTTTCCGTCGTGAAGTGACGCGGCGACCGGGCGGGGCTTCGGTCCCGCCCGGACCGCACCGGCCTGGACAGCACCCCGATGACCCTTCCCATTCCCGAGGCGGGCGCCGCGACGCGGGCGGAAATCCTCGACTGGCTCGACCGCTTCGCCGCCTGCGTGCGCGATGTCGACTTCCGGTCGGCCTACCCCTTCTGGCACGACGACATCGTCATCTTCGGCACCTTCCAGGAACTGGTCCGCAGCCGGCAGGCCTGGACCGACACGCAATGGTCCAACGTCTGGCCGCGCACGAAGGAGTTCACCTTCGACCTGGGCAATACCGAGGTGCTGGCCTCCCCGGACGGGGCGATGGCCATCGCGATCACGCCCTGGACCAGCATCGGCTGGCATCCCGACGGGCGGGAATTCGACCGGCCCGGCCGCGCGACCATCGTGCTGCAGAAGCAGCCGGATGGGCGCTGGCTTGGCGTGCACAGCCACATGTCGCTCGGTCGCGGCGTGCCGCAGGACAGCCACGGCGCAAGGCCGATCAAGGCGCGCTGACCGGCGGCCAGCGTTAAATCGCGGACGGAATGGCTGCGCTTCATTCCCGCTTAAGGCCCTGCGGCGAGGATGCTCTACCGCCCGCGTTGCAGGACCCATGCTGGACACACCCCGCCTGCCGGAGATCTCCGCCGCCGACCGGTTCCTGACCTTCGCCTTCGCGGCGGCGGAACTCCTGGTCGAGACGGATGCGCATGGGCGGATCACCTTCGCCGAGGGCGCCTTCCGCGCGCGCTTTGGCAAGCCCGGCACCGAATTCATCGGCCGGAAGGTCACCGACCTGGTGGCGCGGGAACTCCGCTCCGGCCTTGGCACGGCACTCGAACTGCTGGCCGCGACGGGCCGGCTCCGGCCGACCGCCATCCGCCTGTCGGATGCAGGGCGGGCCCCCTTCAGCATCGCGGGGCTTGCCGCGCCCGGGCGAACCGGACGCTTCTGCCTGACCCTGGCACCCCTGCCGCATGAACTGCCGGGCGGACCCATGCCCGGCGGTCCGGGGCTCGCCCGGGCGGCGGAGGACCTCATGCGCGCGGGGGACTCGCCTGGCGCCGTCACGCTCATCGAACTGACCGGCGATGGCGGGCCGATCGCCCCGCGGCCCGAACTCGCGGCGCGAATCCAGGAAGCGATCGCGCAGGGTGGCGGCGCGGGCTCGATCGCGACGGACCTCGGCCCCGGGCGCTACGGCCTGGTCAAGGGCGACGCCATGCCGGACCTCGGCGCGCTCGCCAACCAGGTGGCGGGGCTTCTCGCGCGCCATGGCCTGCCGGGACGCGTCGGCACCCGCGCGCTGCCGCTCGCCGACCAGGGGCTGAACCCCGTCCAGGCCACGCGCGCGCTGCGCTTCGCGCTGTCCGCCTTCGCCCGGGGCGGGGAGGCGGAACTCGCCAAGGCGGGCTTCGCCGGCGGCCTTGCCGGCTTCGTCGCCAGCGCCGCCGAGCGCGCCGCCGGCCTCCGGCGCACCATCGAGGAACGCCGCTTCCGGCTCGCCTTCCAGCCCATCGTCCTGCTCGCCGACCGCACGCCGCACCATTACGAGGCGCTGCTGCGCCCCATCCCGACCCCCGGCACGCCCTTCGACCAGGCCTCCGAATTCATCGCCCTGGCCGAGACGGTCGCGCTCTCGGAAGACCTCGACTGGGCCGTGGTCGAGACCGCCTGCGAGGCGGCGCGGGCCGCGAGCGGGGCGCGCATCGCCTGCAACCTCTCGGGCCTGTCGCTGCAATCCCCGCCCTTCCGGGAAAAGCTCTGCGCCATGCTGGCCGCCATTCCGGAAGTCGCCCGGCGCCTGCTGGTCGAGATCACGGAAACCGCCGAGATCGAGGACGAGGCCGAGGCGCGGCGCACCGTGGACGCGCTGCGCGAACTCGGCCTGCCCATCTGCATCGACGATTTCGGCGCCGGGTCCGCCGCCTTCCGCTACCTGCGCGCCTTCCGGGTGGATTTCGTGAAGGTCGACGGGACCTATGTCGCGAACGCGCTGGAAAGCGAGCGGGACCGCGGCTTCATCGCCGCCATGGTCGACCTCGCCCGCGCCGTCGGCGCCCAGGTGGTCGCCGAGCGGATCGAGACCGAGGCCGAGGCGGCCCTGATGCGCGACCTCGGGGTCGCCTTCGGCCAGGGCTACCTGTTCGGCCGGCCAGGGGCGCTGCCCGGCGGCTGACCGCGCCCGGCGCTTGCCCTTCCGCGCCGGCCGGCGCAGGAAGCGACGGCCATGACCGAGCCCGCCCCGCCGCGCCTTGCCGTGGTGATCCCCTGTTACAACGAGGCGCCCAACGTCGCGCCCATGGTCGCGCGCCTGGACGCCGCACTCGCCGGCATCGCCTGGGAGGCGATCTTCGTCGACGACGACAGCCCGGACGGCACGGCCGCGCGCGCCAAGGCCATCGCCGCACGGGACTCGCGGGTGCGCTGCATCCGCCGGATCGGCCGGCGCGGCCTCGCTTCGGCCTGCGTCGAGGGTATCCTGTCGACTGCCGCGCCCTTCGTCGCCGTCATCGACGGCGACCTCCAGCACGACGAGACGATCCTGCCGCGGATGCTCGCGGCGCTCGAATCGGGCGCCGCCGAGATCGCGGTCGGCAGCCGCAATGTCGAGGGCGGGGAGATGGGGGAGGGGTTGTCGCCCGTCCGGCGGCTCGTCTCAAACGCCGGCGCGGCGCTCGCCAACGCCGCGCTGCCGGTGAAGGTGGCCGACCCGATGAGCGGCTTCTTCGCCCTGCCGCGCGAACTGTTCGAGGAGATGGCGCCCCGACTGACCGCCACGGGGTTCAAGATTCTGCTCGACATCCTGCTCTCGGCTGGGCGGCCGCTTCAGGTGGCCGAGATCCCCTACACCTTCCGCGCCCGGGAAGCGGGGGAAAGCAAGCTCGACGCCACGGTGCTGCTGGAATTCGCCGGGCTGCTGGCGGACAAGGCGCTGGGCGGCATCGTGCCGCTGCGCTTCATGGCCTTCGCGCTGGTGGGGGGCATCGGGGTGCTGGTGCACTTGGCCGTGCTCGGGCTGCTGCACGGGGTCGGGCCGGTAGGCTTCGGCGCGGCGCAATGGGCCGCGACCCTGGTCGCCATGACGGCGAACTTCCTGCTCAACAACCGCATCACCTATCGCGACCGGAAGTTGCGCGGGCCGCGGCTGCTGCGCGGGCTGGTGCTGTTTTACGTCGTGTGCGGCATCGGCGCCGTCGCCAATGTCGGCATCGCCGGGCTGCTGGTGCGTGACGGCGTCGCGGGCTGGGGCGTGGCCGGGGCCGCGGGGGCGGCGCTGACGGTGGTGTGGAACTACGCCGTTTCCTCGACGCTGGTCTGGCGGCCGCGCTGATGCCCTGGCTGCTGGCGCTGGCCGCGCTGACGCTGCTGCGCCTGTGGCTCGCCGCGATCCTGCCGCTGGCGCCGGACGAGGCCTATTACTGGGTCTGGTCGAGCGGGCTGCAGGGCGGCTACCTTGACCATCCGCCGATGGTGGCGATCTTCATCCGCGCGGGCACCCTGCTGGCGGGGGAGACGCCGCTCGGGGTGCGGCTGCTGGGGCCGCTCTCGCTCGCGCTCGGTTCCCTGCTGCTGATGCGCGCGGCGGAGGACCTGTTCCCCGGCCGCCGCGCCGGCCCCTGGGCGGCCGCGCTGCTGAACGCGACGCTGCTGGCCGGCGTCGGCGCCATCGCCATGACGCCGGACACGCCGCTGCTGTTCTTCTGGACGGCGACGATCTGGGCGCTGGCGCGGCTGCACGCGACCGGGGATGGCCGCTGGTGGCTTGTCGCGGGCCTGCTGGCGGGCCTTGCGCTGGCCAGCAAGTACACCGCGGCGCTGCTGGGCCTGGGCATCCTTTTCTGGCTGCTGGCCGACCCGGCCATGCGGCGCTGGCTGCTGCGCTGGCAGCCCTGGGCGGGCGGGGTGCTGGCGATGCTGGCCTTCGCGCCGGTCATCGCCTGGAACGCCGCCAATGGCTGGGCGTCCTTCGCCAAGCAGGGCGGCCGCGCGGGCGACGGTGATGGCGATGTCGGCGACGCGCTGCGCTACCTCGGCGAACTGATCGGCGCGCAGGTCGGGCTCGCGACGCCGCTCGTCTTCCTGCTGTGCGTCGCGGGGGCGGCGGCGGCGGCGCGGCAATGGTGGCGCGGGCGCGATGCGGCGGCGCTGCTGCTGGCGGCGCTGATCCTGCCCGGCGCGGCGATCTTCCTCTGGCAGGCGACGGGCAGCCGGGTACAGGGCAATTGGCCGGCGATCCTCTATCCGGCGGCGGCCATCGCCGCGGCGGCGCTGCTCGCCGCGCCGCGCTGGATGCGGCTGCGCGTGCCTGCCCTCGTGCTTGGCGGCGCGATGACCGGGGCGGTCTATCTCCAGGCCGCGGCGGCGCCGCTGCCGCTGCCGCGCGGGGCCGACCCGACGCTCGCGCGCCTGGCCGGGTGGGACGCCTTCCTGGGCGATGTGGAGGCCGCCGCGGCGGCGCAGGGCGCGGCCTTCGTCGCGGCCGAGGAATATGGGCTCGCTTCCGTCCTGGCCTTCGGCCTGCCGCCGGGGCGCGTGGTGGTGGCGATGGACGGGCGGTGGCAGCATTTTTCGCTCCCCACCCCGCCGGCGGGCGTAACCGGCCTGCTGGTCCGCAGCGAAAGACGGGGGGAATGGCCGCCAAACTGGCCCGGGGCGGAACCCATCCCGGGCGAGGACGGTCGCCTGGTCCGGCGGCGCGGCGGGGTGACGGCGGAGGCCTATCGGCTCTGGCGCGTGGTCCCGGCGCCGGGCCAGCCCCCGGCCGCGGTCCTGCCGCGGTCCGGAGGAGGTTGAAACAGCGGGGAAAGGCCCGATTTCCCGGGCAGTAGGGAGTATCGCCGATGCCGATCCGCATTCCTCGCGGCTGGGAGATTCCGGAAAGCCGCGTCACGCCGGAACACCTCGTGTTCGGGCGCCGCAAGGCGATCGGCCTGGGCGCGGCCATATTCGGCGCCGCCCCCGCGGCGCTGGCGCAGGGCACGCTCGCCCCGCTGCCGGCCATGCGCAACACGCGCTACGCGCCGGGCCGCGACATCACCGCCGAGCGCGAGGCGACCACCTTCAACAATTTCTACGAATTCGGCAGCCACAAGACGATCAGCCGCGAGGCCCAGCGCCTGCCGCAGCGCCCCTGGACCGTGAAGGTCGAGGGCATGGTCGAGACCCCGCGCGAATTCGGCATCGAGGACCTGCTGACCACCATGCCGCTCGAGGAGCGGGTCTACCGCCTGCGCTGCGTCGAGGCCTGGTCGATGGTCGTGCCATGGACGGGTTTCCCGCTCTCGGCGCTGCTCGGCGTGGTCAAGCCGCTCGCCTCCGCCCGCTACGTCGTCTTCGAGACGGCGGCGATCCCCTCCGTGATGCCTGGGCTCCGGCAATCCTGGTACCCCTGGCCCTATATCGAGGGCTGCACCATCGCCGAGGCGGCGAACGAACTCTCGTTCATGGTGGTCGGCGCCTACGGCAAGCAACTCGCGCCGCAGAATGGCGGCCCGATCCGCTTCCACCAGCCCTGGAAATACGGCTTCAAGGCCGGCAAGAGCCTGGTGCGGATCACGCTGACGGACCGCCGCCCGGTGTCCTTCTGGGAACGCATCCAGCCGCAGGAATACGGCTTCTGGGCCAATGTGAACCCCGAGGTGTCGCACCCGCGCTGGAGCCAGGCCAGCGAACGCGTGATCGGCACGAATGAGCGCATCCCGACGCGGCTGTTCAACGGCTACGGGGATTTCGTGGCGGACCTTTACACCGGCCTCGGGAACGAGCGACTTTGGGCCTGAGATGGTCCTCAAGACAGTCGCACTGCTGTTCTTCGCCTCGGCACTGATGCTGGCGCTCACGCTTGGCGCGTGGTGGCCGCTCGGGGCGCTGCTGTTCCGAATCAATCCCGCGGCGCTGAACAGCTTGCAGGCGGGGGTGCAGCGATACCTCTTTCCCGAACTCTGGGACGGGCTGTTCGTGCCGCTGCTGAACACGCCGGCCTGGGTGCTGCCGGCGCTGATCGGCGCCTGCTTCCTTCTCGCCGCGTCGCTTCGCCCGGGCCGGGGCTGAAGGGATGCCGCAGGCGCGGCTCCTCCTCGTCGAGGATACCCTTTCGCTCGCGACGCTCTATCGCGAATACCTGCGCGGGGAGGGGCATGCGATCCAGCACGCCTCGACGCTCGGCGCGGCGCGGGAGGCGCTGGCGGAACGACCCCCGGATGCCGTGCTGCTCGACCTCCGCCTGCCCGACGGCGATGGGCTCGGCCTGCTCGCGGAAATCCGCGCGGCGCCCAATCCGCCGCCGGTCGTAGTGATGACCGCGCATGGCTCCGTCTCGGTCGCGGTGGATGCGATGCGGGCCGGCGCGTCGGACTTCCTCGTCAAGCCCTTTCCGGCCGAGCGCCTGGTCGTCACCGTCGCGAACGTGCTGGAACGCGCCGCGCTGCGGCGGGAAGTCGCGACGCTGGCCGCCGGCGCGCCGCGCGGGGGCTTCGCCGGCTTCATCGGCGCCGCGCCGGCCATGCAGACCGTCTATCGCATCCTGGAGAACGCCGCGCCGTCGCGCGCGACGGTCTTCGTGACGGGCGAGAGCGGCACGGGCAAGGAACTGGCCGCGGAGGCGGTCCACGCGCTGTCGCCACGGTCCGGCGGCGCCTTCGTCGCGCTGAACTGCGCCGCCATCCCGAAGGACCTGATCGAGAGCGAGATCTTCGGCCATGTGCGCGGCGCCTTCACCGGCGCGGTCGCCGACCGCCCGGGCGCGGCGCGGGCGGCGGATGGCGGCACGCTGTTTCTCGACGAGCTGTGCGAGATGGACCTAGCGTTGCAGGGCAAGCTGCTGCGCTTCATCCAGACCGGCAGCTTCGTGCCGGTGGGGGCGAGCAAGCCGCTGCGCACGGATGTCCGCTTCGTCTGCGCGACCAACCGCGACCCGCTCGAGGAAGTGCGCGCCGGCCGCTTCCGCGAAGACCTCTACTACCGCCTGCACGTGGTTCCGGTCGCCCTGCCGCCGCTGCGCGAGCGGGGGGAGGACGTGATCCTTCTCGCCGACGCCTTCCTTGCCCGCAGCGCGGCCGAGGAAGGCAAGCGCTTCGCCCGCTTCGCCCCGGATGCGCTGGCGCTGCTGCGCGCGCATCGCTGGCCGGGCAATGTTCGGGAACTGGAGAACGCCATCCGCACCGCCGTCGTGCTGCACGATGCGGAGGAAGTGACGGCCGCCATGCTGCCCGTCACGGTCCATGGCGGCGCGGCCCCGCCCGCGGCCGCGCCCGGCGGACGCGCGAGCGACCCGGCGCGCCGCATCCGCCCGCTTGCCGAGGTGGAGCGGGAGGCGATCGAGGAAGCGGTGCGCCTGTGCGGCGGCAACATCCCGAAGGCGGCGGCCTTCCTGGGCGTCAGCCCTTCCACGCTCTATCGCAAGCGGGAAGCCTGGGGCGGCCAGCGCGGCTGAGGCGAGCTACTCGATCCGCGCGCCGGAGATCTCGACCATCCGCTGCCAGCGCGGGATCTCGCCGCGGATCATCTGCGCCGCGGCGGCGGGGCTGTCGCTCAGCACGATGCCGTAGCCGAGCGGGCGGAGGCGCTCGATGAACTCGCGCTGGCGCGCGATCGTCTGCACCGCCTCGAACAGCCGCTGCACGACGGGCGCCGGCGTGCCGCCGGCCACCGAGACGACGTTCCAGTTGATCAGCGAATGATCGCCCAGGCCGAGGTCGGCGAAGGCCTTCATCCCCGGCACGTTGGGCAGGATCGCCAGCGGGTCGGCGGAGGAGACGGCGAGCGCCTTGAACTTCCCGCTTTCGACATGCGGCATCAGCGCCGGCATCACGTCGAACATCATGTCGATCGTGCCGGCGAGCAGGTCGTTGATGGCCGGCCCGCCGCCGCGATAGGGCACGTGCAGGATCTTCGCGTCGGCGAAGCGGTTGATGGCCGCGATGTTGAGGTGGGAGGAGGTGCCGGAGCCCGAGGAGCCCATCCGCACCTGCTCGGGATTGGCGCGCGACCACTGCACCAGCGCGCGGAAATCCGTCCAGCCGCGCGTCTGCGCCGTCTGCGCGTTGACGACGCAGAGCCGCGCGCCGTCGGTCAACTGCGTGACGGGCAGGAGGTCGCGCTGCGTATCGAAGGGCATGCGCGCATGCATGAACTGCGCGGCGCACCAAGTGGTGGCGCTGAGCAGGCCGAGCACGCTGCCGTCCTTGTCTCCCTTGGCGATCGCGTCGGCGCCGATCAGCCCGCCGGCGCCGGCGCGGTTTTCCACCACCACGGTCTGGCCGAGCGCGGGCCCGAGCCGCTCGGCGAAGAGCCGGCTCGTGATGTCCACCGCGCCGCCGGGCGGGAAGGCGACGATGACGCGCACGGTGCGCCCGCCTGCGACGGCCTGCGCGCGGGCCACCCCCGGCGTGGCGAGGACGCCTGCGGCGCCGGCCATCAGGATGCGGCGCCGGATCGGGGATGCCTCGGTCATGCTGCGGTCTCCGGCTGTGCTGTTGGGGGCAGCCTGCCGCGCCGGAGACGTGGAGGGAAGGGCCCGCTCAGCGGCAGCGGCAATTCCCGCCCACATCGGCGCGCAGGTTCTGCCGCACCCAGGTGACGCCGTCCGGCTGGAAGTCGAAGGACGGGCCGATGATGCAGATCTCGGAATGGCCGCGGCCGCTCTGCATCTGCGACATGGTGGCGCGCTCGACCATGATGCGGTTGTTGACGCAATAGACGGTGGCCGGGGTGCTCTGCGCCACGGCGGCGGGCGCGGCCAGGCTGGCGAGGACGGCGAGCATCGCGGCAAGGCGCTTGGTCATGGACGTCGTTCCCGCATCAGGTTGAGCGGCGACCGTGCGGCGTTCCACGTCGTGCCGCAAGCCGCCGGGCGTGGCGTTACGCGCGCGAAAGAACGGCCTTGGCCGCGGCGATGGCGCGATGCGTCTCCGGCGTCAGGTCGAAGGCAGGAAGATCGGCGGGCAGCGCCCAGGCGACGGCGGAGACATCGTCCGCCGCGATCGCCTGGCCGCTCACCCATTCCGCCGCGAAGTCGATGATCGTGTAGTGATAGAGCGCGCGGCCCTCGGCATCGCGCGTGATGGCGTCGACCACGATGGCGAGTTCCATCCGCCCGACCTCGATGCCGGCTTCCTCGCGCAATTCGCGCCGTGCCGCGTCCTCGGCCCGCTCGCCGACATGCTGCGCGCCGCCGGGCAGGGACCACTTGCCCATGCGCGGCGGCTTGCCGCGCTGCACGAGCAGCACCGCATCGCCCTTGAACACGATGCAGCCGATGCCGACCCAGGGCCGGTCGGGATATTCGCGTCCCGTCACTGCGGGCGGGGCGGGTCGGCGGGCGTCTCGGCCTCGGGCGCCTCGGCCGGCGGTTCCTCCTGCCGGCGGAGTTCGGCCAGCGTCGGGGCGAAGGCCTTCTCCTTCCACTGGCCGACCTGGTAGGCCCAGCCGCGCCAGCGGGCGTTGAGCCGCGCCGCCTCGTCGTCGCCCTCGGCGGCGAGCGTGACCCAGATCGCCTCGCCATCCTTGCGCGGCCGGACCACGATCGCGAGGTTGTCGGTCAGCTCGAAGCGCGCCTGGCCGAGCGGCGTTCCGGGGATGTCGGCCTCGAGCCGTACATCGAGGAAGGTCAGGAATTCGAAGGCGCGGCCGACCTCGTCCAGCGTCGCCTCGTCGGTCGGCGGCGCATCGGCGGGCGCGGTCACGGCCAGGCGCCCGTCCGGCCCCTCGCCGCGGGTGAGTTCGAGCGGCGCCTCCCCCGTGCGCGCGACCGCCACGCGGCGCACGCGTTCCCGCGGCAGGTTGGCGATGTCCCGGTCGATCCAGAGCTGCTGGTCGGCATCGACCGGGATGCGCCCTTCGGCGAGCCAGGCCTGGTTTTCCGCCGGGCGGCGCACATAGGCGCTTTCCGGCACGTTGCCCTGGGTGCGGACGCGGCGCCGGCCGATGACCAGTTCCGCGATCGGCGCGCCCTGTGCATCCAGCACGCGCAGCAGGGTGGAGGTGGCGCCCGCGCGGGCCGGATCCTCGAGCCCCAGCCGGTCGAGCAGGTCGGGATTCGCGGTGCGCGGTTCGGTCAGGCGCAGCTCGGTCAGACCGACGAGCAGTTCGCGCACCTTCTCCTGCCGCACGGGATAGCCGCCGCGCGTGGGCAGGACCCAGGTCTCGCCGCGGCGGGCGATCTCGATCGCGCCGTCATGGCGGCGTGCCTCGATCCGCGCCGCGCCCTGCAGGCGCTGGGCGAGGCCGGGGAAGGCGAGTTCCGCGTTCGCCGGGGATGGCGGCGGCGGCGTGCCGGGGGCGAGCAGCAGCGCCCCGCCGATGGTCGCGGCGGCGCCGCCGCCGAGCAGAAGCAGCATCCGACGATCCATGACCGCCTCCTCAGGCCCGTGCCGCGGCGCGCCGGCGCGCGCGCGCCACGCCGAGGCCGATGGCGAACAGCGCGAGCATCAGCGGAACGCCGGCGATGTTGAGGATGCGCAGCCAGGTTTCCATCCCCTCGATGTCGCGGCGCAGGTCGAGCTGGACGGCGCGCAGTTGCTGGCGCGTCTGCAGGATCTGCGCCCGCGCCGCGTCGATCTCGGCGCGCTGCTCGGGCGTGATGACCGCGCTCGACTGCCCCTGGCCCTGCTGGCCCTGGCGCAGTTCGCGCAGGCGGCGTTCGGTCTGCTGCAGGCGTTCCGTCAGCTCGCGCTCCGTCTGGCGGAAGCGGGCATCGGCATCGCGGCGGATGTCCTCGACCACCGTGAAGGGGCGCAGCGATTCGCCGCGGGACCGCAGCGAGATCAGCGCATCCCCGCCCGAGAGCGTGTCGACCAGGTTCGCCACCATCGCGCCATTGTCGCTGATCGGCGTGGCCACCTGCTGGCCGAAGAAGTCCTGCACCCGGACCCAGTAGCGGTCCTCCAGCACGTCGGCATCGGCGAAGACGACGAAGTTCGCCGGGCCGCTGCTGCGCGCGACGTGGGCGGGGAAGCCTTCAGGCCGCTCGGCGCCTTCCGGCGGGGCGGGCGGACCCTCGGGGAAGGCGGTGGCGACCTCGCCCCTGATGCGCGCGGCGATGGTGCGGCGCTGCCCGTCCGGGCGGAACTCGGCCAGGATGCGGGCGGGCTCGGGGTTCTCGCGCACGCGTTCGACATTCGCGCGCATGCTGCGATCGCTGCTGCGCAGCAGCGGGACCATCTCCACCGTCGCGCCGTCGCGCAGCCGGACCCAGCCGGCGGAGGCGACCGTCACCTGGTTCAGCTGCGCCGTCGCGACTTCCGCGTCGCTGATGGAATCGCCCTGGAGGTTGTACCAGGCGACGTAGTCCACCGCCTGCACGCGGTCGGTCGGGCTTGCCCGCACGCGCCAGGCGCCGCGCAGGTCGAGCACGACGCCATCCGTCGCCGCTTCCACCCCCCAGGCGTGGAACAGCCGGTCGAGGTTGGAGGAGGTCTGCGCCGGCGGCCGGCCGCCTGGGCCGGGGCGCCCGGCCTGGCCTTCCGAATGCGGATCGACGAAGGCAATCAGCTTGCCGCCGCGCATGACGAACTGGTCGATGGCGTACAGCGTCGCGTCGGGCAGATTCTGCGGGTGGATCACCAGCAGCACCTGGATGTCCGGCGCGATCACCTGCGCGTCCAGCGCCACGTCCTGCACAGTGTAGAACTGCCGCAGCGTCTGCATCACGGCATAGGGCTGCGCGGCCGGATTGCCGCGCATCATCATCATCATGCGCGGGTCGCCGTTGACCGGCAGGCTGGACAGCACGCCGATGGCCGGGCGGCGCGGGTTGGACAATTCGTAGACGAGGCGCGTCAGGTCGAATTCCAGGAAGCGCTCGCGCTCCGGCTGGAAGAACGGGATCGTGCGCTCATCGTCCAGCAGGTTCACGCCGGCCAGGCCGAAATAGATCTGCTCCCCGGACTGGTCGACGGGCACGCCCTGCAGGCCGAAGGCCAGCGCGCGGTCCTCGGTCTCGCTGAAGGGCTCGGGGTCGAAGACCTCAAGCCGCACGCGGCCGCCGGAGACGGCGACATATTCCTCGAGCATCGCGCGCACGCGCTCGGCATAGGCGCCATAGGCCGGCACCGCCGTGCCCAGGCGGCGCGAATAGAACAGCCGCAGCGTCACGGGGTCCGTCAGCCCCTGCAGCACGGACCGCGTGCCGTCCGACAGGGTGTAGAGCCGCTGCTGCGTCAGGTCGATGCGCGCCCGCGGCGCGACCCGGTCCACCAGCATGTTGACGCCGATGGCGAGCAGCGCCGCGGCGAGCACGCCGAGCGCCGAGGACCAGATGCGCCGCGTGCCGGGGCGCGGGGTGGGGGTGCCGCTCATCGTTCAGTCCGCCTTCCGGTGGTCGAGCACGACCGCGTTCACGAACAGGAAGAAGCCCATGAAGGTGGCGAAGAAGACGATGTCGCGCAGCGCGATGACGCCGCGCGTGATGCCGTTCAGCCTTTCCGTCAGCGACAGCCCGCGGGCGATCTCGGCCAGCATGGGGATGCGCTTCGAGAGGAACTCCGTCACCACCGGCGAACCCGCCGCGGCGAACAGGAAGCAGACCGCGACGGCGAGGACGAAGGCGATGACTTGGTTCTTCGTCATGGCCGACATGGCCGCGCCGATTGCGAGATAGGCGCCCGCGACCAGCAGGCAGCCCGCATAGCCCGCCAGGATCACGCCATTGTCCGGGTCGCCCAGGTAGTTGACCGTCAGCACCAGCGGGAAGGTCAGCACCAGCGCGATGGCGCAGAAGGCCCAGGCGGCGAGGAATTTCCCGACCACGGCCTGCCACTGGGGCAGCGGCAGCGTCAGCAGCAATTCGATCGTGCCCAGCCGCCGTTCCTCGGCCCACAGGCGCATGGTCAGCGCCGGCACCAGGAACAGGAACAGCCAGGGCACGAAGGTGAAGAAGGGCCCGAGGTCGGCCTGCCCGCGCTGGAAGAAGCCGCCGATGGTGAAGGTCAGCGCGCCCGACATCATCAGGAAGATGACGATGAACACGTAGGCGACCGGGGTGGCGAAGTAGGCGGCGAGTTCCCGCCGCGCGACCGCGATGGCACCCATCACGCGGCCTCCGCGCGCTTCGTCGTCAATTCGCGGAACACCTGTTCCAGCGTCTTGCCCGGCGCCTCGAGCGCCTTGGGCGTGGAATCCGCGAGCACCTTGCCATGCGCGATGATGATCGCGCGGGTGCAGACGGCGTCCACCTCCTCGAGGATATGGGTCGAGATCACGATCGCCTTCTCCGGCGCCATGCGGCGGATGAGTTCGCGCACCTCGTGCTTCTGGTTCGGGTCGAGCCCGTCGGTGGGTTCATCGAGCACCAGCACGGGCGGGTCGTGCAGCAGCGACTGCGCGAGGCCGACGCGCCGCTTGAAGCCCTTGGAGAGCGTCTCGATCGGCTGCAGCCGCACGCCTTCGAGCTGCGTCATGGCCATCGCGCCGGCGATGCGGTCCGCGGCCTCGCCGCCGCGATAGCCGCGGATGCGCGCGACGAAGCCGAGGAAGGCGGCGACCGTCATCTCGGGATAGGTGGGCGCGCCTTCCGGCAGGTAGCCCAGCGCGCGCTTGGCCGCGACCGGCGCATCGACCACGTCATGGCCGCAGATGCGCGCGGTGCCGGCGGTGGGCGTCACGAAGCCGGCCAGCATCTTCATCGTCGTGGACTTGCCGGCGCCGTTGGGGCCGAGGAAGCCCACGACCTCCCCGCGGCCGACGCTGAACGACACGTCGTCCACGGCCGTGAAGGCGCCGAACCGCTTGGTCAGGCGCTCGATCTCGATCAAGGCGGCCAAGGCCGGATCTCCCCTTTGATTGACCGTTCCGGACAGAAGCCTCGTCGGGCGGCGGGCGATTTGACGCGCCGGGGCCCCGGATGCAACCCCCCGGGACCGTTCTCAGCCCGCGTCGAGCGGCGCCATGCTCATGTCGTGGCCGAACAGCGCGAGCAGCTGGCGCGCCGCGCGACCGCGCGGGCCGGCCAGCGCCGGGTCCTTCTGGAGCAGCAGTTCCGCGTCGCGATGGGCGATGTCCACCAGCCGGGCATATTCCTCCGGGTCCTCCCGCGGGTCGAGCAGCCGCGCCCCCGGCAGGCCGGCCTGCCGCGCGCCGAGCGCATCGCCCCCGCCGCGCTGGCGCAGATCCTCCTCGGCGATCACGAAGCCATCCTCCGAATCGCGCAGCACCAGCAGGCGGCGCTTCTCTCCCTCGGTCAGGCCGGGGGAATGGACGAGCAGGCAGGAGGATGGGCGGGTGCCGCGCCCGACCCGCCCGCGCAGCTGATGCAGCGCGGCAAGGCCGAAGCGTTCCGCCTGCTCGATCAGCATGATCGTCGCCTCGGGCACGTCCACGCCGACCTCGATGACGGTGGTCGCGACCAGCAGGCGGGTGCGCCCCGCGGCGAAATCGGCCAGCGCCGCTTCGCGCACTTCGATGTCCTGCATGCCGTGCGCCAGGCCCACCACGCCCGGGAAGCGGGCCGAGAGTTCCGCGAAGCGATCCTCGGCGGCGACGGAGTCGTCGCGCTCGGACCCGCTGATCGCGCGCACCACCCAATAGGCGCGATCCTCCCGCGCCAGCGCCTCCCCCAGCCGGGCAACGATGTCCGCCAGACGGTCCTGGCTGACGATGCGTGTCGTGATGGGCTGGCGGCCCGGCGGCTTCCCGGCCAGCCGGCTGACCGCCATCTCCCCCCATTGCGTCAGCAGCAGCGTGCGCGGGATGGGCGTCGCGGTCATCACCAGCAGGTCCACCGCCTCGCCCTTTTCCGCCAGCATCAGGCGCTGGGCGACGCCGAAGCGGTGCTGCTCGTCCACCACGGCAAGGCCGAGGTCGCGGAACAGCACCCCTTCCTGGAACAGCGCATGGGTGCCGAGGACGAGCGGGATCGACCCGTCCGCGAGGCCGGCCAGCACGCGCTTGCGTTCCTTCCCCTTCACGCTGCCGGTCAGCAGTGCGACGGGCACGCCCGCCGCCCCGCAGAGCCTTTCGAAGGTGCGCAGGTGCTGCCGCGCGAGCAGTTCCGTCGGCGCCATCAGCGCCGCCTGGGCGCCGGCTTCGGCGGCGCGCAGCATGGCCATCAGCGCGACCAGCGTCTTGCCGGCGCCGACATCGCCCTGCAGCAGGCGCAGCATACGGCGGGGCGCGGCGAGGTCCGCGTCGATCTCCCCGATCGCCTGCCGCTGGGCTTCGGTGGGCGGGAAGCCGAAGGCGGCGAGCGCTTTCGCCCGCAGCGCGCCGTCGCCGGACAGCGCGCGCCCCGGCCTCTCCCGCGATCTCCGCCGCACCAGGCCGAGCGCGACCTGGCCGGACAGCAGCTCGTCATAGGCAAGGCGCTTGCGCGGCGGCTCGCCCGGCTCGGCGTCCGGCGCCTGCAAGGCCCGCAGCGCGGCGGCGAAGCCGGGCCAGCCTTCCCGCCGCAGCAGCGGCGCATCCTGCCATTCGGCGAAGTCGGGCAGCAGCGGCAGCGCGGCCCCCATCGCACGCGTCACCTGCGGCAGCGTCAGCGCGCCGGTCAGCGGCCAGACCGGCTGGACGCGCGGGATCGTCTCCTCCCGCGCCGCGACCTGCGGGTTGACGATGACCCAGTCGCCGTCCTCCTCCTCCTTCAGCGTGCCGGCGAGCCAGCGCGCCGAGCCGACCGGCAGCGCCTTTTCCGCCCAGGGCTTCTGCCAGTTCATCAGGAAGGCGGTGAGCCGCTCGCCGCCCGCCTCGCAGCGCACGCGGACATAGGGGCGGCCCTGCGCCGACCGCCCCGCCTTGTGGGATCCGATGACGGCCTGGACCAGCACCTCCCCGTCCGGCATCGCCTGGGACGGGCGCTCGATGCGCCGGCGCAGCAGGTAGCGCTCGGGCAGGTGGAGCAGAAGGTCGAGCACGCGCGGCCCGCCGGCCGCCTTGGCGATCAGCCGCGCCTCGTTCTCCTTCACCCCCTTGAGCGCTGCGATCGGGGCGAGCAACGGCGCCAGCGCATCGGCGCCCTGCGTCCGTTCCGGGTCTGGCTGGGCTGACACGATTCCCATCGGCCTCTATATGCCAGCGCGACCGCCATGCCCGAACCCCAGGATATCGACCCGCGCCGCCGCCGCCTCGTGTTCCGCGCGCTTCATCGCGGCACCAAGGAAGCCGACCTGATGATCGGCGGCTTCGTCCAGCGCAACATCGCCAGCTTCACCGAGGCCGAGCTCGACGAGATCGAGGCCGTTCTCGAACACTGGGATGTCGACCTCGCCGACTGGCTGTCCGGCCGCCGGCCCATCCCGCCGGAGGCCGACACGCCCATGCTCCGCCGCATGGCCGCCGAATGCGGGCGGACGGGCGCCGGCGTCCCGCCGGGGGCGGCGCGGTGAGGGCCGTTCCGGTCCACGGCGCCCCCGAAGGATTCGACGCCCTTCTGCTGTGCCGCCGCCGGGCGGAGGTCGCCGAGCCCGTCGTGCATGTCTGCCGCGACGACGCCCGCATGGCCCGGATGGCCGAGGCGATCGGCTTCTTCGCCCCCGAGGCCGAGGTGCTCCGCTTCCCGGCCTGGGATTGCCTGCCCTATGACCGCGTCTCCCCCAATCCGGAGATCGTCGCCGAGCGCGTCGCCACGCTGACAAGGCTGCTCGAGCCGCCGCCTCGGCCGCGCATCCTGCTGACGACGGTCAACGCGATCGCGCAGAAGGTGCCGCCGGCCGCGACCTTCCAGGGCGCGACGCTGCATCTGAGGAAGGGCGGGCGCGTGCAGCCGGAAGCGCTGACCGCCTTCCTCGAGGCCAATGGCTACCACCGCACCGGCACGGTGATGGAACACGGCGAATACGCCGTGCGCGGCGGAATCGTGGACCTCTATCCGGCCGGGGAGAGCGACCCGGTGCGGCTCGACCTGTTCGGCGACGAGATCGAGGACCTCCGCCGCTTCGACACGGCGACCCAGCGCAGCGGCAAGGTCGTGCCCGAGCTCCGCCTGCGGCCGGTGGGGGAGGTGTTCCTCGACGAGGCCTCCCGCGCCCGCTTCCGCACCGCCTATCGGGAGCTGTTCGGCGCGGCGGCCGCGGACGACCCGCTCTATGTCTCGGTCAGCGCGGGCCGCAAGCATCCCGGCATGGAGCATTGGGCGGGCCTGTTCCACGAGGGCATGGCGACGCTGCTCGACTACCTGCCCGGGGCGAGCGTGAGCTTCGACCACCAGGCCGAGGATGTCGCCACCGCGCGCTTCGAGATGGTGGTCGACCATTACGAGGCCCGGCGCGTGCCCGTGCGCGTCGCGGAAGGGGAGGTTCCCTACCGCCCCGCACCGCCAGCCACGCTGCATCTCGACCGCGAGGGGTGGGACGCGATGCTCGCCGGCGGCCCCGTGCTGCAGTTCATTCCCTTCGCGAAGCCGGAGGGCGGGACGGGGATCGAGGCCGGCGGCCGCCCCGGCCCCCTCCTGACCGAGGCGCGCACCGCCGGGGAGAACGTGTTCGCCGCCTATGCCGCGCTTGCCGCGGGCCAAGTGAAGGCCGGGCGCCGCCCGCTGCTCGCCGCCTGGACCAAGGGCTCGCGCGAAAGGCTCGCGAACCTGCTGCGGGAGAACGGCCTCGCCGCCACGCCGGCGGAGGATTTCCACGCCGCGCGGAAACTGCCCGAGGGTGTCGTCGGCCTCGTGGTGATGGGCCTCGAGCGCGGCTTCGTGGCCGAGGGCCTCGCGGTCACGGCGGAGCAGGACATCCTCGGCGAGCGCATCGCCCGCCCGCCGCGCCGCCGCCGCCGCGCCGACCAGTTCATCGCGGATGCGACCGAGATCGCCGAGGGCGACCTCGTGGTGCACCAGGACCACGGCATCGGGCGCTATGAAGGGCTCGTCACCATCGAGGTGAACGGCGCGCCGCATGACTGCCTGAAGCTGACCTACGATGGCGGCGACCGCCTGTTCGTCCCGGTCGAGAACATCGAGATCCTCTCGCGCTTCGGCACCGAGACGGCGGGCGTGGCGCTCGACAAGCTCGGCGGCGTCTCCTGGCAGAACCGCAAGTCCAAGGCGAAGGCGCGCATCCGCGACATGGCGGGCGAGTTGATCCGCACCGCCGCGCTGCGGCGGATGAAGGACGGCGTGCTGGCCACGCCCCCGGAAGGGCTGTGGGACGAGTTCTGCTCCCGCTTCCCCTTCGCCGAGACCGAGGACCAGTCCCGCGCCATCGCCGATGTGCTCGAGGATCTGTCCGCCGGGCGCCCGATGGACCGGCTGATCTGCGGCGATGTCGGCTTTGGCAAGACCGAGGTCGCGCTGCGCGCCGCCTTCGTCGCCGCCATGTCCGGCAGCCAGGTGGCGGTGGTGGTGCCGACCACGCTGCTCGCGCGCCAGCACGCGCGAACCTTCACCGCGCGCTTCGCCGGCTTCCCGCTGCGCGTCGCGCAACTCTCCCGCATGGTCACCGCGAAGGAGGCGGCCGAGGTGCGGGAGGCGCTGAAGGCCGGCGAGGTGAACATCGTCGTCGGAACCCACGCGCTGCTCGCGAAGGGGATCGAGTTCGACAATCTCGGCCTCGTCATCGTGGACGAGGAGCAGCATTTCGGCGTCAAGCACAAGGAAGCGCTGAAGTCGCTCAAGGCCGACGTGCATGTGCTGACGCTGACCGCCACGCCCATCCCCCGC
Organism: Roseomonas nitratireducens; assembly: GCF_017813355.1. Taxonomy (GTDB): domain Bacteria; phylum Pseudomonadota; class Alphaproteobacteria; order Acetobacterales; family Acetobacteraceae; genus Neoroseomonas; species Neoroseomonas nitratireducens. The sequence continues at coordinate 120,320 of NZ_JAGIYZ010000002.1, forward strand.
ACGCTGCAACTCGCGCTGACCGGCGTGCGGGAGATGAGCGTGATCGCGACGCCGCCCGTCGATCGGCTCGCGGTGCGCACCTTCATCATGCCCTGGGACCCGGTGGTGCTACGGGAGGCGATCCAGCGCGAGCGCTTCCGCGGCGGGCAGGTCTTCTGCGTCGTCCCGCGCATCGAGGACATGGCGAAGGTCGCCGAGCGGCTGGCCGAGATCGTGCCCGAGGCTCGAACCATCCAGGCGCATGGGCGGCTGTCGCCCACCGAGCTCGAGCGCGTCATGACCGAGTTCGGCGACGGACGGCACGACATCCTGCTGTCGACGAACATCGTGGAAAGCGGACTCGACATGCCGGCGGTGAACACGCTGCTGATCCACCGCGCGGACATGTTCGGGCTTGCCCAGCTGTATCAGCTGCGCGGGCGCGTCGGGCGCGGCAAGCTGCGCGGCTATGCCTACCTGACCTGGCCGGAATCGCACCGGCTGTCGGGCGCGGCGCAGAAGCGGCTCGAGGTGATGCAGACGCTCGACAACCTCGGCGCCGGCTTCACCCTCGCCTCGCACGACCTCGACATCCGCGGCGCGGGCAACCTGCTGGGCGAGGAACAGTCCGGCCAGATCCGCGAGGTCGGCATCGAGCTGTATCAGCAGATGCTCGAGGAGGCGGTGGCCGACATCAAGGCCGGGCAGGGGAAGGATGGCGGCGCGTCGGAACGCGACTGGACGCCGCAGATCAACCTCGGCCTGCCGGTGCTGATCCCCGAAGCCTATGTCACCGACCTGCCGGTGCGCCTCGGCCTCTATCGCCGCATCGGCGCGCTCGCGTCCGACGCCGAGACGGATGCGATGGCGGCCGAGCTGGCCGACCGGTTCGGCCCGGTGCCGGCGGAGGTCGAGAACCTGCTGGCCGTCGTCGCGATCAAGCGGCTCTGTCGCGCGGCGGGCGTCGAGAAGCTCGATGCCGGCCCGAAGGGCGTGGTGCTGTCCTTCCGCGGCAATCGATTCGCCAACCCCGGCGGGCTGGTCGCCTGGGTGCAGGGGCAGAAGGGTGCGGTGAAGCTGCGCCCGGACCACAAGGTCGCGCTGCTGGCGGAGATGGACCTGCCGCAGCGGGTGAAGGCCGCGCGACAATTGCTCGCGGCCCTGGTGCGCGTCGCGCAGCAGGCGAAGGCGGCCTAGGGGCGCGGCCGGTCTGCTGGCGGCGGCGCGCGCTGCGCCGGAACCGCATCCATGCCGCCGGAGGGCGGGTTGCCAGCGGCCGGGTGGGGCCCTAAGCCAAGGACCGTTCCGACAGAGGCCCGCGCATGACCTTCACGTTGCCCCCGGCCGCCCGGCATCTTTCGCTCGTGGCCGCCGCCATCCTGCTCGCCGCCGGGGGGCCTGCGCCCGAACGCCGCACCGTGCCGCGCGCGCAGGTCGCACCTGCCGCCGCGGCCGCTCCGGCCTCGGAGCCCGCGCCGGTGCCGGGGCCGATGACCGTCGCCGCGCCCGCCGCCGCGACGATGGCGACGCCGGATCTCTCCGGCCTGTCGCCCGGGGACCGGGCGCGCGCCCTGGCCGATGCGCGGCGCTGGTCGGGGACGCTGTTCGTCGGATCCTCCGTCGCGGACGGCAAGCTGCGCGACCTGGTCGTGGCACCCTGGACCGGGTCCTGGGGCGACGACACGCTGCTGGGCGGCGCGGTGCAGTACCGGCTCGGCCGCTTCTGGCGCTTCTTCATGGTCGATCTGGAAGCCGGCGCCGCCTATCGCTTCGGCGACACGGAAGGCGGCGAGTTCTGGGGCGCGGTCTACCTGCGCTACGACGGCTTCCCCTGGACGGACTACGTGTACACGACCTTCGGCCTCTCCATGGGTCCGGACTACGTGACGCGCCTGCCGCGCGTGGAGCGCGGCACGGATCTTCGGCCCGAGCCGAACCAGTCCAACTGGCTGAACTTCTTCTCGCCCGAGCTCACCGTCGCGCTGCCGGACTACCCGCAATACGAGCTGGCGTTCCGCTACATGCACCGCAGCGGCATCTTCGGGACGTATAACGGCGTCTATGAAGGCGCGAACAGCTTCGTGCTGGGCTTCCGCTACCGCTTCTGAACGCCCGCGCGGCGCCGCGGCAAACACCCGACGGATCGCGGCGCTGCCGTGATCCGTGCGCGGGCGCGACCTGACCGCCAGTCGCCTCAGAGGCTGCGACGCGTTTCGCGACGGATGCGGACCGCAGGGCCTCTCAGGATAAGGGCGAGCCCACCAGAAGGATCGCGACGGACGGATCGAGTCCGCGCCTCGAGGCGCGCGCACGAAGCGCGACCGCGCCCAGCCCGACCGTGATCGGCAACGCGCCATGCGAAGGCCCGCGAATGCGGGCCATGCCGGCTTCCAGGGCACGTGAGAGCGCACCGCCGGGCGGTGCAAACGGATCGAGGCGAAGCCTGGATGCGCGACCGCGCCGAGGCCGTCCGTGGTCGCCAGCGCGTCATGCCAAGGCGCGCAGCCAAGCCCCGCCAGGCGGGTCGCGCAGGCTTCCAGGAGAAGCGAGCGCGTGCCGGCAGGCGCTGCAAAACGGATCGAGGCAAAGCCTCGATCCGCGAGCGCGAAGCGCGACCGCGCCCAGACCGACCGCCGTCGCCAACGCGCCATGCCGCGGCGCGAAGCCAAGGCCCGCGGATGCGGGCCGCCCGGCGTCTGAGGGATAAAGAGAGATGGTGGGCGCACGTGGGATCGAACCACGGACCTCCTGCGTGTCAAGCAGGCGCTCATACCACTGAGCTATGCGCCCCCGGTCCCGGAGGGGCCGCCTGATTAGACGCGCGCGGCCATGTGCGCAAGGCCCCCCGAGTCAGGCCTCTGCCATCGCCACGTCGATCAGCCTTTCGAGCACTTCCGGCTCCTGCGCGCCGGCGATCGCGTGACGCCCGCCCATCACGAAGCAGGGCACGCCGTTGATGCCAAGACGATGGGCGCGGAGATTCTCCGCATGCACCGCATCGGCTTCCGAACCCGAATCCAGGAAGCGGCGGACCTGCACCGGATCCAGCCCGACGCGCGCGGCAAGCGCGACAAGCGCGATGTCGTCGCCGAGGTCGGCACCCTCGGCGAAATGCGCGTGGAACAGCGCGTCCACCATCGGCTCGGCCAGCCCGTCGCGGCTCGCGAAGCGCACCAGGCGATGCGCGTCGAGGCTCGAGGGCATGCGGCGGATGCGTTCGAAGTGGAAGGGCACGCCCTCGGCGACGCCGAGTTCGGCGATCGTCGCGTGCAGGCGCCGGGCGCGCTCCTCGCCGCCGAACTTCCGGGTGAGGAATTCGTGCCGCGGCAGCCCGCCCGCCGGGATGTCCGGATTGAGCAGGAACGGGCGCCAATGGAGGTCGGCCACGATGTCGGGCCGTGCGCGCAGCGCCCGGCGCAGGCGGCGCGTGCCGAGGTAGCACCAGGGGCAGACCAGATCGAAGACGACCTCGATCTGCAGGCGCGAGCGGGGCGGGACGAGCAGGTTCACCCGCGCAGTTTAGCGCACAGCCGTCACCGCGTCTGCCGGGGCCGGCACGGGGCGCGGCCGGCGCGGGGGCGGGGGCGGGGCGGTCTCGATCGCGTCGCCGCCCTTGGCCCGCGCCAGGGCCAGCGCCGCCTCCGCCGCGGCCATCGCTTCCTCGAGCGCCGCGGGGGCGGCGCCGTCCCCGATCTCGGCGATGGCAAGGCTGACCGTGCTGCGGCGGCCATCCATGGCCGGGTGGGGCAGCCGTGCCGCGGCCCGCGCGCGGACGCGTTCGGCGACCACGCGCGCCGCTTGCCGTCCGGTGCCGGGCAGGCAGGCCATCAGGCTGTCGGGCGCGAGGTGCCCGGCCAGGTCGCCGGCCCGGGTCGCGTCGCGCAAGGCATCGGCGAGCCCGCGGAGCATGGCCTCGGCGGCCGCCGGCCCGTGGAGGGCGGCGATGTCGGCCAGCCCGTCCGGCGTCGCGGCGACCAGCACCATCGGGCTTCCGTCCCGCCGGCAACGCGCCAGGGCGGGCAGCAGCAGCGGCGGCAGGTGCAGGCGGTTCGGCAGGTCGGTCGCGGGATTGACCCGCCGCGTGCGGGCGGCGCGGATCCGCGCGGCATCCTGCCGTCGGACGATGCGGAGCAGGATGAGGATGACGACCGGCAGGGCGGCATCCGGCAACAGTGACAGCCAGCCGTGCCAGGCGGCCGGCGGCGCGGCGAGGGTGGCGAGGTCCAGCGCGCGCGGCAGCCCCGACAGCAGGATCACGCCGGCGCCCGCCAGCGCCAGGGCGAAGCGGCGCGGGCGCTGGTGCCAGAGCAGCGCCGCGCGCAGCGCCACCCCCGCCGCCGCGATGATGAGCAGCAGCAAGATAGCCTGCAGGCCGTGATGGAGCGTGCCCAGGTCGAACATGTCGAGACCGTAACGCAAAAGCGCGAAGATTGCGTTCATGGCGATGCGTCGACGCGACGCGTGTCCTGAAACGCTTCAGCGTGAGGGTTGCGGCCCTTGGTCGCCGCCACGGTCCGGGCTGCCCGTCTTCCAGCTGGCGACCGCGGGCCGGACCAACCGCAAGCCCCGCGCCGCAGGGCAGGGATCGCGCGGCTCGGCGCTGAGGCGGCAAGGCGGGGCGCGCGCCGGTGCCCGGGGCGCGGGGTGCGCGGAGACGGCTTGTGACGCGGCGCGGCTGCCTGCCGCCGCGGCCGCCGAGGGCGTGAGGCGCGCCAGCGTTCCGGCGACGAGGAAGGAACCTTTCGACCGGCCGGGCAGCGGATGAGGGTGTCACGAAAACGAGAGGAATGCCCGCCTCGGCCGCCATGCCGCCGGACCGCGATAACGGGACCGAAACTCTTCCGCGATCATTATGAGTGATCCAATCCGGGACAAATGAGGATCCTGATGGTGAAGAAGATCGGGGCCGCCTCGATCGGCCGCGTGGCGACCGTGCTCGCCTCCCTGCTGGCGGCTATCGCCCTCATGCTGGCGGTGAAGCTCGTTCTCGAACGGGTCCAGGAATGGCGCGACGCGGATCGCCAGCGGGTCGTCTCCGTAGCTGGCACCGTTCTGACCGACGCGCTCATCGAACTCTCGACCGAGCGCTCCGTGATCCAGCTGAGCCTTGGCCAGCCCCATCCGATCCTGCCCACCTACCGGGAGATGGTGGAGACCCAGCGTCGGCGTGCCGCCGAGGGCTTCGCCGCGGCGCGCGGCCTGCTCGAATCCCTTCGCACACGGGAAGCGCGCGACCTTATCGAACAGCTCGACCGCCGTCTGGCCGCGCTGGCCGCGCTGCGTGCGGCCGCCGACGCGGAGCTCGCGCGCCCGGAGGCCGAGCGTGACCCGAACATGCTGCCGCGCTGGTCGAACGAGGTGCCCGCGCTGATCTCGAGCATCGGCAACCGACGCGCGGCGATCCGTGGACCTGACGACCTGCTGCCGGCCCGCGTCGGCCTGCTCGAGGAAATCCAGCTCGCGGGCTGGGCGCTTCGCGAATACAGCGGCCGCGACCGCACCCTGCTCGCCTCGGCGCTCGCCCGCGGCGCCCCGCTCTCGCCCGCCGCGATTGCCGCCATGCAGGGCTTCCAGGGCGCCGTCACCCGGCGGCTCGAGATGATCGAGGCGCTGGCCGAGCGACCCGGCGTCACGCCCGACATGGCCGCCCGCATCCGCGAGACGCTGGAGCGCTATCGTGGGGATCATGCCTCGATGCGGCGCGCGCTGATCGAGGCGGCGGCCGCGCGCGCGCCCTATCCGGTGACCTTCGATGCCTACTTCGCGGCGACGAACCAGACGCTCGCCATGGCGACCGCGCTGGCGCGCGCGGCGGGCGAGATGAACCGGAGCTTCTGGGACGCGACGGGGCGGCAGACGCTGCGCGCCGCGGTCTTCGCCGCCGCGGTGGCGACGCTCGCCCTGCTCGGCGCCGCCTGCCTCGTGTGGTTCGTGCGCCGCCGGGTGTCGGCACCCGCCGAAGCCCTGGCGAATGTGGTCGAGGAGATCGCGCGCGGGCGCCTCGACGCGCCGGCGCCCGAGGGCACGCTGCCGGCCGAGATGGCGCGCCTGGCCGGTGCCGTGGAAGTGCTGCGCGGCGCGCTCGCCGCCGCCCGCGAGACCGAGGCCGAGGCGGCGCGCGAGCGTGAGCAGAAGCTCCGCCGCCAGCAGGACACGGAGCGCTTCACGGCCGACTTCGCGACCGTGATCGGGGCCGTGCTGGATGATTTCGGCGCGGCGGCCGAACGGATGCGCCATTCCGCGCAATCCATGGCCGGCCTGTCCCGCGTGACGCGGGAGGAGGCCGGTGCGGTCCATGTCGCGAGCGAGGAGGGCGCCGAGGGCCTCGCGCGCGCGGCCGAAGCCGCCGAGCGGCTTGAGGAGAGCACGACGGAAGTCGCGGCCGGCATGCGCCGCACGACGGAGGATGTCGCGGCCGCGGTCGCGGCGATGGCGGGGAGCGAGCGACTTGTCGCCGACCTGTCCACCGCGACCGAGGAGATCGGGCGCGTGGTGGAGACGATCCGGGCCATCGCCGACCAGACCAACCTGCTCGCGCTGAACGCGACGATCGAGGCGGCGCGCGCGGGGGAGGCGGGCAAGGGCTTCGCGGTCGTGGCGAGCGAGGTGAAGGCGCTGGCCTCGCAGACCGCGCGCGCGACCGAGGATGTCGGCCAGCGGATCATGACGGTGCAGGCCACCGCGGCCGAGACCGCGGCATCGATCGCCCGCATCGCCGGATCCATCAGCGCGGTGCGCGAGGCGGCCGAGGTCATCGGCGCCGCGATGCGCCCGCAATCCGAGGCGATCGGGCTGATCGCCGAGCGGATCGGACGCACCGCGGAAGGCACGCGCCACGTCCTGGGCCGCGTCGGGCGCCTGAACGGCAAGGCCGACGAAGGCAGCGCCGCGGCGGAAACCGTGCTGGCCGCCGCGGGCGACCTCGGCACCCGTGCCGCCACGCTGCGGGGCGAGGTTCAGCAGTTCCTGGTCGCGCTCGAACGCGCCGGGGAACGGCGTCGCTTCGATCGCCACCCGGTCGAGTGCCCGGTGAAGGTGACCTGGCGCGGCCAGGAGATGGCGGGCCGGGCGCGGGACCTTTCGGGCGGCGGCGCCGGCCTCGACTTCACGCTGCCGGTGCCACCCGGGACGGAAGTGGCCATCGCCTTCGATGGCGGCCGCGCGCACCCGGCGCGTGTCGCGCGCCACGGCCCGGCCGGCAGCGCGCTGTTCTTCACCGCTGCCGAAGCGGCGGTGCCGGATGTGGAGCGCCTCCTCGGTGCCACGCGCAAGGCGGCGGCCTGAGGGAAGGGGCGGCGGCTGACGGGCTCGAGCGGCCTCCGCGCCGCGGGATCAGCGCCGTGACGCCGAGAGGGCATCCGCCAGGAGGTCGAACACCAGTCGCACGCGGACGCTCATGTGCAGTTCGCGATGCGTCGCGAGCCAGATCGGGAAGGTGAGCGGCGGTTCCTCCCGCAGGACGCGCAGTACGGCCGGCTCCGCCTCGCCCAGCGCCTCCGTGATCAGGCCGATGCCGAGGCCCTGCCGCACCAGGGCCCAATGCACGAGGTGGCTGTCGGCCTGGACCGGGAAGTTGCGGCGCGTCAGGTGCAGGCCCAAGGCGCGCATTCCCTCGATGAGCAACTCCGTCCGGTCGAAGCCGACGAACGGTGCTTCGGCCAGGTCCGCCCAGCGGCGAGGGCGGCCGAGGCGGCGCAGGCACTCCGGCGTGGCATAGGCCCGCGCGCGGTCATCCGCGACCTTGCGCACGATGAGCTCGGCGTCGCGCGATTCGAAGTTGCGGACGGCGATGTCGGCCTCCCGCCGCAGGAGATCGGCCGGGCGGTTGGTGGCGATGATCTCGACCGTGATGCCGGGATGCGTCTCGCGCAGCCTGGCGATGATCGGCGGCAGCAGATGCGCGGCATAGACCTCGCTCGCGGTGATGCGGATGGGCCCTTCGATGGCCTGCGACCGCCCGGCGGCCACGAGGGACACCCTGCCCGCGGCCTCGCCCATGGCGCGGACATGCTCAAGCACCTCCCGCCCCGTGGGCGTCAAGGCGAGACCGCGGCCGACGCGCTCGAACAGGACGATCCCGAGCCTGCGCTCCAGCGCCGCGACCTGGCGCCCGATCGTGGGCTGCGCCTGCCCGAGCATGCGTGCGGCCGCGGAGAGCGAGCCGGTCTCCGCCGTGGCGAGGAAGGCCCGCGCCAGCGTCCAGTCGAAGGGTGGCACGAGCCAATTCATGCATGAACGTATGGATGACCTGCAGACCTTGGCAATTCGCCATCGTCCTACGCATGGATAAGAGGGGGCTCGTCAGATCGAGGGTACGCCATGCGCGCCGCCATCCACCGCCGCTACGGGCCGCCGGAGGTGCTGCGGATCGAGGAGGTCCCGATGCCGTCCGTCGGTCGGCGGGACGTCCGCGTGCGTGTCCATGCCAGCACCGTCACCTCGGGCGACGCCCGCCTGCGCGCCGCGCGCACGGCGGCGATCTTCGCGCTGCCGATCCGCCTGGCCTTCGGCCTGCGGGGCCCGAGGCGGCCGATCCCCGGCATGGAGTTCGCAGGTGAGGTCGAGGCCGTCGGTGCCGACGTCACGCGCTTCCGCCCGGGCGAGGCGGTGTTCGGCATCGTCACGCGCGGCGCCAATGCCGAGTACCTGACGGTGCGTGACGACGCGGCGATCGTCCCGATGCCGCCGGGCCTGACCCATGCCGAGGCCGCCGCCGTGCCCTTCGGTGCGCTCGCGGCGCTGGTCTTCCTGCGCGACGTGGCGCGGCTGGTGCCGGGGGAGCGGGTGCTGGTGGTCGGCGCGGCGGGTGGCGTCGGGGTCTTCGCGGTGCAGATCGCGAAGCATCTCGGCGCGCATGTGACGGCGCTGTGCAGCGCGGAAAACGCCGCGCTGGTGCGCGGCCTCGGCGCCGATGCGGTGATCGACCGGCGGGCGGGGCCGAATGGCGCGAGCGCGGGCGGCTTCGACATCCTCCTCGACACGGTCGGCGAGACGCGGTTTGCGGAATGGCGAGCGGCACTCGCGCCGCGCGGGCGCCACCTGTTCCTCTCCTTCGGCCTGGGGGAGATGGTGCGGATGGTCCTGACGTCGGTGGGCCACGGGCCGCGCGCGCTGTGCGGTTTCGTCGCGAACGACCCTGCAGCACTCGCCGGCATCGCGGAGATGCTCGCGGCGGGTGTGCTCCGGCCGGTGATCGGGTCGCGCTATCGGCTGGACGACATCGTGGAGGCGCATCGCCACGTGGACAGCGGCCGAAAGCGCGGCAGCGCAGTGATCAGCCTCATCGATCCATGCTGAGCCGGCGCGACCGGTTTCGCCTCGGGGGGGCCAGGCCCCGGTCGTGGGTCACGGACGTGGCCACGCGAAGTTGAGCGCAGTGCCGTTTCGCGCGGCGAAGCGCGACTGGCGGACGGGGTGGGATTCGAACCCACGGTGGGCGTGAACCCACGGCGGTTTTCAAGACCGCTGCCTTAAACCGCTCGGCCACCCGTCCATCAGGGGCCGGGGATCACTCCCCGGCGAGGCGCGCCGCCATCATCGGCGCGCCAAGGCGCAGCATGCCATGCACATCCGCCGCGCGGTCGAGCGACAGCACGGCATCGGCCAGCTGCCGCGCCCGGTCGGCGCCGAGCACGGAATCGGCCAGCCCGTGGAACTTCGCGCGCAGCTCGGCTTCCGTCAGGAAGTTGCCGGGCTCGCCCTTGGGCACGTTGACCTTCTTCACGAAGGTCTGGCCGCGCGCCTTCACCGTCAGCTTGCCGGACATGAAGGTGGGGAAGTCGGCCTCCACCTCGGCATCCTCGACGGGGAGGATCTTCTTCATCAGCCCGCGCAGATCGGCATCCTGCAGCCAGGCGTAGCTGTCCCAGCCGAAATGGCCGCGGGCAAGCGCACAGGCCACGACGAAGGGGCCGGAGAACTGGCCGTCCACCACGTTCTGCGGGTTCTGCTTGTACTGCGTCGGCGCGCCGACCAGCAGCATGCCCTTGTTGGGCAGGCCCATGGTCACGCTCTCGATCTCCTCGGTCTTCAGGCCGAGCTCGGCGCGCAGCGCCAGCGCCGCGTCGACATTGGCGTGGCCGTAGCGGCAGGACGGATAGGGCTTCACCGCCGTCTCCATCAGCTCCCACTCGGTCCCGAGGCCCTGAAGCGCGCGCGCCGGGTTCGGGTTGGGGGCATAGGCGCGCAGGAAGCCCGCGCGGCCTTCCAGCGCCTCGCCCGCGCCGCGGAAGCCTTCGCGCGCCAGCGACGCCGCCGTCAGCCCGTTCAGCGCCGACCAGCCCACCTGGAAGCGCTTCGTCCAGGCGCCATTGGCCAGGAACTGAAGGCTGCCCGCGGCCTGGGAGAGCGCGATGCCGAAGGCATCCTCCACCTGCGAGGCCGAAAGCCCGAAGACGCGCGCCGCCGCCGCCGCCGCGCCGAAGGCGCCGCAGGTCGCGGTCGGGTGGTAGCCGCGGTCGTAGTGGTCCCCGCCCGGAAGCGACAGCGCGAGCCGGCAGGTCACCTCATAGCCCGCGACGATCGCCGCCAGCACGGTGCGCCCGTCGGCGCCCACCATCTCGGCCGCGGCCAGCGCCGCCGGGATCACCGGCGCGCCGGGGTGCAGCGTGCCCGCCGCATGCGTGTCGTCGAAGTCGAGCGAATGGGCGGTCGTGCCGTTCACCAGCGCCGCGCCGGCCGGCGTGTAGCGCGCCGAATCGCCGAACACGGCGGCCGAGCCGGCGGCGAGGCCAAGCGCCCGCACCGCCGTCAGCAGCGGCCCCGTGCTCTCGGCGTCGTGCCGGCCGCGCAGCATGTTGCCGACCAGGTCGAGGACCAGGAACCGCGTCCGCTCCTGCACCGCGGGTGGCAGGGTTTCGTAGCGGATCGCGGCGGTGAAGGCGGCGAGGTCGCGGGTCACGGCAGCCATGGACTTTTCCTCCGGGAACTTCCCGGTTTGTAGCACTCCGCGCGCGGCGGCCAAGCGGCGGCACGGAAGGTTTGCCTCCACCGGGGCCATGTGGCAGTCGGGCGGCATGATCAAGCGCCGCACCCTCCTCGCCGCCCTGCCGCTCGCCGGCTGCGGGGCTTCCGCGACCGGCCCGTCGGGGACCGCGGCCGCGCCAGGCCAGGCCCCGGCCTTCGAATCCGTCGCCTCGGTCCCCTTCGACCGCTTCGTCGAGGGCGTGAAGACCGAGGCGCGGCGGCGCGGCATCTCCGCCGGCACGGTGGACGCCGCCTTCGCCGGCGTGCGGCCCAACCAGCGTGTCATCGAACTCGACCGCCGGCAGGCCGAGGGCGGGATGCCCTGGGAAGAATACCGCGACCGCATCATGGTCTCCCCCACCCGCGTGCAGAACGGGCGGCGGATGTATGCCGAGAACGTCGACCTGCTGCGCCGGGTCGAGCAGCGCTACCGCGTCTCCCCCCGCGTCATCGTGGCCATCTGGGGCGTCGAGACCAATTTCGGCGGCAACACCGGCGGCTTCGGGGTGGTCGAGGCGCTGGCGACGCTGGCCTGGGAAGGCCGCCGCGCCTCCTATTTCCGCAACGAGCTCTTCGCCGCGCTGAAGATCCTCGAGGAAGGCCACATCCGCGCGGACCGCATGCGCGGCTCCTGGGCCGGCGCGATGGGCCAGCCGCAATTCATGCCGTCCAACTTCGAGCGACTTGCCGTCGACTTCGACGGCGACGGCCGGCGCGACATCTGGGAAAGCCGCGCCGACGCGCTCGGCTCGATCGCCCACTACTTCAACCGCAACGGCTGGCGGGATGGCGAGCCCTGGGGACGGGAGGTCCGCCCGCCGCCGGGCTTCAGCCTGTCCGGCGCCGATACCGAGGCGCGCCGCCCGCTGCGCGACTTCGCCCGCATGGGCTTCCGCGACGCGAATGGCGGGCCGCTGCCGACCGACGGGCCGGAAGCCTCCATCGTGCTGCCCTCCCGCGGCAGCGGGCAGGTCTTCCTGGGGCACCACAACCTGCGCGTCATCCGCCGCTACAATTCGCCGGTGAATTACGGGCTCGCGGTGGGCCTGCTGTCGGACCGGGTGGGGTGAAGGCCGCACTTCTCCTGCTGCTGCTGCTCGCCGGCTGCGGCGGGGCGGGCCCGCGCTACCTGGTGGGCGAGCCCTATCGGATGGGCGGCGTCTGGTCCTATCCGCGCGAGGATTTCTCCCTCGTCGAGACCGGCCTCGCCGCCCGCCATCCGGGCCCGGGCGGGTTCGGCGCGGCGACCGCGAACGGGGAGGGATGGAGCGGCGGCCGCGCGCTCGCCGCGCATCGCACGCTGCAACTGCCCGCCGTCGTGACGGTCACCAATCTCGAGAACGGTCGCGCGCTGACGCTGCGGGTGAACGACCGCGGGCCGGTGAATCCCGGCCGCGTCATCGGCTTGTCCGACCGCGCGGCCGAACTGCTCGGCGTGCCCGCCGGCGGCGCCGCGCAGGTGCGCGTCGCGGTCGATGGCGATCGCAGCCGCGCCTTGTCCGATGCCACGCCGGGCCGCACGGTCGAGCGCTTCGCGATCGAGACCGCGCCGCGCGCTGCGGTGGCTTCCGAAAGCCTTGCCCCGCCGCCCGGGGCGCGCGGGGCCTCGGCGGCGCCGGTCCAGCCCGTCGCGGCGCCGGCCGCCGCCGCGCCATCCGCGGCGCGGCCCGCCGACATTGCCCTGCCGGAGACGGTCGCGATCGGCGCGTCGCAGCCGGGGCGGCTGTTCGTCGAAGCCGGCACCTTCTCCCGCGCCGATGCGGCGCAGCGACTGGCCGCCCGCATCCCGGGCGCGCGCATCGAGCCCTTCGGCCTGCGCGGCGAGCGGCAGTTCCGCGTGCGCCTCGGCCCCTGGACGGATGTCGCCCAGGCCGACGCGGCGCTTGAGCGGACTCTGGCCTCGGGGGTATCGGGTGCGCGTATCCTTGTGGACTGAAGGGGAGTGCGGCGCGTGACGCACCGACGCAGCCTGCTCTGCGGCGCGGCCGCGGGGCTCGTCACCGGCGGCATGGCCGCGCCGGCGTTGGCGCAGCAGCGGCCTGGGCAGGGCCGCCGCCCGGCGCAGGGGCCTGCCGGCACGCCCGCCAGCACGCCACTCGGCCCGCTCGACGTGCTCGCGCGCCAGGCGCTGGTGGTCGATTTCGCGACCGGCGCGGTGCTGCTGGAGAAGAACGCGGACGAGCGCATGCCGCCCTCCTCCATGTCCAAGCTCATGACGATGTACGTCGTCTTCGAGCACCTGAAGTCCGGCCGGCTGCAGATGGACCAGATGCTGCCGGTCAGCGAGCGCGCCTGGCGCATGGGCGGCTCGAAGATGTTCGTCGAACTCAATGCCCAGGTGAAGGTCGAGGACCTGATCCGCGGCGTCATCGTGCAGTCCGGCAACGATGCCTGCATCGTGCTGGCCGAGGCGATCAGCGGCAGCGAGGCGCAGTTCGCCGATGCGATGAACGAGGCCGGCCGCCGGATCGGCCTGACCAACAGCACCTTCCGCAATTCGACCGGCTGGCCGGACCCGGAGCACCGGACGACGGCGCGCGACCTCGCGACGCTCGCCCGGCGGATTATCAACGATTTCCCCGAATTCTACGCCTACTACAGCGAGCGGTCCTTCCGCTTCAACAACATCAGCCAGGACAACCGGAACCCCCTGCTGGCGCGCGTCGCGGGTGCCGATGGCCTCAAGACCGGCCATACCGATGAAGCGGGCTACGGCCTGACCGGCAGCGTCCGCCGCGGCGACCGCCGCGTCATCATGGTGGTCAACGGCCTGCCCACCATGCGTGCCCGCGCCGAGGAGAGCGAGCGGCTGATGGAATGGGCCTTCCGCGAGTTCGAGGCGGTGGTGCTGTTCCGCGCCCAGGATACGATCGAGGAAGTGCCCGTCTATCTCGGCGAGCGATCCAAGGTGCCGATGGTGGGGGGGCGCGACCTGGTCCTGACCCTGCCGCGCCAGTGGCGGACCCGACTGCAGGTGCGGCTGCGCTACGACGCGCCGATCACGGCCCCCGTCGCGCGCGGCCAGCAGATCGGCGAGATGCTGGTGGGCGGCCAGGGCGTGCCGGAACTGCGGGTGCCGCTGCTCGCCGGCGCGGATGTGGAGCGGCTCGGCCTCGTCTCGCGCATCCCGGCGGTGGTCAGCCGCTGGGTCTTCGGAAGCTGACCGGGCTGGGCGGCTTCAGCGCCGCCCGATCGTGTCCGTGGCCTGCCTGAGCCGCCCGAGAATGTCGGCCAGCACCCGCGCCGCGTCGTCATGCCGCTTTTCATAGGCGCTGAGCAGGATGCCCTCGAGCGCCATCGAGGCGAGCACGAGGTGCCCGGCCTGCGACGGGTCGTCATGGTCGCCAGAGTCCGATTCAATGACCCTGGCAGCGTGCTTAGCGTGGGACATGAAGATCCTCCGACACGCCTTTCACTCAACCTGAAGCGATTTTACATGCGAGATGGATCGCAACGGGATTGTTTCAAGAGGTTGCCGCTCTCGTTCGCGTGAAATGCAGGGTCATCCGGCGCCCGCATCGCCACGCGGCGGCGGCACAAGGCGGCGACCACCTGGGCGGCGATTTGACGTCCCGCGGCGGCGCCGCCAAACCGGCCGCATGCGCGCCGAAGGCCGGTTCATCACGCTCGAAGGGGGCGAGGGGGCAGGGAAGTCCACCCAGGCCCGGCGCCTCGCCGCGCGCCTCGCCTGTTCAGGACTGCCCGTCCTCGTCACGCGCGAACCGGGCGGGACGCCAGGGGCGGAACGCATCCGCGGCCTTCTCCTCGGCCACGGGCCCTGGGATCCGGTGGCCGAGGCGATGCTCCATTTCGCGGCGCGGCGGGAACATCTGGTTCGCACCATCCGGCCCTTCCTCGCCGCCGGCGGCTGGGTGATCAGCGACCGCTTCGCCGATTCGACCCTCGCCTACCAGGGCGCCCAGGGGCTGCGGCGCGACGTCTGGGCGGGGCTGGCCGACCTCGCCCTCCAGGGCTTCGCGCCCGACCTCACGCTCATGCTCGACCTGCCGGTCGATGAGGGCATGCGCCGCGCGGCGGCACGCAGCGGAGCGGATCGCTACGAGCGCATGGGCACCGCCTTCCATGAGAAGGTCCGCGAAGGCTTCCTTGGCATCGCGGCCGGGGAACCGCGGCGGTGCGCCGTCATCGACGCGGCGCGCGATGCCGATTCCGTCGCGGCGGAGATCGCCCGCGTCGCGCGCGATCGCCTCGGCGCGCCGACATGAACCGTAGAGGGCTCCGCCCTCTCCGGGCCTCTCCCGCCGGGGGAAAGGAATTTCCCCCGGACCCCCAATCTTTTCTGGCTGCTGGGCGATGATCGAGCCGCGGGGGAACCCGGATCTTGTCGGGCATGAGGAACAGGCGCGGGCGCTCGAGCAGGCCGCCAGGTCGGGGCGGCTTCACCATGCATGGCTGATCGCGGGGCCGCCGGGGATCGGCAAGGCGACGCTCGCCTGGCGATTCGCGCGCTGGCTGCTGGCCGGGCTGCCGAAATCCGAGCCCCCGCTTTTCGTCGACCCCGCCAGCGCGGTGTTCCGGCGGGTCGCGGCGGACACGCATGCCGACTGCTTCACCCTCGAGCCCGGCACGGGGGATCGCGGCACCAAGCGCGTGCTGCGCGTCGAGGATGCGCGCGACGCGGTGCGCTTCCTGACCCAGACGGCGGCCGAGGGCGGCTGGCGCGTCGTCGTGATGGACGAGGCCGAGCGCGCCGACCAGGCCGCGGTGCAGAACACGCTGCTCAAGACGCTCGAGGAACCGCCGCCGCGCACCGTGCTGCTGCTGGTCTGCTCGGCGCCGCAGCGCCTGCTGCCCACCATCCGCAGCCGCTGCCGGCGGCTCGACCTGAATCCGCTGCCGGACGAGGCGATGGAGACGCTGCTCGCGCGCCTGTTGCCCGACAGCGGCAGGACGGACCGCGCGCGGCTTGCCGCGCTCGCGCAGGGCTCGCCAGGGCGCGCGGTCGCGCTCGCCGAGGCCGGCGGGATCGAGCTCCAGGCGATGGTCGAGAAAAGCCTGTCCGCGCTGGAGAAGGGGGAGGCGCCGCGCGACCACGCGCTGGCCGACCGCCTGGCCATGGACCGCACGGGCGGCGCCTTCGGCATCTTCTTCTCGCTGCTGCGCGGGGCGATCGCCTCGGCCCTGGGAGAGGCGGCGCGCGGGCGGGCGGCGCCGGCCTGGCTCGCCCGCCATCCGCTTGCGGTGTGGGCTTCCCTGTGGGATAGGCTCGGCACCCTCGCGGACGATACGGAGCGGTTGAATCTCGACCGCAAGCAGGCCGTGCTCACGGGCCTTACCTGGCTCGCGCGCCCCTGAGCGGACGCACGGAAGCCGGACCGGACAAGCCCATGGCGAAGATGCCCGTCTACCTCACGACGCCGATCTACTACGTCAACGACAGGCCCCATATCGGGCATGCCTACACCTCGCTCGCGACCGACGTGCTGGCGCGCTTCAAGCGCCTGGACGGGCATGAGGTCTTCTTCCTGACCGGCACGGACGAGCACGGGCAGAAGGTGGAGAAGGCGGCGAAGGATGCGGGGGAGGACCCGCAGGCCTTCACCGACCGCGTCAGCCAGGCCTTTCGCGAGCTGACGGCCACGATGGGCTTTTCCAACGACGACTTCATCCGCACGACGGAACCGCGCCACAAGGCCGCCTGCGTCGCGCTGTGGCAGGCGCTGGCGGGGAAGGGCGAGATCTACCTCGGCGACTACGAGGGCTGGTACGCGGTGCGCGACGAGGCCTTCTACGGCCCGGACGAGCTGACCGAGCGGGACGGCGTGAAGTACGCCCCGTCCGGCGCGCCGGTCGAATGGGTGCGGGAGCCCTCCTACTTCTTCCGCCTGTCGAAGTGGCTGCCCGAATTGCTGCGCCGCTACGACCTGCCCGAGGGCCATCCGGACCGCATCGACATCCAGCCGGAGAGCCGGCGGAACGAGGTGCGCGCCTTCATCCAGCAGGGGCTGAAGGACTTCGCCGAGCGGCCGGAGAAACTCGATCTCTCCGTCTCCCGCACCTCCTTCACCTGGGGGGTGAAGGTGCCGGGGGACGAGGCGCATGTGATGTATGTCTGGCTCGACGCGCTGACCAACTACATCACCGCGGCGGGCTATCCCGACACGGCGCATCCGCGCTGGCGCTTCTGGCCGGCGGATGTGCATTTCGTCGGCAAGGACATCGTCCGCTTCCACACCATCTACTGGCCCGCCTTCCTGATGGCGGCCGGGCTGCCCGTGCCGCGGCGCGTCTTCGCCCATGGCTGGTGGACGAATGAGGGGCAGAAGATCTCGAAATCCCTCGGCAACGTCATCGACCCGGTGGCCCTGGTGGAGGAATTCGGCCTCGACCCCGTGCGGTACTTCCTGCTGCGGGAGGTGCCCTTCGGGAATGACGGCGATTTCTCGCGCAAGGCGCTGGTCCACCGGCTGAACGGGGAGCTGGCGGACGCGCTGGGCAACCTCGCGAACCGGACGCTGAGCCTGATTCAGCGGAACTGCGAGGGGCGGCTGCCCGCCGAGGCCGTACGGGATGCCTCGGACGCGGCCCTGTTTGCCTCGCTCGACACGCTGCTCGCCACGGTCCGCAACCAGCTGGACCAGCAGCAGTTCCACCTGGCGCTCGAGAGCGTCTTCGCGAGCGTCCGCGACGCCAACGGCTACATCACCCAGCAGGCGCCCTGGGCGCTGAAGAAGACCGACCTCGTGCGGATGGCCGCCGTGCTGCGCCACCTGCACACCGCCCTGCGCGCCTATGCGACGGTGCTGCAGCCCTTCATGCCGGCGACCATGGCCGCGCTGCTCGACCAGCTGGGCGTGCCGGCGGATGCGCGGGACTTCGGCGCCCTGGCCACGCCGCTGCCCGAAGGCACGCCGCTGCCGCCGCCGGCGCCGCTGTTCCGCAAGCTGGACCTGCCGGCCTGATGCTCGTCGATAGCCACTGCCATCTCGACTACTACGTCGAGGACGAGATCGAGCAGGTCCTGGACCGCGCGCGCGAGGCCGGGATCGGCCGGATGGTCACCATCGGCGTCCGCATGTCCCAGGCGGCGCGGGTGAAGGAGATCGCCACGCGCTTCCCAGACGTCTGGGGGACGGTCGGCATCCACCCGCACAATGCCGGGGAGGGGCCGCTGCCCACGCCGGAGGAGATCGCGGCCGAGGCCGACCACCCCCGCATCGTCGGCATCGGGGAAAGCGGCCTCGACTATTTCTACGACAAGGCGCCACGGGACGCGCAGGCGGAGAACTTCGCCCGGCACATCCGCGCCGCTCGGCTCGCCGGCCTGCCGCTGGTGGTGCATGCACGGGACGCGGATGACGACATCCTCGCCATCCTGCGGCGCGAAAGGGAGACGGGGGGGGCGTTCGACTTCCTGCTGCATTGCTTCAGCAGCGGCCGGGATCTCGCGGAAAAGGCGGTGGAGATGGGGGGGTATGTCTCCTTCTCCGGCATCCTGACCTTCCCCAAGTCTCAGGAGATCCGGGACATCGCCCGCGACCTGCCCGCCGAGCGGCTGCTGGTCGAGACGGATGCGCCCTACCTTGCGCCCGTGCCGTTCCGCGGCAAGCGCTGTGAGCCCGGGATGGTCGCGCATACGGCGAAAGTGCTGGCGGAGGTGCGGGGGCTGGAGATGGCGGCGCTCGCCGACCTGACCACCGCGAACTTCATGCGTCTTTTCAGGAAGGCCTCTTAGAGTCTTGTTGAAGGTCACGATCCTCGGCTGCGGGGCTTCGAGCGGCGTGCCGCAGATCGGCGGCGAGGATGGCCGCGGCTGGTGGGGCGCCTGCGATCCGGCGAACCCGCTGAACCACCGGACGCGCTCCTCGATCCTGGTCGAGGGCGGCGGGGGTGGGCGCCTGCTGGTCGATACCGGGCCTGATCTGCGCACCCAGATGCTGGCCTGCGGCGTGCCAGCTGTGGATGCAATCTTGTATACACACGACCACGCCGACCATGTGATGGGGCTGGACGAGGTCCGCATCGTCAACCGGCTCGTCGGGCGCCCGATGCAGGCCTTCGCCACCGCGCGGACGCTGGACAGCCTCAAGCGCCGCTTCGACTACGCCTTCCTGCCCTCGACCGAGCCGCTCTTCTTCCGCCCGGCGGTCGACCCGGTGCCGATCGTGACAGGGGAGACGGTCGCCATCGCCGGCCACCGGGTCGAGACCTTCTCCCAGGACCATGCGGTGATGGAGACGCTCGGCTTCCGGATCGGCGCCTTCGCCTATTCGACCGACGTGGTGCATCTGCCCGAGGAGAGCCTCGCCCGCCTTCACGGCCTGGATACCTGGGTGGTGGGATGCTTCCAGCGCCGCCCCCACAAGGTCCATGCGAATCTCGATCAGGTGCTGGACTGGGTGGGGCGGATCAGGCCGCGCCGGACGGTCCTGACGCATATGAGCCCCGACCTCGACCACGGATGGCTGCTCGCCAACCTGCCGCCGGGGATCGAGCCGGGGCATGACGGGATGGTGCTGGCCGTGCCGGGCTGACACCGTCCGGGGCAGCCCTTTCGCGACCGCGAGGGATGCCCCACATTCGCAGGAACGACGGCGGGCTGATTCGGCCCCGCCGGAACGAAAGGATACGCCGATGATTCGCGATCGCGACCCGGTCGAGGTCTACAACAACACCCTGGTTCCGATGGTCATCGAGCAGACCGCGCGGGGCGAGCGGGCCTTCGACATCTATTCGCGCCTGTTGAAGGAACGCATCATCTTCCTGACGGGCCCGGTCTTCGACCAGGTGTCCTCGCTGATCTGCGCCCAGTTGCTGTTCCTGGAAAGCGAGAACCCATCCAAGGACATCGCCTTCTACATCAATTCTCCCGGTGGCGTGGTTTCTGCCGGTCTCGCGATGTACGACACCATGCAGTACATCCGTTCCCCGGTCAGCACGGTCTGCATCGGCCAGGCGGCCTCGATGGGCTCGTTGCTGCTTTGCGCGGGGGAAAAGGGCAAGCGCTACGCCCTGCCCAACAGCCGGATCATGGTGCACCAGCCCTCGGGCGGGGCGCAGGGCCAGGCGACGGACATCGAGATCCAGGCGCGCGAGATCCTCAAGCTGCGCCAGCGCCTGAACGAGATCTACGTGAAGCACACCGCCCAGCCGATCGAGGCGATCGAGAAGAAGCTGGACCGCGACAGCTACATGTCCGCCGAGGAGGCCCGCGACTTCGGCCTGGTGGACCATGTGGTCGAGGAGCGTCCGGTCCCGGCCTCCGAAACCGCCAAGGCGTGACCTTCGCGCCGCACCGGGCGCCGGGGACGGGGCCCGGGGCCGCCTTTCGCTTTCCCTTAGGGGTCCTGAGGGCTACATATACGTTGCAGTCCCCCGCACCGGCGGGGGACACGGAGACCGCATGAGCAAGTCCGGAGATTCGAAGAACACCCTGTATTGCTCGTTCTGCGGCAAGTCGCAGCACGAGGTCCGGAAGCTCATCGCCGGGCCGACGGTGTTCATCTGCGACGAATGCGTCGAACTCTGCATGGACATCATCCGCGAGGAGCACAAGACGACCCTTGTGAAGTCCCGCGACGGGGTGCCGACGCCCAAGGAGATCTGCAAGGTCCTCGACGACTACGTCATCGGGCAGGACCATGCGAAGAAGGTTCTCTCGGTCGCGGTCCACAACCACTACAAGCGCCTCGCCCATGGCGGGAAGAATCCCGACATTGAGATCGCCAAGTCGAACATCATGCTCGTCGGCCCCACGGGCTCGGGCAAGACGCTGCTGGCGCAGACGCTCGCGCGCATCCTCGACGTCCCCTTCACCATGGCGGACGCCACGACGCTGACCGAGGCGGGCTATGTCGGCGAGGATGTCGAGAACATCATCCTCAAGCTGCTGCAGGCGGCGGACTACAACGTCGAGCGCGCGCAGCGCGGCATCGTCTACATCGACGAGGTCGACAAGATCAGCCGCAAGTCGGACAACCCCTCCATCACCCGCGACGTGAGCGGGGAGGGCGTCCAGCAGGCGCTGCTCAAGATCATGGAGGGCACGGTCGCCTCCGTTCCGCCGCAGGGCGGGCGGAAGCATCCGCAGCAGGAATTCCTCCAGGTCGACACCTCGAACATCCTGTTCATCTGCGGCGGCGCCTTCGCCGGGCTCGAGAAGATCATCGGCGCCCGCGGCAAGGGCTCAGGCATGGGCTTCGGCGCCGAGGTCCGCGACCCGGATGAGCGCCGCACCGGCCAGATCCTGCGCGAGGTCGAACCCGAGGATCTTCTGAAGTTCGGCCTGATCCCGGAATTCATCGGCCGCCTGCCGGTCGTCGCGACGCTCGACGACCTGGACGAGAAGGCGCTGATCGAGATCCTGACCAAGCCCAAGAACGCGCTGGTCAAGCAGTATGCCCGGCTGTTCGAGATGGAGGGGGCGAAGCTCACCTTCACCGATGACGCGCTGAAGGCGGTCGCGACCCGCGCGATCCAGCGCAAGACCGGGGCGCGCGGCCTGCGCTCGATCATGGAGGCGATCCTGCTGTCGACCATGTTCGACCTGCCGGGCCTCGAATCGGTCGAGGAAGTTGTGGTGAACCGGGAAGTGGCCGAGGGCCGCGCCCAACCCTTGTTCATCCACGCCGAACGGCCGGCCGAGCAGACCTCGGCCTGATCCGGCGGGGCGGCGCTGCGGCGTCGCCCTGTCAAGTCCTTGAGCGGGCGTCCGGGGCCTCCCACATCCGAGGTTACCGTGGCGCCCCGCCCGTGCCGCCATCTGGGCGGGCCGGGCGTCGACTGTCCCAGTGAGGTCACATGACGGACACCATCCGCGGCGAACTCCTTCCGGTGCTGCCCCTTCGGGACATCGTGGTGTTCCCGCACATGATCGTCCCGCTTTTCGTCGGCCGCGAGAAATCGGTCCGCGCGCTTGAGGCGGTGATGAAGGACGACAAGCAGATCCTGCTCGTCGCCCAGAAGAACGCCGCGCAGGACGATCCGGGCGCGGACGACCTGTATCAGATCGGCACCGTCTCGACGGTCCTGCAGCTGCTGAAGCTGCCCGACGGCACCGTGAAGGTGCTGGTCGAGGGCGGCCGCCGTGCGCGCATCGCCGCCTTCAAGGAAACGGCGCAGTATTTCGAGGCCTTCGCCGAGCCGATCGAGGAGGAACTCGCCGAGCCGCGCGAGGCCGAGGCGCTGGCACGCACCGTCGTTTCCCAGTTCGAGCAGTACATCAAGCTCAACAAGAAGATCGCGCCGGAAGTGCTCGTCTCGATCAACCAGATCGAGGAGCCGGCGAAGCTCGCCGACACCGTCGCCTCCCATCTCGGGCTCAAGATCCCCGAGAAGCAGGAACTGCTCGAGACGCCGTCCGTCACGCAGCGGCTCGAGAAGGTCTTCGCCCACATGGAGGGCGAGATCGGCGTGCTGCAGGTGGAAAAGCGCATCCGCAACCGCGTCAAGCGGCAGATGGAGAAGACGCAGCGCGAGTACTACCTGAACGAGCAGCTCAAGGCGATCCAGAAGGAGCTTGGCGAAGGCGAGGACGGCAAGGACGAGGCCGCCGAGCTGGAGGCCAAGATCAAGGCCACCAAGCTGTCGAAGGAAGCGCGCGAGAAGGCGCTGGCCGAGCTCAAGAAGCTGCGGACCATGTCGCCGATGAGCGCCGAGGCGACAGTGGTGCGCAACTACCTCGACTGGATCCTCTCCATCCCCTGGAAGAAGCGCTCCAAGGTCCGCAACGACATCGTGGTGGCCGAAGGCGTGCTGGAGGCCGACCACTACGGCCTCGAGAAGGTGAAGGAGCGGATCATCGAGTACCTGGCGGTGCAGAGCCGCAGCCCGAAGATCCGCGGGCCCATCCTTTGCCTCGTCGGCCCGCCCGGCGTCGGCAAGACCTCGCTCGGCAAGTCCATCGCCAAGGCGACGGGGCGGAACTTCGTGCGCATGTCGCTCGGCGGCGTGCGGGACGAGGCCGAGGTGCGCGGCCATCGCCGGACCTATATCGGCTCCATGCCCGGCAAGGTGATCCAGGGCATGAAGAAGGCGAAGACGTCCAACCCGCTCTTCCTGCTGGATGAGATCGACAAGCTCGGCGCCGATTGGCGCGGCGACCCGTCCTCGGCGCTGCTCGAGGTGCTGGATCCGGAGCAGAACTCGACCTTCGCCGACCATTACCTCGAGGTCGACTACGACCTGTCGGACGTGATGTTCGTGACGACGGCGAACTCCCTGCGCATGCCGCAGCCGCTGCTCGACCGCATGGAGATCATCCGCATCCCCGGCTACACTGAGGATGAGAAGATCGAGATCGCCAAGCGCCACCTGATGAAGAAGGTGAGCGAGGCGAACGGGCTGAAGGATGGCGAGTGGTCGCTGTCCGACAGCGCGATCCGCGACCTGATCCGCTACTACACGCGCGAGGCGGGCGTTCGGAACCTCGAGCGCGAGATCGCCGGCCTGGCCCGCAAGGCGGTCAAGGAGATCGTCTCGAAGAAGGCAAAGAAGGTCGCGATCACGCACAAGAACCTCGACAAGTTCGCGGGCGTGCAGAAGTTCCGCTACGGCGAGGCCGAGGCGGAGGACATGGTCGGCGTCGTCACCGGCCTCGCCTGGACCGAGGTGGGCGGCGAGATCCTGACGATCGAGTCGGTGATGCTGCCCGGCAAGGGCAACGTGAAGCAGACCGGCAAGCTCGGCGACGTGATGCAGGAAAGCGTCTCGGCGGCGATGTCCTACGTGCGCAGCCGCTCGACTACCTTCGGCCTCAAGCCGACGATGTTCGAGAAGCGTGACATCCACGTGCACGTGCCCGAGGGCGCGACGCCGAAGGATGGGCCTTCGGCCGGCATCGCCATGGCGACGTCGATCGTCTCGGTGCTCACGGGCATCCCTGTGCGGCGGGACGTCGCCATGACGGGCGAGATCACGCTGCGCGGCCGCGTGCTGCCGATCGGCGGGCTGAAGGAGAAGCTGCTGGCGGCGCTGCGCGCCGGCATCAAGACGGTCTTCATCCCGAAGGACAACGAGAAGGACCTCGCCGAGATCCCTGACAATGTGAAGAAGGGGCTCGAGCTGGTCGTCGTCTCCCATGTCGACGAGGTGATCGGGAAGGCGTTGGTGAAGAAGCCCGAGCCGATCACCTGGGAGGAGCCGGAGGAGACCCCGGCCCCGCGCGGGCCGGAGCAGGGGGATGTGGGTTCGGCCCGCCCCCACTGACGATTCGCATCGTCGGCTGCCAGTGAAAAACCCCGGCGGAGCGCGGCTTCGCCGGGGTTTTCTGTGGAAAACCCAGGGTTCCGTTGCAGTTTTGCCGCAGCATGCGGCGCAAATGGCGGTTTTCCGCCGCGAATCGGATGCTCTCTCGTTGACGCTGCGAAATCTGCGCTCCTACTCTCCGGCCCGACCTGGTTGGCCGACTCGCCGACCCGTCATCCGCACCCAACGGAGGGATACCCAGTGAACAAGCAGGACCTGATTTCCGCGGTCGCCGAGGCCGCTGATCTCCCCAAGGCCAAGGCCGGCGACGTCGTCGACGCCGTGTTCGAGGCGATCCAGAAGTCGCTCAAGAAGAAGCAGGAAGTCCGCCTCGTCGGCTTCGGCACCTTCTCGACGTCCAAGCGCAAGGCCGGCAAGGGCCGCAACCCGCGCACGGGCGAGGAGATCAAGATCCCCGCCTCGACGACCGTCCGCTTCAAGGCCGGCAAGGGCCTGAAGGACGCCGTGAACTGAACCTGTCCGTCTGGACGGGTTTGCGTTGGGCCGGTCCGCAAGGACCGGCCCTTCGTGCTATCAGGGGGCCGTGCGGGCGCTTAGCTCAGTGGTAGAGCGGCGGTTTTACACACCGTTGGTCGGCGGTTCGAATCCGTCAGCGCCCATACGCCTCCGGCGCCTTCGCGCCGGAGAAGCATTCCCCGGAAGGTAAGCGAAGCGACCCGCATCGCGGTCCAGGGTTGCGGGCGCCGGAGCGGCATGCGCGGATGGGGCATCGAGCGGCACGCGTCACCGCGCCGCAGCGCCATTCGCGAAAGCTCTCACGCCACGGCTTGACTAACCCCCCGCCTGGCCCTATCCCCCGCCACCTGTCGCGCAAGCGGGTGTAGCTCAGTTGGTTAGAGCGCCGGCCTGTCACGCCGGAGGTCGCGGGTTCGAGCCCCGTCACTCGCGCCACGCGGCGGCAGAACGGAAAGCGGCGTCCTTCGGGGCGCCGCTTTCGTTTCCGCCCCGCGGCTTCAGCGCATCGTAACGCATATCCTTGAAAACATGACGTCGCGGCCTATGGCGAAGCGCGAGAAGGGCGGCTAATGTCCGGCCGCGCTGCGCTGCGTCATGACGCTTCGCGCGGCGACCACATGCCCGGCAAAAGGGCAGGGGAGTGAAGGTTGAGATGACGCAGCCACTGCTGGCCGAGTACTTCCCTGTGCTCGTCTTCCTGGGCATCGCGGCGGGAATCGCGATCGCGATGGTGGGCGGCGCCTTCATCGCGGCACGGCAGAAGCCGAATGCCGAGAAGCTCTCCACCTATGAATGCGGCTTCGCGCCGTTCGACGACACGCGCCGTCGCTTCGACGTGCGATTCTACCTCGTCGCCATCCTCTTCATCATCTTCGACCTGGAAGTGGCGTTCCTGTTCCCCTGGGCGATCGCGCTCGGGGACATCGGCTGGCTCGGCTTCGGCTCGATGATGGGCTTCCTCTTCGTCCTGACGGTCGGCTTCGTCTACGAGTGGCGCAAGGGCGCCCTGGATTGGGAGTGAGCCCGGCATGAGCGGCTCGAGCAACATCGCCTGGAACAGCCAGGCCCTTCCGCCCGGCCCGGCGCAGGATGCCGTGATCGGCGCCGTGACCGACGAGATGGCCGAGAAGGGCTTCGTCGTCGCCAACATCGACAAGGTGGTGAACTGGGCGCGCACCGGCTCGCTCTGGCCGATGACATTCGGGCTGGCCTGCTGCGCGGTGCCGATGATCCACGCCTACATGGCGCGCTACGACCTCGACCGCTTCGGCATCATCCCGCGCGGGTCGCCGCGGCAGTCCGACGTGATGATCGTGGCCGGCACGCTGACCAACAAGATGGCGCCCGCGCTGCGCAAGGTCTACGACCAGATGAGCGAGCCGCGCTGGGTCATCTCGATGGGCTCCTGCGCGAATGGCGGCGGCTACTACCACTATTCCTACAGCGTGGTGCGCGGCTGCGACCGCGTCGTGCCGGTCGATGTCTACGTGCCGGGCTGCCCGCCGACGGCCGAGGCGCTCGTCTACGGCATCCTCCAGTTGCAGAAGAAGATCCGGCGGACGGGGACCATCCTGCGTGGCTGAGAACGAGACCGCGGTCGAACCCGCCGCGCCCGAGAACCCGCTGCGCACTCTTGGCCTGGCCATCGCGGCCGCGGCCGGCGGCGCGGTGAACGAGGTCGAGCTCGCCCGCGGCGGGCATGAGCTGGTGCTGCGCGCGCGGCGCGACGCGCTGCCCGCGCTGATGCTGCTGCTGCGCGACGATCCGCGATTCGCCTGCGAGCAATGCGTCGACATCTGCGGCGTGGACTGGCCCGAGCGGCCGGAGCGGTTCGAGATCGTCTACAACCTGCTCAGCCTCGCCCATAACCACCGCATCCGCGTGATCGTCACGACGGACGAGGCGACGCCGGTCCCCTCCGTCGCCGGCATCTGGGCTTGCGCCACGTGGTACGAGCGCGAGACCTGGGACATGTATGGCGTGGTCTTCGACGGCCAGACGGATCTGCGCCGGCTGCTGACCGACTACGGCTTCGAAGGCCATCCGCTGCGCAAGGACTTCCCGCTGACCGGCTTCGTCGAGCTGCGCTACGACGAGGAGCTGAAGCGCGTCGCCTACAGCCCCGTGCAGCTCACCCAGGAATTCCGCAACTTCGACTACATGAGCCCGTGGGAGGCGATGACGACGCTGCCCGGGGACGAGAAGGTCCACCTCAAGCGCCTGGAGGGGCCGGCATGAGCGGCCAGGCCATCCTTCCCGCCGGCGCCGCCGCGCCCGAGACCGTGCGGCCGCGTGACGAGGCGGAAAGCCACACCATCAATTTCGGCCCGCAGCACCCGGCCGCGCACGGCGTGCTGCGCCTCATCCTCGAGATGAAGGGCGAGGTGGTCGAGCGCGCCGACCCGCATATCGGCCTGCTGCACCGCGGCACCGAGAAGCTGATCGAGCACAAGACCTACATCCAGGCGCTGCCGTACTTCGACCGCCTCGACTACGTCAGCCCGATGTGCATGGAGCATTCCTTCGCGCTGGCGACGGAAAGGCTGCTGGGCATCGAGGTGCCGGAGCGCGGGCAGTACATCCGCGTGCTGTTCGCCGAACTGACGCGGGTGCTGAACCACCTGCTGAACGTGACGACCTACGCGCTCGATTGCGGCGCCATCACGCCCGCGCTCTGGGGCTTCGAGCAGCGCGAGACGCTGCTGGAATTCTACGAGGCGGTGAGCGGCAGCCACTACCACGCCAACTACTTCCGCCCGGGCGGCGTCGCGAAGGACCTGCCCGCGGACATGGAGGCGAAGATCGCCGTTTGGGCGAAGCAGTTCCCGGCCTTCCTGAAGGACCTGGAAGGGCTGCTGACCGAGAATCGCATCTTCAAGCAGCGCACCGTCGACATCGGCATCATGAGCGCCGAGCAGGCGATGGAATGGGGCTTCAGCGGCCCCTGCCTGCGCGCATCCGGCTGCGCGTGGGACCTGCGCAAGGCCCAGCCCTACGACGTCTACGAACGGATGGAATTCGACGTGCCGGTCGGCACGCGCGGCGACTGCTACGACCGCTACCTGATCCGCATGCTGGAGATGCGCGAGAGCCTGCGCATCATCGACCAGTGCCTGAAGCAGATGAAGCCGGGCCCGGTGAAGGTACAGGACAACAAGATCGCGCCGCCCAAGCGGGGCGAGATGAAGCGCTCGATGGAAGCGCTGATCCACCACTTCAAGCTCTACACCGAGGGCTACCACGTGCCCGCCGGCGCGACCTACACGGCCACCGAGGCGCCGAAGGGCGAGTTCGGCGTCTACCTGGTCGCCGACGGCGGCAACAAGCCCTACCGCTGCAAGATCCGCGCGCCCGGCTATGCGCATCTGCAGGCGATGGAAGTGCTGTCCAAGGGCCACATGCTGGCCGATGCCGTCGCGATCATCGGGTCGCTCGACATCGTCTTCGGGGAGATCGACCGGTGAGCGCCGAGCACGCCGAACCCGCTTCCTTCGCCTTCGACGCGGAGAGCGAGGCGAAGATCGCAACCATCCTCAAGCGCTACCCGGAAGGGAAGCAGGCGAGCGCGGTGATCCCGCTGCTGTACGTCGTGCAGAAGCAGATGGGCCTGCAGACCGGCAGCGCCTGGGTGCCGCGCGTGGCGATGGACGTGGTGGCGGACCGGCTCGGCATGGCGCCGATCCGCGTCTACGAGGTCGCGACCTTCTACTTCATGTTCAACACCAAGCCGATCGGGCGCTTCCACCTGCAGGTCTGCGGCACGACGCCGTGCTGGCTGCGCGGGTCGGACGAGGTGCTGCGCGCCTGCAAGGATGCCGGCCACCTCAAGGGCTATGGCGACACCAGCCCCGACGGCCTGTTCACGCTGACCGAGATGGAATGCATGGGCGCCTGCGTGAACGCGCCGATGATCGCGGTCGACGACGACTACTACGAGGACCTCGACTACGAGAGCACGGTGAAGCTGATCGAGGCGCTGAAGCGCGGCGAGCGCCCGACGCCCGGCAGCGCGACCGGACGCCGTTCGAGCGAAGCGGCCGGGGGTGCGACCGCGCTCACCGGCTCGGAGACCGAGTGACATGGCCCTTTCCGACAAGGACCGCATCTTCCGCAACCTCTACGGCTTCGAGCCGTGGAACCTGCCGGCGGCGCGCATGCGCGGCTGCTGGGACGGCACGGCCGCGATCATCGCCCGGGGCCGCGACGCGATCATCGAGGAGATGAAGGTCTCCGGCCTGCGCGGCCGCGGCGGCGCGGGCTTCCCGACCGGCATGAAGTGGTCCTTCATGCCGAAGCAGTCCGATGGCCGGCCTTCCTACCTCGTCGTCAACGCGGACGAATCCGAGCCCGGCACCTGCAAGGACCGCGACATCATCCGCCACGACCCGCACACGCTGGTCGAAGGCTGCCTGATCGCCGGCTTCGCGATGGGTGCCAACGCCGGCTACATCTACATCCGCGGCGAGTACTACAACGAGAGCGTCGTGCTCGAGGCGGCGATCGCCGAGGCCTATGAGGCCGGGCTGCTCGGCAAGAACGCCGCCGGGTCGGGCTGGGATTTCGACCTGTACGTCCATCGCGGCGCGGGCGCGTATATCTGCGGCGAGGAAACCGCGCTGATCGAGAGCCTCGAGGGCAAGAAGGGGATGCCGCGGCTGAAGCCGCCATTCCCCGCCGCCGTCGGCCTCTATGGCTGCCCCACCACGGTGAACAACGTCGAGACCATCGCCGTGGTGCCGGAGATCCTGCGTCGCGGCGGCGCGTGGTTCGCCTCC
The DNA here is from genome assembly GCF_017813355.1 of Roseomonas nitratireducens. GTDB lineage: Bacteria > Pseudomonadota > Alphaproteobacteria > Acetobacterales > Acetobacteraceae > Neoroseomonas > Neoroseomonas nitratireducens. Next base: position 149,722 of record NZ_JAGIYZ010000002.1, read on the forward strand.
TTCGGCCGGCCGAAGAACTCGGGCACGAAGATCTTCTGCATCCAGGGCCATGTGAACAAGCCCTGCAACGTGGAAGCGGAGATGAGCATCCCCATGCGGGAACTCATCGAGCGCTACGCCGGCGGCGTGCGCGGCGGATGGGACAACCTGCTCTGCGTCATCCCGGGCGGATCGTCGACGCCGCTGCTGCCCAAGCACATCTGCGACGACGTGCTGATGGATTTCGACGCGCTGCGCGAGCACCGCTCGGGCCTCGGCACCGCGGGCGTGATCGTGATGGACAAGTCGACCGACGTGATCAAGGCGATCGCCCGCCTGTCCGCCTTCTACAAGCATGAGAGCTGCGGCCAGTGCACGCCCTGCCGCGAAGGCATGGGCTGGGTGAAGCGCATGATGGACCGCATGGTGACGGGCGAGGCGGAGGTCGAGGAGATCGACGTGCTCGAGAACGTCACGCGGCGCATCGAGGGGCACACGATCTGCGCGCTGGCCGATGGCGGCGTCTGGCCGGTGCAGGGGCTGATCCGGCACTTCCGCCCGCTGATGGAAGAACGGATCGCGGCGTACAAGGCGCGCAACACGCGCCTGGCGGCGGAGTAGGCGCCATGGCGAAGGTCACCGTCGACGGCATCGAGGTCGAGGTCCCGAACGGCGCCTCCGTGCTCCAGGCCTGCGAGGCCGCGGGCAAGGAGATCCCGCGCTTCTGCTACCATGAACGCCTGTCGGTCGCCGGCAATTGCCGCATGTGCCTGGTCGAGGTCGAGAAGGCGCCGAAGCCCGTCGCGTCCTGCGCCTTCCCGGTCGCGGACGGGATGAAGGTGTTCACCGACACGCCCGTGGTGCGCAACGCGCGCCGCGGCGTGATGGAATTCCTGCTGATCAACCACCCGCTCGACTGCCCGATCTGCGACCAGGGCGGGGAATGCGACCTGCAGGACCAGGCCTATGCCTACGGCCATGATTCGTCCCGCTACGGCGAGGCGAAGCGGGCTGTGAAGGACAAGGACATCGGTCCGCTGGTGAAGACGGTGATGACGCGCTGCATCCAGTGCACGCGCTGCGTCCGCTTCGCCGCCGAGGTCGCGGGCACGCCGGAACTCGGCGGGACGAACCGCGGCGAGAACATGGAGATCGGCACCTATGTCGAGAAGGCGCTGAGCTCGGAGCTCAGCGGCAACCTGATCGACATCTGCCCGGTCGGCGCGCTGACGAGCCGCCCCTACGCCTTCGTCTCCCGCCCCTGGGAGCTCAAGAAGACCGACAGCATCGACGTGCTGGACGCGGTCGGCGCGAACATCCGCGTCGACAGCCGCGGGCCCGAGGTGCTGCGCATCATCCCCCGCGTGAATGAAGCCGTGAACGAGGAATGGATGGCCGATCGCGGCCGCTTTTCCTTCGACGGGCTGAAGCGGCGCCGGCTCGACCGCCCCTGGGTGCACAAGGACGGCAAGATGGTCGCGGCCACCTGGCCGGAGGCCTTCGCGGCCATCGCGCATCGCCTCGCGGGCCTGCCCGGCGAGCGCATCGGCGCGGTCGCCGGCGCGCTGGCGGATGCGGAGAGCGTCGTCGCGCTGAAGGATCTGATGGCGGCCTATGGTTCGGCCAATCTCGACTGCCGCGACGATGGCGCGGCGATCGACGCCTCCCGCCCGGACTATTGGCGCTTCAACACGACGATCGAGGGAATCGAGGAAGCCGACGCGCTGCTGATCATCGGCAGCGACATCCGGCGCGAGGCGCCGGTGCTGAACGCGCGCATCCGCAAGCGCTGGGCGGCTGGCAGGTTCCCCGTGGCCTATGTCGGGCCGCGCGGGCTCGACCTGACCTATCCGGCGACGCATCTCGGCGACGGGCCCGGCGCGATGGGCGCCTTCGCCGAGACGCTGAAGGCCGCTCAGAAGCCCATGGTCATCGTCGGCCGTGGCGCCTTGCAGCGACCCGATGGCGCGGCGGTGCTGGCGGCGGCGTGGAAGCTGGCAGCGGAGGTCGGCGCGCTGACGCCGGACTGGCACGGCTTCAACCTGCTGCACCTGTTCGGCGGCCAGGTGGGCGCGCTGGAACTTGGCTTCGTGCCGGGGCAGGGGGGCAAGGACCTTGCGGCGATGCTCGCCGGCGGCGTCGACGCCCTGTGGCTGCTGAACGCGGACGGGTTCGACCCGGCGCGCATCCCCGCGAGCACCTTCGTGGTCTACCAGGGCCACCATGGCGATGCGATGGCCGGGCGCGCCGACGTGATCCTGCCGGGCGCGGCCTATACCGAGAAGGACGCCACCTGGGTGAACACGGAAGGGCGCGCGCAGCGCGGGCGCCTCGCCATCCATCCGCCTGGGGAGGCGAAGGAGGATTGGCGCATCGTCCGCGCCTTCAGCGAGGGCGTGGGCAAGACGCTGCCCTACGACGACGCGGGCGCGATCCGCGCGCGGCTGGCCGAGGCGAGCCCGGTCTTCGCCCGCATCGGCGAAGTCGCGCGCGGTGGCTGCGCGGACCTGGCCGGGCCCGCGGCGACCGCCGCCCCGACCGACGCCGCCTTCGTGCTGCCCATCCCGGTCTACCACCAGGCCGACGTGATCAGCCGCGCCTCCGACACCATGGCGAAGTGTGCCGAGGTCTACGGCCCCCAGACGGCGCTGGCGGCGGAGTAGGGCGATGGACTTCTTCTTTCAGAACCCGATCGGGATCCTGATCCTGACCGTCGTGAAAGCGCTGGCGCTGCTGGTGCCGCTGCTGGTGGGCGTCGCCTACCTGACCTACGCGGAACGCAAGGTCCTGGCGGCGATGCAACTGCGCAAGGGGCCGAACGTCGTCGGGCCGCTCGGCCTGTTCCAGCCCTTCGCCGACGCGATCAAGATGCTGATGAAGGAAACGATCGTGCCCACGGGCGCGAGCCGCGTCCTGTTCCTGCTCGCGCCGATGCTGACCTTCATGCTGGCGATGCTCGCCTGGGCGGTCATCCCGGTGAACGACGGCTGGGCGATCGCGGACATCAATGTCGGCATCCTGTACCTGTTCGCGATCAGCAGCCTCGGCGTCTATGGCGTGATCATCGCGGGCTGGGCATCGAATTCGAAATACGCCTTCCTCGGCGCGCTGCGCTCGGCGGCGCAGATGGTCTCCTACGAAGTCTCGATGGGCTTCGTGATCGTCACCGTGCTGCTCTGCGTGGGCTCGCTGAACCTGACCGAGATCGTGCGCGCGCAGCAGACGGTGTGGTTCGTGATCCCGCTGTTCCCGATGGCGGTGATTTTCTTCATCTCGACGCTCGCCGAGACGAACCGCGCGCCCTTCGACCTGCCGGAAGGGGAGTCGGAACTCGTCGCGGGCTTCTTCGTCGAATACAGCTCGATGTCCTTCGCGCTGTTCTTCCTCGGCGAATACGCGAACATGATCCTGATGTCGGCGCTGACGACGATCCTGTTCCTCGGCGGCTGGCTGCCGCCGATCGACATCGCGCCGTTCAACTGGGTGCCCGGGCCTATCTGGTTCGTGCTGAAGATCTGCTTCTGCCTGTTTGTCTTCATCTGGGTGCGCGCGACCTTCCCGCGCTACCGCTACGACCAGCTCATGCGGCTCGGCTGGAAGGTGTTCCTGCCCTTCTCGCTGGTGTGGCTGGTGCTGACCGCGACGGTGCTGAAGCTGACCGGCTGGCTGCCGGCATGATGGGGTCCTGAACATGGCCGCTCTCGACCGCGTCGCGCGCAGCCTGCTGCTCTCCGAGCTCGTCTCGGGGATGGCGCTGACGCTGAAGTACTTCTTCAAGAAGAAGGTGACGCTCAACTACCCCTTCGAACGCGGGCCGCTCGGGCCGCGCTTCAAGGGGGAGCACGCGCTGCGCCGGTATCCCAACGGCGAGGAACGCTGCATCGCGTGCAAGCTGTGCGAGGCCGTCTGCCCCGCACAGGCCATCACCATCGAGGCCGAGCCGCGCGAGGACGGATCCCGCCGCACCACGCGCTACGACATCGACATGACGAAGTGCATCTACTGCGGCCTCTGCGAGGAGGCCTGCCCGGTCGATGCGATCGTCGAGGGTCCGAACATGGAATTCGCCGCCGAGACGCGCGAGGAGCTGATCTACAACAAGGAGAAGCTGCTCGATAACGGCGACCGCTGGGAGCCGATGCTGGCCGAGCGGCTGCGCCTCGACGCGCCCTACCGGTGATGCGCCCATGATCGCGACCCTCGCCTTCTACGTCTTCGCGGCCATCCTGATCGCATCCGCGGTCATGGTGGTGACCAGCCGGAACCCCGTGCATTCGGTGCTGTTCCTGATCCTCGCCTTCTTCAACGCGGCGGCGCTGTTCCTGATCGCGGGGGCCGAGTTCCTCGCGATGATCCTCGTGATCGTCTATGTCGGCGCGGTCGCGGTATTGTTCCTGTTCGTCGTGATGATGCTGGACATCGACTTCGCGCAGCTGCGCGAGGGCTTCCAGCGCTACGCGCCGCTCGGGGCGATCATCGGCGGCATCCTGCTGCTCGAGCTGTTCATGGTGCTCGCCACCTGGCGCTTCGCGCCGGAGGCGGCCGCGCTCCGGATGAACCCCAACCCGCCCGGCGTGACGAATGCCGAGGCGCTGGGCCGCATCCTCTATACGGACAACATCTTCCTGTTCCAGGGCGCGGGGCTGATCCTGCTGGTCGCCATGATCGGCGCGATCGTGCTGACGCTGCGCGACCGGCCCGGCACGCGCCGGCAGGACATCGCGGCGCAGGTCTCGCGCGCGGGGTCCGTCAGCGTGCGCTCCGTCCCCCAGGGTGCGGGGCTGAAGGAGATCGGCATCCTCCGTCCCCCCTCGCCCGAGGAGGAGAAGCCGAAGCAGGTCGAGCACCATCACGGGGGGCATCACTGAGATGGCCGTCTCGCTCGCGCACTTCCTGACCGTCTCGGCGATCCTGCTTGTCCTCGGCGTGTTCGGCATCTTCCTCAACCGGAAGAACGTCATCGTCATCCTGATGTCGGTCGAACTGATCCTTCTTGCGGTGAACCTGAACCTGGTCGCCTTCTCGGCCGCGCTCGGGGACCTGACCGGCCAGGTCTTCACCATGTTCATCCTGACGGTGGCCGCGGCCGAGGCCGCGATCGGCCTTGCCATCGTCGTCATCTACTTCCGCAACCGCGGAACGATCGAGGTCGAGGACATCTCGACCCTGAAGGGCTGAGCGATGCTCGTCGGCGCCGTCTTCTTCCCCCTGCTGGGTGCCAGCATCGCGGGCTTCTTCGGCCGCTGGATCGGCGACCGGGCCGCGCAGTGGGTGACCGTGGCCTGCATGGCGCTGGCCGCGGCCTGCGGCATGACCGCCTTCGTGCAGGTGGCGCTCGGCCATGCGCCGGCGACGGTCGAGATCCTGACCTTCCTCGACGTCGGCGGGTTCGAGGTCTCCTGGGCGCTGCGCTACGACACGCTGTCGGCCGTGATGGTCGGCATGGTCACGCTGATCTCGACGCTGATCCACATCTACAGCGTCGGCTACATGCACCACGACCCGACGACGCCGCGCTTCTTCGCCTACCTGTCGCTCTTCACCTTCATGATGCTGATGCTGGTGACGGCGGACAACCTGGTACAGCTCTTCTTCGGCTGGGAAGGCGTCGGCCTCGCGAGCTACCTCCTCATCGGCTACTGGTACGAGAAGGAGAGCGCCTGCGCCGCGGCGATGAAGGCCTTCATCGTCAACCGGGTCGGCGACGTCTTCTTCATGCTCGGCCTGGCGCTGACCTTCTGGGTGTTCGGCTCGGTCGAGTTCAACGCGATCTTCGCCGCCATCGACCAGCATAAGGACGCGACCTTCGCCGGACTGCCCGCCTATGAGGTGATCTGCGTCCTGCTGTTCCTCGGCGCCTGCGGCAAATCGGCGCAGCTCGGCCTGCACACCTGGCTGCCGGACGCGATGGAAGGGCCTACGCCCGTCTCCGCGCTGATCCACGCGGCGACGATGGTGACGGCTGGCGTCTTCCTCGTCGCGCGCATGTCGCCGGTGTTCGAATGGGCGCCCGGGGCGCTCGCCCTGGTCACGGTCGTCGGCGCGTCGACGGCCCTGTTCGCGGCGACGATCGGCTGCGTGCAGAACGACATCAAGCGCATCATCGCCTATTCGACCTGCTCGCAGCTCGGCTACATGTTCTTCGCGGCCGGCGTCGGCGCCTACCAGGGCGCGATCTTCCACCTGTTCACCCACGCCTTCTTCAAGGCGCTGCTCTTCCTCGGCGCGGGGGCGGTCATCCATGCGATGAGCGAGGAGCAGGACATCCGCAAGATGGGCGGCATCTGGCGCAAGATCCCCGTCACCTACGCGGTGATGTGGATCGGCTCGCTCGCGCTGGCCGGCGTGCCCTTCTTCGCCGGCTACTATTCCAAGGACTTCGTCCTGGAAGCCGCCTTCGCGGCGCATTCCGGCGTCGGCATGTACGCCTTCGTCTGCGGGCTGCTGGCGGCCTTCCTGACCGCCTTCTACTCCTGGCGCCTGATCATCCTGACCTTCCACGGCGCGCCGCGGGCCGATGCGCACACGATGGAGCACGTGCACGAAAGCCCGGCGGTGATGCTGGTGCCGCTGCTGGTGCTGGCCGCCGGCGCCATCGCGACCGGCGCTGTCTTCGCCCCGCACTTCATCGGCCATCACTGGGAGCAGTTCTGGAACGGCGCCATCGTCAACGCGCCGCACAACCACATCATGCACGCGGCGCACGAGGTGCCGTCCTGGGTGCCGCTCGCGCCGACCGTGGTGGGGCTCTCCGGCATCGCGCTCGCCTACCTGCTCTACATGGCGATGCCGGGCGTTCCGGCGAAGCTCGCCGCGACCTTCGGCGGCCTGTACCGGTTCCTGCTGAACAAGTGGTACTTCGACGAGCTGTACGACTTCCTCTTCGTCCGCCCGGCGCGTCGCCTCGCGCGCATGCTGTGGCAGACGGCCGATGCCCGGATCATCGACGGCGTGCCGAACGGGGCGGCGGCGATCGCGGCGGATGTCGCGCGGGGCGCGGTGCGCCTGCAGACCGGGCGCGTCGCCAACTACGCCTTCGTCATGATCGCGGGCCTCGCGGTCTTCGTCACACTGCTCGTCTTCGGAGCCGCCCGATGAACGCCGCCGGCTTTCCGCTTCTCAGCCTGCTGACGTTCCTGCCGCTGGCCGGCGCCGTCTTCATCCTGACGCTGCGGGGCGATGAGAAGGTCATCGCCGCCAATGCCCGCTGGGCGGCGCTGTGGACAAGCCTGATCGTCTTCGCGCTTTCGCTGATCCTCTGGTTCCGCTTCGACAAGGCGGACCACGGCTTCCAGTTCGTCGAGCGGCTCGACTGGCTGACCGACTTCGGCATCACCTACCACATGGGCGTGGACGGCATCTCGGTGCTTTTCATCCTGCTCTCCACGCTGCTGACGCCGATCTGCATCCTCGCCTCCTGGGAGTCCGTGCAGACCCGCGTGCGGGAATACATGGTCGCCTTCCTGGTGCTCGAGACGATGATGGTCGGCATGTTCGCCGCGCTCGACTTCATCGTCTTCTACGTCTTCTTCGAAGGCGTGCTGATCCCGATGTTCCTCATCATCGGCGTCTGGGGCGGCAAGCGGCGGGTCTACGCATCGTTCAAGTTCTTCCTCTACACGCTGCTCGGCTCCGTGCTGATGCTGCTGGCGATCCTGCTGCTGTGGTACCGCGCGGGCACGACGGACATCCCGGACCTGATGCGCCACGCCATTCCGCCGGGGCTGCAGACCTGGATCTTCCTGGCCTTCTTCGCCTCCTTCGCGGTGAAGGTGCCGATGTGGCCCTTCCACACTTGGCTGCCGGATGCGCATGTGGAAGCCCCGACCGCGGGCTCCGTCATCCTGGCCGGCGTGCTGCTCAAGATGGGCGCCTACGGCTTCCTGCGCTTCAGCCTGCCGATGCTGCCGCATGCGAGCGCTGACTTCGCGCCCTTCATCTACGTCCTGTCCATCGTCGCCATCGTCTACACCTCGCTCGTTGCGCTGGCGCAGGAGGACATGAAGAAGCTCATCGCCTATTCCTCCGTGGCGCATATGGGCATCGTGACGCTCGGCATCTTCACCTTCTCGGTGCAGGGGCTGTCGGGCGCGCTCTTCACCATGCTCAGCCACGGCGTCGTCTCGGGCGCGCTCTTCCTCTGCGTCGGCGTGCTGTACGACCGCGTCCATTCGCGGGAGATCGCGCGCTACGGCGGGGTCGCGAAGATCATGCCGGCCTATGGGCTGGTCTTCATGCTCTTCACCATGGCCTCGGTCGCGCTGCCGGGCCTCGCGGGCTTCCCCGGCGAATTGCTGGTGATCGTCGCGGCCTGGAAGGTGAACGCCTGGGTCGCCTTCGGCGCGGCGCTCGGCATGATCCTCGGCGCCGCCTACGCGCTCTATCTGTACAAGCGCGTCGCCTTCGGACGGGTCACCAAAGACGACCTGCGCGGCCTGCTCGACATGTCGCCGCGGGAACACGCGGTGTTCGCCCCGCTGGTCCTGCTCGCGATCTGGATGGGCGTCTATCCGCAATCCTTCCTCTCCTTCTTCGAAGCCTCGGTGACCGCGCTCGTCGTGCGGCATGAGGCGGCGCTCGGTGCCGCGCGCCTGGCCGCAGGGATGTGATCCGATGAACTGGACCCTCGCCCTGCCGGAGCTCGCTCTCGCGCTGTCCGGCCTCGCCATCCTCGGCATCGGCGTCCTGCCGAAGCGCAACACGCATTTCGCCTGCGCCATGGCCGCCGTCGGCGCGCTGCTGCTCGCCGCGGCGCTGACGCTCGGCACGCCGGAAGGCACGGCCTTCGGCGGGCAGTTCGTCTCCGACGGCTTCGCCCGCTTCTCGAAGGTGCTGGTGCTGCTCGGTGCCGCCGCCGGCATCGTGCTGGCGATCGACTTCAACGCGAAGGAAGGGCTCGACCGCTTCGAGTATCCGGTCCTGCTGCTTTTCGCGACGCTCGGCATGATGGTCATGGTCTCGGCCAACGACCTGATGTCGCTCTACATCGGGCTCGAGCTGCTCTCGCTGAGCCTCTATGTCGTCGCCGCCTTCAACCGGGACGACGAACGCTCGGCGGAAGCGGGGCTGAAGTACTTCGTGCTCGGCGCGCTCGCCTCAGGCCTGCTGCTCTACGGCTCCTCGCTCGTCTACGGCTTCACCGGCACGACGAATTTCGACCGCATCGCCGATGCGCTGACCGATCCGTCCAAGGCGAGCCCGGGCCTCATCGTCGGCCTCGTCTTCGTCATCGTCGGCTTGGCCTTCAAGGTCTCGGCCGTGCCCTTCCACATGTGGACGCCCGACGTGTATGAGGGCGCGCCGACGCCGGTCACCGCCTTCTTCGCCGCCGCCCCGAAGGTCGCGGCCATCGCGCTGTTCGCGCGCGTGCTGGCTGGGCCCTTCGGCGACCTGTCCGGCCAGTGGCAGCAGGTGATCGTGCTGATCGCGCTGCTCTCGATGGTGCTCGGCGCCTTCGCCGCCATCGGGCAGCAGAACATCAAGCGGCTGATGGCCTATTCCTCGATCGGCCATGTCGGCTACGCGCTGGTCGGCCTCGCCGCCGCCTCGGAAGCGGGGCTGCGCGGGGTACTTGTCTACATGGCGATCTACCTGCTGATGAACCTCGGCGCCTTTGCCGTGCTGGTTGCGATGCGCCGCCAGGGCCGCGCGGCGGAGCGGGTGGACGACCTCGCCGGGCTTGCGAAGACCGACCTCGGCATGGCGGTCTGGATGGCGATCTTCATGTTCTCGATGGCCGGGATCCCGCCACTCGCCGGCTTCTTCGGCAAGATGTTCGTCTTCAAGGCGGCGGTCGATGCGGGGCTGTGGACGCTCGCCATCGTCGGCATCCTCTCCTCCGTCGTCTCGGCCTTCTACTACCTGCGCATCGTCAAGGTGATGTTCTTCGACGAGACGGCCGGCGCGCTCGACCCGCGGCCCGCGACCGTCTCCTTCGTCATGGCGGGGTCGGGTCTCTTCACCGCGCTGTTCTTCCTCTGGCCCGCGCCGCTCGTCGCCGCGGCGCAGGCCGCGGTCGCAGCCCTTCTCGGGTGATCCCTCCGCCGTTCAGGCTGGAGGCGCATGAGAGCCTGCCCAGCACCTCCGACCTGCTCGCCGCCCGCGCGGCGGCGGGGGAGGCGGAGGGCCTCGCGATCCTCGCCCGCCGCCAGACCGCCGGGCGCGGCACCCAGGGGCGCGCCTGGGAAAGCCCGCCGGGCAACCTGCACATCTCCATCCTGCTCCGCCCCGCGGCGCCGCTGGCCGAGGCGCCGCGCTGGGGGCTGCTCGCCGCCGTGGCGCTGGCCGATGCCGCGGCCGCGCTGCTGCCGCCGGGTGCGCCGCTGGCGCTGAAATGGCCGAACGACCTGATGTTCGGCGACGCGAAGGCCGCCGGCATTCTGGCCGAGGCGGTGGGGGAGGGTGCGGCGATCGCCTGGCTCAGCCTGGGGATCGGCGTGAACCTCTCCCACGCGCCCTCGGTGCCGGGCCGCGCCACGGCCTGCCTCGCGGATGCCGGAATCGCCCCGCCCGCGCCGGAGGCCTTCGCCGCAGGGCTGCTCGCGGCCATCGCGCGGCGCCGGGCGCAGTACGCCGCGCAAGGCTTCGGCCCCATCCGGGACGCATGGCTGGCCCGCGGCCCGCGGCCCGGTGCGCCCCTTTCCATCACCCGGGGCGGGGCGGCATTCAGCGGGACTTTCGCGGGCCTCGCCGAGGATGGCAGCCTGCTGCTCGCGACGGCGGACGGGGTCCGCGCGATCGCCTCGGGGGAGGTCGCCTGAGCCATGCTGCTCGCCATCGATGCCGGCAACACCAATGTCGTCTTCGCGGTCCATGACGGGCGCGAATGGCGCGGCCGCTGGCGCATCGCGACGCGCGCCGACCGGACATCGGACGAATACGCGGTCTGGCTGCTCGCGCTGTTCCAGCATGTCGGGCTCAACCCGAACGACATCCATCGCTGCGTCATCGGCACGGTCGTGCCGGCCGCGCTGTACAACCTCCGCCGCGTCTGCCGCGACTGGTTCGACACGGAACCGCTGATCGCGCGCTCGACGCTCGACTGGGGCTTCGAGATCCGGGTCGACCAGCCGAGCGAGGTCGGCGCCGACCGCCTGCTGAACGCGCTGGCGAGCCACCACCACTACAAGGGCCCGCTCGTCGTCATCGATTTCGGCACGGCCACCACCTTCGACGTGGTGGACGCTGACGGCGCCTATCTCGGCGGCGTCATCGCGCCGGGCATCAACCTGTCGATCGAGGCGCTGCACAAGGCGGCCGCCCGCCTGCCGCGCATCGGCATCGGCCGGCCGCAGGCCGTGATCGGCCGATCCACCGTGCCGGCCATGCAGTCCGGCATCTACTGGGGCTATGTCGGGCTGATCGAGGGCATTGTCTCCCGCATCAAGGCGGAGTACGGCAAGCCTCTCAAGGTCATCGCGACGGGCGGCCTCGCGCCGCTCTTCGCCGAAGGCACCCTTGTCATCGAGAAGACCGACCCCGACATCACCCTCGAGGGTCTGAGGCTGCTCTCCGACCGCAACCCCGTGCCCGTCTTCCACCACAGCGCGCTGCGCGACCCCCTGAGATCGGAATCCGACTGAACACGATGATGGACCCGATGGGCGACCTCGCCTTCATTCCGCTGGGCGGGACCGGCGAGATCGGCATGAACCTCAACGTCTATCGCTGCGACGGCGCGCTGCTCGCGGTCGATTGCGGGATCGGCTTCGCCGGATCGGAAGCGCCGGAGGTCGATGTCATGGTCCCCGACATCGCCTGGCTGGCCGAACGGCGCGACAAGCTGCTGGGCCTCGTGATCACCCATGCGCATGAGGACCATATCGGCGCCGTCGTGCACCTGTGGCGCCAGATGCGCTGCCCGGTGCACGCCACGCCCTTCGCCGCCGCGGTGCTGACGCGTAAGCTGACCGAAGCGGGGATGCTGCAGGAGGTGCCGCTCGTCACCGTCCTTCCGCGCAGCCGCTTCACCCTTGGCCCCTTCGGCTGCGAATTGCTGCCCGTCGCGCATTCCATCCCGGAGGCGCAGGCGCTGGTGCTGCGCACGCGGCACGGCATCGTGCTGCACACCGGCGACTGGAAGCTCGACCCCGACCCGCTGATCGGCCCCCGCACGGATGAGGCCGCCTTCGCCGCGCTGGGCGAGGAAGGCGTGCTCGCCATGGTCTGCGATTCCACCAACGCCATGGTGGAAGGCCATTCGGGCAGCGAGGCCGATGTCCGGCGCAACCTCGCGGCGCTGGTCCGCGGCATCAAGGGGCGCATCGCCGTCACGGGCTTCGCCTCCAACGTCGCGCGCCTCGAATCGATCGCGCTCGCGGGCCGTGCGGCGGGGCGGCAGGTCTCGCTGTTCGGGCGTTCGCTCCGCAACATCGAGGCCGCGGCGCGCGACTGCGGCTACCTCAAGTCCGTCCCCCCCTTCGTGCCGGAGGAGGAAGCCGGCTACCTGCCGGATGAGGAGATCCTGCTGATCTGCACCGGCAGCCAGGGCGAGCCGCGATCGGCCATGTCCAAGATCGCCGAGGACACGCACCCCAACATCGCGCTCGGGGAGGGGGATACGGTCATCTTCTCCTCCCGCCGCATCCCGGGGAACGAGAAGGCGATCCAGCGCGTCCAGGACGGGCTCGCGCGGCGCGGCTGCCAGGTGATGACGGATGAGGACCACATGGTCCATGTCTCCGGCCACCCGGCGCGGGACGAGCTGAAGCGGCTCTATGCGCTGGTGAAGCCGCGCCATGCCGTGCCGGTGCATGGCGAATGGCGCCACCTGCAGGAACATGCCGCCCTGGCGCGTGAATGCGGCAGCGTGCCGCACCTGGTCGAGGATGGCGACGTGCTGCGCCTGTCGGGCAACCGGCCGGAGGTGGTGGAGGGCGTGCCGACCGGCCGCCTGGCGGTCGATGGGGACCGCCTGCTGCCGATGGATGGCGCCGTCATCGCCGCCCGCCGGCGCATGCTTTTCAACGGCGTGGTGATGGCCTCCTTCGCCGTGGACGGGCAGGGCAGGGTGCTTGGCGACCCGCAGGTCTCGGCCCCCGGCCTGTTTGACAGCGGCGACATCGAGCCGGGCGCGATCGCGGGAGAGCTCCGCCGCGCCGTGTCCGAGATGCCCGCGGCGCTGCGGCGGGAGGATGACGCGCTGCGCGAAGCCGCCCGCAGCGCCCTGCGCAAGGCGGTCGGGCGCCGGCTGCGCAAGCGGCCGACGGTCGAAGTCCACCTTCTGCGCGTCTGATCGCGCGCCCCCCCTGGCAGGACCGGCGGGGGCGGTGCACATGCAGGCCATGACAATCTTCACGGGAATCATCGTCTACCTGCTGATCTGGTGGACGGCCTTGTTCTGCGTCCTGCCCATCGGCACGCGGCCCGATGCGGAGGGCGATCCCGCCGCGGGGGGCTGGCGCGGGGCGCCTGTCGCCGCGAATCTGGGCTGGAAGGTGCTGGGGACGACCGTGCTGTCGGCGGTCCTGTGGCTCGGCGTCTGGCTGATGGTGGAGAGCGAATGGCTCTCCTTCCGGACCGGCATCCTGGCTCGGCCAGGGCAGTGATTACGGATAAGGCAAAGTCTGGGCGGGATGCGAAGGGACTGCGCAGTTATTGGCTGGAAGCCGCTTTTTTGATCTGTTCCAGCCGGCTTTTTCGTTGTCCGACACCCCGCCCCACGGCATCTTCAATTCCAGGAAGAGTTTGGTTCTCTTCCTGCCGTGTGACTGGCGTTTCCTCCCTAAACTTGGGCCGCGACCTTCGGGGCGCGGCCCTTTCTTTGTCTTAACGACCCCTGCTTGCCGCCACAAGGCGAAAATGAGCAAGCGGCGCCGTTGCTTGAACGAAAATTTCGTGATTCGGCGACGTCGCGCATGATTGCTTGCGATGCCGCAGCGGTTCCCGCCCCCTTCCGGCGCCGCGCCCGGGCCGGTAGGTTCCGCGCCCATCCGATGCCCCTCGCCACGTAAGGACCGCCCGTGCGCCTGTCCCGCGCCTTCCTGCCCACGCTGAAAGAGACCCCGGCCGAGGCGCAGATCGCCTCCCACCGCCTGATGCTGCGCGCGGGGCTGATCCGCCAGACCTCCGCCGGCATCTATGCCTGGCTGCCCGCGGGCCTGCGCGTGCTGCGCAACATCGAGCAGATCGTGCGGGAGGAGCAGGACCGCGCCGGCGCCCAGGAAATCCTGATGCCGACGATCCAGCCGGCCGAGCTCTGGCGCGAATCCGGCCGCTACGACGACTACGGCAAGGAGATGCTGCGCCTTCGCGACCGGCATGAGCGGGAGATGCTGTTCGGCCCGACCAACGAGGAAATGGTCACCGACATCTTCAAGGGCTTCGCCAAGTCCTACCGCGACCTGCCGCGCAACCTGTATCACATCCAGTGGAAGTTCCGTGACGAGGTGCGCCCTCGCTTCGGCGTCATGCGCGGCCGCGAATTCCTGATGAAGGACGCCTATTCCTTCGACCTGACGCGGGAAGCCGCGCAGCATTCCTACCGCCAGATGTTCCTTGCCTACCTGCGCACCTTCCAGCGCATGGGCCTGACCGCGGTGCCGATGCGCGCGGATACGGGCCCGATCGGCGGCGACCTCTCCCACGAATTCATCATCCTGGCCGAGACGGGCGAGAGCGCGGTCTTCTACGACGCTGCCTACGAGACCACGGACTGGGCCGGCGCCGGCGTGTCCTTCGACGACGTGGATGGCCTCAAGGCCTTCTTCGCGCGCGTGACCGGAACCTACGCCGCGACCGAGGAGATGCACGACGCCGCCGCCTGGGCCGCGGTGCCCGAGGCGCGCCGGCGCGAGGGCAGGGGCATCGAGGTCGGCCACATCTTCTACTTCGGCACCAAGTACAGCGCCGCGATGGGGCTTTCCGTCGCCGGGCAGGACGGCACGGCCGTAGTCCCGGAGATGGGCTCCTACGGCATCGGCGTCTCCCGCCTGGTGGGCGCGCTGATCGAGGCCAACCACGACGAGGCCGGCATCAAGTGGCCCGACGCCGTCGCCCCCTGGGCCGCCGCGATCCTCAACCTTCGCCCCGGCGACGCGGCGACGGATGCGATGTGCGAGGACCTCTACGCGCGCCTCGGAGACGCCGCCGTCTATGACGACCGTGCCGCGCGCGCGGGCGAAAAATTCGCCGATGCGGACCTGATGGGCTTCCCCTGGCAGGCGATCGTCGGGCCGCGCGGCGCGGCGGCGGGGAAGGTCGAACTCAAGCGCCGGGCCACCGGCGAGCGGGCGGAACTCTCGGTCGAGGACGCGATCGCGCGGATCCGCGGCGGCTGACCCCCGCATGTTCGACGCCTTCGAGCGCGCCGTCGCCTTCCGCTACCTGCGCGCGCGCCGGGGCGAGCGATTCGGCTCGCTGATCGCGTTGTTCTCGCTGCTTGGCATCATGCTCGGCGTGGCGACGCTCATCATCGTCACCTCGGTGATGAACGGCTTCCGGCAGGACCTGATGGGGCGGATCATCGGGCTGAACGGGCATCTGGCCATCGAGCCCGAGCGCGGCCGCGCGCTGCCCGACCCGGCTTCGATCCTCGCCCGCCTCGGCGCCGTGCCCGGACTGGTGCAGGCGGCGCCGGTGGTCGAGGGCCAGGTGCTGCTCAGCACCGCGACGGGCGGCGCGGGGGCGGCGCAGCTGCGCGGCCTGCCGCCGGAGGCGCTGGCAGGACGCGAGGTCATCCAGCGCGGCCTGCGCTTCGGCGACATGGCGGGCTTCGGCGCGGAGGACGGCGCCATCATGGGCGCGCGGCTCGCGCAGCGGCTGCGGCTCTCGGTGGGCGACACCTTCACTTTGCTGCTTCCTCAGGCGCGCGGCGGCGACTTCACCGCCGCGCCGCGCCAGCGCAGCCTGATGCTGCTCGCCACCTTCGATGTCGGCATGCCGGAGGTCGACGGGCGCAGCCTGTTCGTCCCGCTGGCGACGGCGCAGGGGCTGTTCGGGCTGGAAGGCGCCGTGACGCAGGTCGAACTCCTGCTCGACGACCCGACCCGCATCGCCCCCGCGCGCGCCGCCCTGCGCGCCGCGCTGGATGGCCAGCCGCTGCGCATCGTCGACTGGCAGTCGGCCAACAGCGCGATCTACGCCGCGGTGCTGGTCGAACGGCAGGTGATGTTCCTGATCCTGACGCTGATCGTGCTGGTCGCCGCCTTCAACATCCTCTCCTCCCTGACCATGCTGGTGAAGGACAAGGGGCGGGACATCGCCATCCTGCGCACCATGGGCGCGGGGCGCGGAGCGGTGCTGCGCATCTTCCTGCTGTGCGGGGCGGTGATCGGCTGCGGCGGGACGCTGGCGGGCCTCGGGCTCGGGCTCGGCATCGCGGCGAATTTTGACGGGCTGCGCGGGATGCTGGTCGCGCTGGAGGATACCGGGCTGTTCGGTGCCGAGCTCCGCTTCCTCATCGGCCTGCCCTCGGTGATCGAGGCGCGGGACGTCGCCGTCATCGCCGCGACCGGCTTCGGGCTGTCCATCGCCGCGACGCTCTGGCCGTCCTGGCGCGCCGCGCGCATCGATCCGGCCGAGGCGCTGCGCCATGGCTGAGGCCGGCATCTTCGGTGCCTTCGAACGCGCCGTCGCGGGACGCTACCTGCGGGCGCGGAAGGGCGAGCGCGCGGTCTCGCTGATCGCCGGCGCCTCGCTGCTCGGCATCGCGCTCGGCGTCGGCACGCTGATCGTGGTGCTGTCGGTCATGGGCGGGTTCCGGCAGGAATTGCTGGGGCGGATCCTCGCGCTGAACGGGCATCTCGGCATCGTCACGGAAGGCGCGCCGCTGACCAACTACCAGGAAGCCGCGGCGCGCATCCGCGCCATCCCGGGCGTGACGCTGGCCACACCGGTTGTGGAAGGCCAGGTGCTGGTCACGACCGATGCCGGTGCGTCCGCCGGCGGGCTGCTGCGCGGCATGGCGCCGGAGGAATTGCGCGCCCGGCCGATCATCGCCGGCAACATCCGCGCCGGCAGCCTGGCGGAATTCGGCGGGCGCGACGGCATCGCGATCGGCACGGTGCTCGCGCGCCGGCTCGATGTCCGCGCCGGCGACCGCATCACCCTGGTCTCCCCCGAAGGCCGCGTGACGGTGTTCGGCACGGTGCCGCGCGTGGCGTCCTATCGCGTCGCGGCGATCTTCGAGGTCGGGATGCAGGACTACGACGGGTCCTTCATCTTCCTGCCGCTCGAGGCCGCGCAGCTCTTCCTCCAGCGCCGCGGCGTGGCGAACCAGATCGAGGTGCATCTCGCCGACCCCGCCGCCGCCTGGACCGTGGCCGGGGCGATCCGCGCGGCGATGGCGCCGCAGCGGGTCACGCTGCTCGACTGGCAGCGCGCCAATGCCGGCTTCTTCCAGATCGTCGAGGTGCAGCGGAACGTGATGTTCCTCATCCTCGCGCTCATCATCCTGGTCGCCGCCTTCAACATCGTCTCCTCCCTGATCATGCTGGTGAAGGACAAGGGGCGGGACATCGCCATCCTGCGCAGCATGGGCGCGCGGCGGGGCGCGGTGATGCGCATTTTCCTGCTCTGCGGGGCCGCGATCGGCGGCCTGGGCACCGCCGCCGGCGTGGCGCTCGGCCTGCTGTTCTGCGCGAACATCGAATCGATCCGCCAGGGGCTGATCAGCCTGACCGGCACGGTGATCTTCGACCCTGAGATCTACTTCCTCACCCGCATCCCGGCGGTGGTCGACCCGTGGGAGGTGGCGCAGGTCGCCGGCCTCGGGCTCGGCCTCTCGCTGGTCGCGACCCTGTTCCCGAGCTGGCGCGCCGCGCGGCTCGACCCGGTGGAGGCGCTGCGCCATGAGTGAACCGCCGCTGCGGCTCGCCGCCGTCGAGCGCCGCTACCGGACCGAGGCGGGCGAACTGCCCGTGCTGCGCGGCGCCGACCTCACCCTCGCGGCGGGGGAGATTGTGGCCCTCGTCGCCCCCTCCGGCACCGGCAAGTCGACGCTGCTGCACCTTGCGGGGCTGCTCGAGAAGCCGGACGGGGGCGAGGTCTATGTCGAGGGCCGCGCCGCCGGGACGCTCTCGGACGATGCGCGCACGGCGATCCGCCGCGCGACGATCGGCTTCGTCTACCAGTTCCACCATCTGCTGCCGGAATTCACGGCGGAGGAGAACGTCGCGCTGCCGCAACTCGCCGCCGGCGCGGCACGCGGTGCGGCGCGCGACCGCGCACGCGGCCTGCTCGCCGCCTTCGGCCTGACGGGGCGGGAGGATCACCGGCCGGGCAAGCTTTCGGGCGGGGAGCAGCAGCGGGTCGCGATCGCGCGGGCGCTGGCGAACCAGCCGCGCGTGCTGCTGGCGGACGAGCCGACGGGCAATCTCGATGTCGGCACGGCCGACCGGGTCTTCGCCGAGTTGCTGGACCAGGTGCGCCACCACGGCGTCGCGGCACTGATCGCCACGCACAATCCGGAGCTCGCGCGGCGGATGGACCGGATCGTGACGCTGCGGGAGGGCAGGGTCGTCGAGGGCTGAACGCGGCCCGGCGGCAACATCCGATCACACCGGCCCAGTGTGATCGCAGTTCGTGCCGAAGCGCTGGAGGCTTCCGGGGGAGGAAATCCGAACAGCCGTGCCCGGCAACTCGCCTCCTGGACTACCCGGCGAGCAGGATCATCACGCCCACCGAGGCCATCGCCGCGCCGCTCGCCCGCACGAAGACGTCGCGCCGCGCCAGGCCGCGCGCCGCGAAGAAGCCGAGCGCATGCAGCGCCACCGAGGCGGCGAGCATGCCGAGCGCGGTGAGAAGCGGCGCACCGCCGATCTCGACCCCGTGAACCGACCCATGCACCAGCCCGAACAGGGCCGCGGCGGGAAAGGCGATCCCCGCGCGGACGCGCGCCGTGATGGCGACCATCACGCCGAGCACCACCAGCGTCCCGGCCACAGTCTGCTCCAGCGGAGGGATCGCCGCGGCGACGCCGAGCCCGATGCCGACGGCCATGCCGCCCAGGAAGCAGGCCGGCAGCGCCCAGGGGCGCGGCAGCCCGCCCCGCGCCGCCCAGATGCCGATCGCGACCATGGCGAGCAGGTGGTCGATGCCGAGCAGGGGGTGGACGAAGCCCGCCCCGAAGCCCAGGACGTGGCCGCCATGGGCAAGCGCCGGGCCGGCGGAAAGCAGCGTCGTGACAAGCGCGGCGGCGCTGAGGGCGAAGCGGGTCATCGGGAGTCCTCGTCGTTCCGGGCCCATCCTGGCAAGCCCCCCGAAGGCCGACAAGCGCGGAGGATGGTATGCTCCGACGTCCCCCCGAGTCCGCCATGACAGACGCCCGATCCTTCATCCATTTGCACGTGCATTCCGCCTATTCGCTGAGCGAAGGGGCGATCAAGGCCGAGAAGCTCGCGAGCCTGGCGGCCGACAACGGCATGCCGGCGGTCGCGCTGACCGACAGCGCGAACATGTTCGGCGCGCTGGAATTCGCCGAGGCCTGCGCGAAGAAGGGCGTGCAGCCGATCATGGGCTGCCGGCTGTTCCTCACCCGCGCGGCCGCCGACCCGGACAGGCCGGAACTCCATCGCCTGATGCCCGAACCGCTGGTGGCGCTGGCGATGGACGGGATGGGGCTCGACAACCTGCAGCGGCTCTCCTCGAAGGGCTTCCTGCGGGACGATCCCTCGGGCCGGCCCGCCGTCACGCTGGACCTCCTGGCCGAACACGCGGCGGGGCTGTTCCTGCTGACCGGCGGCACACAGGGCATGATCGCGCGGCTGGTGGGCGAAGGGCGCCGCGACGCGGCGGCGCGCATCCTCGACGCGCTGCGCGAAGCCTTCCCGGACCGGCTGGCGGTCGAACTGCATCGCCACGGTCTGCCGCAGGAAAAGGCGATCGAGGCCGGGCTGCTGTCCCTGGCCCAGGCGCGGGACCTGCCCATCGTCGCCGCGAACGACGTGTATTTCGCGAAGCGGGAGATGCATGAGGCGCATGACGCGCTGCTCTGCATCGCCGAGGGCCGCACCATGGCCGAGCGCGACCGCCGGCGCGTGACGCCCGAGCATTGGTTCAAGCCGGCCGAGGCGATGCGCGCCCTGTTCGCCGACCTGCCGGACGCGGCCGACAACACGCTCGCCATCGCCCGCATGTGCGCCGTGATGGCCGAGCAGAAGAAGCCCGAACTGCCGGTCTGCCCCAAGGTGAAGCCCGGCATGACCGAGGCCGAGACGGTGCGGTCCATGGCCGCCGAGGGGCTCGAGCGCCGGCTCGACGCCATGCGTCCCGTGCCGGATGAGGCGACGCGCAAGACCTATCGCGACCGGCTCGACTACGAGCTCTCGGTCATCGAGAAGATGGGCTTCTCGGGCTACTTCCTGATCGTCGCGGACTTCATCCAATGGGCGAAGGCGCAGACGCCGCCCATCCCGGTGGGACCGGGGCGCGGTTCGGGCGCGGGGTCGGTTGCCGCCTGGGCGCTGCTGATCACCGACCTCGACCCGCTGCGCTTCGGTTTGCTGTTCGAGCGCTTCCTCAACCCCGAGCGCGTGTCGATGCCCGACTTCGACATCGACTTCTGCCAGGACCGCCGGGACGAGGTGATCCGCTACGTCGTCAACGAATACGGCGCCGACCGCGTCGCGCAGATCATCACCTTCGGCAAGCTGCAGGCGAAGGCGGCGGTGCGCGACGTGGGCCGCGTGCTCGGCATGCCCTATGGCCAGGTGGACAAGATCGCCTCCCTGATCCCGTTCAACCCGGCCAAGCCCGTCGGACTCGCCGAGGCGATCGCGGGCGAGCCGCGGCTGCAGGAGATGCGCGATTCCGACGAGCAGGTGGCGCGCCTGCTCGACATCGCCCAGCAGGTCGAAGGGCTGTACCGCAACGCCTCCACCCATGCGGCCGGCGTGGTCATCGGGCGCAAGCCGCTGGTCGAGATCGTGCCGCTCTATCGCGACCCGCGCTCCGAGATGCTCGTGACGCAGTACTCGATGAAGTACGCGGAAGCCGCGTCGCTCGTGAAGTTCGACTTCCTCGGGCTCAAGACCCTGACGGTGATCGAGCGCGCGCTCGCGATCCTGAAGTCCCAGGGGATCGAGGTCGACATCGCGGCGATCCCGCTCGATGACCCCAAGACCTACGCCATGCTCGCCAAGGGCGACGCGGCGGGGGTGTTCCAGTTCGAAGGGCAGGGGATGCGCGACTGCCTCCGGCAGATGCGCGCGAGCCGGTTCGAGGACCTAGTCGCGGCGGTGGCGCTCTATCGCCCCGGCCCGATGGCGAACATTCCGGCCTATTGCCAGCGCAAGCTGGGCGAGCCCTGGGAATCCCCGCATCCGGCGATCCACCACATCCTGGCCGAGACCTACGGCATCATGGTCTACCAGGAACAGGTGATGCAGATCGCGCAGGACCTGGCCGGCTATTCGCTGGGCGCGGCCGACCTGCTGCGCCGCGCGATGGGCAAGAAGATCCGCGCCGAGATGGAGAAGCAGCGCGCCATCTTCTGCGACGGCGCGACCGCCCGCGGCGTCGAGGCCGCCAAGGCCGGCGAGATCTTCGACCTGATGGAGCGCTTCGCCGACTACGGCTTCAACAAGAGCCACGCGGCGGCCTATGCGCTGGTGTCCTACCAGACGGCCTGGCTCAAGGCGAACCATCCGGTCGCCTTCCTCGCGGCGTCGATGACGCTCGACCTGTCGAACACCGACAAGCTCGCGGGCCACATGCAGGAGGCCGCGCGCGTCGGCATCCCCGTGCTGCCGCCGGACATCAACCGCTCCGGTGCCGATTTCCGGGTGGAGGAGACGGCCGAGGGCAAGCCCGCCATCCGCTTCGCGCTGGCCGCGGTGAAGCGGGTGGGGGAGGCGGCGATGAAGGACCTGGTCGCCGCCCGCGGCGGGCAGGCCTTCGCCTCGCTGGCCGAATTCGCCGCCCGCGTGGAGCCGCGGCTGCTCAACAAGATGCAGATCGAGAACCTGGCCCGCGCCGGCGCCTTCGAGTGCCTGGAGAAGAACCGCGCCAAGGTGATGGCCGGGGCCGAGACGATCCTGCGCCGCGCGCAGGCCAGCGCGGAGGAGCGCGGCAGCAACCAGATCGGCCTGTTCGGGGCGGATGCCCAGCGCAACGAGCCGCTGCGCCTGCCCGACGTTCCGGACTGGCCGCTGCTGGAGCGGCTGACGCATGAGGCCGAGGCGGTCGGCTTCCACCTCTCGGCCCATCCGCTGGACACCTACCGGAGGGCGCTTCAGCGCCTGGGCGTCACCCCATCCGCGCAGATCGCGGATCGCGCGCGGTCGGGCTCGGCGCGGCTCAAGCTCGCCGGCACGGTGGTGAACGCGAAGGAACGCACGACCAAGACCGGCAGCCGGATGGCCTGGGTGCGGCTGTCGGACACCCAGGGGTCATACGAGGTGACCTGCTTCTCCGAAGTGCTGAACCGGTCGCGCGACCTGCTGGTGGAAGGCAAGGCCGTGCTGGTGACGGCCGAGGCGCGGATGGAAGGCGAGGCGCTGCGCCTGACCGCGAACGACGTCGAGAGCCTGGAGAAGGCCGCGTCCGGCGTCGCGGGCGGCATCCGGCTCTGGCTCGAGGAGATCGCCGCGATCGACCCGATCCGCGTGCTGCTGGAACGCGAAGGCCGCGGGCGCGGCCGCGTGGTGCTGGTGCCGCGCACCGGGCCGGGGCAGGAGGTCGAACTCGCCCTGCCGGGCGGCTTCAATGTCGGCCCGCGGCTAATGCAGGCGATGAAGGTGGTCCCGGGGGTATCGCAGGTGGAGGAGATCTGACCTCGCGCGGCAGTTGCATCGGCATGGGGAAGCGTTGATCCTCACGTTTCGGTGTTGTGCTGTTCCCGGGAGTTGAGCGCCTCGATGCGCGGTCTTGTCTTCGCCTGTCTCGCCTGCTTTCCCGTTCTTCTCCCCGCCCAGGCGGAGGCGCAGGCGAGGCCGCGCGCCGGCCAGCCCGCCGCTGCTGCCGCCGGCTTCCCGGTGCGGGCGATCGAGGTGCAAGGGAACACGATCTACGGGACGGAGGAGCTGCTCGCCTACGCCACGGGCTTCGTGCAGCAGCAGCAGGGGGATGTGACCCTGCCCGCGATCGCCGCGGCGATCGAACGGCTCTATCGCGAGGACGACTATTTCCTCGCCAGCGTCACGCCGCTGTACGACCCCGCGACCGGCGCCGCCCGTCTGGTCGTCGACGAAGGCGGCGTCCAGTACCTGGAGGTTCTCGGCGTCGAGGAAGCGATCGGCGCGCGCATCGCCGGTTATATCCGCCCCGTGCTGACCGGCGCGCCCCTGCGCATGGCGGAATTCGAGCGGGCGCTGATGCTCGCCGGCGACCTTTCCGGCGTGCAGGTGCGGGCCGAATTCCGGCGCGACCCGGCGACGGGGGCGAACCAGCTGATCATCCACGCCAGCGCCAGGCGCTACCGCATCAGCGCGCTGATCGACAACACGCCGCGGCAATCGGCGGGCAACGCCTTCGTCAGCCTCGAACTCTATTCCGCGCTGACGGCGGGCGACATGGTGCGGCTCGTGGTCGGGGCGAGCGGCCGCACGGACTGGTCGGATGGCGGCGGCAACATCGCGGGCTTCTACCGCGCGCCGATCGGCACCGCGGGCACCTATGTCGAGGTGTTCGCCGCGAACACCGTCTACGGCCGGGATTCCGGCGGGCAGCTGACCGATTGGCGCCAGCAGCGCGGCGCCAACGCGATCGCGCTGGTCGGCCATCCCGTGCTGCGGGATCTCGACGAGTTCCTCTACGTCATGGCCGAGTACGACTATGCCGAGATCGATTTCGGCGGCGGCGGGGCAGGGCGCGACCGTTCGAACACCGGGCGGCTGATGGCCTACTACACGCGCATCGGCAGCGGCGGCGTGACCTTCCGGGCCGGGTTCACCGCCTCGGCCGGCGCGGCGGACAGCACGCGCGACCCGAACGTCGAGCCGAATTTCTGGCACCTGCGCGGCGTGCTCGGCGTGGTGGTGCCGCTGACCGACATCGCCGAGGGCCTCGCGCTGCGCATGGAGGGCTATGCGCAATTCAGCCCCTATACGCTGCCCGAGACGGAGCGCTTCTACCTCGGCGACCGCGACCGCATGCGGGGCTACGAGATCGGCGACCTGACGGGCGACAGCGGGGTGATCGGAACCTTCGAGCTCAGCCGCCACTTCGCGGTCGATGCGCGGTACCTGCAGGCCGTCGCGCCGTCGCTGTTCTTCGACATCGGCATGATCCAGCGGAACAACGACTTCCCGGCGGTGCCGCGGCTGGGGCCGGACGGGGCACGGGTGGGCTATTCGAGCGCGGTGCTGGCCTCGACCGGCATCGCGGCGCGGGCCTTCCTACCGGATGGCTTCGTGCTGTCGGGCTGGGCCGCGCTGCCGTTGTCGGAGGATGGCCGCGGGTCGTATCTGAGCCCGACCTTCTACGCGCGACTGACCAAGACCTGGTGACGAAGGGGATGCGGCGATGAAGAGGCTGCTGTTGGCGACGGTCTCCGCGCTGCTCGCGCTGGGTCCCCAGGCGGCGCAGGCGGCCGGCGGCAGCAACGGCCAGGGCAACCGCTTCGGCTGGTGCCAGGGGGTGGGCAATCCGCATGGCGGCACCTGCGGCGGGTCGCGCCCGGGGATGATTCCGGATGCCGGGCAGACGCACCAGCCGGTCCCGACGACGACGCAGCAGCCTCGGCCGCCACAGGTCCAGCCGCCGCCCCTGCATGTTCAATTGCCGCCGACGAGCGTGCCGGGCGTGGTCAGCGGCGGGGCGCGGCCGCCGATGCAGGTGCCGCCGGTGGTGCAGCAGACCCCGGTGCTGCAGCGCGTGCCTGTGCCGCCCGGCGGCGCGCAGACGCCGCCGCAGCCGATCGTCGCGCCACCCCTTCCGGGGGGCGGCACCGGCCAGCCAACGCCGGGTGTGATCGTGCCGGGGGGAGGGACCCCGCCCATGGTCGGCTCGCAACCCCAGGTGCCGCCCCTGCCGGGGCGGACGCCGCCGCAGCCGCCCGCCCAGTTTCCGCCGCCGCGCCAGCCGCCCAACCAAGTGCCGCCGCTGGCGGTGGTGGTCGCGCCCGTGCCGCAGCAGCCGATCGTCTCGGGCGGTGGCGGCGGCGTGCCGATGCCGCAATCCGTGCCCGTGATCGTTCCCGTTCTCGTGCCGCCGGTGCCAGGCGGTGGAGTCCCGATGCCACAGGGCCAGCCGCCGGGGCGCCAGCCGCCGCAGGTGGCGACGCCGTATCTGGTGCCACCGGTGCCCGGTGGTGGTGGAGTCCCGGTTCCACAGGGGCAGCCGCAGGGGCGGCAGCCGCCGCAGGTTGCGACACCGAATCTCGTGCCGTCGGTACCGGGCGGTGGTGGTCCGGTTCCACAGGGTCAGCCGCCGGGGCGCCAGCCGCCGCAGGTCGCGACGCCGTATCTGGTGCCGTCGGTGCCGGGTGGTGGTGGTGGCCCGGTGCCGCAGGGCCAGCCGCCGGGGCGCCAGCCGCCGCAGGTCGCGACGCCGTATCTGGTGCCGTCGGTGCCGGGTGGTGGTGGAGGCCCGGTTCCGCAGGGTCAGCCCCCTGGGCGCCAGCCGCCGCAGGTCGCGACGCCGTATCTGGTGCCATCGGTGCCGGGTGGTGGTGGTCCGGTGCCGCAGGGCCAGCCGCCGGGGCGCCAGCCGCCGCAGATCGCGACACCTTATCTTGTGCCAACGGTGCCGGGTGGCGGTGATCCGCCGAGGCCGCCCTATGCCATTCCGGTGCCCATGCTTGTCGGGCCGACGATCGTGCGCGGAGAGCCGCTCGATCCGCCGCCGATCCGGTCTGGCGGCCCCGGTCCGGTCCTGCTGCAGACGCCGCCGACGACGGTGAACCAGGCGATCGCGCCGCGGCCGCGGCCCAATCCGCAGGGCGGCGGCGTGCTCGTCCCGGGCGAGCCGACGATTCGCATCGGGCGGGAGCCCGCGGCGGATGGTGCCGTGGCGCCGCGCTTGATCACCCGGGCGCCGGGGCGGCAGCCGTCCCATGACGTGCCGCATTTCGAGGCGGGGCCGGAAGGCGGGGCGTGGAACTGCCTTGCGAGCGGCCACAGCATGCGGCGGCACATCGATGAGCGTGGCTTGGAGTCCGTCAGCGGCACGATGCCTGCGATGGTCGTGGCGACGATGATGTTCCGCGACGTGCCTGCGCTTCACGAGAGCCACACGGAGTGCCTGGTGAGCGTCCATCGCCGGCCAAGGACGGTGGTGAACCGGTAGCCAGGCGCCTCGGCAATGATTTATTTTCCATAATATACCTTATGCGGCAATCATCCATGACCCCGCGCCACCCTTCGCCTTCGGCGCGGTGATGGTGTCCAGAGGCCTTTCGGCCTCTGGCGGGGTGGTTCGGAGGGGCAGCGCCCCTCCGGTCCCAATGCCAGGATCCCTCACGCCGCGAAGTGCGGGATGAACGGCCGTTCCTCGAGGAACGCCGCCGCCGCCCGCAGCACCAGCGCATCCGCGCAGCGCGGCCCGGCGATCTGCAGCCCGATCGGCAACCCCTGCCCGTCCCGCCCGCAAGGGACCGAGACCGCGGCGCCGTGCGACAGGTCGAAGGGATAGGAGAACTCCGCCCAGACCAGCCAATCCCAGGCGTGGTCCGGCCAATGGGCCGGGCGCTGGCGCCCGACCTCGAAGGCGGTGACCGAGGCGGCGGGCGTGACCAGCAGGTCCCAGCCCGAGGCGAACCACTGGCCGATCTCGGCCGCGTAGGCGATGCGCTGGCCCTGGGCGGCGATCGCCTCCCGCAGGGTCATGCCCTCGTATTCGGCGAGGCAGGCCGCCAGGCCCGGGTCCTGCAGGGCCCGGCGCTCGGGATCGGTCTCGAGGAAGGGCAGCATGGCGATGCCCCAGAGCCCCCGTTCCAGCCCCGGCCCCTTCGGGCCCCAGGGCGGCGTCACCTCCTCGACCATGGCGCCGGCGGCCTCGAAGGCCGGCAGGGCGGCGCGCACCGCGGCCGCCACATCCGGATCGACGCGGGCATGGCCGAGGTCCGGGCTGTAGGCGATGCGCAGCCCGCGCAGGTCCGGCGCGCCGACCTCCGCCGCCCGGAACCCGCCCGGCAATGTCGTATGATCAGCGGGATGCAGCCCGGCCATCACTTCGAGCATGAGCGCGGCATCGGCGACGGACCGGGTGATCGGCCCGGCATGGGACAGCGACTGGTTGTTGGTGACCGGCGCATAGGGCACCAGGCCGAAGGTCGGCTTGTGCCCGACCGCGCCGCAGAAATGCGCCGGCAGGCGCACCGAGCCCGCCCCGTCCGTGCCCAGGTGCAGCGCCCCGCACCCCGCGCCGGCCAGCGCGGCCGCGCCGGAGGATGAACCGCCGGCCGTAACCCCATGTTTCCACGGATTATGCGTGTGCCCGGTCAGCGGGCTGCTGCTGACGGCCGTCCAGCCATATTCGGTCGAGGTGGTCTTGCCGAGGATGATCGCCCCGGCCGCCTTCAGCCGCGCGACCAGCGGCGCGTCATGCCCGAGCGGCGCGGGGTCGCTCAGGCGCGACCCGCGCCGCGTCGGCAGGCCCGCGACGGCCGTGATGTCCTTGATGGTGGCCGGCACGCCGTGCAGCGGGCCGAGCGGCAGTCCGGCCATCACCGCCGCCTCCGCCTTCCGCGCGGCGGCCATGGCGCCATCGGCATCGAGCGCGGCGAAGGCGTTCAGCCGCGGTTCCCAGGCCTCGATCCGGGCCAGCACGGCGCGCGTCACCTCGACCGGGGAGGCACGGCGCGTGCGGACCAGCTCGGCCTGGGCGGTGGCGGGCAGGGTCGCGAGGTCGGTCATGCCGCGCGCTCCTCGCCCCAGGCGGCGATGTCGAGGAAGGTGGACTGGTAGCAGGCGCCCTCCCCCATGTCGGTCCTGCGCATGTCGCAGAGCATGTTGACCGTGCCCGACACCGCCTCGGCATCCGGCCGCTGGCCGGGCACCAGGCAGACGCCCGGCTGGACCTCGTCGCTCACCTTCAGCACCAGCCCCACCTCCCCGAGATCGTTGAACAACCGCACCTTCTGCCCGTCGGCCAGGCCGCGCTTCGCGGCCTCGTCAGGGTGGAGGATCGCGCAGGGCGCCCCTTCCCGCTTCCGCAGGAAGGGGGAGGCCGCATAGGCCGTGTGCGCCTGGAAATAGCCCGGCGCCGTCAGCAGCCGCAGCGGCCAGCGGGCGGCGTCCGCGGCCTCGACCGGGTCTTCCTGCCAGACCGGCATGGGCGGGACGCCCTGCTTGGCCAGGGTCTCGGAATAGATCTCGAGCCGCCCGGAGGGGGTGCGGAACTCCTGCGCCGCCGGCGCCTTGAACTTGAAGGGGCCTTCGAAGACGCGGGCGGGATCGACTTCGCCCACCATCCCGGTCGCGCCTTTGAACAGAAGGGGCACGATCTCCTTGGGCTGCAACGAAAAGACCGCGTCGGTCAGCCCCATCCGCCGGCCCAGGTCCTGCGCCAGGTGGAAGTTCGACCGCGCCTGGTGCTGCGGCGGGATGGCGGCTTCCGCGTACTGCATCCGGTAGGTGCCGTAGGAACGGTAAAAGTCCTCGGTCTCGAGGTAGGTGGTGGCGGGCAGCACGATGTCGGCGAAGCGCGCCGTGTCGGTCATGAAGGGGTCGTGGACCACGGTGAACAGGTCCTCCCGCGCCAGGGCCCGGCGCAGACGGGCGACATCCGGGTTGGTCACGGCAGGGTTGTTGGCGGCGATGAACAGGGCGCGGATCGGCGGGTCGCGCATCTCCTCCAGTGCCTCCCCCAGCGCCAGATGGTTCACCATGCGCGCGGCGGCGGGGCCGGAGGGCTTGCCCAGCACCTGGAACTGGAAATCCATCGACGCCGCGGCGAGCAGCAGCGCCCCGCCCCCTTCCCGCCCATAGGCGCCGGTCAGCGCCGGCAGGGTCGCGACGGCCCGCAGCGCCTGGCCGCCCTTGGCGAGGCGGGTCATGCCCTCGCCCAACCGGATCAGGGAGGTCTTCGCCGCGCCGTACATGGCGGCCAGCCGCTCGATATCGGCCTCGGCGAGCCCGGTGATCCGCGCGACCCGGGCGGGCGGGAAGTCCGGCAGGACCTCGGTCGCCCAGCGGTCGAAGCCGAGGGTATGGGCGTCGACATAGGCGCGGTCGATCTTGCCGTCCCGAAGCAGGATATGGGCGATGCCGCAGGCGAGCGCGGCATCCGTGCCGATCCGGATCGGCAGGTGCCAGTCCGCCCGCGCCGCGGTCTGGCTGCGCCGCGGGTCGATGACGATGAGCTTCACCCCCGTCTTGCGCACCTTTTCCAGCAGCGCCCAGACATGGACGTTCACCGCCATCAGGTCGCAGCCCCAGGCGATGACCAGGTCGGAATGCACAATGCTTTCCGGGTCGGTGCCGCCGACCGGGCCGAGCGTCATGTCCCAGGCCGTCTCGCAGCAGGTGTCGCAGACCGTCCCGGCCATGAGGCGGGAGGTGCCGAGCGCATGGAACAGCCCGGAGACCAGCCGCCGGTTCATGTGCCCCTGATGGGCGG
This sequence comes from Roseomonas nitratireducens, assembly GCF_017813355.1. Lineage (GTDB taxonomy): Bacteria > Pseudomonadota > Alphaproteobacteria > Acetobacterales > Acetobacteraceae > Neoroseomonas > Neoroseomonas nitratireducens. Next base: position 179,140 of record NZ_JAGIYZ010000002.1, read on the forward strand.
AATAGGCGTAGCCGAGGATCGCCTCCGCCCCGTCCGCGGCGATGATGGACTTCCAGCGGGCGGTTATCTCGTCCAGCGCTGCGTCCCAGGTGATCGGGGCGAACTGGCCGCTGCCCTTCGGGCCGGTGCGGCGCAGCGGGGTGCGCAGCCGGTCGGGCGCGTGCACCACCTCCACGTCGCGCGTCACCTTCGCGCAGGCGAAGCCGGCGGTGTAGGGCTCATCCGGGTCGCCCTGGATGCGCAGCACCTGGCCGGCTTCCACCTCGACGACCAGGGAGCACATGTCGGGGCAGTCATGGGCACAGACGGCGCGATGCTTGGTCATGGCGGCGGGCTTCCTTCAGGCCGGGTCAGTGTCGGCAGGGATGGCGCGCGGCGCAACGGGGCTTGCCAGCCGCGGCCCGGCGCGGGACGACAGGCGCGCCACCCGCCAGGACCCGCCATGCCCGACCCGCGCGACGCCATCGCCCAGCTGATCGACATCATGGCCCGGCTGCGGCACCCCGAGACCGGCTGCCCCTGGGACCAGGTCCAGGACTTCGCGTCGATCGCCCCCTACACGATCGAGGAAGCCTACGAGGTCGAGGACGCGATCGCCCGCGGGTCGCCCGCGACCCTGCTGGATGAGTTGGGCGACCTGCTGTTCCAGACCGTCTACCACGCCCGCATGGCCGAGGAGCGCGGCTGGTTCGCCTTCGCCGACGTCGCAGCGGTGATCTCCGACAAGATGATCCGCCGCCACCCCCATGTGTTCGGGGCGGCCGAGGCGCGGACCGAGGCCGCCCAGGTCGCGGCCTGGGAAGCGCAGAAGGCGGCCGAGCGCGCGTCGCGGGCCGAGACCGGGACGCTCGCCGGCATCCCGACCGGCCTGCCCGCGCTGACCCGCGCGGCCAAGCTGACGCGCCGCGCCGCCCGGGTGGGCTTCGACTGGCCGGACGCGGCGGCGGTGCTCGACAAGCTGGAGGAGGAAGCCGCCGAGTTGCGCGCCGAGATGCGAAACGGTTCGGAGCCGGTCGATCGCGAAAGGGTCAAGGATGAGGTGGGCGATCTGCTCTTCGTCCTGGCGAACCTCGCGCGCAAGCTGGACCTCGACCCGGAGGACTGCCTGCGCGGGGCCAACCGGAAGTTCGAGCATCGCTTTCGCTTTATCGAAGAAGCATTGAAGAATGAAGGAAAGGCGCCGGCGGATGTCGACCTGGACCGCATGGAGGCGCTCTGGGGCGAGGCCAAGCGGCAGGCTGCCGGCAAGGGTTGAGGTGCCATGCTTCGTTTGCTTCTGACCGCGCTCATCTTCTGTCTTTTCTCGCTGAACGAGGCGTCGGCGCAGCCCCGGCGCACCCTGCACGATGCCGGGGCGGCCGGACGGCTCGTGGCCGCGCCCGCCGGCATGGGGGAGGCGCTGCGCCTCCAGCGCGCGGGCCAGACCGTATGGCAGGCCCGGGACCAGCGCTTCGAACCCTTCCGCGACGGCGCCCCCATCCCGATCGGCGGCGGCCAGACCGCCATCGGCATCACCGGCTGGACCGGCGGCGCCTATTGCTGCTGGACGCTGCACCTGTTCCGGCCCGGCCCGCAGGGGCTGACGCATGTCGCCTCCCTGCCCCTCGGCAAGCGTGAGCCCGACGTGTTGCGCCTGGCGCCGCCGGGGACGCAGGGGATCGTCCTCGCCGATGCCGAATTCGATTTCTGGGAGGCGCCGGCAAGCCGCGCCGCGAACCTCCACCCCGCCGTGCCGCTGCGCTGGACCGGCCGGGCGCTGGAAGCGGACCAAGCTGCGATGCGCCGGCCGGTCGCCGCGGCGCTGGGGCATGCCTGCCTCGAGACCGCCGCGCCGGAGGGCGTGCCCCCGCCCGAACAGCGGATCACGGCCCATCCGAGCCCCGAGGCCGCCATCGCCGCCCTGCGCGCCATGGATTGGACGGTCCGCGGCGGCCCGGCGGCCCATCCGGGCGTCGAGGCCGCGCGGCTCGCCGCCTGCCTGGTCTATTCCGGCCATGCGGCCGAGGCCCGGCGCCTGCTGCGGGAGGCCTGGCCGGCCGGCGCGCCGGGCCTGCCGGAGACGGAACGGCAACTCGCCGCGCGGCTCGCCTGCAGCCCCTTCGCCGCGGCGGTGCGGGCCATCAACCCGCCCGGCGCGCCCTATCTCGGCGCGCGGTGCAACCGGAACGGCGCGGACCGGACGGCGGTCTTCGGGCTCGACTGGCGGTAGCGCGGCGTCAGCCCGGCCGCGTTTCCGCCCGCACCGTCACGCGGCCTTCCGGCAGGGGGATGAATTCCGCCTCGTCCCCCGGCACCTTGGCGAAGCGGCCAGCGGCCCAATCCGACTTGGCCTGTTCCAGCCGTTCCCGGGACGACGCGACGAAGTTCCAGTACATGTAGCGCGGCCCGTCCATCACGGCCCCGCCCAGCATCAGCAGCCGCGCGCCCGCGGGCCCGGCTTCCAGCGCCAGCGCGTCGCCGGCGCGGAACACCAGCATCCGCCCGGCCTCGAAGACGCTGCCCGCCACGGTCACGCTGCCCTGCACGACATAGGCGCCGCGTTCCTCATGCTGCGCCGGCAGCGGCAGGCGGGCGCCCGGGGCCAGCACGGCATCGGCGTAGAACAGCGGCGAGGCTGTCTCGACCGGGGCGCGCAGGCCCCAGGCTTCCCCCGCCACCAGGCGCAGGGTCACGCCGGCATCGGCGATCAAGGGCAGCGCCTCGGCGCCGTGATGGGCGAAGGCGGGCGCGGTCTCCTCCATTCCCTTGGGCAGCGCGACCCAGGACTGGATGCCGAACATCCTCCGCGGCCGGTCGCGCAGCGCCGCATCCGTGCGTTCGGAATGCACGATGCCCTGCCCGGCCGTCATCCAGTTCAACTCGCCCGGCCGGATCGGCTGGGCCGAGCCGAGGCTGTCACGATGGAAGATCTCGCCCTCGAACAGGTAGGTGACGGTGGACAGGCCGATATGCGGGTGCGGGCGGACATCGAGCCCCTGCCCCGTCAGGAACTCGCCCGGCCCCATCTGGTCGAAGAAGATGAAGGGGCCGACCATCTGGCGTTCGCGCGCCGGCAGGGCGCGGCGGACCTCGAAGCCGCCGATGTCGTGCGCGCGGGGGATGATGACGGTCTCGATCCCCTCCGGGGCGGGCGGGCAGGTCGGGTCGGTCTCGTCGAGGGTGCTCATGGGGTCGCCTCCTGGCTGCCCCTCATGTCGGGGTGACGGGCGCCTGGCGCCATGGGGCGGGGGTGATGGTGGCGATCAGCCGGGCGGATAGGCGATCGCCACCACCTCGATCTCCTCCACCCCTCCGGGCAGGCGGATCTTCCGCACGTCGCCGAGCTTCGCCCCGAGCAGTGCCCGCGCGACCGGCGCGACCCAGGAGACATCGCCGCGATCGGCATCGGCCTCATCCACGCCGACGATGCGGATGGTCACCTCGGCATCGTCCGACAGGCGGGCGTAGGTGACGGTCGCGCCGAAGAAGACCTGGTCGCGCCTGGCCTGCGCCGCCGGGTCGACCACCTGCACGCGGTCCAGCCGCTTGCGCAGGAAGCGCACACGCCCGTCGATCTGGCGCAGGCGGCGCTTGCCGTACTGGTAGTCGGCGTTCTCCGACCGGTCGCCGAGCGAGGCGGCCCAGGAGACGACCTCGACCACCTTCGGCCGTTCATCCTCCCACAGCCGGCGGATCTCCTCGCGCAGCGCGGCGGCGCCGGCGGGGGTCATGTAGAAAGGCGTGCCGGGGGGAAGGCCGGGCGGGCCTTCATCCTCATCCTCGTCCGGATCGCTCACGGGTCGAGCAGGCTCGCGCGGAGCGCCTCCCAACCCTCGCGGTCCGGCGCGCAGATCAGCCCGCCATCCTTGTGCGTCGGCAGGTATTCGCTGCCGTCGAAGCGCGCGGAATAGCCGCCCGCTTCCCGGTGCAGAAGCCAGCCGGGCAGATGGTCCCAGGGCATCAGGCGGTTGTAGAGTTGCGCATGGGCGTGCCCGCCCGCGGTCAGCCGGTATTCATGCGCCGCGCAGCGGAAGCAGACGACGCCGGCAAGCCGCGGCAGCCGGGACGCGACGCGGCTGCGCAGCGGCTCCTTCAGGTAGGTCCAGGAGATGGCGGCGACCATGCGCTCGACCGGCACGGGTGCCGCGACGCGCAGGTCGGCCATGTGCCGCCCTTCTCCATCCGCGATCCAGGCCCCTTCCCCGCGCAGCGCGATCGCCGTGTCGTCGCCGAGCGGGTCGTGGATCCAGCCCGCCACCACCTCCCCGCGCACCACCGCCGCGGCCATGCAGCCGAACAGCGGCGTGCCGGAGGCGAAGTTCGCCGTGCCGTCCACCGGGTCGACCACGAAGGCGAGGTCCGCGCCGGCGAGGCGGTCGATCACGGCGGGGTCGGCCGCGGCCGCTTCCTCCCCCACCACGACGCAGCCGGGGAACATCCGGGCGAGTCCGGCCTCGATGATCCGCTCCGCGGCCTCATCCGCATCGGTGACGAGGTCGAGCGGGCCGGACTTGGCGCGCACCGCGCCCTGGGCGAGTCGGCGGAAGCGCGGCAGGATCTCCGCCCGCGCGGCGTCCCGCAGCAGGGCCGCGACATCGGCCGCGCGCGCCGCGCCGATCACCGCCCGCCGCCCTCGAAGCGGGCACGGTCGGCGGCGGAAATGCGCACGGTCAGGCGGATCGCCTCCTCCCCATCCTGGCGGGAGAGCACTTCGCCATGCTCGTAGAGCCAGGCGAGGCGCGCGCCGTCGCTGGTCGGCACGCTGACCTCCAGCGTCTCGAGCCCGGCCGAGAGGCGGGCGTCGATCGCGCGGCGCAGCGCGTCCAGCCCCTCCCCCGTCAGGGCGGAGACCGGCACGGCATCGGGCATGCGGCGGGCGACGTGCTCGATGCCGCCGAGCAGGTCGGCCTTGTTGAGCACTTCGAGCACGCGCGCTTCCCAGCCTTCCTCGAGCGAGGCGTTGGGGCCCTCGGCCATCTCCTCCATCACGCCGAGCACGTCGGCGCGCTGCGCGGCGCTGTCGGGGTGGGCGATGTCGCGCACATGCAGGATGACGTCGGCCGCGGCCACTTCCTCGAGCGTCGCGCGGAAGGCCTCGACCAGCTGCGTCGGCAGGTCGGAGATGAAGCCCACCGTGTCCGAGAGGATGCAGGTCCGCCCCGAGGGCAGGCGGATGGCGCGCATCGTCGGATCCAGCGTCGCGAAGAGCTGGTCCTGCGCATAGACGCCCGCGCCGGTCAGCGCGTTGAACAGCGTGGACTTGCCGGCATTGGTGTAGCCGACGAGGGCGACGACCGGGTACGGCACGCGCGCCCGCGCGCTGCGGTGCAGGCCGCGGGTGCGCCGCACCTGTTCCAGTTCGCGCTTGAGCCGGACGATCCGGTCGCCGATCAGGCGGCGGTCGATCTCGATCTGGCTTTCGCCGGGCCCGCCGAGGAAGCCGAAGCCGCCGCGCTGGCGTTCGAGGTGCGTCCAGGAGCGGACGAGGCGCGTGCGCTGGTATTCGAGATGCGCGAGTTCGACCTGCAGCGCGCCTTCCTTGGTGCGCGCGCGCTCGCCGAAGATCTCGAGGATCAGGCCCGTGCGGTCGATGACCTTCACGCCCCAGGTCTTTTCCAGGTTGCGCTGCTGCACGGGCGTCAGCGCCGCGTCCACCACCACCAGCGCGACATCCTGGTCCTTCAGCGCGCGGCCGATGATCTCGGCCTGGCCTTCGCCGATCAGCGTCGCTGGGCGGCGTTCGCGCAGCGGATGGACCGCCGAATGCACGATGGCGACGCCGATCGAGGCGGTGAGGCCGACCGCTTCCGCGAGTCGCGCCTCGGCCGCGCGTTGTCCGCCCGCATCGCCGATGGCGACGCGGTTCGGCCGCTCATAGGGCAGGATGACGGCTGCGCGGGTCGGCGCGCCGCCCGGGGCCTCAGGTGCCGCCGCCAGGGGTCACCTCACGCGTCAGCGTCATGCGCGTGTCGGAGGCCGGCGCGGCGCCGGCCGGCTGCGCGCCCGGCTGGGCCGCCGCATCGAACAGCATGATGGGCGCGCCCGGCATCACCGTGCTGATGGCGTGCTTGTAGACCAGCTGGGTATGACCGTCCCGGCGCAGCAGCACCGAGAAATTGTCGAACCAAGTGATGATCCCCTGCAGCTTCACGCCGTTCACGAGGAAGACCGTCACGGGGGTCTTGGATTTGCGAACGTGGTTCAGGAACACGTCCTGCACGTTCTGGGACTTCTCGGCGGCCATCGGACCGGTCCTTCTTCTTGCTGGTCACCGACCAGGGGCGGACCGGCGAAAACCATTTCCGGCCGCCGGCGCGGGGAGTTTCCCCGTTGCGCTAGCGGATGGCAAGCGAAAGCAGATGCGCGGCCAGCGCATGGCCGTCGGCGAAGACGACATCCGGCCCCGCGGCGGCCACCCCGCCGTCATGCGCGGCGTCGCCGAGCAGCACCGCGCGGCAGCCCGCCGCGCGCGCCGCCTGCATGTCGAGCGCGGTGTCCCCCACATACCAGACGGCGTCGGAGGCCGCGATGCCGACCGCTTCGAGCGCCATGAGCAGCGGCGCGGCATCCGGCTTGTCCCGCGCCGCGTCGCCCGCGCCCACCAGCGCGCCGAAGCGGGCATCCCAGCCCAGATGCGCCGCTTCCGCGCGCAGCAGCGGCCCCTGCTTGTTCGACACGACGGCCTGCGGGCCCATGCGCGCCGCCGCGTCCAGCGCGGCATCCGCCCCCGGCATGGGGGTGAGCACCGAGAGGTGCTGCACGCGCACTTCGTCGTAGAAGATGTCCCGCGCGCGTTCCCACTCGGCGCCGAACATGCCCGGAAACGTGTCGCGCAGGCTGCCGCGCACGCGGGCGAGCACCGTCTCGCGGTCCCATTCCGGCATGGCGAAGGCGCGGAAGGTGGCGTTCAGTCCGGCCTCGATCGCCGCCCAGCCATCGACCAGCGTATTGTCCCAGTCCCAGAGGATCGCCGCCGGGCGGCTCATGCGTGCAGCTGCGCCAGCAGCCCGCGCATGTCGCCCATCACCCAGAGATCGGCGATCCGCCCCTCTCGCATCGTGAAGAAGCCGACGCCTTCCCAGGCGAGCGTCCTGCCGCTCGGCGGCACGTCGAGGAACGGCCCGGCATCGTGCCGGCCGGAGAAGCCGATCCTGGTCGCGACCTTGTCGCCTTCGGCCACTAGGTCGCGGATCTCGCAGCGGTATTCCCCGAAGGCGTCGCGCACGCTGCGGACATAGGCGGCATAGGCGTCGTGGCCGCGCATCACCTGGCCGAAGGTGCCGCGGAAGGCGACGTCCTCGGTCATCAGCGCGGGCAGGCGCGACAGGTCGCCCTTCTCCCACAGATCGGCATAGAAGGCGCGGATGGTCGCCGCGTTGGTCGTGCTCACGCGGCGTTCTTCAGCCCGCCCTTCACGTGCCGGGCGAAGATCTCGAACAGCTGGCGCACGACGGGGCCGACCTTGCCGTCGCCCACGGGCTGGCCGTCGATCTTCACGATCGGCTTCACGAAGGAGGTGGCGGAGGTGATGAAGGCCTCCCGCGCGCGGCGCATCTCGTCCAGCGAGAATTCGCGCAGGTCGATCGGGATGCCGGCCTGGCGCAGTTCCTCGATCAGCGCGGCGCGGGTGCAGCCGGGCAGGATCGCGTGGTCGAGGTGGCGGACGCGGATCGTCCCGTGCTCGTCCACGATCCAGAACGACGTCGCGGCCCCTTCGGTGACCATCTTCGTGTCCGGGTCGTAGAGCACGGCCTCGATCGCGCCGACTTCCTTCGCCGCCTGGCGGGCGAGGCAATTGGGCAGCAGGTTCACGGTCTTGATGTCGCAGCGCGCCCAGCGCAAGTCGGGCTGGGTGATCGCGGCCGCGCCCCAGGTGTCGACATTGGTCGGATAGGGCGCGATGCGCTTGATGGTCACGACCAGCGCCGGCGGCACGGGCTTGCCGGGGAAGGCATGGTCGCGCCGCGCCACGCCGCGCGTGACCTGCATGTACAGCAGCCCTTCGGTGACGCGGTTGCGCCGGGCCACTTCCCGCAGCACGAGCCGCAGCGCGGCGCGCGACATCGGCATGGGCAGGCGGATCTCGCGCAGGGACCGCTCCAGCCGGTCGAGGTGCAGGTCCTCGTCGATGTAGCGGCCGTCATACAGGTGGACGACCTCGTAGATGCCGTCGCCGAACTGGTAGCCGCGATCCTCGATGTTCACGGCAGCCTCGGGCTGCGGCAGGTAGCGGCCGTTGACGTAGGCGATGCGGGACATGGCGCGGTCCTTCAGGGGGCGGTGGCGGCGGGCGCGGCGACGCGGTCCTCCGCCTGCACGCCGAGGAATTTCAGCTTCCGGTGCAGCGCGCTGCGCTCCATGCCGACGAAGTTCGCGGTGCGGCTGATGTTGCCGCCGAAGCGCAGCAACTGCGCTTCCAGGTACTGGCGCTCGAACAGCTCCCGCGCCTCGCGCAGCGGCAGCGTCATGATCTCGCTCGACCGGTCGAGCTTGAGCACCGCCGGCGCGGCCGCGCCGACCTGCGGCGGCAGCATGTCCGGCCGGATCGCGTCCCGCGCATCGCCCGGCGCCATGATCAGCAGCCAGTCGATCAGGTTGCGCAGCTCGCGGACATTGCCCGGCCAGTCATAGGCCTGCATGGCGGCGAGCGCGTCCTCGCTCAGCTCGCGCGAGGCCATGCCGGTCGTCTCGGCCGAGCGGCCCATGAAGTGCCGCGCGAGCACGGGCACGTCCTCCCGCCGCTCGCGCAACGCGGGGACGCGCAGCGGCACGACGGCGAGGCGATAGAACAGGTCCTCCCGGAACCGGCCGGCCGCGATCTCGGCCGACAGGTCGCGGTTGGTGGTGGACAGCACGCGCACATCCACCTTCACCCGCGTGCCGCCGCCCAGCCGCTCGAAGCCCTGTTCCTGCAGCGCGCGGACGATCTTGCCCTGGGTCTCGATCGGCATGTCCGCCACTTCGTCGAGCAGCAGCGTCCCGCCATGGGCGCGTTCCAGCACGCCGGCGCGGCGCGGCTGGGCGATCGGGTCCGCCCCGGCATCGACGCCGAACAGTTCTTCCTCGAACCGCGCCGGGTTCAGCGTCGCGCAGTTCAGCACCAGGAAGGGCCCGTCCGCGCGGCGGGACCGGGCGTGGATCATGCGCGCGGCGACTTCCTTGCCCGCGCCGGCGGGGCCCGTGATCAGCACGCGCGAGCCGGTCGGCGCGACGCGCTCGATCGAGGCGCGCAGCTGGCCGAGCGGGCCGGAGGCGCCGACGAGGTCCGTCTCCGGCCCCGCGCGCAGCCGCAGCTCGCTGTTCTCCCGCCGCAGCCGCGCGGCTTCCAGCGCGCGGGAGACTATGAGCAGCAGCCGGTCCGACTTGAAGGGCTTCTCGATGAAGTCGTAGGCGCCCTGCTGGATCGCCTGGACCGCAGTCTCGATCGTGCCGTGGCCCGAGATCATGATGACCGGGACGACCGGTTCCTCGGAATGCAGCGCCTGGAGGATGCCGAGGCCGTCGAGGCGCGAATTCTGCAGCCAGATGTCGAGGATGACGAGCGAGGGACGACGCTGGCGGAAGGCCGCGATCGCCGTATCGGCGTTGTGGGCCTGGCGCGTCTCGTAGCCCTCGTCCGACAGGATCCCCTCGATCAGGGTCCTGATGTCGGGCTCGTCGTCCACGATCAGGATCTCATGCGCCATGCGCGACCTTCGCTCCCTCTCCGGCCCGGGCCGATTCGCCCCCCTCGGTGCTTGTTCCGCCGGCGGCGCGCAGCGGCAGGATCAGGGAAACCCTGGCGCCGGGGCCGTCCTTGCGGTCCTCCAGCGCGAGCCTCCCGCCATGGTCCTCCATGATCTTCTTCACGATGGCAAGGCCAAGACCCGTCCCCTTCGCCTTATGAGTGACATAGGGCTCGGTCAGGCGGTCCCGGTCCTCCTCCCCGGGGAGGCCGACTCCGTCGTCCTCGACGGTGATCGCGACCTCCCCCTCCCGCTCCGTGACCGTGGCGCGGATCTGGCCAGCCCCGTCGGCGGCCCGCATCGCGACCGCGTCGGCGGCGTTCTGGAGAAGGTTGGTCAGCGCCTGGCCGATCAGCCGGCGGTCGCAGGGCACGCGCGGGGGCAGTTCCGCATAGGCGGTCTCGTAGGCGATCTCGGGGTGGGCATCGCGCTGCAGCACCAGCGCTTCCCGCAGGAGCTGGTTCGCGTCCTCCGGCCGGATGACCGGCTGGGGCATCCGCGCGAAGGCGGAGAATTCATCGACCATCCGGCCGATGTCGCCCACCTGGCGGACGATGGTGTCGGTGCACTGTCGGAAGGTGTCGGGGTCGTCCGTGATCTGCTTGAGGTAGCGGCGCTTGAGCCGCTCCGCGCTCAGCTGGATCGGCGTCAGCGGGTTCTTGATCTCGTGCGCGATGCGCCGCGCCACATCCGCCCAGGCCGCCTTGCGCTGGGCGGAGACGAGTTCCGTCACGTCGTCGAAGGTCAGGACATAGCCGTCGACGCGCCCGCCCTGCATCTCGGCGCCCAGGCGCGCGAGCAGCGTGCGCCGCGCCGTCGGCGGGCCCGACCGGATCTCGGCCGTCTGCGGCCTGTCGGGGCTGGCGCGCGCGGCTTCGATCAGCGGGGCGAATTCGGGCGCGACGCCGGCCAGCGGCAGGCCGATCGCGGCGTCGAGGTCGACGCCGAGCAGCGCCGCCGCCGAGCGGTTCGGCAGGTTCACCCGCATCTCGGCATCCAGGCCGATCACGCCCGCCGAGACGCCGGCGAGCACGGTTTCCGTGAAGCGGCGCCGCTCGTCGATCTGGCGATAGGCCTCCATCAGCTCCCCGCGCTGGGCGGAGAGCTGGCTCGTCATGCGGTTGAAGGCACGCGACAGGCTGGCGACCTCGTCATCGGCCTCCCCTTCCTGCACGCGGGTCGAAAGGTCGCCCGCGCGCACGCGCTCCGCCGCGGTGATCAGGCGGGATATCGGCCCGGCGATGCGGTTCGCGATCAGCAGGCCGAGCAGCACGGCGGCCAGCAGCACGAGCAGCGTGGCGATCGCGAAGATCAGCACGAAGGTGATCTGCAGGTCGCCCTGGTTGCGGTCCAGCCGGTCGTATTCCTGGAAGGCCAATTCCGTCGTGCGCATGTGCTCGAGCACGCCGGGGTCGACCGGCCGCGCGATCTGCAGCAGCAGCCCGGGCGGGATGTTGAGCGCGACGACGGCGCGCACCCGCCCTTCCCCGCTTTCGCCCGGCATCACCACCACCTCGCCCGCGCGGACCGATTCGATCGCCCAGGCGGGCATGGCTTCCACCACGCTGCCGGTGGTCAGCCCCGCGCTCGCCACGACCTGGCCGAGCGTGGGTTCGAAGACGATCGATTCCGTCAGGCCGCGGAAGGCGGTGTGGGTGGCGAGCAGCCGTGCGAAGGCGATGCCGTTGTCCGGCAGCAGCACCTGCGCCGCCCGGTTCAGGTCGTTGGCCATCGCCAGGATGTCGGCGCGGATCGTGTTGCGGTGTTCCTCGAGATAGGCGCGGGAGGCGACGAGGGAGGCCTCCAGCGTCCCGCGCACCCGGTCGCTGAACCAGGACTGGATGCCGAGGTTGAAGAACACCGCCGAGAAGCCCGCCACCAGGATGGCCGGCACCACCGCGACCACGCCGAACAGCAGCACCAGCCGCACATGCAGCCGCGACCCGGCCGAGCCCCGCCGCCGTTCCACCCACATGCGCACCACGCGCGCGGCGAAGGAGGCGGCGAGCAGCAGCAGCACCGCGAGGTTGGCGAGGATGATCCCCACCACCTCCCCCGGGCTGGTGGGCCCGAGCGGCGTCCCGCCCGACAGCACGATGAAGGTGGCGATGCCGAGCAGCAGGGCCACGACCGCGAGCGCGATCGTCATGCCGCCGCCCTGCAGCCGTTCGGCGAGGCGCCAGCGCCAGGAGGGCGGTGCCGCGCCCCCATCCTCGCGCGCCGCGGCGCGCGCGGCCGGGCGTCCGGCCCGGCGGCGGAACAGGCCCGTCATGTCAGGGCCCGCGCATGGGTCAGCTCAGCCCACGCACCACCGGCAGGTCGAGCTCCCGGATCTTCTTGCGCAGCGTGTTGCGGTTCAGCCCGAGCATCGCGGCCGCCTTGATCTGGTTGCCCCGCGTCGCGCCCAGGGCGAGGCGCAGCAGCGGGCGTTCCACCTCCGCCAATACGCGATCATAGAGGTCCCGCACCGGCATGCCATCTTTGTGCGCGGCCATGAAGGTCGCAAGGTGGCGCTCGACCGCCTGTTCGAGCGTGGCGGGCTGCGCCTGCCCGTCCGGCCCGGCGGGCAGCACGGCCTCGGCGAGTTCGCTCGCCACCGCGTCCCCGCCGATCACCTCCTGCGCGTACAGGGCGGCGAGGCGGCGCATCAGGTTCTCGAGTTCCCGCGCATTGCCCGGCCAGGCATGGGCCTTGAGCGCGTCCATCGCCTCGGGGCTGAGCTGCTTGGACGGCAGGCCGGAGGCCCTCGCGCGGTCGAGGAAGTGCCGCGCCAGCAGCGGGATGTCCTCGATCCGCTCGCGCAGCGGCGGCAGGCGGATCGGCACGACGTTGAGCCGGTAGAACAGGTCCTCCCGGAACAGTCCCTGGCGGATCAGCTGGCGCAGGTCGCGATGCGTCGCGGCCACGATCCGGACATTGGCCTTGATCGGCTGCCGGCCGCCCACCGTCGTGAACTCGCCTTCCTGCAGCACGCGCAGCAGGCGCGTCTGCGCCTCGGGCGGCATGTCGCCGATCTCGTCGAGGAAGAGCGTCCCGCCGGCCGCCTGCTCGAAGCGGCCGATGCCGCGGTTGAGCGCGCCGGTGAAGGCGCCGCGCTCATGGCCGAACAATTCGGCCTCGATCAGTTCGCGCGGGATCGCGGCCATGTTGATGGCGACGAAGGGCCCGGCGCGGCGCTTGCCGTAGTCGTGCAGGGCGCGCGCGACCAGCTCCTTCCCGGTGCCGCTCTCCCCCGTGATCATGACGGTGAGGTCGGTGGTCGTGAGCCGCGCGACGGTGCGGTAGATCTCCTGCATCGCCGTGCTGCGGCCGACCAGCGGCAGCTTCTCGCCCGTCTCCTCCTCCGCCCCGCCGGGGCTCGCCGTGGCCGGCGCGGCGAGCGCGCGCTCGACCACCGCGAGCAGTTCCTTCAGGTCGAAGGGCTTGGGCAGGTATTCGAAGGCGCCGCGCTGCGTCGCCTTCACCGCGGTCGCGAAGGTCGATTGGGCGCTCATCACCACGACGCGCAGGTCGGGGCGCACGCGGCGGATGCGGGGAACAAGGTCGAGGCCGTTCTCGTCCGGCATGACGACGTCGGTGATGACGAGGTCGCCTTCCCCGTCCTCCACCCAGCGCCAGAGGGTCGCGGCCGAGGAGGTCGCCCGCACCTGGTAGCCGGACCGGCCGAGCGCCTGGCTCAGCACGGTGCGGATGGCGCGGTCGTCGTCGGCGATCAGGATCGTGCGCGGTTCGGTCATTGGGATGTCCCGAGGACTCCGGGCGGCGGCGCTGGCAGGGAAAGGCGGAAGACGGTGCGCCCCGGGCGGCTGTCGCATTCGATCAGCCCGCCCTGGTCGGCCACCAGCTTCGCCACGAGCGCGAGGCCGAGCCCCTGTCCCCCCCGCTTCGTGGACACGAAGGGTTCAAAAAGCGTGCCGCGGACTTCGTCCGCGATTCCAGGCCCGTTGTCGCGCACGCTCACCTGCAGCGGCAGGTGAACACGTTCGGAGGAACCGGGCACGGCGATGCGCACGCCATGATGATAGGCCGTGGCGAGCACGATCTCCCCGCCCAGCGGGTCGACCGCTTCTGCCGCATTCTTCACCAGATTGAGCAGGATCTGCACAAGCAGATCCCTGTTGCCCCAGACCGGCGGGAGCGAGGGGTCGTATTCCTCGGTGATGCGGAGATGCGATGCGAAGCCGTTCGCCGCGATCCGCTTCACGTGGTCCAGCACCTGGTGGATGTTCACCGGCGCCAGTTCGACCGGGCGGTCGGAGAACATGTCCAGCCGCTCCACCAGGCCGCGGATGCGGTCGGCCTCGTCCTGGATCAGCTGGCACAGTTCCCGGTCGCCTTCCTGCGCGTTCTGCTCGAGCAACTGCGCCGCGCCGCGGATGCCGGAGAGCGGGTTCTTCACCTCATGCGCCAGCATCGCCGCCATGGCGGAGGCGCCGCGCGCCGCGCCGCGGAAATTCAGCGTCCGGTCGAGCATCTGCGCCGTCGAGGAATCCTGGAAGGTCAGCACGACGCCGCCGGCGAGTTCCGGCAGCGGCGCCGCGTGAACGCTGACGCCCCGGCGCGACAGGCGCGGGCTTTCGAGCGCGAGGTCGTGGTCCGACACCCGCGCATCCATGCGCCGCACCTGCGCGATGACGGCGAAGATGCGGCTGTCCTCCGGCAGCAGGTCGGTCAGCCGAAGCTGCGCCAGCGAGGCGATCGAGGTCTGGAGGAACTGCTCCGCCGCGGCATTGGCGTTGATGAAGCGATCCTCGGGGTCCAGCACCACGACCGGCACCGGGATGGCGCCAAGGATCGCGGCGGCTTCCGGCACCGGCCGGCCGCGCCAGCCGGAAGGTCGGGCGGCGCGGCGCAGCAACCCGGGCTTCATGCCGCCATGCGCTCCTCGCCCGCCGCGCGGAAGGAGTCGCGCACGACCTCGACGCCCTGCTCGATCAGCGGGTCGTAGAAGCTGTCGATCAGCGCGCGGACCGAGTCCGGCGTGTCGCAGCGGTTCACCTGCGCGCGGAACTCGCCCGAGCCCGGCAGGCCCTTCGAGTACCAGGCGACATGCTTGCGCGCGAGCCGCACGCCGGGCTCCGTGCCGTGGTGCAGCAGCACGTCCTCGTAGTGCTGAAGCAAGATGCGCTTCTGTTCCTCGAGCGCGGGTTCGGACGCATCCTCCCCGCGCAGCCGCGCGGCGACGGTGGCGGGGAACCAGGGGCGGCCGTAGCAGCCGCGGCCGATCATGACGCCATCCGCGCCGGACCGGCGCAGGGCCTCGACCGCATCCTCGACCGTGACGATGTCGCCATTGGCGATGACCGGGATGCGCACCGCCGCCTTCACCCCCGCGATGAAGTCCCAATCCGCCGTGCCGGTGTAGAACATCTGGCGCGTGCGGCCATGGACCGTCACCAGCCGGATGCCGCTTTCCTCGGCGATGCGCGCGAGGCGCGGCGCGTTCAGGCTGTTGTGGTCCCAGCCCATGCGCATCTTGAGCGTGACGGGCACGGACACGGCGCGCGCCGTCGCTTCCAGGATGCGCGCGGCGGCGATCTCGTCGCGCATCAGCGCGCTGCCCGCGCTCTGCCCGACGGCGACCTTCTTCACCGGGCAGCCGAAATTGATGTCGACGATCGCCGCACCCCGGTCGACGGCCAGCCGCGCCGCCTCGGCCATGGTCTGCGGGTCGCACCCGGCGAGCTGGACCGAAGCCGGGCCGCCGAAGCCGTCCACCTCGGCCATCTTCAGCGTCTGCCGGTTCTCCCGCACCATGGCCTGGGAGGCGATCATCTCGCTGACGACCATCGGCGCGCCGAGGCCGCGGGCGAGGCGTCGGAACGGCAGGTCGGTCACGCCCGACATGGGGGCGAGGATGACCGGCGTGTCGATCACCACCCCGCCGAGGTCGATCGGCGGCAGCGGGCGCGCGGGGGTGTTGCTCATGATTTGTGCAGGATAGGGGGTCGGCGGCAGTCGCGCAACGGCAGCGTGGCCGGATTGCCACGCAAATCGCCATATGGGCGCGGCGGCGTCGCGCGGCCGAACGCGACGCCGCGGCATCGGGCGCCCCGGATACACGGGCCGCCGGTTTCTCCCTACAAGACGCGGATGCGCGTCATCGCCCTTCTCATGGCCGCGGGCAGCGGCAGCCGCTTCGGCGGGCCCACCCCGAAGCAATACCTCCCGCTGCTCGGCCGCCCCGTGCTGCGGCACGCGGCGGAAGCGCTGCTCGCCGGCGGGCACGTCGCCGCCCTGCTGCCGGTGGTGCCGGAAGGGGAGCAGGCCCATGTCGCCGCGCTGCTCGACGGCCTGCCCGCCCTGCCGCCCGTGGCCGGCGGCGCGACGCGGGCCGCCAGCGTGCGCGCCGGCCTCGCCGCGCTGGCAGCCGACCCGCCGGACGCGGTGCTGGTGCATGACGCGGCGCGGCCCGTGGTGCCCGACGGCACCATCCCCGCCCTGCTCGCGGCGCTGGCCGGGGCGCCGGGCGCCATCCCGGCCCAGCCGGTGACGGACACGCTCAAGCGCGGCGCGGCCGGGCGCATCGTCGAGACCGTGCCGCGCGAGGGGCTGTTCCGCGCCCAGACGCCGCAGGCCTTCCGCTACGACGCCCTCGTCGCTGCGCATGCATCCGGGGATGCGGGGGCGACCGACGACGCCGCGCTGCTCGAAGCCGCGGGCGCGGCGGTCGCGCTCGTGCCGGGCGCGGAGGCGAACATCAAGATCACCTGGCCGGAGGACCTCGTCCGCGTGGAAGCCCATCTCGCCGCCCGCCTCGTCCCCCGCATGGGCACGGGCTTCGACGTCCATCGCCTGGTCGAGGGCCGTCCGCTGATCCTGTGCGGGGTGACGGTGCCGCATCCGCTCGGCCTCGACGGGCATTCGGATGCCGATGTCGGGATCCACGCGCTGTGCGACGCGATCTACGGCGCGCTCGCCGAAGGCGACATCGGCCGCTGGTTCCCGCCCTCCGAGTCCCAGTGGAAGGACGCCGACAGCGCGCGCTTCCTGCGCCATGCGGCCGGGCGCATCGCCGCGCGCGGGGGCGTGCTGGCGAATGTCGACGTCACGCTGATCTGCGAGCGGCCCAAGATCACCCCGCATGCCCCCGCGATGCGCGCGCGGCTGGCCGAATTGCTGGGCGTCGGCATCGACGCCGTCTCGGTCAAGGCGACGACGACCGAGCGCCTGGGCTTCCCCGGGCGTGGGGAGGGCATCGCGGCGCAGGCGGCGGCGGTGGTCCTGGTGCCGGCCGGACCCGTCTCGAAATAGCGATCCGGGGAATCGCTTCTTTTACGAGACAGCCCGTCCATGTAACCTGCGGTGGAACGCCCGATGGGACATGCCATGACGGCGAGCATGGACAAGCTGGCCTCGCCCCTTGGGGGCACCGGAAAGGGCAGCGGCACGCCGGGCGATGGTCCCGGCGGCCCCTGGATGGTGGTGGCCCGCCTGCCGGGCCTTGCCGCCCTGCATGAGGAAGCGCTCGCCGGCATGCTCGCCCGGCTGACCGCGACCGATCCGGAAGGCCCGGACCATCCGATGCGGGTCGGGCGCGTCGCGGCCATGCTCGCGGCGGAATTCGGCCTGGATGGCGGGCAATGCGACCTGCTGGCGCGCGCCGCCACGCTGCACGACGTGGGCAAGCTTGCCATGCCCGCCGATGTGTTCGGCCATCGGCACGTGCTGGACCCCGCGGCGCGGCGGGAGATGGAGCGCCACACCCTGCTCGGCGCCGCCCTCCTTGCCCATGCGACCGCGCCCTGGATCCGCCTCGGCGCGCTGATCGCGCTGACGCATCACGAAAGGTGGGATGGCAGCGGGTATCCGGACGGGCTGAGCGGGGAGGAGATCCCCCTCGCCGCGCGGCTGGTCGCGGTGGCCGATGTCTACGACGCGCTGCGGTCCGAACGGCCCTACAAGGGCGCGCAGGATCATGACGAGGCGATGCGACGCATCCTCGAGGGCGACGACCGCATCAGGCCGGGCCAGTTCGACCCCGCCGTGCTGGCGGCCCTGCAGCGCAGGGCGCCGGACATCGCCCTTCTACCCCGCTGAGGCGGGCGCGAAGGTCGAGATAACGTCGGGCAGGTCGCCGGCCGGCACGGGACGGCCGAACAGGTAGCCCTGGGCGGCATCGCAGCCTTCGGCGCGCAGCCCGTCGAGCTGGGCCTGCGTCTCGACCCCTTCGGCCGTGACGCAGATGCCGAGGCTGCGCCCCAGCCCCGCCACTGCGCGGACGATCGCCGCGGCATCGCCGCCGGCGCAGAGGTCGCGCACGAAGGACCGGTCGATCTTGAGCCGGTCGAAGGGGAAGATGCGCAGCTGGGTCAGGGAGGAATACCCCGTCCCGAAATCGTCCATCGCGATGTGCACGCCGATCCCACGCAGCGCGCGCAGCTGGTCGAGCGCCGTGTCCTGCGCGGCGAGCAGCACGTTCTCGGTCACCTCGACCTCGAGCCGCTCGGCAGCGAGGCCGGAGGCCGCGAGCGCGGCTTCGACGGCCGGCGGCAGCCCGTCCCGGTCGAACTGGGCGGGGGCGATGTTCACCGCCACGCGCAGCCCGGCGGGCCAGCCCGCGGCGACGCGGCAGGCCTCGCGCAGAACCCAGGTGCCGATGCGGCCCATCAGGCCGAGCCGCTCGGCGATCGGCAGGAACTCGATCGGCGGCACCAGGCCGCGCTCGGGGTGGCGCCAGCGGATCAGCGCCTCGAAGCCGGTCAGGCGGCCTTCGGGCAGCGCTACCTGGGGCTGGAAGTGCAGCTCGAACTGCTCGCTCTCGACGGCGCGGCGCAGTGCGCTTTCCATCGCGCGCAGCTCGCGGAAGCGGGCGTCCATCTCGGGCGCGAAGCGCAGCCAGCCGCCGGCGGGGCTGGCCTCGGTCCGGGCGAGGCCGGCGCGGCGGATGAGCAGCCCGGCCTCGGCCCCGTCGGCCGGGGCGATGGCGAAGCCGATGCGCGGCGTGACGGTCACCGTCTCCCCCGCGATCAGGTAGGGGCGCGCGAGAAGGTCGACGAGGCGGGCGGAGAGCGCCTGCGCCTGGGTCGCGTCGGCGACGTCGGCCTGCAGGATGGCGAATTCCTCCCCGGCGAGGCGGGCGACGAGGTCGGACTCGCGCAGCGCCGCGCGCAGGCGGCGGCCGGCGGCGCGCAGCAGGTCCTCCCCCACAGCGTGGCCGAGCACCTGGTTGACGGCGCGGATGCCGTCGATGTCGCAGATCAGCACGGCGAGGCCGGCGCGGCGCCGCGGCGGACGGTCGAGGGCCGCACCCAGCCGCGCCTCGAACATCGCGCGGTCGGCGAGGCCGGTGACGTGGTCGGCGCCACCGCCGCCGGGCAGGCCGGATTCTTCTTCGATGGCGAGGATCCAGTCGGACGCGCCCGTGCGGGCGAAGGCGAAGCGAAGGCCGGGCGCGCCGGCCAGGCGCAGCGGTTCCGCCGCGCCGTCCGGCGCCTCGGCGACGATGTCCTGTTCCTGGGTCGAGACGCGGGAGACCGCGGCGGCGACGAGGGAGGCGACGGCATCGCGGTCGAGCCTGGGGCTGGCCTCGAGAAGGTCGGACAGCCCCGCATGGGTGCGGCGGACGCGGGCGAGGCCCAGCTGCACCGCGGCACGGGGGCTGACATGGCCGATCCGCAGATCGGCGTCGAAGCTGAGGAGTCCGTCGGGCAGCGGCGAGGAAGGCCCGCCCAGAGGCCGTCGCCCGATGTCGGCGTCCGCCATCCCGTCCATGTCGCCTCGCTTTTGCTCGGGCGCGCCTGGGAAGTCGGGCGCGCCGGGTCCTGTTGCCGATGCGCTACCCTTAGGGCGGGAGGAATGAAGAAAGCATGGACGGGCCGGTCGCAGGCCGGGCGCGTGAGATGCGTCGCGGGGCGCTTCGCATTCTGCGATTCGCGTTTTGCGTGGCCTCATCGCGAGGCATCGCAATATGCTTCGCAAAATGCGAAACTGCTCTGCGATGAGGGGACTGGATGTCTGCGCATCCCGGCACGGCGCCCAGCCGGCCAGGGCACCGGGGTGTCCCGGCCAAGGTTTTCGCTGGCAAGGGCCGTTGTCGCGCAGGCGCGCGGCGCATCCGGCGGCCGATGCCGCCGGGGCAAAAAAATAGGGCCGCCCTATCGGACGGCCCCAAGGCAAGGTTGAGGAAGGCTAAGCTGCCAGGCCCCGGGACCATCCCGTGCCAGACGAGCTGCGTAATGCACGGGGCGTGCCAGATCACGCCGCCCGGTCCCGCCGGGTCATGCCGCCGGCCAGCAGGCGCAACCGGATGCGCTCCAGGATGGGCCCGCCGGTCACGCGATCCGCGCAGGGCGCGGCCGCCGACGGGCCGGCCGGGGCGAAATCCGCGTGCAGCGCCGCATGCAGGGCGCCATTGGCGAATTGGTGGCGGTTGGCGCAGTCGAGGTAGGATTCCGCCGGCGCGCCCTCGGCCAGCAGCACGTCATGCGCGTCCAGCTCGACATGCAGGTACTGGATCGGCCCGCTGGGCGGTTCGCGCAGGATTCCCGGCAGGCCGACGAGCCGTTCCGCCGGCACCAGCGCGCCATCGACCAGCAGGGCGTGGTCGGGGGAGACGCGGAGGTCCCGGCGCGGCACGCCCGGCCCGAGCGCCCCGGCGGCGATGCGGATGGGCAGCACCTTCTCGGGCGCCGGATGCCGCCGCGGATCGAGCCCACGCCGCCCGATCCAGCGGATGGGCGCAAGGCGCGGGCCGTTGAGCGCGAGGGTGACGACGCGGTCGCCGATGCGCAGCGCCTCGACCGTCACCTCCCCCGCCTCGGTCAGGATGCGCGTGCCGGCGAGGTAGCAGGGGGTCCGCATCGGCCCGACCGGATTGCCGTCCAGGTCGGTGTCCTCCTGATAGTCCACCCATTCGATGTCGCCGGCGACGAAATCGGTGCCCTGGGAGGGATCGGCGTAGCTGACGTACCAGCCCTGGTCGGCCACGTTCCAGGTCCAGGTCGCGCCGCCGGGGACGCCGGCGAGTTCGACCGTGTCCTCGCCCTCGCCGCCGTAATGGGTGTCGCTGCCGGGAATGGCGTTCAGCAGGTCGTGGCCGTCGCCGCCGCGCAGCACGTCGTTCTCGGCGCCGCCCTGCAGGATGTCGTTGTCGTTCCCGCCGTCGAGGATATCGTTGCCGCCGCCCCCCGCGAGCAGGTCGTCGCCCCCGAGCCCATCGAGCGTGTCGTTGCCATCGGCGCCGAAGATGTCGGTGTCGGGGCTCGCCGAGCCGGCGTAGCTGTCCTCGCCGACCGTGGCATCGCCGGCGGGGACGAAACCGCCACCGGGGATCGAGGTGTACCAGGACCCGGACATCCGCGCCTCCCGTCGCCGCGACGGGCCGGATCGCCCGTCGCGGCATCACCTAAGACGGGAAGTTTCGGTGCCGCAATTTCAACGTTTGGTTTAACGCGAGATTAACGCGAAAACGGAATGAAATCCCTCAGCGGGCGCGTTCCAGGATGCTCACGTAGTTCGCCACCGCCGCGCCGCCCATGTTGAACACGCCGCCGAGATTGGCCTTCGGCAGTTGCATCGCCCCCGCCGTGCCGGTCAGCTGCATCGCCGCCAGCACATGCATGGAAACCCCCGTCGCGCCGATCGGGTGGCCCTTGGACTTCAGCCCGCCGGAGCGGTTGACCGGCAGGCGCCCATCCGCCGCCGTCCAGCCTTCCAGCGCGGCGCGCCCCCCCTGCCCTTCGGCCGCGAGCCCCATCGCCTCGTATTCGATGAGCTCGGCGACGGTGAAGCAGTCATGCGTCTCGGCGAAGGAGAGGTCGGCGACCGTGATGCCCGCCTGCGCATAGGCCCGCGCCCAGGCTTCGCGCGCGCCCTCGAAGCGCACGATGTCGCGCGCGGCGATGGGCAGGAAGTCGTTGACCTGCACCGCCGCGCGGAAGCGCACGGCCTTGCCCATGCCCTTGGCCGTCTCGGCATCCGCCAGCACCAGCGCCGCCGCGCCGTCGGACACCAGCGAGCAGTCGGTCCGCTTCAGCGGGCGGGCCACATAGGGGTTCTTCTCGCTCTCGTTGCGGCAGAAGGCGTAGCCGAGGTCCTTGCGCATCTGCGCCCAGGGGTTGTCCACGCCGTTGCGGTGGTTCTTGGCCGCGATCGCGGCGAGCGCGTCCGACTGGTCGCCATGGCGCTGGAAATAGGCCTCCGCGATGCGGCCGAAGACGCCGGCGAAGCCGCCTTCGATGTCCTGCTCGGTCTTGCGGTAGGAGGCGGTGAGCAGGATGTCGCCGACCTTCGGGCCCGGCGTCGCGGTCATCTTCTCGGCGCCCACCACCAGGGCGAAGCGCCCCCGCCCGGCCGCGATGAAGTCCCGTGCGGCGTGGATCGCCGCCGAGCCCGTGGCGCAGGCGTTCTCGTAGCGCGTGATCGGCTTGAAGCGCAGTTCCGGCACCGATTGCAGCACGAGGGAGGACGGGAAGCCCTGCGGGGTGAAGCCTTCCCCGAAGACGCCGACGAAGCCGGCATCGATCTCGGCCGGGCCCAGGCCGGCATCCTCGATGGCGGCGCGGGCGACGCCGGCGATCAGCGTCTCGAGGTCGGGCGCGTCCTCGCGCTTGCCGAAGGGGCTGTGCGCCCAGCCGACGATGCAGGCTTCCGTCATGGGCGGTTCCTCCTGTGCGGGGCGCCATCCTAGATCAGGGTCCGGCCGGGTGGAACCGGCGCGCGGTTGCGCCGGGCGGAGATAAGCCGCTCTGGACGCTATGTTTTCCGGGGCAAGGGTTCCGACCGCCTGGCTCCATCCGGCGGGGGTCGCTTCAGCCGGCGTCCTCCCTCACGCCCGGCGGCGCCGTGCGCAGCACTGGCGTCAGCGGCAGCGCCGAAAGGCGCAGGCGTCGCGTGCCGACCTCGGGCGGGCCGGGCGCTGGCGCCGCGGCAGCGCGCCAGCCGAACTGTTCCGCGCGCCAGGCGAGCATCGCGAGCAGCGGTCCGTCGGGCGCGCGGCGCGGGGCGAAGGCGTCCGCCGCATCCGGCACGCCGCTTTCCACCGCGAGGCCCGCGACGAGCAGCGCGTCATGCGCGGGCAGCAGGATCTCGATGAAGTCGTGCTCAGCCGCCGCGGCATCCCGCGTGATGCCGGCCCCGTCCACCAGGTCCATCGCGCGGACCAGCGCCCCGTCGATCAGCAGCCCGACGTCAGGTGGCAGGATGAGCGTCTCGGTCGGCCCGGCATCGGCGATGGCGCCGGCGGCGATGTGGACAAGGGCGCAGCGCGCGCGGTGACGGCGCAGGCCCATCACGGGCTGGAAGGGGGCGCCGGCGCCGCCGGTGGCGAAGACCAGGTCGCCTGGCGCGATCTGCCCCGCCGGCACGGGCCCGCGTGGGGTCAGGACGGGGGCATCGGCGGGCAATCCGGTCGCGTGCGCGTCCAAGCGGCGGTCTCCGATCGGGACCGCTTGATTCCATCACGGAACGAAAGACGTCAATCGCGCAGGTGGCGGTGGCGCGCCCTGGAGGATTCGAACCTCCGACCCACGACTTAGAAGGTCGTTGCTCTGTCCAACTGAGCTAAGGGCGCCCGCGCCCCTGGTAGCACAATCAGTGCGACCAGTTCTCGTGCCGGCCGAAGCGGAAATTGTCGGCGTAGACCTTGGGCTTCATCGCGGGCTTCGCCGTCTCGGGCTCGGCCTCGTAGGCCAGGCCCTGCGCCTCGGCATAGGCGATGGCCTGGGCGCGCGTCCCGAAGGACAGGCGGACCTGGCCGCGCATGTCCCCCGACCCGTACCAGCCCATCAGCGGGTCGAGCCGCTTCGCCTCGGCCGGGGTGAATTCCAGCATCCAGCCCTCGCTCTTCGCGCGGCCGGACTGCATGGCCGATTTCGGCGGCTGGAAGATGCGGGCGAAGCCCTTGCTGTGCGCCATGCGTGACGTCCTCGAATGCGGCATCGGGGCGACTGGATTCGAACCAGCGACCCCTTGGTCCCAAACCAAGTGCGCTACCAGACTGCGCTACGCCCCGTCGCGGCGCACCCTATGGAAGGGGGCCGCCGGGGGCAAGCATCAGGGTACGGTCCCGAAGATCCGGTGAAGCACGCGGTCCCCGGCGCGGATGTCGAGCCGTTCAGTCACCCCGGCCGCGAGTTCCAGCGTCGCGCGCACCGGCCCGTTGCTGGACACGGTCGCGAGGGAGAGCGGCACGGTGCGTTCGGCGATGCGGTGGATGCGCCCGTCCGCGGCGATGAACACCATGTCTAGCGAGGCCAGGGTGTTGCGCATCCACATGCTGGATTCGCGCGGGGCGCCCCAGTCGAACAGCATGCCCTCGTCGGGCTTCACCTCCGGGCGGAACATCAGGCCGATCATCTGCTGTTCGGAGGACAGCGCCATCTCGACCGTGAAGGGAAGGCGCCGCCCGTCGCGCGTGACGATGACGAGCGGTTCGGTCGGCAGACGGGGCTGCGGCCGGTCCACGCCCGGCTGGGCGCGGGCGGCGGCGGGCAACAGGGCGGCGGCGGCGATCAGGGCGCGGCGGAGGATCATGGCCATCTCATGCCACGGCGGCGGGCGGGGCGGGAAGGTCGGCCAGCGCCGCGGCCGCGGCCCGGCGCACCACGGCGCGCACGACGCCGGGGCGCGGCGGGTCGACCAGCGTCGTGAACCAGTGTTCCGGCGGGTTGCGCCCGGCGGCGCGGTGGAAGGTCAGGCCGCGCAGCACGGCCTCGGCCGCCGGCGGCAGGCGGTCGGGCAGCGCATGCCCGTTCAGCACGCCCCAGACCCCGGCCCAGCAGCGGGCGACCGACCACGGGTTGTAGCCCCCGCCGCCGAGCACGATCAGCCGCGGCGCCGCGCCCATCAGCGCCGAGACCACCGCGCGGTGGGCGTTGTTCGACAGCGCCAGGCGCGAGAGCGGGTCCTCCTCGATCGCATCGGCCCCGCATTGCAGCATGATCGCCTGCGGGCGCAGGCGGCGGGCCAGCGGCAGGATCGCCTCGTGCAGCACCCACAGCATCTCGGAATCGTTGAAGCCGGCGGGGACGGGGATGTTGCGCGCATGGCCCCCTGCCCGGTCCTCGACCCCGCCGGTGAAGGGCCAGCGGCCGTCCTCATGGACCGAGAGGGTGAAGACGCGCGGATCGTCGTGGAAGGCGTCCTGCACCCCGTCGCCGTGATGGGCGTCGATGTCGACGTAGAGGAGGTTCGCGAGCCCCTGGTCCAGCCAGGCCATCAGCCCGAGCACGGCGTCGTTGAGGTAGCAGAAGCCGCTCGCCCGGTCGGGACGGCCGTGATGGGTGCCGCCCCCGGGCACGTGCACCACTCCGCCCCCGACGGTCAGCCGCGCGGCGAGCATGGTGCCGCCCGCCCCGGTCGCCGGGCGGCGGAACACCTCCCGGTAGACGGGATTGCCGTCGGCGCCGATGCGGAAGCGGGCGCGATCCTCCGGGCTGACGGCCTGGGCCGCCTCGGCGCGCTGCAGGGCCGCGACGTAGTCGGGGTGGTGGAAGCGCAGCAGTTCCTCGGGCCGGGCGGTCGGGCTGTCGATGTACTGCCCCTCCCCCACCCAGCCGAGGGCGCGGACCAGGTCGAGCGTGGTGGAGACGCGGGGGATGGCGAGCGGATGCTTCGGCCCGTAGGTGGACCGGCGGTAGATCTCGGAGCCGACCAGGATGGGCGTCATCGGTGGCGGGGAGGTGATGGCGGCTTCCGGCACTGCAAGATGTCGCGGTAATGGACCATTAACCGTTGCCCGATTAGCGTTCTTTTAACGTTTGCGGATCCGCGCGGCACGTCCCGCCGACCCGCCCCCGGAGGTGTGCCTTGCGTTTCAGCGATCTTCTCGTCGCGCTCGAACTCGTGCCGCGCCAGCAGGTGGACGACGCGCTCGCGCGCCAGGCGCAGACCGGCCGGCCGCTCGGCGACCTGATCGTCGAGGCGGGGCTGCTCTCCGCCCGCCAGGTCCAGACCCTGCAGGAAGGGCTGCCGCCGCCGCCCGACACGCTGCCGCAGCTCGGCATCGATTCCCGCATCGTCTTCGACATCCTGGTGAAGTACCTCAGCACCGCGGGCCAGGGCACGACGGCCTCGATCGCCGAGACGCTGGCGATCTCCCGCCGCCTCTCGGCCGCGCTGATCGAAAGCGCCCGTGCCCAGGGCATCGTCGAGCTCAAGCCGGGCATCGTCGCCGGCGAATTGCGCGTCGAACTCACGCCGCGCGGGCGGTCCATGGCGGTCGAGGCCTTCGCCAACAACGCCTATATCGGCCCGCTGCCGATCTCGCTCGCCGAATACTCCCAGCGCGTGCTGCGCCAGACCATCCGGGGGGAGACGGTGACGGCGCAGGCCGTCGCATCGGCCATGCAGCCGCTCGTGGTGGGGGAGGAACTGCTCGCCAAGGTCGGCATCGCCGCCAATGCCGGCCGCTCGATCCTGCTCTATGGCGCGCCGGGCAACGGCAAGACGTCCATCGCCGAGCGCATGGTGAAGGTGTTCGGCGCCATGGTGCTGGTGCCGCATTGCTTCGAGGTCGGCGGCCAGATCGTGAAGGTGTTCGATCCGTCGGTGCATCGCCGGCTTGGCGCGCGCAACGACCGGCCGCTCGCGGCGAGCCTGCTGGCGGATGAATTCGACCCGCGCTGGGTGCCGTGCCGGCGGCCATTCGTCGCGGCGGGCGGCGAACTCAGCCTCGACATGCTCGACCTCAAGTTCGAGGAGACGGCCCGCTTCTACGAGGCCCCGCTGCACGTCAAGGCGATGAACGGCGTGCTGCTGATCGACGATTTCGGCCGCCAGCTGGTGCGGCCCGAGGCGCTGCTGAACCGCTGGGTCGTGCCGATGGACCGGCGGATCGACTTCCTGAAGCTCCACACCGGGCAGTCCTTCCAGATCCCCTTCGACCAGCTGCTGGTCTTCTCGACCAACCTCTCGCCGCGCGACCTGATGGACCCGGCCTTCCTGCGCCGCCTGCCCTACAAGATCCACGTCGCGGGGCCGAGCGTGGAGGATTTCGCCGGGCTGCTGCACGCCAATGCCGCGGAGCACGGCGTCGAGTACCCCGAGCCCGCGATCATCTGGACGATCGAGGCGATCCAGCGGCACGGGACGATGCTGGCCTACTACCAGGCGACCGAGATCCCGCAGCAGGTCGCCGATTTCTGCCGCTTCCTCGGCCGCCCGCCGGTCGCTGACGAAAGCACGATCGGCTTCGCGCTCGGCAACCTGCTGGTGCGCTGAGGGCCCCTGCCCTCAGCCCTGCGGCATGCCTTCCGGGACGATGGTGCGCACGAGGCTCGCATCCAGCGCCTCGTAGTCGTGGTAGCCGATGGTCTCGTACAACTGCGCGCGCGTCTGCATGCGCCCGACCATGTTCTGCGTGCCGCCATCGGCGCGGATCGCGACGTACAGGTCCTCCATCGCCCGCGCCGCGATGCGCAGGTGGCTGACCGGCCAGATCACCATCGCGTAGCCCATTTCCTGGAACTCGGCCGCGGTGAAGAAGGGCGTGCGGCCGAATTCCGTCATGTTCGCGAGCAGCTTCACGCCCGGCATGCGGCGGGCGAATTCGACGAACATCTCCCGCGTCGTCAGCGCCTCGGGGAAGATCGCGTCCGCGCCGGCTTCCAGGTAGCGGTTGGCGCGGGCGACGGCGGCGTCCATGCCCTCGCTCGCCACCGCATCCGTGCGCGCGATGACGACGAGGTGCCGCCGCGCCTTGCGCGCCGCCGCCACCTTGGCCGCCATCTCATCCACCCCGGCGAGCTTCTTGTCATTCAGGTGCCCGCACTTCTTGGGCAGCAACTGGTCCTCGAGATGCACGGCGCCCGCGCCGGCTTCCTCGAAGGTGCGGACCATGTGCATCACGTTCAGCGCTTCCCCGTAGCCGGTGTCGCCATCCACCAGCACCGGCAGGGCGGAAGCGCGGACCACCTGGCGGATGTGCCAGGCGACGTCGTCGACCGTGATCATGCCGAGGTCGGGCAGGCCCATCGTCGCCGACATGGCCGCGCCCGACATGTACAGCGCCGGGAAGCCCTGCTTCTTCGCCAGCAGCGCGGCGATGCCCAGATGCGCGCCCGGCATCTGCAGGATCTCCGGCCGGTCGAGCAGGCGGCGGAAGCGCAGGCCCGCGGGTTCCTCGGGCAGGTCGTCGGCGATGATGTAGGGCATGGGCGCTGGCTCCTGCGCGGTGGGCGGCGCGTCCTCCAAAGCCTGTCGCGCGCCCGAAGGCAAGTCCCGTGGCGTCAGGGCCAGAACTGTTCCGAGTTGATCACGGCATAGGTGTTGCCGCCGCTGTCCGCGCGCCAGGTCTGATACCAGAAGCGCCAGGATCCGCTGCGCAGGAAACCCACCACGGTCGTGCCGTAGATTGTCGTATCACCCTGCCCGACGAAGCGCTGGACATTCTCGTGCCGCGCGGCGTTGCCCATGTAGCGGCTCTTGAACAGCGAAGCCTGGGGGGTAGCTGTCCCGTAGGTCGCGCGCTGGGCGTTGTCGTGCTGGGCGTGCTTCACGGCGACGGCGACCTGGCGCTCAAAGCTCGCGTCCATGCGCTGCTGCGCGGTCCCGGTGTAGGACATGCCCTGGCGGTTCGCATGGTAGACAACAAGGTCACCGCCCGGCATCGCGTCGATGAACACGGAGCAGCCGGACAGGTTGTCCGTGAAGAAGGTGTCGGCAGCCGTCCCGATGCGCAGCGACGTGATGTTGTTCTGCTTGAAGGGCAGATAGTAGCAGTTGTTGGTGCCGCCCGGCGGACCGAACTTCACGATTTTCGCGCCCGGCTTGTAGGCGTTCAACGTGTAGCTGTAGGTCGCCGTGTTGACGCTGAAGTGATCGTTCTCCTCGGTTCCGTCGAAGTTCGCGACGGCGCCGGTGCCCGGGACGCGCAGCGCCGGCCCGGCGACGCCGCTCCCCGCCGCGTCATAGGCCCCGACAATGAATGCCGTATTGGCAAGGCTCGCCCTGTGGATGGCCATGCGCCGCGTCTCCCGATCGATCCCGAGCAATCGTCGGCAAGGTTGCGTGATGTCCGGGGCGATGTCCATTCGCCGCGGGCGCCCAAGAAACGGGCATGTAGCGGTGTCCTGCGAGCCTCGGCGCCGCATCCGCGCGGTGTCGGCGGGGCCGCGACAGGCGCGAGCCGTGCGGAGCCCCGGCGCCATTCGGGCGTGCACGCCATTGCCGCAGGCCGCCGCCGGCATGGGAGACAACCGCAAGGCCGCGGCCTTCCGACGGTGCGCGTCATCAGAAGAAGATCAGCGTCACCAGGATAAACAGCGGGATGAGGAACACCACCGCCCAGCCGCAATAGCCGAAGAAGGAGGGCATGCGTTCCCCGTTCTCCTCGACGATCGCCTTGACCATGAAGTTCGGCGCGTTGCCGATGTAGGAATTGGCCCCCATGAACACCGCGCCGCAGGAAATCGCCGCCAGCGTCAGCGCGCCCTGCGTCATCAGGTAGGCCGGGTCGCCGCCCGCGAGGTTGAAGAACACCAGGTAGGTCGGCGCGTTGTCGAGGAAGGAGGACAGCGCGCCGGTCAGCCAGAAGTAGACCCAGGGCACGGGCTGGCCCGCCGGGTCGGAGGTGAGCGCCACCAGCGGCGCCGCCGCCCCGTCCATCCCCGCGCGCAGGATCGCGAGCACGGGTGCCATGGTGACGAAGATGGCCGCGAACAGCTTCGCCACCTCCAGGATCGCGCCCCAGGCGAAGCCGTTCGCCTCCCGCAGCGCGGGGGAGGTGACGCGCATCGACACGAAGGCGATCGCGACGAAGACGGCGATGCCGACCAGCCGCTCGATGCCGATGGAATCGCCGAACAGCGCGACCTCGCCCGGCCGCCAGTAGCCCTGCGCCAGCACCATCAGCACCACGGCGCCGATCAGGGCGAGGTTCACGGTGCCTTCCAGTCTCAGCGGCTCCTTCGCGCCGGTATCGGGGATGACCGGCTGCTCCTTCGCCCAGGCCCTGCTGTCGAGCACGTAGTAGACCGCGAGCAGGATGACCGCGCAGACGAGGAATTCCCCGAACATGTGCGTCGTCGTCCAGAAGAAGGACACGCCCTTGAGGAAGCCGAGATAGAGCGGCGGATCCCCCAGCGGCGTCAGCGAGCCGCCGATGTTGCTGACCAGGAAGATGAAGAAGACGAAGGTGTGCGTCTTGCGCTTGCGGAAGGCGTTGGCGCGCAGCACCGGGCGGATCAGCAGCATCGATGCGCCGGTCGTGCCCATGATGCTCGCGATCACCGTGCCGAAGGCGAGCAGCGCCGTGTTCGTCGCCGGCGTGCCCACCAGCGTGCCCTTCAGAAGCACGCCCCCGCCCGTGACGTACAGCGCCAGCAGCAGCGCGATGAACGGGATGTATTCCTGCAGGAGGATGTGCCAGACCTCGGCCGCGGCGACATCCGGGCCGAACACCACCGCGAAGGGCAGCACCAGCAGCGCGCCCCAGCCCGCGGCGATCTTGCCGTAGTGATGGTGCCAGACATGCCCGGCGACCAGCGGCATCAGCGCGATCGACAGCAGCAGCCCGGCGAAGGGGATGCCCCAGGCGAGCGACATGCCAGCGCCCGAGACGCCCGCCGCCGCCGCCTGCCCCGGGAAGGTGGCCAGCAGCCCCGCCACGAGAAGGCAGGCACCAACGGCTCGGCTCCGGCGCATCGTCTTTCGGTCCCCCTGCATGCAAGGGGCACCGGCCCCAAGCCCCGTTCCTGGCGTCCTTGCCGGATGGCTTGCCCGGCCACAAGGGGCCGCCCCCCTTTTCCACCCCCCTCCCCGAGCCTAGTTTGCGGGCCGGACAGGAGACCCACCGATGGACATGAGCGGCGAGCGCCGCATTCCCGCCCCGCGCCAGCGGGTGTGGGAAGCGCTGAACGATCCCGAGATGCTGCGCGCCGCGATCCCCGGCTGCGATTCCGTCACGCGCACGGCCGAAGACGCCTTCGAGGCGAAGGTCTCGGTCAAGATCGGGCCGATGGCCGCGAAGTTCGGCGGCAAGGTGAAGCTCGAGAACGTCAACCCGCCCGCCTCCTACACCATCAGCGGCGAAGGCAATGGCGGCGCCATGGGCTTCGCCAAGGGCGGCGCGGACGTGGCGCTCGAGGAAGTCGGCCCGTCCGAGACGGTGCTGAAGTACACGGTCAAGGCGCAGGTCGGCGGCAAGATGGCGCAGCTCGGCGCGCGGCTGATCGACAGCACGGCCAAGCAGATGTCCGACCAGTTCTTCGACCGCTTCGCCGCGGCCGTCGCACCGCCCCCGCCGGCCGAGATCCCTGCCGTGGCCGAGGGCGCGCCCGCCGCCGCCCCCGCCGCGGCGGCCCCGCGCGTCATCCCGGCCGGGCCCGCCGGCATCTCGATCTTCGACCTGCTGCCGGAAGCGCCCTTCGGCATCCCGCTGCTCGCCTGGGCGGGCGGGGCGATCTGGATCGTCATCCTGGCACTGATGTTCCTGTGAGCATGCCCGCGAGCGTCGCGGAGACGCAGGCGCTGCTCGCCGCGGGCGGCTATGTCGCCGACCGCGCGCTCGCGACCACCGTCCACCTGTCGCTGCGCATGGGCCGCCCCCTGTTCCTCGAGGGCGAGCCCGGCACCGGCAAGACGGAGATCGCCAAGGTGCTGGCCAAGATGCTCCCGCGGCATCTGGTGCGGCTGCAATGCTATGACGGGCTCGACCTGTCCGCCGCGGCCTATGAGTGGAACCACGCCCGGCAGCTGATGGCGATCCGCCTCGCGGAAGCCTCGGGGGAGACGGACCGGGAGGCGCTGGAGCGCGGCATCTACGACCGCCGGTTCCTGCAATCCCGCCCGCTGCTCCAGGCGCTGGAGGGCGAGCCCTCCGTGCTGCTGATCGACGAGCTCGACCGCGCCGACGAGCCCTTCGAGGCCTTCCTGCTGGAGATCCTGGCCGACTTCCAGATCAGCATCCCGGAACTCGGCACGGTGCGCGCGACGACGCCGCCGGTCGTCATCATCACGTCGAACCGGACGCGGGAAGTGCATGACGCGGTGCGGCGGCGTTGCCTCTATCACTGGGTCGACTATCCCGACGCGGCGCGGGAACGCGCCATCCTGCGGCTGCGCGCGCCGGGCCTGCCGGAGAAGCTCTCCGCGCAGATCGTCGCCTTCGTGCAGAAGGTCCGCGACGGGGACTACTTCAAGCTGCCCGGCGTGGCCGAGACGATCGACTGGGCGCAGGCGCTCGCCGCGCTCGACGCGAAGGAACTGGAACCCTGCGCGGTCGATGAGACGCTCGGCGTGCTGCTCAAGTACCAGGACGACATCGCCAAGCTGAAGGGCGCCGAGGCAGCCCGGCTTATCTCGGAGAGCGCCGCGTGACCCGCGGGGGCGCCGCCCCCCAACAGGCAAAGAAGGGAGGGGGCCCGGGGGAGGTTCCCCTCCCCCGGCCTTTCCTGCCATGGCGCTGACCCCCGACCGCGACGCCTCCCGCATCATCGGCGCCGCCCAGGCCCGCGCGGCGGGTGCCGCGACCGCTCCCGGCGGCCACCTGGCCGACAACCTTCTCGCCTTCACCCGTCTTCTCCGCCGCACCGGCCTGCCGCTCGGCCCGGGGGAAGCGATCGCGGGGCTCGAGGCGCTGACCGAGGTCGACCTCGCCGAGCGCCGCCAGGTCCATGCCGCGCTGCGCGCCGTGATGGTGCATCGGCGGGAGCATTTCGAGCTGTTCGACCAGGCCTTCCAGCTGTTCTGGCGGGACCCCGAGGCCGCCGCGCATGCCGCCGCCATGGCGCTGATGGACGGCAACAAGCCGAAGGACGAGAAGGCGCCCCCGGCGTCCCGCCGCCTCGCCGAGGCGATGCAGGGGGAAAAGCCCAAGCCGAAGCCGCCCGAGGAACCGCCCCCGCGCCACGACATGACCTTCACGGTCAGCGAGCGCGAGCGCCTGCAGCAGATGGATTTCGAGGCCATGTCGGCCGAGGAGGTGGCGGCCGCGAAGCAGGAGATCCGCCGCCTGTCGCTGCCGCTCGATGAACGCCGCACGCGCCGTTTCCGCCCCGACCCGTTCGGGCCCGTGGCGGATTTGCGCGCCACGGTGCGCGAAAGCCTGCGCACCGGCGGCGAGATCCTGGACCTCGCGCGGCGCCGGCGCGTGACGCGACCGCCGCCGCTGGTCGCGCTGTGCGACATCAGCGGCAGCATGTCCCGCTACGCGCAGGTGCTGCTGCACTTCCTGCATGCGGTCGCGAATGACCGCGACCGCGTGCACGCCTTCCTGTTCGGCACGCGGCTGACCAACGTCACGCGCCAGTTGAAGCATCGCGATCCGGAAATCGCCTTCGAGACGATCGCGCATATCGTGCCCGACTGGTCCGGCGGGACGCGCATCGGCGAATCGCTCGCGCTGTTCAACCGGCAGTGGGGACGTCGCGTGCTGGGCCAGGGCGCGGTGGTGCTGCTCATCACCGATGGGCTGGACCGGGAAGGCGCCGCTGGCCTCGCCGAGGCGACCGAAAGGCTGCGCGGATCCTGCCGGCGGCTGATCTGGTTGAACCCCCTGTTGAGATTCCAGGGCTTCCAGCCCAAATCCCAAGGCATCCGGGCAATGCTGCCCCATGTGGACGATTTCCGCCCGGTGCATAACCTGAACAGCCTGCGGGACCTGGTCGCGACCCTGTCCGACCCGCACGCCGCGCAGCGCGGAAGGAAGGCGGCATGAGCACCGACACGATCCAATCCGAGGACATCCTGGCGATCGCCGCCCGCTGGAAGGCGGAAGGCGAGCAGGTGGCGATCGCGACGGTGGTCGAGACCTGGGGATCCTCCCCCCGCCCCGCCGGGTCGCGCCTCGCGGTCACCGCCTCCGGCCGGCTGATGGGCTCGGTCTCCGGCGGCTGCATCGAGGGCGCGGTCGCCGACGCGGCGAAGAAGGCGATGTCCTCGGGCGAGCCCGCCTTGCTCGACTTCGGCATCTCGGATGAGCGCGCCTGGGAGGTCGGCCTGTCCTGCGGCGGCAAGATGAAGGTCTTCGTGGAGCCGCTGACGTGAAGGCCGAGACGCTCGCCCGGCTGCAGGCCGAACGCGCCGCGCAGCGCCCCGTCGTGCTGCTGACGCGCCTGTCGGACGGGGAGCAGCATCTCTGGCCGCAGGAAGCACTGCCCGCGATGCTGGCCGAGGCGGCGCGCGTCGCGCTGGGCGCCGAGAAAGCCGCGACCGTGATGCTGGATGGGGAGGCCTGGTTCGTCCATCCGCACAACCCGCCGCTGCGCATCATCGTCGTCGGCGCCGTCCACATCGCCCAGGCCATGGCGCCGATGGCCGCACCGCTCGGCTTCTCGATGGCCGTGGTCGATCCGCGCCGTGCCTTCGCGACCGAGGAAAGGCTGCCCGGCGTGACCCTTTCGACCGACTGGCCGGACGAGGCGATGGCCGCGCTGAAGCCCGACATCCGCACCGCGGTGGTCACGCTGACGCACGACCCGAAGCTCGACGATCCCGCGCTCGACGCCGCGCTGCGGAGCGAGGCCTTCTACATCGGCGCGCTCGGTAGCCGCCGCACCCATGCCAAGCGCGTCGCGCGGCTGAAGGACCTCGGCCACGACGACGCGGCGATCGCGCGCATCCACGCCCCCGTCGGGCTCGACATCGGCGCCGTGACGGCGGCCGAGATCGCGCTGTCGGTGATGGCGGAGATCGTCGCCGCGCGGCGTGGCGCCGCACTCGGCCAGCCGCGGCCGCTTCCCGCCCCCGAACAGGGCCGCGTCAGCATCGGGATCGGCGCATGATCTTCGGCCCCACGCCGCTCGAGGAAGCCAAGGGCGCCATCCTCGCGCATTCGCTGCGCCTGACGGGCAAGGTCCTGAAGAAGGGCACGGTGCTCGACGACGCCGCGGTCGCCGCGCTGAAGGATGCCGGCAAGCGGGAGGTGATCACCGCGCGCCTCGAGGCCGGCGACGTGCCGGAGGACGAGGCGGCGGAACGGCTCGCCGTCGCGCTGACCGCGCCGCACATCGCCCGGTCCCGCGCCGCGACCGGGCGCGTGAACCTGTTCGCCGAGACGGCCGGCCTGCTCGTGATCGACGCGAAGCGGATCGATGCCGTCAACGCGGTCGACGAAAGCCTGACGGTCGCGACCCTGCCGAACCACACCGTGGTCTCGGCCAAGGAGATGCTGGCGACCATCAAGGTCATTCCCTTCGCCGTGCCGGGCCGCGTGCTGTCGGTTGTCGAGGCCGTGGCCCGCAGCGCGGCTGCGCCGCCGTTGACCATCCATCCCTTCCGCCCGCTGAAGGTGGGCCTGGTGCTGACCGAACTGCCCGGCATCAAGGAGAGCGTGATGGAGGGCGCGGTGGAGGCGACCTCCGCGCGCGTCGAGGCGCTGCACGGCACCATGCTGCCCGTCGAGCGCGTCCGCCACGAGGAAGGCTCGGTCGCCGAGGCGCTGTCGCGCCTGAAGCGCGCGGGGGCGGAGATCCTGCTGATCGCCGGCGCCTCGGCCGTGGTGGACCGGCGGGATGTCGGGCCGGCGGCGATCATCCGCGCCGGCGGCGCGATCACGCATTTCGGCATGCCGGTCGACCCGGGCAACCTGCTCTGCCTGGGCGAGATCGCGGGCATCCCCGCCCTGGTCCTGCCCGGCTGCGCGCGCAGCCCGAAGCTCAACGGCTTCGACTGGGTGCTGGAACGCCTCTTCGCCGGGCTCAAGGTCAAGCGCGCGGACATCACGGCGATGGGCGTGGGCGGGCTGCTGAAGGAGATCGAGGTGCGCCCCCTGCCGCGCGAACAGGCGCCGCGCACGCCGGCGCCGCTGCTCGCCCCGCGCCGGGCGCGCACCGTCGCGGCGATCGTTCTCGCCGCCGGGCGGTCGCGCCGCATGGCGCCGCTGAACAAGCTGCTCGTCGCCGACCAGCAGGGCGTGCCGATGGTCGCCCGCGTCGTCGACAACGCGCTGGCTTCCCACGCCAGGCCGATCATCGTCGTGACGGGCCATGAGCGCGACCGGGTGGAGGAAGCGCTGTCGGGGCGCCCCGTCCTCTTCGCCCATGCCGAGCATTATGCCGAGGGGCTGTCGGCCTCGCTGAAGGCCGGACTCGCGGCCCTGCCCGAGGAAGCGGAGGGCTTCCTCGTCTGCCTGGGCGACATGCCGCTGGTGGCGGGACCGATGCTCGACCGGCTGATCGCCGCCTTCGACCCGGAGGAAGGCCGCGCGATCGTCATGCCGACCTTCCGCGGCAAGCAGGGCAACCCGATGCTCTGGAGCCGCGAGTTCCTGCCCGAGATGGCCTCGATCACCGGCGATGTCGGCGCCCGCCACTTGGTCGGCAAGCATGCCGACCGGATGGTCGAGGTCGAGATGGCCGACGACGCCGTGCTGCGGGACTTCGACACGACGGACGCGCTGAAGGGGTTGCCGCGGAGCGGCTGAGGCCCGCCGCGGCGATCAGCCTGCCAGGATCGCGGCCGCGACCGCCGCCGGGTCGGCAAGGCGCACCGACTGGCGCGGCCCGACCACGGCGGGCGCGCCGTCGAGGGCGACGGGCAGGAGCTCCTGCGCGAAGCCCTTCGCCGCCGCGATGGTCTCGTAGGTCCGCACCAGGTCGCGGTGCAGCCCGCGGCTGAGGATGGACACGCGCGCCGGCACGGCATCGAACAGCAGCAGCAGGTGCAGCGCCGATCCCATGAAGCCCGCGATCCGCTCCGCCCCGGCGATCGCGGCGAGCTGCCCGGGCAGCGACAGCGTCTCCGGGTGCAGGATCGTCCAGCCCGCATCGACCAGGCGCGCCTCCACCGCCGCCTCGCCCTCGACCCGCGCGACCCTCTCCGGCAGGGCGCTGCGCGATAGCCAGACGCGCTTGCCCCACTGAACCAAGCCATAGGGCGCGATGCCGAGGGACGCGGCCTGGGCCGGGTGGAACCAGCCGCCGAAGACGCAGCCCTGCCGCGGCACGACCAGCTCCTCCACCGTCACCGGCTCGTCGAGGACGCTGCCATCGGGCGCGGCGAGGCCCGCGAAGCCGAGCAGCGTCGCCATGTCGCGGGAGACGCCCGGCCCCTGACGGTGCCACAGCACCGGCGTGTCCGGCGCGGTGCGCAGGTGCCAGGCGCGCGCCAGCCCCTCGATCAGCCCATGCCCGAAATGCGGCACCAGCACCCCGCCATAGACGTGCCGCCCGGCGATGCGGCGGACGGGCGGGCGCGGCGGCGCGGTCGCGAGGTCGAGCGCCCGGTGCCGCCAGGCCGCTTCCGGCACCGGCCGCCCCGCCGCGTCGAAGACGCCGAGCACGAAGGGATAGACCGGCGTCGGCCCCGGTTCCGGCGGGACGAGCAGCGCATCGCGCACCACCGCGAGGCCGAGGCGGTCCGGCGCGTCGTTCATCCCCCCAGCAGGTCCCATGTCCGCAACTGCGCCAGCAGCGCGGGGATGTCGACGCGGCAGCGCGCCTCATGCCCCTGCCCCGCCACCGGGTCCATCAGCCAGCCATGCCAGGCGAGGCCGCGCAGCATGGCCAGCCGCGCATGGGTCGGCACGCCGTAGCCGGCGGGGTGGAGTTCGACCAGCGCCGCGCCGGGCGCGGCGAAGCCGGCATTGGTCAGCCCCGCCCCATGCGCCCCGAGGATCAGCCGTGCCGCGGCGAAGCGCGCCACCTGCGCGGCGTAGGGCAGCGCGCCGGGCGTCACGACCTCGAACCCCTCCGCGGCCAGCGCCTCGGCCAGCGCTTCCTCGTTCTCGATGGCCCGGCGGCCGGGCGCGTCGAAGCGGGCGACATAGACCCGCGGCCCCGCCGGCGCGGCGGCGACGCCGGCGCGGATGGCGGCGAAGGCACGGCCCGCATGGGCGCCTGGCGTGACCGAGACGGCGAGCGGCGACGGCCAGGCGAGCGCCGCGCAGCGCACCAGCCCGCCCGAGCGCAGAACCGGCCCGGTCCAGGGCGTCAGCCGCAGCGCTCCGTCCTGGAAGGCGGGCAGGCCGACATGCAGGAGGATCGGCACCTCCCGCCCCAGCGCTTCCCGCCCGAGCGCCAGGGCGGCGAGGCAGTCCGCGTGCCAATGCCAGTAGTTCCGCCCGCCCGGCGTCTGCATGCACAGGACGGGGCCATCGACCCGCGTCGCGATCCCTTCCGCCCAGCCCTGGGCGAAGCGTGGCTCGGCCAGGAACTCCGCCACCCGGCCGCGATGCCAGGGGGGAATGCTCTCGAGCAGCGGGCGGCCGCCCAGGAAGACGGTCCAGGACCCGGTATGGACCAGCGCATCGGCCAGCACATGGATCATCGCCGGCGGGGCGACGGGCGCGGGGTCCAGCAGGGCGCCGAGGCGCGGCACGGCGGCGAGGCCCGCCGGCGCCGCCTTCAGGCCGCCGGTGGCCGAAAGCCGTTCGGCCGGTGCGATGGCGAAGGTCCCGGCTTCTCCCCGCAGCAGGGCGCCCCGCGCGCCCTCGGCACCGCCCTCCCGCGCCGGGCAGGCCTCGGCCAGCCGGATCGGCGGCGCGGCGGCCAGCGCGGCGAGGTCGAGCGCCGTGCCTCCGTCAGCCAAGCGCCGACTGCACCCAGCCCGCCCAGGCGAGCGTGGCCGCATCCTCGCCGATCCGCCCGGCGACCTGCACGCCGAGCGGCAGGCCGCGCGGTCCGGTCCCGGCGGGCACCGTCGCGCAGGGCACGTGCAGCAGCGTCCAGAGCGTGTTGAAGGCGGGATCGCCCGTCCAGGCGAGGCCTTCGGGCGCCTCGCCCGGCGCGGAGGGCGTCAGTACCGCGTCGAAGCCCGCGAGCGCGTCGGCATAGGCGGCGCGGGCGGCGGCGAAGGCGATGCGGCCCTCGACGAGCTTCGCCACCGGCTGGGTGCGGGCCCAGCCCATCCGCTCGGCCAGCACGGGGGACAGCTGCGCCCCGGCATGGTCGACCTCCCAGCCGATCGCCTCGGCCGATTCCATGTTCATCACATGCGGGTGGGCATCGACCGCGGCGGCGCAGGCGGCCGGAAGGTCGAGCGGCACGACCTCGGCCCCCGCGCGGCGGCAGGCCTCGGCCACGCGCTCCATCAGGGCGAGCGTCTCGGGCGCGGCCTGGTCGGCGGTCGGGCCCATCACCAGCGCGAGGCGCGGCGCGCGGGGCGCCTTGGCGGCCGGGTTGCCATGGTCGATGCCCGTCATGGCGGACATGGCCAGCGCGCAATCGGCGACGCTGCGCGCCATGACGCCGATGGTGTCGAGGCTCTCGCTCATCACCTTCATGCCGGCGCGGTGCAGCGTGCCGTAGGACGGCTTGAAGCCGACCACGCCGCAATAGGCCGCCGGGCGGACGATGCTGCCCGCCGTCTGGGTGCCGAAGGCGAGCGGGAAGAAGCCCGCCGCGACGCCGGCGGCGGACCCCGAGGAGGACCCGCCGGGCGTATGCTTCAAATTCCGCGGGTTGGCGGTCGGTCCCGGATGGCGGGTGGCGAATTCCGTCGTCACCGTCTTGCCGATGATCACCGCGCCCGCGCGGCGCGCCGCGGCGACGCAGGCGGCGTCCGAGCGCGGCCGGTGCCCCGCCCAGATCGGCGAGCCGTATTGCGAGGGCTGGTCGGCCGTGTCGATCACGTCCTTGACCGCGAAGGGAATCCCGCCGAGCGGGCCGTCCTTCGCCGCCGCCGCGGCACGGCGGGCCAGCGCCGGGTCGAGCCAGGCGAAGGCCCGCACCTCGGGCTCCCGCGCCGCGACGCGGTCGAGGCAGGCCTCCATCAGGGCGGCGGGGGAAAGGCGGCCGGCGGCGATCGCGGCGCGGGCCTCGGTGGCGGTCAGGTCGGGGATGTCGGTCATGCCGTCATGACGCTGCGGACCTCGCCCGCGGTCAAGCGGACGCGAATTGTTGCGGTGCCATGTCATGCCGTATCCGGATGGAAAACGCCATGCCGATGTGCTGGCGCGCGGCGCCGTCAGGTGCCATCTCTCGCCCATGGCCAGTCCCATCCGGGTCGCGCGCGCCCCGGACGGGGTCCTCGCCTATGCGATCCCCCTCCCGCCCGAGAGCCTGCCGCCGGTCGTGCCGCGCGAGCTCGAATCCGCCTGGGAGCACGCGCGCGCCGCGGCCGCGGCCGAGCGCTGGGGCGCGCCCCGGCGCCTGCTGTTCCGCCGGGCGGATGGCAGCGCCATGGAAATGCTGCTGGCCGACGCCGACGCCGCCTGCTGGGCGGAGGCGGTGGACGCGGTCCATGACCTCGGCACGGTGGCGGGACTGTCGGTCTGCCTGCGGCTGCTCGCGCTGATCGAGCTGATGACGCGGGCGCAGTGGATGCGCGGTCTTTTCACCCTGGGATCGGAAGGCGCGGAACTGCACCCGGCGCTGCTGCGCGCGGCCGCGACCCTGCCGCTGGACGCGGCCGCGCGGTTCGACGAAACGGGCCTCAGGCGCCTATTGTCGCGTCCGATTCCTTCCGGAGTGTCCGCATGATCCGCCTGGCGCCCCTGCTGCTGCTTCTCGCCGCCTGTGCCGAGACCGCCGCGCCGCCGCCGCCGCCCGCGCCGCGCCCCGCCGCTGCCGCCGCGCAGGGCAACGACTCCGCGCTGCGCAACGCCTGCGAGGCAGAGGCCGAGCGCGCCGTCGCCTTCCGCGAGCGCGGGCAGGATTCGCGGCTCGACCGCGACATCGGCGCGACGGACGCGACCAACACCATCCCTTCCCTGCGCGTGCAGTCGGACGCCTATGGCCGCCGCGTGCTGCGGGAAGAACTGATCCGCGACTGCATCCGCGCCAACACGGCCGGGCCGCGGCCGCAGGACCGCGCGCAACCCGCCGCGGCGCAGCGCGGGCGGAGGAACTGAGGGCGCGGCCCGCCGCGCCGTGGCTTCCCTCGGCACGCTCCGGCGCGCGCTCTCGCACCGCAACGCGCGCATCTTCTTCGGCGCGTCGCTGACCGCCTGGACGGGCCTTTGGATGCACCGCATCGCGGTGTCCTGGCTCGCCTGGGAACTGACGGAAAGCGCCTTCTGGGTCGGCGTCGTCGCCTTCTGCGACCTGGCACCCGCGGTCATCTTCAGCCCGCTGGCCGGTGCCGTGGCGGATCGCGCGGACCGGCTGCGCATGACCATGCTGAGCCAGGCGGCGATCGGCCTGAACGCCGCGGTGATCGCACTGCTGGTCGCGAGCGGCTCGATGACCATCGGCGTGCTGCTGGTGCTGGAAGTGGCCGGCGGCATCGCCGCGTCCTTCGCCCAGCCGGCGCGGCAATCCCTGATGCCGGGCCTGGTGCCGCGCGCCGACCTGCCGGCCGCCGTGGCGCTCAATTCGCTGACCTTCAACGTGGCGCGCTTCATCGGCCCGGCGCTGGCCGCGCCGCTGATCGCCGTGGCCGGCGTCTGGCCGGCGGTCGCGGTCAATGCGCTGGCCTATGCGGTCGCCACCGCGACGACGCCGATGCTGCGTGTCGAGGAATCCCAGCGCCGCGGCCATGCCGCGACGGCCTCCCTGTTCGGGGAGATGGTCGACGGCGTGCGCTACGCGGCGCGCCATCCGGGCCTGGGGCCGATCCTCGCCTTCTCGGCGGTGGGCGCCGTGCTGCTGCGCGGGGTGCAGGAGATCCTGCCGCCCTATGTGGAGCGCATCTTCGGCCTGGGCCCCGGCGCGCTCGCGGGGCTGACGGCCGCGTTCGGCGTCGGCGCGCTCTGCGCGGGGCTGGTGGTCGCGGCGCGGGGCAAGCTCGCGGGCACGACGCGGCTGGCGGTGCTCGGCGTCGGCGCGCTCGGCGTCGCGACGGCGGGCTTCGCGGCGACGGGGTCCTTCGCCATCGGCCTGGTCTGCGCCGTGCTGATGGGCGCGGCCGGATCCGTCCATGGCATCAGCGTGCAGACGCTGGCGCAGAGCGCCTCCGACCCGTCCATGCGCGGTCGGGTGCTGAGCCTGTGGGGCCTGATCACCCGCGCCTGCCCTGCCCTCGGCGCGCTGCTGCTCGGCGGCGCGGGGGAGGTGTTCGGGTTGCGCTGGCCGACCCTGGTCGCCGTCGCCCTGTCGCTGCTGGTCGTCGCCTGGGGCCTCGCGCGGCTGCCGCGGATGGCCGCGGCGCTGGAGGCCCCGCCGGCGGGACGCTGATTGGCCCGGCAGATCCGCGCGGGCCCGCGCCGCAGGGCCGCGGGCGGGACCGGCGCGCCGCCGCGATCAGATCACGCCCGGGGCGCCCATGTTCATCGGGCGGGGGCGGAACTCGGTCCCACGCGTGTCGCCCGGACGGAAGCGATAGACCGGGCCTTCCCACCCGCCGAAGTCGATCGGCGAGGTCTGCGCAAAGCCGATCCGCGTCCAGAAGGTCTCGGCACCCCGCGTGTAGCGCTGGACATCCCGCCCGGCGATGACCTCCGCGCCCGTCCAGGCGGCGAGCTCGGCGCAGAAGCGCTGCCCGTCCCCGCGCGTCATGCGGTTTCCCGGGCCAACGGCCGCCGTGGCGCAGGCGAAGATGACGATCTGCCCCACCAGGCCACGCCAGCGATGGGTCAGCGACACGTTGCGCAGATCGAGGTTTTCCCCGCAGAGCACGAGGCCGAAGCCGCCATGCGGGACGTTGGTCGAGAGGCCCCGCGCCATGTCCGCCGGGATCTCGATGCCGTGGCAGAACACGTGCAGCACGTCGAGCCTGCGCATCGTCGCATTCGCGTGCACCATCCCGATGGCCTCGCGCAGCGGCGTCCCGCCGTCCACGACGAAGGTGTAGTCGTAGCCGCGCGGGGTCCGGCCTTCGAGGCGGCTGTCGTGCAGGATCATGGATGTCATGCGAGGATGGTCCATCGATG
The DNA here is from genome assembly GCF_017813355.1 of Roseomonas nitratireducens. Lineage (GTDB taxonomy): Bacteria > Pseudomonadota > Alphaproteobacteria > Acetobacterales > Acetobacteraceae > Neoroseomonas > Neoroseomonas nitratireducens. The sequence goes on from NZ_JAGIYZ010000002.1 coordinate 221,476, forward strand.
GCGTCGGCGTGCATTCAAGACGGCGCCGGCGCCGCGGACAATGAAACGGTTCCGTCACTGGAACATCGAAGGGCTTGATTGATGCTTGAAGCTGCCATCGTGGGCATGGGCCGCTGGGGCCAGACGCTTGTGGACAGCGTGCAGGGCAGCAACGAGGCGGGCATCCGCTTCGTCGCCGGCTGCACCGGGCGGCCGGAGCGTGCCGCCGAATGGGCCGCGCGGCAGGGCGTGCGGATCCTGCCCGATTTCGAGGCGGTGCTGGCCGACCCGGCGGTGAAGGCGGTCGCCATCGCCTCCCCGCACGGGATGCACGCCGCGCAGGTCGTCGCCGCCGCGCGCGCGGGCAAGCACGTGTTCGTGGAGAAGCCCTTCACACTGACCAAGGCATCGGCGGAACAGGCGGTCGCCGCCTGCCGCGCCGCGGGCGTGGTCATGGCGCTCGGCCACAACCGCCGCTTCCTGCCCGCCGTGGCCGAGATGAAGGCGATGCTCGCCGATGGCCGGCTGGGGTCGCTGCTGCATGTGGAAGGGCAGTTCAGCGGCCCCGGCGCGCTGTCCTACAAGCCCGGGATGTGGCGCGCGGACCGCGGCGAGAGCCCGCTCGGCGGCATGGGCGGCATGGGCATCCACATGGTGGACATGTTCATCAACCTGGCCGGGCCGATCGCCGAGGTGACCGTGCAGTCGCACGCCAAGGTCATCGACAACGGCCTGGACGACACCACCGCGGCGCTGATGCGCTTCGAGAACGGCGCGACCGCGACCTTCGCGACGCTCGCCTATGCCCCGCGCTACTGGCGCGTCGCGCTGTTCGGCACCGATGGCGTGGCCGAGCTGCACGGCCATGAGCGGCTCTCCTACACCCCGCGCGAAGGCGAAGGCTGGGTGCGGGATTTTCCCAAGACCGACATCGAACGCGCTGAACTTGCGGCATTCGCGGCCGCGGTCGCCGGCGGGCCCGCCTATCCGCTCCCGGTCGAGCAGGCGATCCATGGCGTCGCGGTCTATGAGGCGATGATCGGCGCGGCGGCCTCGGGCAGCACCTATCGCGTGGCGTGACGCGGCGCACGCCGTAGCCCAAGGCGGTTGTTCCGGCGGCGTCGGGACATGGCTATGCTGGGGGCCTTCGCATGCCGGAGGCCGCCATGCTGCCGCGCCGCGTTGCCTTGCTTGTTCTGCCGGCCTTCGCCGCCGCGCCCCGGCCCGGCGGCGCGACCCAGGTCGACCTGCCGCCCGCGCCGCGCCATTGCGGCGATCCCGGCGGGCGCTTCATCGCCTGCGAGGCGCTGCAATCCGCCCTGCCCCCGGCGCCGCCCCGCTGCCCGCTCTGTGGCGGCCGGCACCGGGCGGGCGACGCGCCGTGAAGCCTTTCGTCGTTCCCCAGCCGGATTCCAAGCAGGATGACGCCATGAACACGACCCGCCGCCTCGCCGCCACCGCCCTGCCCATGCTGCTGATCGCCGGCGCGACGCGCGCGGCCTTCGCCAAGCGGGCCGAACCGCTGGCCGCCGAGGCCTGCGGCCCCGACGCGGACGTGAAGGGCTGCGCCACCGGCAAGGGTGCCGAGGGCGGCTGCCCGCATTGCGCGGCGCTCGCCGGCAAGGACAAGAGCTGAGCGGGACATTCCCGCGCGGGGAATCCTGTTCTAGAAGCGGGCGGCGCCGCGTGGCGCACATCGCGAAGGAGCGGCCGGCATGAGCAAGATCACCCGCCAGGGCACCAACCAGATCCTCTCGACCTCGGTCGAGTACCACAATTTCGTCTACCTCGCGGGCATCACCGCCGACGATCTTTCCAAGGACATCAAGGGCCAGACGGCCGAGGTTCTCGCCAAGATCGACGCGGCGCTCGAGTCCAACGGCACCGACAAGACGCGCATGCTCTCGGCCCAGATCTGGCTGAAGGACATCCGCGACCGCGGCGCGATGAACGAGCTCTGGACCGCCTGGGTCCCGGCCGGCATGGCCCCCGCCCGCGCCTGCGTCGAGGCGAACATGGCCGACCCCCGCCACCTGGTGGAGATCATGATCACCGCCTGCCGCTGAGGGAATCATTTCCTCATCAGCGTTTCAGCGCCCGGGCCCAGAGCCCGGGCGTTGTTGTTTTTAGGCCACCACACTGTGGCCCTGTCCAAAACCTGCCCGATTCCTGGGAAAGCAATCCGCTTCCTCACGGCGCGAGCGCCGGCATTCAGGGAAATCACATCGGATTTCGCCCGGTAACAGGAGTGCGGGTTGTCACATCTCCGGTCCCGTTGATACCCGGTGCTCACTGACGAGGGGTGAACCCGCTCGGCAAGAATCACCAAGGGGGCTTGGGGGCATATGAAGGCAAGAGGCGCGGTGATCGCATTCGCGATCCTGTTCGGCGGCGTTGGCTTCCTGTCCGAGGGCGCGGAAGCCCGTACCTCGGATGCCCGGCAGGCCAACAAACCGCCCCGCGCCGCCGCGGCACCTGCCGCCGCCCGCCCCGCCGCAGCCCCCACCCGCACCGCAGCCCGCGCCACGACGGCCCCGGCCGGCCGGCAGGCGGATGCGACGCGGCGCGGATCCGTCCAGCGCGGCCGCAACGGCGCCGTCGAGACCGTCTCCGTCGGGCGCTCCGGCCGCGCGACCGCCTTCCGGGGCGGCGGCGGTGGCGGCGGCATCTCCTGCGTTCCCTACGCCCGCCAGGCGACCGGCATGGCCATCAGCGGCAATGGCCGCGACTGGTGGTACAACGCCGCCGGCCTCTATGCCCGTGGCAACCGCCCCGAAGTCGGCTCGGTCATGGCCTTCCCGGGTTCAGGCGGCATGCGCGCCGGCCACGTGGCCGTGGTCGAGCAGGTCGTGTCCAACCGCGAGGTCCTGATCCACCACGCCAATTGGGGCGGCCCCGGCATCCGCCGCGGCACGATCATGCGCGGCGTCTCGGTGGTCGATGTCTCGCCGGCCAATGACTGGACCCAGGTCCGCGTCCAGGTCGGCCACAGCAGCGAGAATTACGGCCGGCCCTACCCGGTCTATGGCTTCATCCACAACCGCCCGGACCCGACCGGCGGCACCATGCTCGCCGGCGGCGCGCCGCTGCGCGTCAACGCCGCGCAGGCCGCGAGCCTCGGCCTCGAGGAAGTGGCGCAGGCCTCCGCGCGCCGCCGCTGATCGCCGCGCCAGCACTTGGAAGGGCCGTCCCGGATCGCCGGGGCGGCCCTTTCGCGTTTCAGGCCGCCGCCATCTCCCGGCTGCGATCCCACAGGTTCGGCACCGAGGTGTTGTCGTAGCCGGACACGAAGCGCTTCGTCGCGCCCGTCTCCGGGTCGAAGACGCTGCGCGCGATGGCGCCGATGTTGCCGCCATAGACGTGGATCGAGATGCTCGCCCGGTCGGGCAGCGCATTCTCGACCACATGGATGTCGTAGGTGTTCGCGCTGACGGCGACGACCTCGCCCTCCCGCAGCCGGTCCACCTGGCCGGGCGTCATGGGCGCGCCGGGGCGCATCTCGGTCGAGACCTCCTCCCCCCGCAGCATCCCCACCAGGCCCCAGACCGTGTGGTTGTGCACCGGCGTCTTCTGCCCCGGGCCCCAGACGAAGGAGACGACGCAGAAGCGTTCGAGCGGGTCGCAATGCAGCAGGTACTGCCGGTAGCGCGGGCCGGGGATGGTGCAGTCCTCAGGCAGCCAGTCGTCCTTCGCCACCAGGCGGCGCAGCAGCGCCGCCCCCTCGGTCAGCCAGCGCTGTTCCGTGGCGCCCTCGTCGGCCAGCCGCGTCATGTCCCCGATGAAGTCGCGCAACGGCTTGATGTCGGTCATGGTGGCGATCCCCCGTCCTTCGCCACCATCATGGGCAAGGGCTTTCCACGCGGCAAGGAAACCAGGCGATGCACGAGCACAGGACGGACGGCGCGGAGTTGCTTTTCCTCCCCGAAGGGTCGTCGGTGCCGAACAATCCGCGCCTGCCGGTGCTGCTGCATCGCGGCGCCCTGCCCCCCGGCCAGCCCGAGGCCGCCGAGGCGCTGTTCCGCGGCCATGGCTGGCGCCCGGCCTGGCGCGGCGGCATCCACGCCTGGCACCACTACCATTCCAACGCGCATGAGGCGCTGGCGGTTGCCGAAGGCCATGTCCGCGTTCAGCTGGGCGGCGAGAGCGGCATCGCGCTGGACCTGTCGGCCGGCGACGTGGTGGTGCTGCCCGCCGGGACCGGGCACCGCAACCTCGCCGCCGATGCGGCGCTGCTGGTGGTGGGCGCCTATCCCGAGGGCGCGGCGCCGCCCGACCAGCTACATGGCGCGCCGGAGGAACGGGCACGGGCCGTGCAGGCCATCGCCGCGACACCCGACCCGACGACGGACCCGGTCACTGGACGGCCCTACCCCGCCGGGTGAACGCCCCTCGCGCCGCCACGGCAAGGAAAGCCACGCTGCCGCCGGCCATGGACAGTATGACGATCAGAGGATGCGTCGGGAGGTCGTGGCCCAGGCCTTCGATCCCGTGGAAGACCCCGGCCGCGGTGAGAGGCAGCGCCACCAGCATCGCGAGGTTCCAGGGGCGCGGCGGCGCGGCCAGCGCGAGGAGCACCGGCGCCGGCCCATCAGGCGCGCCCGCCCGGCGCAGCAGCAGCCACACCAGGCCCAGCAGCGCAGCCAGCAGCAGCGGCGCGGCGGGCACGCGCGGCACGACCACGCCGAAAAACACCGCGGCCACAGCCAGCCCGGCCAGGACCACCGAGCCGCGGCGCGGCCGGAACGACGCGGGCCGGCCGAGCCAAACGCAGACATGGCCGAGCAGCAGGCCGCCCGTCGTGACCAGGGCATGCTGCACGAAGGCCGGGTGAGGCATCGCCAAGGGAGGGTCGTTGAAGCGCCACGAGAAGGCCCAGACGCCCCAGAAGACGCCGAGCGCCACCGACCAGCCCAGCGCCGCCCAGGCTCTCGGGGCGCGCAGGGCGAGCCCGATCGCCCACCAGCCCGCCAGCAGGGATACAGGCATGTGCCAGGCCAGCGCCGGCCAGACGATGGTGTAGGGAAACGGCATGGAGGGGTAGCCGAACAGCGTGCCGGCGATCCCGCCCTCGGCAAGCCAGCCGAACAAGGCCCCGGCCAGCACGAGCTCCCGGCCATTGCGCAGCCGGGCGGCCGCCACCGCGGCCAGGACGAGGTAGCCCAGCACCGAGTAGGTCAACCAGGTGACAAGGCGGGAGCCGATGCTGTCCTCGAGCGGGCGCCAATGGGCGAAGAACACGGTCTCGGAGAAGAAGAACAGGACCTGACCGGTGCCCAGGACCAACAGCGCCGTTCGCCACGGCGCTGCAGGCCCGGGAAGTGTCGCCGGGCCCGCCCCGCCGCGGGCCGCCGGCGCTGACGGCGTCACGCCGCGGCGGCGGTCAGCACGATGCGCCCGACGACCTTGCCGTCCTTCAGGCGGTTCAGCGCGGCATCGGCCTGGTTCAGCGGCATGTTGGTAATCGGGATGGCGGGCAGCGCGCCGGACTGGGCGATCGCGACCAACTCCCGCAGTTCCTTCACGTTGCCGACATAGGAGCCCTGGATCGTCAGCGCGCGGATCGGCACCAGCGGCAGCGGTACGGACATCTCGCCGCCGAACAGCCCGACCTGCACCAGCTTGCCGCCCTTGCGCAGCGAGTCGAAGCAGAATCGCGAGGTGTCGGTGCCGTTCACCAGGTCGATGATCGCGGCGACCGGGCCGCCCGCGGCCTCGATGATCTTCTTCGACGTGTCGGGGCCGTCGGCGAGCACGGTCTCGGTCGCGCCCTCGGCCCGCGCCGCGTCCAGCTTGCCCTGCGCCACGTCGACCACGACGATCCGCTTGTGGCCCTTGGCGCGCAGCACGGCGATGGCGTTCAGCCCGAGGCCGCCGGCGCCGACCACCACGACGGGCTCGTCCGCCGGCAGCGGCATCACCTTGTTGATGGCGCTGAACACCGTGATGCCCGAACAGGCATAGGTCGCCGCCAGCGACGGATCGAGGCTGCCCACCGGGACCAGGTGGCGCGGCTCGGGTGCGAGCACATGCGTCGCGTAGCCGCCATTCTGGTAGACGCCGAGGCTGCGCGGCGTGAGGCACATGTTGTCCTCGTCCGAGGTGCAGGCGCGGCACTTGCCGCAGCCGACCCAGGGGAAGACGATCATGTGGTCGCCGACCTTCAGCCCCGCGCCATTGGCCTCCGGCCCCCATTTCAGCACGCGGCCGACGATCTCATGGCCCATGGCGAGCGGCAGCGTCACGCCGCGGTCGGTCAGCCGCATCTTGCCGCGGGAGCCGAGATCGTACTCGCCTTCCCAGATGTGCAGGTCGGAATGGCAGACGCCCGCATGGGTGATCTCGAGCAGCACCTGCTTGCCGGTCGGCTCCGGCGTCGGCAGTTCGAGTTCCTTGAGCGGCTTGCCCGTTTCGACGACGGCCCATGCCCGCATGGCGCTTCCTCCGGTTGCTTTTCGCTGGAAGCATCCGACAGCGCGCGCGGAGGACGGTCAAGACCGCGCCATGCGCGTCAGCTGCGGATCTCGAGCACCGCGACGATGTAGGTGTGGGTCTGCGGGTACTCGGCATAGGGGCGGTCGCCCACATTGCCGAGCGGCGTCTCCTTCCCCCAATTGTACATCACGCCGTCCTCGTTGACGTAGACCCAGTGCCGCAGCCCGGCATAGGTCCCGCCCTTGTCGAGCCTGTTGCCCACGCCGACGACGCAGTTCCGGTAGGGGCGGAGATTCGCCTGGGTCCAGTCCATCCCGCCCGGCCGTTCCACGCAGGTCAGGCCCATCCACTGGATGTAGGCGACGAGCGCGGCCTTGGTCATGCCGATGCCCCAGCCATCCTCGCCGGTCTTCTTCAGGCCCGTCGCCTTCGGCTTCGTCAGTTCGGCGATCTTCAGCTCGCACTCGGTGATCAGCGTATCGATCGTCTTCTTCGCGTGGACGCCGCCGAAGCTCTGCGTGAAGGCGACGATCTCGTCGGCGATCGGCTTGTTGTTCCGGATGAACTTGAGGAAGGCGAGCAGCGACAGGCCAACATTGTATTCGAGTTCGGCCTGGCTGAGCCCTTGCAGCGCGTTGCCGCCGCGCTTGAGCAGCAAGGCGTGGATCACCGAGACGAAGCCGCAGACCCCGCCCCAGAACTCCTGCCCGAAGAGCTGCGTTCCGCCCTGCGCCTGCGTCTGCGACATGCCCGCCTCCTGCCTCGTGAGGGAGGAGGAGCGCGGCTCCCTTCTCCCCGATGCAACCAGCCGGTTCGAAGGCTAGCGATCACGCAACCGCCGCGGCAAGCGTCGCGTGGCGGCGCCCCGCCTCAGCGGGGCGTGGCGCCGCGGAGGAATTCGAGCGCCGCGCGCAATCCCTCCCCTGTGCCGCCGTTCAGCACCGCCGGATGCGCCGGCCCCGGCAGCATCACAAGTCGCCCGTCGCGCGCGGCTTCCGCCATGCGCCGCGCATGGGCGGCCGGCGTGATGCGGTCCGCCTCGCTCGCCACCACCAGCACGGGTGCCGCGATGCGCGGCATCCGCGACAGGCTCTCGAACGGATGGCGCAGCAGCAGGCCGGTGGGCAGGAAGGGATAGGTCTCCCGCGCCAGGTCGGCGACCGAGGTGAAGGGGCTTTCCAGCACGACCGCCGCGATGTCCGACCGCCCTTCGGCCAGCCGCGTGACGACGCCGGTGCCCAGGCTTTCCCCCCACAGCACGGTCGGCGCGCCGGGGAAGCGCTGCCGCGTCCAGGCGAGCATCGCCTGCGCGTCGCGCGCGAAGGCTTCTTCCCCCGGCCGGCCGGGATTGCCGCCATAGCCGCGGTATTCCGCGAGGACAACGCCATGCCCTGCGGTGTTGAGAACGGTTCCGAGGCCGCTGCGGTCCCCCGCATTGCCGCCATTGCCGTGGAAATGCAGCACGACGGGCATTCCCTGGCGTCCCGGCGCGACCAGGAAGCCGAGCTCGAGGCCGTCATCGGTGCGCAGCACCTCCCGCCGCCAGCCCTCGGGCGCGATCAGCGGGCGCGGGTCGGGCAGGAAGATCAGCCGTTCCTGCCCCGCCCAGAGGGCGCCGGTGAGCAGCAGCGGGATCGCGGCGACGATGGCGATGGCGGTGAGCATGCGGCGGTACATGGGGGCGCGCGGCGCGGTCGTCGCCTCATTCGCAGGGCTGGCTGCCGATCGCGGCGCCCGCGAGCGCGCCGACCCCGGCCCCGATCAGCGCCCCGCGCCCGGCATCGGCGCTGGCGGAACCCGCGAGCGCACCGACACCGGCGCCGATCGCAGCCCCGGTCAGCGCCCCGCCGCCCGGATCCTCGCAGAGCGGCCCGGCCGGCAACGCGAGCGGCACGGGCTGGACGACGACGCAGGCCGCGAGCGGCAGCGCGATCAGGGGCAGGAGGCAGCGGCGCATGGCGCGACGTTGCGCGGGCGATGCGGCGGCGATGTGGCGGCCGTGAACGGCGCCTCAGTCGGGGCGGATGTTGTTCTCCCGCACCACCCGGCCCCAGATCTCCATCTGCCGCGCGACGAAGGGCGCGAACACCGCCTCCCCCTGCGGATCGAGGTCGATGCCGAGGCCGATGACCCGCTGGCGCACCTCCGGGATGTCGAGCGTCTTGCGGATGGCCGCCTCCATCCTCTCCTTGATCGGCGCCGGCAGGCCGGCGGGGCCGAGGAAGCCCCAGAAGGCGCGGGCGTCGATCCCCGGGATGCCGGCCTCGGCCAGCGTCGGGATGTCGGGCATGGAGGGCGAGCGCGTCGCCCCGGTCTGTGCCAGCGGAAGGAGCGCGCCGGAATCGATGTGCACGCCGATCGCCGGGCGCGTGGCGATGGGCAGGTCGACCTCCCCGGCCACGGCGGCCGTGGCGAGCGGCCCGCCGCCGCGATAGGGCACGTGCACCAGGCGGAAGCCGCCGGCGCGCTGGGCCAGTTCCATCGTCAGATGCGCGAGCGAGCCGTTGCCGATCGTCCCGTAGGTCACCGTCTCCGGCCGCGCCTTCGCCGCTTCGACCACCTGGGCGAGGCTGCGATAGGGTCGCGTGCGGTGCGCGGTCAGCACCATCGGCGCCGTGCCGAACAGCAGCAGCGACGTCAGGTCGCGCTGCGTGTCGAAGCCGATGCTCGGGATCAGCGCCGGGTTGACCGCATGGGTGTCGAACACGATCAGCCAGGTGTTGCCGTCGGGCGCGGCGCGCGCGACCTGCGCGGTGCCGAGCGCGCCGGACGCGCCGCCGCGGTTCTCGACCACGACCGGCACGCCGAGTTCCTGCGTCAGCCGCGGCTGCAGCAGCCGCGCCATCGCATCGGTCGATCCGCCGGGGGGAAAGGGAACGACGATGCGGATCGGCCCGTTCGGCCAAGCGGACTGCGCGCGCAGCGGAAGCGGCGCGGCAAGAAGCGAGGTTGCGGCCAGCAGGTGGCGGCGCAGGACCATGGGACGTTTCCTCCGGCGGGTTTATCCGCCGGAGGTCGCCCGCCGCGCCCGCGCCGTCAAGGCGCGGACGGGCTCAGCTGCCGCCGCTCCCCCCGCCCAAGGTCAGGGAGGTCAGCGCGGACCGCGCGCTGGGGACGCGCGGCGGGCGCGACAGGCGCTGGATGGTCGCGGCCGGGCCGGCGGTGAAGATGCTGGCGGGCAGCGCGGCCTGCGCGGCGGCGCGGTTGTTGGCGTCGAGCGCCGTCGCTGCCTCGCGCAGGGCACGCGCCACCGCCGTGCCGTCGGCGCTGGCCGGAACCCCCAATTCGCGGCGGGCCTCGTTGCGCGATTGGGCGAGCTGCGTCACCGCGGTGCCGGAGCGGGAGGCGTAGTGCGGGCTCTGCGGGACCTCGATGGCGAGGTCCTCGATCGCCGCGATCGCGCGCGCGGCCTGGGCCGGCTGGTTCGCGCGCGGGCGCGAGAACCAAGCCGAGGCGTCGGCCGCCATGCCGCGGACCGGATCGGTCGTCACGGCCGAAGATGGCGCGACGGCCTGGGGCACGGGGGCCTGGGTACCGGGGGTGGTGCATGCCGCGACGGCGAAGCCCAGCGCGGCGAGAGGCATGAGGCGCATCACGACGTCTCCCTTCCTGGTGTTTCCGTAGGATAGCACGGAAGGAAGACTATCCCGCGGATCCCGCCTGCGACCTTGATTCGCCGCAAGCGGCCGGGACTTTACCCGTAGCCTTCCTGCCGCAGCCGGTCGCCCAGCACCTTCACCTGCACGGCCAGCGCCATCGTCTCCCGGTCGCGCAGGCTGGCGCGCAGCCCCTCGGCTTCGGCCGCCATCTCGGTCAGCAGCCGGTCGAGCCCCGGCGGCGGGGCGGCGCCGGCGGCCAGCCGGTCGGCGATCCGCTCGAGCCCGTCGAGATGCATCTCGATCAGCGGCCGCGCTTCCGCGAGGCGGGCGGGCAGAAGGCTGAGATCCGCCAGCACGCCGTCGAGCGCGAGGAGCACGCCGCCCATCGCCGGCGCCGGCAGCGCCGGGACGCGCGCGGCGAGCAGTTCCAGCCTGTGCCGCGCCTGGCGGAGCGGTTCCGGCAGCGGCGGCGGCGCGGGCGGCGGCGGCGGCGGGACGACTTCCCGGACGCCGGTGTACAGCAGGCTCGTCCCGCCCCAGGCGCCGATGGCGAGCAGCAGCGCCGCGACCGGCCCCGCCCCGGCGCCGAGCAGCGTGACGATCCCCGCCGCGCCGCCCATCGCCACGGCGGCGATCTGCGCATCCCCGCGCCGGCCGCGCCGCATCAGCCAGGTGGCGAGCATCGGCAGCGCGATGCCCGCGACGCAGCCCAGCAGCGCCCATTCGCGCCCGGCGAACAGGTTGAACAGCGTGGCGGGCAGCAGCGGCAGCACCGTGAAGGGCAGCAGCCAGCGCCGCCAGAAGGCGGAGATCATGGCGTCGTCACCGCCATCACCGCGCCGAACAGCGCGAGCAGCCCGGCGATCCACATGGTGCCGCCGAGAAGGAAGAAGCCGATCACCCGCGTGCCGAGCGGCGGCGGGGTGCTGGAGGGCGCGCCTGGCGCGTTGGCGGGATCGTTCACAGGGGGTTAGATCGTCCGGCACAGGCGGCCGATCAAGCCGCATCGGGGAGGAAGGCGGCATGGCGGAACGGATCGCGGTGGTGGGCGCGGGGCTGATCGGGGGCGCCTGGGCGATCGTCTTCGCCCGCGCCGGGCACAGCGTGCGCATCTGGGACCCTGCGCCGGGCGCGGCGGAGGCGGCGCTGGCGACGGTCGCCGCGCGGCTCGGCGATTTCGCCGCCGCCGGTCTCGTCGCGGAGGCGCCGGCGACGATCGCCGCGCGCGTGGCGGCGGCGCCGACGCTCGAGGCCTGCCTCGAAGGCGCGGACCATGTGCAGGAGAACGGGCCGGAGCGCGTCGAGGTGAAGCGCGAGACCTTCGCGCGGCTCGACGCCATCGCGCCGGCGGGCGTGGTGCTCGCCTCCTCGACCTCCGGCATCCCGGCCTCGGCCTTCACCGAGGGGTTGGCGGGACGTGCGCGCTGCCTCGTCGCGCATCCGGTGAACCCCCCTTCCCTCGTCCCGCTCGTCGAGCTGGTCCCGGCGCCCTGGACCGACCCGGCCGTGGTGGCGCGCACCCGCGCGCTGATGGGCGCCGTGGGCCAGGTGCCGGTGACCGCGATGAAGGAGACGAAGGGCTTCGTGCTGAACCGCCTGCAGGCCGCGCTGGTCGCGGAAGCCTTCCGGCTGGTGCGCGACGGGGTGATGAGCGTCGAGGATGTCGATGCCTGCGTGAAGGACGGGCTCGGCCTGCGCTGGTCCTTCATGGGCCCCTTCGAGACGATCGACCTGAACGCGCCCGGCGGCGTGGCGGACTATGCCGCGCGCTTCGGCGGGCTGATGGGCTCTATCACCGAGGAACAGACGCCCTTCCGCTACGACGCGGAGACGGTCGCGAAGGTGGATGGCGCGCGGCGCGCGGTGCTGGAGCGTGACGACATCGCCGGGCGCAGCGCCTGGCGCGACCGGCGGCTGATGGCGCTCGCCGCCTTCCGCAAGGCGCAGGGAGCGTGACGCATATCATCTCCGGCCGGCTGGCCGCGGCGGTATCGGCCAGCGCGGGGATCGGGCGAACAGGCCGGGATGCGCCAGCGGCGCGGGCTTTGTGATGGCGTGTTCCCCGGGCATCCTCGTCGCGCGGCACGGGGCCGTATCGCTGGGGCAAGGGACGCGACGATGACGACGACGTTCAGCCACATGGGCACGCGGCGCACGCCCGGTCCGCCACGCTGGCTCGGCTGGCTGTTCCTCCTGCTCGGCCTGCTCTTCGCCGCCGGCGCGGGCGGCTTCGTCTGGTTCGAGATGAAGTTCCGCGAACGCTCGGTCGAGGTCGAGGGACGCATCGTCCAGATGATCCAGCGCGCCAGCAACAGCAGCGGCGGCAGCCGTTCCTCGACATGGACGCCGGTCTTCGCCTTCCGCCTGCCCGACGGGAAGGAGGTGCGCGTCGAGGCCTCGTTCTCCTCCTCTCCGCCCTGCTGCGCGGTCGGTGACCGCGTGACCGTCCGCTACGACCCCGCGGATCCCGTGGATGCGCGCATGGCCGGCTTCATGTCGGACTGGTTCCTCATCACCGTCTTCGGCGGCATGGCGGCGGTGTTCCTGCTGCTCGGCGGCCTGCTGCTGCGCTTCGCCGCGCGCGGCGGGGCGCCGGTCGTCGCGGGGGGACCCGCGCCGGGCGCCTTCGCGGGGCAGCCCATGTCCACGCCCGCCGCCGCGCAGGCCGGGTCCCCGCCCGGCGTCGCGACCTTCCAGGTGCCGCTGATCGGGCTGAGGCGCGAGGGCGCCGCCTACATCCTGCAGGCCCGCTGGTCCGATCCGCGCAGCGGCGTCGCGCGCTTCTTCGAAAGCGTGCCCATCCCCTTCGATCCCGTGCCGCAGATGCGGCAGATGGACAGCGTCGCGATCGCCTTCGATCCGTCGCAGCCGGACGGGCCCTACATGATGGACCTGTCCTTCCTCCGCGCGCCGGGCTGACCCGCGCGGGGCGCGCTTGACGCGGCGCGGCGCGGCGCGCAGACGGACCCGCACATGTCCTTCCCTGACCTTCCCCCGGCGCTGGCATCCGCCCTCGCCGCCCGCGGCTATGCCGAGGCCACCCCCGTCCAGTCCGCCGTGCTGGCCCCTGAGGCCGCCGGGCGCGACCTGCTCGTCTCCGCCCAGACGGGCTCCGGCAAGACCGTCGCCTTCGGCCTGGCCCTCGCCCCGGACCTGATGGGCGAGGCCGCGCGCCTGCCTGCGCCCGGCGCGCCGCTCGCCCTGGTCGTCGCGCCGACCCGCGAACTGGCGCTGCAGGTGAAGACCGAGCTCGCCTGGCTCTATGCGGAAGCCGGCGGGCGCGTCGTCTCCTGCGTCGGCGGCATGGACCCCGTGGCGGAACGGCGCGCGCTGCTCGCCGGGGTGCATATCGTCGTCGGCACGCCGGGGCGGCTCGTCGACCACCTCGAACGCGGCAATCTCCGCCCCGAGGCGTTGCGCGCCGTGGTGCTGGACGAGGCGGACGAGATGCTCGACCTCGGCTTCCGGGAGGAGCTGGAGGCGATCCTCGAGGAAACGCCCGCCGGGCGCCGGACGCTGATGTTCTCGGCGACCGTGCCGCGCGGCATCGCGGCCCTCGCCAAGACCTACCAGCGCGACGCGCTGCGCATCGAGGCCGCGGGCAGCGCCGGCCCGCATGGCGACATCGAATACCGCGCCGCGCTGGTCGCGCCGCATGAGCTTGAGCGCGCCGTCGTCAACCTGCTGCGCTTCGAGGCGCCGCGCCTCGCCATGGTGTTCTGCGCCACGCGCGCGGCCGTCGCGCGGCTTTCGGGCAACCTCGCCGAACGCGGCTTCCCCGCCGTCTCGCTGTCCGGCGAGATGTCCCAGGCCGAGCGGCTGCGCGCGCTGCAGCAACTGCGCGACGGGCATGCGCGGGTCTGCGTGGCGACCGATGTCGCGGCGCGCGGCATCGACCTGCCGGAACTCGGCCTCGTCATCCATGCCGAACTGCCGCGCGACCCCGACACGCTGCTGCACCGGTCGGGCCGCACGGGGCGCGCGGGGCGCAAGGGCGTGTCCGTGCTGCTGGTGCCGCATCCGCGCCGTCGCCTCGCGGAGCGGCTCATCTCGGCGGCGCGGGTGACGGCTGCCTGGGGGCCGGCGCCATCGGCCGAGGCGATCCGGGGCCGCGATGCCGAACGGCTCGCCGAGGAAGCGCGCGCGTTGCTGGCCGAGCCGCCGGCCGATACGGATGTCGCGATCGCCCGCGAACTGGCGGGCGCGGGGGCGGAAGCGCTCGCCGCCGCGCTGGTGCGCGTCCTGCGCGCGCCCCTGCCCGCGCCCGAGGAATTGTCGGAATCGGCCCCCCGCCCGACGCGGCGGGAGGCGCCCGAAGCCCCGCGCGAGGGCGGCGCGGAAGGCGTGTGGTTCCGCGTCGATGTCGGCCGGGCCGGGAACGCCGATCCGCGCTGGCTGCTGCCCTTCCTGTGCCGCCGCGGCCATGTGACGCGCGCCGAGATCGGACGCATCCGCATCACGGCGCGGGAGACGCAGGTGGAGGTCGCCCCCTACGCCGCCGCCCGCTTCGCCGCCGCCGCGCGGCGGACCGAGGGCGAGGAGGACGCGATCCGCATCGCTCCCATGCAGCCCCTGCCGCGGGACCATCAGCCGCCGGGCGAGGAGCCGCGGCGCCGCCCCGTCAGGCCGCCTGAAGGAAGCCGAGCCGGTCGCCCTCGAACACCCCGCAGGTGAGCGGGCCGCCCGACCAGGCGGCGGTGTCGACGCAGATGCGGTTGTCCCGCACCACCGGGTTGAAGCCCGCGGTGTGGCCATGCACCACGACGAAGCCGTGGTCGCGCGGGCTGCCCAGGAAGTCGTGGCGGATGCGCAGCAGGTCCTCCCGCGACTGTTCCTCGAGCGGGATGCCGGGGCGGATGCCGGCATGGACGAACAGGTAGCCGCCTTCCTGGTGGTAGAGGTGCAGGCGGCGCAGGAAGCGCAGGATCGCCGGGTCGAAATGCTGCGGCCATTCCTCCCGCGCGCTGTCGGGGTCGATCCCCCAGGCCTCGAGCGTCGCGCGCCCGCCGCCCCAGAGCCAGTCGGCCGCCGCACCGCCGTCGCCCTGCAGCGCGGCGAGCATCGTCTCCTCATGGTTGCCGCAGAGGAACATCGTCTCGAGCCCCGGCACCGGGTCGTGGGCGACCAGGTCCTCCAGCACGCGGCGGCTGTCGGTGCCCTTGTCCACGTAGTCGCCCAGGTGCAGCAGCAGGGCTGACGGGCCGGGGCGCGCCCTGAGGTCGTCGGCGATGGCGCGGTGCAGCGCCTTCATCTTGTCGAAGGCGCCGTGAACGTCGCCGATGGCGTAGATGCGCCGGCCGCGCGGCAGCGAGGCCGGGGCTTCCCGCATCTCGATCATCGGCGCTCCGCGCGCGGGTCGAGCGCGTCGCGCAGCCCGTCGCCCATCAGGTTGAAGGCCAGCACGACGATCATGATGGTCACGCCCGGGAAGATCGACAGCCACGGCGCCTGGGTGAGGAAGCGCTGGGAGGAATTCAGCATCGACCCCCAGGACGGGTTGGGCGGCTGCATGCCGAGGCCGAGGAAGGACAGCGCCGCCTCGGCGATGATCGCCTCGGCGATGGCGAGGCTGGCCTGCACCAGCAGCGGCGGGATGATGTTGGGAAGGACATGAACGAAGGCGATGCGCCAGGGCGGGTTCCCAAGCGCCCGCGCGGCCTCGATCCAGTCCGTCGACTTCGCGTCCAGCGCCATGCCGCGCGCCAGGCGCACGAAGACGGGGCTCGCCGTGATGGCGATGGCGAGCATCGCGTTTTCCAACGCCGGACCGAGGAAGGCGGCGAGCGCGATGGCGAGGATCAGGAAGGGCACCGAGAGCATCGCATCCGCGACGCGGGAGATGATCGCATCCGTCCAGCCGCCGGCGAGCCCGGCCAGCAGCCCGAGCGGCACGCCGATCAGCAGCGCGCCGAGCACCGAGATGACGCCGGCCATCAGCGAGGCGCGCGCGCCCCAGATGACGCGGGAGAGAACGTCGCGCCCGTTCTCGTCCGTGCCCATCCAATGCTCCCAGGAGGGCGGCTTGCGGATGCGCGACCAGGAGGTCTGCAGCGGATCGTAGGGCGCGATCAGCGGCGCGAGCAGCGCGACCGCGACGAAGAGAACGACGATGACCAGCCCGAAGACGGCGAGGCGATGGCGCAGGAAGCGCTTGACCGCGCGCCGCGTCGGGCTTTCGCCGGCGGGGATGGCGGCGGTCGCGCTCATGCCTGCCGGAGCCTCGGGTTGATGGCCATGTAGAGCATGTCGGCGACCAGCGAGAGCAGCACGAAGATCAGCGCGGTGGCCAGCACCACCCCCTGCACCACCGGATAGTCGCGGTTGAAGACCGCATCGACGATGAGCTTGCCGAAGCCGGGGATGGTGAAGATCTGCTCGGTCAGCACGGCGCCGGCCAGAAGCCGCCCGAACTCGATGGCGCCGAGGGTGACGACCGGGATCAGCGCGTTGCGCAGCGCGTGCTTCCAGACGACGACGCGTTCCTTCAGCCCCTTCGCCCGCGCCGTGCGGACGTAGTCCTGGCTGAGCGCCGTCAGCATCGCCGCGCGCGTGTGGCGCATCAGCACGGATGCGACGCCGGTGCCCAGCACGAAGGCCGGCATGATGGTGGTCGCCAGCGACTGCCACGGATCCTCGCTGATCGGCACGTAGCCCGAAGGCGGCAGCCAGCCGAGCTCCACGCTGAACAGCAGGATCATCATGATGCCGAGCCAGAAGTTCGGCGTGGAGATGCCGAACAGCGCCGCCCCGTTCGCCGCCCAGTCGGCGGGCGTGTCCTTCTTCACCGCCGAGAGGATGCCGAGCGGCACGCCGATCAGCACCGCGATGACGAAGGCCATGGAGGCGAGCTGGAAGGTCACCGGCAGCTTGGCGAGGATCAACTCGCTGACCGGGACGCGGATACGCCAGGAGAAGCCGAAATCCCCCGTCAGCACCTTGCCCATCCACAGCAGGTATTGTTCGTGGATGGGGCGGTCGAGGCCCAGTTCGGCGCGGATGGCCGCGAGCACCGCGGGGTCGCCGCGCTCCTCGCCCGCCAGGATCAGCGCCGGGTCGCCGGGCATGAGCTGCTGCAGCCCGAAGATCAGGAAGGAGAGGATCAGGAGGGTGGGGATCACCTGCCCCACCCTGCGCAGCAGCCAGATGCCCACTTACTGGAACCGCATGCCCTGGAGGCGGATCATGCCGTCCGCGATCGGGCGGTAGCCGACCAGCCGCGTCTGGTGCGCCATGATGTTCTTGCGGTGCCACAGGTAAATGCGGTTCACGTCCTGGCCGAGCGAGATGCGGATCGCCTGGGCATAGAGGTCGCGGCGCTTGGCGACGTCCAGTTCGGTGCGCGCCGCATCCAGCAGGCGGTCCACCTCGGGGTTGGAATAGCGCCCGTCATTCTGCCCGCCGCCGGTGCGGCTGAAGGTGTAGATGTTCCCGTCCGGGTCGGTCCGCCCCGACCAGCCCACCAGGTAGGTCTGGAAGTCGCCGCGTGTCGCCGCCTGGAGCGAGGAGGCGAATTCCATCGCGCGCAGCGTCACGGTGAAGCCGGCCTCGGCGACCATGGACTGGATCACCTCCCCCACCTGCCGCAGGTCGGGGTTGTTCGGCACCGTCATCTCGATCGCGACCGGCGTCGTGACGCCGGCTTCGCGCAGCAGCGCGCGGGCGCGTTCGACATTGCGCGTCGTCGGCGGGAAATCGCGCACGTGGAAGGGATTGGCCGGCGGGAAGGGCTGGCGCGTCGGCGTGTACATGCCTTCGTAGACGACCTGGTTGATGGCCGCGCGGTCGATCGCCAGCTCGAAGGCCTGGCGGACGCGCGCGTCGCGGCCGAGCGGCGTGTTCGCCCGCTCCCCGTTCCCGACATTGATGGTGATGCCGAAATAGCCGAGTTCATCCACGGCGACGGAGCGCAGGTTGCGCTGGCGCTGGATGGCGCGGATGTCGTCGGGTTCCATCCGCTCGGCGAACTCGACGGCGCCGGACTGGATGTTGGCCAGCCGCACGGTGTTGTCCGGGATCGGCAGGTAGGTCACGCGGTCGAAATGGATGTTCGCCGCATCCCAGTACTCGCGGAAGCGCTCGACCACGATGCGTTCCTGCGCGACGCGCTCGACGAAGCGGAAGGGGCCGGCGCAGACCGGGCGGGTGCCAAAATTGCGGCCCGCCGCCTCGGCCGCCTTGGGGCTGACGATCATGCCCGCGCGGTCGGTCAGCGCCGCGAGGAAGGAGGCGGAAGGCGCCTTGAGCGTGATGCGCACCGTGCGCGGGTCCACCACCTCGACCGCCTCCATGTCCGCGATCTCGGAGCGGCGGAACGACCCCTGCATCGTCATGTGGCGGTTGAGCGAGTAGCGCACCGCCTCGGCGTCCATCGCCTCCCCGTCGTGGAAGCGCACGCCCTCGCGCAGCGTGATGAGCAGCGTCGTGGGGTTCTCCCAGCGATGCGCGGTGGCGAGCTGGGGCACGATCTCGAGCCGTTCGTTGATGTCGAACAGCTTGTCGCACAGCGCCGCGTAGACGATGCGGCCGACATAGGTGCGGCTCAGCGTGGGGTCGAGGATGTCCGGGTCCTCGCGCAAGGCGATGCGCAGGTGCTGCGCCTGCGCCGGCGCGATCGTCGCGACGGCGGGCAGGATGGCGGCGGCCGCGGCCAGCAGGGCCTTGACGGTGCTCTTCATGGTTGCGCTCCCGGTTGCGGGCCAGGGGCCCGGAAGAAGGATTGCAGGCGCCGCAGCCTTTCGCCACCGGCGGCCCGTTCCGGGCGCGGCGGGGCGGGCGGCAGGCGCCCGTCGAGGTGGCAGGCGACGCGATGCGGCCCGGCCGACAGTTCCGGCACCGTCACGCGGCAGCGATCCTCGGCGAAGGGGCAGCGCGTGTGAAAGCGGCAGCCCGGCGGCGGGGAGATGGGGGATGGCACGTCGCCCTCGATCGGCGGCGCCTTCGCGCCATGCCCGGGCACGGCTGCCAGCAGCGCCCGCGTATAGGGGTGCAGCGGCGCGGTCAGCACCTGTTCCGCCGGCCCTTCCTCGACGATGCGGCCGAGATACATCACCGCGACGCGGTCCGCGACGTGCCGCACCACGCCGAGGTCATGGCTGATCAGCACGAAGGTCAGCCGGAACTCGCGGATCAGGTCGGAGAGCAGGTTGATCACCTGCGCCTGCACGCTGACATCGAGCGCGCTGACCGGCTCGTCGCCGACGATCAGGCGCGGGCGGCTCGCCAGCGCGCGGGCGATGGCGATGCGCTGCCGCTGCCCGCCCGAGAATTCATGCGGCCAGCGCCGCGCGAGTTCCGGCCTCAGCCCGACGCGCGCCAGCAGGTCCGCCACGCGCGCCCGTTCCTGGTCGCGCGGCACGATGCGATGGAGGCGGAGCGGCTCGGCGATCGCCTGCTCGACCGTCATGCGCGGATCGAGGCTCGCGAAGGGGTCCTGGAAGATCAGCTGCATGTCGCGCCGGCGCGCGCGCAGCGCGGCCGCCGAGAGGCGCGTCAGATCCTCCCCCGCGAAGCGCACCGACCCCGCATCGGGCGTGATGAGGTTCAGCATCAGCCGCCCGAGCGTCGACTTGCCGCAGCCGCTCTCGCCCACGATGGCCAGCACCTCGCCTTCCTGGACGGAGAGCGAGACGCCATCGACCGCGTGCACCGCGCCTGCGCGACGGCCAAGCGCGTCGCGCACCGGGAAGCGCTTCACCAGCCCGTCGAGTTCGAGGAGCGTGCCCATGGTCACGTCAGGTGGACCGGACCGCGCCGGCCAGTCCCCAACAGACAAAGAAGGGAGGGGGCCCGGGGGAGGTTCCCCTCCCCCGCTCTTTCCTCGTCCATCACGCCGCCTCCAGCACCTGGTCGAGCGGCGCCCGCCAGCAGGCGGAACGGTGCCCGGGTGTTACCTCGACCAGCGGCGGCGCCGCTTCCGCGCAGCGCGGCAGGACGAAGGGGCAGCGTGGCGCGAAGCGGCAGCCCGGCGGCGGCGCGCGCAGGTCCGGCACCGTCCCCTCGATGCTCGCGAGCCGCTCCCCGCGCTCCCCTTCCCCCGGCGCCGCGCCGAGCAGGCCCGCGGTGTAGGGGTGTTCGGGCCGCGCGAATATCGCCGCGGCCTGCGCCTGTTCGGCGACACGCCCGGCATACATCACCGCGACCTCGTCGGCGTGGTCGGCGACGACGCCGAGGTCGTGCGTGACGAGCACCACCGCCGTGCCTGTTTCCCGCTTCAGGTCGTCGAGCAGCGACAGGATCTGCGCCTGCACGGTGACGTCGAGGGCGGTGGTGGGTTCGTCCGCGATCAGCAGGCGCGGCCGGCACGCCAGGGCCATGGCGATCATCACGCGCTGGCGCATCCCGCCGGACAATTGGTGCGGATATTGCCGCGCGCGGCGCGCCGCGTCCGGGATGCGCACGCGGTCGAGCATGCGCACGGCTTCGGCAAAGGCCGCGGACTTGTCGAGGCCCTGGTGGACGCGAAGCGCCTCCGCCACCTGGTCCCCGGCGGTGAAGGCCGGGTTCAGGCTCGTCATCGGCTCCTGGAAGATCATCGCCATCTCGCCGCCGCGCAGGCGGCGCCGGTCCTCGCGCGACATCGCGGCCAGGTCGCGCCCAGCAAGGCGGATGGCGCCGCCGACCTCGGCCGTGTCCGGCAACAGCCCCATCACCGCAAGGGCGGTCACCGACTTGCCGCAACCGCTTTCGCCCACGATGGCGAGGGTGCGCCCCGGCATGACCCGGAGCGAGACGCCGTCGAGCACGCGCACGCGACGTCCATCCTGGCGGAAGTCGAGTGTGAGGCCGGCGATGTCCAGCGCGGGGGCGTCATCCGCCCCAGCCTGCCGCGCCGTGCCTGTCCCTGCTTCGGAAGCCATGCCGCGACTAAGCGCGCCATGGGCTGCGGCGCAAGGGGGACGGGGCGGCTGTCCTGGCCCCCGCGCGCGCCGGTCTGCCTAAGCGGCTCGCAGCCCTGCCGCCTTTCCGTCCAGCGCGGCGAGCAGGCTTCGTCCCGAAGCCGCATCCTCGAAACGCAGGCGCACCAGATCGCCTTCCGTCGCGACGACGATCGCGGGCAGCGCCCGATGCCCCTGGACGGCGAGGCCGACCGGGGTGCCTACGGCCTGCGGCGGGCCGCCGGCGACCGCGGCGCCCCCTTCCGAGACATTGACGAGCCGCACCGCGTGGCGAGCGCCGTTGGCCTCGATGATGGCCGTGGCATCGGCGGCGACGCGCGGATGCTGGCGGCGGTCCACCTCCGCGGTCGATTCCCGCACGAGGCGGATCAGGGTCCCGCGCAGGTCGCCCATGGCCGCGTCCGCGTCGCGCGCCGCCTGCCTCAGGGCGGCCGCGCGAGTCTCGACGTCGCGCGTCATGCCGCTCAGGGCGCTGCTGCGGCCGCTCATGTCGCGCGCCGCATCGGCCGCGCCGGCCGCGGCGCGGGAGATCTCGCTCGTCGCGCTGCTCTGCTGGGCCATGACCTGGGCGATGGCCATCGCCGCCCCGTCGACATGCTGCACGGTGGTCGCGATCCCGCCCACCGCGCGCACGGCCTGCTCGGTCGCGCCGACCACCGCCTCGATCTGCCGGGCGATCTCGGCCGTGCTGCTCGCGGTCTGGTTGGCGAGGGACTTCACTTCCCCCGCGACCACGGCGAAACCCTTGCCGGCCTCCCCCGCGCGCGCGGCCTCGATCGTCGCGTTCAGCGCGAGGAGATTGGTGCGGGAGGCGATGTCGGAGATCAGCCGCGCGACCTCCCCGATCCGTTCTACCGATTGCTGCAGCCCGGCAATGGCGCGGTTGCCGTCCTCCGCGCCCGCGACGGCGCGGCGCGTGGCGGCGGCGGCTTCCTCGACCCGGCCGGTGATCTCGCGGATGGAGGCCGACATCTGCTCGGCGGCCGCGGCGCTGCCCGCGGAATGGTCGAGCGTCGCCCGTGCGCCGCCGACGAGGGCGTCGCTGCCGGCCGCGGCGGTCGCGGCGCCGTCGGCCATCGCATCCGCCTCCGCGGCCATGTCCGCGATCCGCGCGGCGATCTGGTCGAGGCTCCGGCGCGTCTCGGCCTCCAGCCGGTCGGCCATGGCGCGCAGCGCCGCGACGCGTTCGGCCACCGCGGCATCCCGCGCTTCCTCCTGCGCGATACGCAGCGCCTTGTTCTCCTCGGCGTTGCGGCGGAACACGTCGAGCGCGCGGGCCATGCCGCCGATCTCGTCGCGGCGGGACGCGTCGGGCAGCGCGATGTCGGTCGCGCCAGCGGCTAGGCCCTGCATCGCCCGCGTCAGCCGGCCGATCGGCTGGCCGATGCCCGCGCGCACGAGCCAGAGGGCGATCAGCCCGGCCAGCACGGCGCCGCCGACCATGGCGGCCAGCAACAGGGTCGCGAGACGTTCGCCGGTGGCGATGATGTCCTGCGCGGCGGCCTCAGCCTCGGCGCTGAAGCCGGACGCGGCGGCGGAAAGCGCCTGGTTCACCCGCGTGCGGTTCGCGCGGTTGTCGGCGTTGTTGCCCATCGCGTCGGCGGCGGGCGCGCCCTGCTCGACGCCGATGCGCGCGAGTTCGCTGCGGAAGCGAATGAAGTCCGCCAGCGCCGCCAGCAGCGGCGGCACGGTCTCGACGCCCTGGGCGATGGTTGCAAGGCGGTCCGCGTCGCGCCGGATATCGGCCAGGTGGCGGCGGAGCCCCGCGGCGAAGCGTTCGGATTCCGCGCGGTTCTTCGCCATGTAGAGCCCGCGGCTCTCCATCACCACGGCATAGACGCCGGCATCGATCCGCTGGGCGAGATAGGCGCGTTCCTGCAGTCGCCCCACATGCGCGACGTCGTTTCCGTAGTCGCGCAGGGCGGAATGCGCGAGCACGCCGCCGCCCACGGCGAGCAGGGCGAGAAAGCCAACGAGCGCGTAGACGCGCGCCGCGATCGATCCGAGCCAGCGTCCCATCACGGGGTTCCCGACGACATTTGCCGACATTGTCGGGAAATCCGGTTAAGCGGCGGTTTCGCCGCGACGAGATCAGGCTGCGGGCGGCGCCAGCACCCCGCGCCGCACCTGGTCGAGCTCGATGCTCTCGAACAGGGCGCGGAAATTGCCCTCCCCGAAGCCCTGGTCGCCCTTGCGCTGGATGAGTTCGAAGAAGATCGGGCCGATGACGGTACCGGTGAAGATCTGCAGCAGCCGCCCGCCGGAAGGCGAGCCATCCATCAGGATGCGGTTGGCGGCCAGCCGCGCCATGTCCTCCCCCGTGCCGGGCAGGCGCTGGGGCAGCAGTTCGTAGTAGGTGTCCGGCGTGTCGAGGAACCGCACGCCCTGGCCGCGCAGCGCCTCGACGCTGCCATGGATGTCGGCGGTGCCCATGGCGATGTGCTGGATGCCCTCGCCGTTGTAGGCGCGGAGGTATTCCTCGATCTGGCTGCGGTCGTCGGCGCTCTCGTTGATCGGGATGCGGATCTGGCCGCAGGGGCTGGTCATGGCCTTGGACTTCAGGCCCGTCAGCTTGCCCTCGATGTCAAAGTAGCGGATCTCGCGGAAGTTGAAGAGCCGTTCGTAGAAGCCCGCCCAGGCGTCCATCCGGCCGCGATGGACGTTGTGCGTCAGGTGGTCGATCACGGTCAGGCCCGCGCCGCGCGGGTTCGGATCGGCGCCCGGGATCGGGCGGAAGTCGACGTCCCAGATGTTCCCGCGCGGGCCGTAGCGGTCGACCAGGTAGATCAGGCTGCCGCCGATCCCCTCGATGGCCGGGATGTTCAGTTCCATCGGGCCCACGCGGCCATGGAAGGGCCGGGCACCGAGGCTGACCGCCCGGTCGAAGGCCGCCGCGGCGTCCGCGACGCGGAAGGCGATGGCGCAGCAGGACGGGCCGTGCACCCGGGCGAAGCCCTGCGCGAAGGAGGTCGGCTCGCCGTTCAGGACGAAGTTCACCTCCCCCTGCCGCCACAGCGTGGCGTCCTTGGAGCGGTGCCGCGCGACGGGGGCGAAGCCCATGGCGGCGAAGGTGGCTTCGAGGGCGGCGGTGTCGGGCCCGGTGAACTCGACGAATTCGAAGCCGTCGGTGCCCATCGGGTTGGCCTCGCAGACGGTGCCGGCGACGGGGGTGCGGTCGGGCGGGATGTCCATGGAAGCCTCCTGATGCGTTCCCGCGCAGGATCGCGGCGCGGCGAGGAGGGATTTCCGCGAAGTAGCGCGCCGGACGAGCTATCTTTGGTGGATTCCCGCGCCCAGGAGCCCAAGCATGGCTGATTCCATCATCGAGCTGGACGCGATCGACAGGAAGCTGCTGCGGGAGGTCCAGCGGGACGGGCGGGCGAGCCTCGTCGCGCTGGCCGAGCGCGTGGGCTTGTCCCCCACCCCCTGCCAGCGGCGCCTGAAGCGGTTGGAGGAGGCCGGCATCATCGCCGGCTATGGCGCCCGGGTGGATGCGGCGCGGCTCGGCCTCGGCCTGACCGCCTTCGTGCAGGTCAGCCTGTCCTCCCGCGCCGAGGAGACGGTCGAGGCCTTCCACGCCGCGCTCGGGCGCATGCCGGAGGTGCTGGCCGCCTGGGCGATGAGCGGGGAGACCGACTACCTGATCCAGGTCCTGGCGCGGGACCTGGAGGATTACGGGGAATTCGCCACGCGGCGGCTGCTCCGGCTGCCCGGCGTGAAGGACACCCGCAGCGCCTTCGTGCTGCGCACCGTCAAGCCCCCGGCGGGGGTGCCGGTCTGACCCCGGGGGGACTATCGTCGCGCGCCGGGCCGCCGTAGCGTTCGGCCGTCGAGAATCAGGATGCCCCCGCTGCGGGGGCGGGCCGCGGACGAACGCAGGCCATGGGGTGGGGAGCAGGCATGACAGACATCAGATACGTGGCGCCGAGCACGCTGGAGGAAGCGGTCGGCGCCTTCGCCGCGGCATCCGGCGCGGCGCGCATCCTGGCGGGCGGAACCGACCTGCTGGTGCAGATGCGCAACGGCGTGGTGAAGCCCGGGACCATCATCGACATCAAGAAGATCGCCGAGATGACGGCGATCGAGGAACTGCCCGACGGGCGCATCCGCATCGGCGCCGCCGTGCCGGGCGCCGTGCTGTCCGAGCATCCCCGCTTCGGCCGCGCCTGGCCGGGCGTGCTGGAGGCGATCAACCTGATCGGCTCGAAGCAGGTGCAGGGCCGCGCCTCCCCCGGCGGGAACCTGTGCAACGGCTCGCCGGCCGGCGACAGCGTGCCGGCGATGATCGCCGCGGGCGCGGTGGTGACGGTGCAGGGCCCGGGCGGGCGGCGGGAGATGCCGGTGGAAGCCGTGCCCGCCGGGCCCGGCCGCACCAACCTGGCGCCTGGCGAGATCGTGGTCTCCTTCACCCTGCCGGCGCGGCCGAAGGGGTCGGGCGATGCCTATCTGCGCATGATCCCGCGCACCGAGATGGACATCGCGGTGGTCGGCTGCGGCGTTAACCTGACCATGGCGGGCGGCGTCGTGACGGCGGCGCGCGTCGGGCTCGGCGCGGTCGCGCCGACCGTGCTGCTGGTCGAGGACGCGGCGAAGGCACTCATCGGCTCGCGGCTGGATGACGCGGCGCTGGAAGCGGCGGCGGCCGCCTGCCGCGCCGCCTGCAAGCCGATCAACGACAAGCGCGGCACGATCGCCTACCGGATCAAGGTGGCGGGCGTGCTGCTGAAGCGCACGGCGGCGATCGCCGCGGCGCGCGCGGGGGGGAACTGAGGGCATGTCGAAGCTTCACGTCACCACGACGATCAACGGGGAACCGGTCGAGTTCCTCTGCGACCCGTCCGCCTCCATGCTCGATGCGCTGCGCGGGCCGCTCGGCCTGACCGGCACGAAGGAAGGCTGCGGCACCGGGGATTGCGGGGCCTGCTCGATCACCGTCGACGGGCGCCTCGTCTGCGCCTGCCTGATGCTCGCCGTCGAAGCCGAAGGCCATGAGATCGGCACGATCGAGGGCATGGCGCAGGGCGACGAGCTGCACCCGCTGCAGCGGAAGTTCCTCGAGATGGCCGCGCTCCAGTGCGGCATCTGCACGCCGGGAGTGCTGATGGCCTCCCGCGCGCTGCTCGAGAAGAACCCCGACCCGACGGAGGAGGAGGTGCGCTTCGGCCTGGCCGGGAACCTCTGCCGCTGCACGGGCTACGACAAGATCGTCCGCGCCGTCCTGGAGACGGCCGCTGAAATGAGGGAGGCCGCGCGATGAACGACATGACGAACAAGTGGATCGGCCAGCGCACGATCCGCCCCGACGGCGCCGACAAGGTGACCGGGCGCGCGCAGTACAGCGCCGACACGACCATGCCCGGCATGGTGTGGGGCAAGCTGCTGCGCAGCCCGCATGCCCATGCGCGCATCCGCGGCATCGACACGAGCAAGGCCGAGGCCCTGCCCGGCGTGAAGGCGGTGGTGACCGCGAAGGACATCGTCGAGTTCCCGCTCGACAAGTCCGTCATGCTCGGCATCCAGGACATGCGCTGGATGTGCCGCAACGTGATGGCGCGCGAAAAGGCGCTGTTCCATGGCCACCCGGTCGCCGCCGTCGCCGCGATCAGCGAGGAAGTCGCGGCGCATGCCTGCTCCCTGATCGAGGTGGACTACGAGGTCCTGCCCCACGTCATCGAGATCGAGGACGCGATCAAGCCCGACGCGCCGATCCTGCATGAATGGAACCAGTTCGAGGGCAAGCCGTCGAACATCGCCGGGACCATGGTGCTCAAGGCCGGCGACATCGAGAAGGGCTTCGCCGAGGCCGACATCGTCGTCGAGCGCACCTTCACCACGCGCCCGGTGCACCAGGGCTACATCGAGCCGCATGCCTGCACCGTGTCCTACGCGGCGGACGGGCGGGTGACGATCTGGTCGTCCTCCCAGGGCCAGTTCATGGTCCGGGCGATGACCTCGCTGCTCACGGGCATCCCGCAGAGCAACATCCGCGCGATCCCGGCCGAGATCGGCGGCGGCTTCGGCGCCAAGACGATCGTCTACCTCGAACCCGTCGCGGTGATGCTGTCGAAGAAGTCCGGCCGCCCGGTGAAGATGGTCATGACGCGGGAGGAAGTGCAGCGCGCGACCGGCCCGGCGCCGGGCTCGCTTTCCACCGTCAAGATCGGCGCGAAGAAGGACGGCACCATCGTCGCGGCGCAGGGCACCTTCTACCTGCAGGCCGGCGGGCTGCCGGGCTCGCCGCTGCGCGGGCCGGTGGGCTGCTCCTTCGCCGCCTATGCCATCCCGAACGTGCTGTCGGTGGGCTACGACGTGGTCTCCAACCGCTCCAAGGTCGCGGCCTATCGCGCGCCCGGCGCGCCGCACGGCGCGTTCGCCGCCGAATGCGTGATCGACGAGATCGCGCAGGCGCTCGGCCTCGACCCGCTGGAGATGCGGCTGAAGAACAGCGCCAAGGCCGGCGACAAGGCGATCTATGGCCCGACCTTCGGCGCCGTGACGTTCAAGGAGACGGTGGAGTCCATCAAGCACCACCCGCATTACCGCGCGCCGCTCGACAAGAACCCGCGCCCGGGCGTCAAGCGCGGCCGCGGCGTCGCCTCCGGCTTCTGGTACAATGCCGGCGGCGAGAGCAGCGTGCAGGTGAACATCACCGAGGACGGCAACGTCCTGGTGACGACCGGGCATCCGGATGTCGGCGGCAGCCGCGCCTCCATCGCCAACGTCGTCGCCGAGCTGCTCGGCGTGGATCATGGCCGCGTCAACGTCATGATCGGCGACACCCAGACGATCGGCTTCTCGAACCTGACGGGCGGCAGCCGCGTCACCTTCGCGTCCGCCATGGTGGCGACCGCCGCGAGCGAGAAGGTGATCGGCCAGCTCAAGGAACGGGCGGCGAAGATCTGGGGGATCGAGGCCGAGGCGGTGAAGTGGGAGGACGGCATGGCCCTGCCCGCCGGCGACAATGCCGGCAAGTTCCCCCCGCTCAGCCTCAAGGAACTCGCCGCCAAGGCGAACGAGATGGGCGGGCCGATCGGCAACCAGACCCAGCTCAACACGACGGGCGCGGACCCCGGCTTCGCGACGCATTGCGTCGACGTCGAGGTCGACGTCGACCTCGGCATCGTGCGGGTGCTGCGCTACACGGCGGCGCAGGATGTCGGCCGTGCGCTGCACCCGGGCTATGTCGAAGGCCAGATCCAGGGCGGCGTGGTGCAGGGCATCGGCTGGGCTCTGTCGGAGGAATACCTCTACGACAGCAAGGGCCGCGTCGATAACGCGAGCTTCCTCGACTACCGGATGCCGGTCTGCTCGGACGTTCCGATGATCGAGGCGCTGATGCTCGAGATCCCGAACCCGAAGCACCCGCAGGGCGTGCGCGGCGTGGGCGAGGCGCCGATCGTCCCGCCGCTCGCTGCTATCGCGAACGCGGTACATGACGCGCTGGGCAAGCGCTTCTACGCGCTGCCCATGTCTCCCCCGCGCGTCAGCGCGCGGATGGACGAGGCGAACTGAGGCGAAGGCCGCGGCGGGGCGCCCTGCCCCGCCGCGCGCCACGATCCCGGGCGCTGGTGCCGAGCCGCGGCGCCAGCGCCTTTTTCGTGCGCCCCGTCAGAAGTCCAGCAGGTTGTCGCGGAACATCGCGTGGCTGTAGGCGCGGCGCGCCAGGCCGCGGCGCTGGAGTTCCGGCACGAGCCCGTCGCAGATCTCGGCGATGACGCGCCGCGAGGTGTCATTGGTCGAGAGCAGGAAGCCGTCGCCGCCGATCTCCTCCATCGCCGCGCCCATCTGCTCGGCCACCTGCGCGGGCGTGCCGATGAGCGGGATGGAACCGGCATCCGAGTAGATCTCGGCCGCCTCCCGCAGCGTCTTGTTGCCGGCCTTCTTGAGGAACTCATCGAGCGATTGCTGGTGCCCGTTGGTGGTCAGGCTGCCGAGCGGCTTGTCGAGCGGCAGCGCGCCGAAATCGAGGTTGGTGATCTTGGACAGGTGCGCGAGCCGCTTGGCGATCTGGTCCTCGGTCGTCGCGAGCTTCCGCCGATGCTTCGCCCGGGCCTCCTCGTCGGTATCGCCCAGGACCGGGGAGACGAGGAACAGCACCATGCAGCGGTCGGGGTCCCTGCCCTGTGCCGCCATGCGCGCGCGGACGTCGTCGCGATAGGCCTTCATCCCCGCCGTGCCCTTGACCATCGCGACGATGGTGTCGGCATGGGTCGCGGCGAATTGCCGCCCGCGCGGCGACCCGCCGGCCTGCGCGATGACCGGCTGCCCCTGCACGCAGGGGCCTGAATTGAGCGGCCCGCGGACCTTGAAATGCGTCCCATGGTGGTCGATCGCGTGGACCTTGGTGTGGTCCACGAGGATTCCGCGTTCCCGGTCCGCGACGATCGCGCCGGGTTCCCAGGATCCCCAGAGCTTGCGCACCACCTCCATGTACTCGTCGGCGATGTCGTAGCGCGTGTCGTGCGGCGGCATGCCGTCCAGGCCGAAATTCCGCGCCGCGTAGTCCGACGATCCGGTCACCGCGTTCCAGCCGATCCGCCCGGAGGAGACCTGGTCCAGCGTCGCGACGAGGCGCGCGAGGAGGTAGGGCGGATAGGCGAAGGTGCCGAAGGTCGCGACGATGCCGATATGCTTCGTCGCCTGGGCAAGCAGGGCCGCGACGACGGACGGATCCTGCCGCGGCACGGAAAGCCCGTGATGGAGGTAGATCTCCCGCGACCCGCCGTAGCTTTCGCCGATGTAGGAGGAATCCTCGAGTAGCACGTAGTCGAAGCAGGCGCGCTCGAGGTTGCGCGTCATCTCGATGAAGAAGTCCGGCACCATCCATTCGGTGCCGATGTTGCCGGTCCAGGGTTCCCCCCAGGCCTGCACCGAGGATCCCTGGAGGAACCATCCGAGGTGAAACGCCTTGCCCGCCATGCTCGCCCCGCCACGCTGCAGCGCTGCAGCGTTGCAAGACGCGGCGCCCCCGTAAAGCGCACCCCTCGGCAGTCAGTTCCCAAAGGCCAGAAAAGGGAGGGGGATCGGGGGAGGTTCCCCTCCCCCGACCTTCCTACAGCTTCACCCGCAGCGCATGGGCGATCTCGCCCACGATGCCGCGCCGGAAGGCGAGCACCACGGCGACGAAGATCGCGCCCTGGATCACGGTGACCCAGGCGCCCATCTCGGCCAGGTAGTTCTGCATGGTGACGATGACGGCCGCGCCCACGACCGGCCCGAAGACCGTGCCGAGGCCGCCGACCAGCGTCATCAGCACCACTTCGCCCGACATGGACCAGTGCACGTCGGTCAGCGTGGCGATGCCGAAGACGAGCGACTTCACGCCGCCGGCGACACCGGCGAGCGTCGCGGACAGGATGAAGGCGACGAGCTTGTAGTCGTCCGTCCGGTAGCCGAGCGAGGTGGCGCGCGGCTCGTTCTCCCGGATCGCCTTCAGCACCTGCCCGTAGGGCGAGTGGATGATGCGGTGGACGAGGAGGAAGCCGATCAGGAAGACGGCCGCGACGAACCAGTACATGGTCATGTCGGAGGCGAGGCTGATCGAGCCGAAGAGGCTGCCGCGCGGGATCGCCTGGATGCCGTCCTCGCCGCCCGTGAAGGGCGCCTGGACGCAGAAGAAGTAGACCATCTGCGCCATGGCCAGCGTGATCATGGCGAAGTAGATGCCCTGCCGTCGGATGGCGATCCAGCCGAAGACCCAGCCCTGGATGCCCGCGACCGCGGCACCGGCGAGGACCGCGATCTCCGGCGAGATGCCATAGGCCTTGGCCGTGTAGCCGGCGATGTAGCCCCCCATGCCGAAATAGGCGGCGTGGCCGAAGGACAGCAGCCCGACATAGCCGATCAGCAGGTTGAAGGCGCAGGCGAACAGCGCGAAGCAGAGCAGCTTCATCAGGAAGACGGGGTAGAGGAAGAAGGGCGCGATCGCGAGGAAGGCGATCAGCACGCCGAGCGCGGCGAGCTGCGCCCGGCTGAAGCCCCAGACCCCGTCGGCGCTCGTGGCGGGCGCGATGGTGCCGGCGGTGGTTTCGGATGCCATGGCTTCAGGCCCTCCCGAACAGGCCGGCGGGACGTGTGAGCAACACGATCGCCATGATGACGAAGATGACGGTGGCCGATGCCTCGGGCCAGTAGACCTTGGTCAGGCCCTCGATGATGCCGAGGCCGAAGCCGGTCAGGACCGAGCCGAGGATCGAGCCCATGCCGCCGATGACCACCACCGCGAAGACGACGATGATCAGGTTGGTACCCATCTGCGGGTTGACCGAGTAGATCGGCGCGGCCAGCACGCCGGCGAGCGCGGCGAGCGCCACCCCCGCGCCGTAGGTCAGCGTGATCATCCGCGGCACGTTCACGCCGAAGGCCTGCACCAGCGCCGCGTTCTCGGTCGCGGCGCGGAGATAGGCGCCGAGCCGCGTCTTCTCGATGACGAGCCAGGTCGCCAGGCAGCAGATCAGCGCGAAGAGCACGACCCAGCCGCGGTAGATCGGCATGAACATGAAGCCGAGGTCCCAGGCGCCCTGGAGTTCGGCCGGGATGCGATAGGGCAGGCCGGAGGAGCCGAACTCGTTGCGGAAGACGCCCTCGATCATCAACCCGATGCCGAAGGTCAGCAGCAGGCCGTACAGGTGGTCGAGCTTGTACAGCCTGCTGATCATCGTCCGCTCGATGATCACCCCCGTCGCGCCGACGATCAGCGGTGCCAGCAGCAGCGCCCACCAATAGCCGAGCCCCAGCCAGTTCAGCAGCATCCAGGCGACGAAGGCGCCCATCATGAACTGCGCGCCGTGGGTGAAGTTGATGATGTTCAGCAGCCCGAAGATCACCGCGAGGCCGAGCGAGAGCATCGCGTAGAAGGCGCCGTTGATCAGCCCGAGCAGGAGCTGGCCGAACAGCAATGGCGTCGGGACGCCGGTAATGGACTCGAGGAATTCGAGCATCGACGATCAGGTCCTTGTCACGAGCGCACGAGCGCGCAGCCGCCCTCGGCCTGGGGGCGGAAGGCGTCCTCCCCCGGGGTCGTTGCGGCAACCTTGTAGTAGTCCCATGGGCCGCGGGATTCCGCGGGGGACTTCACCTCGAACAGGAAGACCGGGTGCAGCTTGCGCCCGTCTTCCCGGATCCGGCCGGGGCCGAAGGCGTCGTCATCGGTCGGCATGGCCTTCATGCGCGCGACCGCGGCGCGGCCATCGGCCTTCGCCGCGGCCACGCCGATGTCGGCGACCGCCTTCAGGTAGTGCAGCGCCGCGCCGTAGCAGCCGGCCTGCACCATCGCCGGCGGGCGGCCCTGGTTCTGCGCGCGGACGCGGGCGGTCAGCGCGCGGGTGCGGTCGTTGAGATCCCAGTAGAAGGATTCCGTCAGCAGCAGCCCCTGCCCGCTCTCGAGCCCGAGCGCGTGCACGTCGACCAGGCCCATCAGCAGGGCGGCAAGCTTCATCGAGCGATGCAGCCCGAATTCCCGCGCCGCCTTGATGGTGTTGACCGTGTCGGTCGAGGCGTTGGCCATGCCGAGCACCTTGGCCCGGCTCGCCTGCGCCTGGACGACGAAGGCCGAAAAATCGGTGGTCGCGGGGAACGGATAGCGCGCCGCGCCCAGCACGCGCCCGCCCGCTGCCTCGACGAAGCGCGTCGTGTCGCGCTGCAGGGCGTGGCCGAAGGCGTAGTCGGCGGTGATGAAGAACCAGCTGTCCCCGCCCGTGCGCACGATGGCCGCGCCCGTGCCCTTGGCGAGCATCCAGGTGTCGTAGGTCCAGTGCACCGTGTTCGGGCTGCACTGCGAACCGGTCAGGTCCGATGTCGCGGCGCCCGAATTGAGGAAGACCTTGTTCTTCTCCCGTGCGATCTGGTTGACCGCGAGCGCGACGGAGGAGGTGGGCACGTCGAGCACCACATCCACGCCCTGGTCGTACCATTGCCGAGCGATGTTGGCGCCGACATCGGGCCGGTTCTGATGGTCGGCCTGCACGACCTCGACATTGAAGCCGCGCGCGCCGAACTCGGCGACGGCGGCCTGGGTCATGACGACGCAGCCGGGCCCGGTGGCGTCGCGATAGGGGCCGGACATGTCCGAAAGCACGCCGAGGCGGATCGTGTTCGCCTGGGCGCGGGCGCGCGAGAGCGGCCCGGGCAGCATCGCGCCGGCGGCGCCGGCGGCAAGCACTCCTCGACGGTTCAGCATGGGCTCTCCCTCCCTGTCATGCGGCCGCCGCGGCGGGGGCTGTTGCCGCCCCTCGCCGCGGCGCGCCACTCCCCGGTCAGCTCCTGACCAGTGCGCATCCGCCTTCGGACAGCGGGCGGAAGGCTTCATCCGCCGCGGTCGTCTGCAGCAGCTTGTAGTAGTCCCACGCACCGCGGCTTTCGCCCGGCGCCTTCACCTCGAGCAGGTAGGCGGGGCAGAGGCGGCGGCCATCGGCGCGGATCGAGCCCGTGCCGAAGGCGTCGTCGTCGGTCGGCATGGCCTTCATGCGCGTCACGGCATCGGCGCCGGAGGCGCGCGCTGCGGCCACGCCCATGTCGGCGACCGCCTTCAGGTAGTGCAGCGTGCCCGAGTAGCAGCCCGCCTGGGCCATGCCGGGGCGCAGCTGCTGGGGCATGTTCGGCAGCACGCGCTGGGTGAAGGCGCGCGTCTTGTCGTTCAGGTCCCAGTAGAAGGTCTCGGTGCAGACCAGCCCCTGCGCCGTCTGCAGGCCGAGCGCATGCACGTCCGAGATGAACATCAGCAGCGCGGCGAGCTTCACGCCGCGGCGGGTGATGCCGAACTCGGCCGCCTGCTTGATGGAGTTGATCGTGTCACCGCCCGCATTGGCGAGGCCGATGACCTTCGCGCGCGACGCCTGCGCCTGCACGAGGAAGGAGGAGAAGTCGGTCGTGCCCGGGAAGGGCGTGCGCACCTGGCCGAGCACGCGCCCGCCGGCGGCGCGCACGAAATTGCCCGTGTCCCGTTCCAGCGCGTGGCCGAAGGCGTAGTCGGCGGTGATGAAGAACCAGGTATCGCCGCCCGCGCGCACCATCGCCCCGCCCGTGGACTTGGCGAGCATGTAGGTGTCGTAGGTCCAGTGCACCGTGTTCGGCGTGCAGGCGGACCCCGTCAGGTCGGAGGTCGCGCCGGAGGAGTTGATGAAGACCTTGTTCTTCTCCCGCACCACCTGGTTCACCGCGAGCGCGACCGAGGAGGTCGGCACATCGATGATCATGTCGACGCCGTCGCGGTCGATCCATTGGCGGGAGATGTTGACCCCGACATCGGGGCGGTTCTGGTGGTCGGCCACCAGCACCTCGACATTGATGCCCTTCGCCGCCGCGCCGAAATCGGCGATCGCCTGGCGAACGCACGCCACCGAGCCCGGCCCGTTCACGTCGCGATAGAGGCCGGACTGGTCGTTCAGCACGCCAATCTTGATCGTATTGGCGGCCTGGGCACGCGCCTGCGACAGAGGCAGCGCACCGAAGGCCGCGCCGGCGGCGGATGCGGCCAGAAGGCTGCGGCGGGTTGTCTCGGTCATGCAACTCTCCCTAGCAAGAAAAGCGTCCCGGCCCGTGGGCCGGGACCGGTTGGATCAGGTGCGCACCAGCGGGCAATTGCCCTCGGCCAGCGGACGGAAGGCTTCCTCCGCCGGCGTCGTCTGGAGCAGCTTGTAGAAGTCCCAGGGCCCGCTGCTCTCCGCGGGTGACTTCACCTCGAACAGGTAGGACGGGATCAGGCGGCGGCCATCGGCACGGATGGTGGCGCGGCCGAACAGCTCGTCGTCGCTCGGCGCGGCCTTCATGCGGTTGACGACATCGACGCCCGAGGCCTTCGCCGCCGCCACGCCCATCGCCGCGACGGTCTTGAGGAAGTGCAGCGTCGCCGAATAGCAGCCGGCATGGATCATGTTCGGGTAGTTGGTCGGCGTGCGGCGCACGACGCGCTGCGTCCAGGCCCGCGTCTTGTCGTTCATGTTCCAGTAGAAGGATTCCGTGCAGACGAGGCCCTGCGCCGTCTGCAGCCCGATCCCCTGCACGTCGTTCACGAACAGCAGCAGCGCGGCGAGCTTGATGCCGCGGCGCGTGATGCCGAATTCCGCCGCCTGCTTCACGCAGTTCGCCGTATCGGCGCCTGCATTCGCCAGCCCGATCACCTTGGGCCTCGCGGCGGCCGCCTGCACGAGGAAGGAGGAGAAGTCGGTCGTGCCCGGGAAGGGCGTGCGCACCTGGCCGAGCACGCGCCCGCCGGCGGCGCGCACGAAGGCCGCGTTGTCGCGTTCCAGCGCATGGCCGAAGGCGTAGTCGGCGGTGATGAAGAACCAGCTGTCGCCGCCCGCGCGCACCATCGCCCCGCCCGTGGACTTGGCGAGCATGTAGGTGTCGTAGGCCCAGTGGATCGTGTTGGGGGAACAGGCCGGGCCGGTCATGTCCGCGGTGGCGGAGCCGACATTGATGTACGCCTTGTTCTTCTCCCGCGCGATCTGGTTGACCGCGAGGCCGACGGAGGAGGTCGGCACATCGACGATCAGGTCCACGCCCTGGTCGTACCATTGCCGCGCGATGTTGGATCCCACATCGGGGCGGTTCTGGTGGTCGGCCTCGATCACCTCCACGGCGAAGCCGTGGCTCGCGCCGAATTCGGCTGCGGCTTCGCGCGTCGCGGCGACCGAGGTCGGGCCGGTGTTGTCGCGATAGGTGCCGGACATGTCGGTCAGCACGCCGATGCGCACGGTGTTGGCCTGGGCGCGGGCGCGCGACAGCGGCGCGACGCCGAGTGCCGCACCGGCGGCGAGGATGCTGCGGCGGGATGCCTGGATCATGTGCTTGTCTCCTCCCTCTCGTTCGTTATGTCGTTCGTGGTCAGCTGCGCACCAGCGGGCAGCCGCCCTCCGCCACGGGGCGGAAGGCTTCCTCGGTCGGGGTCGTCTGCAGCAGCTTGTAGTAGTCCCAGGGCCCGCGGCTCTCGGCCGGCGTCTTCACCTCGAAGAGGTAGGAGGGGTGGATCTTCCGCCCGTCGGCGCGGATGGAACCGCGGCCGAAGCAGTCATCCTCGGTCGGCA
Organism: Roseomonas nitratireducens; assembly: GCF_017813355.1. Lineage (GTDB taxonomy): Bacteria > Pseudomonadota > Alphaproteobacteria > Acetobacterales > Acetobacteraceae > Neoroseomonas > Neoroseomonas nitratireducens. The sequence goes on from NZ_JAGIYZ010000002.1 coordinate 257,404, forward strand.
TGCCCTTCATGCGCGCGACCGCGTCCGCCCCGGAGGCCTTCGCCGCGGCGACGCCCATGTCCTGCACGGCCTTGAGGTAGTGCAGCACGCCCGCGTAGCAGCCGGCATGCGTCATGGCGGGCATGTTGGGCGACATGGCGCTGCGCACCCGGTCGGTGAAGCGGCGCGTGCCCTCGTTCAGGTCCCAGTAGAAGGTTTCCGTGCAGACCAGCCCCTGCGCCGTCTGCAGGCCGAGCGAATGGACGTCGTTGATGAACATGAGCAGGGAGGCGAGCTTCACGCCGCGGCGGGTGATGCCGAATTCGGCCGCCTGCTTGATGCAGTTCGTCGTGTCCGTCCCCGCATTGGCCAATCCGATGACCTTCGCGCGGGACGCCTGCGCCTGCACGAGGAAGGAGGAGAAGTCGGTCGTGCCCGGGAAGGGCGTGCGCACCTGGCCGAGCACGCGCCCGCCGGCCTGGCGCACGAAATTGCCGGTGTCGCGTTCCAGCGCGTGGCCGAAGGCGTAGTCGGCGGTGATGAAGAACCAGCTGTCCCCGCCCGCGCGCACCATCGCGCCGCCGGTCGAGCGCGCCAGCATCCAGGTGTCGTAGGTCCAGTGCACCGTGTTCGGCGTGCAGCGCGCCCCGGTCAGGTCCGAGGTCGCGGCGGTGCTGTTGATGTGGACCTTGTTCTTCTCGCGGCAGATGTCGTTGACCGCGAGCGCGACGGAGGAGGTGGTGACGTCGAGGATGGCGTCCACGCCCTGCGTGTCGATCCACTGCCGCGCGATGTTCGAGCCGACATCGGGGCGGTTCTGGTGGTCGGCGTAGAGCACTTCCACCGCGAAGCCACGCGGGCCGAAATCGGCCACCGCCTGGCGCACGCAGGCCGCCGCCGTCGGGCCGGAAATGTCGCGGTACATCCCGGACCCGTCGTTCAGCACGCCGATGCGGATCGTGTTCGCCTGCGCCCTTGCGCGGGAGAGCGGCGCGATGCCGAGCGCCGCGCCGGCTGCCAGTACGCTGCGCCGAGATGCCTGGGTCATGCCGTCCGTGCCCTTCTTCCGATTGCCGTCGCGTGTCAGTTCAGCTGCGCACCAGCGGGCAGCCGCCTTCGGCGAGCGGCCGGAAGGCCTCCTCCGCCGTGACGGTCTGCAGCAGCTTGTAGTAGTCGTGCTGGTAGCGGCTCTCCTCGGGACGCTTGACCTCATAAAGATAGGCCGGATGCATCTTGCGGCCGTCCTCGCGGATGGTGCCGCGGCCGAAGGCGTCGTCCTCGGTCGGCATCGCCTTCATGCGCGCGACGACCGCGCGGCCATCGGCCTTCGCCGCCGCCACACCCATGTCCGCCACCGCCTTGAGGTAGTGCAGCGTGCCGGAATAGTCGCCCGCGTGGCTCATCGCGACGGGGATGTCGCCGCCCGCGATGGCGCGGATGCGGCGCGTCAGGTCGCGCGTCTTGTCGTTCGCGTCCCAGTAGAAGGTATTGGCGCAGACGAGGCCCTGCGCGGCCTGCAGCCCGAGGGCATGCACGTCGGTGATGAACATCAGCAGCGACGCGATCTTGATGCCGCGCCGCGTGAGCCCGAACTCGGCCGCCTGCTTGATGCTGTTGACGGTGTCGGAGCCGGCGTTGGCTAGCCCGATCACCTTCGCCCGGCTCGCCTGCGCCTGCAGCAGGAAGCTGCTGAAGTCGGTCGTGCCCGGGAAGGGCGTGCGCACCTGGCCGAGCACGCGCCCGCCGGCCTGGCGCACGAAATTCGCCGTGTCGCGTTCCAGCGCGTGGCCGAAGGCGTAGTCGGCGGTCAGGAAGAACCAGGTGTCGCCGCCGGCGCGCACCATGGCGAGGCCGGCGACCTTCGCGAGCATGTAGGTGTCGTACACCCACTGGATCGTGTTCGCGTTGCAGGCCCGGCCCGTCAGGTCGGACGTCGCGGTCGAGGTCGCGATCGCGACCTTGTTCTTCTCCCGCGCGAGTTCGGAAATCGCGAGCGCGACGGCCGATGAGGCGAGGCTCGTCACCACATCGACATTGTCGCGGTCGAACCACTGGCGGGCGAGGTTCACGCCGACATCGGGGCGGTTCTGGTGGTCCGCCGTCACGATCTCGACGTTGAAGCCGCGATTGCTGAATTCCTGGATCGCGAGCCGCGTCGCGGCGATCGTGTTCGGGCCGTTCAGGTCGCGGAAGGTGCCCGACAGGTCGGTCAGCACGCCGACCTTGATGGTGTTCGCCGCCTGGGCGCGCGCGCCGCGCGGGGCGACGAGCCCACCTGCGAGTGGCAGCGCCACGGCCCCGGCGATGAAGCTACGCCTGTTGGTCTCGATCATGGTCTCGTTCTCTCCCTGTTGCGCGCCGGGGCCTTCTGCGGGCCCTCAGACGCCGAGGTATTCGTGCAGCCTTTCGAGCGAGGCGGTCAGGTCCTCGTTGCGGACCATGTCGACCACCTTGCCGTGTTCCATCACGTAGTGCCGGTCGGCGACCGTCTGGGCGAAGCGGAAGTTCTGCTCGACCAGCAGGACGGTGAAGCCGCGGCGCTTCAGTTCGCGGATCGTGCGGCCGATCTGCTGCACGATCACGGGCGCGAGCCCTTCCGAGGGCTCGTCCAGCAGCAGCAGCTTGGCGCCGGTGCGCAGGATGCGCCCGATCGCGAGCATCTGCTGCTCGCCGCCCGACAGCTTGGTGCCCTGGCTGCGCGCCCGCTCCTTCAGGTTCGGGAAGAGCGTGTAGATCTCCTCGACCGGCAGGCCGCCGGGTCGCACCACCGGGGGCAGCATCAGGTTCTCGGTGACGTCGAGGGAGGCGAAGATCCCCCGCTCCTCCGGGCAATAGGCGATGCCGGCGCGCGCGATGGTGTCCGACCGCGCCCCGATCAGCTCCCGCCCGGCATAGTGCACCGAGCCCGAGCGCTTCGGCACCAGCCCCATGATGGAGCGCAGCGTCGAGGTCTTGCCCGCGCCGTTGCGGCCGAGCAGCGTGACGACCTCGCCCTCGTGGATGTCGATGTTCACGCCGTGCAGCACGTGGCTTTCGCCGTACCAGGCTTCGAGCCCGCGCACGGCGAGCAGCGGCGAGCCGCCTTCCTGGGCCGCGATCGGCAGTTCGGCGAGCGCGTCAGCCATGGGCGTTCTCCATCGCGGGGGCTTCGGTGCCGAGATAGGCGGCGATGACATCCGGGTTGCGGGACACGGCGGCGTAGTCGCCTTCCGCCAGCACCGCCCCGCGCGCGAGCACGGTGATGGTGTCGCACAGCCCCTGGACCACGCGCAGGTTATGCTCGACCAGCAGCACGGTGCGCCCGGCCGCGACGCGCTTCACGAGCGCGACGATGCGGTCGACGTCCTCATGCGTCATGCCCGCCGTCGGTTCGTCGAGCAGCATCATGATCGGGTCGAGCGCGAGGGTCGTCGCGATCTCGAGCGCCCGCTTGCGGCCGTACGGCAGCTCGCCCGCGGTCAGGTTGGCGTAGGTCGACAGGCCCACATCCTCGAGCAGTTCGCGCGCGCGGTCGTCGAACTTCCGCAGCAGCGAATCGGAGCGCCAGAAGTCGAAGGACCCGCCGCGCTGGCGCTGCAGCGCGACGCGGACATTCTCGAGCACGCTCAGATGCGGGAAGACCGCCGAGATCTGGAACGACCGCACCAGGCCGAGCCGCGCGACCTCGGCCGGCTTCATGCCGGTGATGTCGCGCCCGTCGTAGCGGATGGTCCCGCGCGTCGGCTGCAGGAACTTGGTCAGCAGGTTGAAGCAGGTCGTCTTGCCGGCGCCGTTCGGGCCGATCAGCCCGTGGATCGTGCCGCGGCGGACGCTCAGGGCGACGTCGTTGACCGCGACGAACCCCCGGAACTCCTTCGTCAGACCCGCCGTCTCCAGAATGGCGTCGGACACGCTGCGCTCGCTCCCCTTGCCTGGCGGCCTGCGCGGCCGCTCTCGCTTCGATACCAGCGATGTAGGCGAGGCGTGGTGCGCCGCGCAAGGCGCCGCGCGCCGGAATCTACGCCATGGCAGGGGTTTGCGGCGACCTGCACGAAAAAGGGGCAGCCGGTCGCGCGGCCGCCCCTGTGTTTCGGCTCCCGCGCGCGGGATCAGTCGGCGGCGGCGGAGAGTTCCTCCGGGGCCACCTGGCGGTCCGTGACCTTCGACAACTCGATCACGAAGTCGACCACCTTCTCCTCGAACAGCGGCGCGCGCAGGTTCTCGGCCGCCTGGGGGTTCTTGCGGAAGAACTCCAGCACCTGCTGCTCCTGCCCCGGGTAGCGGGAGGCTTCCTGGCGGACGGCGCGGGCCATCTCGTCGGCGCCGACCTGGACGTTGTTCGCCCGGCCGATTTCCGACAGCAGCAGGCCGAGCCGGATGCGGCGCTCGGCGATGCCGCGGTACTCGGCCTTCAGCGTCGCCTCGTCCTTGCCCTTGTCGTCCTCGTCCAGCCGCCCGGCCTTGAGGTCGGCCTCCACGCGCTGCCAGATCTGGGCGAACTCGGCCTCGACCATGCCTTCCGGCACCGTGAAGGCGGCGCGGTCGGCGAGGATGTCGAGCAGGTTGCGCTTCAGCCGCAGCCGGGACAGCGCATCGTATTCGCGCTGCAGGGACCCGCGGATCGCGTCCTTCAGGGCGGCGAGATCGGCCATGCCGACCGACTTCGCCAGCTCGTCGTCCACCGGGCGGGCGCTGCGCGTCTTGAGCGACTTGGCCGCGATGGTGAAGCGGGCGCGCTTGCCGGCCAGTTCGGCCGAGCCGTAGTCGGCCGGGAAGGCAACGTCGATGTCGCGGCTCTCGCCCGGGGCGAGGCCTTCCATCTGCTCGGTGAAGCCCGGGATGAAGCCGGCCCCGCCGACCTCGATCGGCATGTCGCTCGCCGCGCCGCCAGCGAAGGCGGGGGCGGTCGGTTCCTCGCTGCCGGCATAGACGCGGGCCGGGCCGATGCGGAGCGTGACGTCGACCGAGGCGCCGGCGGGGATCATGATCTCGAGCACCGGGCGCGCGAAGGTGATCGCCGGATTCTCGGGCACCGTGAAGCTGGCGCGGCAGGGCGCCTCGCCCGGCGTGGCCGGCTCGCGCCGCGCCTCGATGAAGTCGGTCGCGGAGCGGTAGTTGAAGCCGATACCGGTCCCGGCGGGCAGCGCGCCGGTGATCGCCCGCGCGGCGATCGTCAACGTCAGCACCGCCCCGGGCTTCGTAGCCAGGTCCGACGGGTTGCCAGGGAACACCCGGATGAAGCCGCCGTCACCGGCAGCACCCTTCACCGTCACGTCGAAATACGGCAGGCCGCCTTCCGTGCCGATCGCGGCGATTTCGCGCGTCAGCCCTTCGGAGACGTCGACGGACCAGCCCTCCGGCACCTCGCCCGGATTGCCCGGCCGCGCCCCGAGCCCAAGCCCGTTCTTCAGCAGGTCCGGCGGCAGGCGGCCGGTGAAGTCGCAGACCAGCACGTCGCCCTTGGCGGCCGGGCGCGGCTCGGCATCCTCGAGCGTACCGTTGCGTTCGGCGATGGAGGCGAGCGCCTTGTCGATCGCCTCGTCCGAGGGCTCGGTCTTCAGGCGCTCAAGCTCGATGCCGGAGAATTCGGGCATCGGCACCTCGGGCATCACCTCGAGGTCGACGCGGAATTCGAGGTCGGCGCCCTCGGCGAAGTTCACCACCTCGATCTTCGGCTGCAGCGCCGGGCGCAGGCCGCGGTCGGACACGACCTGGCGGGTCGCGTCATTGACCTGCTGCTCCAGCACCTCGCCGAGGATGGCGGCGCCGTAGCGCTGCTTGACCACGGTCATCGGCACCTTGCCCGGGCGGAAGCCGGGCATGGAGACGGTCTTCGCGATCTCGGCGAGCCGCCGGTCGCGCGTGGCGGAGATCTCGCCAGCGGAGACCGTGACGGAGTAGGCGCGCTTCAGCCCGTCATTCGCGAGCTCGGTGACCTGCATCGAGGGACGTCCATCCAAAGGCTAGAGAAACCCAGCGGCGCCTGGTGCGGGCGAAGGGATTCGAACCCCCACGGCTTGCGCCACCGGAACCTAAATCCGGCGTGTCTGCCAGTTCCACCACGCCCGCCCGCAAGGCGCCGCAGGGCGGCAGGGGCGGGGATGTAGCGCAAGGCGGCGGGCGTGGAAAGTGCGGGCGGACATGACGGGCCCGTGAACGCCCGCCAGCCGGCTACCCCAGCAGCGCCTCGGCGCAGGCATCGAGGATGGCGTCGGTGTCCAGCCCGTATTCCCGGTACAGGTCCGGGATGTCCCCCGCCTGGCCGAAGCGATCCACCCCGAGCGGCACCACGCGCTGCCCGCGCACCGCCCCCATCCAGGCATGCGCGGCCGGATGCCCGTCCAGCACCGTGACCAGCGCCGCGTCGCGCGCGAGCGGGGCGAGCAGGCGCTCGATATGGGACTGGTCCGCCCTGCCCGCCCGTGCCTCGCGCCGTGCCGCGAGCCAGCCGGCATGCAGCCGGTCGGGGCTGGTGATGGCCAGCAGGCCGGCGCCGGGCTCCTCGGTGCGCAACTCCTCGAAGGCGGCCTGGGCCTCGGGCGCAAGCGCACCCTGGTAGGCGATGGCGATCCGCGCGCCTTCGGCGGGCGGGACGATCCAATGCCCGCCGGCGATCACCGCGGCGGGGTCGAGGTTGCGCGCCGGCTGCTCGAGCCCTCGCGTCGACAGCCGCAGCCACACGGCCGAGCCGTCGGGCTTCTGCATGTGGTCGAAGGCGTGGCGGAGCAGGATGGCGAGCTCGTCCGCATGGGCCGGCTCGTAGCTCGCGAGCCGGTCGGCGGCCATGCCGATCAGCGGCGTGTTCACGCTCTGGTGCTGCCCGCCTTCGGGCGCCAGCGTCAGGCCCGACGGCGTGCTCACCAGCAGGAAGCGCGCATCCTGGTAGCAGGCGTAGATCAACGCATCGAGGCCGCGGTTGACGAAGGGGTCGTAGACCGTGCCGATCGGCAGCAGCCGCGCGCCATAGAGGCGGTCGGCAAGCCCGAGGCCGGCCAGCACCAGGAACAGGTTCTGCTCGGCGATGCCGAGTTCCACATGCTGGCCCTCGGGCGACATGCCCCAGCGCTGGGCCGAGGCCAGCTTCGCGTCGCGGAAGACGTCGTTCTTCTTGTGCCGGTCGAAGATGCCGCGGCGGTTCACCCAGGGGCCGAGATTGGTGCTCACCGTCACGTCCGGGCTGGTCGTCACGATCCGCTTCGCGAGTTCGGCGAATTCCCCCTGCCCGCGCCCGATCTCGGCGAGGATGTCGCCGAAGGCGGCCTGGGTGGAATGCTTGCGCCCCTCCCCCACCCGCGGCGCGGCGAAGGTCGCGGGCACGTGGATCGTGGGGGATGAGAGGCGGCGACCTTCCGGCGTCAGCTTCTGGGCGAAGGGCACGGAGGCAAGGAAGGCGCGGATTTCCTCCTCCGGGATGCCGAGGCCCTCGAACAGGTCCCACTCATGGCCGGGACGGATGTTCAGCGCGGCCCGGAAGCCCTCCATCTGCTCCTTGGTCATCAGCCCGGCATGGTTGTCCTTGTGCCCGGCGAAGGGCAGGCCCATGCCCTTGATGGTGTAGGCGATGAAGCAGGTCGGCTGGTCGCCCTCGGCATCCTGGGTGCGGAAGGCCTCGATCAGCGTCTCGATGTCGTGCCCGCCGAGATTGGTCATCAGCGCGGCCAGTTCATCGTCGGTCAGCGGGTCGATGATGGCGCGGATGCCTTCGATGCGGCCGAGCTCGGCCAGCAGCGCCTGGCGCCAGGCGGCGCCGCCCTGGAAGGTCAGCGCGGCGTAGAGGCTGTTGGGGCAGTCGTCGATCCAGCGGCGCAGCGCCTCGCCGTCCGGACGGGCGAAGGCGGCTTCCAGGCGCCGGCCGTATTTCAGCGTGACGACGTTCCAGCCCATGTCGCGGAACAGGCCCTCGATCCGCCCGAAGAGACGGTCGGGCACGACGGAATCGAGGCTCTGCCGGTTGTAGTCCACCACCCACCAGACGTTGCGGATGTCGTGCTTCCAGCCTTCGAGCAGCGCTTCGTAGATGTTGCCCTCGTCCAGCTCCGCATCGCCGACCACCGCGACGTGCCGGCCCGCCGGCAGGTCCTTCGGCGCGAGGTCGTGCAGCCGCACATAGTCCTGCACCAGAGAGCCGAAGGAGGCGAGCGCGACGCCGAGCCCGACCGAGCCGGTGGAGAAATCCACCTCCGGCCCGTCCTTCACCCGCGAGGGGTAGGGCTGGATGCCGCCGAACTGGCGCAGCGTGTCGAGCTTTTCCCGCTGCTGGCGGCCGAGCAGGTAGTTGATGGCGTGGAAGACCGGCCCCGCATGCGGCTTCACCGCGACGCGGTCGGCCGGGCGGAGGATGCCGAAATAGAGCGCGGCGAGGATCGAGACGGAGGAGGCGCAGGAGGCCTGGTGCCCGCCCACCTTCAGCCCGTCCCGGTTCGGGCGGACGTGATTCGCCTGATGGATCATCCAGGCGCTGAGCCAGAGCAGCTTGCGCTCCAGCGCGTGCAGGATGGCCTCGCGACGATCCTCGCCCGGCGCCACCACGCGCTTGCCCTTGCCCTGCACTGTCATCGGACGCGTCCTCGAACCCGGTTTCCCCCGATGATGGGCAAGCGGGGCGCGCAAGGGAAGCCGCAGGCAGGCAGGCCGGGCGGAGGGCAGCGAACGTGGCTGCCGGGCGCGAAATCCTGGCAAGGCGCGCGGGCCGGCCGTCGCCGCCCCGAGGGCCGGATCGAAGACGGGCGGATGGTCCGCCCGATGTCAGCCGCGGCGGGAGCGTCCGGCGACGGGATCCCCGCCGCGGGCGGGCGCGGGGCGCAGCATGGCCGTGCGGGTGGCGAACAGCAGCAGCAGGGCCGGCGCGCCGAAGAAGACCAGCAGCGGGACGGACATGGCGATTCCCTCCGGTTTCGGGGACCGATTCCTACCCGGCGGCGAATGAACGCGCGGTGTCCGGCGTCACGCGCCGGAGCGCCTCAGCCCTTCGCGAGCCGCCGCAGCGTCGCCGAGACGGGGCGCTTGCCCTCGCCCACATACAATTCGTGGTTCTCCTCGATCCGGTCCGGATCATAGAGGTAGTTCACCATCAGCCCCGCCGCCTGACGCAGCCCGTTCTCCGAGGTGTCGGCGCGCCAGTTCAGCCGCTCGATCCGCGCCCCATTCGACAGGTGGAAATGCGCCACCGGGTCGCGCGCCCGGCCGGCGCGGCCCGGCGCGTCCTCCTTCGCGAGGAAGCGGGCGCAGAGCCGCGAAAGGACCGGTTCGAGCAGCTTCTGCACCGCCTCGTCCCGGTGCCAGGACCGGCGCGCGAGCAGGCGGGCGAGAAGTGCCGCGTCCTCCGGCAGCGGGTCGGCGGACGAGGCGCTGCCCTCGGGCGCGACCAGGGCGAGCGGCGCGGGCGCGGCCACCTTCAGCGCCTTGCGCTCGTCCTCCGTCAGCGCCGCCTCCCCCTTCGCCAGCGCCGTGTCGAGCCAGCGGCGGAAGCCTGGGATGGGCGAGAGGGTGCAGAAGGTGCGGATGTTGCGGAACTCGTCGGACAGCAGCCCGACCACGCGCTTGATCAGGAAGTTGCCGAAGGAGATGCCGTCGAGCCCGCGCTGGCAGTTGTTGATGGAATAGAAGACCGCCGTGTCGGCGCTGGCCGGGTCGAGCACCGGCGCCTTCTCGTCGAGCAGCCGCTGCACGCTGTCGGCCATGCCCTGGACGAGCGCGACCTCGACGAAGATCAGCGGTTCCTCGGGCATCCTCGGGTGGAAGAAGGCGTAGCAGCGTCGGTCGGAATCGAGCCGGTTCTTGAGATCCCGCCAGGTGCGGATCCGGTGCACCGCCTCATACTGCACGAGCTTTTCCAGGATGATGGCCGGGGAATGCCAATCGATCCGGCGCAGTTCCAGGAACCCCACGTCGAACCAGGCGGCGAGCAGGCCCTTGAGGTCGGTCTCGAGCGCGTGGAGCAGCTTGTCCCCGTCCATGCGCGCAATCAGGTCGCCGCGCAGGTCCACCAGGAACTTCACCCCGTCCGGGATGGCGGCGAAGGCGGTCAGCAGCCGGATGCGCGGGGGTTCCAGTGCGCGGCGCAGGCGGGCGGTCGCAACCGCCCGCTCGGCCGGGTCGGCCGCGGCGGCGACGGCCTCCATGGCGCGGGCGACGGCGGCGGGATCGGAATCGAAGGCGGCGAGCGCGCGGAGGAAGTCGGTGCGGCCTGCCTCATCGAGGGTGCGGTAGGCCTCGGCCATCCCGGCGGCGCGGTTGCGCGCGGAGACCTCGCCGCCCTTGGCTTCGAGGCAATCCTTCAGGCGCGCGGCGATGTCGGCCTGCTGCTCGGTGCCGGAGACGGCGGCTGCCATGTCGCGCCACAGGGTGCTGACGCGGCGGAGCGCCCTGTCCAGTAGGCCGGCCTGGACTGCGACTTCGGACATGCCTCGCTCCCGCTGAGAGAGGCTTGAAATCTAGGGAAACAATTCGGGATATGCCAGCGCATCCTTGGGGCCGCGCCGTAAGGCGCGACCCCAAGGCGCGGGTCAGTTCTTGCCGCCGATGCCCAGGAGCGCGGCGCGGACGGAGGAGACGACGCTCGCCGGCTCCGGGTCCGCCACCGGGGCGGGCGGGGCGACGGTGCGGACGACCTCGGCGACCGCGGCCTCGGCCGCCACGGCGGCCTGGGCGGGGGCGGCCTGCGGCGCCGGCATCGGGATGGCGCTCGCCTGGACCGGCCCCTGGTTCGTGTACGGCGACTGGGCCAGGGCCGTGTTGCCGACCGCCGAGACCGAGGGCTGGGCGGCGGGCGCGCCGTGGTTGATGGAGATCACCTCGGCCCCACGGGCGGGATCGCCGCCGTGAAGTTCGAGCCCCGATGCAACCGAGGGCTGCGCGTCATAGAGCGCCAGCAACCGGCGGACGCCCTCCAGCCGCTGGAAGGGCTTGGATGCGCGCATTTCCGCGACGATGGTCCGCTCCTCATGGTGGAGCATGGCGACGAAGCTGCTGCTCATGGGACCCCTTCTCCTCTCTGGGACACGCAGAAACTATGTCGAAAGAAACCTCACAATCAATATTTTGAGCGGCCATTTTCTCATTTTTCACCAAGTCTACATCTTGTGGGATGCCAAGGTCGCCAATCAACATCTTGTGGTCGCGGCGCCGATCTGCGTCGCGGGAGGATACACGCTCCGGTTTATGTGACCGTATTCCACGCCCTGAGCCACGGCCTGTGGCTGGCGCGCACCACTCAGGCCATGCAGGCGGTGCGCGGGCTGCGTCTAGGGGTTGTATTCACACGCGATACGAGCGTGCGGCCTCAATTGCTTGATTCAAATGGGCGGGCAGGTCCTCGGCAATCAGGCCCGGCCCGCTTCGCCACGCGGCCTCCCCATGCAGCCAGGCGGCGGCGGACGCGGCCTCGAAGGCCGGCAGGCCCTGGGCCAGCAGGGCGGCGATCAGCCCCGCGAGCACATCCCCAGTGCCCCCGCTGGCGAGCCAGGCCGGCGCATGGTCGTTGATCGCCACGCGCCCATCCGGCGCGGCGATGACCGTGTCGGCGCCCTTCAGCAGCACCACGGCGCCGGTCGCGGCCGCCGCCCGCCTCGCCGCGGCCGGGCGGTCGCGGCCGATCGGGCCGAACAGGCGCAGGAACTCGCCCTCATGCGGTGTCATCACGGCCGCGCCGCGCAGCCGGGCAGGTTCGCCGGTCGCCGCCGCAAGCGCCCCGGCATCGGCGACTACCTGACGTCCGGCCGAAGCAAGGCCATGCAAGATATTGAGATAACGCGGTTCCGGCTCCAAGCCCGGCCCGACCACCCAGGCCTGCCGCCGCCGATCGGCCTGGAGTTCCGCCACCGGCGCCTCGGTTACGATCACGCCCGGCTCGCCGGCCCTGATCACATCGCCCGTGGCCCGGTCCGGCGCGACGAGGGTCACCAGCCCTGCCCCGCCGCGCCGCGCGCCCGCCGCGGCCAGCCGCGCCGCACCCGTCATGCCCGCCCCGGCCAGGATCGTGACGTGCCCGCGCGTGTATTTGTGCGCCGCCGGATCGGGATCCGGCAGAGTCCACAGGCCAGGCCCGTTCCGCCAGGACCGCCCGCCGACCGCGGGCAGCACGGATGCCGGCAGGCCGATATCGGCCAGCATCACCTTGCCGCAGAGCAGGCGACCCGGCAGCAGCAGGTGCCCTGGCTTGAGCCGGAAGAAGGTCACGGTCGCATCCGCGGCCCGGACCGCGCCGCGCGGCTGGCCCGTGGCGCCATCGAGGCCCGAGGGCACGTCCACCGCCAGCACCGGGCCCGGCGCGGCCGCGATGACCCGCGCGACCGCCTCCTCGAGCGGGCGCGCGAGGCCGGCGCCGAACACCGCATCGACCAGCAGGCCGCAGCGCGCAGCCTCGGCTTCCGTGAAGGGCACGACCGGCCCGCGCCAACGCATCGCGGCGCGCGCCGCGTCGCTGCCCGGCCGCGGCGGGGCGAGCGCGGCGACCGCGACGGGCCAGCCCGCCTGTTCGAGCAGCCGCGCGGCGACGTAGCCATCCCCGCCATTGTTCCCCGGCCCCGCCAGCACGAGCGTCCGGCAGGGGCGGACCAGCCGCCGCGCCGCGCGCGCGACCGCCCTGCCCGCGGCTTCCATGAGCCGGTCGCCCGGAATGCCCCCGGCGATCGCGAGCGCATCCGCCCGCCCCATCTCCTCGGGCGTCAGCAGGTCGAGCGGCTTGCGCGGGACCGGCGGTTCGGACTTGATCGGCATCATTGGCTCGCCAAAGAGTGCGCCCACTCGAATAAAGGGAGAAAGCCGTGGCTGGACAGCATGATCGCGAAAGGTCGCTCGCGGAACTCTACCGCGACGATCCGGATCGGGCCGACGCGGTCGTCTGGGGGCGGCGCGGCGCGCTGAAGGGGGCCGCGCTCGTCGCCATGGGTGCGGCGGTCGGCGCCGCCATTCCCTTCGCGCGGCACATGCCCGCGGGGCTGGTGCCCGCCGCGCTCGCACAGGGCGCGGGCGGGCCGCAATTCCTGCAGATGGAAGGCAAGGCGCGCCTGATCCTGCAGGGTGAGCGCCCGCTCAACGCCGAGACGCCGGAACACCTGCTCGACGACGACGTGACGCCGGCGGCGAACTTCTTCATCCGCAACAACGGCTCGGTGCCCGAGCCGGTCGCGGATCCGCGCGCCTGGAAGATCACCATCGACGGGGAGGTGACCGGCCCGCTGGAGATCACCCTCGGCGAACTCGAGCAGCGCTTCGAACTGGTGACGCGGCGGCTGCAGATGGAGTGCGGCGGCAACGGCCGTTCCGGCTTCGCGCCGCAGGCCGCTGGCAACCAGTGGGGCAACGGCGCGGTCTCCAACGCCGAATGGACCGGTGTCCGGCTGCGCGACCTGCTCCGCGCGGCGGGCGTGAAGGACGGTGCGAGGTTCACCGGCCACCATGGCGCGGACAGCCATCTCTCGGCCAACGGGCCGGCGATCAGCCGCGGGATGCGGATCGACAAGGCGATGGACGAGGATACGCTCGTCGCCATCCGGATGAACGGCGCCCCGATCCCGCAGATGCATGGCGCGCCGGCGCGGTTGCTGGTGCCGGGCTGGCCGGGCTCGCTCAGCCAGAAATGGTTCACGCGGATCGAACTGCGGACGGCCCCCCACACCGGGCGCGGCATGGGCGGCACATCCTATCGCGTGCCCGTGCGGCCGATCGTGCCGGGCAGCCGCAACACGGGCGCGGATTTCACGGACATGGAGAGCATGCCCGTCCGCTCGGTGCTGACCAGCCACGCGCATGGCACGCGCCTGCCGGCGGGGACGCGGAGCCTCGACATCCGCGGTCAGGCATGGGCGGGGGACCTCAGCGTCTCGGCCGTGCATGTCTCGGTCGATTTCGGCGCCACCTGGCAGGCGATGACCGTGGCCGCGCCGCCGAACCGGCATTCCTGGCAGCGCTGGAGCGGGCGCATCGCCTTGCCCTCGGACGGGTATTTCGAGATCTGGTACCGCGCGACCGACAGCCAGGGCCGGGCGCAGCCGCATGCCGCGTCGAACTGGAACCCGCAGGGCTACGGCGCGAACCCGGTCAGCCGCGCGGCGATCCTGGTCGGCTGATGCGCCGGCTCGCCTGGATCGGGGCCGGCGTGCTGCTCGCCAGCTCCTTCGCCCTCGCCCAGGATGGCGACCTCGCGCGCCGGCAGGCCGAGGCCGCGGCGGCCATCGCCGGCCGTGTCGAGGAGGAGACCGTGCTCGCCGAGGGCGAGGGGCGCGCCGAAACCTTCGCCTACTGCACCGTCTGCCACAACACGGCGCTGATCCGGCGGTCCGCCTTCGACCGCGAGCGCTGGGACGAACTGATGGACTGGATGGCGGAGAAGCACGGCATGAATCCGATCGATGGCGAGTTCCGCCGGACGATCGTGGACTACCTCGCGACCCGGTACGGGCCGCGGCAGCGCGGGCCCCGTGGAGGGAACCCTTTCCTGAACTGATACGGCGCCGCATGACGCAACGATTGCCCGCGGGTCATGCGCGCGGTCCTGGCGCCGCCTCCGCGCAATGTTTGCCGGCGCCTCGGTCGCGCCCCCGAGAGGGGGAGGCTTCCCCCCTTTCCGCCCCTGCTATGCTGCGGCGCCACAAGCGGAGTCGCGCATGGCCTTCGTCATCGCCGTCGCGCAGCGCAAGGGCGGCGCGGGGAAATCGACCATCGCCGCGAACCTCGCGGCCGCCTATGCGGAAGCGGGGCAGCGCGTCGCGCTGCTCGACATCGACCCGCAGCGCAGCCTGGCGCGGTGGGACGAGCTGCGCGGCCGCGCGCGCAAGGCGCGGCCCCTGCATTTCGAGGCGCCATCCGGCTGGCGCGTGCCGGGAATCCTCGACCGCCTGAAGCGCGAGGCCGACATCGTGCTGCTGGACACCGCGCCGCATGACGACACGGATGCGCGCGTCGCGGTGCGCAGCGCGGACCTGGTCCTGGTGCCGCTGCAGCCTTCCGCGGCCGACCTGTGGTCGATGGACGCGACGCTGGACCTTGCGAAGAAGGAAGGACGCCCGGTGATGCTGGTGCTGAACCGCGCGCCGGCCTCGGGCCGCCTGCTCGACCAGGTCCGCGCGGCGATCGCGGAGCGCGGGCTGCCGCTGGCGTCGGCCACGATCGGCAACCGCACCGCCTTCGCCCAGGCCTTCATGGCCGGGCTCGGCGCGGTGGAGGCGGCGCCGAAGGGCGTGGCGGCGGAGGAGATCCGCGCCCTTGCCGCCGCGCTGCGGGGCGCCTAGGGCTGCGCCATGGCCAGCCTGATCTACGTCCTGCACCTGATTGCCGCCGTCCTCTGGGTGGGCGGCATGGCATTCGCCATCCTTGTCCTGCGCCCCGCGGCGCATGATGCGCTGGAGGCGCCGCAGCGGCTCGCCCTGATGCAGGGCGTGTTCCGGCGGTTCTTCCTGGTGCTGTGGCATGTGGTGCCGATCGTGCTTCTCACCGGCTGGGCGCTGCTCGGCGGGTGGTACTGGGGCTTCGGCGCCAGCGTGTGGCACGTGCATGTGATGCACCTGACGGGACTGGTCATGACGGGTGTCTTCCTGGCGGTGTTCCTCGGCCCCTGGCGGGGGATGCGCGCGGCGCTGGCGGCGGGTGACCGGCCCGCGGCGGCGGCGGCGCTCGACCGCATCCGGCTGGGCGTGACGCTCAATCTCGGGCTCGGCCTGCTGACGGTCGCGGTCGCCGGCTGGGGACGCTTCGGCGGATGAGCCGGATGCGCGCGAGCGGGGTCGAGATCGTCGAGGACGCGGCCCCGGAATTCGAGGCGGTCGGCGCCATCCAGCGCGGCCTGCACGACTTCAACCAGGCGATGGGCGGCCCCTATGACAGGGAGCCGGTGACGCTGCTGGTGCAGGACCCGGACGGCAAGACGCTGGGTGGCCTGCTGGGCCTGACCTTCTGGGGCTGGCTGTTCGTGGACTGGCTGTGGCTGAGCCCGGACCTGCGCGGCCAGGGCGTGGGCGCCGAACTGCTGGCGCGCGCCGAGGCGATCGCGCGGGAACGCGGTTGCACCAACGCCTACACGGACACCTTCTCCTTCCAGGCGCCGGGCTTCTGGCAGAAGAACGGATATGCCGAGTTCGGCCGGCTCGAGGGCATGCCCGCCGGCCATGCGCGGGTGTGGTTCCGCAAGGCGCTCTGAGCGCAGGGGCCCGGTTGGGCCATCGCAGAATCGGGACAATTCGGATCGGGGCGGATGGCCGGCGCGGCCATGCCGCGCGCGGTGATTCGCGGGTTGCGGCGGTTGCGCAGGGCGATGCGGTCGGCCGAACGAAGGTGATTCAGGCGGGAAAACGCCTAACCGAAAATTAATGTTATCGGTTGGTTAACCCATTTTCACCCAGGGCGCGGGATTTGCCCCACCCAGAACTCCCTGATTTCACCCACTTTTGAGCGAGATCAAGTTTTCAGAAATTTCTGAAGACCGGCAATGCAATTGGAGATTGTCCGGGCAACAACCCCGAGTTGGTTGTCCCAATTGTGAGTTTTTTCTGAACTCCAGAACACGAACGCGAGAGATGCCGTATCGCTTCGTGTCATTTGCTCCAGTTCTAAAGTTCCTGGCGGTTGTGCTCATGGAATTTTTCTACAACTGGTGCGCGTGACTTGGTCGGCGCGGGAGACGATACATGGTCACGCTCGTCAAGCACGATCTCGAATTCATTCTTCGTCAGATCAAGATTGCCGAAGCACATGCTTCGGGAACGCCTCTGACAGCAATCCGTGTCGATCCAGCTGGCAATGTTGTTGGCGCAAACGACCCTGGTGCGTTGGCCATCAGCAACACCCTGCTCCCCTATGGCCTCCGTACTGTCGACGGGACCTACAACAACTTGAACCCGGGCCGGGAGCTCTGGGGTTCCTCCGGGCAGCCGTTCGTTAATGTGCTGTCCACGCAGTACAGGAACGAGCAGGACGAACTTCCGTTCGTGCTTGGTCCGCAGAATGTCGTCACCAACACAGACTACGGCGCGACGCTCCCCGACGCCGACAACGTCGTCGACTCCGACCCGCGCACGATCAGCAACCTGATCGTCGACCAGACCATCGAGAACCCGGCTGCGGTGTCGGCGGGCCTCGCCCATGCCGGCCTGACCGGCAACGCGCTTCTGACCGCGCTGAACGCCGTCATGGCGGTGACGGACCTCGAGGCACGCAAGGCGCTGCTGACCACCTACAACGTGGTGGTCGAGACGACGAACAATGGCGGCATCACCGCGCACAACGTCTTCCTGCCGAATGTCGCGCCGGATGAGGGCCTGTCTGCCCCCTACAATTCCTGGTTCACCCTGTTCGGGCAGTTCTTCGACCACGGCCTCGACCTGGTGAAGAAGAACGCCGATAGCGGCACGGTTTTCATCCCGCTGAAGCCGGATGACCCGCTGTACCGCGACCCCGCCGGCGCCGACGGCCAGCTCGGCACCGCGGACGACGTGCGCACCAACTTCATGGCGATGACGCGGATCGATGAGACCGCGCCGAACAACCTGACGACGCCCTTCGTCGACCAGAATCAGACCTACACCTCCCACGCCTCGCACCAGTTCTTCCTCCGCGAGTACAAGCTCGTGGAAGGCAAGCCGGTTGCGACTGGCAAGCTGCTGGAAGGCTCGGGCGGGCCGAATGGCACGCATGGCGGCCTCGCCACCTGGGGCGACATCAAGGCCCAGGCGCGCGACGTGCTCGGCATCGACCTGACCGACGCCTTCATCGGCAGCGTGCCGCTGGTCAAGACCGACCAGTACGGCAACTTCGTGCCGGGCGCGAATGGCATGCCGCAGGTCGTTTTCCTGGTCCCCGGCCCGACGCCCGGCACGATGGTCGAGGACCTGCGTTCCGGCACGCCCGGCGCGCCGCTCGACATCTCGGGCGCGGCCCGCATCGCCAACGCCTTCCTGGACGACATCGCGCATGACGCGGTGCCGGTCATCGGCGCCGGCGGCGTGCTGCTGCAGGACACCGACACCGACGTCGGCAACGCGGTCGCGAAGAATGCGCGCGGCCAGAACATCGAATACGACAACGAACTGCTCGACGCGCACTACATCACCGGTGACGGGCGCGGCAACGAGAACATCGGCCTGACCGCCGTCCACCACGTCTTCCACTCCGAGCACAACCACCTGGTCGACCAGGTGAAGATGCGCGCGCTGGAATCGGGCGACATCGCCTTCCTGAACGACTGGCTGCTGACCGACCTGCCGGCCGACACCGTCCTGCCCGCGGCGACCGACACGGCCGCGCTCGAGGCCCTGGCCGGCACGCTGAACTGGGATGGCGAGCGCCTGTTCCAGGCGGCGCGCTTCACGAACGAGATGCAGTACCAGCACCTCGTCTTCGAGGAGTTCGCCCGCAAGGTGCAGCCGGACGTCGACGCCTTCGTCTTCAACGCGTCGATGGACATCAACCCGGCGATCTTCGCCGAGTTCGCCCATGTTGTGTACCGCTTCGGCCACTCGATGCTGAACGAGACGGTCGATCTGGTGAGCGCGACCGGCCAGAAGAATCCGATGGACCTCTTCAAGGCCTTCCTTAACCCGATCGCCTTCGACGCGGCCGGCGGTGCGGTCGGGCATGACGAGGCCGCGGCGGCCGTGGTGCGCGGCATGACCGCGCAGGTCGGCAACGAGATCGACGAGTTCGTCACCGACGTCCTGCGCAACCAGCTGGTCGGCATTCCGCTCGACCTCGCGGTGCTGAACATCGCCCGCGGCCGTGACGCGGGCATCCCCTCGCTCAACGAGGCCCGGAAGCAGTTCCAGACAATCGCGCAGGGCGACACCCAGCTCGACCCCTACACGAGCTGGACCGACTTCGCGCTCAATATGAAGCACCCTGCTTCGATCGTGAACTTCATCGCGGCCTACGGCACGCATGAGACGATCACGGCCGAGACGACCGTCGACGGCAAGCGCGCCGCGGCGATGAACCTTGTGTTCGGCACGCCAAGCGAAACCGTCGAGGCGCGCGCGGACCGGCTCGACTTCCTCAACGCCCGCGGCGCCTATGCCGGCGGAAGCCTCGGCGGCCTCGAGGATGTCGACCTGTGGGTCGGCGGCCTGGCCGAGAAGAAGATGCCCTTCGGCGGCATGCTCGGCTCGACCTTCTCCTTCATCTTCGAACTGCAGATGGAGAACCTGCAGAACGGCGACCGCTTCTACTACCTCTCCCGCGTCCAGGGCCTGAACCTGCTGAACGAGCTGGAGAACAACTCCCTCGCCAAGATGGTGATGAACAACACCACGCTGGGCGACCAGGACTACGCGCTGCCGGGCGACATTTTCTCGACGCCCGACCACACCTTCTACGTGGACCCGGCGAAGCAGGCCCTGTTCGGCACGCCCGAGCCGACGGTCGACGATCCGACCCTCGCCGCCCTGGGCGTCGGTGGTGTCGAGCGCGACACGAACTACATCCGCTACAACGGCGCCGACCACATCGTCGTCGGCGGGACGGACGGTAACGACACCATCATCTCCGGCGGCGGCGACGACGCGCTCTGGGGCTTCGACGGCAATGACCGGCTCGAGGCTGGCGACGGCGTGGACAAGGTCCATGGCGGCAAGGGCGACGACATCATCACCAACAACGCGACGCCGATCGGCGAAGTCGACATGCTGCATGGTGAGGAAGGCAACGACGTCATCCATGGCGGCCACGGCCTGGCGCTGATCTTCGGCAACCAGGGCCAGGACGCGATCATCACCGGCCCCGACGGCAAGGAGGCCTTCGGCGGCACCGAGAACGACTTCATCCTCGGCGGCGAGGGCGGCGACTTCCTCCTCGGCAACGAGGGCGACGACTGGATCGAGGGCGGCAACGGCTTCGACGGCATCGCCGGCGATAACTCCGAGCTGTTCTTCAACTCCTCGATCATCGGCCACGACGTGATGTTCGCCGGCCAGAACGAGAACGACTTCGACGCAGAGTCCGGCGACGACATCATGGTCCAGGGCGAAAGCGTCATGCGCAGCGAGGGGATGTGGGGCTACGACTGGGCCAGCCACAAGGGCTTCAGCCGCGGGGCGGATGCCGACCTGACGGTGCCGATCTTCGCCACCGACCAGCAGGACATCCTGCGCAACCGCTTCGACCAGGTTGAAGGCCTGTCGGGATCCGACTTCGGCGACGTCCTGCGCGGCGACAGCCGGAGCAGCCAGAACGCTCCCGAGGTGCCCGGCGCCGTCGAGAGCCAGATGGCGAACAACGAGCTGACCCAGGCTGGCGTGAACCGCATCGACGGGCTGCGGGAGTTGATGGGCAACTTCGTGGCGGCGGCGCCGACCACGGGGGACCTCGAGAAGCTCATCGCCTTCGACCGGGGGAACGTCCTCCTCGGCGGCGGCGGCGCGGACACGATCGAGGGCCGCGGCGGCGACGACGTGATCGACGGCGACGCCTGGCTCGACGTGCAGATCAAGGTGGACCTGCCGGATACGGAGAACGACCTCTTTGTCGACAGCCTGACCCAGATCCAGGCCGCGCTGCTGAGCGGTGCGATCAACCCGGGCCAGATGAGCATCGTCCGCAGCATCAAGTATGCGCTGCCCTTCACCGTGGATCCGACCCGCGCGATCGACACGGCCGTCTATACGGGCAATCGCGCGGACTACGACTTCAGCGTCAACGCCGATGGGTCCTGGACAGTGGCGCATACCCGCGGCACGCAGACGGACGGAACCGACCGGCTGCTGCACATCGAGCGGCTGCAGTTCGCCGATGGGGCCTGGGCGCCGCCGAACGCGACGCTCACGCTGAGCGACCTGACGCCGACCGCCACGCGCATGCTGACGGCGACGCTGGTCGAACCAGACGGCTTCCAGGGCGGCATCGCGCCGACCATCGTCTGGGAGACCCGCATCGGGAACGGCGCTTGGACGCAGGTCGGTAATGGCGCCACCTTCACACCCACCGTGGCCATGGGCGAAGCAGCCGCCTTCATCCGTGCGACCGCGACGTATGTTGACGCCGTCGGCGCCACCGAGACAGTGACCGTTATCTCGGAAAAGGCGGTGGGCCGCCGCGTCTTCGACACAAGTGCGTCGAGCCCCATCGTCCTCGATAACCGAGACAACCTCGCCTACGGCAACGGTGGCAACGACTCCATCGTAGGCGACGGCGGTAACGATACGATGGATGGTGGTAACGGCAGCGACCAACTCTGGGGTGGGCTCGGTTCTGACTCGATCATTGGCGGCGCTGGCAACGACAGCCTCGGTGGTGGCTGGGGCACTGGCGCCGACACGATGGAAGGAGGCCTCGGCAACGACGCCTACTACGTCTCGAACGAATTCAGCACCCTGATCGAGGCCGCGAACGCCGGCATCGATACGGTCGTGACCTCGCTCAATACCTTCACCCTTGGTGCAAACTTCGAGAACCTGACCTTCAACGGGACTGGGGCCTTCGTCGGTACCGGCAACGAGCTGAACAACCGGATCATTGGCGGGAACGACGTCAATACGTTGATCGGCCTGGCAGGCAACGACCTCCTGGCCGGCTATGGCGGCAACGACACGATCAACGGCGGCGAAGGCAACGACACCATCGGCGGCGGTGACGGTAACGACTTCATCGACGGCGGTGAGGGTGCCGACACCATCCACGCAGGCACTGGCTCCGACACGGTCATCGGTGGCGACGGCAACGATACGATCCTTGGCGAGACGTCCATCGATGTCGTCGGGGGCAATGACTCGCTGCTTGGCGGAAATGGGGCCGACTACCTGTTCGGCTTTATCGGGAACGATACGCTCGATGGTGGTACCGGCACGGACGTCCTTCGCGGCGGTGTTGGCAACGACCTCTACATCGTCGACGATATCGGCGACGATGTCGTCGATGGTGGTGTCGGCTCGGATACGGTGCAGGCCTCGATATCGTCCTACACTGCGGGCGCCGGCATCGAGCATGTGGTCTTCACCGGTACTGGTGCCTTCGCGGGCACCGGCAACACCCTCGCCAACCGCATTGTCGGTGGCGACCAGGGCGACGTCCTCATTGGCTTCTCGGGCAACGACACGCTCGACGGCGGCGAGGGCGCCGACCAGCTTCTCGGCGGGCTCGGCAATGACCTGCTGCTCGGCGGCGGCGCTGCGGACGTGCTCAACGGCGGCGACAACATCGACACCGTCGATGGCGGCGCCGGCGACGACAACCTGACCGGCGGCATCGGCGCGGACGTGTTCCGCTTCGGCACGGCCTTCGGCAACGATGTCGTCACCGACTTCGTCGCCAGCGGCGCAGGTCAGGACCGGATCGACGTCCGCGGCCTCGGCCTGACGGCGGGCGACCTGAACCCGGGCGGCAGCATCACGGTCGCCTACGCCGCCGGCAACGCCTTGATCACGATGACCGAGGGGACCATCACGCTGAACGGCGTGACCGGGGTCGGCACCAACGCGATCACCGCAACCGACTTCATCTTCACCTGACGCGACAGGGCCCCGGGGCGAACCCCCGGGGCCCATCGTCCTGCCCGCTCAGCGCTTCACGCCGAGCGCGACTTCCCGGTGCCAGATATACAGCCCGGCACCGACCAGCACCGCGATCCCCGCGAAATCCCACCCGTCCGGCAGTTCCGCCCAGATGAAGGCGCCAAGCGCGGTGGTCCAGACGATCCCCGCATATTCGAAGGGGGCGAGCAGCGTCGTCTCGCCGCTGCGATAGGCGCTCGTCATCAACACCTGCGCCAGCGCCGAGACCGAGCCGATGGCGAACAGCAGGGCCCATTGCAGCGGGCTCGGCCAGACCCAGACGGGGACCGCCGCGATGCCCGCGATCACGGCGGAACCGACCGCGAACCAGAAGACGATCGCGACCGAGCTTTCCCCCGCCTCCCCCATCCGCCGGATGGTGATCATGGCGAGCGCCCAGCCGACCGACCCCAGCAGGCACAGAAGGACGGCAAGCCCCTCCCCCCTCAGCCCTTCCGAGCCCGGCCGCACCATCAGCAGCACGCCCGCGAAGCCGACCAGCACGGCAAGCCCCCGTCGCCATCCGACGCGCTCGCCCAGCAGCGGCACCGACAGCACCGTCAGGAACAGCGGCATGGTGAAGCCGAGCGCCGTGACGGTGGCTATCGGCAGGTGCACGTAGCCGTAGAAGGCACCCACCATCCCCATGAGCCCGAACAGGGTCCGCGCCGCGTGGCTCATCGGGTTGCGCGTGGCGAGCGCGCCCCAGCCGCCGCTCGCCATCACCACGGGCAACAGCAGCGGTATGGCGAAAAGGTTGCGGAACAGGATCACTTCGGCGACCGGGATGCCCGCGCCGATCGCCTTGGCCGCCGCCGCGGCCAGCGCGAAGGTGGCCGAGGCGATGAGCACGAGGACGATGCCCCGCCGCCGGGCGCGCGCCCGGGCGGCCGGGTCGGGCTGCGCGTTGGTGGGGTCTGGGGTCATGGACGATCCGGAGCCCTGAGGGTAGGGTCCGACGCGCATGAAGGCCAGACCTCCGAAGGCGAAGCCGATCCCGCCGCATCCGGACGTGACGCTGCTCTCGGACGAGGTGGTCTGGGATGGCCGCTTCCCCCTGCAACGCATCCGCTTCCGCAAGCGCCGCTTCGACGGCGAGGAAAGCGGGGTGCAGACATGGGAACTCTGGCGCCGCGGCTTCGCCGTCGCCGTGCTGCCCTGGGACCCCTGGCATGACCGCGTCGCCCTGATCGAGCAGTTCCGGCTGCCCGCGCTGGCCGCCGGGCTCGAACCGCTCATGGTCGAATGCCCCGCCGGCCTGATGGAGGATGGCGAGGACCCGGTCGAGGCCGCCCGGCGGGAAGTGCTGGAGGAGACCGGCCTCGCCCCCGACCGCTTCGCCCCCCTCGGCCGCTACATCCTCAACCAGGGCGGGTCGGACGAGACGATCAACCTCTTCATCGCGCGGGTGCGCCTGCCCGAGGAAGGGCTTGCCGGCCACCATGGCCTGGCGAGCGAGCATGAGGACATCCGCCTGACCGTCCTGCCGGCGGCCGAGGCGATCGCGATGCTCGACGACAACCGCATGTGCAACGCGACCGGCGCGCTCTGCCTGTCCGGCTTCGCACGACGGCGGGATGCGCTGCTGAAGGACTGGATGGACTGAATGGCGACCGAACTGGTCTATCGCGAGGATGCCTATGCGCGGGAGATCGCCGCGCGCGTCATCGCCGCCGCGCCCGAGGGCGTCGTCCTCGACCGCACCAATTTCTATGCCCGCGCCGGCGGCCAGCCCGGCGATCTCGGCGCGATCCGCTGGGCGGGCGGGGAGATGGCGGTCGCCGACACGCTGAAGGGGCCGGACGACACGGTGCTGCATGTCTCCGCCCCCGGCGCCGCGCTGCCGGCGGTGGGCGCGGAGGTGACGGCCGTGCTGGACTGGCCGCGGCGCCACCGGCTGATGCGCATGCACACCACACTGCACCTGCTGTGCAGCCTGATCCCCGACGCCGGTGTGACCGGCGGGCAGATCGGCGCGGACAAGTCCCGGCTCGACTTCGACCTGCCGGACCCGCCGACCAAGGAAGCGCTGACCGAAGGGCTGAACGCGCTGATCGCCGCCAACCATCGGGTCAGCGAGCGCTGGATCAGCGAGGATGAGCTCGACGCCAATCCCGGCCTGGTACGCACCCTTTCGGTGCAGCCGCCGCGTGGATCGGGCCGCATCCGCCTGGTGCGGATCGGGGCCGAGGAAGCGCCCGTCGACCTCCAGCCTTGCGGCGGCACGCATGTGCGCGCGACGGGCGAGATCGGCCGCGTCGAGGTCGCGAAGATCGAGAACAAGGGCCGCGCGAACCGGCGCGTGTCCATCGTGCTGGTCGGGGAGTGACGCGGATGGAGATGCTGGTCTCGACGGAATGGCTCGCGGGGGAACTCGGCAAGCCGGACCTGCTGGTGTTCGACTGCTCGACCTTCCTGCCGAACGAACCGGGCAACAAGCACGACGCGTTCCGCGCCGCGCGCATTCCCGGTGCGCGGATGTTCGACATCGACGCCATCGCCGACAAGGAAACCGACCTGCCGCACATGGTGCCCACGCCGGCCGCCTTCGCGCGGATGGTGGGCGCGCTCGGGATCTCCAACGGCCATCGCATCGTCTTCTACGACCAGCACGGGCTGCGTTCCTCCCCGCGCGGCTGGTGGATGATGCGGCTGTTCGGGCATGACCGCGTGGCCGTGCTCGATGGCGGCCTGCCCGCCTGGGTGAAGGAAGGCCGCCCGACCGAAAGCGGCGAGGCCCCTGCCCCCGCGCCCGCATCCTTCGTGCCGGATTTCCGCGCCGGGATGCTCGCCGGCATCGGCGACGTGAAGCGGATCGTCGCGGATGGTTCCGCGCTGATCATCGACGCCCGCGCCAAGGGCCGCTTCGACGGCACGGCGCCGGAACCGCGCGCGGGCCTGCCTTCGGGCCACATGCCCGGCGCGGCCAATGTGCCGGTCACCGACATGGCGGGCCCGGACGGGCGGATGAAGGATCCGGCGGCGCTGCGCGCGATCTTCGCCGCGGCGGGGGCGGCGGGCGGCAAGCCCGTCGTCACATCGTGCGGATCCGGCGTCACCGCCTGCGTGCTGGCCTTCGGCCTGGTGCGCGCAGGGCTGCCGGAACCCGCCGTCTATGACGGCTCCTGGACCGAATGGGCGTCCCGCCCGGAAACCACGAAAGAGAAGAGCGCCTGAGATGCCCGACGATTCCGCCAAGACCCCGCACGGCGAGCATCGCTTCCCAGAAGGTGAGCATCGCTTCGCGACGCGCATGTCCCACGCCGGCCGCGCGGGCACGCGCGCGCATGGCTTCGTCAACCCGCCGGTGCATCGCGGATCGACGGTGCTGCACCCGGATTGCGAAAGCCGCCGGACCTTCTCGAAGGACCGCTTCAACCGGGTGATGACCTACGGCACCCAGGGCGGCCCGACGCAATACGCGCTGGAGGACGTGATCTGCGAGATCGAGGGCGGCACGCGCTGCACCCTCGTGGGCACGGGCCTCGCGGCCGTGACGGTGCCGCTGATGGCGTATCTGAAGGCCGGCGACCACTGCCTGATGCCGGACAGCGTCTATGGCCCGGCGCGCAACATCGCCAACGGGCTGCTCGCCGGCTACGGCGTCGAGACCACCTTCTACGACCCGGCGATCGACGAGGCCGGCGCCGCCGCGCTGATGCGGCCGAACACCAAGGTCATGTACACCGAGAGCCCGGGCAGCCACACCTTCGAACTGCAGGACATCCCGGCGCTGGCCCGCGTCGCGCATGCACGCGGCGCCAAGGTGCTGATGGACAACACCTGGGGCATCCATCACTTCCAGCCCTTCAAGCACGGCGTCGACGTCTCGATCCAGGCGCTGACCAAGTATGTCGGCGGGCATTCGGACGTGCTGCTCGGCTCCATCACCGTGAACAGCGAGGAAGACCACCTGATCGTCCGCGGCGCGGCGTCCCAGATGGGGCATTTCGCCGCACCGGACGATTGCTGGCTCGCGCTGCGCGGCGCGCGCACCATGCCGGTTCGCCTGCGCCAGCAGGAGGAAAGCGGGCTGGCCGTCGCGCGCTGGTTCGAAGCCCGGCCCGAGGTGCAGCGCGTGCTGCACCCCGCCCTGCCGTCGCACCCGCAGCATGCGCTGTTCAAGCGGGACTTCACCGGCGGCTGCAGCCTGTTCGGCGTGGTGTTCCAGCCGCGCTACGCGGAGGCCGACATCTTCCGCTTCATCGACAGCCTGGATTTGTTCGGCATCGGCGCATCCTGGGGCGGCTATGAAAGCCTCGCGCTGCCGACGACCGGTTTCATCACGCGCACCGCGACCAGCGCCGACCTCGGCGGCTATACGGTGCGCATCCATATCGGGCTCGAGGACGTGGCGGACCTGATCGCCGATCTCGAGCGCGGCCTGGCGACCCTGCCGCAGTAACGTCGCCGCCGGCCCGGGCATGCCGCCCGGGCCGGGGCAGGGTTTCAACGGGACTGGTTGGACCGCCCGATCGCGTAGCCCGAAGCGCCGCCGACACCGGCGCCGATCAGCGCCCCCCAGCCGGCATTGCCGGACAAGGACCCGATCGCAGCGCCGCCGAGCGCGCCGATGCCGGCGCCCGTCGCGGTCGCCCGCTGCGTGTCGGACATGCCGGCGCAGCCGGCGAGGCCGAGGCCCAGCACCAGCACGGCACCGAGGCGAATCTTCTTGGTCATGATGCGTCTCCTTCCTCTCAGCGGCGGCGGGCGGCGGGCGCCGCGCAGGGATAGGTGGCGGCGGCGAAGCGCAGCGCGCCCTCGACCGCGCGCGTCCCCGCATGCTGCGGATTCGCCGCGACCCAGGAGACGAAGCCGGAGGCCACCTGCTCCAGCGACGGCGACGGGTTCGGCATGCAGAAGGCCGGCGGGGCGGCGCGCGACCCGGTCGTGTACATCGCATGCGCCTGGCCGACGGTGACGAGCACCGCGTAGCAGACCGAGCGCGAGGCGAGCGCATTCGCGTCACCCGCCGACGGCCCGCAGGCGCGCGCCAGTTCCCCGGTGGTGAAGATCGGCGGCGCGGTTCCCTGCGCGCCCGCGGGCGTGGCCATCATTGCCACCCCCAGCGCGCCCACGCCGAGCAGGCGCGCGATCGGTCCGAAGCTCATCCCAGGTCTCCTTCCCCACGACCGCGCCGACGCGACGCGGCGGATGCGGCAAGCATCCAGGATGGCTGATGCCACATCAACCCGCGTCGCGGCATCCGCACGCCAGCGGAACGGAACGGCGCGTCACGCCGCGGCACAGCGTGCACAGACGCCTTCCACCTCGACCGTCGCTTCGGCGATGACGAAGCCGGCGCGCGCGGCCGCAGCCTCGATGGCATGCGTGACGGCGGCATCGGCGATCTCGAGCGTCGCGCCGCAGCGGCGGCAGATCAGGAACTGGTGCGGATGGTCGTGCTCATGCGCATGGCCGTGGCCCGTATCGCTGCAGCCGATATAAGCGTTGAGCCGCTCGACCTTGTGGATCAGCCCGTGCTCGAGCAGGAAGTCGAGCGCGCGATAGACGGTGGGCGGCGCGGCGCCCGGCCGGCTCGCCTTCAGCCGGTCGAGCAGCGCATAGGCACCGACCGGGGCCTCGGCCTCCAGCACCAGTTCCAGCACCTGCCGGCGCAGCGGCGTCAACTGCGCGCCGCGGCGCAGGCAGGCGGCTTCCGCCTCCGCCAGCGCCTTCTGCCGTGCCGCGCCATCCGCCATCGCCGAACCTCGATTCCGCCAGGGACGGACACTATAACATGACCATGCCGGAACACGCCCCGCCGCCGACCGAAGCCGCCATCGCCGCCTTCATCGCCGCCCTGCGCTTCGATGCCGCGGGCCTCATTCCCTGCATCGCGCAGCAGCACGACAGCGGGGAGGTGCTGATGGTCGCCTGGATGAACGCCGAGGCGGTCGCCGAGACGCTCGCGACCGGCCGGGTCTGCTACTTCTCCCGCTCCCGCAACGGGCTGTGGCGCAAGGGGGAGAGTTCCGGGCAGGTGCAGCACCTCGTCGATCTGCGCCTGGACTGCGACGGGGACACGCTGCTCGCGCTGGTGGACCAGCACGGCGTCGCCTGCCACACGGGCCGGCGTTCGTGCTTCTTCCGCGCGCTGCGCGACGACGCGCTCGCGACCATCGCCGAGCCCGCGGTGGATCCGAAGGCGCTCTACGGCGGATGACGCGGCGGAAGATCCCGGTCACGGTGCTGACCGGCTTCCTCGGTGCGGGCAAGACGACGCTTCTCAACCGCCTGCTGAAGCATCCGGCGATGACGGGCACCGCGGTGCTCATCAACGAGTTCGGCGAAGTCGGCCTCGACCATCTGCTGGTGGAGCGGCTGGACGGCGACACGGTGCTGCTCCAGGCCGGCTGCATCTGCTGCACCGTGCGCGGCGACCTGGTGCGCGCGCTGGGCGACCTCGCGCAGCGGGCCGAGGCGGGGCAGGAGATCCGCCGCGTGGTGATCGAGACGACCGGCCTCGCCGATCCCGCGCCGATCCTCCAGACGCTGATCTCCCATCCGCTGATGCTCACCGCCTATGCGCTCGATGGCGTCGTCACGCTGGTCGATGCGGTGGCCGGCGACGCGACGCTGGATACGGAAGCCGAGGCGGTGAAGCAGGCCGCGATGGCCGATCGGCTGGTGCTGACCAAGACCGACCTCGCGACCCGGGAGGCCGCCGCGGCGCTGGAAGGGCGGCTGCGGATCCTCAACCCCGTCGCGCCGGTGCTGCGCGCCATGGCGGGCGATGTGGCGCCCGAGGCGCTGCTCGGCGCCGGCCCCTTCAGCACCGAGGGCCGCATCCCGGCCGTCGCGGCATGGCTGGCGGCGGAGGAGACCGAGGCGGCGGCGCATGCGCACCGGCACGCGGATGGCATCGAGGCCTTCGCCCTCGTCTTCGATGATCCGCTGCCCTGGGACGGCCTCGCGACCTGGCTCGAGATGCTGACGGTGACGCGCGGCGACAGCCTGCTGCGCGTGAAGGGCCTGCTGAACATCGCGGGTGAAGCGCGCCCCGTCGTCGTCCATGGCGTGCAGCGCAGCTTCCATCCTCCCGCCAGGCTTGCAGGCTGGCCGCTGGACCACGACCGCAGGTCGCGCATCGTCTTCGTGACGCGCAACCTGCCGCGCGGCATCGTGGAGGATGGCCTGAACGCTTTTCTTGACGCGGCGCGACAGACCGGCATCCTCAAGCGGGGGTGAGGTGTCCGCGTCTCAAGGTCCGGGAGCGGACCTTGCCGATATCGCGTGATGTGCCGGAGTTGCCGATGCGCCGCACCCTCCTGATCCTCGCCCTGCTGCTGGGCGCCACCCCGGCCCTGGCCCAGGTGACGCCGCGCAGCATCCGGGATTGCCCAGACTGCCCCGAGATGATCCCCCTGCCGCCCGGCACCTACACGATGGGCGTGCCGCGTGGGGAGGAGGAGCGCGAGGGCGTGCCCGTGGACCTGCGCGGGCGTTCCGAGCCGCAGCGCCGGGTGACCATCGCGGCCGGCCTCGCCATGTCCCGCAACACCGTGACGCGCGCCGAATACGCCGCCTTCGTCGCCGCGACCGGCCACCCCACGACCGAGGGATGCTGGGCCTTCGTGAACACCGGCACCTCCTACGAGTACGAGGAACGTCCCGGCCTGACCTGGCGCGCGCCGGGCTTCGCGCAGGCCGACAATCATCCCGTCGTCTGCGTGAGCTGGGAGGACGCGAACGCCTACGCCGCCTGGATCTCGGCCCGTGCCGGCCGGGCGTATCGCCTGCCCTCGGAAGCCGAGTGGGAATATGCCGCCCGCGCCGGCACCACCACATCCCGCTACTGGGGCGAGGCACAGGTCGCGGCCTGCGAATTCGGCAATGTCGCCGACCTGTCGCTCGCCATGGCGCTCAATCTCGACCGTCGGCCGCAATTCACCTTCCGCTGCAACGACCGGCACGTCTTCACCGCGCCGGTCGGCTCCTTCCGCGGCAATGCCTTCGGGCTCAACGACATGCTGGGCAATGTCTGGCAATGGACCGCGGACTGCCTGAACCCGACACTGGACGGCCAGGCCGGCGACGGGGCACCGCGCGTCACGGGCGATTGCACGAGCCGCGGCATGCGCGGTGGCTCCTGGAGCCACCTGCCCTGGTACGTGCGGGCCGGCAACCGCGCCCGCGGGCAGGCCGTGGATCGCTACAGCTTCGGCGGCTTCCGGCTGGTGCGGGAGCGCTGACCCCTTCCCTGTGCCCCGGCGCGCCCCTATTGGAACGCGCCATGGACCCTGCCCCGCTCCGCTTCGAGACGCTTCGCGGCGATGGGCTGCGCGCCTGGCTGCCGCGCCTCGCCGGGCTGCGCATCGCCGTCTTCCGCGACTGGCCCTACCTCTATGACGGGGAGGAAGCCTATGAGCGGCGCTACCTCGCCGCCTATGCCGACAGCCCCGGCGCCGCGGTGATCGCCGCGATCGACGGCGATCGCGCGGTGGGCTGCGCCACCTGCCAGCCGATGCTCGAGGCGACGGACCGCATCCAGGCGACCTTCCGCAACCGCGGCCTCGATCCCGCGCGCTTCTGCTATTTCGGGGAGAGCGTGCTGCTGCGCGAGTACCGCGGCCGCGGCGCCGGCGTCCGCTTCTTCGAGTTGCGCGAGGCGCATGCGCGCAGCCTCGGCCTCGCCGCCGCAGCGTTCTGCGCCGTGACGCGCAACGACAACGACCCGCGAAAGCCGCGCGACCACGTCCCGCTCGACGCGTTCTGGCGCAAGCGCGGCTACGAACGGCGCGCAGACGTCTCCGTTGTCTTCGACTGGAAGGAAGTGGGCGACGACCGCGAGACGCCGCACGCGCTCGGCTTCTGGGTGAAGGACCCGCTGTGAGCGCACCGGAGGCGCGGCCGATCCGCCTCGGCCTGCTGCAATACGGCGTCGGCCGGCCGGCGGATGTCGCGGCCTTCGCGCGTGCGCTGGAAGCGCGGCTCGAGGAAGGCCGAGCCGGCGCGGACCTGCTCGTGCTGCCCGAATATGCTTGTGTCGAGCTTGGCGCGGGCCTTGTCGGCGGCGAAGCGACGGACGAGGCGACGGAACTCGCGGCCATGGTCGCCGCCGCGCCGGCCATTCTCGAGGCCATGCGCGACGCCGCCCGGCGCCTCGGCGTCTGGCTGCTGCCCGGCACCCTGCCCATGCGCCGCGCCGACGGCGCCGTGGTGAACCGCGCGCCCCTGATCGCGCCGGATGGTCGGATGGCGGTCCAGGACAAGCGTGCCATGACCCGCTTCGAAAGCGAGCGCTGGGGTGTCACGCGCGGGGAGGATCCGAAGGTCTTCGACACGCCCTGGGGACGGATCGGCATCTCCGTCTGCTACGACGTGGAATTCCCCAAGCATGTCCGCGTGCAGGTCCAGCAGGGGGCATGGCTCATCCTCGCACCCTCCTGCACGGACACGCTCGCCGGCTTCAACCGCGTGCGCATCGGCGCCCAGGCGCGGGCGATGGAGAACCAGTGCTACGTCGCCATCGCGCCGACCGTGGGGCTCGCGCCCTGGTCCGCGGCTCTCGACGTGAACCGTGGCCATGCGGCGGTCTTCGGCCCGGTCGATCGCGGCTTCCCGGAGGATGGCGTGCTGGCGCGGGGCGCGCTCGACCAGCCGGGCTGGGTGTTCTGCACGCTCGATCCAGCGCGGCTCGATGCCGTGCGGCGGGATGGGCAGGTGCTGAACCACCGGGACTGGCCTGCGGCGCCCTTCGCGCGGCCTACGCCTGCGGTGTTCGCGTGACGCTCGTCTACATCGTTGCGGGCGAGGCCTCTGGCGACGTGCTCGGCGCGCGCCTGATCGCCGCGCTGCGCGCGCGGCGGCCGGACCTGGAATTCGCCGCCATCGGCGGGCCGCGCATGGCCGAGCAGGGTGTCCCGAGCCTGTTTGACTATCGCGAACTCGCGCTGATGGGGCTGCTCGAGGTCCTGCCCAAGATCTTTCGTCTCAAGCGGCTGCTCACCGATGCCGCGGCGGATGTCGCGACGCGCCGGCCCGCCGTGCTCGTCACCATCGACAGCCCGGGCTTCACGCTGCGGCTGGCGGAGATGGTGAAGCCCATCGGCATTCCCATCGTTCACTACGTCGCGCCGCAGGTCTGGGCCTGGCGGCCCGGGCGCGTGATGAAGCTGCGCCGCAAGGTGGACCGCATCCTCTGCCTGCTGCCCTTCGAGCCGATCTTCTTCGAGGCCGCCGGCATCCCCGTGACCTTCGTCGGCCACCCCGTGCTGGAAAGCGGCGCGGACCAGGGCGACGCGGCGCGCTTCCGCGCGGCGCACGGGCTGACCGACGCCGACCGCCCGATCATCGTCATGCCGGGCAGCCGGCGGATGGAGGCGTCCCGCCTGCTGCCCGTCTTCGGCGCGGCCCTGCGCATCGCCGCCGCGCGCCTGCCCGGCCTGCGCCCCGTCCTGCCCGTAGCACCCATCGTGGCCGAGGCGGTGCGCGCCGCCGCGCGCGACTGGCCCGCGGCGCCCATCCTGGTCGATGGCCTGGCGGCGAAGCACGATGCCTTCGCCGCCGTCGCGGCCTCGGGCGGCGCGGGGCTGATCAAGTCGGGCACCTCCTCGCTGGAAATGGCGATGGCGGGGATCCCGCATGTGGTCGCCTATCGCGTGAACCCGATCACCGCGGCGATCGTCCGGCGCCTCGTGAAGGTGCCGCATGCCTCGCTCGTGAACCTGCTGGCCGAGCGCGAGGTGGTGCCGGAACGGCTGCAGGAGGACTGCACGCCGGAGGCGCTGGCCGAGGCGCTGCTCGCGCCCATGCTCGACCCCGCCGTCGCCGCCGCGCAGCGCGCCGGCTTCGCCGAGGCGCTGGCGCATCTGCGCGCGCCGGAGGGCCTGCCATCCCAGGCCGCGGCGGAAGCCGTCCTGCGGATGCTGGACCAGCCGGCGGCCTGACCGCCTTCCCCGCCGCGCGCGGCCGACCTACCCTCCGGGCAACGCGAAGGGAAGGAACCGCACATGGCACGCATCGGCTTCGTCGGCCTGGGCAACATGGGCGCGCCGATGGCGCGAAACCTGATCAAGGCAGGGCATGAGGTCTCGGCCTTCGACCTCGCCCCCGGCGCGATCGACGGCGTGCCCGGCGCGCGCCGCGCCGCCTCGGCGGCGGATGCCGCCCAGGGGGCCGAGGTCGTCGTCACCATGCTGCCCGCCAGCCAGCATGTGCGCGACGCCTGGCTCGGCGCCGGCGGCATGATGGCCGCCGCGGGGCCCGGCGCGCTCCTGATCGACTGTTCCACCATCGACGTGACGGCGGCGCGGGACGTCGCGGCGGCCTCGGGCGGGCGGGATTTCCTCGACGCGCCCGTCTCCGGCGGCGTGATGGGCGCCGAAGCCGGCACGCTGACCTTCATGGTCGGCGGCAGCGACGCCGCCTTCGCGCGCGCCAAGCCGGTGCTGGAGGCGATGGGCCGCACCATCGTCCATTGCGGCGGCCCCGGCGCGGGCCAGGCGGCGAAGCTTTGCAACAACATGATGCTCGCCGCGACGATGGCGGTGACCTGCGAGGCCTTCGTGCTCGCCGAGAAGCTCGGCCTGTCGCACCAGGCGCTGTTCGACGTCACGTCGAAGTCCAGCGCGCAATCCTGGGCGCTGACCACCTATTGCCCGGTCCCTGGCCCTGTGCCGGGCAGCCCGGCGAACCGCGACTACAAGCCGGGCTTCTCGGCCGCGCTGATGACGAAGGATCTCGGCCTCGCGCAGCAATCGGCGAAGGATGCGGGGGTGGCGACGCCCTTCGGCGCGCATGCGCTCGACCTCTATCGCCGCTTCCTCGAGGCCGGCGGCGGGACGAAGGATTTCTCGGGCGTGATCGAGATGATCCGCGAAGGGAAGGCGTGATGACCACGAGCTTCGTCTCCCCCCGCCTGCTGATGATCGGCGGCGGCGCCGTCGGGAAACTCGCCGAGGTGCTGGGGCAGTTCGGCCTTTCCAGGCCGCTGGTGGTGACCGACCCCTGGATGGTGTCCTCCGGCACGGTCGAGAAGGCGCTGGCCCCGCTGCGCGCCGCGGGGCTTTCGCCATCCGTGTTCAGCGAGACGGTGCCCGACCCGACCGACACGGTGATCGAGGCCGGCGTCGCCGCGATGAAGGCCGGCGACTACGACTGCCTCGTCGGCTTCGGCGGCGGCAGCCCGATGGATACGGCCAAGGCCATGGCGATCCTTGGCGCCGCGCCCGCCGGGGCAAGGATGCGCGACTTCAAGGTGCCGGCGCAGGCCAACCGCGCCGCCCTGCCCGTCATCTGCATCCCCACCACCGCGGGCACGGGCAGCGAGGCGACGCGCTTCACCGTCATCACCGACACGGAACGCGACGAGAAGATGCTCATCGCGGGGCTCGGCGCCCTGCCGCTCGCCGCCGTGGTGGATTTCGAACTGACCTTCAGCGTGCCGCCGCGCACCACGGCGGACACCGGCATCGACAGCCTGACCCACGCGCTGGAAGCCTTCGTGTCGAAGCGCGCGAACGACGAGGCCGATGAATACGCGCTGCGGGCCATGCGGCTGATCGCGCCCAACCTGCGCACGGTCTATCGCGAACCTTCGAACGCCATCGCGCGCGCGGCGATGATGAAGGGCGCGACGCTCGCCGGCATCGCCTTCAGCAATTCCTCGGTCGCGCTGGTGCACGGCATGTCGCGCCCGATCGGGGCGCATTTCCACGTGCCGCACGGGCTGTCGAACGCCATGCTGCTGCCGGCGGTCACCGAGTTCAGCCTGAACGCCGCCCTGCCCCGCTATGCGGAGGCCGCGCGCGCCATGGGGGTGGCGACCTCGGCCGAGGGCGACCAGTCCGCGGCGGCGAAGCTGCTGCAGGAACTGCGCGACCTCAACCGCGACCTCGCGGTGCCCACGCCCGCCGCCTATGGCATCGACCCGTCCAAATGGGATGGGCTGCTGGAGACGATGGCGGCGCAGGCGCTGGCGAGCGGATCGCCCGCGAACAACCCGGCGGTGCCGGATGCGGGCGAGATCGTCGCGCTCTACAGGCGCGCCTGGAACGGATAGGCGGAGGGGGCGTCGCCCCCTCCGAACCTCCCCCACCAAAGGCCGAAAGGCCTTTGGGAACCATTACCTGGGCGCGGGCTTGGCGCCGGGCGCGGCGGCCTCGTCATCGCCGCGGCGCAGCCGGTTGCGGCCGCTGTAGAGCACGATCGGCGCGGCGATGAACACCGACGAACCCGCCGAGATCACGATGCCGACGACCATCACCCAGGCGAAGCCGGCCAGGGTATCGCCGCCGAACAAGGCGAGCGGCAAGGCCGAGAGCAGCAGCGTCATCGACGTGCCGAGAGAACGGTTCATCGTCTCGTTGATCGAGCGATCGACCAGCTCGTCCAGCGGCATCGTCTTGAACTTGCGCAGGTTCTCCCGCATCCGGTCGAACACGACGACCTTGTCGTTCGCGCTGAAGCCGATGACCGTCAGGATGCCGGCGATCGTCGTCAGGTTGAACTCGATCTGGAACAGCACCATGAAGCCGATCGTCTTGGTGACGTCCAGGATCAGCGTCGTGATCGCGGCGACGCCGAACTGCCATTCGAACCTGAACCAGATGTAGAGCAGCATCGCGAGGAAGGACAGGCCGAGCGCCATCATCCCGCCGATGAACAACTCATCGGACACGCGGTTGCCGACCGCCTCCACCCGCAGGATGCGCGTCCCCGGTGCGGCCTGCTCGAGCGCCCCGCGCACGGCGTTCACCGCGCGCTGCACCGCGCCCTCGTCGCCCTGGGCGGGCAGGCGCAGCGCGAAGGTCGAAGGGTCGCCGAACTGCAGCAGCGTCGCATCGCCGAGATTGAGGCCGCCAACCGCCGCGCGAAGCGCGCCGATGTCGCCCGGCCCCGGCGTCCGCACCTCCATCTCGATGCCGCCCTTGAAGTCGATGCCCTTCTCGAGCCCCGGCCAGAAGGCGATGGCGACGGAGGCCGAGGACAGCAGCGCCGAGACGACGAGCCCGATCCGCGCGCCCTTCATGAAGGGGATATGCGTGTCGTCGGGGAAGATCCGGAACAGCGGGCGGCGCAACCGGTCGATCAGCGACAGCCCCGGCCGCTGGAAGACGGGCAGTTCCTTCGGCCGCGTCCGCCGGTACCACCATGACGCGAAGAGCCGCGTCAGCACCGTCGCCGTCCACATCTGCACGATGGTGCCGACCGCCACGGTGACCGCGAAGCCCTTCACGGGGCCCGAGCCGAAGCCGTAGAGGCAGGCCATCGCGATCAGGTTCGTCAGGTTCGAATCCAGGATAGTGCCGCTGGCCTTGGTGAAGCCCGCTTCCAGCGCGCTGATCGGACTTCGCCCGTTGCGCACCTCCTCGCGGATGCGCTCGTTGATCAGGATGTTGGCGTCGAGCGCGGTGCCGAGCGTCAGCACGATGCCGGCGATGCCGGGCAGCGTAAGCGTCGACTCGATCAGCGTCATGAACGCGAACAGCAGCACGATGTTCACGGCCAGCGCGATGTTGGCGAACCATCCGAGCAGGCCGTAGGCGAAGCCCATGTAGAGGAAGACGAACAGCGTCCCGGCCGCGAGCGCGATGGTGCCCGCCCGGATCGCATCCGCGCCGAGCTCGGGCCCGACGGTCCGTTCCTCCACCACCGTCAGCGGCGCCGGCAGCGCGCCGGCGCGCAGCAGCACCGCCAGGTCGTTGGCCGAGCGCACGGTGAAGGACCCGCTGATCTGCCCCTGGCCGCCGGTGATCGGCTCGCGGATCACCGGCGCGGTGATCACCTTCTCATCCAGCACGATCGCGAAGGGGCGCCCGACATTGGCGCGGGTGATGTCGGCGAAGCGCCGCGTCCCCACGCTGTCGAAGGTGAAGTTCACAACCCATTCGCCAGTGCGGCTGTCCTGGCCCGCGCGGGCATTGGTCAGGTTGGCGCCATCGACCTCCACGCGGCGACGGACGGCGAAGCGTTCCCCGTCCCTTTCCCCGGGCAGGAACATCACGCCCGGCGGCGCGGTCGTGGCCAGCGAGGCGGCCTCGTCCACCAGGTGGAAGGTCATGCGCGCGGTACGGCCGAGCAGGTTCTTGATGCGGTCCGGGTCCTCGACGCCGGGCAGCGTCACCAGGATGCGCTGCTGGCCCTGGCGGGCGATCAGCGCTTCCGCCACCCCCGTCTCGTCCACGCGGCGGCGGACGATCTCGATCGACTGTTCGACCGCGCCGCTGGCCTTGGCGCGCAGCCCGGCCTCGGTGAGCGTGGCCCAGACCTGTCCGTCGGCGCCGCTCGTCACCTCGATGTCGGGCACGCTCTGCCCGGTCGGCAACTGCACGGGGTTCGCCAGTTCGCGCAGGGCCGCGACGGCCGCCGGCACCTGGGCGGCATCGGTCACGCGCAGGCCCATGCGGCGGTTCGGGGCATCCGAGGCGAGGTTCACATATCGCACATTCGCGGTGCGCAGGCGCGTGCGCGCCCCATCCACCATCGAATCGAGCCGTTCCCGCACCACCGTGTTCAGGTCGACTTCCAGCAGCAGGTACGATCCGCCGCGCAGGTCGAGGCCCAGGCTCACCTGCCGCAGCGGGAACCACTCGGGGAAGACGGCGCGCGGCATAAGGTTCGGCAGGCTCACAAGGAAGCCGGCCAGGCAGACCATCAGGATCGCGACCGTCTTCCAGCGCGCGAAATGCAGCATGAGCGGGTGTGACCCCCCCTGTTTCAGGCGGCGGACAATGGCGAGGCCCCCCCGCCGATGCAACCCCGCCGCCCCGGTTTCCGGCCCGCCCGTTCCGGTCTAGGACCGCGGGATGAGCGCATCGGACGGGCGACTCGCCCTTGGCATCCTCGGCGTCGGCCATTTCGGTCGATTCCATGCCCTGAAGGCCGCGGCGAACCCGCGGATCCGCCTTGTCGGCCTGCATGACGCCGACCCCGCGCGGGCCGCTTCCGTCGCCGCCGAGGCCGGGACGGTCCCGATGGCGCCGGATGCGCTGGTCGGCGCGGCCGAGGCCGTCATCGTCGCCGCCCCCACCCGGTTTCATTTCGAACTCGCCGCGAAGGCGCTCGCGGCCGGGCGACATGTCTTCGTGGAGAAGCCGATCGCGGCGAGCCTGGCCGAGGCCGACGCGCTGATCGACGCCGCCGCCAAGGGGCGCCGGGTGCTGCAGGTCGGGCATATCGAGCGCTTTTCCGCCGCCTTCCGGGCGGTCATGGAAGCGCCCGCCGGCGGCCGCGCCCTGTCCTGGGACGCGGTGCGGGCCGCGCCCTTCCGGCCCCGCAGCCTCGACGTCTCGGTCGTGCTGGACCTGATGATCCATGACATCGACCTCGTGATCGAACTGGCGGGCGGGGAACCGGAGGCGGTCGAGGCGGTCGGCGCGGCGGTCGCCTCTACCCACCCCGATTTCGCGGTCGCACGGCTGCGCTTCGCCGGGGGGCGCGCCGCGGTGCTCACTGCCTCCCGCGTCTCGCTCGCCATGGAACGGCGCCTGCGCGTCCTCGGCACCGAGGGGGAAATGAGCGTGAACTTCCTCGAACGCTCACTGGCCGTGCTGCGCCGCGGCGGCGCGGAGCCGGTCGCGACCATGCCGGGGTCGGGCATCGACCGCGCCACCTGGACCGACCACGACAGCCTCGAAGCCGAGCAGGCCGCCTTCGTCGCCGCCTGCCTGGACGGCGCGCCCGTGCTGGTGGACGGTGCGGCGGGGCGGCGCGCGCTGAAGGTGGCACTCGCCGTGGAGGCCGCGATCCGCGGCGACTGAGGGGGAAACGCATCCATGGACAAGCCACGCATCGCCATCGTCGGCGCCGGCGCGGTCGGCGGCTATGCCGGGGCCTACATCGCCCAGGCCGGCCACGACGTGACCTTCATCGACCCCTGGCCGGAGCATGTGGAGGCGATGCGCGCGAAGGGGCTGACCATCGCGCATCTGAAGGACGTGCCGGAATTCACCGTGCCGGTGCGCGCGATCCACATCACCGAGCTGCAGTCCTTCGCCAAGGAACGCCCGGTCGACATCGCCTTCGTCTGCATGAAGTCCTACGACACGGCCTGGGCGACGACGATGATCGCGCAGTACCTCTCGCCGGGCGGCTACGTCGTCTCCCTGCAGAACTGCATCAACGAGGAAGCCATAGCCGGCATCGTCGGCTGGGGCCGGGTGCTGGGCGCCATCGCGTCGCTGATCACGGTGGAACTCACGGGGCCGGGGCTGGTGAAGCGCGCCGCGGGCAAGTCCGGCGCGTCGCACACCGTCTATCGCGTGGGCGAGCCGCATGGGCGTATCTCCCCGCGCGCCGAGTTCATCACCTCCCTTCTCGCCCTGTCGGATTCCGCCCTGACCACGTCGAACCTCTGGGGCGAACGCTGGTCGAAGCTGGTCGCGAATGTGATGGGCAACGGCATCGCCGCGGCCACGGGCCTGGTCGCGAAGGAAGCGACGGCGGACGACGCGATCCGCGCCTTCGCCGCACGGCTGGGAAGCGAGGCGATCCGCGTCGGCCAGGCGCTGGGCTACGACCTCGAGGAGATCCTGCACCTCGATGCCGAGATCATCGCCCGCGCGGGCGAGGGCGATGCCGAGGCGCGCGCGGCCTATGACGCGCAGCGGCTGGCGGATACGCAGAAGCCCGGCGGCGGCGCGCATCGCGCCTCCATGGGCCAGGACATGGTGAAGGGGCGCCGCACCGAGATCGAGTTCCTGAACGGCTTCGTCGTGGCGAAGGGCAAGGAGGTCGGGATCGAGGCGCGCGCCAACGCGGCGCTGACCGAGATCGTCAAGCGCGTGGAACGGGGTGAGGCGAAACCTTCGCCGGAGTTGATCCGGGGGCTGCGGTTGAATTGAGGGGGGAGAAGAGAACTTCTCCCCCCTTCACCCCCCTCAACCTTCTTTGAGAAAAAACGGGAGGGGGCGTGGGGGAACTTGCCCTCCGCCGCCCTTCGCCAACAAAGGGAGGACCGCATGCGCAACCCGATGGCCCTGACCGGCCGTACCGTCATCGTCACCGGCACCGGCCAGGGCATCGGCCGCGCCATCTCCGAACTCGCGCTCGAGCTCGGCGCCAACCTGGTGATGGTGGAACGCAATCCCGAGACCTTCGCCGCCGTCTCCACCGCCCTGGCCGGCGAGCGGACTCTGGCGCTGATGGGCGACGTGACGGACGAGGCCTTCTGCGCGCGCATCGTGGATGACGCCGTCGCGCGCTTCGGCGCGGTGCATGGCCTGGTGAACAATGCCGGCATCACGCGCCCGGCGATGATCGAGAAGATGACGCTGCCGCAGTGGCAGGCGGTGATCGACGTGAACCTGACGGCCTGCCACCTGATGCAGCAGGCGGTCGGGCGGCACATGATCGCGCGCGCGCGCAAGGGCGAGGCTGCGCCGGGGGCGATCGTCAACATCTCCTCCACCGCGGGCAAGCGCGGGTCGATTGGGCAGGTAAACTATTCGGCGGCGAAGGCCGGGCTCTACGGCATCACCATGACGGCGGCGCGCGAATGGGCGCGCTACGGCATCCGCGTGAACAGCGTGGGCTTCGGCACGGTGGAGACGCCGATGACGGAGACGATCCGGTCCGATCGTTTCCGGGAGCAGACGCTCGCCCGCATTCCGCTGGGCCGCGTGGCGGTGCCGGCCGAGGTGGCGCCGCTGATCTGCTTCCTGCTCTCCGACGCGGCGTCCTTCATCACGGGCCAGAACTGGCTGGAGGATGGCGGCAGCCACATGCAGCCCTGAGGCGCCTCAGGCCGCGTTCCGGGCCTTGGCTTCGGCGTACAGGGCTAGCCGCCGCGTCGCGGCTTCGGACAGGCCGCCGCTGAAGTCGAGGCCTGCGGGCGGCAGGGATTCCGTGAAGTGGCAGGCGGCCTCGTGGCCGGGTGCGAGGCTGCGAAGGGCCGGCGCCTCGGTCCGGCAGCGGTCCTGCGCGAAGGGACAGCGCGTGTGGAAGCGGCAGCCGGGCGGCGGATTCATCGGCGACGGTACGTCCCCGCCGAGCGGCTTCACCTGCCCGCGCCGCTGCGGATCCGGATGCGGGATCGCCGCGAGCAGCGCGCGCGTGTAGGGATGCCGCGGCGCGGCGAACAGGTCCCGCTTCGGCCCCGTCTCGACGATCTGCCCGAGATACATCACCGCCACGCGGTCCGCGACGTGCTTCACCACGGCCAGGTCATGCGCGATGAACAGGTAGGACAGGCCAAGCCGCCGCTGCAGGTCCTTCAGCAGGTTCACCACCTGCGCCTGAATCGAGACATCAAGCGCGGAAACCGGTTCGTCGCACACGACAAGATCTGGCTGCACCGACAGCGCCCGCGCGATGCCGATGCGCTGCCGTTGCCCGCCCGAGAATTCATGCGGGTAGCGGTCGGCATGGAAGGCGCGCAGTCCGACCAGGGAGAGCAGTTCCGCCACGCGCGCGCGGCGGGACGCTGCGGTGCCGATGCCATGCACCTGCATCGGCTCGATGATGGTCTCGGCGACGGTCAGCCGCGGATTGAGGCTGGCATAGGGATCCTGGAAGACGATCTGCATCCGGCGCCGCATCGCGCGCAGCGCGCCTCCGCCGATGCGTGTCACGTCCTTGCCCTCGAAGCGGATGCTGCCCGCGCTGGGTTCGATCAGCCGCAGCACGAGCCGCGCGGTGGTGGACTTGCCGCAGCCGGATTCACCGACGAGGGCCAGCGTCTCCCCGCGATCGAGCGAGAAGGAGACGCCATCCACGGCGCGCACGGTCCCGACCTGCTTCGCCAGGATCAGGCTCTTCCTGACGGGGTAGTGCTTGGCGAGGCCGGTCACTTCGAGCAGCGGTTCGCTCACGACGCGAAGGCCTCCACCGGCGCGCGAATGCACGCGGCGGCGTGGCCGGGCGCGATCTCCCGCAGCGGCGGCGGCTCGGCGCGGCAGGCCTCCGCCGCGAAGGGGCAGCGCGGATGGAAGCGGCACCCCTTCGGCAGGGCGAAGGGTGGCGGGACGCTGCCCTCGATCGCGAGCAACTGCTCCCTTTCCTCGTCCAGGCGCGGGATCGAGCCGAGAAGCCCGAGCGTATAGGGGTGCATCGGGTCGGCGAAGATCGCGCCCGCCGCGCCGCGCTCGACCACGCGGCCGGCATACATCACGGCGACCTCGTCCGCCATTTCCGCCACCACGCCGAGATCATGGGTGATGAGGATGATGGACATCCCTGTCTCCTGCTGCAGGTCGCGCAGGAGATCGAGGATCTGCGCCTGCACCGTTACGTCGAGCGCCGTCGTCGGCTCGTCCGCGATCAGCAGCTTCGGGCTGCAGGCCAGCGCCATCGCGATCATCACGCGCTGGCGCATGCCGCCGGAGAGCTGGTGGGGGTATTCCTCGAAGCGCCGCTCGGGCGCGGGGATGCGCACGCGGGTCAGGGCTTCGATCGCGCGGTTGCGGAGTTCCGCATTCGAGGCGCGCGGATCGTGGGCGCGCATCGCCTCGGTGATCTGGAAGCCGACCGTGTGCACCGGGTTCAGGCTGGTCATCGGCTCCTGGAAGATCATCGCGACCTGGCTGCCGCGGACGTCGCGCATCCCGGCATTGGAAAGCGACAGCAGGTCGCGGCCTTCCAGCAGCACGCGCCCCGCGGCGACGCGCCCGGGATGGGCGACGAGACGCATGACGGACAGCGAGAGCACCGACTTGCCGCAGCCGGACTCGCCGACGATGCCGAGGGTGCGGCCACGCGGGACGGAGAGATCGACGCCGTCCACCGCGGCGATCTCCCCGCCATGGGTGCGGAAGACGGTGCGCAGGCCTTCGATGCGGAGAAGGTCGTCGGACATCGGCTATGCGGTTCCGGAGGGGCCTTGCCCCTCCGGACCACCCCACCAAAGGCCGAAGGGCCTTTGGAAACCGATAATGGGCGCCAGGGCGCGGCGCCCGGTCTGCAGCATTGCGATGCTCACGACCAGTGGAAGGTCGGCGGGGCGATCTTCTCCGGCGAGCGATGCGCCCAGTCCCGCTGCTGCACGCCGGCGGCCACGCGCTTCTGCGCTTCATGCAGGTGCTCGGCCGCCTGGCGGTAGTCCATGGTCAGGACCTCGCCGTCCTCGACCACCTTCGCGCCATCGACATAGACCGCCTTCAGCGCGCGGTCGCCGGCGGAATAGATCAGGCTGCGGATCGGGTCATAGGCCGGGCGGATCATCGGATGGGTGATGTCCACCAGCGAGAAATCGGCCTTGCAGCCAACCGCGAGCCGCCCGATGTCGTCGCGCCCGAGCGCCATCGCGCCCCCGATCGTCGCCGCGTTGAACAGGTCGGTCGTGCGCAGCGTGCGCGGATTGCCCGCCTGGGTTCGCGCGATATGCGCGGCAAGGCGCATCTCATCCAGCATGTTGTGCGGATAGGTGTCCGTCCCGATCCCCATGTTCACGCCGCTGCGGATGTAGCGGCCGAGATCCTTCATCGCGATCCCCCGCCGGGCGAAGACCGTCGGGCAATGCGCGACGGTCGTGCCGGTTTCCGCCAGGCGCTGGAGGTCGGTCTCG
Source organism: Roseomonas nitratireducens (assembly GCF_017813355.1). Classification (GTDB taxonomy): domain Bacteria; phylum Pseudomonadota; class Alphaproteobacteria; order Acetobacterales; family Acetobacteraceae; genus Neoroseomonas; species Neoroseomonas nitratireducens. The sequence goes on from NZ_JAGIYZ010000002.1 coordinate 301,279, forward strand.
GTGTGCCAGCGCGTGGACGGATGGTCGTCGAGGAAGATGCCATGCCCGATGATGCTGCGTTCCCCGAGCAGCCCCATGGAATCGAGCCAGCCGATCGGCGTCGTGCCGTGCCGGCGCGTGATCTCGTGGAACTCCACCACCGACTGGGCGGCGTGGATCTGCCAGGACAGGCCGCGCTTGGCCGCTTCCGCGTGGCTGTCCTTCAGCAGGCCGGCGGAGCAGGTATCGATCTGCGCCGGCACCACCATGCCGAACAGGCGGCCGCATTCGTGCTGCTCGGCGCGCTCGATCAGGCGGAGGGCTTCCTCCATCGCCTTCTCGCCGGCCTTCTCGTCCCATTCGTACTCGACGACATGGCCGTTCTTCGTGAACCAGCGCGCCGAGCGGAACATCGGCGCGATGCAGACGCGCATGCCCGCTTCCGCCAGCAGGTCGAGCCATCCCGGATGCGCCATGGACAGGTCGGCAAGCGTCGTCACCCCCGACAGGAGCAGTTCGGACAGCGCCACGCGCACGCAATGCGGCACCGCATCCGCATCCGCCCGGAAGATCGGCATGTATTCGTAGAGCGACGAATTATACAGGCCGGGCGAGCCGATCTCGTCCAGGAAGCCCTTGTTCAGCGGCTCGCTCGACGGGTGGGAATGAATGTTCACGAGGCCGGGCATGACCATCAGCCCGCGCCCTTCGATCACCGTCTCGGCCGCGCCTTCGTAGCCCCGGCCGAGGAAGGTGATGGTGCCGCCGTCGAAGGCGACATCCGTGTCGGGCATGTAGCTGTGGGACTTCGCCGTCGCATCCCAGCCGACGACGAGTTCCGCGTTCTTGATGAGGGTGATGGCCATGGCGCTCTCTCCTTACCGCGTCAGCCGGATATCGAGGCCCTTGTAGAGGGCTACGCCGTAGATGCCGTGCGCGCGCACGCCTTCCACCCGCTGGGACGAAGCTACCCAGAGCTGCTCCCGCGCCACGGGCAGCCAGACATTGGCCTCGGCGATGATGCGCTGGGCTCGCGCGATGGCGGCGGCGCGCACGGCGGGATCGACCGCCGTCTGCGCTTCCCGCAGCGCGGCGTCCGTCGCCGGGTCTGACCAGTTCATCCGGTTCGGCGTCGGGCGGTTGGCGCTGTTGAAGTACAGAGAGAAGGCGTCCGTCGCGGTCACGTAGGGGTAGGACATGACGAAGGCGTCGAATTCCTGCGTCGCGAGCCGCCCCCAGCCCACCGTCGCATCCCAGAGCTGGATGCGCATCTCGAGCCCGACGCGGCGAAGATCCGCCTGCACGGCCTGGAGGTACTGCTGCGCCGCCTGGGTCTGCAGCCCGTAGACGAGGAAGGTGGCGCGCTGCCCGTCCTTCACGCGGATGCCATCCGGGCCCATCCGCCAGCCGGCTTCATCCAGCACGCGGCGGGCGCCGTCCGGGTCGAAGCGTGGCACCAGGCGCGCGGCCTCGGCATCGAAGCCCGTCGTCGCCGGGTTGAGGTAGGCGTCCGCCGGCACAGCCGTGCCGAACCAGGTCGCCCGCACCAGCGCATCCCGGTTCACCGCCATGTTGATGGCGCGGCGCACCTGCGGGTCGTTCACCACGGGCTTGTCCACCTTGAAGCCCATGAAATGGTCCCAGAAGTAGTTTGCCTGCTGGGACATCCGCACATTCGGCGTGCGCTGCAGCGTCTGCACCGCGATCGCCGGGATGTACTGCGTCACGTCCCCCTGCCCCGTCTGAAGGGCGGCGAGGCGCGTCTGGCTCTCCGGCGCGATGCGCCAGACCACGCGGTCCACCTGCGGGGTCGGGTTCTGGTACATCCCCGTCGGGCCCCAGCGGTAGTTCGGGTGGCGCTGCAGCACGAGTTCCTGCCGCGGCGTCCAGGACACCCAGCAGAAGGGCCCGGTGCCGTTGAATCCCTGTACCCCGAAATTCTGCCCGAGCCGTTCGACCGTGTGGCGGTCGACGATGGAGGCGAAGAAGAGCGTCAGCTGATAGAGCAGTTCGCCGAAGGGCTCGTTCAGCTCGTACTCGACCGTGTGGGAATCGCGCGCCCTGATTTCCCGCACGGGACCCGCGCGCCAGCGGACCGGGCTGCGCGTCGCGGGGTCGATCCAGCGGTTGATGGAATAGACCACGTCGTCCGCCGTCAGCGGGCGGCCGTCGCAGAAGGTCACGTCGCGGCGGAGGTGGAATGTGTAGGTCTTGCCGTCCGGGCTCACCTCCCACCGCTCGGCGAGCAGCGGGCGGATCGTCGTCATGTCGAAGTCGAGCGCGACGAGCGTGTCGCTCATCATGTACACGACCTCGCCCGCCGAGCGCGCAGTCGAGCGCGGCGGGTCGTAGTTGTCGGAATCGATCTCCCGCAGCACGACCAGCGTGTTGCGCGGATTGGCGGCCTGGGCCAGGGCAACGGCCGCCGGCAGCGTCCCGGCCAGCGCCAGCAGCGCGGCCGCGAGCATCTTCCTCATGGTTCCGGTTCTCCCGTTCATACGCGAAGCCTGGGGTCGAGCGCGTCCCGCAAGGCGTCCCCGAGGACGTTGAAGGCGAGCACGACGATGAAGATCAGGATGCAGGGCACCACGGCGATGTGCGGCGCGAAGAACAGGAAGTTGCGCCCCTCGCTCGCCATGGCACCGAGTTCCGGCGTCGGCGGCTGCGCCCCGAGCCCGAGGAAGGACAGCGCCGAACCCAGCAGGATCACCTGCCCGAAGCGCAGCGTCGCGAAGACGAAGATGGCCGACAGGCAGTTCGGCGCGAGATGCCGCCAGATCAGCCGCGCATCCGTCATGCCCGTCGCGCGCGCCGCCTCGATGAAATCAAGCCGCATGACCACCAGCGCGCTGCCGCGGACGATGCGCGCCATCAGCGGCACCGTCGCGACCGAAAGGGCGAGAACCACCGAGAAGATCCCCGGCCCGAAGATCGCCGCGATGGCAAGTCCCACCAGGATGGCCGGGAAGGACAGCAGCATGTCGACCAGCCGCATGATCGGCCCGCCGAGCCAGCGTTCGTAGAAGGCCGCCAGGAAGCCCAGCAGCGCGCCGAAGGACCCGCCCAGGGCCACGGCCGCGAGCCCCATCATCAGCGACACGCGCAGCCCGTAGAGCAGCCGCGTCACCATGTCCCTCCCCTGCGCATCGGCGCCGAGCGGAAGCCCCTCGCTGCCCGGCGGCTGCATCGCGAGACTGAGGTCGTTGTCGTAGGGATCCGTCGGCGCGAGCCAGGGGGCGAGGATCGCCGCGGCGATGATCAGCACGACCAGGATGAGGGAGAAGGCCGCCGCCGGTTCCCGCAGCAGCCGAACCAGGATCCCCGGTCGCGGCGGGGCGAGTGGCTCGCTCGTCTCGCTCGCGGCGCTCATGCGCCGCGCACCCGGGGGTCGAGCGCCGCGTAGAGCATGTCCACCGTCAGGTTCACCACGATGAAGCCGAGCGAGAGGACGATGATCGTCCCCTGGGCCATGGGAAAGTCGCTCGACAGGATCGCGCCGACCGCCAGCCGCCCGACGCCGGGCCAGGAGAACACCGTCTCCGTCACCACCGCGCCACCCAGCAGGAAGCCGATCTGCAGCCCGATCAGCGTCACCACCGGCACCAGCGCGTTGCGCAGCGCGTGGCGGAGCACGACGAGCCGCTCCGTCAGCCCCTTGGCGCGCGCCGTGCGCACATGGTCCGCCGAGAGCACGTCCAGCACGGCCGTGCGCGTCATGCGCGCCACGGGGCCGACGAAGACGCCGCCGAGTGTCACCGCCGGTAGGATGATCGAGCGGATGCCATCCATCGTCCACAAGGGCCCGCCGCGCCCGGTGAAGGGCAGCAACTGCCACTGGAAGCCGACGAACCAGATCAGCACGAGACCAAGGAAGAAGACCGGCACGGACACGCCCGCGACCGACAGCGCCATTATCAGCCGGTCGATCACCGAGCCGCGCCAATACCCCGCCAGCGTGCCCATCAGGATGCCGAGCGGGATCGACCACACCAGGCTCGCCGCCATCAGTTCGAGCGTCGGCCCGATCGTGGCCGCCAGTTCCTGGCTCACCGGCACGTTGTTGATGATGGAGGCGCCGAGGTCGCCCTGCAGCAGCCGCCACATGTACAGGCCGAACTGCACGTGCAGCGGCTCATCCAGGCCAAGGTCGGCGCGGATCGCTGCAATGACGTCCGGCGTGGCGGTCGGGCCGGCGCGCACCGTGGCCGGGTCCGTCGGGACCACCTGCATCAGCAGGAACCCGATCAGGATCACGCCGAACATGACCGGCACGGCGAGCAGCAGGCGATGGAGCGCGTGCCTCAGCACAGCGCACCATGGCGGTCGAAGATGGGCTCGCCCTCGCGCAGCGTCAGGTCGGCCTCGGTGCGGAGCACCTCATCCGGCGTGATGGCGAAGATGTCCCGCGACAGCACCGCGATGTCCGCCTGCATCCCGGGCTCCAGCGTGCCGCGCCGGTCCTCGGCGAACTGCGTGTAGGCGCCGCACCAGGTGTAGCAATGCACGGCCTCCTCGGCCGTCAGCGCTTCCTCGGGGCCCATCACGGTGCCGCGGTTCGTCTTCCGCGTCAGCATGGTGAACAGGTTCACGAAGGGATCGACGGTCGAGACCGGGCAATCGGACGAGGCGGCGGGATGATGCCCTTCGTCGAGCCAGGTCTTCATCGGATAGGCGTGCTCGGACCGTTCCCGCCCGAGGTTCCTGACGTACAGGTCGCCGAACTCGTACATGAAGACCGGCTGCGGCACGGGCAGGATGCCGCGTGCCTTCATCCGCCGCCGCTGGTCGCGCGTGACGAAGCCGCAATGCTCGATCCGGTGGCGCCGCCCCGCGAAGGGATGCGCCGCGCTGTCCGCGGCTTCCATCCCGAGCAGAACCTGCTCGATCGCCGCATCGCCGATCGCGTGGATGTCGAGCTGCCAGCCCTGCTCGTGATACAGCTTCAGCAGCGCGTGGATCGTCTCGTCCGGGAAGGTGAAGACGCCCGTGCCGCCGCCCGCGCTCGCGAGGTAGGGCTCGAAGAAGGCCGCCGTCAGCCCGCCCGCGCTGCCATCGGCGAAGACCTTGATCGCCCCCCAGCGCAGCGTGTCGTCGCCATCCATCGGGCGCATGCCGCGTGCCCAGGCGTCCCGCGCGATGCCCTCCGGATTGCCGGCGAGCACCTGCCACATGCGCAGCGGCAGCCGGCCCGTCGCCTTCGCGACCTCATAGGCATCGACCTCGGCCATGCCCGCCGTCATGCCGACATTCATGTCGGTGGCCGATGCGAAGCCCAGCGAGGCGAGATGCGTGCAGGCCGCCTCGATCGCCCCGACCATCCTCGCCTCGTCCGGCGGCGGGATGACGTCGCGCACGAGGCGCATGGCGCGTTCCTGGAACAGCCCGGTAAGCTGCCCGCCCTTGCGCTCGATCACGCCGCCCTCGGGGTCCGGCGTGTTGTGCCCGACGCCGCCCAGGTGCATGGCCATCGTGTTCGCCACCGCCATGTGCCCGCAGGTGCGCACGATGGCGACGGGATTGTCCGGCGCGGCACGGTCGAGTTCCGACGCGAGCGGATGCCGCCCGACATCCAGTTCGGCATGGTCGTAGCCGCGGCCGAGGATCCAGGCACCCTTGGGCGCAGCCTGCGCCGCCGTGCCGATCCGGCGCAGCACCTCGTCCAGCGTGCGGACCTCCTCGGCGCGCAGGTTCACCTGCGACAGTCCGAGCCCGTAGGGCAGCAGGTGCATATGCGCTTCGTTGAAGGCAGGGATCGCGACGCGGCCGCCAAGGTCCACGCGGCGCGTGCCCTGCCCCGCCGCGTCCAGCGCATCGGCGCCGAGCGCCACCACGCGGCCATTCCTGACCGCCAGCGCATCGGTGAAGCCATGCGCAAGGCCGCGGAAGATGCGGCCGCCCGAAAGCAGGAGATCGGCGGACATGGCGAAACTGTCACGGCGTGGCGGCGCCCCGTCAACCCGCCGCGCGACCCGGATGCGCCGATGCGCGCATGCCATGCCATGCATGCGGGCAGTCCTGCCCTCAGGCGGGCACCGGGCCGTCCGCTTCCTCGAGATCGACGCCGACCCAGAGCCCGTGCTCGCCACCGCCGAGGATCACGCCGCGCAGCGGGCTGACATCGCCGAAGTCGCGCCCCCAGGCGAGCACCACATGCTCGTCGCGCACGACGATGTCGTTGGTGGGGTCGAGCCCGACCCAGCCGAGCCCCGGCCCGAGCCACGCCTCGACCCAGGCATGCGACTGGTCGGCGCCGCGCCGCGCCACCCCGCCCGGCGGTGGCCGCGTGCGCACATAGCCCGAAACGTAGCGTGCCGGCAGGCCGAGGCCCCGCAGCCCGCTGATCATCACATGCGCGAAGTCCTGGCAGACGCCGACGCGTCCTTCCAGCACCTCCGCCACCTGGGTGTGCGGGCCCGTCACGCCGGACTGGTAGGTGAAGTCCCGCCGGATGCGCGACATGAGTTCGAGCAGACCCGCCAGCACCGGCCGGCGCGGGGCGAAGGATGCGGCGGCATAGCCCGTCGCCGCCGAAACCCTCGGCGCCAGCACGCTCGGGAAGACGAATTCCGCGGCCGGCAACAGGCGCGCGGCGTCGCGCACGGCTTCCCATGGCGGGGTCTCGGCCGGCGCCGGCGGATCGGGGAAGCGCACCTCGACCAGCGCCTCGGCGATCACCTCGAAGCGCGCATGCGGCACGTCGAGGAAGACGCGCGTCGCGCGATTGCCGAAATGGTCGGGGGCCGCCGTCATGTGCGACGGGGTCGGCGTGACATGCAGCGCGGTGCCGCTGACGCGCTGGTGCGGCAGGGCGCGCGGCGTCAGCAGCAGCAGATGCGCCGCGAGGTCGACGGCGTTCGCATAGGCATAGGTGGTCACATGCCGCAGGCGATAGATCACGCCGCCCCCCTGAGCGCGGGTGCGGCCCCCTCGATGCCGAGCGTCTGCGCCGCCGGCAGCAGCGCGAAGTAGCGCCGCGTCACGGCGTCGGACAGCGCGGCGATGCGCCCGGCCATGTCCTCCAGCCGCGGCGGCAGCCCGGCGGCTGCCACCGCCTGGTCGGGGCTCGCCAGCACATGCGCCATCAGCGCATCCACCTCGGCCAGCAACGCCGCGGCTTCCTCCGGCAGGGCGCGGTCCTCGGTGCCCGCCACCTCCGCGAGGCCCCGGCGGATCGCGCCCAACTGGAAGGCGAGCGCACGCGGGTTGCTGTCATCCGCCAGCACCAGGTCGAGCGCAGGCGCCGGCTGCAGGATGGTGAGGTAGCGGCTGCGATAGGTGATGACGCTGTCGCAAAGCTCGAGGATCAGCCGCAGCCCGCCCTCGATCCGTCCCGGCGGCTGGTCCAGCGCGAAGCCGACCTCATGCGCGATCGCCTGCGCGCGCTCGATCCGCCGGCCGAGGTCGAGGAACAGCCAGGCGCCGCCGCGCACCATGCTCTCGGCCGCCACGCCCGCGACGGCGGTTGCGAAGCGCAGCACGGAGATCATGGCGCGGCTGATCGCCTCCAGCCCGTCCCCCGCCTGCGCCATCTCGGCGCGCGCGGTGCGGAGCGTCAGGGTGAAGGTGGCGTGCATGTCGGCGGTCAGCCGGTCCCGCACCATCGCCGTCAGCGTCGCGATGCGGTCGGCGAGCGCGGGCATGGTGCCGCCTTCGCGCATCTCGGCGGCGATGATCCCGGGCAGCGACTGCGCGGCGGCGGACCCCAGCGCCTCCTCCGCGCCGGCGAAGCCGGCCTGGGCGAGACAGCGGGCGAGGGCCGCGACCTCCGCCGCTTCGCGCGGCAGGACCACGCCGCGGGAGATGCGCGCCTGCGTCGCGCGCACGAGCCGCGCCGCCCGCTCCAGCCGCTCCGTGTAGCGGCCGAGCCAGAAGAGGTTGTCCGCGACGCGGGAGGGCAGCGCGCCGGACTGGCGGCGGATCGGCAGCGGCGGGAACTGCATCGCGGCGGGGCCGATGATGTCCTCACCCTCCTCCGCCAGCACCCAGACATCCTTCGACAGGCCGCGCGTGGGCAGCGCGCCGCCGAGGCTCTCGGCATCGCCGATGCGCGCGAGGCCGCCCGGCAGCACCCGCCATCCCGCACCGTCGAAGATCGCGAAGACGCGGAGCGCGAGCGGGCGCGGCTCCAGCACGTCGCCGACCACGCAAGGCACCAGGGACGCGACCGGCAGGCGCGTCGCGGCATGCGCGCCGGGGCGGCTTTCGGCCGAGATCGCATGCGCCCAGGCATCGAGCGGCAGCGGCGCCGGCGCCGCGCCATCCGTCGCGCTGCGAACCCGCCAGCCTTCTTCCTGCGCGACGCGCGCGCGGGCGGCGGGATCGCCTAGCCAAAGCGTCTCCACCGATGGCAGCAGCAACGCCTCCCCCAGCAGCCTCTGCGCCAGGCTTGGCAGGAAGGCGGCCAGCGCCGGGGCCTCGGCAAGGCCGGCGCCGGGCGCGTTCAGGATGCGCACCGCCCCGCCGCGCGCCGCATCCAGCAGGCCTGGCACGCCCGAAGTGCCGGCCTCCGCGGTCTCGAGCGGGTCGAGCGCCGTGCCCTCGAGGCGGGAGAGCAGCACGTCCACCCGCTGCAGGCCCTGCAGCGTCTTGAGGTGCAGCGCGCCGCCGCGCACCGAGAGATCGCCGCATTCGACCAGCGCGCAGGAGAGCTCGCGCGAGAGCAGCATGTCCTCGAACCAGCGCGGGTGATGCGTGCCGCGCGTCAGCAGCGCGATCGCCGGGTCGCTGCGCTCGGGCGGCGCAAGGCGCTGCAGCGCGTCCTGCCACACGTCGAAGAACGGGCGCATCGAGCGCACCTGCGCCCCGCGGAAGGCTTCCGGCATGACGCGGCCCAGCAGGCGGCGGTTCTCCCGCGCCATGCCCAGGCCGGCCGGTGCCGTGGTGCGGTCCGCCAGCACGCGCCACTGCCCGTCCGGGCCGCGCAGCAGGTCGGCGGCGTACAGGTGCAGCATGGGCGCGGCCGGCGCCATGCCTTCCCGACGGCAGGGGCGCATGAAGGCCGGGTTCGGGAAGACGAGTTCGGGCGGCACCAACCCTTCGACAAGCAGCGCCTGCGGGCCGTACAGGTCGCCGAGCATCGCTTCGAGCAGCCGTGCCCGTTGCGCGATGCCGGCCTCCAGCGCCGCGAATTCAGCCGCCGGCAGCACGAGCGGCAGCGGGTCGCAACGCCATGCCGCTTCCCTGCGCGCGCCGGGCAGGACACCCGCCATGCCTTCATCCTCGAAGGCGCGGTCGAGCCGGCGCGCACGCTCGGCGAGCACACCCTCCCCCATGCCGCCGAGGATGCCGAGCATGTGCCGCCAATGCGGCCTGACGCCGCCGCGGCCATCCACCATCTCGTCCAGCGGCTCGGGCGCGTCAGGCATGGCGTCTGAGGTCGAGCGTGATCGGCGTCTCGAGGCCCCGCTGCGGCTCCGGCGGCGCCATGCGGCCCGGCGTGTGGCCGAAGGGAAAGACGCGCGAACGCCGCCGCGCCTCGGCCTCGTTCGCGTTCACGGGATAGCGGTCGTAGCTGCGCCCGCCCGGATGGGCGACGTGATAGGTCATCCCGCCGAGGCTGCGACCCGTCCAGCGGTCGAACACATCGAGCACCAGCGGCGTCTGCGGCCGGATCGTCGGATGCAGCGAGGATGGCGGGTTCCAGGCCTTGAAGCGGACGCCCGCGACGAATTCCCCCGCCCGCTCGGTGGCGCTGAGCGGCACGCCGACGCCGTTGACCGCGAGCATGTGGCGGTCCGCCACCCAGTTCTGAACGCGCGCCTGCACGCGCTCCGCGCTGCTGTCCACGTAGCGCGCGGTGCCGCCGGCGGCGTTCTCCTCGGCCAGCACGTGCCAGGGTTCCAGCGCGTGGCGCAGTTCCAGCTGAACGTCACGCACCGCGACTTCCCCGATCAGCGGAAAGCGGAAGGCGAAATGCGTCGCGAACCAGTCGGGGTCGAGCGGCGCGCCGAGCTGGCGCAGCTCCTCGATCGCGTCGGCGAAATCCTGCTCGCAGAAATGCGGCAACATGAACTGGTCGTTCAACCGCGTGCCCCAGCGCACCAGCCGCCGTTCATAGGGCCGTTCCCAGAAGGCCGCGACGGCGGCGCGCATCAGCAGCATCTGCGCGGCCGACATCTCGGCATGCGGCGGCATCTCGAAGGCGCGGAACTCGACCAGGCCACGCCGGCCGCTCGCGCTGCCCGAATCGTACATCTTGTCGATGCAGAACTCGGTGCGGTGCGTGTTGCCCGTCATGTCCGCGAGGATGTTGCGGAACAGACGGTCGGTCATCCAGGGCGGCGTCTCCTGCCAGGGCCGGACCTTGGAGAAGGCGATCTCCAGCTCATGGATCGCGTCCATCCGCGCCTCGTCCACGCGCGGATGCTGGCTGGTGGGCCCGATGAACAGGCCGCTGAACAGGTAGGACAGGCTCGGATGGTTGTGCCAGAAGCCGACCAGGGACTTGAGCAGGTCAGGCCGGCGCAGGAAGGGGCTCTCGGCCGGCGTCGCGCCGCCCATCACCACATGGTTGCCGCCGCCGGTGCCGACATGGCAGCCATCCGTCATGAACTTCTCGGCCGCCAGCCCTTCCTGGCGCGCGGCCTCGTAGAGTTGCTCGGTGCGCTCCACCACCTCATCCCAGCCATTGGCCGGATGGATGTTCACCTCGATGACGCCGGGGTCGGGCGTGACGGAGAAATGCAGCAGCCGCGGATCGGACGGCGGCAGGTAGCCTTCCAGCACCACCTTGCGTCCGGTCTCGGCGGCGGTCGCCTCGACCGCGGCGGTCAGGTCGAGCCAATCCTCGACGCCGAACAGCGGCGGGTAGAAGACGTGGATCTTCCCCTCCCGCGCCTCGACCGCCAGCGCGGTCCGCACCACGCCGGGGTCGGAGGCGCCGACCACCGGCAGTTCCTGCGGCTGGGGACGGAAATCCTCGATGCCGCTGGTCGTGCCCTCGCCGGGGCGCGGCCGCATCAGGGCGCGCTGGGACAGGCTCTCGGGGGCCATCTGCGCGCGCAGCGCGCGCTGCGCCATCAGCGCGGCATGCGGCGGCAGGTCGTCGCGCCAGGCGAAGGGATCGGCCTCGTGCTCGGCGACGCGGCGCGCATCCTCCTCGCTCATCCAGGGCAGGCTGGCGAGCGGCAGGCGCAGGCCGACCGGACTGTCGCCGGGGATCAGGAACAGGTGGTCGCCGCGCAGGAACCAGCGGCCGGATTGCCAGCGCCGCGCGCCGTCCTGCATGACCCGACGCAGCGGCAGCACGGCGCCGACCTCGGCCGAAAGTCCCTGGCCGAACACCTTGGCGAGGCGCGCGCGCTCCAGCGCATCGGCCAGGCGGCTGTCCTCGGCGACCACGTTCGCCGGCAGCCGTTGTTCGCGCCACAGGTAGTAGTGGATGTCCTCATGCGCCCCCTGCACGAGGCCAGGATCGACCTGCAGGCGTTCGGCCAGCGTCCGCGCGAAGCGCATGGCGTCGGCGGCGGTGGCATCGTCGCGGTCATCGTCGGAGGCGAGCAGCGCGGGGTCCTTCCAGACCGGCTCCCCATCCGCGCGCCAATGCGAATAGAGCGCCCAGCGCGGCAGTTGCTCGCCCGGATACTGCTTGCCCATGGCGAGCTGCAGCGCCGCGCCGGGGGACCACAGCGCCATGAGCCGGCGCAGCAGCCGCCCCGCATAGGCGCGCTTGGTCGGGCCGAGCGCGTCGATGTTCCATTCCGGCGCGTCGCGGTCCGACGCCGCGACGAAAGTCGGCTCGCCGCCCATGGTCAGCCGCAGGCCGAGCGCCTTGAGCTTGCGGTCAACCTCCTCGCCGGCGGTGCGGATCGCCTGCCACTGCGCCGGGGTGTAGGGCTTGGTCACGCGCGGCGTCTCGCGGATGCGCGTGACATGCATCTCGAAGGCGAATTCGGTCTCGACCTTCTCGAGCCCGCCCGAGATCGGCGCCGCCGATTGGGGCTCCGGCGTCGCGGCCAGCGGGATGTGACCCTCCCCCGTCATGAGGCCGGAGGTGGCGTCGAGGCCGATCCAGCCGGCGCCGGGCAGGTAGACCTCCGCCCAGGCGTGCAGGTCGGTGAAGTCGGCGCTCGGCCCTTCCGGGCCGTCGATCGGCTTCTGGTCGGCCACCAGCTGGATCAGGTAGCCCGAGACGAAGCGGGCCGCGAAACCCAGGCGCCGCAGCAGCTGCACCAGCAGCCAGGCGGAATCGCGGCAGGACCCGCGCCCTTCCTCGAGCGTGCGGTCGGGTGACCAGACGCCGGGCTCCATGCGCACGACATAGGCGATGCGGCGCTGCACCAGCTGGTTGATGGCCACCAGCATGTCAACGGTGCGCTGTTCGTCGCGCGGAACCTCCGCGAGCAGGCCCTCGAGCAGCGGGCCGGAGGGATCGATCCGGCGGAAAGGCGCCAGTTCCTGCTCGAGCCCCGGATCATAGGCGAAGGGCCAGGTCTCGGCCTCGGGCTCGAGGAAGAAGTCGAAGGGGTTGATCGTCGCCATGTCGGCGACGAGGTCGACCGTGACGTCGAAATGCGTCACCCGCTCGGGGAAGACGATGCGGGCGAGGAAATTCCCCTGCGGGTCCTGCTGCCAGTTCAGGAAATGGGGCTTCGGCTCGATCTTGAGCGCATAGGACAGCACCGGCGTCCGGCTGTGCGGCGCCGGGCGCAGCCGGACGGTCTGCGGGCCGAGGCTTGCGGGCCGCGCATAGCGATAGGTCGTGCGGTGCGTCAGGGCGACGTGGATGGACATGGCCGGGCCTGGAACAGTGAAGGTTGCTTTCCCATGGATGCAATCCGCGGTCCACCGGAAGGATCGCCGGGGGAGGCGTTGCGCTGCGTCAAGGCCGGGCTGGCTCATCGGGGCCTAGCAAGGGCCTCACCGTCCGGGGAGGACATTCCGTGCCAGCGACGATCCTGCTGGGAGCCTACGCGCTTCTGGTCGCCCTGCCCGTGTTGCTGGGCTGGGCGCTGGTCGGCCCCGCGCGGCCCTGGCCGGACGAGGTCTCCTCTGCCCTCGCCATGGCGGGATTCGCGGCGCTGCTGATGGAATTCCTGCTCTCGGGCCGCTTCCGTGCGATCAGCGGGGGGATCGGCATCGACCGGACCATGCGCTGGCACCAGCTATTCGCGCGGGTGCTCACGGTCGGGCTGCTGGTGCACCCCTTCCTCTACACGGTCCCGATCGGGGCGCAGTTCCTCCGGCCCGAGGATGCCACCCATGCGGGCGTGCTCCGCCTCGATGCCCATACGCTGGTCACGGGCTGGGCAGCCTGGTTGCTCCTGGGGCTGCTCACCATCACCGCGATCGGGCGCGACTCGATGCCCTGGCGCTACGAAACCTGGCGGCTGCTGCATGGGCTCGGCGCGGCCGCGGTGGCGGTGCTCGGCATGCGGCACACGCTCTGGGCGGGGCGCTACAGCACGGATCCGGTCCTCGCGACCTACTGGGCAACGATGTTCGCGCTGGCGGCGGGCAGCCTGCTGCTCGTCTATCTCGGCCGGCCGCTGCGACACATGCGCAGCCCCTGGCGGGTCGCGGCGGTGACCCGGGCGGCGGAGCGCATCTGGTCGGTGGTACTGGAACCGGCCGGGCATGCGGGCCTGCGCTTCCGGGCGGGGCAGTTCGCCTGGATCCGGCTCGGCGCCTCGCCGTTCTCGATGCGGGAACATCCCTTCTCGATCGCCTCCGCGCCCCGGCCCGACGGGCGGCTTGAATTCCTGATCAAGGAGGCCGGTGACTTCACGCGCACCGTGGGCGCCATCGCGCCGGGGACGCGCGCCTTCGTGGACGGGCCGCACGGGCATCTGTGGATCGAGGGGCGCACCGAGCCCGGCCTCTGCCTCATCGCCGGCGGGGTGGGCCTTGCGCCGCTGCTGTCCATGCTGCGGGCCAAGGCGGATCCACGGCCGGTCATGCTGCTGTACGGCAACCGCCATGCAGGGCAGATCCTGGCCAGCGAGGAACTCGCCGCGAGCGGCGCCGAGGTGGTGCATGTGCTGCAGGAACCGCCACCCGGCTGGCAGGGCGCGACCGGCCTCATGGACCGGGACTTCATCCGTGCCCGGTGCGAAGCCGCGGCCAAGGCGGGCTGGCTGTTCGTCCTGTGCGGCCCGCCGCCGATGATGCGGGAGGTCCGGGCCGGCCTCGTCGCCCTCGGCGTGGCGCCCGGCCGCATCCTGGAGGAACGCTTCGTCTACGATTGACGGGCGCGGCGGGCGGCATAGGCTCCCCCCTTCTTCGAAGGGAAGGGACGGGCCATGGCAGATATCGTGATCCGCGGCGGCACCGTGGTGGACGGCACCGGCGCCGCGCCGGTCGAGGCCGATGTCGCCATCTCGGACGGCCGCATCAGCGAGATCGGGCGCGTCTCGGCCCGTGGGCGGGAGGAGATCGACGCCCGCGGCCGCATCGTCAGCCCCGGCTTCGTCGACATCCACACCCATTACGACGGCCAGGCAGTTTGGGATTCGCATCTCGCGCCGTCCGCCTGGCATGGCGTGACGACGGCGGTGATGGGCAATTGCGGCGTCGGCTTCGCGCCCTGCCGCGCCGCCGACCGCGACAAGCTGATCGAGCTGATGGAAGGCGTGGAGGACATCCCCGGCCCCATCCTGCATGAGGGCCTGGACTGGCGCTGGGAGACCTTCCCCGAATATCTCGACGCGCTGGACGCGAAGCCGCGCGACATCGACATCTGCGCCCTGCTGCCGCACGGCGCGGTGCGCGTGCATGTGATGGGCGAACGCGGCCTGGCGCTCGAGAACGCCAACCAGGGCGACATCGCGGCGATGCGCGCCATCACTGCGGAGGCCCTTCGCGCGGGCGCCTTCGGCGTCTCCACCTCCCGCACCATTTCCCACCGCACGCTGAAGGGCGACCCGACGCCGACGCTGCGGGCGCAGGAGGAGGAGCTGCGGGGCCTCGCCGAAGGGCTGCGCGATGCCGGCGGGGGGCTGCTGGAACTGGTGAGCGACTGGAACACGCCCGACCCCGCGACGGAATTCGCCATCGTCCGCCGCGTCGTGCAGGCGACGGGGCAACGCGTGCTGTTCTCGCTGACCGCGCGGCACGACCGCACCGAGGCATGGAAGGACCTGCTCGCCATGTCCGACGCGGCGGCGGCCGAGGGCCTGCCGATCCGCCCCGTCTTTCCGCCGCGGCCGATCGGCATCCTGCTTGGGCTGCAGGGGAGCCAGAACCCCTTCTCCGGCTGCGCCTCCTACAAATCCATCGCGCATCTGCCCGCGCCCGCGCGGGCGGAGGCAATGCGCGAGCCGGCGCTGCGCGCGCGCATCCTGTCGGAGGACCGCGTCAGCGGATCGAACTTCCCGCTGATCACGCGCCTGTCCTTCGAGCGCATGTTCCCCTTCGGCGATCCGCCGGACTACGCGCCGCCGAAGGAGGCCTCGATCGCCGCCATCGCCGCGCGCGAAGGGCGCAGCGCGGAGGAGGTCGCCTACGACCTGCTCGTCGCCGATGACGGCGCGGGCTTCATCTTCGCGCCGCTGACGAATTTCCACGACTACACGCTCTCCGCCAGCGCGGAATGCCTGCGGCATCCGAACGCCATCGCCGGGCTGTCCGATGGCGGGGCGCATGTCGGCTTCATCTCGGACGGGTCCTTCCCGACCTTTCTCCTGGCCTATTGGGCGCGGGACGCGAAGGAACAGGTCTTCGCGCTGCCGGAGATCGTGCGGCGGCTGACCTCCGACACGGCACGCGCCGCCGGGCTCGTCGACCGCGGCGTGCTGCGGGTGGGGATGAAGGCGGATGTGAACGTCTTCGACATGGCGACGCTGGGGCTCGACGCGCCGCGCATGGTGGCCGACCTGCCGGCCGGCGGGCGGCGCCTGCTGCAGCGGCCGCGCGGCTATGTCGCGACCATCGTGGCAGGGCAGGTCACCTATCGCGACGGAAGCGCGACCGGCGCGCTGCCGGGACGGCTGGTGCGCCGCGCCGCCTGATCCGTGCGCGCGCTGCCACCGAGCCTCTACGCCGAGGCCGCCGCGCCGGCCATGCCGACGCCGCCCCTCGAGGGCGCGGCGCGCGCCGATGTCTGCATCGTCGGCGGCGGCTTCACCGGGCTGTCGGCCGCCCTGCACCTGGCCGAGGTCGGCACCGATGTGCTTCTCATCGAGGCTCGGGAACCGGGCTGGGGCGCGTCCGGCCGCAATGGCGGGCAGGTCAATCCCGGGCTGAAGCCCGATCCCGACCAGGTGGAACGCGACTTCGGCGCGGCACTCGGCCGGCGGATGCTCGCTTTGTCGTACGGCGCGCCGGATGCGCTCTTCGCGCTGGTGCGCCGCCACCAGATCGCCTGCGAGGCGCGGCAGGAAGGCACGATCCGCGCGGCGATCGACGCGCGCAGCGCCGCAGCCGTCGCACGCAGCGCCGAACAGGGCGCGCGGCGCGGCTGGCCGGTGACCTTCGCCTCGGCGGAGGAGGCCGCGGCGATGACGGGCACGCGGCGCTACGCCGGCGCTATGCTCGATGCGCGCGGCGGGGACGTGCAGCCGCTCTCCTACGCCCGCGGCCTGGCGCGCGCGGCGATGGCGCAGGGCGCGCGCATCCATGGCGACAGCCCGGCGACGGGCATCGCGCGGGATGGCGCGCAGTGGCGCGTGAGCACGCCGGCGGGCGAGGTGCGCGCCGGGCATGTCGTGCTCGCGACCAATGGCTACACGGATGACCTATGGCCCGGGCTGCGGCGCAGCGTCGTTCCCGTGTTCAGTTCGATCGCCGCGACGGAACCGCTGCCGGAGGAGATCGCGCGCGGGATGATGCCGCGCCGCGCCTCGCTCTACGAAGCGGGCCGCATCACCGTCTACTACCGCATCGACCGCGCGAACCGGCTGCTGATGGGCGGTCGCGGGCCGCAGCGGCCGATCGGGGATGTCGCGCCGATCCGCTACCTGACGGACTACGCCGCGCGGCTCTGGCCGGCCGTGGCGAAGGTCCGCTGGACGCATGGCTGGAACGGGCAGCTGGCCATGACGGCGGACCACTACCCGCATCTGCACGAACCCGCGCCGGGCGTGATCGCCGCGCTCGGCTACAATGGCCGCGGCGTCGCCATGGCGACCGCGATGGGACGGCAGATCGCGCGGCGCCTGACCGGCACGCCGGCCGAGGCGCTGGACATGCCCGTCACCTCCATCCGCCCCATCCCCTTCCACGGCTTCTGGCGCATCGGCGTTGCCGCGCGGGTCTGGGAAGGGCGTATCAGGGACCGGCTGGGGCTTTAGCGCGCGCTTCCAGCAGCCGCACCAGCGCCGCGTCGCGCCGTCGCGCGAGGTCCGTTGTGGACGCACCGCCGGTGCCCTCGGCCACGCCCGCCACCAGCATCTGCTGCACGGCCGCGTTCACCTTCGGATCGCCCAGGTCCATCCACCAGGATTCGAGGGCGGGCAGCAGGTGCTTGAGGAAATGCTCGATGCCGCCCTCCCCGCCCGCGAGGTGGAAGGTGGCGTGCGGGCCCATCAGCGCCCAGCGCAGGCCGGGGCCCTCACTGATCGCGGCATCCACGTCCGCGACGCTCGCCACGCCTTCCGCCACGAGGTGCACCGCTTCCCGCCACAGCGCGGCCTGCAGGCGATTGGCGAGGTGGCCGGGCACCTCCTTCCGGATCTCGATCGGGTGCTTTCCGATGGCGCGGTAGAACGCCATCGCGGCCGCGACGGCCTCAGGGCTGCCCTTCGCGCCGCCGACCACTTCCACCAGCGGGATCAGGTGCGGCGGATTGAAGGGATGTCCGATCACGACGCGCCCGGGATGCGCGCAGCGCTCGGACAGGCGGCTGGCGAGCAGGCCGGAGGTGGAGGAGGCGACAACCACATCCGCGGGCAGCGCCGCGTCGATCCGCGCGAGCAGGTCCTGCTTGATCTCCAGCCGCTCCGGCGCGCTTTCCTGCACGAAGTCGGCCCCGGCACAGGCAGTGGCGGGATCGGCATCGAAGGTCCAGGCATTCGGGTCGGCATCCGGCTTGCCGCCGAGGCGCATCAGGATCGGCCAGGCATCGGCGATCATCCGCCGCAGCAGGTCCGGCGCGCCGGGCGAAGGATCGCTGGCGGAAACGGCGATGCCGCGGCTGAGGAAATAGGCCGCCCACGACGCCCCGATGGTGCCCGCGCCGATCACCGCGACGCGCCTGATTTCCGTGCGCATGCCGTCCTCTCCCCTGCGTTGCGCGGCGAGACTATCGCGCCCCGCCCACCCTGGCCACGCGCCGGCGCCCGGTCTAGCGTGCGGCGCGCAGGAGGACGCCATGCAGGATCTCGTCGCGCGGATGAACGCCATCTCCGACGCGCAACCCTTCGATACGACCTGGTACGTGAAGGACCTCGCCACGGGCTGGGAAGCGGATCGCGGCGGCGATGTCGTCGTGCCCTCGGCCAGCACGCGCAAGACGTCCATCCTGATGCACGCGCTGTCGAAGGTTCACGAGGGCACACTGAGCCTCGACGAGCCCTGCACCATCGAGCAGCGCCTGCAGGAAGGCGTGGACAGCGGCACCTACCAGTACATGACGCCGGGCTGCGTCATTCCGCTGCGCGATGCCTTCGTGAACATGATCATCACCAGCGACAATGTCTGCACGCAGATCGTGCTGGAACGGCTGGACCGGGACGCGCTGAACGCCTGGTGCCGCCGCATCGGCATGACCGGCACGACGCATCGCGTGAACTTTCCCCCGCCCGGCCTCGCCTGGGACCATCCGGTCGATGCCGTGGCGAGCACCACGGCGCGCGACCAGGGCGTCCTGCTCGACCGGATGGCGGCCGGAGCGGCGGATGCCGGCGCCGCTGCCTTCCTCGGCGCGACGCCGGAACTCTGCCGGCTGGGCCTCGACATCCTGTCCTGGCAGCGGCTGCGCAACCTGATTCCCTCGATGCTGCCCGCGAAGGCGAAGGTCGCGAACAAGACCGGCCGCGGGCCGCGCGGGCGGATGGATGCCGGCCTCGTCTACAAGAACGACCGCCCGCGCTACATCATCAGCGTCTTCACCGACCGTGTGCCGGAGACGCTGCCGGACGGGCTGCCCGGCTTCACGGCGGCCTATGCGACCGCGGGCCGCCTTTCCCGCCTCTGCTGGGATGCAATGGACTGAACATGACGACCGACGCTGAATTCGAGGCCGCGATCGCGGCGCTGCAGGACTGGGTGGGCCGCGAGCGGATCGTGGAGGACGAGATCGGCCTCTCCTCCGCCCGCCGCATGGCGGGGATGCTCGACATCGACCCCGCCTCGCTGAAGCAGGGCGACGAACTGCCGCCGCACTGGTTCACCATGTTCTTTCCCGACATCGCGCAGCAGCGCGACATCGGGCCGGACGGCCACCCGAACAAGGGCGTCTTCCTGCCGCCGATCCCCCTTCCCCGCCGCATGGGCGCGGGGCGCCGCGTGAAGATCGACGGGGCGCTTCGCATCGGCGAACCCGCCATCAAGCGCGCCATCGTCGCGCAGGTGGCGCCCAAGATCGGCCGCACGGGCCGCATGGCGGTGCTGACCATGCGCCATGTGATCGAGACGCGCGGGCAGGTCATCGCCGTCGACGAGTTCGACGCGCTGTACCGGGAGGCGCCGAAGCCCGGCCAGGCCAGCCCGTCCTCCCCGCCGCAGCCCGCGCCCGGCAATGCTGCCTTCGCGGACCGGGTGCTGCTCTCCTCGCCGCTCGTCTTCCGCTATTCCTCCGTCACCTGGAACGCGCACCGCATCCACTACGACGCCGACTACGCGCGCGACGAGGAAGGCTATCCGGCGACCGTGCAGAATGGCGGGCTGACGATGCAGCTCATGCTCGACGCGGCGCTCAAGCGCGCGACGGGGCGGCTTTCGGGCTTCACCGCGCGGCTCGCGCGGCCGCTCTGGGTGGGCGACACCGTCACGCTCTGCGGCGCGGCGCAGGCCGACGGGAAGATGGAATGCTGGGCGGCCGACAAGGACGGCCATCTCTGCGCCACCATGAGCCTCGAGTTCGCGGCATGAGCCGCGCCGCGCCCGCGACCTGGCGGTCGCTGATGTTCGTGCCGGCAACGGGCGAGAAGTTCGTTGCCAAGGCGCATACGCGCGGCGCCGACGTGATCATCCTCGACCTCGAGGATTCCATCCCGCCCGGGGAGAAGCAGGCGGCGCGCGACGCGCTGGCGAAGGCGGCCGCCACGGTCGGCCAGGCGGGGGCGGAGGTGGCGGTGCGCATCAACCGCCCGCTCGAACTCGCGGTGCCGGACATCGCCGCCGCCGTGATGCCCGCGGTCGGCACGCTGATCCTGCCCAAGGTGATGGGGCCGGAGCATGTGCGCCTGCTGTCGGAAGTCGTCGCGGCACGGGAAGCTGCGCAGGGCATGGCGATCGGCCATACGCGCTTCGTCGCGGTGGTCGAGACGCCGGATGCGCTGCCGCTGCTCTCGGCCATCGCCACCGCCGATCCGCGTGTCGTCTCGCTCGGCGTCGGCGCCGAAGATCTCTCGACCGAGTTGGAAGCCGTCCCGGGGGCGGACCTGCTCTATCACTTCGGGATGATGGTCGTGGCGGCGGCGCGGGCGGCGCGCATCCAGCCCATGGGATCGGTCGGACCCTTCGCGGATTTCTCGGACCTCGAGGCCTATCGCGCCTCGCTGCGCCGGTCACGCGCGCTCGGCTTCGCCTGCCAGGCCTGCATCCACCCGGCGCAGGTCGCGATCATCAACGAGGAATACGGCCCATCGCCGGCCGAGGTTGAACGCGCGCGGCGCCTGATCGCGGCCTTCGACGCGGCGCTGGCCGAGGGCAAGGGCGCGGTGGCGTTCGAGGGGCAGATGATCGACCTGCCGGTGGTCGAGCGCGCGCGGCGGGTGCTGGCGCGGGTGAAGTAACGGGGGAGGAGAACCTCCCCCGCGCCCCCCTCCCTTCTTTGTCTGCTTGGTTCCAAAGAAGGTTGAGGGGGGTTCGGGGGGAGAAGTTCGCTTCTCCCCCCGTCCTTCACATCTCGCACATCGTCAGCACGCGCTTCTCGATCAGCGGCGTATACGCCTCCCGCACCTTGGGCATGCGCGGGTTCTGGGTGTGCGCGGTGACGGCATCGCGATCCTTGTAGACCTCGACGAGCATGATGCGCCCCTCGTCGCGCGTGCCGTCGGCCTTCAGCGGCTGCAGCACCTCGAAGCGCTCGCAGCCCGGCTCCTCCTGCACGGTCAGCCGCGCATGCTCGCGGATCAGGGCATCGAAGGCGGCGTGGCAGCCAGGCTTCGGGTGGAATTCGACATGGATGGCGATCTTGGGCATGGCAGGTTCCTCCTGCCATGCAGCCTCGCAGGGAAGTCGCCCTGCGTGAAGGTCAGGCCGTCGCGTAACGGTCCAGTGCGAGGTCCGCCGTGTCGATCTCCGGCTTGCGGCCCGTGACGAGGTCCGCCAGCACGCGGCCCGACCCGCATGCCATCGTCCAGCCCAGCGTGCCGTGGCCGGTGTTGAGGTGCAGGTTCTTCAGCCGCGTCGGGCCCACCACGGGCGTGCCGTCCGGCGTCATCGGGCGCAGGCCGGTCCAGAAGGCGGCGTCCGCCACGTCGCCGCCGCGCGGGAAAAGATCCGTGACGGAGTGCTCGAGCGTCTCCCGCCGCGGCTTGCGCAGTTGGAGCGAAAAGCCCGCGAGTTCCGCCGTGCCGCCGACACGGATGCGGTCGCCCAGGCGCGTGATGGCGACCTTGTAGGTCTCGTCCATCACCGTCGAGGTCGGGGCGCCGTCCTCGTTCTTCACCGGCAAGGTCAGCGAATAGCCCTTCACCGGATAGACCGGCACGCGCAGCCCGAGCGGCGCGAGCAGTTCCGGCGTGAAGGAGCCGAGCGCGGCGACGTAGGCGTCGGCCGTCTCGACGCCCTGGTCGGTGACGACGCCCGTCACGCGGTCGCCCTCGCTCGTCAGCCCGCGGATCGCCACGCCGTAGCGGAAGCGCACGCCGACCTGCTCGGCCATGGCCGCCAGGCGCTGGGTGAAGATGTGCGCGTCGCCGGTCTCGTCGCCGGGCAGGCGCAGCCCGCCCACGAACTTGCCCTGCACATGGCGCAGCGCCGGCTCGGCGGCGATGCAGCCCGCGGGGTCGAGCAGCTCGTAGGGCACCTTGAAGGTGTCGAGCACGGCGGTGTCGTCGCCCACATGATCGAGCTGCTTCTGCGTGCGGAACAGCTGCAGCGTGCCCATGCTGCGCCCGTCATAGGCGATGCCCGTTTCCCGCCGCAGGTCGCCGAGGCAGTCGCGGGAGTATTCGGCGAGCCGGACCATGCGCGTCTTGTTGAGGCGATAGGCGGCTTCCGTGCAATTCGCGAGCATCGAGGCGAGCCAGGTGTAGAGCCGCCGGTCGGCGCGCGGCCACAGCACCAGCGGGCGCTGGCGCATCATCAGCCATTTGAGCGCCTTCACCGGAATGCCCGGGCCCGCCCAGGGGGCGGAGTAGCCGTAGGAGAGCTGGCCGGCATTGGCGAAGGAGGTCTCCATCCCCGCCGCCTGCTGGCGGTCGAGCACCGTCACCTCATGCCCTGCGCGGGCCAGGTACCAGGCGCTGGTGACGCCGACGACGCCGCTGCCGAGGACGATGACGCGCATGGGAAGGCACCTCCGTTCCGAGGCCCTGATGATGCGGTGGCGGAGGGCGAAGATGCTGCCCTTCAGTAGCGCCTTCTGCCAAAGCGGCGCTTCGTGGTGGCAATTTCTGCTATTTCCTGGCAAATTCTGCCAATGCTCGACGAGGCCGACCAACGCATCCTGCGCGCCCTCCGCCAGGACGGGCGCATCACCAATGCCGCGCTCGCGGAGGCCGTGGGCCTGTCGCAATCCGCCTGCCTGCGCCGCCTGCGGCTGCTCGAGACGCGCGGCGTCATCCGCGGCTACACCGCCATCATCGACGAACCCCAGGGACGCGCCACGGTCACGGTGATCGTGCAGATCACGCTCGACCGGCAGACGGAGGAACATCTCTCCCGCTTCGAGCATGCCGTGCGGCGCCTCGCGGAAGTCCGCGAATGCTACCTGATGACCGGGATGTCGGATTACCTTCTGCGCGTGGAGGTACGCGACGCGGCGGATTACGAGCGCGTCCACAAGGAACAGTTGTCGCGCCTGCCTGGGGTGGCGCGCATCCAGTCCTCCTTCGCGATCCGAAGCGTCATCCGGTCGCGCGGCTAGAGGGCCGCCGCGATCTCCGCCCATTCCTCGGCCAGCGTCGCGGCCGGCCGGCGGCGACCGGCGCGGCGGTACCAATAATCCGCGTTCGGAAGGTCGCCCTCCTTCCTGTGCAGGTAGGCGTGCACCCACGCGCCGTCCGGCGTGTCGACGGACTGGGCGAGTTCATGCGCGCGGGTCCAGTCCCCGCGCGCATCCCACCAGAGTGCAGCGAGCAGCGGCGCCAGCCCCTCGGCGCTCTCGCACCGCGCCAGCGCCGCCGGGTCCATCAGGCCGCCGCGGCGAGCGGCTGCACGCGCGACAGGCGCGCAAGCAGGTAGTCGACCTCGGCCGCCGTCTCCGCGCTCAGCTTCGGCCCGGGAGCGCGCAGCGTGGCATGCGCGATGATGCCCCGCTTCACCAGCACGTACTTCCGGATGGCGAGGCCGAGGCCTGGCTGCACCTCGGTGCGGATCAGCGGCAGGTGCAGGTCGAACAGGTCCTGCGCCGCGTCGCGCTGCCCGGCCCACATCAGCTTGCAGACATTCACGAGCATCTCGGGGAAGGCGTAGCCGGTCATGATGCCGTCGGCGCCGCGCGAGAGTTCCTCTGGCAGGAACTGCCCGCCGACGCCGCCGAGGATGGACAGGCGCGGCATCTTGCCTTCGGCCTCCAGCCGCCGCACGGCCGTCAGCTTGTCGAGGCCCGGCCAGTCTTCCGCCTTCAGCATGACCACGCGGGCGTCCTGCGCCATGCGCGCGATCATCGGCGCGGTCATGGTGATGCCGGTCAGCTGCGGGTAGTCCTGCAGCACGAAGGGAGCGTTCACCACATCCACCGCCTGGGCGATGTAGGAGACGACGGCCTCGTCGCCCTTCAGCCCCGGCGTCGGGGACACCATGATCCCCGCCGCGCCGAGATCCATCGACCCGCGGGCGATCGCCTTCATCTGCGCGAAGCCGGGGGCGGAGGCGCCGACCACCACGGGCACGCGCCCCGCCACGCGCTTCAGGACGCGATCGACGAAGGCGAGGCTCTCGGCCTCGGTCAGCTTCGGCGCCTCCCCCATCACGCCGAGGATCGTCATTCCGGACGCGCCGGCTGCAAGGAACGCATCGGTCATGCGATCGGTGCTGGCGAGGTCGAGCGCCCCGTCGGGCAGGAAAGGCGTGGGGGCGATGACGAAAACGCCCTTGGCTGAACGGTCGAGCATGGGCATCCCTTCCGGCTGGAACCGCGCCCACCATAGCGTCGGCGAGAGGAACCGCCAGATGGAGCCCGGCCGCGGCGGGGCCCATGCCCCTGCTTTGAAGCCTGCCGGCCGCGTGGCATACCTGGGCACGTCCAGGAAACACCGGGGAAACCTCCCATGATCCGCCGTCGCCCGCTCCTCGGCGCCGCCGCGCTTTTCGCGCCCTCCGTCGCGCGCGGCCAGGCCGCATGGCCCGATCGACCCATCCGCGTCGTCGTGCCCTTCGCCGCGGGCGGCAATGCCGACACCATCGCGCGTATCCTCCAGCCCCGGCTGCAGGAGCGGCTCGGCCAGCCCGTGGTGGTGGAGAACCGCCCCGGCGCCGGCGGCAGCGTGGGCGCGGAGGCCGTCGCCCGCGCACGGCCGGACGGCTACACGCTGCTGATTGGCTCGAACGGCCCGCTCAGCGTCAACCCGGTCGTGCAGGCGCGGCTGCCCTACGACCCGGCGCGGGACTTCGCGCCGGTCGCCATGGCGATGCAGGTGCCGCACTGCCTGATGGTGCAGATGGCTGCGCCGTATCGCAGCGTCGCCGATGTCGTCGCGGCGTCCCGCGCGCAGGCGGATGCGATCGGCATCGGCACGGCGGGCGTGGCGAGCGCGACTCATCTCTCCCTCGAATCCTTCAAGGCCGCGTCCGGGGCGCGGCTGCTGCACGTGCCCTATCGCGGCGGCGGCGCCGCGGTGCCGGATTTCGTCGCGGGCAACCTGCCCATGCTGTTCACAGAATTCTCCACCGCCCTGCCGCTGCACAATGACCGCAAGGGGCGGATCCTGGCGGTCGCGTCCTCCGCGCGCCTGCCCGCGCTGCCGGACGTGCCCACGATGCACGAGCAGGGTGTCGCGAACTTCGCCGCTGCTTCCTATGTCGGGCTGCTCGCCACCGCGGGAAGCCCGCCGGAGGCATTGCGCGCCCTCGCCGCCGCCATGGGCGCGATCGTGGCCGAGCCCGACTTCCGCAGCCGCATGCAGGCGATGGGCGGGGAAGCGGCCGCGGGCGCGCTCGCCACGCCCGCGGGCTTCGCCGCCTTCATCGCCGATGACCTGGCGCGCTCCCGCGCCGCCGCGCAGGCCGCGGAGATCCGCCCCGAATGAGCCCTCGCCCCACCCCGCCCGGCTCGACCGACTGCCACTGCCACATCTTCGGCCCGGCGGCGCGCTTCCCCTATGCCGAGCCGCGCTCCTACACCCCGGACGACGAGACGCTCGAGGACTACCTCGCGCTGCTCGACCGGCTCGGCCTCGATCGCGGCGTGATCGTGCAGCCTTCGGCCTATGACCGCGACAATGCCTGCACGCTCGATGCGCTGCGCCGCGCGCCCGACCGTCTGCGCGGCGTCGCCGTGGTGGGCGCCGAGACGACCGAGGCGAGCCTGCGGGCTATGCACCGCGACGGCATCCGCGGCCTGCGCGCGAACGAGTACCGGCGCGACGGCGTCGCGGCCTATCATGGCGGCGTGCGGCTGGCGGAGATCGAGCCCTTCTTCCCGGTGATGGCCGAGCTCGGCTGGCACCTGCAATTGTGGATCGACGCGCGGCACCTGCCGGACCTCGAACCGCGGCTCGCCAAGGTGCCGGTGCCCATCGTCGTCGACCATATGGGCCGCCTGCACCACAGCCATGGCGTGAACGACCCCGGCTTCCAGGCGCTGCGCCGCGGCGTCGCGGAAGGTCGCTACATGGCGAAGCTGTCCGGCACCTATCGCCTCGGCGCGACGAAGCCGGACTACCTCGAGGCGAAGCCCTTCCACGATGCGCTGGTGGCGGCGAACCCGGATGCGCTGGTGTGGGGCACGGACTGGCCGCATCCGCGCCCGGATGGCGGCCGCCCCGATGCCGCCCGCCTGCTGGAGGTGTTCCTCGACTGGACGTCCGATCCCGTGCTGCGGCGAAAGGTCCTGACGGACACGCCCGCGCGCCTCTACGATTTCCCGCCCGCCTGAACGAGCGAGACCGCATGGCCTCCGACCGCCGTCCGACCTTCGCGCTGCCGCCCGGCACCTGCGACACGCATGTCCATATCTGGGGGCCCTTCGACCGCTTCCCGGTCGCGCCGGGGGCGCCGTACACACCGCCGGAACGCAACCGCGACGACCTCGTCGCGCTGCATGCCCGGCTCGGCGTGCAGCGCGCCGTCATCGTCCAGACCACGGTCTACAAGGCCGACAACCGGGCGATGCTGGACGGCATCGCGCGCAGCGGCGGCTCCTGGCGCGGCGTGGCGCTGGTGGACGAGACCTTCGGCGATGCCGAGTACCGCGCGTTGCACGAAGGCGGCGTGCGCGGCGTGCGCTTCGGCTTCGTGAAGCACCTGGGCGGCATCCCGGACCTCGACCTGGTGCGCCGTACCGCCGACCGTATCGCGGAGATGGGCTGGCACCTGGTGCTGCACCTCGATGCCGCGAACATCCCGGAATTCGAGCCGTTGCTGCGGTCCTTCCGCCCGCCGGTGGTGATCGACCATATGGGCCGCGTGCCGGTGGCCGACGGCCTGGACCAGCCGGTCTTCCGCATCCTGCTCGACCTGATGCGCGCCCCCAACTGGTGGGTGAAGGTGTCGGGCAGCGAGCGCATCTCCGCCGCCGGCCCGCCCTTCGCCGATGCGATCCCCTTCGCCCGCGCGCTGATGCGGGCCGCGCCGGACCGGGTGCTGTGGGGCACCGACTGGCCGCATCCCAACGTCCGCTGGATGCCGGACGAGGCCGACCTCGTGGACCTGCTGCCCGAATTCGGCGACGCCGCGGCGCTGCGGCGCCTTCTCGTCGACAACCCCGCGCGGCTGTACGGTTTCGCATGACAGGCAACCTGCAATCCTGGGTCGGGCGGACGCGCAGCGTCGATGACGAGATGGCGGCGCCCCTCGTTCGCCGCATGGCCGCGCTCACCGACCGCACCGACGTCGCCTGGAACCATGGCGCGATCGTGCCCGGCCACTGGCTGTGCATGCTGTTCGACGATGCCGCGCCGCAATCGGCCCTCGGCCCGGACGGCCACCCGGCCAAGGGCGACTTCCTGCCGCCCGTGCCGCTGCCGCGGCGCATGCTCGGCGGGCGGCGGCTGACCTATGCCGCCCCGGTGCGCGTGGGGGACCGGCTGACGCGCGTGACGGAAATCGCCGCCATCACCCCCAAGGTCGGCCGCAGCGGCGCGATCATCTTCGTCATGCTGCGCCACACGATCACGGGGCCATCGGGCCTGGTCGCGACCGAGGAACAGGACATCGCCTATCTCGAGGCAAAGCGGAACGCCCCCGCGCCGAAGGACCCGCCTTCCACCGTGCCGAACGCCGCATGGCGGGAACCCTTCGCGCCGGACCAGGCGATGCTGTTCCGCTACTCCGCGCTCGCCTTCAACGGCCACCGCATCCACTACGACGCGGATTATGCGCGCGACGTGGAAGGCTATCCGGCGCTGGTCGTGAATGGCGGCGTGACGACGCTGTTCCTGCTGGAAGCCGCGCTGCGCCACGCGCCCGGCGCGCGCATCCACGGCTACGACGCGCGCACGCTGCAGCCCCTGTTCTGCGGGCGGAAGGGCGCGCTGTGCGGCGACGCGCCGGATGCGGAGGGCCGTCGCACCTTGTGGGCCGAGGACGAGACCGGCGCCATGGCGCTGCGGCTGACGGCGAAGGTCGCGCCGTGAGCGGGCCGCTCGACGGCGTCCGCGTCCTCGACCTCTCGGCCGTCGTGGTCGGGCCGATCTGCACGCATGTGCTCTGCGAGCACGGCGCCGAGGTCATCAAGGTGGAGGCGCCGACCGGCGACCTGCTGCGCCATCTGGCCGGCAAGGGCCGCAGCGCCGGGATGAACGGCAAGTTCCTGAACTTCAACCGCGGCAAGCGTTCGCTCGCGATCGACCTGAAGAAGCCCGCCGGCATCGCCGCGCTGCGCCGCGTGGCCGAAACCGTCGATGTCTTCGTCACCAACATCCGCCCGGACGCGCAGGCACGGCTCGGCGTCGACGCGGACGCGCTGCGCGCGATCGCCCCGCGGCTGATCCATTGCTCGATCACGGGCTTCGGCTCGGGCGGCCCCTATGCCGGGCGGCCGGCCTACGACACGGTCATCCAGGGTGCGGCGGGCGTCGCCGGCGCCTTCGCGGCCTCGACCGGGGAACCTCGTTACACGCCCTTCCTCGTCGCCGACCATACCGTGGGGCTGATCGCGGCGCAGATGATCGGCTTCGCGCTGTTCCGCCGGGAGCGCACCGGCAAGGGCGAGGCGATCGAAGTGCCGATGTTCGAGAACATGGCCGCCTACATCATGCAGGAGCATCTCGGCGCGCATTCCTTCCGGCCGCCGCTGGGGCCCCCGGGCGACCATCGCGTCCTCAGCCCGGACGGCAAGCCGCTGCCGACGAAGGACGGCTACATCTGCATCTCCGCCAACACCGACGCGCAGGCGCATGCCTTCTTCGAGGCGATCGGCCGGCCGGAACTCAAGACGGACCCGCGCTTCGCCACCATCGCGCAGCGCGTGCAGCACACGAAGGAGTACTTCCACATCCGCGCGACCTCCCTCGGCGGGCGGACGACAGCGGAGTGGCTCGAGATCCTCGACCGCATGGACGTGCCGGCCTCCCCCTACAACACGCTCGGCTCGCTGGTGGAGGACCCGCACCTCGTCGCGGTCGGCATGGTGCGGGAGGAGGAACATCCGACCGAAGGCCCGACCTGGGCGATCGGCGCGCCGAACCGCTTTTCCGGCGGCGATGCGCCGCCGCGCCCGCCAGCGCCGCGCCTCGGCGCCGATGGCGCCGCGGTGCTGGCCGAGGCAGGGCTCGATGCCGCGGAGATCGACGCCCTGCGCCGCGACGGCGTCCTGGTGGAGGGCGGCCCATGATGCGCCTGACGCGTCGCGCGACGCTCGCCACGCTCGCACCCTTCGCGGTCGCGCGGGCGCAGCCGGCCTGGCCGGATCGGCCGGTGCGCCTCGTCGTTCCCTTCACCCCGGGCGGCTCGACCGACATCCTCGCCCGCGCGATGGGCCAGCGCCTGTCGGAGATCTTCGGCCAGCCCTTCGTCATCGAGAACCGTCCCGGCGCCGGCGGCACGCTCGGGTCCGAGCAGGTGTTCCGCGCGGCTCCCGACGGGCACACGCTGATGATGGGCCATATCGGCACGCTCGCGGTGAACCCGGCGCTGTACCGCAGCCTGTCCTTCGACATCGCCGCCTTCGTCCCGGTCGCGCTGGTCGCCAACGTCGCGAATTTCCTCGTCGTGACGAACCGGCTGGAGGCGACGGATGTGCGTTCGCTGATCGCCCTGGCCAGGCGAGACCCGGGGCGCCTGACCTATGGCTCGGGCGGCAATGGCAGCGCGGCGCACATCGCTGCCGTCGCCTTCATGGAAGCGACCGGCACGGAGATGACCCATGTGCCCTATCGCGGCACCGGCCCGATGATGAACGACCTGATCGCCGGCACGATCAACCTGACCATGACCGGTGGGCCGCCCGCCCTGCCGCCCGTGCGCGCGGGGCAGTTGCGCGCACTCGGCATCTCGTCGCGTGAGCGGCTGCCTTCGGCGAACGATATCCCGACCATCTCCGAGCAGGGCGTGGACGGCTTCGAGGCGCTGCAATGGTACGGCATCGTCGCCCCGCCCGGCACGCCCGCGCCGCTCGTCGCGCGGCTCAACGCCGCCTGCAACGGCATCCTCGGGGAGCCGCCCTTCCGCGCGCGGCTGGAGACGGAAGGCGCGACCGCGCAGCCCGTCACGCCCGCCGCCTTCGGCGCCTACATCGCGGCCGAGCGCGAGCGCTGGGGCGCCCTGATCCGCCGCGCCAACGTCACGCTGGGCTGACCCATGACCCGTCCCTTCGAAGGCATCCGCATCGTCGATGCCACCCATGTCCTCGCCGGACCCTTCGCCGCCTACCAACTCGGACTGATGGGCGCCGAGGTGATCAAGGTCGAGCATCCTGACGAGCCCGACCAGAGCCGGGGCAACGGCCCGGACTGGGACCTCAACCGTGCCGGCATGGGCACGCAGTACCTCACGCAGAACGCGAACAAGCGCTGCATCACGCTCGACCTGAAGCAGGAGCCCGCGCGGGAGGCGTTCCGCCGCCTCGTCGCGCGCGCCGACGTGCTGGTGGAGAATTTCCGCCCCGGCGCCTTCGCGGCGATGGGCCTGGGCTATGAGGCGCTGTCCGCGCTCAATCCCCGCCTGATCTACTGCTCGATCTCCGCCTTCGGCCAGCAGGGCCCGCGCGGGCCGCAGACCGCCTATGACCACGTCATCCAGGCGACCTCGGGCATGATGGCCTGCACCGGCACGCCGGAGGCGAACCCGATCAAGCTCGGCGCGCCGGCGATCGACTACGCGACCGGCACGATGGGCGCCTTCGCGCTCGCCTCCGCGCTGTTCCAGCGGGAACGGACCGGGCGCGGGCAGCGCATCGACCTCGCCATGCTCGACGTCGCGCTGGTGATGATGGCGGCGCACATGACCGCGCAGTCGCGCACCGGGCGGGCGGCGAAGCCGCGTGGCAACGACCATGAGTTCGCGACCAATTCCTGCTACGTGGCCAAGGACGGCCTGGTCATGCTCGGCGCCTCCAACCTCCGCCAGCAGAAGCGGCTGTGGGACGCGCTGGAGCGGCCCGAGATGGCCAAGCGCTCGAGCGAGGAACGCGTCGCGCAGCGCGAAGCCGAGCGCGCCCTGCTCGCAGAGATCATGCTCACCCGCACGGCGCAGGAATGGGAGGATTACCTCCAGCCGCGCCACGTGCCCGCGGCCCGCGTGCGCGACATGGTCGACACGCTCGCCGACCCGCAGATTGCCGCGCGCCGCGTGCTGCACCCCTTCGAGGAAACGCCGGGCGTGCCCGGGCGCTTCGCCGTGCCGGTCGCGCCCTTCCTGTTCGAGCATGGCGGGCCGCGGGTGGACACGCCGCCGCGCGCCCTGGGGGCCGACACCGATGCGGTGCTCGCTGAACTCGGCTACGACGAAACCGCCCGCGACGTGCTCCGCGCCGCCGGCGCCATCTGAGGAAAACCAGGCGATGGCCAGCTTCACCTTCGACCACATCCACCTGCGCAGCCCGGACCCGGAGGCGACGGCCGCCTTCTACGAACGCGTCTTCGGCGTCGAGCTCCGGCGCAGCCCGCAGCGCATCGACTTCACGCTCGGCGGGCAGGCGATCTTCGTCTCGCCGATCACCGAGCCTACGACCGGCGAGGCGCCAACCGCCCCCTATCGCGGGCTCGAGCATATCGGCCTCGCGGTGCAGGACATCGACGGCGTTGTGGCGGCGCTGAAGGCCAAGGGCGTCGCCTTCACCATGGAGCCGACGACGATCCGCCCGGGCGTGCGCATCGCCTTCCTGCGCGCGCCTGACGGTGTGTCGATCGAACTGCTCGAACGGAGCCCGGCCTGACCTCCATCCTCGTCATCGGCGCCGGCCCGGCCGGGCTGATGGCGGCGGAAGCGGCGGCCGGGGCCGGGGCTTCGGTCACGGTGCACGACCACATGCCCTCCCCAGCACGGAAGCTGCTGATCGCGGGGCGCGGCGGGCTGAACCTGACGCATTCCGAACCGCTCGAGGCCTTCCTCGACCACTACGGTCCGGCGCGCGCGCGGCTCGAACCCTTCATCCGCGCCTTCCCGCCCGACGCGCTGGTCGCCTGGTGCGAGGCTCTCGGCCAGCCGACCTTCGTGGGCAGTTCGGGGCGCGTCTTCCCGCGCGCCATGAAGGCCTCGCCGCTGCTGCGCGCCTGGCTTGCGCGGCTCGCGTCGCTCGGCGTCGCGCTGAAGACGCGGCATCGCTGGATCGGCTTCGCGCCCGATGGCGCGCCGCGCTTCGCGACGCCGGAAGGCGAGGCCATCCTGCGCGCCGATGCGGTCGTGCTCGCGCTCGGCGGCGCCTCCTGGCCGCGGCTCGGCTCGGATGGCGCCTGGACCGCGCTGCTGCCGGGCTGCGCGGTCGCGCCGCTGCGTCCCGCGAACATGGGCTTCGCCATCGCCTGGAGCGACCATCTGCGGGCGCGCTTCGCCGGGACGCCGCTGAAGCGCATCGCGCTCGCCTTCGAAGGGCGGACGGTGCGTGGGGAAGCCGTGCTCACCGAGCAGGGGATCGAAGGCGGGGCGGTCTACGCGCTGTCCGCACCGCTGCGGGAGGCGATCGCGCGGGACGGCGCGGCGCTGCTGCGGCTCGACCTTCGCCCGGATGTCGCGCTCGCTGACCTCTCGCGCAGGCTCGCGGCCCGCGCGCGCGGCGTCAGCCTGTCGAACCATCTGCGCCGTGCCGCGGGGCTCCCACCCGTCGCGGTCGCGCTGGTGCAGGAAGCACTGCATGCCGGCGCCTCGCCGGCGGATCCCGCGGCGCTGGTGAAGGCCCTGCCGCTGCGGCTGACCGCGCCCTTCCCCATCGCGCGCGCCATCTCCTCCGCCGGCGGCCTGGCATGGGCGGAGGTCGACGAGACGCTGATGCTCCGCAGCCACCCCGGCGTCTTCGCTTGCGGTGAGATGCTGGACTGGGAGGCGCCGACCGGCGGCTACCTGCTCCAGGCCTGCTTCGCGACCGGCCGGGCGGCCGGGATCAATGCCAAGACATATTCCGACAAATCCAGTCGGTCTTAGGAGGATTTTAGCGGGATTACAGCAGGTTCATTCCGGGTAAGGACGCATGCCCATGCCGGAACATTCCCCCTGGAGCGAACCATGCTTGCGCGCCTGAACAACCTCGGCATCGCCGTGAAGGCCATGCTCGCGCTTTCGATCCTCGGCCTCGCCGCGCTCGGTGGGGGCGGCTTCGCGGTGCTGAGGTTGAATGAGGTCAGCCGGACCTATTCCGACCTCATCCACAATGAATCCGCCGCGGTGCTCTATGTCGCGCGCGCCAATATCGCCCTCCTCGAGGAAGCGCGGCTCGTCAATCGCGCCCTCCTCGAACGGGATGAAGCCGGTATGCGCCGCATTCACCGGGAGGCGGACGCGGCGCGGGCCTTGTTCCGGGAAAGGCTTGCCAGCGCGGCCCGCGCGGAAGTGACCATTGCGGATCAGGTCGCCGACATTTCGCGCGCGCATGAGGGCATGATGGAGATCATCCGCCGCCTGGAAGGGCGTGCCCTCGCCGGCGAGCGCGATGCCGCGCTGCGCATCCTGAACGAGGAGAAGACGCCGCGGCTGGAAGCCATCCGCGCGAGCATGCGCAACCTGGTCTCCAGCGTCGAAACCCGCACGGATGAGGAGACGGCCGCCACGGGGCAGTCGGCGGCGCAGGCCGTCTGGCTCAGCGGCACCCTCCTGCTGGCCGGCACCGGGCTTGCTGTGGCCCTGGCGCTCCTGCTGCTGGTGGGCGGCGTCTCCCGCCCCGTCACGCGGATCGCGGACCGGATGAAGGCCCTGACCGGCGGCGACAAGGAAAGCCCCGTCCCGGATGCAGGCCGGACCGACGAGGTCGGGCGGATGGCCGAGGCGCTGGAGGCACTCCGCCTCGCCGCGATCGAGCAGGACCGCATGGCCGCCGCCGCGGCGGCCGAGCAGGCGGCCCGCATCGCGCGCGCAGAGCGCATCGAGGCCCTGATCGCGCACTTCGAGGCGGAGGCCGCCGACACGCTCCGCGGCGTCGCGACTGCCGCGACGGAACTGGACGCGACGGCCGAGCAGATGCAGTCCGTCGCACATGCCGGCCATGAGCGCGCCGCGTCCCTGTCCGCCGCCGCCCAGCAGGCGAACGCGAATGTCGGCACGGTCGCCGCTTCGGCCGAGGAGATGGCCGCCAGCATCGAGGAAGTGGCGCGCCGTATCGCGGAAGGGGCGCGCATCGCCTCCCGCGCCGCGGAGGATGCGCGTGCGACCGATCGCTCGGTCACGACGCTCGCCCAGGGCGCGCAACAGATCGGCGAGGTGGTGCGCCTGATCGGCGAGATCGCCGGGCAGACCAACCTGCTGGCGCTGAACGCGACGATCGAGGCCGCGCGCGCCGGCGAAGCGGGCAAGGGCTTCGCCGTCGTCGCCTCGGAGGTCAAGGCGCTGGCGGCGCAGACGGCCCGCGCGACCGAACAGATCGGATCGCAGATCGCCGCCATCCAGCAGGAGACGGAGCGCGCCGTCGACGCGATCCGCGGCATCTCCACGACCATCGCCGAGATGGACGGGACCATGACGCAGGTCGCCGCGGCGAGCGAGGAGCAGGCGGCAGCGACGCGGGAGATCGGCCGCGCCGTAGCCGAAGCCGCCGCGGGCACGCGCGACGTGACGGAGCATGCCGGCGGCGTGACCGAGGGCGCCGCCGAGACCGGCGCGGCCGCCGGTCAGGTCCGCTCCGCCTCCGCCGAACTCGCCCGCGGTGCGGAAGGGCTCCGCGGACAGGTCGATGGGTTCCTGGCCGGCATCAGGGCGGCCTAGGCGCTCAGCGTGGCGCGTCCCGCAGGGCGCGCCACAGCCGTTCCGCCGTCGCCGGCATGTCCGGCGCGCGCGCGCCCGCCTGCGCCAGCGCATCGGCCACGGCGTTCATCACCACCTGCGGCGCGGCGATCGCGCCGGCCTGCCCGACGCCCTTCACGCCGAGCGCGTTCGATGCCGTCGGCGTGCCTTCCAGCAGCACGTCGAGGTCGGGCAGGTCGTCCGCGCGCGGCAGCGCGTAGTCCATCAGCGATCCGGCCAGCGGCTGGCCGGAGTCCGCGTCGAAGGCGACGTTCTCGAGCAGCGCCTGCCCGATGCCCTGCGCCACGCCGCCCTGCACCTGGCCGCGCGTCAGCATCGGGTTCACCAGCCGACCATAGTCGTCCACCGCCACGTAGCGCGCGAGGCGCGCGGCGCCGGTCTCCCGGTCGATCTCCACCTCGGCCGCGTGGCAGCCATTGGGGAAGGTGACGAGGTCCGATCCGTTGTGCGCGCCGGCGGCGAGGCCGGGTGCCATGCCCTCCGGCAGGTTGGCGGGATCGGTGGCTGCGGCCGCGAGCGCGGGAAGGTCGATGAAGCGATCGCTGCCGCGCACCGCGAAGCGACCTTCCGCGAAGTCCAGCAGCGCGGGATCCGCCTGCAGCAGATGCGCGGCCAGTGCCCGGGCCTTGTCCAGCAGCGCGTCGATGGCAAGCACCAGCGCCTGCCCGCCCATGTGCAGCGACCGCGCGCCGCCATGGCCGTTGCCGTTGGGCAGCAGGTCGGTATCGGCCTGCGCGTAGCGGATGCGCTCCATCGGCAGGCCAAGACGGTCGGCGGCGACCTGCGGGAAGGAGGTCTCATGCCCCTGCCCGTTCGAATGCGTTCCGGTCGCGACCACCGCGCTGCCATCGGGCAGGATCTCCGCGCTCGCCCATTCGCCCGGCGCGCCGCGCGCGGTCTCGAGGAAGCAGGCGATCCCGCGGCCGAGCAGCCCCCCGCGCGCCGCCGCCGCCGCGCGCCGCGCCGGGAAGCCCACCGCGTCTGAGGCCTGCGCCAGCACGTCGAGATTCGCCGCGAAGCGCCCGCCATCCACCTTCATGCCCATCGCCGTCACGCGCGCCGCGTCGGGCATCATGTTCAGCGCGCGCAGCGCGGCGGGGTCGGCGCCGGTCTCGCGCGCGGCGGCATCGACCAGGCGCTCGATGATGTAGTTCGCCTCGGGCTTGCCGGCGCCGCGATAGGCGTCGATCGGCGGCGTGGTGGTGAAGGCGCCGCGCACCACCAGGTGCATCGCGGGAATGGCGTAGACGCCGCCCATGGCGGTCGAGAAGGCGTTGGTCGGGCAGTGCGGCCCGACGGCCGACAGATAGGCGCCCATGTCGGCGACCGTCTCGACATCCAGGCCGAGGAAGCGCCCCTGCGCGTCGAGCGCGAGCCTCGCGCGCGCGCGCAGGTCCCGCCCATGCACCGCGCCGGAGAATTCCTCCCCCGGCTCGGCCACCCAGCGCACCGGCGCGCCGAGCCGTCGCGCCGCGACCAGCGCCGCGACATATTCCGGGAACAGCAGGTTCTTCAGCCCGAAGCCGCCGCCGACATCGGGGCATGAGAGATGGAAGTCCGCTTCCGGCAGGCCCAGCACCGTCGCGAGCTGGCGGCGCACGCCATGCACGCCCATCCCGGTGAAGACCAGGTCGAAGCGCCCGTCCGCGAAGCGCGCGAGGCAGGCGCGGGGTTCGAGCGGCAGCGCGTGCACGCGGTTGTTGAACAGTTCGAGCGAGACGATGCGCGCGGCGCCGGCGAAGGCGGCATCGGTCGCGGCCCGGTCGCCCTTCTCGAAGCGGAAGGCCTCGTTGCCGGGTGCCTCGGGCCAGATGGCGGGGGCGCCCTCCGCCAGCGCGGCGGCGGCATCGACGATGGCGGGCAGCGCCTCGTACTCGACCTCGATCGCCTCGGCCGCGTCGCGCGCGGCCATCTCGCTTTCCGCCACCACGAAGGCGACGGGCTGGCCGACATGGCGCACGCGATCCGTGGCGAGCACGGGGCGACGCGGCACCACCAGCGGCTTCACGGCGGCGAGCACGCTCGTGCAGGGCAGCGGGCCGACGCCCTCCGCGGCGAGGTCCGCCGCCGTCAGGACCAGGCGGACCCCCGGCATGGCTCGGGCAGCGGCGGTATCGATCCGTCGGAGGTCCGCATGCGCATGGGGGGATCGCACCGCCACCGCGTGCAGCGCGCCGGGCGCCGGCAGGTCGGCCACGTAGCGGCCGCGCCCCGTCAGGAAGCGCGCATCCTCGATGCGACGAAGGGAGGTGCCGCTGATCGTACCGTCCATGCCCATGTCCCGAACTGCCCGGCGCATGATGCGCCGGCCGGTCAGCCCCGCGCCAGTCGCCGTTCCACGAAGTCGAGCCGGTCCTGGCCCCAGAAGATGTCCTCCCCGATCACGTAGGAGGGCGCGCCGAAGACGCCGCGGGCGAGCGCCGCCTCGGTATCCGCCATGCGGCGTTCGAGCCAGCGCGGATCGGCGGCGAGCGAGGCGACCTGGCCGGCGTCGAGCCCGCATTCGGCGATCAGCGCCGCGAGGGTGGCGGGGTCGGCGGGGTTCGCCTCCTCCTCCCACAGCGCCTTGAGGATGCGGTGGGCGAGGCGGATCGCCGGCGCGTCGCCGATCGTCTCCCGCACCGCGATCACGGCGGCGCAGCCGGGCAGCTCGTTGTGCGGGAAGTGCCGCGGCTGGATGGTGATGGGAATGCCGAGCTGCTCCCGCCAGCGCGCCAGTTCCTGCAGGCGATAGGCCTGCCGCTGGGGCGATCGCTTGGGCAGCGGCAGGCCGCCGGAATTGGCGAAGATGGTGCCGAAATCGACCGGGAAGATGCGCAGCGTCGCGCCGTGCCGCGCGGCCATCGCCTCGATCCGCGCCGCGCCAAGATGCGTCCAGGGGGAATTCAGCGAAGCGAAGTAGTCGATATGCATGGCGGTCTCCATGGCGGGGTCAGCGGCGACGGGATTCCGTCACCGCGATCGTGATCCCGGCGGCGATGATGATGCCGGCGCCGAGCCAGGTGAAGGCATCCGGGAACAGCCCCGTGATGATGTAGCCCACGGCGACGGACCCGATCATCTGCCAGTACTGGAAGGGGGAGATGACGTTGGCCTGCCCGTAGGTCATGGCCTTCGCCACGCACCAATGCCCCCCGGCGCCGAGGCAGCCGAGTGCCAGCATCAGCAGCACGTCGACGATGGAATTCGGCGTCACCCAGGCGAAGGGCACGACGAAGGACATGACGACGGTGCCGATCAGCGCGGAATACATCACCGAGGTCTCGGGCCGGTCGATGCCGGCGACCTGCCGCGTGAAGATCTGGTAGACCGCGTAGCAGAAGGCCGAGCCGACGATCAGCAGGGCGGCCGGCTGGAATACCTCGCTGCCCGGGCGGATCACGACCAGCACGCCGAGGAAGCCGACGATGACGGCCGCGAGCCGGCGCGGGTCGATCTTCTCGCCCAGCATCGGCAGCGCGAGCAGCGTGACGAAGAAGGGCGTCATGAAGGAGATCGAGGCCGCCTTGGCGAGCGGCACGTCCTTCACCGCGAAGAAGAACAGGGTGGTCGAGCCGAGCAGCAGCAGCGAGCGCGACACCTGCGCGAAGCGCCGCCGCGTGCCCAGGATGCCGATGCCGTATCTCGGCACGACGAGCAGCAGCACGATGGCGAGGTGCCCCGCGGTGCGCGCCCAGATGATCTGTTCCGAAGGGTAGGTTCGCGAGAGGACCTGCACGATCCCGTTCATGATCGGGAACAGCGTCGTCGCCACGCACATGAAGAAGATGCCGAGCCAGAGGCGGCGGCGCGCGTCCTGGCTGGACTCGCTCATGCTGTTCGTAGGGTCCGGCGTTTCACCCGAGCAGCCTGTCCCGCCCGGGGGGCCGGGTCAACGCGCGACCGGCCGCCGCAGCGCCCAGAAGGCCAGGGCCCCCGCGGCATAGGCCAGGATGGAGAGGATGAAGGCCGGCCGGTAGGTGCCGGTAAGGTCGAAGAGCAAGCCCGCCCCCCAGGAGCCGAGCCCCGCCCCGAGCCCCGATCCGACGGTGATGACGCCGAGGATCGTCCCGAGCCTCGGGCCGCCGAACAGGTCCGCGGTCTTCGCCGTGATCGCCGGCCCGCGCGCCCCCCATGTGATTCCAAAGAAGCAGGCATGCAGCCAGAGCAGGAGGTGCTGGTCGCCCGATCCGATGCCGAGCGCGGCCGCGACGCCGACGATGGAGATGGCATAGGCGAGGATCGCCGCGCGCTCCCGGCCGATATGGTCGGAGATGGTCCCCGTCAGGATCACGCCGGGCAAGGCGAGAAGGCTGCCCATGCCCAGGACGAAGGCCGCGTAGAGCGGTTCGAACCCCTGCCCCACCGCGAAGGCGAGCTGGTGGAGGGAGACGAGGAAGCTGCCGATGCTGGTCAGCATGTAGACCAGGAACAGCAGCCAGAAATGCCGGGTGCGCATGGCCTGGCCGAGGGTCCAGTCCACCCCGTCCAGCGTCCCGCCGCCCGCCGTCGCCCGAGCGATCCGGTCCGTG
The DNA here is from genome assembly GCF_017813355.1 of Roseomonas nitratireducens. Classification (GTDB taxonomy): domain Bacteria; phylum Pseudomonadota; class Alphaproteobacteria; order Acetobacterales; family Acetobacteraceae; genus Neoroseomonas; species Neoroseomonas nitratireducens. The sequence continues at coordinate 340,524 of NZ_JAGIYZ010000002.1, forward strand.
CCGCGGAACATCGCGGCCAGCGGCAGCACCAGCAGCCCCATCAGCCCGGCCTGCAGCAGGTAGGCGTTGCGCCAGCCGGAGGCATCCACCAGCCATTGCGCCAGCGGCGCCGAGATGGCCCGTCCGAAGCCGTTGGCCGATTGCAGCAAGGATATCGCCATGCCCCGCTGCGCCACGAACAGGCGGGAGACCAGCGGCACGAAGACGACCAGGCCGATGCAGGACGCGCCCAGCGTCATCACCACGCCGTAGAGCAGCACCACCTGCCACAGCGCATCCGCCTGGGAACTGCCGAGCAGGCCAAGGGCGAGGAGGACCCCGCCGAGGAGCACCATCCGCCGCTCCCCGATCCGGTCCACCAGGCCGCCGACGAGTGGGGAGGCGATGCCGCCCACCACCTGGCCGACCGAATAGGCGAGGCTCGCCTCCGCCCTCGACCAGGCGAAATCCTCGACGAAGGCCAGGAGGAACACCGCATAGGCGTGCATCAGGCTGGCGCTGACGGTGAAGGCGAGAAAGCCGCCGGCCACGATGAGCCATGCCTGGCGTGTCGGTCCTGCCTGCATGTCGGGGGATGGCGTCCTTGCTTCGAGCGGAGGATGGGCGGGAGGGTGGCGGCAAGACAACCCGCGGAATGCGGGATGCTGGGTCCCTGCCCGTCACGCCAGTTTAACCCTTCTTCGCGTATGGGCAGAGAATGAACACCGTAAGCGACTTCGTACGGAGCCTTGGAACGCTGACCCGCCGGCCATGACTCCGAATTCGGGCGGCAGGAAACTGTTGAGCGAGGTCAGCGCGGCACTCGATGCGCTCGCGCGCCGGCTTGCGCAGCAGCAGCAGGCCGCCGTCGCGGTCTGCGGCCTGGCCGTCCGGGCGGAGGAGATCGCGGCCAGCGCGCGCCGCCTTGCCTATGGGGCGGGTGGCGGGGCGGCGGAGGCCGACTTCATCGGCGAACTCGAGGAATTCTCGGCGGATCTGCGGCGCGCCGTCGATCTCGCGGCGCAGGATGCCCTGACCGGCAAGGCCGTGGCGAAGGCGCTGCTGCAGCATGTGACGACGATCGACACGCTGGCGCGCGACGTGGACTCGCTCGATGTCGCCACCGTCCGTGCCCGGCTGCGCCCGCTGGCGGTCACGCTCGCGGAAATCCCCGCAACCCAGCAGGCGAGCGATACGCGAAAGGCGGAACTCCTGGCGCTGGCGGAGCGGGCCGAGGATGCCTCGGCCAAGGCGGTCTCGATCGCCAAGGCGCGTCCCGGCGCGCGCCGCGACATGATGCTGGAGGTCGCCCGGTCGGTCGCCACCCTGGCCGAGGATGTCGCCGTCGCCGCGGTGGCCTTCGGCAAGGACGCGGACATGGCAGCCAAGGCCGCCGAAGTCATGATGGGGCGCACGCAGATGACGAAGCCCGCCCCGGAAAACAAGGCGGCGGACACGATCGGCGCGGTCGTCCGGGCGCTGAACGGGGAACCCGTGGCGCCCGGCGAGCGGATCGACTGGGGCGTCCGCTCCCGCTGAGCCTCGCCCGCGTCCGGCGTCAGACCGGGAGGTCGCTCGCCAGATGGAACAGGCAGTCGCCGCGCTTCGTGCGCGCGGGGATGCGCTTGCACATCACGATGCCGGCCGCCTTGAACGCGATTTCCACCGGCGGCAGCCAGGGCGTCTCCGGCATGTGGATGCGCGCCGCCGGCGTGCCGGGCACGACCTCGTCGCCGAGTTCGACCAGCGGTTCGAAGACGCCGTTCTCCGGCGCGTAGACGTACATCTCGGGCCCGCGCACATCGAGGAAGCGGGTCGCGACGGGCGGCTCCACCCAATGCTCCCGCCCCAGGATGCCGAGATGGACGAGGAGGTTGCGCAGGCCGCGCTCGGCGATCGCGAGGCCGGAGGCATTCACCGCCCCGGCGCCGCCGAGTTCCGTCCCGAGCGAGATGCGCCCGCGGCGATCCGCGCCGCTGCCCAAGGTCTGGTCGCCCCCCTGCCCCTGCGCGCCGCCCTGGATGTAGGTGTAGGGCGCGCCGAAGGCCCGCAGCGCGGCGAGTTGCTTCGCATAGAGCGCCGGGTCCGCCGACTGCTTGGCGAGCGCGGTCGGGATGTAGTTGAGCGAGGACCCGCCCGAATGCAGGTCGATGACGAGGTCGGCGCGGGTGATGAGTTCGCTGTCGATGTAGTGCGCGATCTGTCGCGTGACGGTGCCGTCCGGGTCGCCCGGGAAGATCCGGTTCATGTTGAGGTCGTCGATCGGCGAGACGCGGCGGCCAATGAGGGCGGCGGGATAATTCGCCATCGGCAGCATGATGACGCGGCCCTTGATCATGCCCGGCTCGAGCCACTTGATCAGGTTCGTCAGCGCGACCTGGCCCTCGTACTCGTCGCCATGGTTGCCGGAACTGAAGAAGGCGGTCGGCCCCTCCCCATTCTTCACGACGACGATCGGGATCGGCAGGAAGCCGTAGGCGCTGTCATGCGTCGAATGGAACAGGCGGATGAAGCCGGTCTGCTTGCCGTCCCGGTCGAAATCGACCTCGGGCACCAGGCGGGATTTGCGGGGTTCTGGCATGGCGATCCTCAGGCTTGCGGCGCCTCGATCAGGTGGCAGGCCACCTGGTGGCCGGGCGCGGGGTCGGTCAGGGCCGGTGCGCGTTCGCGGCAGACCGGCATGACGTGCGGGCAGCGCGTGTGGAAGCGGCAGCCGGATGGCGGGTTCAGCGCGGAAGGGATGTCGCCCGCGATCCGCTCGCGCCGGCCGCGGGACCGTTGCGCCGGGTGCTGCGCCGGCACCGCGGCGATCAGCGCGCGGGTATAGGGGTGCAGCGGCGCGCTGTAGATGGTGCGCTTGTCCGCGACCTCGACCACCTTGCCGAGATACATCACCGCCACGCGGTCCGAGATGTGGCGCACCACGGACAGGTCGTGCGCGATGAACAGGTAGGTCAGCCCCATCTCCCGCTGCAAATCCTGCAGCAGGTTCACGATCTGCGCCTGGACGGAGACGTCGAGCGCGGAGACCGCCTCGTCGCAGACGATCAGGCGCGGATGGAGCACCAGCGCGCGGGCGATGCCGATGCGCTGGCGCTGGCCGCCCGAGAATTCATGCGGGAAGCGGTCGAGCGCGCGCGCCGGCAAGCCCACCTTGCCGAGCATTTCCGTCACCTTCCGGCGCGTCTCCGCGCCCGGCCTGGCACCGTGGATCAGCAGGGGCTCGGAGATGATGTCCTCGACCGACATGCGCGGGTTCAAGGCGCCGTAGGGATCCTGGAAGACGATCTGCATCGACCGCCGCACGGCACGCATGGCCGAGCGCCCGAGACCCGTGATGTCGCTGCCGTCGAAGGCGATGCGCCCCGCGGTCGGCTCGATAAGGCGCAGAAGCAGGCGGCCAAGGGTGGATTTGCCGCAGCCGGATTCCCCGACGAGGCCGAGCGTCTCCCCGGCATTGATCGAGAGCGAGACCTCGTCGACCGCACGTAGCAAGCCCGGCTTGCGCAGGCCGAAGAAGCCGCTGCCACCGACCTCGAAGACCTTCGTCAGGCCCGTCGCGCTGACCAGCGGGGCGGTCATGGCGGGGCGAGTTCCCGCGCGCGGAAGCAGGCCGCGCTATGGCCGGGTTCGAGTGTCTCCAGCAGCGGGATCGCCGTGCCGCAGGCGGGTTCGGCGTGCAGGCAGCGTGGCGCGAAGCGGCAGCCGGACGGGCGCCGCGCCGGTTCGGGAAGCGTGCCGGGAATGGCGACGAGCCGCGCCCGGTCCTCGGTGAGCGAGGGCACGCATTCGAGCAAGCCGCGCGTGTAAGGGTGCAGCGGGCGGTCGAAGATGGTCGCGACCGGCGCTTCCTCGATCACCCGGCCGGCATACATCACCATCACGCGGTCCGCCGTCTCGGCGATCACGCCCATGTTGTGGGTGATGATGACGATGCCCATGCCGAATTCGTCGCGCAGGTCCATCAGCAGGTCGAGGATCTGCGCCTGGATGGTCACGTCGAGAGCCGTCGTCGGCTCGTCCGCGATCAGCAGCTTGGGATTGCAGGCGAGCGCCATGGCGATCATCACGCGCTGGCGCTGCCCGCCGGACATCTGGTGCGGGTAGTCGTCCAGCCGCCGCGCGGCGGACGGGATGCCGACCTTGTCGAGCATTGCGATCGCGCGGCGCCGCAGTTCGGCCTGCGGCAGGCGCTCATGCGCCGCGATCGTCTCCATGATCTGGTCGCCGATGGAGAAGACCGGGTTCAGTGAGGTCATCGGCTCCTGGAAGATCATCGAGATCCCGGGGCCGCGCACGGTCTGCATCTCACGTTCGGACAGGCGGGTCAGGTCGCGGCCGCCGAACAGCACCTCCCCCGCCGCGATGCGTGCCGGGGGGCGTGGCAGCAGGCCCATCACGGTCAGCGCCGTGACCGACTTGCCCGAACCGGATTCGCCGACGATGCCGAGGATCTGGCCTTCCTCGAGGGAGAAGGAGACCTCCTCGATCGCGTTCACCTCGCCCCGCCCGGTCATGAAGGCGGTGGTCAGGCCGCGGACCTCCAGCAGCTTCACTGCTGGATCCTGAGCCGCGGATCGAGCACGTCGCGCAGCCCGTCGCCCAGCAGGTTGAGGCCCATGACGGTGATCATCAGCGCGACGCCGGGGATGGTGATGATCCAGGGCGCCTCCCGCATGAAGTCGCGGCCCTCGGCCATGATGTTGCCCCAGGTGGGCGTGGGCGGCACGGCGCCGACGCCGAGGAAGGACAGCGTCGCCTCGCTGAGCACCGCGTAGGCGAACAGGAAGGACAGCTGCACGATCATCGGCGCCATGGCGTTGGGCAGGATGTGGTGGCGCAGGATCCGCCAATGGCCGGCGCCGGCGGCGACCGCGGCCTGCACGTATTCCATCTCCCGCAGCACGATGACCGAGGAGCGCACGATCCGCGCCGTGCGCGGGATGTAGACGATGGACAGCGCGAGGATGACGTTCAGCGTGGAAGGCCCGAGCACCGAGGTCACCGCGATGGCGAGCAGGATGGCGGGGAAGGCCATCAGCGCGTCGTTCACGCGCATCAGTGCGTTGTCGAGCTTGCGGAAATAGCCCGCCGCCGCGCCGATCAGCGTGCCGAACACCGCGTTCAGCGCGACGACGGACGCGCCGATGATCATGGACAGCTGCGCCCCCCAGACCACGCGCGCCCAGAGCGAACGGCCGAAATTGTCCGTGCCGAAGACCCAGGCCTCCCCGGGCGGGAGGAACTTATTGCGCATGGACAGGCGCTGCGGATCGACGTTCGTGATCCAGGGCGCGGCGATGCCGATGCCGGCGACGATGGCGAAGAGGAAAAGCCCTGTCACGAACAGGCGATGGCGGAACAGCCGCCGCAGCGTCGCGCGCGCGGGGTGTTCGCGCTTGAGCGCGATGCCCTCGGCGTCCAGCGCCTCACTCATAGCGCACCCGCGGGTCGAGCACGGCGTAGAGCACGTCGACCGTGATGTTCACCAGCACAAGGAAGGTCGTCACCAGCAGCAGGCCCCCCTGCACCATCGGATAGTCCCGGTTCAGCACCGCCTGGGTCAGCAACTGGCCCATGCCGGGGATGGAGAAGAGCGCTTCCGTCACCACCGCGCCGGACAGCAGCAGGGAGACGATGATGCCGACCACGGTCACGATCGGGATCAGCGCATTCGCCAGCGCATGCTTGAGGATGACCCGATGCCCCGGCAGGCCCTTGGCGCGTGCCGTGCGGATGTAGTCCTGGCGCAGCACCTCGAGCATCGAGGAACGCGTGATGCGCGCGAGCAGCCCCGCCTGCAGCAGGGCGAGCGAGAAAGCCGGCATCGTCATGCTGGCAAGCCAGCCGAAGGGATCGTCGCCGAAGGGCACGTAGCCGCCCGAGGGCAGCCAGCCGAGATGCACGGCAAACAGGATGATCATCAGCAGGCCGAGGAAGAAGTTCGGCACGCTGATGCCGATCATGGCGAACATCATCGCCGCCTGGTCGATCCAGGAATTCTGGCGGAGCGCCGCGATGATGCCGCTCGCGATGCCGATCAGCAGCGTGAAGACGAGAGCGTAGAGCGAAAGGCCGATCGTGACCGGCAGCCTTTCCATCGTCGCGGCGAAGACGCCCTTGCCCAACAGCAGCGACCGGCCGAGATCCCCGCGGAGCAGCCCTTCGTAGTAGTGCAGCAGCTGCATCCATACCGGCTGGTCGAGGCCGAGGTCGCGGCGCAGCTGCTCGATCTGCGCGGGCGTCGCGGCAATACCGGCGATGGCCGCGGCCGGGTCGCCGGGGATCAGTCGCATCAGCCCGAAGGAGATCAGGCTGACGATCAGGAGGACCGGGATCGCGCTGAGCAGGCGGCGGAAGGCGACCCCGGCCATGATGTTATCGCTGGACCCAGACGTTGGAGAAGCGCGGGATCCGGAACGGCACGAAGCCCTGCACGTTGGATCGCACCGCCTGCACCTTGGTCAGCGACCCGAAGGGGTAGGCATAGGCCCGTTCCAGCACCAGGCGCTGCATGGCCGCGAAGGCTGCCTGCCGGTCTTCCGCACGGCGCTCGTTGTTCATGCGATTCCAGGCGGCCATCACGTCCGGATCGTCCCTGTCGTCCCGCGGCCGATAGGCGGCGTTCGGGCTGACGAGGAACTGCATGGTGGCGAGCGCGCCGAGCGCCGGCTGCGTCCCCCAGCCGGAATGGAAGATGTGCCACTCGTCGCTGTTCACGCGCTGGGACATCTGCACGGATGTCGGCCAATCGACCACGCGCAGGTTGGCGTTGATGCCGACGGCGCGCAGCTGCTGCTGCATCACCAGCGCCGCGTTGTACATCGGCGGATAGTCGCGGTTGGTCAGGATGACGATCGGCTCGTTGCGATAGCCGCTCTCGCGCAGCAGCGCGCGGGCGCGCGCGGGGTCGTTGATGTTGTAGGTCTCGCGCCCCGCATCCGTGTAGCTGGGCTGGTTCGGATACTGGAAGCCGACATTCAGGCGGTAGTTGCCGTCCGTCGCCGCATCCATGATGTCCTCCATCCCGAGCGCGGCCTGCACGGCGCGCCGGAAGGCAAGGTTGTTCGTGGGCGGGATGGAGGTGTTCGGCAGCGCGATCTGGATCCACCAGTTCTGCAGCGGCAGGATGGTGATGGCCTGGTTGCGGCGCAGCGTCTCGAGCGAACGCGTCGGCACGTCCTCCACCGCCTGCAAGGCCCCGGTCTCGAGGCCGGCCACGCGCGCGGAGGCTTCCGTCACGATGCGGAAGGTGACGGTGTCGACGCAGGCGACGCGGTAGCCGCCGAAGCCAGTCCGCTGCTCGAAGGCAGTGTTCGGCTGGTAGCCGTCGAAGCGGCCGAGACGCGCATGGCTGCCGGGGACGAATTCCAGCAGGCGGAACGGCCCCGTGCCGACCGCGCGCAGCTGCTGCCGCTCGTCATTCTCGTGCTCGGACGGGATGACGACGATCGGCACGGAGAAGGAAGACAGCGCCTCGATGAAGGTCGGCTGCACCTGCTTCATGCGGATGATGAAGGTGTGCGGGTCCGGTGTGTCCCAGCCCGCGACGTTGTCGAGCGTGCTGCGCTGCAACCCGACACGGTTGTAGCGGTTGAAGGAAGCCGCGACGTCGGCCGAGGTCATCGGCTTGCCGTTGTGGAAGGTGATGCCGCGGCGCAGGCGGAAGGTGTAGGTCAGCCCGTCCGGGGCTTCCGTCATGCTCTCGGCGAGTTCGAGGATGGGACGGTTGTTCTCGTCCCGCGTCATCAGCGACTCATACATGTTCATCGCGATGTTGCGGGTCGAGATGGTGCTGGAGGTGTGCTGGTCCAGCGAATTCACATTGGCTTCCTGCCCGAAGACAATGTCGCCGCCGCGCGATGGGCAGGTGAAGGGCGCGGCCGCCGCCGGCAGCGCGAAAGCCGCCATGGCGAGAGTGGACGCAAGGCTTGCTCGCTTCATGGGCTCGTTCCCCCGGGGATGCGTGGCCTCAGTCGTGATGAAACTGTCCGCCGCGGCGGGCGGTCCGTCAACACTCCGCGTCAGGCGCCGGCGAAGCGGCGGAGCACGTTCTCCATGATGCGGCTGACCGGCCCCTGGAAGGCGCCAGCCTGCCAGAGGCTGCCGCACCAGGTGATCGACCCCGTGGCGAAGACGGCACCGCCGCCGGGCGTCTCGAAGATGACGATCTCGGCGCGCTTCAGCGCATCCGCCTTCTCGCCGGTGACGGTGTTGACGTGGGAGAGCAGCTCCTCCGGCACGGTGACGAAGGAGGCCGGCGGATCCTCGGAGCGCGCGAGGATCGCCGTGTCCTCGGGCGTGCCGAGCGCGACATCGGCGCGGTCCAGTTCGAACCCTGCCGCGCCGCCGCCGGACAGGCCGTAGCCGCCGAAGGTCTCGCCCTCGACGCCCTCGAAGATCCAGGCGTGGCGGGGGTCGCGGGCGGCAGGCAGCAGGCGGTAATGCGTCCCCTCGAACAGCCCCTGCCCCGAGAAGCCGACCCCGGCCAGCATCTGCGGCGGCCGCCCGTTGCGTCGCCACAGCCCGCCATAGGCGCCATCCGTCTGGTGGTAGTATTCGCCCGGCTCGGCCGCCCAGGCGCGGATGCCGCCCTCGGCGCGGCGCAGTTCCAGAATGCCGGGCAGCGTCTGCGTCACCGCGATGCGCCAGTAGAACCCATTGCCGCCGAGATACATCATACGCCCGCGCTCGCGCGTATAGGAGGCGAGCGCGTCGAGCGTCGCGCGCGTGTGGTATTCCGGATGGGATCCGGTCATCACGACGCGGTAGTTCGCGAGCAGCGCCTCGCCTTCCTCGTGCACATCCTCGTCGGTGATGACGTCGAAGGCGATGCCCCGGGCTTCCAGCCAGGCGAGGATGTGCGTGTCGGCGGGATAGTGTCGCAGGCCGGATCCGCGCTGGTCGTTGAAGGTCAGGAATCCCGGCCGCATCGTCAGGATCGGCCGGAGGCGGGAGGAGAAGGCGATGCCGCTGTTGTCCGGGTGCCGGTTGTAGGTAGACCGGCCGTAGATCGGATAGTCGTCCGGATTGTGCGGATAGGCGCCCCAGGCCGCGACGCGCGCCTTGTAGGCCGCGTCGGCATTGCCGCGCGCATGGTTCGCATAGGCCTGGTAGGTGAAGGTCGAAGCCAGGAAGGCGACGGGCGCGGTCGAGGTCCCGCGCGGCGGCAGCACATAGAAGGGCAGCCAGTCCTCGCCGCCCGCGCAGGTGATGTGGAAGGCATAGGCGCCGCTGCGCAGGTCCTGGGGCACCGTGAAAGTGAAGTCCGTCCCCCAGCCGCAATCACCGAGATCGTCGGCGTTGAACTGGATGGCGCCGTAGTCCCGCGGCGCGTGGCGCCAGCACATCTCCGCCCCCGACCAGCGCGCGCCCACCATGGCGCGCGTCGGCACGTTGACCAGCACGCCGTCGCAGGACTGGGGCCCGATGTCGAGCACGCGCTGCGTCGGGATGTCGCGGGAGAAGTCCCAGCCGGCGAGCAGCCCGGGCGTCGCCGGCGAAAGCTGCGCATCGGGCTGCGGCCATGCCTCCTGGAAGCCCGCCAGGATGGCGGGATCCTCGACCTTGCCCGTCACGTGGTCGCGCGGCGCGGCCGCATCGCGCGCCGCGACCAGCAGCCGCCCGCCGCCATCGGGCAGGACCAGGCCCGGCACCGTCGCCGTCGCCACCGTGGGACGGGTGCCGTCGATCGCCTGCTGGCCAAGGACGATGCGCCCCGAGGCTGGGTCCGCGCTCAGCCAGACGCGCATCCAGCGCCGCAGCGGCCAGCGTGCGCCGGTGGCAATGCGGTGCACCTCTCCGCCGAAGGCGATCTCGGCGCTCGCACCCTCGGCGCCGACCAGGATCGTCACGGCAAGGCCCGGCTGTTCCTCGCTGATCAGCGCCGCGGGCGCGCGCGGCGGTGCAACGACGCGCAACAGCGCGGTCCAGGTGCAGGGCCCGGCGCCACGCCGCGGCGGACGCGCGATGAGCGCGTGCGAGCCGCGGCGGATCGGCTGGGAGCGCCCCTCGAAGACGTGGTCGAAGCGTTGCGACAGGTCCTCGAAGCGCAGCCCGGGACCTTCGGGGTTCGGATCGCCGGAGATCACGCGGACAAGCCGGGCGCGCGCCGGTCCGGGCTCCCGCAGGCTGACGCGCGCCTCGAACCTCTCGCCCGGTCGGTGGGAGAACCGGTCGAGATAACCTGTGATCGGCAGCACCTTGTCGCTCATGCCCGCAAGCCCTCTCGCATGACGGGAATGCTCGACCCGGCCTTCCGCGCCGTCAATCGTCCGGGTGGCGGCGCGGCGGCGGCCATGCCAGCCTTGCCCCGGCAGAAGGAGAACGCCCATGGCACAGGTGATCCAGAGCCTGACGAGCAGCCGCGCGGAGGAGCGCGAATGGGAACTGCGCCGCGACATGGCGGCGGTGTTCCGCATCGGCGCACGGCTCGGCTGGAACGAGCATATCGGCAACCACAATTCCCTGATGCTGCCGGATGAGGCGGAGCCGCGCTTCCTGATCAACCCACGCGGCTACCTGTTCCAGGAACTGCGTGCGTCCGACCTCATCGTCTGCGACCTCGACGGGCGCGTGCTGCGCGGCAAGGGCGAACTGCGCAAGGTCGCCTTCCACATCCATTGCCGCATCCACATGGCGAACGCGAAGGCGGCCTGCGTCGTCCATGTCCACCCGCGATGGCTGACGGCGCTGTCGATGGTCGAGGGGGCGGAATTCGCACTGTCCCACCACAACAACCTGCTGCTCAACGACCGCGCCGTCTACGACGGGGAAGGCGACCAGCCGGTCCACACGAACGAGGAAGGCGACCGCATCGCCCGCCTGATGGGCGACAAGACGATCATGGTCATGCGCGGCCATGGCGTGACGGTGGTCGGCCCCACGGTGCACGACGCCTTCGACGAGACCTACATGGCCGAGCGCACCACCATGTACCAAATGACCGCGATGCAGACCGGCCTGCCGCTGCACCGCCTGCCCGAGGGCCTGCGGCGCCATCACAGCGGCGCCTGGGGCGAGAAGCTCGATGCGCGGCTGCACCTCGATGCCTGGCGCCGCGTGCTGGACCGCGAGGAACCCGACTACGCCACCTGACGGCGATGTGGCGGAAGCACCTTGCCGGGGCGCGGGGGCGCCCATAGCCTCGGCGCCGAGGCACCGACGAACGGAGACGAACATGCGCCCCACGAACCGCCGTACCCTCCTGGCCCTGCCGGCGGCGCTCGCCGCGACCGCCGCCCTGCCCGCGGCGGCCCGTCCGCTCGACCAGGTGCTGTCGACCCGTCGCCTGCGCGCCGGCATCAACCCGACGCTGCCGCCCTTCGGCACCTTCAACGAGCGCAACCAGATCGACGGCTTCGACGCCGACGTCGCGCGGGAGATCGCGCGGCGGATGAACATCGAGCTGGAGATCGTGCAGGTCGGCAGCCCGGACCGCATCCCCTTCCTGCAGTCCGGGCGCATCGACATCGTGCTAGGCGCCATAACGCGGACAATCGAGCGCGCGCTGGTCATCGACTACACCCAGCCGCTGCACACCCAGTCGATGGTCGTGCTCACCAAGGCGAACGGCACCGCCGTGCCGATCAACGCGCCCGCGGACCTGAACAACCGCCAAGTGCGCATGGTGCAGGTCCGCGGCACCGTCGGCGTGCCCTGGATTCAGGCGAACGCGGCGCAGGCGCAGGTCACGCTGCTCGACAACTATCCCGACTGCTTCCGCGCCCTGGCGCAAGGCCGCGCCGACGCGATGGTGGATGTCGCGGAATCGGTCGTCATCCCGATGCGCAACTTCCAGGGCGTGCCGTGGAAGATCCTGGACGAGGTGCTGGCGAGCTTTTGGGTCGGCATCGGCGTGCAGAAGGGCAATCATTCGCTCCGCGATGCGCTGAACGTCGTGCTGTTCGAGTTGCACCGCTCCAACTTCGTGAACCAGACCTGGGAGAAGTGGTTCGGCGTGCCGATGACGACGCGCATCCCCTTCAACCCGATGTTCTGACATGACGCTGCAGTACGGGCAGGTCCTGCACTACCTGCCCGACTTCCTGGCGGGCGCCGCGATGGCGCTCTGGATCGCGGCCGTCGCCTTCGCCGGCGGGCTGCTGATCGGCCTGGCCGGCGCGGCGGTGATGACGCAGGGGCCGCGCTGGGCGCGGCTTCCTGTGCTGGTCTATGTGCGCTTCTTCACCTACACGCCGCAGCTGGTGCAGATCTTCTTCCTGTTCTTCGCCCTGCCGGAATTCGGCGTGATCCTCTCCCCGATCGCGGCCGTGCTGATCGGCATGACGCTGAACGCCGGCGCTTACCTGACCGAGATCGAGCGCGCGGGATTCGAATCCGTGCCGCAGGCGGAACTCGACGCGGCGGAAACGCTCGGCTTCTCGCGCCTGCACACGGTCTGGTACGTGATCGCGCCGCATGTGATGCGCGCGCTGTATCCGGCGCTGTCCAACCACTACATCATCATGACGCTCGGCACCTCGATGGCCGCGATCTTCGGGGTGGAGGAACTCACCGGCCGCGCGCTGAACGCCAACGCCATCTCCTTCCGCTCCGTCGAGATCTTCTCGATCGCGGCCGGCATCTACATCCTGCTGACGATCATCGCCTCGCTGCTGCTCTGGCTGGTCGGGCGCTGGCTGTTCCGCGTGAAGGCCAGGGTGTTCTAGCCGATGTCGGCCTGGCAGATCCTGGCGAGCGAGGCGCCGCGCTTCTTCACCTGGTGGAACATGCTGTTCCTCGGCCAGGCGGTGCTGAACACGCTCATCGCCTCGGTGGCCGGCTGCGCCATCGGCTACGCGCTCGGCTTCGTGCTGGCGACGCTGCGCCTGCCGCAGGTCATGCCGGTCGCGGCGGTACGCACGCTCGCGATCCTATGGGTGGAGGCCTTCCGGCGCATCCCCTTCCTCGTGCTGCTGCTGCTGGTCTTCTTCCTCGGACAGGCGCTGCGGCTCGAGGCGCCGCTCTGGGCGACCGCCATCACCGCCGTCGCGATCCGCATGAGCGCGCTCGCCGCCGAGAACATCCGCGCCGGCTACGAGAGCGTCCGCCCCCAGCAATGGGAAGCGGCGCTGACCATGAACATCCCGGCCCTGACCGCGCTGCGCCGGGTCGTGCTGCCGCAATCCTGGCGCGTGATCCTGCCGCCCTCGATCGTGCATGTGCTGAGCATGGTGAAGGAGACGTCGCTCGTCTCGCAGATCGGCTTCATCGAGATCACCTTCGCGGCGAAGATGCTCACCCAGCGCGGCTTCAGCGCCATGATCACCTATGGCACGGCGCTGCTGCTCTATTTCTGCGTCTCCTGGGCGCTCGCGTCCTTCGCCCGCGCGGCGGAACGGCGGCTGACGAGCCGGCCGACGATCACAATCCCGACGCCCTGAGCGCTGCCCGCAGCGCCGCCGCATCCGCTTCGTCCACCGGCGGCTGCGGCGGGCGCACGGTCGCGTCGGGGATGATCCCCATCTCGCGCAGGCACCATTTCAGCCGCGCCGTCGCCCGCCCGCCCGGCGGCGCGCCGTAGATCGCCTCGGCCAGCGGCTCCAGCCTCTCGTGCAGCGCGCGGGCCGCGGGAAGGTCGTTCCCGCGCACCGCGGCGTCCAGCGCGACGATCTCATCGGGCAGGATATCCGCAAGCGAGACCAGGCTGCCGTCGCTGCCATGGACCATGCAGGCGAGCAGGTGCTCGTCCCCGCTCGCGCAGACCGCGACATCGGGGCGCAGCGCCTTCACCTGCCGGCGCAGCGCGTCGTAGCCATCGACCTCCCAGCCACCCTCCTTGATGCCGGCGACCTCCGGGATTTCGAGCAGCGCGGCCATCGTCTCCGCCGTGAAGCCCATGCGCCCGGCGGCGTGATGCGCCTGGAAGAGGAACATCGGCATCCCGGGCACGGCGGCCGCGATGGTGCGATGGTGCAGCACCGCCATCGCCGTGGTGTGCGCCAGGGCGAAGGCATTCGGCAGGAAGACCATGACCGCGTCGGCGCCGGCCGCGCGCGCCTCCCGCGCTTCCTCGGCCGCCTCCAGGCTGGATTCCGCGTTGACCCCGGCGACGATCAGCCGCGATGCGTCGAGCGTCGCCCGCGTCACCTCGACGGCGCGGCGCTTCTCGGCGCGGCTGATGACGTAGTTCTCCCCCGCATGGCCGTTGATCAGAACGCCGCGGATGCCGGGACGCAGCACGCAATGCGCGGTATGCGCGGCATAGGCGTCCCAGTCCGGCGCGAAATCCGCGCGCATCGGCAGCACGGTGGATGGGTAGATGCCGTGGAAGCGGGTCTCGCTCATGCGGCGTTGCTCCGTTCATGCAGCAGGCGGTCGATGTGAAACAGCGGCAGGTCCGGCGCCTGGCCGAGCACCGCCTGCGCCAGGATCCGCCCCATGAAGGGGCCGCTCGTGTAGCCGGAATGGACGCTGCCGATGATCCAGGCATCCTCGATGCCGGGGATGGGCCCGATGGCGGGCAGCGCATCCGCCGTCTCGGCCTCGAGCCCCAGCCAGGACCGCACGAGCCGCGCCTCGCGCAGCGCCGGCACCGTGTGGGCGGCGAGCCGCACATTGCCGAGGAAGTTCTCCGGCCGCACCGCAACGCCGCCGCGCGCCCGGTCGCCGATGCCCTGCCAGCCGCCGCCGATCAGCACCGTGCCGTTCGCATATTGCTTCAGGCTCAGCAGCCCGGAGGCGACGCCAAGCACGGTCCGCATGAGCGGCTTGAGCCGTTCCGTGACGACAAGCTGGTTGATGAGCACCTTGATCGGCAGCGTAACGCCGAGCCACGCGGCCATGTCCTCGAGCCAGACGCCGCCCGCCAGCACGATGCGCCGCGCCTCGACCGGCCCCGCCTCCGTGTCGAGTTTGAAGCGCCCATCCACGCCCCGCACCGGCGTGCGCTCCATCAGCGTGACGCCAGCATCGAGCAGACCCTGCCGGAAAGCGCGGCCGGTCAGGTAGGCCGAAGCGAAGCCGTCGATCGGGCAATGCCCGGCGAGCTTCACGCCATCCGCGAGACCCGGCTCGATCGCCTGGGCCGCACGGCCGTCGATCAGTTCGATGGGCGCCCCGGCCGCGCGGCGGATGCGCGCGCGCTCCTCCAGCATCGCCACCTCGCCATCGGTGAAGGCGACGGAGAGCCCCGGGCAGGCGGTCGCTAGCACGCTGCCGCCGGCGCACCATTCGGGCATGGTGAGCCACATCTCATGCGCACGCAGCGCGTAGGGGATCAGCGCCGCGCGCGTCATCTGCATGGTCAGCGTGCCGGCATTCACGCCGGAGGCCTCCCGGCAGATGTCCCCGCGGTCGATCAGCACGACACGCATGCCGCCGCGCGCGAGGAACAGCGCGGTCGAGCAGCCCATCACCCCGGCGCCGATGACGGCGCAGTCGAAGGGTGCGGTCATATCGGCGCGGGCGCGGGCACGGGAATATCCGCATAGTCGAAGCGTCCGAGGATCGCGTCCATCGGCACGGGTCGCAGCGGCATGCGCCCGGTCGCGAAGCCGACCTCGGCGACAGGCACGCCGCGCGCATCGGCGAGCAGCGCGGCCGCCGCCTCCCCGCACATGCGCCCCTGACACGGGCCCATGCCACAGCGCGTATGGTGCTTGAGCTGGTTCAGCGTCGCCGCGCCATCGGCCGCCGCCTGCTCGATGGCCGCGCGCGTCACGCCTTCGCAGCGGCAGACGATGGCCTCCCGGGGCACGGCAGCGACCATCTCCGGGCGCAGCGCCATCATCCGCGCCATGGCGGCGCCGGCGCGCGTGGCGCGGGCCAAGGCGGCCGCCTGCTCCGCACGCCGTGCCTCGTGGCCCTCGCCGATGCCGAGGTCGGCCAGCGCCGCGAGCGCCGCGATGCGCCCAGAGGCCGGCGCGGCAGCGGCGCCGCGTACGCCGGCGCCATCGCCCGCGGCATAGAGGAAGCGCACGCTCGTCCTCTGCCCCTCGTCGAGCATCGGCACCCAGCCGCCATCCTCGGGCCGGTGCAGGTGGCGGGCGCGGAACAGGCGCGTCGCCTCGGTGGCGGGGACAAGGCCGTGGCCGACGCAGAGCGCATCAGCCTCCACGACGCGTTCCACACCCCGCGCCAATATCCGCACGCGCGACAGGACATCGTCGCCTTCCGCGGCGACGACCCTCGCGCCGGACAGCACGGGCACGCCGGCGGCCAGCAGCCGCGCCCGCCAGGCCGCGCCCTGCGCGAGCAGATCCGGCCGCGCGGCGAGCGCCGGCAGCGCGCGCAGCCATTCGCCGCGCGTCGCGACATCCGCCACGGCGGCAACGGCGGCGCCACCGGCCAGAACCTTCGCCGCCACGGCGTAGAGCAAGGGGCCCGCCCCCGCGACGACGACGCGCCGCCCCGGCAGCATGCCCTGCGCCTTCAACAGGATGGTCGCGGCGGCAAGGCCGATCACGCCCGGCAGCGTCCAGCCGGGAAAGGGAATGATCCGCTCATGCGTGCCGCAGCACAGGATGAGCGCCCGCGCCGATACCTCGAACGGCACGCCGTCCGCGCCGAGGGCCGAGAGGGTGAAGGGCAGCGCATCCGCGCCCGCCGGCACCAGCGGGCCGCCGCCGAGCCCCCAGACGCGGCAGCCGGTGCGGAGTTCGGCCCCGCTTGCCGCCAAGGCGGCGCGCAGCGCATCGCCGTCGCGACGGTCGCGGTCGGGCTTCGCGACGAAGCCCTGCGGCGGCGCGCAGTAGACCTGCCCGCCCGGCAGCGGCGATTCCTCGAGCAATACGGTGCGCGCGCCGCGCGACGCCGCTTCCGTCGCCGCGGCCATGCCGGCGGGCCCGCCGCCCAGCACGGCCAGGTCGAACATCATGCCGGCGTCACCACCTGGCCGGCGACGATCGGCGTCAGGCAGGCCTGCACGAGGCGTCCGTCCACGCGCAGCAGGCATTGCTGGCAGACGCCCATCATGCAGAAGGCGGTGCGCGGCCGCGCGGGATCCTCGCCTTCGCCGAAGCGCCACTGCCCCGCGGCGATCAGGGCCGCGGCGACGCTCTCCCCCGGATGCGCCTGGATGTCGCGCCCGAAGGCCGCGATGGTCACGGGGGGCGGGCGCGCGATCCCGGCGATGCGGAGGTCCATGCGCAGAGGATAAAGGCGGCCACGCGCGCTGCAACTCCCGCGCGGGCTTGACGCGGGCGGCATCCGGCCACGACCATGCGCGGCGCACACAAGAACCGGGGCACCGCGCTTGGCTTTCCTGTCCATCCAGGGATTGACGGTTTCCTACGGCGGCAAGGCCGACGTGCTGCGCGACGTATCCCTGGACGTGGAACGCGGCGAGGTGATCGGCCTGATCGGCCCCTCGGGATCGGGCAAGTCCACCATCCTGCGCACGCTGGTCGGCCTGCTGAAGCCGCGCGCGGGGACCGTCACGGTCGATGGCGCCAAGGTGGACTACGGCAGCCGCGGCAGCCTGCGCGCCGCGCGCGACCGCTTCGCCATCGTCTTCCAGCAATACAACCTGTTCCAGAACATGACGGCGCTGCGCAACGTCGCCATCGCGCCGACGCTGGTGAAGAAGCGGAACCGGGCGGAGGTGGAGCGCGAAGCCCGCGACCTGCTCGCCCGCGTCGGGCTTGCCGAAAAGGTCGACGCCTATCCGGACGAACTTTCCGGCGGGCAGCAGCAGCGCGTGGCCATCGCGCGCGCGCTCGCGCTCAAGCCCGACATCCTGTTGCTGGACGAGGTGACCGCCGCACTCGACCCGGAACTGGTCGGCGAGGTGCTGGACACCATCCGCGCGCTGCAGCGGGACGGAATGACGATGCTCATCGTCAGCCACGAGATGGCCTTCATCCGGGAAGTCGCGAGCCGCGTCGCCTTCCTCGACCAGGGATCGGTCGTCGAGACGGGGCCGCCGGCGGAGATGTTCGACCGCCCGCAGAGCCCGCGCCTGAAGGAGTTCACGTCGAGGATCCTGCGCCACTGACGGCGCGGGAGGCTGGGAAGGAGAAGCGACATGACCGACCGCCGGGCCCTGTTTGCGGGAGGCGCCGCCGCAGCGGCCGCCGCCGCCACCCTCCTCACGCCGAAGGAGGCCTCGGCACGGCCGCTCGAGGACGTGCTCCGCGCCGGGGAGCTCCGTGTCGGCGTCAATCCCACCCTGCCGCCGCGCGCGCTGTTCAACGAGCGCAACCAGATCGACGGCTTCGAGCCGGAGGTCGCGGCGGCCATCGCGCAGAAGCTCGGCGTGCGGCTCGTGCTCCAGGCGGTGGGCTCGCCGGAGCGCATCCCCATGGTCGCCGCCGGCCGGATCGACTTCGTCATGGGCGCGATGTCGCGCACCAGCGAACGCGCCAAGGTCATCGACTATACGGTGCCGGTGCATTCCGAGAACTACGGCATCGTCGCCATCGAGGGCCGCGGGCACACCTCGATCGAGGCGCTGAACAAGCCGGAGGTCACGCTGGCCCAGGTGCGCGGCACGACCGCCATCCCCTACATCCAGCGCGCGATCCCGAATGCACAGGTCCTGCTGCTCGACAACTATCCCGACCGCAACCGCGCCATCGCGCAGGGGCGCGCGCAGGCGTCCTTCGACGGGATCGACTCCGTGCGCTTCGCGCTCCGTCCCTTCCGCCAGGTGCAGTGGGAGGTGACGGCGGTGCCGGCCTTCGGCGTGACCTATTCCGGCCTCGGCGTCGCGAAGAACAATCACTCCCTGCGCAACTGGCTCAACGTCGCGCTGTACGAGCTGCACACCGACGGCACCATCGAGCGCGCCTGGGAGAAGTGGTTCGACGGGCCAATGTTCACCAAGGTGCCCGTGAGCCCCTTCTTCTGAAGGGCGCGTGAACTACAGCCTCATCTACTCGCAGGTCACGGGGCACATACCCTACCTGCTGGGTGGCGCGGTCCTGACGCTGCAGCTCGCGGTGATCTCCTTCCTCGCGGGCTGGGCAATCGGGTTGCTGAACGCCTCCATCCTGCATTTCGGGCCGCGGGCGGCGCGGCTCGCCGTCCAGGGCTACGTCACCTTCTTCATCAACACGCCGCTGCTGGTGCAGATCTTCTTCATCTTCTTCGTGCTTCCGGATGCGGGGATCCTGCTTTCCCCCTATGCCGCGGTCGCGATCGGCATGTCGCTGAACGCCGGCGCCTACCTGACGGAGATCCAGCGCGCCGGCTTCCAGTCGCTGCGGCGGGAGGAGCTGGACGCGGCCAGCGCCATGGGCTTCAGCGTGCCGCAGATGGTCTTGTACGTGATCGTCCCGCACATCGCCAAGGCGCTGTACCCGCCGCTGTCGAACCAGTTCATCATCCAGGTCATGACGACCTCGATCGCCGCGATCTTCGCGGTCGAGGAACTGACCGGCCGCGCCTACAACGTCAATTCGCTGACCTTCCGATCGCTCGAGGTCTTCTCCATCGTCGCGGTGATCTATGTGGCACTGACGCTGGTGTGCTCCGTCGCGCTTGCCCTGATCGGGCGCTGGCTGTTCCGCGTGCGGGCGAGGATCCTCTGACCGATGTGGGAACAGCTCATCGAGGACGCACCGCGCTTCTTCTCCTCCTGGAACCTGCTCTTCCTGGGGGAGGCGCTGCTCAACACGCTGCTGCTGTCCTATGTCGGCGCGGCGCTGGGCTTCGCGATCGGCTTCTGCCTGGCCATCGGGCGGCACCCGCGCCTGTATGGCTTCGGGCCGGTGCGCGTGGCCGCCACCGGCTATGTCGAGACCTTCCGCCGCATCCCCTTCCTCGTGAAGCTGATGTGCGTCTTCTTCGCCTTCCAGCTGTCGGGCGCGCAGGCGTCGCTCTTCACCATCGCGCTGGTGACGGTGGTGCTCTCCGCCGCCGCCTTCGCGGCGGAGATCGCGCGCGCCGGAATCGAATCTGTCCCCGCGCCGCAATGGGACGCGGCGGAGGCGATGAACTTCTCCCGCTGGCGCGTGCTGACGCGCGTCGTCGCGCCGCAATCCTGGCGCGTCGTGCTGCCGCCGCTGTTCGGCTACGCGGTCGGATTCATCAAGTCGACCTCCATCGCCAGCCAGATCGGCGTGATGGAGATGACCTATGCGGCCAAGATCCTGAACACGCGCGGCTTTTCCGCGCTGCTCTGCTTCGGCACCATCCTGATCGTCTACTTCCTGATCTGCTGGCCCACGAAGCGCTTCGGCGAAAGGCTCGAAGCGCGGCTGGGGCGGCGCGCCAAGGCCTGAGGAACATCGCCATGCCCTTCGTCCCGCCCGGCATGCACCTGCTCAAGGGTGCGATCGACTGCCACGTGCATTGCGCACCCCATCTGTCGGGCCGATCCGTCAATGCCTTCGACGCGGTGCGCCAGGCCGCGGCCGCGGGCATGCGCGCGATCGGCATCATGTGCAACTTCCAGAACAGCTCGGGGCTCGCCGCGCTGGCGAACGACGAACTCGGCCATCTCGGCGTCGAGGCCTTCGGCGGCCTCATCATGCAACCGACCGCCGGGGGCGTCACGCTGGAAGCCGCGCGCACCGCGATCGGCTACGGCTACGGCCCGGGGACCGGCGCGCGCTTCGTCAGCCTGCCCACGCATCACACCTACCACGTGGCGAAGCGGGAGGGACGCGGGCCAGCCTTCCTCGAGACCACCTTCCGCGTGCCGGAGAACGGCGTGGTGCCGGACCCGGTGCCGGCCATCATGGATCTCTGCGCGGCGAAGGATGTCGTCTTCGACTGCGGCCACGTCTCCGGGCGCGAAGCCGTGGCGCTGGCCGAGGAAGCGAAGCGCCGCGGCGTCACCCGCGTGCGCACCCATTGCACGCGCTACGCGGAGGACGAGATCCGCGTCATCGTCGGAACCGGCGCCTATGCCGAGTTCTCCTTCTTCGTGCTGACGCACGCGACGCAGGTGGGCCTGACCCATGTCGACGAGGAGAAGCACAAGATCGCCGCCAACAGCGTCATCCAGGATTTCTCGCCGCGCATCCGCGCGGCGGGGGACCGCGCGATCCTCTCGACCGACGCAGGCGTGTACCTGCTGCCCCCGCCGGTCGAGGCGTTCCGCGAATACCTGATGCTGGTCGAGAGCGAAGGCTTCAGCGAGGCGGAGATCCGCCGCATGATCCGCGACAATCCGGCAGCGCTGTTCCGGATCGGCCCGGCGCCGGAAGGCTGAGGCGAAACTGGTGTGCCCGCGGGGATTCGAACCCCGGACCCCATGATTAAAAGTCCTGGGATGCCGCTTTCCGCGAACCCTGAGCCGAGCAGCCTTTCCATCCTCTAACCTCCGGAATGCCAGGTATTCTGGCGCTCCGCGCGATATCGCTCCGCTACGCGACTTTCCGCTTGCTTCCGCGCCGCGCGTCCGGTCAATGTCCGGTCAGACGACCCGCGTGACTTCTGTCCGGTTACCCCATGACTGGCGCGCGGTCGAAGGAGCGGCGGATGAAGGTGACGCGCGAAGGGCCGGTGCGGATCACGCGGACGACGATCGAGGCCGCATGGGCGCGCCGCGCGAAGGATCAGCGGCTCGTGATCGGCGATGCGGAATGCCGCGGCCTGGCGCTGGTGGTGAACCCATCGACCATGGCCTGGGTCTATTCCTACAAGCCGCGCGGCACCGACCCGGCCACGGGCAAGCGCTTCGCCTCGAAGTCGGTCACGATCGGGAACCCTGAGACGCACTCCCCGCCCGACGCGCGGACCCAGGCCGAGGCGCTGAAGGGCGCAACGAAGGCCGGCCGCGACCCCGCGGCGGAGAAGCGGGCGAAGATCGCCGAGGACGCGGTGAAGCGAGCCGGGACGCTGGAGCGTCTCCTCGAGGAATACGGGGAAGACCTGCCGTCGCGGCCAAAGATGCGCGGCACGGGCTTGATCACGGCGGCCCATGCGGCGGCGGAGCTCACGCACGCGAAGGCGGCCGTGGCTGCGATGCGGGCGGAGAAGAAGCCGGCGCGGGACATGGCGCCGGAAGACCTTCGGACGTTCCTCCGCGCTGCTGCGAAGTCGCCCGGCGTGGCGCGCGCGCGGTTCGGGGCGCTGAGCAGGTTCTTCGACTGGCTGCTGGAGGAAGGGCACATCGCGGTGAACCCGTGCGACGCCATCCCGAAGAGCAGGCGACCCCGCCCCCCTGCCCCGCGCAAGGGTCTGCTGCGGCCGGATCAACTCGCAGTCCTTTGGCACGCCGCGGGCCGGGCCGAGGAATTGCAGACGGTCCACCGCGACCTGTTCCGGTTCCTGATTGCCATTCCGGCGCGGCGGAACGAGGCGGCCGGCATGGACTGGAAGCATGTGGATCTGACGCAGGGCGTATGGACGCAGCCCGGGCGCCTGACGAAGAACGGCGACCCGCACCGGCTAAGCCTGCATCCGCTCGCGATGGACATCCTCCGGCAGCGCTTCGAGGCGGCGAAGAAGCCAAAGACCGGGCTCGTCTTCCCTGCCCCCCGCAGCGGGAAGCCGATCACGACATGGCGCGACATGAAGGCCGAGATCGTGAAGGCCGCTGAACTCGACGGCTGGACGATCCACGACTTCCGCCGCTCGTTCGCGACCTTCCTCGGCGAGATTGGCAAGTCGGAGGCCGTGGTGGACGCGATCCTGAACCATCGGCAGGCGGCGACCCGTGGCGGCGTCCTGGGCGTCTATCAGTGGTCGAAGCGCTGGCCGGAGCAGGCGGCCGCCATGGAGGCGTGGGGCGCCGCCCTACAGGCCGCGGTGAAGGGCGAGCAGCCCGGCGGCGATGTGGTCCCGCTCCGGCGGGCCTGAGTGATCCGCGCCCGGCGGTTCCGGGCATCCAGGGCGCCCCGGCGGGTGGTGCAACACCGCGCCGAGGCTGACCCCGACCATGGAGAGCATTCCATGTCCGAGGCTATCTTCCAGACTATCCCGGCCGTCAGCGCCGCTGCCAAGCCGACGCTGGCGAAGGCGCAGGACGCGCTTGCGGAGGCGCGGCGCGGTGCCGGGCTCATGCTGTCTGCCGCGGCGCAGGCGGGGCAACTGGAGCCGGATCAGGTTCACTGGGCGATGGAGAAGATCGACGCGGACCTGGTGCGCGCTGAGGCGATCCTCGCCGCGCTGCATGCCCGCGAGCAGGCCGCAAAGGTCGCCTGACGTGCCGACCCGGCGGACGAAGACGGAGGAGGCGCCGGTGGCGCCTCCTCTCGGCGCTGACGATGATGACGACTGCGCGCCCGTGGGTGATCGGCCGTCCATCGCTGGTCCGGAAGTCCACCTCCGCCGGGCACCCTCCCCCAAGGCGAAGCGCGCCGCGGAGCTCGCGACGCTGCGCCGTCTTGCCGAGACGGATCGGAACTGGCTCGGCGCATGGGCAACGCTCGCGGCGGTGCTGCCTGCGCCGGGTGAACGTCCGGACGATGCTGACGTGCGCATCCCGCGATGGGTCGCCGACTATCTGCGCGCGAGCGCGCTTCGCCTGCTCGGGCTTGCCGAGGGCCGTGACTGGCGCGAGTTGCCGAAGCCGGGAGACGCCCCGGAAAAGCAGCGCCGGGCGCTGGCGCGCTTTCAGGAACGGAACGTGCCAGCGCGCGAGGCGCGGACATTGGTCGCTGCCGCGCTGCGGCTGGGCGATGAAGGACCGCCCCGCGGCGCCTTCGATCATCTCCGCCGGTTGCTGACTGACGAGAAGACTGCCGCGCTACTCGCCATCGGTTCCGCCATGGACGGGAAGCAGGCCGGCGCGATCGCGGGCATGACGAAGCGCGAAGGCGTCGGCGAAGGCGCAATCCGCGCCCGCGTTCGGCGTAGCCGCGCGCGCGTCAACGACCTCGCATGAGGTTTCGAAACCTCTGAACACTACGTGGCGGCGCGAAGCGCGCCGTATGCCTCCGCTTATCCCTGCGGCTCTCGCAGTGATTTGCAGAGGACATCATGCGCAAGCGACTGCTGGAGACCAGCGCCCCCATCTCTGCCAGCCCGCCGAAACTGGTGGATCGGAAGCGCGCTGCCGCGCTCGTCAATGAGCGCTATTTCCCCATCTCGCCCCGCACGCTCGAAGCGTGGCCGCTGACGCTCCGGCGCGTCAACGGGAAGGCGCTGATCGACACGGCGGAGCTGTTCAAGCTCGCCGAGGAACGCATTGCGGCCGCGCCTGTGACGCGGGGCGGCCGGCGCTTCCGTCAGCACGAGGAGGCGCGCGCGGCATGACCGACACGCCCAACCTCGACTTTCTGACGCCGGCGGTGCGCGAGCAGAATCGCGGCGCCCTGACGGACGTTCTGCGCATAATCGAGCCGCCGTTGAAGGCTTTCGAGGCGCGCGACGCCGCGCAGCGGCGGGTGGCCGTGGCCTCCTCCCGCGTGACCGATGCCGAGCAGGTCGCGGCGCCGATCCGGGCCGAATACGAGGTCTGGCGCGCGCGGCTGGCCGACGCCGAGGCGAAGGTCGCTGCGGCCCGTGCGGAGCTCGCCGAGGCCGATGCCGCGCTGAAGGCGGTGCGGTGATGTCGGAGACGACCCCGACCCCCGAGGCGCGGTCTCCGGAGGCGCTGGAAGGCGAGCTCATCGAGACCACGCGGCAATTGCAGCAGATGCGCTGGAGCGATCCGGCGCGACCGGCATTGCTCGCCAAGCGCGATCTTCTCTCGGCAGAGCAGGTTGCCGCGAAGGAGGCGGAAGCCCAACCGGCCGAGCCTGACTTCTCCCGGACGCTGGTCGCAGCGGCGCGCCTGGGCCTGCCCAAGGCCGAGATCGAGGAGGGCTCCGGGCACCTGGCGCGCTACCTCGGCGACGACGCGCACGGTCGCGCCATCGCGAGCGATATCGAATACCTCCGGCACCGGGGCGACGCGCAGGCCGACCGGAACATGAAGGCGCTACGCGCGCTGTGGGGCCGCGACTACGACGCGAACCTCTCCGCGGTGCGGGCCGAGGTCGCGCGGCACCCGGGCTTTGCCGACTGGCTCGACCGGACCGGCGCCGCCAACTCGCCGACCCTCGCCAATCAGATCCTTCTGTCCATCCGGAGGGCGAAGTGAAGCACGATCCCGCACGCAACGTGGGCACGCTCTACGATCAGAAGGCCGCTCTGATGTTCGCGATCAGCGAGCAGGAAGCGGCGCTCGGCGAGGCTGAGGCGGACGGCAACGCCGCCGCGGTGAAGTCTGCCAGCGCCGAGCTTCGGCGCCTCCGGGAACGCCTCCAGGCAGTCGAGGCCGGGCTCGCAGCGCAGAAGCGCCGCGACGAGGCGCGCGCCGCGAATGCCAAGGAGGCACACCGGCAGGAGCGCATGCGCGCCGCCATGGTGAAGAAGGACGCGCTGCATGCTCGCCGCGTGAAGGCCGGCCGGCTGCTCGCGCAGACGATGGCGGAGTTCGCCGGGCTGATGGCGGACGTGAAGACGCTGGCGCAGGAAGTGCCTGAAAGCCGCATCGGCGCTCTCCGCGCGCGCCTGCCGGACGAGCTCGGCGCGCTGGTCGCGACCGCTGCGCATGAGGCCGGCCTGATCCTGCCGTCCAGTCCTCCGACCTACCCCGACACCGACGAGCACCGCCTCGGCCGCGACTTGGCCGCGGAGATCGAGCGCGCCCTTGGGCGCGTGGATGAAACGCCGCCGCTGGCGGCTGAGTAGGAGACCCACACATGGCTGCTTCCGTGTCTGCCGGCATCGGCGACGCCTTCAACCAAGTCGTCATCGGCACGGCCGCGCCTACCACGGCCGGCACGGTGCAGGTGCGCATCGCGTCCGGCATCGGTGGCCTGGGCGCAGCGGTAAGCCTCACTGCCGCACCTGGCATTGCGTTCCATCAAGTGACGCTGGGCAGCGACGCCCCGACCACCGCGGCGACGGTGCAGGTCCGCATTGCCAACGGTCTCGGCCCTGACCAAGCCCTCTCCGCGCTCGACGCGATCATCGCGCGCATGCAGGCGGACCGGATTGGCAACCTGGAGGCCCTGGCGATCGCCCGGACGCTCCGGGGCCGCATGGTTGCCGATCGCATCCAGGGGACGCCCTGAGGTGTCCGACCTCGACCTGATGGACGCCGCGCCGGAGCTGCCGCGCTTCGCCCGCGAGCAGGCGGACGAGGTGCTGGCGGGCCGGCGGCCGTCGATGGCGGAGGCGTCTGGCGCCTCGGTGCGTGAAGGCTGGTGGAACACCACGACCGCCACGGCGCTTGCCCGCCGCGACGCAGCGCGCGCCGGTGACGCTGATCCTGCGCCACTCGCGCGGCACGAGTGGGAAGCCTCCCAATACTGGCGCGCCGGCGTGACGTGGGACGAGCGCATGACGGTCGGCAGGGCCGCCGCCATCGCGTCCCGCCATGACGAGAACGAGTATCGCCGGCAAGTCATGTCGGCGCGCGATGCCGGGTTCTTCGAGAGCGCGCTGATGATCGGTGCCTCGATCGTCGGCAGCATCCCCGACCCCGTCAATTTCCTGCCCATCGCAGGCCCGGCGGCGCGCGCGTTGCGCCTGGTGCAGGGCGGCCGGACCGCCGGTGTGGTCGGCACCGTGGCGGGGCGCGCTGCGGCGACGCTGGAACGCTCTGGCGTGGCCGGCGGCGTTGCGCGCGGCGCGACTGAAGGCGTGGTCGGCAACGCCCTCTCCATGCCGTTCGTCTACAGCGTCCACCAAGAATTCGGCGACGATGTCACCTGGTCCCGCGCCGTGATGGACCTGGCCGCGGGGGCCGTGGTCGGCGCGGGCTTCGGGGCGCTCGGCGGCTTCCTCTCCCGTTCCGGCGTGGCGCCTGAGCCTCGCGTCTCCACCCGGACGCTCGACCTCGCCGCCCGCGACGTGGCGGCCGGGCGGCAGGTGGAGATCCCGCGCGGGCTGGTGGTGCGGGAGATCGAGGACACGCTGTTCCGGGCGGCGCCGGAGAGTGCCGCGCCGATGATCCGGGAGACGATGGAAGGCGGCGAGGTCCGCCGGTCGCTGGACATTCCATCCCGGCCGGATGGGACGCCTCTCACGCGCGAGGAATTCGAGGCGGAGTTTGCCCGCCGGCAGGGGACGACGCTCGAGGCGCAGCAGGCGGCGATCGACGCCGCCGGGGCGGAGGCGCGGGCGGAGAGCAAGCGGCAGTCCCTGATCGGGTGGATCGTCCAGAACGGCGGGCTGAGGGACGACACGGGCGACCTTGCCGCGGTGGTGGGGGACGCGCGCGCCCGGCCGGGCCTGATCCGCCGCGACGGCATGGCGCCGGACATTGCCGCCGTCCGGGCGCGGGATGAGGGGTTCTTTGGGGACCGCGTCGGGCCGGTGAACGAGCGCGGCGAGGGCCTGGCGCCGGATAGCCTGACGAAGCAGGACTTGATCGACGCGGTGGAAGCCGAGATGCGCGGTATGGGCGCGCGCTTCCGGGGCGGCTTCGGCATTGAGCGCGGCGCGGACCTGGCGGCGGCGGACCGCATGCGGGCGGACTGGGACCGCGCTGTAGACGAGGCGCACGACTGGTATCTCGCCGCGCACCACGCGCAGCGGCAGATCGCCCGCCTGTCCGAGCCTGCGCGCGCGGACGTGATGGAGCGGGCCGCCATCATGGAGGCGGACGGGGGCCTTCGCCGGGATGAGGCCGTGCTGCGCGCCGCGCAGGCGTCCGACGATCCGGAGATGCAGCGGATCATGGCGGCGATTGAAAGCCTCCGCGCTGATGGCCGGCTGCTGGACGCGGACGACGCGCTGATCCGCGCCGCAGCCGAGCAGGCCGACGAGATGGAAGCCATCGCAACCGGGATCGAGGAAGCGGGCGCTTGCCTGCTGCGGAGGCTCGCATGAGTTGCGGCAACCCCGCGGCGCGCGTCGCGCCCTGAACGAGAAACCCCCGCCAGCCTTGGCCGGGCTGACGGGGGCGAAAGCAACTAGTCGGGATGTGTGGAATGGATATCAGGCTGAGCAGGAAAACGGAAGCGTTTCGACGCTTCCCTGCGCGCCGTCCGACTGATGCGGAGGCGCGCCATGTCTGACGGTCTCGGCGGGTTCTTCGTGAACCTCACGCGCCAGCGGATCAACGACGCGATCGCCAAGATGGACGCGATCGGCGTTGTGCATTTCGCCCCGGTCCTGCGTGCCATCCGGGATGGGCAGATCGTGTGCGTCGTCATCAAGCGCACCGCGGGAGAGGAGGCGATGTCCCTGCGGCACATCGCGAACCATCCGCTGCCGGCGCTCATCATCATGGCCGACGACGACCACGCATCGAGCGGGCCGGCGCGCTTCCCTGCCGCGCGGAAGGCGCTGCGCTACGCCCGCGCGCACATGATCCACGCGGCGGGCGGTCAGCCCTCGGACTACGCCCTCGCGATCCAGGCCGCGATGGCGCAGCGGTCCTGCTGCCTGGTCGAGACGGACGCGGCCCATCTGGACGAATGGGCGAGGTTCGCCGCGCGGGCTGCGCTGCCGCGCCGGGTGCCGACGCTCCTCGTTCGCCCGACCGATGGCGTCCATCCGATCATCAAGGGGGCCGTGCATTGAGCGCGCCCCTTCCCCATAGCCTCGCCCGCGGTGCGGAACATCTGCACGCGCTCGGGCCGCGCGCCATCGCCGAGTTCCTGCACGAGATCGCCGGCGGCATCGGCGAGCGTGCGGAGGACGTGATCGCCGATCGCCTGGCGCGGTGGCGGCGCCTCGATCCTTGCCTGCTGCGGGCCGTCCTGGCGCGTCACTCGGCGGGGCGCGAGTTCCCCGCGGCGGTGCAACTCGTGGAGGCCGCGCGATGAACGCCGCGCAGCTGATCGCCGCGTGCCGGGCGAACCCCGCGCCGCTCTCGACCTGGGAGGAGACGTTCCTCGAGGACATGGCGCGCGCCTCCCGCCCGGCATCCGAGCGGCAGATCGAGACGCTCCAGCGGATAGCCGCCCGGGTGTCCTTCGACGAGATCGCCGCGCGCCTTGCCGATCGGATCGAGGACCTGGCGCACCTGCTGACCGGCGGCGAGAGCTCGACGCTTCACGGCGACCGGCGGCGGTTCCGCGGCAAGGGCTCGCTCGTCGTCACGGTGGCCGGGCCGCAACGCGGCACCTGGTTCGACCACGATCCCCCGGCATCGGGGCGCCCCGTCTCCGCGAACGGTGCCGCGGGCGGCGATGCGCTGGACCTGGTGGCGCACCTGCGCGGATGCGACCGCGCGGACGCTGCGGCGTGGGCGCGGGGCTGGCTGGGCCTGTCGGACGGTGGCGAGGTGCGCGCGCTGCCACCCCGGCCTGTAGCGCCTCCGGAGCGCCCGCGCGCGGCTTCGGGGACGGGAGACCATGCGCGCCGCACCTGGCGCGAGGCGGTCCCCGCAACCGGCACGCTGGTCGAGACCTATCTCGCGTCGCGCGGGCTGACCCTGCCGGCGGATGCGCCGATCCGGTTCCATCCTGCTTGCCCGCGCGGCGCTGAACGCCTGCCCGCGATGGTCGCGCTGATGACGGACCCCGCGACTGGGGAACCGTGCGGCTTGCATCGGACGCTCCTGCGCGCCGATGGCCGCGGGAAGGCGGACGGCACGGCGAAGATGATGCTCGGTAATGCCGGCGTGATCCGGCTGGTCCCTGACGAGGACGTGACGGCGGGGCTCGGGATCGCCGAGGGGATCGAGACGGCGCTCTCGGTGATGCAGGGGTTCGGGTGGCGTCCCGTGTGGGCGGCGACGAGCGCCGGCGGCATCCGCGCCTTTCCTGTCCTGCCCGGGGTCGAGTGCTTGACGGTGTTTGCGGACCCTGAGGAGGCCGGCATGTCGGCGGGCGAAGCCTGCGC
Organism: Roseomonas nitratireducens; assembly: GCF_017813355.1. GTDB lineage: Bacteria > Pseudomonadota > Alphaproteobacteria > Acetobacterales > Acetobacteraceae > Neoroseomonas > Neoroseomonas nitratireducens. The sequence goes on from NZ_JAGIYZ010000002.1 coordinate 370,128, forward strand.
CGATCGGTGGCAGGCGGCCGGGAGGGAGGCGCGCATCTGCCACCCGCCGGCCGGCGACTTCAACGACCTGGTGCGCGAGGTGGCGGCATGAACGTGGTGCAGTCCCCGGAACAGGCGTTGAAGCAGGCCGGCGCGAAGGTGAGCACGCGCGCGCCGAAACGGGACGAGCAGGAAGCGGAGGCGCCGGCGCGGAAGCCGGCGCCGCTGAAGCTCGATCAACTCCTCCTCGAAGACGAGCGCGCCATCCCTGAGCGTCGGTGGGTCGGCGGCATCGGTGCCTTCCCCCGGCCGCGCCTCGCCTGTCTCGCTGGGCCGCCCGGGGTCAGCAAGACCACGCTCGCGCTGGGCCTAAGCGTCGCGCTTGCGGCCGGCCTGTCCTATGGCGGGCTCATCAACCCGCCCGGCCCCTGCCGCGTGCTGTTCGGCGGCATCGAGGACGAGTTGGACGAGCTCCGGCGCCGCGGTGCCGCTGTCGCCGGCCGCCTGCTGGAACACCCCCGCCAGCGCGCCACGGTGAACGCCAACCTGGCCGTGGTGGACGTGTCGGACTGCGTGCCGCTGTTCCAAGTCGATCATGACGGCCGGCTGACCGAGACCCCCGGCCTGGAACGGCTGCGCGCGACGATCAGCGAATTCCGCCCTGATCTCGTCGTGCTGGATCCCCTGATCGAACTCCACACGGCCGAGGAGAACTCCAACACCCTCATGCGGCCGGTGCTGCGCGCGCTGCGCTCGATGGGCGTCGAATTCGATTGCGTCTTCCTGCTGCTGCACCACGAGACGAAGGCCGGCGAAGGCAACGGGCTCCAGCGCATACGCGGGGCCGGCGCGATCGGCGGCGCTATCCGTTCCCTCTGGTCTATGCGGCCCATGACTGCGGAGGAGGCGAAGCAATTCAGCATCGCCGAGGACATGACCGACCTCTACGTGAAGGTCGAAACTGGCAAGTCACAATACTCCCGCCGCCGGCCGCAAGCCTGGTTCGTCGCGGAAGAACGGGAACTCGCCAACGGCGACGTGGCGCACCTCCTCGTCCCCTGGAGCCCGCCCACCTTCTCAATCACGCCCGAAGACCTGGCCAAGGCCGTGCGCGCCCTCCGGCAAGGGCTGCACGGCGAACCATGCTCCACCAGCCCGACCGCCGATGCCGCCGCCCGCCACGCCTTGGAGCAGGCCGGCATCCCCCGGGGCGCCTGCGCGGACGTGCTGAAGGAACTTCAGGCAACGGGCGAGGTCCAAATCCGCAAGTGGCGCGATCCCGCTGACCGGAAGGTCCGCAAGCGCCTCTGGACCTCCGGAAATCCCTTCGGCGGCTGGGTCGAGGAGGCCGGTTCAGATGAGGCGCGCCACTAACTCCAGTGGCGCACTTCTAGTGGCGCAGCGGCGCGGCATGGGGTGCGCCGCGCCACTGGGGCGCCCTAGGGGAAAACCCTAGTGGCGCACCCCCATTGGCGAGCAGCGCACCCCGGGAACAGTGGCGCACTGAGAGGGACGAGATGAGCACCGAGACGGACGACCGAGGACACGAAACTACGGCCGGGGAACGTCGCCTGCATGATGGGCGGGGGAAGTTCGCGCCGGGCAATCCCGGCAGGCCGAAAGGGTCGCGGCATGTCGTGCTGAAGATGCTGGACGAGATCGGCGACGAGAACGCCAAGGCGGTGTGGCTGAAGGCGATCGAGCTCGCGATCAACGGCGACACGGTCGCGCAGAAGCTCGTGCTGGACCGCGTGATGCCGGGGCGGAAGATGAACCCGGTGAAGATCGACCTGCCCGCGAAGATCGAGACCACGGCCGATGTGGTGGACGCGATGATGCGGGTGACGACCGCGGTCGCGCGCGGGGAGATCAGCCCGGACGAGGGCCAGGCGGTGAAGGACGTGCTCGAAGGCGCGCGCCGGGCGATCGAGACGCACACCCTCGCGCGGCGGCTGGCGCTGATCGAGCAGCGGATGGGCGGGTCGCAGGCGCTGGCGCTGCCCTATTCCGAGGCGGAGGACGAGCGGTGAAGGATCTTGAGCAGCGGCTTCAGGCGATCGAGCGGCGGCTGAACATGGCGGCCGGCGTCCACATGCTCTGGGCGGACGAGGACGAGCGGACGGAGGACGTGATCGCGCGGCGGTTCCCTGACGGCGTGCCGATCGGGGCGAAGGTGATCGTCCTGAGTTGGGCGAGGAGCGAGGAGGAAGCGAACCGGATCAAGGCGTCGCGGTGGTTGTGACTGGGTCCAAAGGGGCGGACCGAGCAGGCCGGCGGGCCGTTCTGATGTCCAGTAATCTCAGGAATACTTGACAATCCTGGGCCGGAAAGCGAGGATATGCCTGCGTTACCGCTCTAGGGAAAGCCTGCCATGGCCGCCGCTACCGCCCCCTCCGCGATCGCCTACCTCCGCACCAGCAGCGCGGCCAATGTCGAAGGCGACAGCAGCGCGCGCCAACGGGCGGCGATCGAGGCCTATGCCAAGCACGCGCGGTTGCGGATCGTCGGCGAGTGCTACGACGCGGCCGTGAGCGGTGCGGACCCCATCACCGAGCGGCCAGGCTTCGCAGCGCTCCTGGACAAGATCGAAGGCAACGGCGTCCGACTGGTCCTCATCGAAAGCGCAGACCGCTTCGCCCGCGACTTGCTGGTCCAGGAAACCGGCATCGCGATCTTGCAGCAGCGCGGCGTGCGCGTCGTCACGGCGAGCGGCGATGATCTGACAGACAGCAGCGACCCGGCCCGCGTGATGCTGCGGCAGGTGCTCGGCTCGTTTGCCCAGTTCGAGAAGGCGCGCGTTGTGCAGAAGCTGAAGGGCGCTCGCGACCGCGCCAGCCTCCAGGCCGGGCGCCGCGTGGAAGGCGCCAAGGCGACGATCACGGGGGATGCGCTGGCGACCCTGCGCCGGCTGCGGCGGCGGAACCCCGTGACGAAGGAAGTCCGGTCTCTGCGCGAGATTGCGGCGGCGATGGCGGAGGCTGGGCACGTCAGCCCGCGCACGGGGCGTCCCTACAGCCCGGAAGCGCTTCGGCTGGCGTTGGGTAGGGCGGCGCAGTAGCGGGCCGCCCGCGGTGGGAGGGGACCGCCCGCTTCCCGTAGAGAAGACGGGGCGCTGCGGTCCCCCTGCTGCGGCGCCTGCGGTGCGTCCACGGGCAAGCAGCCTCGTCAGCCTAGCGGCGTCCGTCGTCGGGCTGCCAGCGCCATCGCCTCCTCCTCGGCCACCCGGCGCCGCGTCGGCCCGTGCATCCAGTCCGGGTGAACCCGGCACAGGACGGCGATGATCTTGTTCGGCGTGGTCGCCACCGTCTCCGGATCGCCGCCGGCGGCAAGGTAGGCGTCGCGGATGCGGTGCCAGCCTGCGGGCTCTAGCGTGCCCTCTGCGCCGTTCTGCCGGTATGCCTGCCCCACCGCGAGGACGAGCTCCCGCGGCCAGGTCTCGAGCGTGTGGAAGGTGCGGACGGACATGCCGGGCAGGATAGCGCCCGGCGCCGGGCTTGGGTCAGGCTGCCGAGCGAGCGGGCAGGCCTGCGCCGATCGCGACCCCGGCCGTGAGGATCCACGCATCAAGCAGGGTGGCGTGGATGTCGAGCAATTCGAGGTCGGCCCGCAGGGCGGCGGCAACCTCCTCGCCGCTCTCCGCGATGATCACCGGCAGCTCGTCCCGCATGAACGCGACGCGCGCCTTGGAGCGGCGGAGTTCATCGCACCACGCCTTGACGGCTTCCGGGCTCAATCCGTTCTCGTCCATCCCGCGCTCCGATCCGACGGCAGTCTGATCCGGCTCCGGGTTATCACGACATCGTGTCGAAACGGATAACGAGGGCGCGAGGTCGCGGGGATGTGAGGGGGGCGACGGGCGGCCCTAGACGGCAAGGCCGCGCGCGGTCGCCGCCCTCCGCGCCCACTTCAGCAAGGCCAAGACGAACGAGATGAGCGGAGGCGGTAGCGCGACGTTGCCTGTGAACCAGTCTGCGAGGTGCGGATACCGCAGGTGCGCGACCTTGTAGCGGCCTGCCAGGGAAACGAACGGACGCGAGGTCGTAAACCCCCGCGGGCGCCATCTCAGGCCGTTGTGCTTCCAGCACTCGTCCAGCAAGGCGACCAGATCATGCCCGAATTTCTTGATCCTGGCGTGAGTGTATTGGGCAGGGTCGATGATCTGGAGAACGCACTTCAGGACGACTTCCAGGCCTTGCAGGTAGAGGTGCGCTACGACTTGCGGATGCCCGCCACTGCGCCGGAGAAGGATCGCCGCGAGGATGAAACTCTCGCCCTTCCGCAATGCCTGCGCTGCGAGGACCTGCCGGCCGCGCTGCGTGACGGTCGCGGCCTGCATGGTGGCCTTCAACTCGACGGTGCGAACCATGTGGTCTGTCGCCCTCGCCGTCCGGTCAATGTCCGGTTCGCTCAATTTCTCTTTTCGGAATGAATTCGCGCTCTGGCTTGATTTCCGTGGTGTGCCCGCGGGGATTCGAACCCCGGACCCCATGATTAAAAGTCACGTGCTCTACCGGCTGAGCTACGGGCACGCCGGATGCGGCGCCGGGGATCGCCCGGCGCCGGTCACATAGCCTCAGGCGGCGTCGGCCGCCACCTTGAGGCTCTTGATCCGGTCAGGTTCCGGGACCATGCCGGACATGCCGGCACCGCGCTTGATCTTGTCGATCGCGTCCATGCCCGCGGTGACCTGGCCCCAGATCGTGTACTGGCCATCGAGGCTCGGCGCCGGGGCGAACATGATGAAGAACTGGCTGTTCGCGCTGTTCGGGTCCGAGGTGCGCGCCATGCCGCAGGTGCCGCGCAGGAAGCGGGCCGTCTGCGGGCTGCTGAACTCGGCCTCGATGTCCGGCAGTTCGGAACCGCCGCGGCCGGTGCCCGTCGGGTCGCCGCCCTGCGCCATGAAGCCTTCGATCACGCGATGGAATGGCACGTTGTCGTAGAAGCCCTGCCGCGCCAGCGTCTTGATCTGCTCGACATGCTTCGGCGCCAGGTCGGGGCGCAGCGCGATGGTGACAGTGCCGTGCTCGATCTCGAGGATCAGCGTGTTCTCGGCATCGGCGGTGTTGGTGTCGGTCATGGGCGCGTCCTCAGCGGATATCGGCGGCGATGCGGGCGGTGCGGATGCGGTCGGGCCCCTGCACGATGCCGTTCGGCGGCGCGCCGCGCTTGATGCGGTCCACCGCCTCCATCCCCGACACGACGCGGCCCCAGATCGTGTACTGGCCATCGAGGCTCGGCGCCGGGGCGAACATGATGAAGAACTGGCTGTTCGCGCTGTTCGGGTCCGAAGTGCGCGCCGCGCCGACCACGCCGCGGATGAAGCGCGCGCGGGAGGGCGGGCTGAACTCGGCGGGCAGGTCCGGCAGGCTCGAGCCACGGGTGCCCGTGCCGGTCGGGTCGCCGCCCTGGGCCATGAAGCCCTCGATCACGCGATGGAACGGCGTGTTGTCGTAGAAGCCCTGGCGCGTCAGCGTCTTCACGCGTTCCACATGGCGGGGTGCCAGTTCCGGCAGCAGTTGGATCGTCACGCGCCCGGCCGGCAGTTCCAGGATCAGCGTGTTCTCGGGGTCGAGCGCCGGCTGCTGCGCCAGCGCCGGCGTGGCGGCGGCTGCGAGTGCGGCGCCGAGCAGCGTCCTGCGGTCCATGTCCCTTGTTCCCTTCATTCCTTCATCGCGCGCAGCTTGGCGGTGGTGCGCTCGAGCGTTGCCTTCGGCACGAAGCCGGAGATGTCGCCACCCAGCCGTGCGATTTCCTTCACGAGGCGGGAGGCGATGAACTGGTTGGTCTCCGACGCCATCAGGAAGACCGTCTCGATCTCCTGGTCCAGGCGCCGGTTCATGCCGACCATCTGGAATTCGTAGTCGAAGTCGGCGACGGCGCGCAGGCCGCGGACGATCATCCGCGCGCCGACTTCCCGCGCGTACTGCACGAGGAGCCCCTCGAAGGGGCGCACCTCGATGATCGTGCCGTTGCGCGCGGCGATCGCCGCCGTCTCGGCCCGCACCAGCTCGACCCGTTCCTCGAGGTCGAAGAGCGGCCCCTTGCCGATGTTGATCGCGACGCCGACGACGAGCCGATCCACCAGCCGCGCGGCGCGGCCGATGATGTCGAGATGCCCGTTGGTGACGGGGTCGAAGGTGCCCGGATAAAGGGCGACACGCTCAATCATCGGTTGCGGCCGTATCCTCGTCGTCGCCCTCGTCGGCCACCGGGAAGCAGGAGATCACCCGCTCCCCGTCCGACAGGCGCATCAGCATCACGCCCATGGCCTGGCGGCCGGTCAGGCGGACCGCATCCGCCTCGATGCGGATGAGCTGCCCGCCATCGGTCACGAGCATCAGGTGGTCACCGGCCCGGACTGGGAAGGTCGCCACCACCTCGCGCCCGGTGCGGGTCGAGAAGGAGATGCCGTTGATCCCCTGCCCGCCGCGCCCCGTCACGCGATACTCATGCGCGGAGGTCCGCTTGCCGAAGCCGCCATCCGTGACGGCGAGGAGGATTTCCTCGGCCTCCGCCAGTTCGTTGAAGCGCTCGGGCGTCAGCGAGATCTCCGCCGTCGCCTCCTCCGCTTCCTCGGGGGCGGCGGGGGCGGACGCCTCGGCCTCGTCCTCGGGCGCGCGGCGGCGCGCGGCGGCGGCCTTCAGGTAGGCGGCGCGTTCCTCGGCACTTGCCTCGACATGGCGCAGGACCGAAAGCGCGATGACGCTGTCCCCATCCGCGAGCCGGATGCCGCGCACGCCAGAGGATTCGCGTCCCGCGAAAAGCCGCAGCGTGTCCGGTTCCGCCTGGAAGCGGATGCACTTGCCTGCCCGCGTCGCGAGCAGCACGTCGTCCCCTTCCCGGCAGGTCGCGACGCCGACCAGGCTGTCGCCCTCGTCGAGCTTCATGGCGATCAGGCCGGCGGAGCGGACGTTGCGGAAATCCGACAGGCGGTTGCGGCGCACATTGCCCTGCACCGTCGCGAAGACGAGATGCAGGCCGTCCCAAAGGCTTTCGTCGAGCGGCAGGGGCAGGACGGCCGTGACCGTCTCCCCGTCCTGCAGGGCGAGCACCTGCCGCAGCGAGCGGCCTCGCCCGGTCGCGCCACCTTCCGGCAGTTGCCAGACCTTCTCGCGGAACGCGATGCCGCGGCTGGTGAAGAACAGCACGAACTGGTGCGTGTGCGCGACGAAGGACCGGATGACGACGTCATCGTCCCGCGTGCCGGCGCCGGTGCGCCCCTTCCCGCCACGCCCCTGCGCGCGGAAGGTGTCGAGCGGCGTCCGCTTCACGTACCCGTCGCGCGTCAGCGTCACCACCATGGTGCCTGGCTCGATCAGGCTCTCGTCGTCGACATCGGCGAGGCCGTCCACGATCTGCGTCATGCGCGGGGAGGCGATCTTCGCCCGCACCGCGAGCAGCTCGGCGGTCATCACCTCCATGCGGCGGATGCGGCTGCCGAGGATGTCGAGCAGGTCGCGGATCTTTTCCCCGACCTCGCCGAGCTCGCCGGTGATCTTCTCCCGCTCCAGCCCCGTCAGGCGCTGCAGGCGCAGCTCGAGGATGCCGCGGGCCTGTTCCTCGGTCAGGCGCACGGTGCCTTCCGGGGTGATGACGTTGCGGTGGTCGTCGACCAGTTCCAGCAGCACGCCCACATCGCCTGCGGGCCAGTCGCGCTCCATCAGCGCGACGCGCGCCGTCGCGGCGTCCGGACTCGCGCGGATGACGCGGATCACCTCGTCGATATTGGCGACCGCGATGGCAAGGCCGATCAGCAGGTGCCCGCGTTCGCGCGCCTTGGAGAGCCGATGGCGCGACCGGCGGAGGATCACCTCCTCCCGGAACCCGATGAAGGCCATCAGCGCGTCGCGCAGGCCCATCTGCTGCGGCCGGCCGTTGTGCAGCGCGAGGAAATTCACCGCGAAGGAGGTCTGCAGCTGCGTCATGCGATACAGCTGGTTCAGCACCACCTCCGCCGTCGCATCGCGCTTCAGCTCGATCACGATCCGCATGCCGGACCGGTCGCTCTCGTCCCGCAGGTCGGAAATGCCCTCGATCGCCTTGGCGCGCACCAGCTCGGCGATCTTCTCGAGCAGGCTCGACTTGTTGACTTGGTAGGGGATCTCGCTGACCGCGATCGCCTGGCGGCCGCCCTTCATCTCCTCGATCTCGGCGCGCGCGCGCAGCGGGATCGACCCGCGCCCCGTCTCGAAGGCGGCGCGGATGCCGGAGCGGCCGAGGATAAGCCCCGCGGTCGGGAAATCCGGCCCGGGGATGATCTTCATCAGTTCGTCGAGCGTGGCGTCCGGCTCCGCGATCAGCTTCAGCGTCGCGTCGATGACCTCGCCCGGATTGTGCGTCGGGATGTTCGTCGCCATGCCGACGGCGATACCGCCCGCGCCGTTGACCAACAGGTTCGGGAAAGCCGCGGGCAGGACGCGCGGTTCCTCCGCGCTCTCGTCGTAGTTCGGCTGGAAATCGACCGTGTCCTCGTCGATGCCTTCCAGCAGCGCCATGGCGGATGGCGCCAGGCGCGCCTCCGTGTAGCGCATCGCCGCCGGCGGATCACCGTCCACGCTGCCGAAATTACCCTGCCCGTCGATCAGCGGCACGCGCATCGAGAAGGGCTGCGCCATGCGCACCATGGCGTCGTAGATCGCCGCGTCGCCATGCGGGTGGTACTTGCCCATCACGTCGCCGGTCACGCGCGCGGACTTGCGGTACGGCTTGTCCGGCGTGAAGCCGCTTTCGTACATCGAGAACAGGATGCGGCGATGCACGGGCTTCAGCCCGTCCCGCGCATCCGGCAGGGCGCGCGAGACGATCACGCTCATCGCGTAGTCGAGGTAGGAGCGGCGCATCTCCTCCTCGAGCGCGACGGGCGTCGTGTCCTGGGGCGTCTCGCCGGGGCTGGTCGGATCGGTCACGCGGTGTGCTCGGAATTGTGGGTCACGCGGCGCGGCTGCGCTGGCGCCATAGGCCCCGCATGTCGCGCCGCGTCAACCGCGCTGCCTCAGAACGGGATCTCGTCGTCGAGGTCGGTCTTCTTGGAATCCCAGCCGCCCCCGCCGCCGCGGGACGCGCCGCCGCCGGAACGGGCGCCGCCGCCACCACCGCCGCCGCCGCCGGCCCCGCCGCCATAGCCGCCGGAGGCCGGGCGTTCGGCATAGCCGCCGCCCTCATCCGCGCCGGACCCGCCGCCACGGCCACCGACCAACTGCAACTCGCCGCGGTACTGGCGCAGCACGATCTCGGTCGTGTAGCGGTCCTGCCCGTCCTTGTCCTGCCACTTGCGGGTCTCGAGCTGGCCCTCGATGTAGACCTCGCTGCCCTTGCGCAGGTACTTCTCCGCCACCTCGCCGAGCCGGTCGTTGAAGATGGCGACGGAATGCCATTCCGTCCGCTCCTGCTGGTTTCCCTCGCGATCCTTGTATCGCTCGCTGGTTGCGAGGCGCAGGTTCACGACCTTCCCGCCGTTCTGGAAGTTCCGCACCTCCGGGTCGCGGCCGAGCCGCCCGAGGATGATGACCTTGTTGATGCCCGCCATGCCGCAGAATCCTGTCGTTTCGGCCTGGGAGACTACCCCGCCACCGTTGCGCGGCGCCAGACCGGGCGCATATATGGCGAGAACATCACCGGAACACCAGCGGCCGTCCTGGCCGCCCCGCCCGCGGAGCCCCCTGCCCCAATGACCGGCCATATCCGAATCCGTGGCGCGCGCCAGCACAACCTCAAGGACATCGACCTCGACATCCCCCGCGACACGCTGACGGTCGTCACGGGGCTTTCGGGGTCCGGCAAGTCCTCGCTCGCCTTCGACACGATCTACGCCGAGGGCCAACGCCGCTACGTCGAGTCGCTCTCGGCCTATGCGCGCCAGTTCCTGCAACTGATGCAGAAGCCGGACGTCGATTCGATCGAGGGGCTGAGCCCCGCCATCTCCATCGAGCAGAAGACGACGAGCCACAATCCGCGCTCGACCGTCGGCACGGTGACGGAAATCAACGACTACATGCGCCTGCTCTGGGCGCGCGCCGGCGTGCCCTATTCGCCCGCGACCGGCCTGCCGATCGAGGCGCAGACCGTCTCCCAGATGGTCGACCGCGTGATGGCGATGCCCGAAGGCACCCGCCTGCTGCTGCTCGCCCCGGTGGTGCGCGGCAAGAAGGGCGAATACCGCAAGGAGCTGGCCGAATGGCAGCGCCGCGGCTTCGAGCGCGTGAAGGTCAACGGCACCCTCGTGCAGATCGGCGAGGCGCCGAAGCTCGACAAGAAGCTGAAGCACGACATCGAGGTGGTGGTGGACCGCATCGTGGTGCGGGAGGGCATCGCCCAGCGGCTGGCGGATTCCTTCGAGACCGCGCTGGGGCTCGCCGACGGCATCGCCTATGCCGACAACGCGGACACGAACGAGCGCACCGTGTTCAGCGCGAAATTCGCCTGCCCCGTCTCCGGCTTCACGATCGAGGAGATCGAGCCGCGCCTCTTCTCCTTCAACTCGCCGCATGGCGCCTGCCCGGCCTGCGACGGGCTCGGCACGGAGTCCTTCTTCGACCCGCAGCTGGTTGTGCCGCAGGACGACGTCTCCCTGAAGGATGGCGCGATCGTACCGTGGACGGGGGCGCAATCGCCCTATTACGACCAGACGATCGAAAGCCTCGCGCGCCATTTCAAGCTGCCGCTGACCACCGCCTGGCAGGACATTCCAGCCGCGACCCGCAAGCAGATCCTGTTCGGCACCGGCGATGACGTCGTCACGCTCCGCTACAAGGACGGGCTGCGCGCCTATGAGGTGAAGAAGCCCTTCGAGGGCGTGATCCCGAACCTCGAGCGCCGCTTCAAGGAAACCGACAATCCCTGGGTGCGGGAGGATCTGTCGCGCTACCAGGCGGAGAAGCCCTGCGCCGCCTGCTCCGGCCATCGGCTCAAGCCGCAGGCGCTGTCGGTGAAGGTGGCGGGGAAGCATATCGGGGAGGTCTCCGACCTCTCGATCCGCCGCGCGCGGGAATGGTTCGCCTCGGTGATGGAGACGCTGACGCCGCAGCGGCAGGAGATCGCACGCCGCATCCTGCGTGAGATCGAGGAACGGCTGCAGTTCCTCGTCGATGTCGGGCTCGACTACCTGTCCCTCGGCCGCTCCTCCGCCACGCTCTCCGGCGGGGAATCGCAGCGCATCCGCCTCGCCTCCCAGATCGGCTCGGGGCTGACGGGCGTGCTCTATGTGCTGGACGAGCCTTCCATCGGCCTGCACCAGCGCGACAATGAAAGGCTGCTGACCACGCTGCGGCGGCTGCGGGACCTCGGCAACACCGTGCTCGTCGTCGAGCATGACGAGGACGCGATCCGCCAGGCGGACCACCTGGTCGACATCGGGCCCGCGGCCGGCAAGGGCGGCGGGCGCGTCATCGCCCAGGGCACGCCGGCCGAGGTCGCGGCCAATCCCGCGAGCCTGACCGGCCAGTACCTCTCCGGCCTCCGCCGCATCGAGGTGCCGGCCAAGCGCCGCAAGCCGGAGAAGAAGAAGCAGCTCCGCATCGTCGGCGCGAGCGGCAACAACCTGAAGGACCTGAGCGCCTCCATCCCGCTCGGCACTTTCACCTGCATCACCGGCGTCTCGGGTGGCGGCAAGTCCACGCTGGTGATCGAGACGCTCTACAAGGCCGCTGCGCGCCGGCTGATGGGCGCGGCGGAAGTGCCCGCGCCGCATGACCGGATCGAGGGGCTCGAGCATCTCGACAAGATCATCGACATCGACCAGTCGCCGATCGGCCGCACGCCGCGATCCAACCCCGCGACCTATACGGGCCTCTTCGCGCCCATCCGCGACTGGTTCGCCGAAATGCCCGACAGCCGCGCGCGCGGCTACAAGGCCGGCCGCTTCAGCTTCAACGTGAAGGGCGGCCGCTGCGAGGCCTGCCAGGGCGACGGCCTGATCAAGATCGAGATGCACTTCCTGCCCGACGTCTACGTCACCTGCGACACCTGCAAGGGCAAGCGCTACAATCGCGAGACGCTCGAGGTGAAGTTCCGCGGCAAGTCCATCGCCGACGTGCTCGACATGACGGTGGACGAAGGGGTGGAGTTCTTCTCCGCCGTGCCCTCCATCCGCGACAAGCTGACCGTGCTGCGCGACGTTGGCCTCGGATACATCCACCTTGGCCAGCAGGCGACGACGCTGTCGGGCGGCGAGGCGCAGCGCATCAAGCTGTCCAAGGAACTGTCCCGCCGCGCTACCGGCCGCACGCTCTACATCCTCGACGAGCCCACCACCGGCCTGCATTTCGAGGATGTGCGCAAGCTGCTGGAAGTGCTGCACGCGCTGGTCGAGCAGGGCAACACCGTCGTCGTCATCGAGCACAACCTCGAGGTCATCAAGACGGCCGACTGGGTGCTGGACCTCGGCCCGGAAGGCGGCGAAGGCGGCGGGCGGCTGGTCGCCGAAGGCACGCCGGAGGATGTGGCGGCGGTCCCGGAAAGCCATACCGGGCGCTTCCTCGCTCCCCTGCTGCACCGGGCGGACGCCGTCGTGGCGCCGAAGCGCAAGCGCGCGTGACGCCGTTCAGCCCGCCGCCTGCCGCCAGCGCAATGCCCTGACGATCATCAGCAGGCATCCGACGATCAGCAGCAGCCCGGCGAGCGCCAGCCCAGCGAGCGACACGATCCGGTTGGTCAGGCGGTCCAGCCCGAGGTCGGTCGTGACGAGTTGCGGCCGTGCCGGGTCCGCGACCGCCTGCACCGACCAATCGCCGGCATGCGGCTCGACGAAGGTGTAGGACAGCCGGCGCGTCCCGCTGCCATCCTTGCCGGTCCAGGCAAGCGTCACGTCGCAGGACTGGATCAGCATCAGGCGGCTGCGGCAGCGCCCCTCCACCACGCGCAGTCCCGCGATGGGGCGCGCCGCCTCCCGCACCGCGAGGTCGTCGCGGATTCCGGGCAGCTCGGATCCCACCATGGTGGCGATGCCGACGGAAAAGAGCAGCACGCCGAGCAGGCCGAGGATGCCCTGCTTCAGCGCGTCACGCCGGGTGGCGGGTGGGGCATGGGCCATGTGGCGTCTCCTTCCGCGCGGCTTCGCGTCACGGCCAGGGGAAGGGGATGTAGCCGTGCCCGCCGCGGCGCAGCGACGCCCAGGACGACAGCGGCATCTTGGGCAGCACGCCGAAGCTGTCGATGGCCAGCGGCGTCGGCTTCCAGGCCGCGAAGTCGCGCAGCCCGGGGATGAAGTTCTGCGAGATCTCATAGCCGCCATGCCATGCCAGCGGCCGGTTACTGGCCTGGCGCACCTGCGGGTCGGGATCCTCCATGACCGGAAAGCCACGCCCGTTCCAGGCCCTGAGCGTCTGGCGCACCACCACCCAGAACAGCGTGTCGGAGACCCCGAAATCCGGCGTGAGCGCGAGCTTCATCCGCGCGAGATGCTGGATGTCGGTGCCCGAATCCTCGCTCCGCCCGGCGATCTCGAGGAAGGTGCCGCTCGTCATCCACCAGGGCGAGGTCAGGTTCTCCCAATCCGGGATCGGCGCGCCCTTGGCGTTGATCGAGTGGCCGATGCGGATCAGCACCTCGCCCGGCCAGATCTTGACCTCCTGCGGGAAGGAAATGCCGCCGCGCGCGCTGCGCGTCGCAGGGTTCCAGCCCTGCGCGAAGGAGAGGTTCCGCGCCCCGGTCGCCCCCTGGAATTCCGAATCGTTCGCCGCCACCGCGCGCTCCTGCTCCGCTTCGCCGCGAGACCTCGCCTCGCCAGGCCCCGGCGGACAACGAAACCGTTCAGACCCGCCCGCGCCACCCCGCGATCATGACAGCGAGCCGCGCCGCGGCCCCCCGCGGCACCGCGACCGGGCGGCCCTGGGCAAGCCGCGCGAGGTCCCGCCGCGCCAGCACCGCCGGCAGCGCGGCCGCGATGACGGCGCGGGGCACGTCGCGGCGCGCCCCGCGGAGTGCCTCCAGCCCCTCGCCGGCAAGTGCCGCGACGAGCGCGCCGGCTGAATCGGGCGCCGCCACCAGCGCCTCCGCCTGCAGCCCCGCCGCCGCCAATCGGTCCCGCGGCAGCAGGCAGCGCCCCTGCCCCGCATGGGCCGCGACGCTGCGCAGCGCGCCCGCCAGGCCATAGGCCGCGCCCAGCGCGCGCAGCACCTCCGCCCGCTCCACCGTCGCGCCGAGCGCGAGGCCCGCCGCGGCCGACCAGCCGCCCGCCGTGCCGCGCAGCCAGGCGACGAAATCCTGCTCGGTCGCGATCCCTTCCTCCTCCGCCTCGATCTCCCGCGCCTCGACCATGGCGAGCAGGGCGGCGACGTCGAGCGCGCCATCCGCGATCGCCGCGTGCAGCGGCGCGGCGACCTCATGCCGGCGCGGCGGGCGCCCCGCGGCGGCGTCCTCGATCGCCTCCCGCCACCATTGCAGGCGGATCAGCGCGGCGACCGGGTTGGACGCGGCCTCCCGCGCGCGGGCGAGTTCGTGGTTCAGCGCGACCAGCGCGAACAGCGCCTCCCGCCGCTCCGGCGGCGCGAAGAGGCTGCACAGGAACCGATCAGGATCATGCATGCGCGCGAAGGCGCCGATGGGGGAAAGCGTCACGGCGCCGATATGCGGCCCCGCGCGGCCGGAAGGAAGCCCGCGCGCGGTTGACGGGCTTCCGGGCGCCGCCTACCTCGGCCGGGTGGCGCGGACCGCGCGTCGTGACGATCGGGAGACACCCCCATGGCCTTCAGCCTGCCCCCGCTGCCCTATGCCACCGCCGCGCTCGCCGCGAACGGCATGTGCCAGGAGACGCTCGAGCTCCACCACGGCAAGCACCACAACGCCTATGTCACCGCGCTGAACGGCCTGGTCGAGAGCAAGGGCCTCGCCGGCAAGTCGCTGGAAGCCATCTGCGCCGAGGCCGGCAAGCAGGGCGCCGACGGCCTGCCCGTGCTGAACCAGGCCGGCCAGCATTGGAACCACTGCCTGTTCTGGCAGGTGATGGCGCCGGGCGGCAGCCATGGCGAGAGCCTGCCCGCCGCGCTGGCCGCGAAGATCGACGCCGACCTCGGCGGCCTCGCGGCCTTCAAGGAAGCCTTCAAGACCGCCGGCGCCACGCAGTTCGGCTCGGGCTGGGCCTGGCTCGTGATCGGCGGCGACGGCAAGCTCAAGGTGACCAAGACGCCGAACGGCGCCAATCCGCTGAGCACCGGCGAAGGCCAGCCGATCCTCGGCTGCGACGTGTGGGAGCACGCCTATTACCTCGACTTCCGCAACGTGCGCCCGAACTACCTCGCGAACTTCCTGGACAAGCTCGTGAACTGGGAAGTGGTCGCCGGGCTGATGGCGAAGGGCGGGTTCACCGCCGGCCAGTCGGCCTGAAAACACGCGACGGGCCGGGCCCCTGCCCGGCCCCGCGGCCCCGCGGCCCGCCGATGCGCCTTGTATCCGGCGCATCGGCACCACTACCCTCCGGTTTCGCGGGCAGGCAGGCCCGCTGGATCGCGGAGGCAGCGCATGCGCCGGCTGGGCGCCACCTTCCTTGTGCTCGCCTCGCTCCTGGCCGCCCTTCCGGCTGCCGCGCAGGGCGACCATCGCCGGCTTTCGCAGCAGATCTCCGCACGCTTCGACGAACCCGCGCGGGTCGAGCGCGCCGACCGCCATGGCGCGATCACGCTGATCCGCGCCGAATTCACGACGCGCGCCAACAGCAACGAGCAATACCTGCTGATGGACCGCGCCGGGACCTTGCTGATGGTCGCGGCCGAGGCGGAACGCTTCGAAGGGGCCGTGCGCGCCGCCCTGGCCGCCCGCAACCCGGAGCCGGGCTTCTGGCCCGCGACCCAGGCGCTGCTGCCGGCACAGCCGGACGCCGACGGCGGGAGGACCTTCCGCTTCGCGATGCCGGTCACGGCCATGTGCCGGGCTTGCGAGACGATCGGCGTGGCGGAGGTCGGGCTGTCCTTCGATGCCGCGGGGAACTACCGCGGCGCGCGGCTGGTCAGGGTGGCGCCGCTCGGCCCCGGGGAGCGCTGGGACCGACCGCGACGCGGCGGGTAAAGCAGGTCCGACCAGCCGGGCACGGCTGATCGGATCGTCCCGTAGGGCCTCAGGCGCCCTTCGCGGCCGGCTCGTCGTTCGCGGCCTGCGGGCGGATCACGCTGGTGATCGTGCCGCGCACCAGGGTCACGCGGACGTTCGGCGCGATCTCGGCCTCGATTTCGTCCGAGCCTTCCTTGACCTTCGTGATCGTCGCGACGATGCCGCCCGCGGTCACCACGCGGTCATTGCGCTTGATGGCGGAGAGCATTTCCCGATGCTCCTTCATCTTCTTCTGCTGCGGGCGGATCAGCAGGAAGTAGAAGACGACGAAGATCAGGACCAGCGGCAGCAGCTGCATGACGATGCCCGCGCCGCCGGCGGCGGCATCCTGGGCGTGGGCGGTCGAGATCCCGAAAGGGGTCCACATCTGCAAGGCATCCATCTGGCTGGTAAGGGCGACGCAAACTAGCCACCGGCCCCCGCAGGTCAAGCGGCCGATCGGCGGGTTACGGACCGGAAGCGTTTCAGTGCCCCTGGGCAAGGAAGGGCCCAGCCTGCGAGGCGGGCGGATCGAAGGAGACCCTCGGCATGGCGTTCTCGATCGACGACGTGAAGATCATGCGGTTCTTCAAGGACGACACGAACCTCCGGAAGATCGTCTTCACCCTGAAGGGCTACGACATCCAGGGCGGGGACGGGGACAAGGGCTATCCACGGCTCGACTACCTGATCCACCAGCGCAAGCTGAAGGTCATGCGGCGCGT
Organism: Roseomonas nitratireducens; assembly: GCF_017813355.1. GTDB lineage: Bacteria > Pseudomonadota > Alphaproteobacteria > Acetobacterales > Acetobacteraceae > Neoroseomonas > Neoroseomonas nitratireducens. The sequence goes on from NZ_JAGIYZ010000002.1 coordinate 386,849, forward strand.
GACCGACCTGGGCTTCGCAGATGCCGCGGGCGCCGCCTCCTACTTCATGGGGACGAACACCTTCTCGCTCGGGACCGAATTCCGGGTCACCAGCGACTACGGCATGGCGGTGCTGGCCCATGAGGGCGCGCATGCGCTCATCGACCTGCAGAACCTGGGGTCGATCGTTCGCGGTGTGTCGGAGGCGATCGGATACGTCGCCGAGGCGATGTGGCGCGCCAACGCAAAGCGGGGACCGATCATGATGAAGGGCGGCACGGCCGTGCATCCGGTGCGCGCCAAGGCCTTCGCGATCGCCTCGGCCCTGTCCACCGCGTCGAACGGCATCGTGCCGACCAACGACGCCGACGATCTGGTCAAGCTGATCGTCCAGGAGAAGCAGTACGACGACCCCAGCCCGCACGTCTCGGACGGGATCGGCTGACACGCGGCGGGGCCGCAGGCCCTTCCCGCCGGCGGCGTCCCGGCCTATTCCGCGCGGCCATGACCGACCATGCCCTGCTGCCCACCCTGACCCGCATCGCCGAGGCGCTCGAGCGCCTGGCCCCGCCGCCGGCCGGCGCGCTCGACCTGACGGTCGCCGATGCCTTCGTCTGGCACCCGGTCCCGCGGCCGCACCTCGCCCCCGTGCCGAAGGTCGCGGCCGTGCCGCTCGGGCTGCTGCGCGGCGTGGACCGGCAGAAGGACCTGCTGATGGAGAACACGCTGCGCTTCGCGCGCGGCTTCACGGCGAACAACGCCATGCTCTGGGGCGCGCGCGGCACGGGGAAGTCCTCCCTGGCCAAGGCGGCGCACGCCGCGGCCAATGCCGAGATCCCCGGCTCCCTCGCGCTGATCGAGATCCACCGGGAGGACATCCGCACCCTGCCGGACCTGCTCGGCCAGCTCCGCGCCCAGCCGCGCCGCTGCCTGGTGTTCTGCGACGACCTGTCCTTCGAGCGGGAGGACGCGGACTACAAGGCCCTGAAATCGGTGCTGGACGGCGGCATCGAGGGCCGGCCGCCCAATGTGTTGTTCTACGCGACGTCCAACCGCCGGCACCTGATGTCGCGCGACATGATCGAGAACGAGCGCTCGACCGCCATCCACGGCTCGGAGGCGATCGAGGAGAAGGTCTCGCTGTCGGACCGCTTCGGCCTCTGGATCGGTTTCCACAACGCCGACCAGTCGACCTTCTTCGCGATGATCGAGGGCTATGCCGCGCATTTCGGCCTGCCCGTCACGACCGAGGAACTCCACGCCCAGGCGATCGAATGGTCGGTCACCCGCGGCGGGCGTTCGGGCCGCGTCGCCTGGCAGTTCATCCTGGACCTGGCCGGGCGCCTCGGCGTGAAGATCGACGCCTGACCGGACGCGGGGTCAGCCGATCCGGCTGATCCCACCCATGAAGGGCAGCAGCACGTCGGGGACGCGCACGCTGCCGTCTTCCTGCTGGAATGTCTCGAGCACCGCGATCAGGGCGCGGCCGACCGCGACGCCGGACCCGTTCAGCGTGTGCAGGAAGACCGTCCCCTTGCCTTCCTTCGGCCGGTAGCGCCCGTTCATCCGCCGCGCCTGGAAGTCCCGGCAGTTCGAGCAGGACGAGATCTCCCGCCAGGCGCCCTGCCCAGGCAGCCAGACCTCGAGGTCGTAGGTGCGCGCCGCGCCGAAGCCGGTGTCGCCCGCGCAGAGCATCACGCGGCGCCAGGTCAGGCCGAGGTCGGTCAGCACGCGCTCCGCGCAGCGCGTCATGCGCTCATGCTCGGCGGCGCTCTCCTCGGCCGTGGTGACGGAAACGAGTTCGACCTTGGCGAACTGGTGCTGGCGCAGCATGCCCCGCACGTCGCGACCGGCGCTGCCGGCCTCGCTGCGGAAGCAGGGCGTCAGCGCGGTCAGCCGGATCGGCAGGTCGGCCTCGAGGATGATCTCGTCGCGCGCGAAATTGGTCAGCGGCACCTCGGCCGTCGGCACCAGCCAGCGGCCATCGGTGGTGCGGAACAGGTCGTCGGCGAATTTCGGCAGTTGCCCCGTCCCGTACATGGTCGCGTCGTTGACCAGCAGCGGGACCGAGGTCTCGGTGTAGCCATGCGCCTCGGTGTGCAGGCTGATCATCCATTGGCCGAGCGCGCGCTCGAGCCGCGCGAGCGGGCCCTTCAGCACCGTGAAGCGGCTGCCGGCGAGCTTCGCCGCCGTGCCGAAATCCATCAGGCCGAGCGCCTCGCCGATCTCGAAATGCTGCTTCGGGGCGAAGGGGAAGTCCGGGATCTCGCCCTGCTGGTGCAGGACGACATTGGCGGTCTCGTCGCGCCCTTCAGGAACCTCGGCGTCGAGCAGGTTGGGCAGGGCTTCCAGCAGGCCCGTCTGGCCGCGCTCGGCCTCGGCCGCGGCGGCGTCGAGCGCCGCCATCTCGTCGCGCAGGCCGACCGCCTCGGCTTCCAGCGCGGCGGTGTCGCCGCCCTGGCGCTTGGCCATGCCGATTTCCTTGGCGATGGCGTTGCGCCGGGCCTGCTTTTCCTGCTGGGCGGTCTGGGCGGCGCGGCGCGCCTCGTCATGCGCCAGGATCGCCGCAGCCACGGGCGGCATCCCCCGCCGCGCCAACGCCGCGTCGAACGCCGCGGGGTCCGCCCGCACCGCCTTGATGTCATGCATGGCCGACCGTCCCTACCTCGCGTCGTCGTTCGGCTTCGGCGCCATCCACCGCGCCGCCAGGATCGAGATCTCGTAGAGCAGGATCAGCGGCACCGCCAAGCCGATCTGGCTGATGATGTCCGGCGGGGTGATGATCGCCGCGACCACGAACATGATGACGATCGCGTAGCGCCGGCCCTTGCGCAGCGTCTCCACGTTCAGGATGCCGACGCGGCAGAGCAGCGTGAGCAGCACCGGCAACTGGAACGCGATCCCGAAGGCCAGGATCATGTGCATGACGAGCGAGAGGTACTCGCCCACCTTGGCTTCCAGCTGCACCGGGATGCCGCCGGACCCGGCCGGCGTCTCGAACGAAATGAAGAACTGCCAGGCCAGCGGGAAGATGAAGTAGTAGGCGAGCGCCGCGCCCAGCAGGAACAGGAAGGGCGACGCGACCAGGAAAGGCAGGATCGCCCGCTTCTCGCTGCGATACAGGCCGGGCGCGACGAACAGCCACAGCTGCGTCGCCCACATCGGGAAGCTGAAGAACACCGCGCCGAAGAAGGCGACCTTCAGGTAGGTGAAGAAGGCCTCGTACAGCTGGGTGAAGATCATGCGCCGGTCGGGCGCGTTCGGCTGCTTGGCCAGGATGTCGGCCAGCGGCTGCGCCAGGAAGGCGTAGATCTGCTGCGAGAAGTAGTAGCAGACGGCGAAGGCGATGATGAAGGCGCCGACCGCCCACAGGACCCGCTGCCGCAGTTCCCGCAGGTGGTCCATCAGCGGCATCGGCTTGTCGTCGATGACGTCTTCGTCGGTGTTGGTGGCCAAGGCGCCGGTCCCCTCAGACGCTCGGCGTGGTGGTGGCCGCCGGCTTCGCGGCGGGCGCGGCGGCGGGTTCGGCGACAACCGGTGGCGCCGGCGCGTCAGGCAGCGGCGGCAAGGCCGAGGCGATGGGCGCCGGCGTCGATGGCGGCACGAAGGCCGGCGCCGGAACGCTGGGCGGTTCGGGCGGCGGCGGCGGCGCGGCCCAGCGCGCCACGTCGGGCGGCACGAAGGCCGGCGCGTTCTCCGGCACGGGCGGCGGCGTGTAGACCGGCGGGACGTAGGCGTCCTTCATCGGGTCCTCGAAGGCCTTGCGCACCGTGCCGTCGGAATCGACCGTCTTCTCGATCGTGCCCTTGATGTCGAAGTTGCGGATGTCGCTGATGGTGTTGCGCACATCCGCGATCTGGTTGCGCACGTCCTCGAGCTTCGCCTCGCGCACCAACTCGTCAGCCTGCTGCTGAAACTCGCTAACCTTGCGCCGCAGGGACTGAATCCCCTTGGCGACACCCTTGATGGCGTCGGGCAGGTCCTTGGGCCCGATGACGACGAGCGCCACCACGGCAATCAAGGCGATCTCCGACCAGGCGAGGTCCAGCATGCGCTCCCTTGTCCCCCGGCTCCTCTGCCATCGGGGGACGCCCCGTTAGCAGGAAGCCGACGCGCCGCCAATGCGGCTCCCCCTTATCTAGGAAGCCTCGGGCGGAAACACGAAGGCCCGTTCGGGATCAATCGCGACCGTCACCCTTTCGCCCCGCGCCAGCCGCCGCCCCGGGGGCAGCCGGGCATGAAGATGCAGCAACCCGCCCACCCCGTCGGGCATGGCGAGGTGGACCAGGGTGGTGGCGCCGAGCAGCCGGCAGGCCTCCACCTCGGCCTCCGCCGACGCCTCCCCGCCCAGGCGCAGCCCCTCGGGGCGCACCAGCACCTCGACCGCGCTGCCTTCCCCGAAGCCTGGCGCGGGCAGCCGGCCGAGCGGCGTCGCCGCCGCCCCCGCCTGGACCCGCGTCGGCAGGCGGTTCACCTCCCCCAGGAAGGTCGCGACATAGCGGTCCACCGGGCCGAAATAGAGCGCCTCGGGCTCACCGAGCTGGATGATCCGCCCTTCCCGCATCAGGGCGATGCGGTCGCCCATGAACATCGCCTCCTCCGCGTCATGGGTGACGAGCAGCGTCGCGATTCCCGAGGTCTGGAGCACATGCAGCGTGTCGTCGCGCACCTGTTCGCGCAGCCGGGCGTCGAGGCTCGCGAAGGCCTCGTCCAGCAGCAGCACGGCCGGCCGCGGCGCCAATGCGCGCGCCAGGGCGACGCGCTGCTGCTGCCCGCCCGACAGCATGTGCGGGAAGGCGCTCTGGTATGATTCGAGCCCGACGCGCGCCAGCGCGTCCATCACCCGCCAGCCGCGTTCCCCCTTCGGCGCGAATCGCAGGCCGAAGGCCACGTTCTCGGCGACCGTCAGGTGCGGGAACAGCGCATAGTCCTGGAACACGAAGCCGACGCCGCGCCGTTCCGGCGGCACCTCCCGCCCCGGCTCGGCGATCACCTGCCCCGCCAGTTCGATCCGCCCGGCCTGCAGCGGCTCGAGCCCCGCGGCAAGCCGCAGCAGCGTCGTCTTGCCGCAGCCTGAGGCGCCGAGCAGGCAGACGATCTCCCCCGCCGCGACGGACAGGTCGATGCCGCGCAGCACCTCCCGCGCGCCGTAGGCGTGGTGGATGCCGTGGAAGCTGAGAGTCATCCTGCCCCGTCCCTCAGGCGCCGGCCGCGCGGGCGCGAAGGAACGTCATGGCGCCGGCGGCGGCTCGTCGGCGGCGGAATCGGGGCCGGCGGGGGCATCCGCCTCCTCGGCCGCCGGCGGCGCGCCGTCCAGGGGCAGGGCGGGGGCGGTCTCGCCCGTCACGAGTTCTTCCTTCCGCGGCAGGTCCGACAGCGCCTTCAGGCCGAACTGCTCGAGGAATTTCGGCGTGGTGCCCCACAAGGTCGGGCGCCCCGGCACCTCCCGCCGTCCGCGCGGGGCGATCAGACCGAGTTCCAGCAGGGCTTCCAGCGTGCTCTGCGCCAGCGCGGCGCCGCGGATCTCCTCGATCTCGCCGCGCGTGCAGGGCTGGTGGTAGGCGACGACGGACAGCGCCTCCATCGCCGCGCGCGGCAGGCGGCGCGGCGCCTGCACCACCTTGGTCAGCCGCTGGGCGAGGTCCGGCGCGGTGCGGAAGGCCCACCCGCCGGCAACCTCCACCAGCGTCACGCCGCGCCCTTCGTAGAGGTCCGCGAGCGCGGCCAGCGCGGCGGCGGCGGGCACGCCCTCCGGCATCAGGGCGGCGAGCATCATGGCCGTGACCGGACGCTCGGAGGCGAAGATCAGCGCCTCGGCGATCCGCACCGCCTCCGCCAGCAGGGCGGGGTCGGGCGGGCCGTCGGGTGCCTCGGGCACGGTTTCGGCGGGCGCGTCCGCGGCCACCGGGGCGGGCTCTGAGGCCGCGCCGGCGTCGGGCATCGGATCGGCGGCGGACGCGGCCGCGCCCTCCTCCTCCGCCCGCTCCTCAGGCACCCCGCTCATCCGTCGCACCCTCCTCCGTCCGGCGGCGGAGCAGGATGGGGCCGAAGGCTTCCTCCTGGCGCAATTCGATCCCGCCGCCGCGGGCCATCTCCAAGCCTGCCACGAGCGTGCTGGCAAGGGCCGCCCGGCGCTCGACGGGGTCCAGGATGCCGTCCGGCAGGAAGCCCTGCAGCACGGACCAGGAGGGCAGCGCGCCGACAAGGCGGGTCAGGCGCTCGATCGCCTCCTGCACCGTCAGCAGCTTGCGGGGCTTCGGCCGGTAGGGCCGGCGGGCAAGCGCCCGGCGCCGCCCCGCCACATAGGCCTGCAGCAGGGAGGACAGGTCGGCCGAAAGCCCGGACCGGTCCTCGACCTTCAGGCTTTCCGGCGCGCCACGGGCAAACACGTCATGCCCGAGCCAGGGCCGGCGGTTGAGCCAGAGCGCCGCGGCGCGCATCCGCCCGAGTTCCGCCAGCCGGTCGGCCAGTTGTTCCGCCAGCGCCTCGGCATCCTCGCCCTCGGCTTCCTCCGGCGGGACGAGCAGGCGGGATTTCAGCCAGGCGAGCCAGGCGGCCATCACCAGCCAGTCGGCGGCAAGTTCCAGCCGGATACGCCGCGCCCCCTCGATCACCGCGAGATACTGGTCCACCAGCGCGACGATCGAGATCCGCGCCACGTCCACCTTCTGGGCGCGGGCGAGTTCCAGCAGCAGGTCGAGCGGCCCCTCGAAGCCATCGAGGCGCAGGTGCAGCGACTCGCTCATCGGCCCCCTCCATGCCCGGTCAGCAGGAGAACGAGGTTGAAGGCGGGCGCGACCACTTCCCGCACGAAGACCCCCATCGGGTCCCAGCCGGGCACCGCCAGCGGGGCGATGAACAGGACCAGGATCACGATGAGCAGCCCATAGGGCTCGACGCGGGCGAGCGCCAGGGCCGGCGCCCGCGGCAGGATGCCGACCATGATCCGCCCGCCATCGAGCGGCGGCAGCGGCAGCAGGTTGAAGAGCCCGAGCACCAGGTTCGCGAGGATCGACAACCCCACGAAACGCATCAGGAATTCCATGAGTTCGGGGCCCATCAGCCCCTGCCCGGCCAGCACAAGGTGGGCCAGCAGCGCGGCTGCCACCGCCAGCGCGGCGTTCACGGCCGGTCCGGCGGCGGCGACCAGCACCATCCCCCAGCGCGGGCTGCGCAACCGGAAGATATCCACGGGCACGGGCTTGGCCCAGCCGAACAGCGCCTCCACCCGCCCGAGCGCCAGCAACTGGCCGGCCACCATCAGCCCGGGCAGCAGCAGCGTGCCGACCGGGTCCACATGCCGCAGCGGATTGAGGCTGATGCGCCCCAGCCGCTTCGCCGTGTCGTCGCCCAGCGCCAGCGCCGCATAGCCGTGCGCGGCCTCATGCAGCGTGATGGCGAGCACGGCGGCGAGCACCGCCGCCGCGGCTTCCGGCAGCCAGTCGGGCATCAGGCGTCCCGCGCGGTCGGATCGGCGCCGGCGACGGCCACCATGGGCCGCATCGCGGCATCGCGCAGCGCCCGCAGCGCCACCGCGTCGCGCGTGGCCATCGCCCCGCGCACGGCGCGCGCGGCCGCGAGCCTTTCGGCGGCGCGGTCGGTCAGCGGCGGGCAGTCGGCCAGGATCGCGGCACTGTCGGCGAGCCGCCCGGTGCAGTGGAGCACAAGGTCGCAACCGGCCGAGAGCGACGCCCCGGCAAGGTCGTTCGAGGTGCCCGTGAGCGCCCCCATGGCGAGGTCATCGGTCACCAGCACCCCGTCGAAGCCGATCTCGCCCCGGATCACGTCGCGTATCACGGTCGGTGAGATGGTGGCGGGCAGGTTCCTGTCCCAGGCCTCGTAGAGCACATGGGCCGTCATGGCCCAGGCGCCGGAGGCGGCCAGGGCGGCGAAGGGCTCGATGTCCGCCGCGAGTTCGGCGCGGCTCGCCGAGACGCGCGGCAGCTCATGATGGCTGTCCGCCAGCGCGCGCCCATGGCCGGGTATGTGCTTGACGACCGGAATGGCCCCGCCCGCCTGCAGCCCCGCCACCCAGGCGGCGCCGAGGCGCGACACCTCGGCGGGGTCGGCCGAGAGCGACCGGTCGCCGATGACCCCATGCGCGCCCGGGATCCGCAGGTCGAGCACCGGGGCGCAGACCACGTCGAGCCCCTCCGCCACGCAGGCGGCGCCGAGCAGCGTCGCATTCGCCGTGACCACCGGCGCGGCCGCGCCCTCGAACGCCATCGCCGCCGGGAAGGCCTCCCAGTAGGGCGGCCGGAGGCGGGCGACCCGCCCGCCTTCCTGGTCCACCAGGATCGAAGCGTCCGGCCCGAGGATGTCGCGCACGTCGCGGGTCAGCGCGCGCAGCTGCATCGGGTGCGAGACGTTCCGCGCGAAGAGGATGACGCCCGCCGGGCGAAAGCGCTGCAGCAGCGCCGCTTCCTGTCCTGTCAGGAGAGGTCCCGACAGGCCGACGATCGCGGCCCGTGTCACGTGCAATCCCCCCGCGCCGTCAGCGGACCACGGTGCACGGAAGGCTGCGGCCGCGCGCCTGCTCGCAGAATTCGCGTGCCGCCTCCGCGCTCGCGAAGCCGCCAGTGCGCAACCGGAACAGGGGCGGCTGCCCCTCGCGCTCGAACCGCACGACCTGCGGGCGGAAGGCGCCAAGAAGGTCGGCATGGCGGCGCGCCAGACGGTCCCATTCGGCCCGCGCCGCCTCCTCGGACGCCAACGCGCCGAGCTGCACACGCACGGTGCCGCCCGGCGCCGGCGCCGGGCGCGCGGCCTGCTGCGCGGCAGGCGGCGGCGCTGCGGACTGGGGTGCCGCGGCCTGGGGCGCCGAAGCCTGGGGCGTCGCTGCCGGCGGGGCGGCCCCGGGGCGCCCGGCTGCCTGCGGTGCCTGTGGGGCCGGGGCCGCGGCGGGCGGCGGGTTCGGCTGGGCGACCTGCGCGCGCAGCGCATCGATGCGCGGGCCCTCGGGCTCGGGCCCGAGCCGCGCCGCCCCCGGCTGGGCGTTGGACCCGCGGTTGCGCTCGAAGATCAACTCGTCCTGGTTCGGCACGCGCAGCCCGCCCGGATCGTCCGGGCGGACCTTGATGGGCCGCGGGTCCGCCTCGATCAGCGGGACGCTGCGCGGGCCGCTGGCGCGGGTGATCCCCCAGGCCAGCGCGCCGACGACCGCGACGACCGCGGCGATGCCGCCGCCGACCGCGAGCATCCGCCAAGGCGGCCCGCCCTGCTCGGGCGGCCGGAGCCGATAGGATGGAACATGCACTTCGCTCACGCCGCACCCCCCGTGCCGAGGAGGGCCTGTGGGCGAGCCCTCAGCGCATCTCCTCCACCGGCGTCACCCCCATGACGCCGAGACCCGACCGGATCACCGTCGCGGTCGCCGCGACGAGGGCCAGCCGGGCCCGGGTCGCTTCCGGCTCCTCCGCGCGGATGAAGCGCAGCGTCGAGTCGTCACGACCACGGTTCCACAATACATGAAAGTCCGCCGCCAAGTCCTGAAGATAAAAGGCGATCCGGTGCGGCTCCCGCGCCAGGGCCGCCGATTCCACCGTCCGGGGCCAGGTCGCGATGCGCCGGATCAGCGCCATTTCCGCCGCATCGGTCAGCGCATCGAGCGGCGCGGCCGCCAGATCCCCCACCCCGGGGTCGCCCGCCTGGCGCAGCACGGACCGGCAGCGCGCATGGGCGTACTGCACGTAGAAGACCGGGTTGTCGCGCGACTGCTCCACCACCTTGTCGACGTCGAATTCCATCTGCGCATCGGACTTGCGCGTCAGCATGGTGAAGCGCACCGCGTCGCGGCCCACTTCCTCGATCAGGTCGCGCAGCGTCACATAGGTGCCGGCGCGCTTCGACATGCGGACGGGTTCGCCCGCCTTCATCACATGCACGATCTGGCAGAGCACGACCTCGAGCGGCACCTTGCCGTCCGACACCGCGCGCACCGCCGCCTGCATGCGGCTGACATAGCCGCCATGGTCGGCGCCCCACACGTCGATCAGCAATTCGTGCCCGCGCCCGATCTTGTCCGCGTGGCAGGCGATGTCGTTGGCGAAGTAGGTGTTCGACCCGTCGGACTTGCGCAGCGGGCGGTCCACGTCGTCGCCGAAATCGGTCGCGCGGAACAGCGTCTGCGGGCGCGGTTCCCAATCGTCCGGCGTCTTGCCCTTGGGCGGTTCCAGCACGCCTTCGTAGATCAGGCCCTTGTCGTGCATCAGGCGCACCGCGCCTTCCACCGCGCCGGCCTCGACCAGCGCGCGCTCGCTGAGGAACACGTCCTGCGTCACGCCGAGCAGCGCGAGGTCCTCCCGGATCTCGGCCATCATCATCGCGACCGCCGTCTCCCGGCAGGTGTCGAGCCAGGCGGTGCGCACGAGCCATCCGCGCTCGAGCGCCGGGGCGTAGGCGGAGACGGTCTCCTCCGCGCCCAGCATGCCCGGCGCGATCTGCTGCGCGACCAGGGAGGCGCCGTAGCGCTCGGCCAGCGCCTCCCCGACCGCGACGAGGTAGTCGCCGCGATACTGCAGCGCGACGCCGAAGCGGCGTTCCGTCGCCTCCGCGTTCCACTCGTCGGCATCGAGCGTGACGGCGCGCAGGTAGCGCCAATAGGCCGCCCAGCCGAGTGCCGCGACCTGGTTGCCGGCGTCGTTGACGTAGTATTCCTTCGTCACCGCGAAGCCGGCCTTGGCCATCAGGTTGGCGAGCGCATCGCCCACGACGGCGCCGCGGCAATGCCCGACATGCATCGGCCCCGTCGGGTTGGCCGAGACGTATTCGACATTCACCCGCAGGCCACCGCCGGCCCGGCTGTCGCCGTAGGATTCGCCGGCGCGGAGCACCGCCGGGACCTGCCCGCGGAGAAAATCCTCGCGCAGGCGCAGGTTGACGAAGCCCGGGCCCGCGGGGACCGCTTCCGTCACCATCGGCAGGGCGAGCAGGCGCTCGGACAGCGCGGCGGCGAGCTTCTGCGGCGGCATGCGCGCGGGCTTGGCTGCGACCAGCGCGGCGTTCGTCGCCATGTCGCCATGCGCGGCATCGCGCGGGGGCTCGACCTGCACGCGGGCGAGCGCCTCGGCAGGCAGGTCCGGCACCAGGCCCGTGAGCGCGCCGCGCACCTCCTGCGTCAGCAGGGTGAAGATGTTCTCGGTCATGGGGTACTCAGCCAGGAATGTCGGGGTCGGTCAGGCGCCGGTGTTCCTCCAGCGCGTAGCGGTCGGTCATGCCGGCGATGTAGTCGCACACCACGCGGGCGCAGGCCGGGGTCCCGGCCTCTCCCGCCCGGTCGCGCCAGACCGGCGGCAGCATCTGCGGCCCGCCATGCAGCAGGCTGAACAGCATCTGCACCACCCGCTTCGATTTCGCCATGGTGCGGTTGACGCGCCAGTGGCGGTACATCCGGTGGAACAGGAATTCCCGCACCGCGTGGTTCGCCTCGACCATCTGGTCGGAGAAGGCGACGACGGGGCGCGGCGCGGCGCGGATCGCGGCCACGCTGTCCGGCGCCAGGGCCGCGATGCGGCGGCGGGATTCGGCGACCACGTCGCCGACCATGCGGTTGATGACGCGCCGGATCGCCTCCGCCGCTAGGCGCTCGGGCGGCGCGTCGGGCGACGCGGCCTGGGCCTCGGCCAGCGCATCGCCCACCAGCGGCAGCGCCGCGACGTCCTCCAGCGTGAACAGCCGCGCGCGCAGCCCGTCGTCGAGGTCGTGGTTGTTGTAGGCGATGTCGTCGGCAAGTGCCGCGACCTGCGCCTCCGCGCTCGCATGGCTAGCAAGGTCGAGCGGATGCCGCGCATCGTATTCGGCGATGTAGGGCGCCGGGCGCCGCAGCGGGCCGTTGTGCTTGGCCAGCCCCTCCAGCGTCTCCCAGGTCAGGTTCAGCCCGTCGAAGCCGCCATAGCGCGCTTCCAGCAGCGTCACGGCCTTGAGCGACTGGGCGTTGTGGTCGAAGCCGCCATAGGGCTTCATCGCCGCGTTCAGCGCATCCTCACCCGCATGGCCGAAGGGCGGGTGGCCCAGGTCGTGCGCGAGCGCGAGCGCCTCGGCAAGGTCCTCGTCCAGCGCCAGCAGGCGGGCGATCGACCGCGCGATCTGCGCGACCTCGATGGAATGCGTCAGGCGCGTCCGGAAATGGTCGCCCTCGTGGTAGATGAAGACCTGCGTCTTGTACTGCAGGCGCCGGAACGCCGTTGCATGGATGATGCGGTCCCGGTCCCGCTGGAAGGGCGAGCGCAGATCGCCCCCCGCCTCCGGATAGAGCCGGCCGCGGGAGGTCTCGGGCCGGACGGCATAGGGCGCGAGAACCATGGCCGGGGCCGTAGCACCCGGCGAGGCGCGTTGGAAGCGGGCCGCGGATCGCCTATGTTCGGGCCTGAGGAGTCACCGCAATGCCCGACGGCACCAGCACCCCGCCCGCTTTCCGCGTCACCGACCGCGCCCGCGCCCAGATCGCCGAGATCGCGGCGCGCGAGGGCAAGCCCGGCGCGGGGCTGCGCCTCGCGGTCGAGGCCGGGGGATGCTCCGGCTTCCAGTACCGGTTCGGGATCGAGGAGGCCGCGGCCGAGGAGGACCTCGTCTTCGGCGATGGCCCCGGGCGGGTCTTCGTCGATCCTGTCTCGCTCGACCTCCTCGCGGGGGCCGAACTGGACTGGGCGGAGGAACTGATCGGGGCGCATTTCGCCATCCGCAATCCCCAGGCGGTGTCGGCCTGCGGGTGCGGGACGTCGTTCTCGGTCGGCTGACGGGAAGAGCAGGGGAGGAGAACCTTCCCCGCGCCCCCTCCCTTTTCTGCCCGTTGGGGACTGACTCCGCAGGGAGCGACCGCGCCTTGAAGATCGCCACGTTCAACGTGAATTCCATCCGCCAGCGCGCGGGGCATGTCGCGCGCTTCCTCGAACGCCAGACGCCGGACCTGCTGTTCCTGCAGGAGACGCGCTGCACGGCCGAACAGGTGCCGGCGATGGAGTTCGAGGCGCTGGGTTACCGCACCCACGCCGTCGGGCAGCAAGGCGGGCGGAACGGCGTGGCGGTCATCGCGCGCGTTCCCTTCGAGGTCGTCGCCGAAGCGCTGCCCGGCGACGCCGAGGACAGCCAGGCCCGCTACATCGAGGTCCGCGCGGGCGGCATGCAGGCCGCGGGCATCTACCTGCCGAACGGCAATTCCGGGGGCGAGGCCGGCTTCGCCTACAAGCTCGGCTGGATGGACCGCCTGCGGGCGGTGGCGCAGGACAGGCTCGACGCCTTCATCCCCTTCGCGATCCTCGGCGACTTCAATGTCTGCCCGACCGATGCGGACCTCGCGCCCGGCGCGCTGCCGCCGACGGACGCGCTGGTGCGCCCGGAAAGCCGCGCCCGTTTCCGCGCACTGACGCATCTGGGCCTGACCGACGCGCTGCGGGCGCTGCATCCGGCGGAAACGCTGTTCACCTACTGGGACTACGGCGCGGCCTTCGAGATCAATCGCGGCCTGCGCATCGACCATGTGCTGCTCAGCGCGGATCTCGCCGAACGGCTTGAGTCCTGCGAGGTCGACACCATGCCGCGGGGTGAGGCGCAGCCTTCCGACCACACCCCGGTCATCGCGACGCTGCGCTGACGCCTACCAGTGCCGGTAGTGGCGGCGGTAGGGCCCGCCCCAATACCCGCCGCCCCAGCCCCAGCCGAGTCCGATGCCGAAGGACGGATAGACCGCCACCGGCGGCGGGGCCTGCGGGACGACGTAGATCGGCACCCCAGGCGCGTCGCCATACCCGTAGGCCGGCGGCGCATAGGCGAGCGGCGCGGGCGCCGGGGCATAGATGCCGGCCGGCGGGGCAGGCGGCAGCGGCCCGATCCTGCCATCCGGATAGATGGCGCAGCCGGCGAGCGTCAGGGCAGCGGCGCAGGCGATCAGGCGCATGGCGTCCTCCTGTGCCGCCGGCGGCGCGGGCTCAGCCGCCCCAGCACCGTCCCCAGCGATCGCAGCGCGGGGCATGATGCCAGCGGCGATAATGGTGCGGCGGGGCGTAGTAGGCCGGCGGCGGGCCAGCATAGACCGCCCGCGGCGGCGGCCCATAGACCGGTGCGGGATATGCGACGCAGCCCGCTAGGCCGAGCGCGGCCAGGATGGGCAGCAGCAGGCGATGCTTCGTCATCTTGGTCCTCCGGCGCGGCGATGCGTTTTTCGCCGCCGCCGGAAGGGATGCACCCGCCGCGTGGCGGGCGCATGGCTCTCGAAGTGTAACTTGCCTTATTGGTCGGCGTAGCAGTGCGTCTCGGCGGCCCCGCCCGGGTTCGTGACGGCGCCGAGATAGGCCGGCCCGACAAGCTGCGCGTACTTCCACAGCGCGCCGGAATTGTAGTCGTGCCCGCGGGCCTTCCAGGCGGCGCGGCGGCGGGCGATCTCCTCCTCCGGCACGATCATGTCGATGGTGCCGGCCTCGGCGTCGATCACGATGCGGTCGCCGTTCTGCAGCAGCGCGATCGGGCCGCCCACCGCCGCTTCCGGGCCGACATGGCCGATGCAGAAGCCGCGCGTAGCACCGCTGAAGCGGCCATCGGTGATCAGCGCAACCTTGTCGCCCATGCCCTGGCCGTAGATCGCGCTGGTGGTCGACAGCATCTCCCGCATGCCCGGCCCGCCCTTGGGGCCCTCGTAGCGGACGATGACGACGTCGCCCGCCTTGTAGGCGCGCTCCTCCACCGCCTTGAAGGCATCCTCCTCGCAGTCGAAGCACAGCGCGGTGCCCTCGAAGCGCAGGGTCTTCATCCCGGCGATCTTCACGATCGCACCTTCCGGGGCGAGGTTGCCGTGCAGCGCGACGACGCCGCCGATCGGGCTGATCGGGTCGGAGCAGGGCCGCACGACGTCCTGGCCGGAGGGCACGATCACCTCCCGGTGATTCTCGGCGATGGTCTTGCCCGTGACGGTCAGGCAATCGCCCTTCACGTAGCCGCCTTCGAGCAGCGCCTTGATGATGACCGGCACGCCGCCGATCCGGTGCACGTCGGCCGCGACATACCGCCCGCCCGGCTTCAGGTCGGCGATGTGCGGCGTCTTGCGCATGATCTCCGCGACATCCTGCAGCGTGAAGCGGATGCCCGCCTCATGCGCCATGGCGGGCAGGTGCAGCGCGGCGTTGGTGGACCCGCCCGTGGCGCCGACGATGGCGGCCGCGTTGTGCAGGCTGTCGAGGGTGACGATGTCGCGCGGGCGGATGTTGCGGCGGATGAGTTCCACCACCGCCTTGCCCGATTCGATGGCCCAGCGGTCGCGATCCTCGTCCGGCGCCGGCGCGCCGGCGGAAAAGGGCAGCGCGAGGCCGATCATCTCGGAGACGCAGGCCATGGTGTTGGCTGTGAACTGACCGCCGCAGGCGCCGGCCCCCGGGCAGGCATGGCGCTCGAGCTCATCGAGCTCGTCATCGCTCATGTTGCCCGCGGCGTGCTGGCCGACGGCCTCGAACACGTCGAGCACGGTCACGTCGCGCCCGTGGTGCTTCCCCGGCATGATCGAGCCGCCGTACATGAACACGCTCGGCACGTTCAGCCGGATCATGGACATCATCACGCCCGGCAGCGACTTGTCGCAGCCCGCGATGCCGACCAGCGCGTCGTAGCAATGCCCGCGCATGGTCAGCTCGATCGAATCCGCGATCGCTTCGCGCGAGGCGAGCGAGGACTTCATCGACTGGTGCCCCATGGCGATGCCGTCGGTCACCGTGATGGTCGTGAACTCGCGCGGCGTGGCCCCCGCGGCCTTCACGCCCACCTTCGCCGCCTGCGCCTGGCGGGACAGCGCGATGTTGCAGGGCGCGGCCTCGTTCCAGCAGGAGGCGACGCCGACCAGCGGCTGCTCGATCTCCTCCTTCGTCAGGCCCATCGCGTAGTAGTAGGACCGGTGCGGCGCGCGTTCCGGGCCCATCGTGGTGTGGCGGCTCGGCAGGCGCGACTTGTCCCAGGCGGTCATTCCGGCATCTCCCTTGTTTGGCGGTCCTCAGCCGACCGCGAGCAGGTAGAGGATGGCAAGGCCGATGCCCGCCAGCCCCGAAATGGATTGCGCCATCGCCGTCGTCAGCACGAACCCGCCGAGACGGCGGCCGGCGATGAGGTCACGCCCCTTGACCGTCGCCACCACGAAGATGGTGATGGCGGCGAACAGGTTGAGCGTGGCGCTGTCGAACATCGGCGATCAGCCCGCGATGCGCGCCATGGCGGCATCGAGGCGCGCCATCTCGGTCTGCTGGGCCTCGAGGCGGTCGCGCATCTCCTGCACGATCTCCTCCGGCGCGCGGGAGACGAAGACGTCGCTGCCGAGCTTGGCCTCGGTCTTGGCGGCCTCGCCGGCGATGCGCGCGCGCTCCTTGGCCAGGCGCGCGCGCTCGGCGGCCAGGTCGATGACATCGGCCAGCGGCAGCATGATCGTCGCCTCGCCCACCACCGCCTGCACCGCACCTCTTGGGGCCTCGCCGTCCAGCGCGCGGATCTCGGTGGCGCGGCCGAGCCGGCAGATCGCGTCCGACCAGCGCGCCGCGCGCGCGAGGCTTTCGCCCGACGCGCCGGAGAGGAGCAGCGGCACGGTGATGGAAGGTGCGACGTTCATCTCGGAGCGCACGGTGCGGACCTCCGAGACCAGCCGCACCACCCAGTCGAGCTCGGCCCGCGCCTCGGCGGCTCCTTCCACCGGCACGGCCTCCGGCCAGGGCGCGCGGATCAGGCTGCCTTCGGCGCCATAGCCCATGCGATGCCAGAGTTCCTCGGTGATGAAGGGCATCGCCGGATGCAGCATCCGCAGGATGGTGCCGAGGACGTGCTGCGCCGCGCCCTTCACCTCCTCCTTCTCCGGCCCGTCCGGGCCGTTGAGGACGGGCTTGGCGAATTCCAGGAACCAGTCGCAGAAGCCGTTCCAGGTGAAGCGGTAGCAGGCCAGCGCGTAGTCGTCGAAGCGGAAAGCCTCGAGCGCCGCATTCGCATCGGCGAGCGCCGCATTCGCGGCATCGAGGATCCAGCGCGACAGCGGCAGCCTGGCCGAGGCCGGGTCGAAATCCGCGCGCGGCGCGATACCGTTCATCTCGCAGAAGCGCGACGCGTTCCAGATCTTGGTGGCGAAGGCGCGGTAGCCCTCGATCCGCTGCTTGGACAGCTTGATGTCCCTGCCCGGTCCGGCCAGGGCGCAGAGCGTGAAGCGCACCGCATCGGCGCCGTGCACGTCGATCAGTTCCAGCGGGTCCATCACGTTGCCGCGCGACTTGGACATCTTCTGCCCCTTCTCGTCGCGCACCAGGCCGTGGATGCAGACCGTGCGGAAGGGCACCTCCCCCATGAAGTGGATACCCATCATTATCATCCGGGCGACCCAGAAGAAGATGATGTCGAAGCCCGTCACCAGCACGTCGCCGGGGTAGTACTTGGCCAGTTCCGGCGTCTTCTCCGGCCAGCCGATGGTGCTGAAGGGCCAGAGCGCGCTGCTGAACCAGGTGTCGAGCACGTCCTCGTCGCGCGTCAGCTCGACATCGCGGCCGAACTTCTCCCGCGCCTGCGCGGCCGCTTCCTCGGCGGTGTGCGCGACGAAGACCTCGCCATCCGGCGCGTACCAGGCCGGGATCTGGTGGCCCCACCAGAGCTGGCGGGACACGCACCAGGGCTGGATGTCGCGCATCCAGGCGAAGAAGGTGTTTTCCCACTGGCGCGGCGTGAACACGGTCTGACCGGTCTCGACCGCCTTGATCGCCGGCTGCGCCAGCGTCTTGGCGTCGACGTACCACTGCATGGTCAGGCGGGGCTCGATCGGCACGCCGGACCGGTCGCCATGCGGGACCATGTGGGTGTGCGGCTCGATCTTCTCGAGCAGCTCCATCTCCTCGAGCCGCGCCACGATCGCCTTCCGCGCCGCGAAGCGGTCCTGGCCGGCGAGGCCGCGGACGAAGTCGAGGTCCGCGACGCCGTCCACCGCCACCATGGACGCGGCGATCTCATCGAGCATCACCCGCCCTTCGGCATCGAGCACGGAGGGCATGCCGAGCGCGTGCCGGCGGCCGACCTCGAAGTCGTTGAAGTCGTGCGCCGGCGTGATCTTCACCGCCCCCGAGCCCTTCTCGGGGTCGGAGTATTCGTCCGCCACCACGGGAATGGCGCGCCCCGTGAGCGGCAGGATGACGCGCTTGCCGACCAGGTCGCGGAAGCGCTCATCCTCGGGATGCACCGCGACGGCGGTGTCGCCGAGCATCGTCTCCGGCCGCGTCGTCGCGACCACGAGGAAGCGGCCGGGCTCGCCCTCCACCGGGTAGCGCAGGTGCCACAGGCTGCCCTTCACCTCCTTGCTCTCGACCTCGAGGTCGGAGATGGCGGTGAGGAACTTCGGGTCCCAGTTCACCAGGCGCCGGTCACGGTAGAGCAGGCCCTCCCGGTACAGGCGCACGAAGACCTCCCGCACCGCGTCGGACAGGCCCTCATCCATCGTGAAGCGTTCGCGCGGCCAGTCGAGCGAGGCGCCGAGGCGGCGCAGCTGGCGCGTAATGGTCCCCCCGCTTTCCGCCTTCCACTCCCAGACCCGGTTGAGGAAGGCCTCGCGCCCCATGGCCCGGCGGTCGGGACCGCCCTGCTGCGCGAGCAGCCGTTCCACCACCATCTGCGTCGCGATGCCGGCGTGGTCGGTGCCCGGCTGCCACAGCGCGTCGCGGCCCTGCATACGGCGCCAGCGGATCAACACGTCCTGCAGCGTGTTGTCGAGCGCATGCCCGATATGGAGGCTGCCCGTGACGTTGGGCGGCGGGATCATGATGGTGAAGGGCTTCGCCGGGGAGGACGGGTCGGCCGAAAAGGCGCCCGAGGCTTCCCAGCCCTGATACAGGCGCTGTTCGATCGCGGCGGGGTCGAAGGACTTGTCGAGCATGGCGGCATCCCTTCCCTGCCCGCCGCCCCCGCGTCAAGGGTGGCGGAGCGTTGGACGGGCGGATGCCCGCGGGCTAAGCGGGCGGCAGCAGGGGAAACGACCATGACCAGCCGCCGCATCCTCCTCGGCCTCGCCGCCGCCACCCTCGCCCGCCCGGCGCTGGCGCAGGCGCCATGGCCCTCCGGGCCCATCCGCATCATCGCCCCCTTCCCGCCCGGCGGGTCGGTGGACACCATCACCCGGCTCCTCCAGCCGCATCTCTCGGTCGACCTCGGCGTGCCGGTCGTCATCGAGAACCGTCCCGGCGCCTCGGGCGCGATCGGCACCGCGGCGCTGGCGCGCAGCCCGGCAGACGGCCAGACCTGGGCGATGGTGTTCGACACCCATGCGGTGAACCCGGCGCTGATCGCCAATCCCGGCTTCGACACGCGGCGGGACGTCGTCCCCGTGATGCTGGTGGGCACCTCTCCCATGCTCGTCACGACGCACAATTCGCGGCCCTGGCGCAGCCTGCAGGACGTGGTCGCGGCGGCGAAGGCGCGGCCGGACACCATCACCTACGGATCGATCGGCAACGGCTCGCTCGCGCACCTGACCATGTCGCTGATGCAGAAGGCCGGCGATTTCCGCGTTGTGCACGTGCCCTATCGCGGCGGCGGCCCGATGAGCGCGGCGGCCGCGGCCGGCGAACTCGACATGCCGATGGCGACCAATGCCGGGCTCGGCGGGCAGGTCGGCGTCACGCTCCGCCCGCTGGCCCAGACCGGCGCGCGGCGGTCCGCCCTGTTCCCGGACCTGCCGACGGTCGCGGAATCCGGCATCCCCGGCATCGATTCGCTCGCCTGGTGGGCGATGATCGGCCGCGCGGGTGTGCCGGAGGCGGTGCTGCGGCGCTTCCACGCCGCGCTGGCCAAGGCGCTGGCGGTGACGGAGGTCCGGGCGCGGCTTTCGGGCCCGCTGGGCATCGACGTGGTGGGCTCGACGCCGGAGGCCTTCGGCGCCTTCCTCGACACGCAGATGGCGACCTGGGCGCAGGTGGTGCGCGAGAACAACATCCGGCCGGACTGACCCGGCCGGGCGACGGCGTCAGGACAGGGCGCGGCCCACCACGCGCTCGATCTCGGACCGCACCAGCCGATCGACGATTGCCGGCAGGTGCTGGTCGAGCCATTCCTTGAGCAGCGGGCGAAGTTCCTCCCGCACCACATCCTCGATGCTCGGCCCGCCGCGATGCACGGCGGAGCCGCGTTCGTTTGCCACGGCGCGGACGAGTTGGCTCACGGAGGCCGCGGCGGCGGCGGCCACCGCCGGGGCGAGCAGCGCGTCGGCCGAGAGCGCGGGGGGGGCGGCCTGCGGTTCGGGTGGCGGCGGAGGCGGCGGGGGCTCGGCAACGAGGACCGGCGGCTCGGGCGGCGGTGCGACGGGCGGCTCGCTCTCCGGCGGGCCGCCCACCATCATGTCCTCGGTCAGGACGAGGGGGCCATCGCCGGGATCGGCCGGCGGCGGGGTGAAGTCGGGGGTCGCGGCCGGGGTGGCCTCCGCCGCGGCGGCGTCGGGCACCGCGGCGGGAGGGACCTCATCCTCGTTCAGGATGCGGCGGATGGAGGCGAGGATATCCTCCATCGACTGGTCGGTCGCCGGCCCCCCCGGGGGGGCGCCGGGCGGTGGCGTGCCCTGCCCGCTCATGGCCGGCGCTGCCCTGACGGCGGCGGCAGGGTCTGGACCTGGATGGCGCTCTGCGGCGTCGGCGCCTGCTGCGCCGTGTCCGAATAGTCGCCCGTGCCGGCCCAGCGGTCGCGCACCGTGTTGTAGTAGGCGCGCGGGTCGTAGACCTGCACCGGAAGGTTCAGGTCCTGGGCCGTCAGCCGCCCGATCGTCGCCGCCAGGGAGTAGGAGGCGTTGATCAGCGTGGCGAGCGAGCGCACCAGGTTCACGCGCGCGGTGAGCAGTTCCTGCTCGGCGTTCAGCACGTCGAGCGTGGTGCGGCTGCCGACCACCGCTTCCCGCTGCACGCCGTCGAGCGCAATTTCCTGCGCGCGGATCTGCGCGCGCACGCTTTCCACCTGCGCCCGGGCGCTGCCGAGCGTCTCCCAGGCCTGGGTCGCCTGCTGGGCGGACAGGCGCCGGGCGTCGTCAACGGCCTGGCGGGCGCGCTGCGCCTGCTGGCGAGCCTGTCGCACGGCCGCATGCTCGGCGCCGCCCTGGTAGAGCGGCACGGAGAGGTTGGCCGTGACCTGCGCGCCGGTCTGACGCGACCCGCGGGATGCGTTGTTGTCGATGCGGAAGGTCGAGGCGTTGACGCTGACCTGCGGCATCAGCGTCGAGAACTGGACGTCGATGTTGTCCCGCGCCGAGGCCTCGTCGAACATCGCGGCGACCACCGCAGGGTTGTTGTCCGATGCCAGCCGCACCGCTTCGTCGCGGGAACGGACGGGGGCGGCGAGCGGCGGCGGCGCGGTCACGCGCGCCGGCTCGACCCCCACCAGCCGCAGGAAGACAGCGCGGGAGGACTGCAGGTTGCCCTGCGCCTGGTCGAGTTGGAATCGCGCCTGGGCGAGGCGCGCCTCGGCCTGGGCGACGTCGGTGCGGGTGATCTCGCCGACGCGGAAGCGTTCGTTGGTCGCCTGCAGCTGGCGGTTCAGCACCTGGACGTTGTTGGTGTTGAGCCGCACCTCCTCCTGGTCGCGGATGACGGCGACGTAGGCGGCGACCGATTCGAGCAGCACCTGCTGCTCGGTCTGCAGCAGGCGGGAGCGCTGGGCGTAGACCGCGTTCTCCGCCTGACGCGTCTGGGCCGTGGTGCGGCCGCCGCGATAGATCGGCTGCGTGACGGTCGCCTGGAGGCTGCCCGTGTTGCGCGGACTGTTCGTGTAGGCCGAGAAGGGCAGCCCCGCCGTGTCCTCGTTCCGGACATTGCCGGCGAAGTCCCGCTGAATCGGCACGCTGGCCTGGCTGCGGTTGGTGGTGTCGGAATAGCCCGCAGCGCCCGAGATGATCACGCTCGGCCGCCAGCCCGACAGCGCCCGCGGCACTTCTTCATCCGTCGCGCGCAACTGGGCGCGGGCGGCAAGCAAGGTCGGGTTGTTCGCGTAGGCCGCGGCCAGCGCTTCCTGCAAAGACTGGGACCAGGCCGCACCGGA
Source organism: Roseomonas nitratireducens (assembly GCF_017813355.1). Taxonomy (GTDB): domain Bacteria; phylum Pseudomonadota; class Alphaproteobacteria; order Acetobacterales; family Acetobacteraceae; genus Neoroseomonas; species Neoroseomonas nitratireducens. The sequence goes on from NZ_JAGIYZ010000002.1 coordinate 408,830, forward strand.
TGGCGGCAGAGCCATCGCGGCGGAAAGTAGCAAGGCCCGGCGCAACCAGGGTGTCACGTGTGCAATCCCCCAAAGCGGCCTGCGCAACCGCACAAGCCTATCCCGCAAGTCTTAACGCACTGCAACGCAACGGCGCCACCCCAAGGGATGGAGCCGATTGTGTCCAAGCGTGACCGGCGCGGCGCGCGCGGGGTCAGAAGGCGAAGGCGGGGGCACCGGCAAAGCCCGGCAGGGCCGGGGCGTGGGCATCGAATTCGACCGTGGTCGTCAGCGCCCCGCCGGCCTTGCGCAGCAGCAGGGCGCGCCCGGGCGGGCCGCCGGCCAGCCCGATAGCCACGAGCCGCCCGCCTTCGACCAGCTGCGCACCGAGGTGCTCCGGCACCTCCATGACGCCGCCCTCGATGATGATGGCGTCATAGGGCGCGCCGGCGGCATGGCCTTCGCCGGGCGAAGCCTCGACCAGCGTGACCGCGCCAGGGGCCGCCGTGGCGGCCAGCGCGGCGCGGGCGATGGCCATGAGGCCGGGGTCCGCCTCGACCGCCGTGACGGTGGCGCCGGTCGCGGCCAGCAGCGCCACGCCGAAGCCGGTGCCGGCGGCGAGCACGAGCGCCCGTTCGCCCCGCTTCACGGCGGCCAGCTGGACCAGCCGCGCGAGCACGAGCGGCTTGAGCATGGCCCGCCCGCCCGGCAGCGGCACATCGGCATCGGCATAGGCACGCGCGGCGAGGCCCGCCGGCAGGAAGCGTTCCCGTGGCAATTCGCGCATCGCGGCGACGATGCGCGGATCCTCCACCCGGTTCGGCCGGAGCTGGCCGTCCACCATCAGCCGTCGCGCGTCGGCGAAATCCATCGTGCTGCGCCTTCCTTCAACCGGCGCGGTTATAGAGTCCGGGCGCGGCGGGCGCCAAGCCGCCGCTTGACCGCGCCGGGCGCGCAGCCGATACGGGGCGCCCGCGCGGTCCGGTGGCCGAGTGGTCAGGCAAGGGTCTGCAAAACCCTCCACAGCGGTTCGATTCCGCTCCGGACCTCGCGCGGTTTTCCGCCATTTTCTGCCCGGCGCCCCAGAGGCCTTTGACACAACCGTGACACAGTCGGCCGCCGGGCCGCCTGGGGCGGCCCTGGGCATGCCCTGGGGGGCCTGGGCAAGGCCTGGGGCCGCCTGGGGCCGCCGTGGCGGCGCCGCCCTGGGGCGGGGGGCCTGGGGCGGGCCTGGGGGCGCCCCGTAGGCCGGTGGCGCCGCCCTGCGCGCCTGCCCCTGCCCTGGGCGGGCCTGTGGGGGCCTTGTGGGGCCTGTGGGCGCCCAGCGCCTGGGGCGGCCTGTGGGGCCTGGGGGCGCCCGGCGCCTGGGCGGGGCCTGGGGCCGCGTGGGGCCGCCCTGGCGATGGCCTGCCCCTGCCCTGCCCGGCTTCGCCTCGTGCATCTTGCACGACGGAGCCGATATCGTCGGCCCATGTCGAATCGTCCCAACAGCCTGCCGCCGACCGATGCCCTGGCGAAGATCGGCCTGTTCTTCGTCGCGTGGTCACACCTCGATTACGCGATGGAACTGGCGATCTGGCACCTAAACGGATGGCGCCCAAGCGAGGGCTATCCCAAGACCGGCAAAGAGCCCTCGGGTAGGCTACTGAAACTCCTCACCGACCTCCAAAAGCCGCTGCCCGAACCTGCGCACTCGGACCTGGACAGCATCCTGCGGAACATCAGGCTGTTGATCGAAAGGCGGAACTTGCTCGCGCACGCGGTCATTCAGTGGCACGCGCCAGATGCCACGTTGCGGCTGCGCAAGACGACCGACCAGACCGACGACTATGCCCAGCGCATCCGTCACATCGATCCGCACAACCTAGAGGCGACGGCCGTTGCAACCGGCACCGTGGCTGACGCGCTCCTGCGGTTCATCGGCATGGCGCCGCCCGAATAGACTGCACACATGGCGCCCGACCCGCATCCCCGCCGCAGCCGCTTGCCAGACGATGCCGGCACCTCCAGCGCCTTCCTGGGCGAGGATGGTTCCCTGATGCTCGCCGCCTACGAGGCGGGTTGGCAGACCGACGCCTACTGGCTCTCCTTCTCCTGCGCCGGCGAGCAGGGGTGCCATCGCATCGTGGATCTCGGCATCCGGCCCGCCATCGCCCGCTTCGGCCGCACCATGACCATCCGCGGCATCGCCCGGCGGCTCCGCTGCTCCGAGTGCGGGGGGCGCACCATTATCGCCCAAGTCAGCGCCGACTGCCGTGGTGCCTCAGCCCGCGACCGCGACGGACCGGCGCCGCAGACCCTGGCCAACCTCGCATGACAACCTTGGAAGATCAGAGGCTCTCGATGCGCCTTCGCTCGATGCTGTGCAGCATTATCGTGGCCGCGCTGGCGCTTTCGTATCCAGTGAACGAAGCCCGAGGCCAAGCGCATGATTTCTGCGTGCACCCGACATTGGGAGACCTTCGCGTTCCGAACTCCTTTGCCACCACTTTCCTCGCGGACCTCCGAGCCCTTCACGCTGCGGTGCCATCGCTCACGCCAGCCGAGACACAGTGGCTAGAGCGAGAGCGGAACAGCGGGGATCTACACCGCTGGATCCGGGCTACCGGAACGCGTGAATATGCCATCCACGCCTCTCGCAATGACATCAACAACCTTGTCACGGCATTGCGGCAAGCACAGCGCGCTACCGAGCGGACCGACGCGTCTCGGCAATGGATGATGGTAGCCTATTTCCTCGTTGCTCCTGAACCGGCCGAGCAACTGGCGCGACTCATCCGCGATGGCCTGTTGCGACGGGACGTGCTGCCTCTCGAATGGCGGCTTGCCGCGCGGCCAGATGATGACGTGAACCAGATCGCGCGATCGATCATCTTCGCTCGATCCCGGATCACGCGCGACCTCGTGGGATGCACCCTGCCGGCGGTTCTGGGAGTGGGACCGCTGATCCAATGAGATAGACGTGCCGGTCTTCTCGCCGTAGCGCACCAGCCGACCGCCCACGCCGCCGCGCTCGGCCTACGTCCGCACTGGCGGTAGCGCCCGCCCGCCGCCCTGGGGCCGCCCTCGGCGCCTGGGCGGGGGCCTGGGGGGCCTCTGGGCGCGCCTGGGGCTGCTTGCCCTGCCCTGGGTTGCCTCGGGCGCCCAGGGCGCCCGCCGTGGTCGGCCGTGGCGGGCCTGCTGGGGTCAGCCGGGCGGCTTCGCCTTCCACTCGGCCGCCCACCGCACCTGATCCAGCAGGTGCGTGACGAGCGGACTTGGCTTCGCGTTCTCCATGGCGGCCAGAATGGCTTCCACATCACCCTCGCCCATCACGCCGGACTTGCGCATCGCCCGCATCATCTGACCGCACAGCAGGGCCAGCATGTTCAGGGCCTCGTCCCGCGGATCGGGCGTCGGTGTGGGTTCGGTCATGTGCACGGTGGTCCTCTGTCCGGCGTCCGGATTAGCGTGCCCGAATTCTACCCAGCGCCGCCACCACCCCGGCGCCGGTAGAGCAGCACGCCTTCGCGCTTCACCGCCGGGCGGACATAGTCGTCGTCCTTCGCCAGCACCGACACTTCCACCGGCTGCGCCAGCCGCGAGGCCAGCGCCGTAGCCCAGCCCGCCCGCCGGTCCCACTCCGTTCGGAAGACGGCGGCCGCCCGGCCCGTCGGTCCTTGCGCCCGCACAGCCGGGTCGGGGTCTATGCTCAGGGCGAGGTCCACATCGCTGCCAGGGAAAGGGTCGCCGACCGCCCGCGACCCGAAAAGCCACACCATCCGGATCAGCGGCTCGCCCTGCGCCCATTCGCCCACCACAGCGCGCAGGCGATCCAGGCTCCGGCCATGCCGCGCCTCGCGCTCCTGGCGCCGGTGCGGCTGCTCGGCGTCCATGGCCGTCTCATACAGCCACCCAGGGTAGACCCTCGCCAGCGTGGCCAGGATGACGTTGGGCTCGGTGGCGGCGATGGCCGGGTCGCCCCCGGCGGCGAGGTAGGCGTCCCGGATGCGGAACCACGCCGCCGGCTCCAGCGTGCCCTCGGCGCCGTTCTGCCGGTAGGCCCGGCCGACAGCGCGGACGAGGCGCTTATCCCATCGGTTGAGGCTGTGGAAGGTCGGCTGGTTCACGCCGCCGAGTGTGCCGGCAGCATTCGCGCGCGGCCAGATGACCGCAGGGGGTCAGCCCGCGCTGGCGCCGGCTGCCTTCAGATGCGCGACCAGGGCCGGCGGCGCCTCGCGGATGGTCAGCCATCGGGCGTCGGCCAGGATCAGGGCGAGGCTGCCATCGGTGAGGCGCGCGATGGCGCGAACCTCGCGCGTGGCGATCGGCGCGGTGACGCGGAAGTTCGCATCGCCGACGGGCAC
>NZ_JAGIYZ010000020.1 GCF_017813355.1 Roseomonas nitratireducens
AGCCGCCGCCATCGCCGGCCGCGCCGCCGCCTCCCACGCCGCCGCCGCCTCCGCCTGCGCCAGCACCGCCATCGCCGGCGCCCGCACCGCCGCCGCCGCCGCCGGCGCCACCGCCACCCGCGCCACCGCCCCCTGCGCCACCGCCCCCTGCACCACCGCCGCCGCCATCGCCGCCATCATCGTCGGCCAGCGCCGGCGCGCCCCCGAGCAGCAGGAGCAACGCCAGCACGGCAAAGGGACCGAAACCTCGACTGCGCAAACCTCTCGCCCTCGTCAGACCATGATTCCCGGGATATGAGACACCGAAACGGTTGCACCATTCCTTATTCTCCGGAGTCGTCATCGCGTGTCCTCCTTCCAAGCGGACCTGGTCGCGCTCCTGCCGCGCCTTCGCCGCCTGGCCCGGGCGCTGACCGGGAGTCCCGCGGCGGCGGACGACCTGGTGCAGGACGCCTGCGAACGGGCCCTCCGGAACCACTCCTCCTTCGAACCAGGAACGCGCTTCGACGCCTGGATGTTCCGGGTGCTGCGGAATTTATGGCTGGACAGCCACCGCCGCCGCGCCGCCCGCGGCGGGGTGCATGAGCCGATCGACGCCGCCGAAACGATCTCCGGGGCGGATGGTGCCGAAATTATGGCACTTCGTCTGTCCGTGAAGGATGTGGAGCGGGCCATGCTGCGTTTGCCGGAGGAGCAACGCGAGGCGCTGGCCCTGACATGCATCGAGGAATTCACCTTCGCCGAGGCGGCGGCCCTTCTGGGCATCCCGCCGGGCACGGTGATGAGCCGGGCGGCACGGGGACGGATGGCACTGGCGCGGATGCTGAAACCCGCCCCAGGAAGGGACGAGTCATGAGCGTCACCGACGAGACCCTGCTGCTGTTCGTCGACGGCCTTCTCCCCGATGCCGAGGCCGAGGCGATCGCCGCCGCGATCGAATCCGACCCCGCGCTCGCCGAGCGCGCCGCGCTGCTGGCCGAAGGGCGCGACGCCGCGCGCGGCGCCTTCGCCGATACGCTGGCGGAACCCGTGCCGGCGCACCTGGTCGCGGCGGCGATGGCGCCGGCCGCGGGGAACGACAATCGCCCGGGCTGGCGGCGCACCGGCTTCGGGCTGCTCGCCGGCGTGGCCGCGGGATTCGCGCTCGCCCTGTCGCTGCCGAGCGGGGACGGGGACGGGATGCTGACGCCGCGCATCCTGGCCGCGCTGGATTCGCGGGCCGGGACCGTCGGCGGCGGCGTCGTCGTCGCCGGCACCCACGCGACCGAGGCGGGCATGATCTGCCGCGCCTTCACCGTGGCCGAACGCGCCGGCGGGATGGCAGGCCTCGCCTGCCGGGAGGAGAATGGCTGGCGCCTGCGCGCCGCCGTCGCCCGCGCCGGCGGGGGCGGCTACCAGCCCGCGAGCGGCGTCGACCCCCTGATCGGGGAGGTGCTGGAACGGCTCGGCGCCGGCCCGGCGCTCTCGGCCGAGGAGGAAGCCGCGGCGCGCCGTCGCGGCTGGACGCCGGCGTACTGACCGCGCGCCCGGCCCGCCGTTGAGCATGGCGGGCAAGCATTCGCTCGCTTCGATCGTGCCGGCGCGGTCCGCCGCTCCGACGGCATGACGCGACAAGCGGCACGGAGGCAAACCCCCGTGCCGCATACCAGACCATTCCTCGTGGCCGCGACCGTCGCATGGCGCGACATCGGCAGGATGCCGGGCCACCCCCCAGCGGCCCGGCACCCACCCTCGGCATCCGCGGCGCCCCGCGACTGGCAGGACGCGCGGCGGTGGTCGCGGTCCCGGCATGGCCGGGACCGTCCCGCGCCTCAGCCGAAGGAGAAGTCGTCGCTCGTCAGCGACGCGACGCGCACGCCGACCAGCGTGACCGAGACGCCATCCAGCGGGTCGCCCCAGGCGACGACGGCGTTGCCGCCGAGATCCTGGCGGAAGCGGAGGTCCGAGAAATCGTCCACGCCCGCATGGGCGATCTGGATCTTGTCGTCGGTGACCGAGAAGTCGGTGATGCGGTCGGCCCCCGTGCGGCCTTCGAAGCGGAAGGTGTCGTCGTCCGCGCCGCCGGTCATCACGTCGTTGCCGAGCCCGGCGAGGAAGAAATCCGCACCCGTGCCGCCACGCATGACATCGGCGCCCGCGCCGCCGTCGAGCGTGTCGGCCTCGGTGCCGCCATCCATCACGTCGTTGCCGATGCCGCCGCGCAGGATGTCGTTGCCGGCCTCGCCGAACATGCGGTCGGCGCCGTCGCCGCCTTCCAGCGTGTCGTTGTCCGCGCCGGCGTTGAGCTGGTCGGCGCCCGCGCCGCCGCGCAGCAGGTCGTTCTCCTTGCCGCTGCGCAGGATGTCGTTGCCGATGCCGCCGTCGAGCGTATCGTTGCCGAGATCGTCCACCAGCACGTCGTCGCCCGCGTCGCCGAACATCACGTCGTTGCCGATGCCGCCGACCAGGCTGTCGAAGCCGGCGCCGCCATGGATCGTGTCGTCCTCCGCGCCACCGAAGACGGTGTCGTTGCCGTCGCCGCCGAGGATGCTGTCGTTCCCGGACTCGCCCCACAGCACGTCGTTGCCGAGGCCGCCGGAGATGAAGTCATTGCCGGCGCGGCCGAAGACGATGTCGGCAAGGCTGCTGCCGACCAGCCGGTCGCTGTCCTCGGTGCCATGGATGGTGGGCATCGTTTTGTTCTCCCGGTTCTGATTTGGCCGGCGCGGGGCGACCCGATCCGGTTGCCGGTACAACGCAATCCTGCGCGAGGTTCATCCGACGGGCTGGGTCATCGCATTCGCGTCATTTCGTTCGCGCGGAGGCGCAACCCTTCCGCGGACGGCATTCACGCTTCGATCCTGCGCGCGGTCGACACAGCTGCGATGCCCGCCGGGGGCGCGGCGCCGGCCAGGGCGCGGGTCAGGCCGCGTGCATCGCCGGCGCGCCGGCCGTCATTCCCCGGAATCGCTGCCCGCCGACCATTCCGCGATGCGCGAGAGGTGGTCGTACTCCCCGCCCGCCGCCGCGCGCCCGGGATGCGGGCGCGACAGGAAGGGTGCGTCGCCCAGCAGCCAGCGTTCCGCCAGCGCCGCGAGGCGATCCGCCGCGAGGTCGGCGTAGCGCGCGCCATCCTCGGTCGCGGCGCCGAGGGCGCGGACCTCGCCCGGCTGCTCGCCGCCGGTCAGGCGCCAATACAGCAGGTCCCCGACCAGCCCGTCCCCGGTGCCCGGGAAGCCGCCCTGCTCCAGCAGCCAGGCCTCGATCGGCAGTTGCGGTGCGCCGCCGGCGGCAAGGTCGCGCGCCTTGGGGACAACGCCGGTCTTGTAGTCCACCACGCGCCAGGACCCGTCCGGCAGGCGGTCCAGCCGGTCGGCGCGGGCCTCGACCTCCACCTCGCCTCCGGGCAGGCGCAGCAGGGCGCGGCCCTTCACCTCGACAAGGCAGGCGGACAGCGGCGCGGGGCCGCGCAGCGCGGCCTCCTGCTCCAGCACGAAGGCGCCGATATTCGCCAGTCGCGGCGCCCAGAAGGCGAGCACGCCCGGCCGCTCGGCATGGGCGGCGAGCGCGGCGGCGGATGCGGCGTGCCAGGCCTGGGCGGCCGGCGCCTCCCCCGGCCAGCCCGTGCCGATGGCGCGCAGGAAATGCGCCATCGCGACATGCACGAGGTTGCCGTAGTCGAGCGCCCCGACCTCCTCCTCCAGCGGCTTCAGCGCGGAGAGGTTCAGGATGCGCCGCGCGTAGAAGGCGTAGGGGTCGGCGATCAGCAGCTGCGCGTCGGACACCGTCAGCCGCCGCGGCCGGCGCGCGGCGGGCGGCGCCGGGGCGGGACGTCGCCAGGGCGTCACGCTGTCCGGCGCATCCAGCGCCGCGGCCCAGGCGGCGGCGGGGGAAGGTGCGAGCGCCAGCCCCGCCTGCCCGGCGAGGAAGGTGTCGAGCCGCGTCAGCCAGCGCGCCGGCACGGTGGGCGACCCGCCGCGCCGCCCGGCGGCCGAGAGCACCACCTCCGGCGCCGCGGCCGCGGCGAACAGGAAATCCGCGGCGACGCGGCCGATTCGCGCCTCGGGTTCCGGCAGGCCGAAGGCGGCGCGCATCGGGCGGCTCATCCAGGGGCCGGGATCGGTGGCCTGCGGCCAGACCGTCTCCTCCAGCGCGCCGAGCACGACGCGGTCGAAGGATTGCAGCCGCGCTTCCAGCAGGCCGAGGATCGCCACGCGCGGATGCGCCGCATCCCCCCGCCGCCGCGCCGCGCGGAGGGAGGGCGCGACAGGCCCGGCGAGCGTCGCCTCGAACAAGTCGGGCCAATCGGCGGGCGCGATCGGCGGCAGTTTGGGGAGCGCCTCCCGCAGCGCGTGCAGGTGGCGGGCGAGCGGCTCGCCCTCCTCCCCCGCATACAGCCTGAGGCCGCCGGGCAGGTCGGGGGTCGCGGCCAGCGCCTCGGCCGCCTTCATCTGCGCATCGAACAGGTCGGCGACGGGCCGGGCGGGGCTCGTCGGCAGCGCGGCGAAGCCGTCGAGCGCGGCGGCCAGCGCCTTGATCAGCGCCTCGACCGAGGCCGGCGCGTCGCCGCGCGCGGCGGTGACTGCGCCGCGCAGCCCGGCGAGGCCCGGCGCCGGGCGCGGCCCGCGCAGCGCGATCCGTTCGAGCCGCCGCGCCGCGGCGAGCCACTCCGCCCGCTCCATCCCGCCGGCGCACAAGGGGTGCTTGAGCAGCGCGAGCAGCGGGACGGGCGCGAGATCCTCCGCCACCGCGCGCGCCAGCAGGCGGAGGAAGGTCGCGGCGGGCGTCTCGGCCAGCGGGTCGCCGGCCGAATCATCCGCCGTGATGCCGTGGCGGGCGAGGTCCGCCGAGACGCGGCGCGCGAGGTCCCGGTCCGGCGTGACGAGCGCGACGCGGCGGCCGGGCGTTTCCACCGCCTCCCGCAGCAGCAGGGCGATGGCGGCGGCTTCCTGCTGCGCCTCGCTGGCGGTCAGGCGCGACAGGCCCTCCATCGCCGCCCGCCAGCGCGGCGGGTCGCGCTCGGTCCAGGCGGCGAGGCCCTCGGCGGGGGCCAGCGCGCGGGCGAGCAGCACGGCGCGGTCGGGCGCGGCACCGGCAGGGGCGGGTTCGTGCCAGGGAAGAAGGTCCGCGGGCGTCGCGCCGAGCGCGGCGAGCAGCCGCGCCTGGCCGGCCAGCGGATGCGTCGGCGCGGCGCGGACCGCATCCCACAGCGCCGCGTCCATCGGCTCCGGCAAGCCCTGCAACACCACGGCCCCGGCCGGCGCCGCGGCCAGCACGCCGAGCAGCGCGGCGGCGGCCGGGATGGTGCCGCCCGCGCCGATGCCGGCGGCGATCGTCGGCTCGGCGGGCGGCTGGTCGCGCCAGGCCGCCGCCTGGAGCACGAGCGCCTTCACCCTCCGCAGGCCGATGTCGAGCAGGCCGCGATCCTCGAGCCAATCGGCCCAGTCGGTCGCCGCCCCGCGCAGCACGGCGGTGGTGATGCGCCAATGCGCCGCGTGCCGGTCCGGCACCAGCCCGTCGAGCCGCGCGAGCCAGCCCTCGGCGAAGGCGCGCGGCCCGGCCTCGGCCACCAGGGCGAGGTCGGATTCCTCGAGCGCCACCTCGTCGAACAGCCGGGCGAGTTCGCCGGCGAGCAGCCAGGCCTGTTCCGGCGTGGCCGGCCCGCCGGCGCGGGACGGGATGCGCGCGGCCATGGCGGCGAGCACCGCCTGCCGCGTGAGCGGATCGACCGCGGGCGGCAGGTCGAGCAGATCGGGCAGCGCGAGCTCGTCCGCTTCCTCGGTGGACAGGCCCGCCAGCGCGCGCATGCGCGGCAGCAGCAGGGCGCGGCCGCCGGCGGCGGTCAGGAAGGCTTCCCGCAGCCCGCGCGCGGCGCGCCGCGTCGGCAGCAGGATGGTGGCGCGGGCGAGTGCGACGGGATCATCCGCCGGCATCCGCGCCAGCAGCCCGGCGGCCAGGGTTTCAAGGAAGGGCGCGTGCGGCGGGATGGCGTGCAGGGTCATCCGCGCCCGCCCTTCAGAACAGCGCCCGCGTCAGGCCCGCGCGCAGCGTGTCCTCCGCGTTGCGCAGGTCCTCGGGCGTCGAGAGGTGGAACCACACGCCGTCATGCACGAGCCCGAACAGGCGGCCTGATTCCATCCCGCGGTCGTACAGGCGGTTCAGGCTGAAGGCCCCGGCCGGCGCGCCTTCGAACAGCGCGGGGTTGAGGATCTGCACGCCGGCATAGAGGTAGGGCGCGATCTCCCGTTCCTTCGGGCGACGCATCCGCCCGACCGGGTCGAGCAGGAAATCGCCCTTGCCGACCACGCCTTCCACCTGCGTGGTGCGCACCATCAGCAGCAGCGCGTCCATCTCCGCCGGGTCGAAGGCGGCGGCGAGCCGCGCGAGCGCCGGCGTCGGGCCATCCAGCCAGAAGGCATCGCCATTCACCACCGCGAAGGGCGCGCCGCCCAGCGCCGGCAGCGCGCGCGCCACGCCGCCGCCGGTTTCCAGCAGCGTCTCCTCCGCCTGGAGATGGATGCGCGGATGGTCGCGCCGGGCCATCGCGATCGCGATCTGCTCCCCGCGCCAATGCGCGTTCACCACGGCCTGCGTGACGCCGGCCGCGGCGAGCCGGTCCAGCGCATGGTCGAGCAGCGAGCGGCCATCCAGTTCCAGCAGCGGCTTGGGCCGGTCGTCGGTCAGCGGCCGCATGCGCGTGCCGAGGCCGGCGGCCAGCACCATGGCGTGGGTCAGGGCAATCATGCGGCCTCCGTCGCGGCGGCGGGTGTGGTGCGGCGCGCGGGCGGCACATGGGCGTCGAGGATGTCGCGCAGCGGCGTCGCCGCCGGATGCGCCAGCGCGGCATCGAGCAGCCGCCAGCAGCGTGGGCCATGCGCCAGGTAGCGCGGCTTGCCGTCACGCCGGTCGAGCCGCACCCACAATGCCGCGACGCGCAGATGCCGCTGCGCCGCGCAGGCGGCCATGGCGGCGGCGAAGCCGTCCCGGTCCACGTCGCCGCGCGCATCGAGGTAGCGGTCGATCGCGGCGGCGCGGATCTCGGGCGCGACGTCGCGCCGCGCATCCTCGACCAGCGAGACCAGGTCATAGGCCGGGTGGCCGATCGCGGCATCCTGGAAGTCGATGATCCCGGTGCGGCGCGGGCCGGCGCGGTCTTCCAGCCGCAGCAGGTTGGCGGGGAAGTAGTCGCGATGGACGAAGCCGTCCGTGCGCGCGAAGGGCGCGAGCATGGCGCGGATCGCCTCGTCGAACGCCGCGCGCGTCGCGGCATCCGCGGGCGCGCCCATCGCCGCCGGCCACCACCAGTCGAGGAAGGTCGCCGCGGTCGCCCGGGCCATGGCCGCGCCGTCCCAGGCGGGCAGGAAGGCGGGCGGGGCATGGGCGTGCAGCGCGGCCAGCGCCTCCGCCGCTTCCAGATACAAAGGCAGCGGATCGGCGCCGGCATCGAGCAGCGCCGCATGCGTCGCGTCGGAAAAATCCTCGATCAGCAGGAAGCCGGCTGCCGGATCCTCCGCGAGGATACTCGGCGCCGAGAGCCCGATGCCCGAGATGTGGCGCGCGACGGCGAGGAACGGGCGCACATCCTCGGGCGGCGGCGCGTCCATCAGCAGCGCGGGCGCCGGCCCGCCGACCAGCCGCGCATAGCGGCGGTGGGACGCATCGGCCGGCAGCGGCACCAGGCGCGCGGCGCCGAAGCCGGCGGCGCGGAGGAAGTCTCCCGCCTCCCTCATGCCGCCAGCGCCCGCATCCGCGCATCCCAGCCCGACAGCGTCGCGCGGCGCGCATCCTCCGCATCGCCCTGCGCCAGCGCGACACGCAGCGCGTCCGCAGGCGCCAGGCCGCCCAGCCTTTCAGGCCATTCCACCAGCACGATCCCTTCCCGCGCTTCGTCCCAGCCGAGTTCCGCAAGCCCCGCCGGCCCGTCCAGCCGATAGAGGTCGAAATGATGCGCGGCGCAGGCCGGCAGGTCGTAGGACTGCACCAGGGTGAAGGTCGGGCTCGGCACTTCCAGCGCCGGGTCGCCGGATGCTGAGCGCAGCACGGCACGGGCGAATTCGCTCTTTCCCGCGCCGAGCGCGCCTTCCAGCAGCACCGCATCGCCCGGCCGCAGCAGCGCGGCGAGGCGCGCGGCCAGGGCATGGGTGGCGGCAAGGTCCGGCAGGTCGATGGTCACGGTCCGGGGCATCGGGGGGCGGGCCGGGGAGCACCCGGCTAGGATCGGCGGCCCGACCCGTCTATCACGCGGGCCGGGATTCGGGGGAGTGGCCATGGCCGCGCAGGTCGAAACGGATGTCGCGATCATCGGCGCGGGGCCGGTCGGGCTCTTTGCCGTGTTCGAATGCGGCATGCTGCGCATGAAATGCGTCGTGATCGACGCGCTGGAAGCCGTGGGCGGCCAATGCAGCGCGCTCTATCCGGAAAAGCCGATCTACGACATCCCCGCGCATCCCTCGATCGCGGGCGGGGAATTGGTCGCAGCACTTGAAAAGCAGGCTGAGCCCTTCGGCGCGACCTACCTGCTCGGCCGGCGCGTCGAGGGCCTGGCGAAGGATGGGGAGGCGATCCTGCTGACCACCAGCGCGGGCGACACCGTGCGCTGCAAGGCGGTGATCATCGCCGCCGGCGCGGGCGCCTTCGGGCCGAACCGGCCGCCGCTGGAAGGGCTGCCCGGCTACGAGGCCTCCGGCGCCGTGCGCTACATGGTGACGCGGCGGGAGGAGTTCCGCGGCAAGCGCGTGGTGATCGCGGGCGGCGGGGATTCGGCAGTGGACTGGGCGCTGTCGCTGAAGGACATCGCGGCGAAGGTGACGGTGGTGCACCGCCGGCCGAAATTCCGCGCCGCGCCGGAAAGTGCCGCGCAGCTGGACGCGGCCGCGCAGCGCGGGGAGATCGAGCTCGCCATCCCCTACCAGCTGCATGGGCTGAAGGGCGATGGATCGACCCTCGAATCCGTCGTGCTCGCGACGCTGAAGGGGGAGGAGATGGCGGTGCCGGCCGACCACCTGCTCGCCTTCTTCGGGCTGTCGATGGACCTCGGCCCGATCGCCGAATGGGGGCTGGGGCTGGAGCGCAGCCACATCGCGGTGGAGCCTTCGACCTGTGCCACGAACATCGACGGCGTGCACGCGATCGGGGACATCGCGACCTATCCGGGCAAGCTCAAGCTGATCCTGCAGGGGTTCTCGGAAGCGGCGATGGCGGCGCATGCGATCCACCCCAGGGTGTTCCCGGGGGAGGCGCTGCATTTCGAGTATTCGACGAGCAAGGGGGTTCCGGCGGCGTGAGGTCGGGGGAGGTTCCCCTCCCCCGCCCTTCATCCGAACAGCGACATCTGCACGGGCCGCCCGAACGCGGTGCGCGGCACCACGCTCTGGCGCAGATCCGCCGCGTCCAGCGTCCGCGGCACATGCCCCGCCGCGGTGACGAAGGGCGCGATCCTCGTCACCGGCAGGGATAGCCGCGCGAGGTCCTCCATGCGCAGCGTGCGGTGGCGCCGTGCCGCCAGCAGCCGCGCCACCGTCTTCGTCCCGAGGCCCGGCACGCGCAGCAGCATCTCCCGCGGCGCGTGGTTGAGGTCGACGGGGAAGCGGTCCCGATGCTTCAGCGCCCAGGCGAGCTTCGGGTCGGCCTCGAGGTCGAGCATCCCGCCATCGCCGCCGGCCATGATTTCCGGCAGGGAGAACCCGTAGAAGCGCAGCAGCCAGTCCGCCTGGTACAGCCGGTGCTCGCGCACCAGCGGCGGCGGCACCGGCGGCAGCAGCGCGGCGGCGTCGGGAATCGGCGAATAGGCCGAGTAGTAGACGCGCCGCAGCCCGTGCGCGGCGTACAGCGTGGTGGACAGGCCGAGGATCGCGCCATCGTCGGATGCATCCGCGCCGACGATCATCTGCGTGCTCTGCCCCGCGGGGGCGAAGCGCGGCGGCTTCGCGCGGCGCGCGGTGCGGCGGGCCTCCTTCGCCTCGTCGATCGACAGCGTCAGGCGGCCCATGGCGCGGCGGATGCCGGGCAGGTCCTTCTCGGGCGCGAGGCGCTTGAGGCTCGCCTGTTGCGGCAGTTCCACGTTGATCGACAGCCGGTCGGCGTAGCGCCCGGCGGCCTCGAGCAGCGCCGGGTCGGCATCCGGGATCGTCTTGAGGTGGATGTAGCCGTGGAAGCCGTGCTCTTCCCGCAGCGACCGCGCGACGCGCACCAGTTGTTCCATCGTGTAGTCGGGCGAGCGGATGATGCCGGAGGACAGGAACAGCCCCTCGATGTAGTTGCGCCGATAGAAGTCGAGCGTCAGGCCGACGACCTCCTCCACCGTGAAGCGCGCGCGGGGCACGTTGCTGGACGCGCGGTTGACGCAATAGGCGCAGTCGAAGACGCAGGCATTGGTCAGCAGCACCTTGAGCAGCGAGATGCAGCGCCCGTCCGGCGCATAGGCGTGGCAGATGCCGCTGCCTTCCGTGCTGCCGAGGCCGCCCTTGCGGGAATCGCGGCGCTCGGTGCCGGAGGAGGCGCAGGAGGCGTCGTACTTCGCGGCGTCGGCGAGGATCTCGAGCTTGCGGCGCAGGTCCATGGGTCGCGGTGTCCGGAGGGTATGTTCACTATATGTTCGTACATCCGGCGGCACAATCGCATCGTCTCTTGCTGCGTTGCAGCGTAACGGGGCAAGAACGGGTCGCGATCGAGGAGGCTCACCATGGCCGCGCGGAAACTCTGGTTCGTCTGGGGCGGCGTCTTCGCCGACAGCGCCTGGCAGGAGATCGAGTCCGGCACCGAGCAGTGCTTCGGCCCCTTCCACGATGCCGCGACGGCGGAACGCACCTGGCGCGACGAGATGCGCCGCCGCGTGGACACGGCGCAGCACCGCCTGTTCGTGCTCGAGGTGCCCCGGCCGGGCGGCGACTCAGCCGGCTGAGGCCTTGAGCACCTCGCCCGCGAGGTAGAGGCTGCCGCAGACCAGCACGCGCCCCGGCGGGCCTTCCCGCCCGATCCGCGTCAGCGCCTGGGTCACGGTGGGACCGGGGCGCGCGACGCCGCCGCTTGCCGCGACGATGTCCTCGACCGGCATGGCCAGGTGTTGCCCGGGTTCCGCGACCGCGGTCAGCGTCGTGGCGAAGGGGATCAGCGGGCGGAGGAAATCGACGCTCGCCTTGCCCTTCTTCATGCCGACGACCAGGTGCAGCGGCCGGTCGGCCCAGGCGGGCAGATGGGCCGCCAGCGCCACGCCCGCGCCCGCATTGTGCCCGCCATCCAGCCAGAGCTCGAAGCCCGGCGGCAGCGAATCGGCCAGCGCGCCCGACAGGCGCTGCAGCCGCGCCGGCCATTCGGCGGCGGCGACGCCGCGCGCGATGGCATCGTCCGTCAGCCAGGCCGGGTTCCAGGCGCGCAGCGCGGCGATGGCGATCCCCGCATTCTCGATCTGGTGCGGGCCCGGCAGGCCGGGGGGCGGCAGGTCGATCGCGCCCCGCGCATCGGTGTAGCGCAGCCCACGCGGGACGGGCTCGCAGCGCCAGTCCCGCCCGCGCGCGAGCAGTGGCGCGCCGTGGTCGGCCGCGACGCGCGCCAGCATCGCGGCGGCCTCCTCGGCATGCGCGCCGGTCGCACAGGGCACGCCGGGCTTCATGATGCCGGCCTTCTCGAAGGCGATGGCGCCCAGCGTGTCGCCGAGAAAATCCATGTGGTCCATGGACAGGCTCGTGATCGCCGTCGCCACCGGCCGGTCCACGACGTTGGTCGCGTCGAGCCGCCCGCCCAGGCCCACTTCCAGCACCAGCATGTCCGCCGGCACGCGGCTGAACAGCAGCAGCGCGGCCGCGGTCGTGATCTCGAAGACGGTGATCGGCTCGCCGCCGTTCGCCGCCTCCGCTTCCTCGAGCGCCGCGGTCAGCGCGACGTCGGAGACGAGCGTTCCGGCCAGCCGCACGCGTTCATGGAACCGCACCAGGTGGGGGGAGGTGTAGACATGCACGCGCTGCCCCGCCGCCTCGCCGATCGCGCGCAGGAAGGCGCAGGTGCTGCCCTTGCCGTTGGTGCCCGCGACATGGACCACCGGCGGCAGGCTGCGTTCGGGGTGGCCGAGCGCCGCGAGCGCGCGATGCATCCGCCCGAGGCTGAGGTCGATCAGCTTCGGATGGAGCGCGTGCAGGCGCTCGACGATCGCCTCGGCGCGGGACACGCGGGTCAGGCCTTGGCCGGGCTTGCCTCGGCCTCGCTGGGCAGGCCCTCGGCCGCCTCGGGCGCCGGAGCCTCGGCCGGCGCCTCGACCAGCGGCGTGCGCAGCAGGCCGATGATGCGCGCCAGCGTCGCGCGCATCTCCCCCCGCTTGACCACCATGTCGAGGATGCCGTGCTCCAGCAGGTATTCCGCGCGCTGGAAGCCCTCGGGCAGCTTCTCCCGCACCGTCTGCTCGATCACCCGCGCGCCGGCGAAGCCGATCAGCGCGTTGGGCTCGGCGATGTGGATGTCGCCCAGCATGGCGAAGGACGCGGTCACGCCGCCGGTCGTCGGGTCGCACATCACCACGATGAAGGGCAGGCCCGCTTCCTTGACCAGCCGCGTCGCGATGACGGTGCGCGGCATCTGCATCAGCGACACCGCGCCTTCCTGCATGCGCGCCCCGCCCGAGGCGGTGAAGACGATCAGCGGCGCGTCCTGCAGTACGGCGAGCTTGGCGGCGGTGACGATCGCCTCCCCCACGCCCGCGCCCATCGAGCCGCCCATGAAGGCGAACTCGAAGGCGGCGACGACGGCGCGCTGGCCGTCGATCGCGCCATGCGCGACCGCCACCGCGTCATCCATCGAGGACTTGGTCTGCGCTTCCTTCAGCCGGTCCGTGTAGCGGCGCTGGTCGCGGAAGCGCAGCGGGTCGGCCGGCGCCCGCGGCAGCTCGATGCGGGAAAAGCCGGGATCGAGCGTGCATTCCAGCCGCCGCGCGGCGGAAATCCGCATGTGGTGGCCACAATGCTGGCAGACATGCAGCGCCGTCTCGAGGTCGCGGCGGAAGATCATCTGCTCGCAGGACGGGCATTTGTGCCAGAGGTTCTCCGGCACGTCCCGCTTGAACAGGCCCGAGATCTTCGGCAGGGCCCAGTCGGAAATCCAGTTCATGAACGGCACTCGCCCCCGATGGCCGGCGGGCGCAGGGCGTCCGCGGCGGCGCCGGACCACCGGCGCGGCGCCTTATATGGGGTGCCGGGCCCGGGGGCCAGCCGCCCGGCATGGCTGGACGAAGGATCGGCCCGCGCCCATGTTCGCGCGTGACCGATAGACCCTATCAATCGCTGCCTCGCCGATGAACCTCCGCGACCTCCGCTACATGCTTGCCTTGGCCGAGCACCGCCATTTCGGCCGCGCCGCGGAGGCCTGCCGCGTCTCCCAGCCGACGCTCTCGGTCCAGCTGCGGCGGCTCGAGGAAACGCTCGGCGTCGTGCTGTTCGAGCGCAGCAGCAAGCAGGTGGTCCCGACCCCGGTCTGCGAGATGCTGCTCGCCCATGCCCGGATCGCGGTGGCGGAGGTGGACGCCATGGCGGCGCTGGCCCGCGCCACCGCCGACCCGCTGCGCGGGCCGTTGCGCCTGGGGGTCATTCCCACCCTCGGCCCCTACCTGCTGCCGCTGGTCTTCGCGCCGCTACGCGCGGCGCTGCCGCAGCTGGAGATCGAGCCCTGGGAGGACGTGACCGGCGCGCTGCTGGAACGGCTGCGGGTGCACGAGCTGGACGCCGCGCTGATCGCGACCGAGCCCGAGGGCGCCGACCTGTCGACCGAGCCGCTGTTCACCGAGCCCTTCCTCGCCGCGCTGCCGCCCGAGCACGCGCTGTGCGGCCGGGCCCGGGTGGCGGAGGAGGACCTCGCCCCGGACGTGCTGGTGCTGGCCGACGGGCACTGCCTGCGGGACCAGGCGCTGGCCGCCTGCGGCCTCGCCGGCCCGCGGGGCGGGTCGCTGCGCGCTTCGTCGCTGGCGACGCTGATCAACATGGTCGCCGCCGGCTACGGCACGACGCTGATCCCGGGACTTGCGGCGGGCGCGGCGCAGGATGCGGGCATCACGCTGGTGCCGCTGAAGCGGCGGGCGACGCGCACGGTGCGCATCGCCTGGCGCGCCGCCTTCCCCCGCCGCGCGGCGGTGGAGGCCGTGGCGAAGGTGATCGCAGAACGGCTGCGCGGCTTCTCCGCCGCGGCGGAATGAAGGCGGCCGCCGAGCACGATATCCGTCCGGCCGGACGGATGGCGCGCTACGCCGCCTTGCGCACCCCGTGCACAGCTTCGGCCAGCGCGCGCACCTGGTCGAGCACCTTGCGCACCGTGTCCGGCTTCGCGCGGCCCTGCTCGTCGAGGCTCGCCGCCAGCGTGTCCACCAGCGCCGTGCCGACCACCGCGCCATCGGCCAGCCGCGCCGCTTCCGCCGCCTGTTCCGGCGTGCGGATGCCGAAGCCGATGCAGATCGGCAGGTCGGTATGCGGGCGCAGCCGCGGCACGGCGGCGGCGAGGTCCGCCGTGCTCGCGCTGCGCGTGCCGGTGATGCCGGTGATCGAGACGTAATAGACGAAGCCCGAGGTCGCCGCGAGCACGCGCGGCAGGCGCGCCTCGTCCGTCGTCGGCGCCACCAGGCGGATCAGGTCGAGGCCGTTCGCCTTCGCCTGCGGCTCCACCTCGTCCGCTTCCTCGGGCGGCACGTCGACGATGATGAGTCCGTCGACGCCCGACGCCGCGGCATCGGTGCAGAAGCGATCCACGCCGTAGGACAGGACGGGGTTGTAGTAGCCCATCAGCACGATCGGCGTCGCCGCGTCCTCCTTGCGGAAGTCGCGCACCATGGCGAGCACGCCGGCGAGCGTAGCGCCCGACTTCAGCGCGCGCAGCCCGCCCTTCTGGATCGACGGGCCATCGGCCATCGGGTCGGTGAAGGGCACGCCGATCTCGATCACGTCCGCGCCGGCGCCGGGCAGGCCGCGCAGGATCGCCATCGATGTGGCGGGGTCGGGATCGTAGCCTTCGAGGAAGGTGACGAGCGCGCCGCGCCCCTGCTCCTTCAGCGCGGCGAAGCGCGTGGATATCCTGCTCATTGATATACCCTCAGACGGCGGGCGCCGCCCGTCCGGGCGGCTTGCCTTCGCGCCGTGGACTGGTGCGCCGGCGATGGATGGCGATCGGGGCGCGGTCGCGCCGTGCGCTCCCGGCCCGCGCCGATGCGCGGGCCGCCCGTCATGCCGTGGCCGATCACAGCTTCACCCCGAGGTGCCGGGCGACGGTGAAGATGTCCTTGTCGCCGCGGCCGCACATGTTCATCACGATGATCTTGTCCGCCGGCATCGCCGGCGCCTGGTGCAGCACATAGGCGAGCGCATGCGCGGGCTCGAGCGCCGGGATGATCCCTTCCAGCTTCGAGCAGAGCTGGAAGGCGGCCAGCGCCTCGTCGTCGGTCGCATGCACGTAGTTCACGCGGCCGAGCTCGTGCAGCCAGGAATGCTCCGGCCCGACGCCCGGATAGTCGAGCCCCGCGCTGATCGAATGCGCTTCGAGGATCTGCCCGAACTCGTCCTGCAGCAGGTAGGTGCGGTTGCCGTGCAGCACGCCCGGCCGGCCCTTGGTCAGAGACGCGGCGTGCTCATGCGTCTCGACGCCCTTGCCCGCGGCCTCGACGCCGTACATCGCGACGGATTCGTCGTCGAGGAACGGGTAGAACAACCCCATGGCGTTCGATCCGCCGCCGATCGCGGCGACCAGCGCATCCGGCAGGCGGCCTTCCGCGGCCATCATCTGCTCGCGCGTCTCCTCCCCGATCACCGACTGGAAGTCGCGCACCATGGCCGGGTAGGGGTGCGGGCCCGCCACCGTGCCGATGCAGTAGTAGGTGTCGTGGACATGCGCGACCCAGTGGCGCAGCGCCTCGTTCATCGCGTCCTTCAGCGTGGCGGCGCCGGAGGTCACCGGCACCACCTCCGCCCCCAGCAGCTTCATCCGGAAGACGTTGGGCTGCTGGCGCTCGACGTCCGTCGCGCCCATGAAGACCGTGCAGGGCAGGTCGAACAGGGCGCAGGCCGTCGCGGTGGCGACGCCATGCTGGCCGGCGCCGGTCTCGGCGATGATGCGCGTCTTGCCCATCTTCTTGGCCAGCAGGATCTGGCCGAGCACCGCGTTGATCTTGTGCGCGCCGGTGTGGTTCAGCTCGTCGCGCTTGAAATAGACCTTCGCCCCCATGCCCGGCGCGGCCTTGGCGCGCAGGTGCTTCGTCAGGCGGTCCGCGTACCAGAGCGGGCTCGGCCGGCCGACGTAGTGCGTCAGCAGGCGGCGCCATTCCGCCTGGAAGGCCGTGTCCTTCTTCGCTGCCTCGTAGGCCTGCTCGACCTCGAGGATCAGCGGCATCAGCGTCTCGGCGACGAAGCGCCCGCCGAACTGGCCGAAGCGGCCGCGGGCATCGGGGCCCTGGCGGAAGGAATTGGGCAGGGGCTTGTTCAAGGGGCTCTCTCGGACGTCCGGGAAAGCCGGGGGTTTAGCGGATCGCCCCCGGCTCGGCCATAGGCCGGCGCCTCCCGCCGTCCGCGCGCGGGGCGAACCCGCGCGCGCCGGGGCTCAGCGCGGCCGCACGTCGATCACATGCTGCCGCATATGGCCCGCCACCTCACCCACCGCGCGGCCGCGATGCGCGGCGTCGCCCTGCGTCTCGGTGCCGACGCTGCGGCAGCCTTCCCGGCTGCGGAGATACGCGGCGATCGTCTGCTCATTGGCCCCGATGCGGAACAGCGAGGCGCCGGCGACGCCCGAGGTGCGTTCGCGCCACAGCCCGTCCCCGCCCTGCTGCCAGACGCAGCGCGTGATGTTCTCCCCCTGCGCGTCGGCGCGCACCGGGCCGGGCGGGTCGTCGAAGCCGTGCCGGGCGTTCGCGATGGTGCTGACCGTGACATCGCCGCTCGCGGCGCGGAGGTAGGAGGCCAGGTCGTCGCAGGCCGGCTTGCCCGTGCGGTTGTCGCGGTCGCCCACGATGATCCGGATCGGCCGCCGCCCGGTATCGCGGTTGCCGACGCGATAGGCGCATTCCGGCGCCACCGCCGCGAAGGCCAGGAACCGCGCCGCATTGGCCGGGCGCCCCTGCTGCGCCCAGGCATGGGCCGCGAGCAGCGTGCCGCCCCCGCCGCCTTCCCCGAAGCCCACCAGCCCCGCGCGGCGCCGGTCGATGCGCGGATGCTGCGCCGCGGCGTCCAGCGCGCCATAGGCGTCGAGCGCGAAATCCGCCGCGGTGACCCAGGCGCGCTCCGTCGCCGGGCGGGAGGTGTCGATGCTGCGCGGCGCGTAGTGGTCGAGCACCAGCACCGCCGCCCCCGCGCCCTGCAGCGCCGCGACATAGGCTTCCAGATGCGCGTCGCGCTTGCCCCGGACGTCGTGCGACAGGATCACCAGCGGCACCCGCTCCGTCCCCGGCGGCAGGTGGAGATCGGCGATCATCGGCTGGTTGCTGGCGCCGACATAGGTCAGGGGATCGGGCCGGGGCCCCCCGCCGCCGCAGGCCGCGAGCAGCAGGAGCATCAGCAGCGGGGCGAGGCGCGTCATCAGTCGGTTCCTCCCTGGGCGCGCCACGCTGCGGCGCGGGCGGGGGCCTCGTCAACCTGTGGGCGAGGCGCCCTTCGCCGCGGCGACGAAGTCGCGCACCAGACCGGCATCCTTGACGCCCCGCGCCCGCTCGACGCCGGAGGAGACATCGACGCCCGGCGCGCCCGCGATGCGGATGGCCTCGGCCACATTGCCCGGCGTCAGCCCGCCCGCGAGCAGCCAGGGCCGCGGCACCGAACGGCCGGCCATCAGCCGCCACTCGAAGGGCTGCGCGTTGCCGCCCGGCAGCGGCCCGCCCGGCGGCGGGCGGGCATCGAACAGGAAGCGGTCCACCACCGGGGCGAAGTCCGCGACGGGGGCGAAGTCCGCCTCCTCCGCCACGCCGATCGCCTTCATCACCGGCAGGCCGAAGCGGGCGCGGATCGCCGCGGCGCGGGCCGGCGTCTCCTCCCCATGCAGCTGGATCAGGCCGAGCGGGACGGCGGCGAGCACGGCCGCGATCTCGGCATCCGTCGCATCGACGAACAGCCCGACCCTCAGCGGCCCGCCCGGGCGGAGCGCGGACAGCGCCCCGGCCTGCGCCGGCGTGACCGCGCGCGGGGAAGGCGGGAAGAACACGAACCCGATGAGGTCGGCCGCCGCATCGGCGGCGGCGTGAAGCCCCTCGGCATCGCGGATGCCGCAGATCTTGACCTCGATCGCCATCGGTTCAGCCCGGCAGGGTCGCGGCGATGGAAGCCGCCGCCGCCGCCGGGTCCGCCGCGCCGGTGATCGGCCGGCCGACCACGATCCAGTCGGCGCCGGCGGCGACCGCCTCGGCCGGGGTCGCGGTGCGCGCCTGGTCGCCCGCGGCGCTGCCCGCCGGCCGGACGCCGGGCACCACCAGCGCCGGGCCGGGGCCGAGTTCGGCGCGCAGCAGCGCGGCTTCCTGCGGGCTGCACACCAGGCCATCGGCGCCAGCCGCGACCGCCATCCGCGCCAGGCGCAGCACCTGGGCGGCGGGGCTGTCCGCCACGCCGGTCGCGGCCAGCGCGGCGGCGTCCATGCTGGTCAGCACCGTCACGGCGAGCAGCAGCGGGCGATCGGCGCCGGCGCGCTCGGCGGCGTCCCGCGCCGCGGCGACCATCGCCGGGCCGCCGCCCGCATGCAGGGTGACCATCGCCGGGCGCAGCGGCAGCAGGGACCGCAGCGCGCCGGCGACCGTGTTCGGGATGTCGTGCAGCTTCAGGTCCAGGAAGACCGGCGCATGCCGCGTCACCGCCGCGACCGCGGGGGCACCGGCGGCGCAGAACAATTCCAGCCCGACCTTCAGCACGCCGCAGCGCCCGGCGAGTGCGGCCGCGAGCGCTTCCGCCCGTGCCAGGTCGCCCGTGTCGATCGCCGGGATCAGGCGCGCGGCGCCGCCCGCGGGGCGCGCGATCATTCCGCCGGGCCCGCCAGCCGGTCGGCCGCCGCGGCGCGGTCGCGCGCGCGGAAGCCCTCGACCTCCCGCTGCAGGCCTTCCGCCCGGCGCAACGCCGCGCGGCCGCGGCTGCGCAGCGGCAGGTCCGACATCCAGACGATCCCGGCGCCAAGCAGGAAGGCGACGCACGCCGCTAGCAGCACGGCGATCGACAGCGGCGCCTGCCACACCCAGTCGAAGGGCCACAGCCGCAGTTCCACCATCTGCCGGTTCGACAGCGCGAACAGCACGACAAGCCCCGCCAGCGGCAGGAACAGCAGCCAGCGGATCATCTCAGGCCGCGCTGGTCGCGCGCGCCGAGGCACGCGCGGCGGGCTTGTTGATCCGTTCGCGCAGTTCCTTGCCGGGCTTGAAATAGGGCACGGCCTTGGCGGTGACCTCCACCGCTTCCCCCGTGCGGGGATTGCGGCCGGTGCGCGGGTCCCGCGTGCGGGTGGAAAAGGCGCCGAAGCCGCGCAGTTCCACCCGGTCCCCGCGGGCCAGCGCGTCGGTGATCTCGGTGAAGATGGTCGCGACGATCAGCTCGATGTCCGGCAGGCGCAGATGCGGGTTGGCTGCGGCAAGGTGCGCGATCAGCTCCGACTTGGTCATTCCTTGCCTTCCCTCGTGCGCCCGTCCCGGACGCGGCGCCTTTCGCGCTTCAGCGGGAAGGCTGCCAGAGGGCCCGGGGGGCGTCAACGCCAAGCCATTCTGACAAAAGGCTTTTCATGACGCCTTCCGTCGCCTGCGAGATCAGCCGCTCGGTTGTCGAGCGGGTCTGCATGTCGCGCACCGGCAGGCTTTCGGGCACCTCGCGCTCGGCGGCGAGCCAGGCCCGCGCCTCCCTCTCCCCGCCGATCGCGTCGATCAGCCCGACATCCAGCGCCTGGCGGCCGGTGAAGACGCGGCCATCGGCGAGTGCCCGGGCGCGATCGGCGTCCATCCGCCGGCCCGCCACGACCATGCCGACGAACTGCGCGTGCAGGTCCTGGATGACGCGGTCCAGCGCGGCGCGGCCCTCGGCGGACAGCGGCCGGAACAGGCTCGGCTGGTCCTTGAGCGGGCCGGAGGCGATGACCTGCGCGCTGACGCCGAGCCGCGCCATCAGCTCCGACACGTCGAAGGATTGCAGCAGCACGCCGATCGAGCCCGTCAGGCTGGAATCGCGGGCGTAGATCCGCGCCGCGGGCAGCGCCGCCATGTACCCGGCCGAGGCCGCCGTCGCGCCCATCAGCGCCACCACCGGCTTGCGGGCGGCGACGCGGCTGAGCGCGCCGTGCAGCGCCTCCCCCCCCGCGATGGTGCCGCCGGGGCTGTCGATGGCGACGATCACGGCGCGGACCGAGGCGTTCGTCGCGGCGCGGTCCAGCGCCTCGATCACGCGGCGATCCTCGGCGATGAAGCCGTTGATCGGCAGGCGCAGCACATGGTCCCCGCCCGGCAGCACGCGCTCGCCGCGCATGCCGGCGACCAGCGCGATGGCGCCGAACAGCGCGAAGATGGCCAGCGCCCGCCACAGGGTCAGGCGGCGGCGCAGCCGGCGGCGGTCGGCGAGCAGGTCGGGCTCGAGGGACATGCCGCCTCAATGGCGAGGCGCGGGGCGCGACGCAACCCCGCAGATGCAAGAACCCCCGGGCCGTTGCCGACCCGGGGGTTCCGATGCAGCCCGGAAAGGGCGGACGTCTTACTCCTCGCCGGCCATCTCGCGGCGGCGGCGGATCGCCGCGCCGAGGATGTCGCCGAGGGAGGCGCCGCTGTCGGCGGAGCCGTATTCGCGCATCGCCTCGCGCTCCTCCTCGATCTCCTTGCCCTTGATGGTCAGGGCGAGGCGACGGGCGGCGCGGTCCACGGCGGTGACGCGGGCGTCAACCTTCTCCCCGATCGCGAACTTGTCGGGGCGCTGGTCGGCGCGGTCGCGGGCGAGTTCGGCGCGGCGGATGAAGCCGGTCAGGACTTCCTCGACCTTCACCTCGATGCCGTTGGCCTCGACCTTGGTCACGACGCAGGTGACGATGTCGCCCTTGCGCACGCGGTCCAGCACCTCGGCGGCCGGGTCGGCCTCGAGCTGCTTGATGCCGAGGGAGATGCGCTCCTTCTCGACATCGACGTCGAGCACCTTCGCCTTGATGACCTGGCCCTTAGAGTAGCGGTTCATCGCCACTTCGCCGGCTTCCTCCCACGACAGGTCGGACATGTGGACCATGCCGTCCACGTCCGGGCCGACGCCGATGAACAGGCCGAACTCGGTGATGTTGCGGATCTCGCCCTCGATCACGTTGCCGGGCGGGTGGGCCTCCAGGAACAGCTCCCAGGGGTTGCCTTGCGCCTGCTTGAGGCCGAGCGAGATGCGGCGCTTGGGCTCATCCACGTCGAGGATCATCACGTCCACCTGCTCGGAGGTCGCGACGATCTTGCCCGGATGGACGTTCTTCTTGGTCCAGGACATCTCGCTGACGTGCACGAGGCCCTCGACGCCCGGCTCCAGCTCCACGAAGGCGCCGTAGTCGGTGATGTTCGTCACGCGGCCGCCGAACTTGGCGCCGACCGGGTACTTGAGCGCCACGCCGTCCCACGGGTCGGACATCAGCTGCTTCATGCCGAGGCTGATGCGCTGCGTCTCGGAGTTGAAGCGGATGACCTGCACCTTCACGGGCTGGCCGATGGTCAGCGCCTCGCTCGGGTGGTTGATGCGGCGCCAGGCGATGTCGGTGACGTGCAGCAGGCCGTCGACGCCGCCGAGGTCCACGAAGGCGCCGTAGTCGGTGATGTTCTTCACCACGCCGTCCAGGATCATGCCTTCCTTGAGGCCCTGGATCAGTTCGCTGCGCTGTTCGGCGCGCGTTTCCTCGAGCACCGCGCGGCGCGACACCACGATGTTCCCGCGGGCGCGGTCCATCTTGAGGATCTGGAAGGGCTGCGGGCTGCCCATCAGCGGGCCGACGTCGCGCACCGGGCGGATGTCCACCTGGCTGCCGGGGAGGAAGGCCACGGCGCCGCCGAGGTCGACCGTGAAGCCGCCCTTCACGCGGCCGAAGATCACGCCGTTCACGCGCTGGTTGGCGGTGAAGGACTTCTCGAGGTTCGTCCAGGCTTCCTCGCGGCGGGCCTTCTCGCGCGACAGCACGATGGAGCCGTCGCGGTCTTCGTACCGCTCGACGAACAGCTCGATCAGGTCGCCGGGCTTCACCTCGGGCTTCATACCGGGGGCGGCGAATTCCTTGAGGGGCACGCGCCCCTCGCTCTTGAGGCCGACATCGACGACCGCGACATCGTCATCCACCCGGATGACCTTGCCGGTGACGACCGATCCGGCAAATCCGGTGTCGGCGCCAAGCGTTTCATCGAGAAGGGCGGCGAAATCCTCGCTGCCCGCGCGGTCGGCGGTGATGGTGGCCATGCAGTCCTGTGCTTTCCGGTGTCCCCCGCCAGCGCGGCGGGTGATGCGGCCTGCGCGCCCGCCCATGGGCAGGAACGACTTGGACCGGCGCGCCCTTCGCGGCAGCGAACCCGGTCCCGATGGGTGGGCGCGTTTCGGTCCGCCCGTTTCCGGTCCCGTGAGGGGACACGGGCGCATAGGCGTGGGCAGGAAAAGAGTCAAGGAGAACGGGCGTGCGCCCCCCCCGCCAGGGGGCCGGTCGGGCCGCGCCGCGCCATCGCGGCCGCGTAGACGGTCAGCGCCGTCAGGCACAGGGCGAGGAAGCCCGCCGCCGTGAGAAGAGGAGCAGCGGGCGCGCCGGTCATGTCGCGCACGAGGCCGGCGAAGGGCGGCAACAGGGCCAGCCCCAGGTAGAACAGCGTGTAGTGCACGCCCATCCCGAAGGCCCGGCTCTCGGCCGACAGGGCGCGGCCGGCAAAGGCCATGATCAGGCTCGACGGCGGCGCGGCCAGCAGGCCGAAGGCCGGCAGGGCCAGCCAGGCCGGCGCCCCGGCGGCCGTCGCGGCGAGTGCCGCCACCATGCCGAGGATGCACAGCACGGTCACGAGCAGCGGCCGGCCCAGCCTTTCCGCGATGGCGCCGCCCATGGGCTGCAGCGGCAGGATGGAGAAGCCGATCAGCGAGGCGAGCGCGCCGGCCTCCGCATGGCTCATCCCGTTCGCGACCAGGAAGGCGGGCGTGAAGCCGACCGCCACGGCGAAGGCGGCGTTGTAGCCGGCCCAGACGACGCCGAGCGCCAGCAGAGGGCGCCATTCATGCGGCAGCAGCCACATCCGGCGGTGGCTGGCGGCCGCGGGGCTGGCGCCGCGCACCGCGACCGCGAGCAGCACGAAGGCGAGCGAGCAGAAGCCGGCGGAAAGCCACAGGCCCGCCCGCCAGTCCGCGCCGAGCAGGGGCAGCACGAGCAGGGCCAGGCCGATGCCGAACGGCCAGGCCATCAGCATCAGCCCCATGGCGAGCGCGACGCCCGCGCCAGAGAAACGGTCGAGCACCATCTTCGCGCCCGCGATGGTGAGCAGCGTGCCGCCGACACCGGCGACGAGCCGCCCCGCGAGCGCGACGCCGAAGCCTGGCGCGAGGGCGAGCAGCAAGCCCCCGAGCGCCATGAGCCCGACGCCGCCCAGCAGCACGACGCGATCGCCGAACCGCGCCAGCAGCCATCCCGCCGGCAGGGCGACGAAGACCCCGGCGAGGGAGTAGGCGCCGATCAACGTGCCGAGCGCGGCCCAGTCCGCGACAAGGCCGCCAATCAGGAGAGGCCCCAGCGCGCCGACGACCTGCAGCTGCGCACCCATGGAAATGCGGGCGAAGGCCAATACGCCGACCTCGCCCCAACGTCCCAGCATCATCTCGGGGCCTCTGTCTTCGCGACGCACCGCCGCGGACTTCGCACCCCGCGGCACGCCGCACAAGGCGGCGCGACGAAGCGCGCGCGCGGCGTCAGCCGCCGGCTATGCCGTCGGCAGCCGGACGACGAACCTGGCGCCAGCAACCTTCCCCTCGGCGTCGCGGCGGTTCTCCGCCGTGATCTGCCCGCGCAGCCCCTCGACGATCTGCTTGCTGATCGACAGCCCGAGGCCCGAATGCTGGCCGAAGCGTTCGCCGCTCGGGCGCTCGGAATAGAAGCGCTCGAAGATGCTCTCGAGCTTCTGTTCCGGGATGCCCGGGCCTTCGTCCTCGATCGCGACCTCGACCATCGCGCCGGCGGGGCGCGCCTTCATCCAGACCGTGCCGCCGGCCGGGCTGAAGGACAGCGCGTTGCCCAGCAGGTTGCGATAGACCTGTACGATGCGGCCCTCGACGCCGCGCACCACGAGCGGTCCGGCTGGCGCTTCCAGCACAAGGTGCGGCGCGTCCGCAGTCTCCCGCGTCGCCTCGTGCAGGTCGGCGAGGGCTGAAAGGATCGGCGCGATGTCCACCGGCGTGGAGATGGTGCGCGACAGCTCCGCATCGACGCGCGAACTGTCGGAGATGTCGGCGATCAGCCGGTCCATCCGCACCGCGTCCTCGGCGATGATCGCGAGCAGGCGGCCGCGCTGTTCCGGGTTCTCGATGCGGCGCAGCGTCTCGAGCGCGCTGCGCACGCTGGTCAGCGGGTTGCGCAGTTCATGCGCGACATCGGCGGCGAAGCGCTCGTTCGCGTCGATGCGCGCCCACAGGGCGCGGGCGGAATTCTGCAGGTCGCGCGCGAGCACGCCGATCTCGTCGTTGCGGACCAGCAGGGGTTCGGGGACCGATTCCTCGCGCCCCTCGCCTTCGCGGATGCGCTGGGTGGCGCGGGCGAGGTCGAGCATCGGCGTCGCGATGGTGCGCGCGAGGTAGAAGGAGAGCATGACCGTCAGCACCAGCGCCGTGCCGAACAGCAGCAGCACGGAGGCGCGGATCTGGAACAGCCTTTCGTCCACTTCCCGCGCCTCGCGCGTCAGCAGCACGATGCCCACGCCCTGATTGCCGCGCCGCGCGGGTTCGGCGACCGAGACCAGCAGCCGTCCGTCGCCGGTGCGGCGGATATAGGGGCGCACGCCGCCTTCCAGGGCGAGGCGCAGCTCCTCCCGCCGGTCGGGGCCGATATCGGGCTGCCAGTCGAAGTCGGGCGTCTCGGGCCCCACATCGACGGCGACGCCGCCCGACCCGCCGGTGCCGCGCAGCGTGCCAGGCAGCACGGAGACGAGCCGGTCATAGACGCCGCCGACCGTGGCCGTGAGCGCGCCGCGGGGTTCGGGCGGCGGCAGGGGCTCGGTCACCACCGCGCCGCCGGGGCCTTCCCGCACGCGGCTGTCGGCGACCATCAGGCCGGTATTGTCGAACAGCCGCGCCTGGGTGTTGGGCGATGGCTCGACGAGGCGGCGCAGCAGCGGGCGGGCGGCTTCCGGCACCAGGATGGCGCGGTCGCCGTCGATGCGCACCGCGGCTTCGGCGATGCCGCCGGCATAGATGCGCGCCTGGGTGCGCAGGCCCTCGACCTCGGCCGCCAGCAGCCCGTTCTGGTACTGGTCGAGATACAGCAGCGAGGCGGCCAGCAGCGCCGGCGGCACGGCGTTGACCAGCAGGATGCGGCGCAGCAGCGGCGAGAAGCGGCGCGGCGCGCGCGGTTCGGCCGTGCTTTCGGCGCGCGGGCGCGGCGCCGCGCGGCGGCCCGAGCCGTCAGGCATGCGGGGCCAGGGCCATCGTCTCAGGCTTCCTTGTAGCGGTAGCCGATGCCGTAGAGCGTCTCGATCTGGTCGAACTCCGTGTCCACCTGGCGGAACTTCTTGCGGATGCGCTTCACGTGGCTGTCGATGGTGCGGTCGTCGACGTAGATGTTCTCGCCATAGGCGGCGTCGATCAGCTGGTCGCGGTTCTTCACCATGCCGGGGCGGATGGCGAGCGCCTTGACGAGCAGGAACTCGGTGACGGTCAGCTGCACCTGCCCGCCCTTCCAGACGCAGGTGTGCTTCGTCTCGTCCAGCACCAGGTCGCCGCGGGCGATGACGCCGCCGGGCGGCGCGCCGGACCCTTCCGCGCGCGAGGCCTCGTTGCGGCGGAGCAGGGCGCGGATGCGTTCCAGCAGCAGGCGCTGGCTGAAGGGCTTGGTGATGTAGTCGTCGGCGCCCAGGCGCAGGCCCATCAGCTCGTCCACCTCCTCATCCTTCGAGGTGAGGAAGACGACCGGCATGTTCGACCGCTGGCGCAGGCGCTGCAGCAGCTCCATCCCGTCCATGCGCGGCATCTTGATGTCGAGCACGGCGAGGTCGGCGGGGCGGGAGAGCAGGCCCTGCAGCGCGCTCTCGCCATCCGTGAAGGTGCGCACCGAATAGCCTTCGGCCTCCAGCGTCATCTGCACGCTGGTCAGGATGTTGCGGTCGTCGTCCACGAGGGCGATGGTCTGCGGCATTGTCCTGCACTGTGCTCCGGGCATTCCGGGCTGGCCGCGGTTGCGCTGCGGCGGCCCTGGTTCCACTTTCGCGCCGGATTGTGGCACGAGGCGGGCCGGAGGGGACATGGCATCGGTCGAGGGAATTGGCGAGGCCAGGCGGCTCATCCGCGGCGCGGCCGCCGCGACGCTCGCGACGCAGGCGGACGGGCAGCCCTTCGCGAGCCTGGTGACGCCCGCGCCGGGGCCCGACCTCTCGCCGCTGCTGTGGCTCTCGACGCTGTCCGAGCATACGCGGCACCTCGCGCAGGAACCCCGCTGCTCCCTGCTGTTCACCGGCACGACGGAAGGCCCGAACCCGCAGACCGCGCCGCGCGTGACGGTCACGGGGCTTGCCGAACGCGTGCCGGAGGCAGCGGTGGCGGGGCTGAAGGCGCGCTGGCTGGCGCGCCATCCCTATGCGGCGCTCTATGCCGACTTCGCCGATTTCGGCCTGTGGCGCGTGCGCATCCTGGGCGCGCTGCATGTCGGCGGCTTCGCCCGCGCGGAGCGGATCCGCGCGGCGGAACTCGCGCCCGACCCGGCCGCGGTCGCCGCGATCCTGGAGGCGGAGGCCTCCATCGTCGAACACGTGAACGCCGACCATGCGGATGCGGTGGCCGCGATCGCGGAAGGGCTGCTCGGCGCCGGCCCGGGCGAGTGGCGAGTCGTTTCGGTCGATGTTGACGGTTGCGACCTCTCCGAAGGTAACCGAACGGTTCGTCTTGCGTTCTTAACGCAGGTAAGCGATGCGGACGCCGTGCGCACGGCCCTCATCCGCGCCGCACGGGAGGGACGGGCGAGAATCGCCGGGACCGGCTGAGCAGCGGCTTTCGCCGCAATTCCGCCGCCGCCATCGCCGAAACGGCGCCGTCACCGCATTGCAACGTGGTGTCCAGGAGAGTTGTCGCGCATGTCCGCATCCCCCACCGCGCTGGTCGGCACCGGCGTGATCCCCAGCGGCGAAGTCCATCCCAACCTGACCGCCCCGACCCTGGTCGCCGCGGCGCTGCGGCGCGGGGAAGGGCGGCTGTCGGCCGACGGCGCCTTCATCGCCGTGACCGGGCAGCACACCGGCCGGTCCGTGCAGGACAAGTTCGTGGTGGATGAACCGGCGACGCGCGACGCGGTCTGGTGGGGCAAGATCAACCAGCCCCTGCCGGCGGACAAGTTCGCCGGCCTCGTCGCCCGCGTGCAGGCCTATCTCGGCCAGAAGGCGGAACTCTTCACGCAGGACCTGCATGCCGGCGCCGATCCCGCGCACCGCATCCGCGTCCGCCTGGTGACGACCAACGCCTGGCACGCGCTGTTCGCGCGCAACATGTTCATCCGCCCGGAGCGCGACGCGCTGGACGGCTTCGCGCCCGACTGGACCATCCTGCACGCCCCGGAATTCGAGGCCGACCCCGGCACGGATGGCTGCCGCACCGGCACGGTCATCGCGCTGTCGCTGGCGACGCGCACCATCCTGATCGCCGGCACCTCCTATGCGGGCGAGATCAAGAAATCGATCTTCACCGTGATGAACTGGCTGCTGCCGGAACGCGGCGTGCTGCCGATGCATTGCAGCGCCAATGTCGGCGAGAAGGGCGACGTCGCGCTGTTCTTCGGCCTGTCCGGCACGGGCAAGACGACGCTGTCCTCGGACCCCGAGCGGGCGCTGATCGGCGACGACGAGCATGGCTGGTCCGATGCCGGCGTCTTCAACTTCGAAGGCGGCTGCTACGCCAAGGTGATCCGCCTGTCGCGCGAGGCCGAGCCGCAGATCTGGGACGCTTCCCACCGCTTCGGCGCGGTGCTCGAGAACGTCGTGGCCGATGTGGACGGCAACCTCGACCTCGAGGATGCGTCGCTGACCGAGAACACGCGCTCCTGCTACCCGATCCACTACATCCCGGGCGTGGTCGGCAGCGGCACGGCGGGGCTGCCGAAGAACGTGGTGATGCTGACCGCGGACGCCTTCGGCGTGCTGCCGCCGATCAGCAAGCTGTCCTCCGCGCAGGCGATGTACCACTTCCTGTCGGGCTACACGGCGCGCGTCGCCGGCACCGAGAAGGGGCTTGGGAAGGAACCGCAGGCGACCTTCTCCACCTGCTTCGGCGCGCCCTTCCTGCCGCGCCACCCGGAGGTCTACGGGCGCATGCTCGCCGACCTCATCTCGAAGCACGGGGCCGATTGCTGGCTGGTCAACACCGGCTGGTCGGGCGGGTCCTACGGCACGGGCAGCCGTATGAGCATCCGGCACACGCGCGCGCTGCTGCGCGCGGCACTCGACGGGTCGCTGGCGAAGGTCGACTACGTGCGCGACCCCTTCTTCGGCCTGATGATGCCCAAGAGCGTGCCGGGCATCCCCGACAACGTGCTGAACCCGCGGGAGGCCTGGGCCGACAAGGCGGCGTATGACCGCACGGCGCAGAACCTGGTCGGCCTGTTCGAGAAGAATTTCGCGACGTTCGCCGGCGCGGTGGGCGACGACGTGAAGGCCGTGGCGATCCGCGCCGCGGCCTGACGCACTCGCCCGGCCAGGCCTTCGCGCCTGGCCGGGATCCTCCCGACATCATCCGGTGGCCGCACGCGGACCCTGCCCGGGCGCGCGAGGCGCATCGCCATCGGGAAGGCAGGCCCGCCTTGCGGAAGCCGCCACTGGGGCGGCCCGCGGCGGGGGAGGGGATAGGCCGCGGGCCGCCCGAACGACCGCGCCGTCAGGGGGCAACGGCGCGGTCGCGTCCGGCCATCACATGCCGGCGGTCAGGCGCTCGGCCTCCGCCATGGCGGAGGTCGCCGCCGCCACGTCCCGCCGCGACAGCGCGGCGCGCGCATCCTGCATGACGGCGACCGCGCCGGCGCGCAGCGGGATCGTCTCGGTTCCCGCGATGGTGCCGCGCGTCAGGACCAGCGTCTCGGCGCGCTCCACCAGTTCGAGCGCGAGCGGCAGGCGGCCGCCGCGCGCGGCATCGGCCGCCTGGCGGAGCAGCGGGCCGACATCCCGCGCGCCGATGCCGTCGGCCTCGGCGGAGACGCGGTCGCCGCCGCTGAGCGGCTGGGTTCCCTGGGCCAGGGCCGGGCTGATGGCCAGTCCCAGGCCAAAGATGGCGAGGCTGATCGGGTGCTTGCGCATGATGTCCTCCTCAATCCGTCGAACAGGTGCCAGAAACACCTTGAATGAGGCCATTCCGTGGACACGGCATGGCCATTCAGTCGACTTTGATTGGACGGGCGAATACTGGACCCAACCACCCCGGAAGACTACGAATATTTTCCCGAAGCCGGCGCGGTCCGCCCTAGCCCAGCGCCGCCGCGATCCCCTGCGCCCCGCCCGCGACCAGCGCCTTGAGGTCCGCCTGCGGCCTGGCCCCGAAATGGGAAATTGCCTCGGCCGCCGCAACGGAGGCCCAGCGGCCGCATTCCGGCAGCGGATGGCCGGCGGTCAGCGCCGCGAGGAAGCCGGCCGCGTAGGCGTCTCCCGCACCGGTCGTGTCCAGGACCGTGGTGGGCACGGCGGCGATCTCGTGCGTCGCCGCGCCGGCGATGATGACGCTGCCCTTCTCGCTGCGCGTCAGCGCGGCGAGGCCCACATCGGCCCGCGCCTGCGCCGCCGCTTCCTCGAAGGTGTGGGCGTGATACAGCGCGCGGATCTCGGCCTCGTTGGCGAAGAGGATGTCCGCTTCCTCCTTCACGAAGGCGAGGAAGGCGTCGCGGTGGCGTTCGACGCAGAAGGCGTCGGACAGGGTGATGGCGACCTTGCGCCCAGCCGCGTGGGCGATGCGCGCGGCGGCGCGGAAGGCGGCCTGCGCCGCCGGCGGGTCGTACAGGTAGCCTTCCAGGTAGGTGACCTGCGCCGCGGCCACCGCGGCGGGGTCCACGTCCTTCTCCCCGAAGGTCACGCAGGCGCCGAGGAAGGTGTTCATCGTCCGCTGCCCGTCGGGCGTGACGAGGATGAGGCAGCGCGCGGTGGGCGCGCCGCCGGACAGCGGCGGGGTGGGGAAATGCACGCCGGCCGCGGTGATGTCGTGGCGGAAGACGGCGCCGAGCGCATCGTCCGCCACCTTGCCGAGATAGCCGACCTTGGCGCCGAGCGCGGCGGCCGCGGCGCAGGTGTTGGCGGCCGAACCGCCGCTGCTTTCCACGCCCGGGCCCATGTCGGCGTAGATGGTCTCGGCCTGGTCGGGGCCGATCAGCGCCATGCCGCCCTTGGCCATGCCGTGGCGGACCAGGACGTCCTCCTCGGCGCGCGCGAGCACGTCCACGATGGCGTTGCCGATGCCGAGGATGTCGAGGCTGGTCATGCGCGTGGTCGTCCTGTGCCCTGGGATGCGCGGCGCATAGCGTGAAGGGCGGGGGAGGGGAACCTCCCCCCCATCCTGTCCCCCGGTGCCAAAAAAGGTTGAGGGGGGCCGGGGGGAGAAGTTCCCTTCTCCCCCATCCTTCTTCACGGCGCGACGAGCCACACCCAGAACGGCAGCGTCGCGATCGCCGCGATGTGTTCGGTCGTCGTGATGGCCGCCATCAACGGCGCATCCCCGCCCATCGCCCGCGCCATGACGTAGGAGGTCGCCGCGGTGGGCAGCGCCATGAACACCACGGCGACGGCGGTCGCCAGCGGCGGCACGCCAAACAGGGTGCAGAGCCCCCAGGTCACCGCGGGCATCACCATCAGCTTCAGCACGCCTGTTGCCGCCTGCGTCGGCACGCGGTCGGAAAAGGATTGCAGCGACAGCGCCGCGCCCACGCAAAGCAGGCCGAGCGCGACGGACGCGCGCCCCAGCGCCTGAACGGTGGGCGCGATGCCGGGCGGCAGCCCGCCCGCCGCGGCCACGGCGAAGCCGATCGCGACCGCGAGCAGCAGGGGGTTGAGCAGCAGCTGCCGCGCGATCGCCGCCGGCCGCGGCGGCCCGCGCTTGCCGTCGAAGGCGAAGGCGAGCGTCGTCACCACCTGCACGAAGGGCACGATGATGCCGGTCGCGACCGCGCCGAAACCGGTGCCCGCCGCGCCGAACAGCGCGCCGACGATGGCGAAGCCCATCAGGTTGTTGAAGCGGATGCCGCCCTGCAGGATGGAGGTCATGGCCGCGTGCCCATGCCCCATGCCGCGCGCCATCAGCACCGAGACGAGCGTGCCGAGCGCCAGCGCCCCCCAGATCGCCGCCGCGATGCGCCCCAGCGGCAGAGTCGCGAGGTCGAGCGGCGCGAGCGCCGCGACGATCAGGCTCGGCAGAAGCACCCAGTAGATCAGGCGTTCCATGCCGGCCCAGATCACGTCGTCGCGCAGCAGGCGCCGCTTGATCAGCGCGCCGAGTCCGAGCAGGGCGAAGGCGGGCACGAAGGCGTCGAGCCAGGCGCTCATGCCGCGACGCCGGGGATGGGGTGGGTCAGGACGATGCCCTCACGGCGCCCGGCCGGGCAGGGCGGCGAGGCAGGCCGCTTCCGTCACCCGCGCGCCGCCATGCGCCCGCGCGGCGGCGTGCCCCACCAGCAGCGCGCCGCCCTCCGGGTAGAGGATGACGTCGAGCCGGCATCCGGGCGCCTCGTAGAGCCATATCTCGGCATCGCCTTCCGGCCTGCGCAGCGCGGGTTCGCCGAGTCGCCGGCGCAGATCCTCGGCGCGCAGCCCGGCCAGGGCGGCGGCGGAGGACACGGCGCCGGCCGGCGGGCGCGCCTGGGTGGGCGTCGGGGGGCGGACGGCCGGCGCGGCGGGCGCGACGAGTCCCGCACGGGCGGACCGCAGCGCCTGTTCCATCGCTCGCGCCTGTTCCGCCTCCCGTTCCGCCGCGCAGCCCATCAGCAGCAAAGGCAGCAGGCAGGCGGGACGCAGGCCGGGGGGCATTGCGGGCGGGAAGTCCTCTCCCCTGGCCGCCCGGCGCGGGGCCGGGCGGGGCGGGATCAGGCGTCGGCGGGCTCGCTCGAGCGGACGGGGGCGAGCGCCGGGCGCTGCGCGGGGGCGCTCGCCTCGGTGATCATCTCCATCTTGCCGGAGAGCTGGCCGCCATCCTCGACCGACAGGCGCCGGCTGCGCGCCGTGCCGAGCACGCGGCCGGTCGCGCGGATGGTCAGCGAGCCGTTGGCGATCAGCGTGCCGTCGAAGGTGCCGGCGATCTCGGCATCCTCGACCTGGACCTCGCCCTTGAAGACGCCGGAATGGCTGATGACCAGTTCCTGCGCCTGGAGCAGCTGGCTCTCCATCGTGCCTTCGATGACCAGCCGCTCGGCTTCCGTGACGGTGCCCTGCAGGCTGATCCCCTTGCCGACGACGAGGGTGCGGCGGTCGGCCGCTTCCGGGCGCACGGGCGGGCGCGGCGCCGTGGTGGCGGCGGGCGGCGTCGCGACGCGGGAGACGCCGGCGCCCGCGGGCGCCGAGTTCGGCTTCGGCGCGACCGGGCCGGAGGAAGCCGGCGTGGCCGACACGGCGATGCCCGCCGGCCGGAAGGGCGGCATGGCGAGATCCGAATCGCGCGCGGCCGGAATGGTCGTGGGCGCGGCCTCGCTGCCGGTGGCGGTGGCCGGTTCGTCCTTGCGGCGGAACAGCGACATCGAAGACCCCCCCTCGATTCCATGGGTTTACGTGGTGTGTCGGGGCTAGCATGCGGCCGCGCGCCGCCACAACGCCCGAACCCGGCTTATCCCCAGGTTTTACGTGGCCTCGCCGCGGTGCAGCAGATGCACCGCCGCAGCCGTCCCGAGCACCGGGACAAGCAGGTTCAATCCTGGGACGAGTGCCGTCAGGGCGAGCAGCAGGCCGAGCGTCCAGCCCGCGAGACGCCGCCGTCGCCAGGCCATGCGCGCCGCCTCCGGGTCCATGCGCAGCAAGGCCGTCTGCTGCACCAGCCCCGAGCCCAGCGCATGGGCGGAGAGCAGCAGCGCCGCCATCGCCCCGACCACCGGCACGAAAAGTAGCGGCAGCAGCAGGATCTGCAGCAGCAGCAGCCGGAGGCCGAAGCGCAGCCCGAAGGCGACCTGCGCGGCGACCGAGGCGCCCTGCGCCGGCGGCAACCCAGGGTAGTGCCGGCGCTCGACCGCCGCCGCCACGGGCTCGACCAACTGGGATGAGATCGCCGCCGCCACCGGCAGGAACAGCCACCAGGCGGCGACCAGCGCCGCCGCGCCGCCGCCGGCCTGCGCCAGCCAGGACAGCCAGCCCGGCTCGCCGGCCGCCGCCCAGGCCGCGAGTTCCACCGCGCCCCAGGCCAGCAGCCCGATCGCGGCCGCGGCGCCGAGCACGCCCCAGAGCAGCGGGCGGCGGAAGGCGGGATCCCCGATCTGGCCGAGGGCGAGGAAAAGGGCGGCGGGCATGGCGTGGACATGCCGCCGCGCGCGGCGCAGGTCCAGAGCGGCGCCGGTCGCCGGCCGCGTCCCGGAGGATGCCCCGCCGCGCCACAGCCCGGCGTTCCCCTGGCCGGAGGCCCGCGCCGCCCGGCGCATGCCTTGGCGCCGCCACCGCCGCGCGCCAGACTCGGCGCCGGCACGCGAGGAGGAACTCGGCATGATCGGACGGCGCGGCGCGATGGCGCTCGGCATGGCGGCGGCGACGGCCGGCGGCGCGCGGGCGCAGGGCGGCTGGCCCGAGCGCCAGATCCGCCTGATCGTCGGCTATCCGGCGGGCGGCCCCTCGGATGTCTTCGCGCGGCTGCTCGCGGCGCAGATGGGCCCGCGGCTCGGGCAGAGCCTGGTGGTCGAGAACCGGCCCGGCGGCGGCGCGGTGCTGGCGAGCGAGACCGCCGCGCGCGCCCCGGCGGACGGCTACACCTGGCTGCATGTCGACAACGGCATCCTGGTCTACAACCCGGCGCTCTACGCCCGCCTGCCCTACGACCCGGACCGCGACCTCGCCGGCATCGGCTTCATCGGGCGCTTCCCGCTCTACGTCGTCTGCCGGGCCGATGCGCCGCACCGGGATTTCGCGGCGCTGGTCGCGGCATCCCGGGCGCGGGCGCCGACCTATGGCTCGCCGGCCGTCGCGTCGCCGCACCATCTGGCGATGGAACTGGCCAAGCGCCGCTCCGGGCTCGCCGCCGAACACGTGCCCTATCGCGGCGGGCAGGCGGCGATGCAGGACCTGCTCGCGGGCAATGTGGACCTCGTGATGATCGACACGGCGACGGGCCTGCCCTTCATCCGCGACGGGCGCGTGCGCGCGCTCGCCGTGCTCAGCGAGCAGCGCACCGCCGAAGCCCCCGCGGTGCCGGCGCTGCGGGAACTCGGCCATGACGCGGTGGCCTTCGGCTGGCAGGGGATCAGCGTGCCGAAGGGAACGCCGGCGCCGATCGTGGCGCGGTTGAACGCGGAACTGGTCCGCGCCGTGGCGTCGGAGGACATGCAGGGGCGCGCCCGGACGCTCGGCATCCAGACCAATGCGTGGGGCGCGGCAGAATTCGACGCCTTCGTCGCGGCCGAGAACGCGCTGTGGCGGCCACTGATCCGGGAACTGGGCATCCGGCTGGATGCTTGACCTCACGTTAAGGTTTGCTCAACTTCCAGGCATGAACCGTCGCGCGATCCTCGTCGGCCTTGCCGCCGCCGCCCTCGCCTTGCCGGCCCAGGCCCGGGAAGGCGCCGTCCAGCGCACCGGCCGCGCCATGGAACGCGCCGCCAAGCGCACCGGGGAAGGCATCGAGCGCGGCGCCCGCCGCACCGGCTCCGCGCTGGAACGCGCCGCTGGCTGGACCGGCGAACGGCTGCGCCGCGCCGGGGAATGGGCCTTCGGGTCCTGAGCCCCCGCCCCGCGCGGCGGGGTCGGCGGGACTTCGCCGCTGCGGCATGACGCTGCCCCGTTGTCGCCGCACCGGCGGCGCATCATCTCCCGCATCGCTCCCAGGGAGTGACCGATGCGATTCGTCCCGCCTGCCCTTGCCCTGATCCTGTTCGCCGCGCCCGCGCTGGCGCAGACGGCCGCCCCCCTGCCGCCGCCGGTGCCGCGCGCCGTCGAACCCGCGCCGGCCGCGCCTGCCGCGCCGAACGACGCGGCGCCGGCCCGCACGCCCGGCGTCGCCGAGCGGACCGGCGCCGCCCTCGACCGCGCCGCGGAACAGACAGGCCAGGCGCTCGGCCGCGCGGCGGACGAGAGCGGGTCGGCCGTCGGCCGCGCCATGCGCTGGACCGGGGAAAGGTTGCAGGGTGCTGGCGAATGGACCGCGCGGCAGGGGGACAGGCTGACCGGCCCTGGGACGCCGCCGGCGGCGGCCCAGCCTGCGGCACCAGCGCCGGCGCGGCCCTGAAGCACCGGCGGTAGCGTCCGGCGGGCGAGGTCGCGGATCGTCGGGGCGGCCTGCCGTCGCGGCGCGGGAGTGCCGACCGGCCCGCGCCGACCCGTCAGGGACGCAGGTGCACGATGCCGCCGCCCACCGCCTCGGCCACCAGCGTGCGGTGGCATTGCGCCGGGTCCGCTTCCAGGCACAGGACGCACACACGCTGCCGGCCTGCGAGGTCGCGCAGGTTGGCCAGCGCCGCCTGCGGCTCGTCGCCCGCCAGGTGTGCCGCGAAGATTCGCCGCATCTCGGCCGGCCGGCCCGCGCGCACCGCCGCCCGGCCCGCGGCCGGCGTGCCGAGCGCGCGCAGATGCAGGTAGCCGATCCCCGCCGCCTCCAGCGCGGCCGAGAGCGCGCCCTTGGCGAAGCCCGGCCGCCGGCTGTTCGCCAGCGCCCGCACATCGACCAGCGTCGCGACCTCCGCGCCCTTCAGCGCGGCGATCAGCCGGTCCGGCGTGGTCCCCTCATAGCCGATGGTGAGG
The DNA here is from genome assembly GCF_017813355.1 of Roseomonas nitratireducens. Classification (GTDB taxonomy): domain Bacteria; phylum Pseudomonadota; class Alphaproteobacteria; order Acetobacterales; family Acetobacteraceae; genus Neoroseomonas; species Neoroseomonas nitratireducens. The sequence continues at coordinate 35,999 of NZ_JAGIYZ010000020.1, forward strand.
ACCTCGCCGGGGCGGCTCATCGCGTCACGGCGGCATGCGCGGCGAGGCAGGCGACGTCGAGGATCTGGTTCACCCCCGCCTGCATCGGCACGATCTGCGCCGAATGCGTCAGCCCGGTCAGCAGCGGGCCGATCACGGTGGCGCTCGTCAGCCGCGGCACGGCGCGCGTCAGGATGTGCGCGGCGTGCAGCCCGGGCATGATCAGCACATTGGCCGGCCCGGTCAGGCGGCAGAACGGGTAGAGCGAGGCGCGCAGCCCGGGGTCGAGCGCCACGTCGGCCGACATCTCCCCATCGAACTCGAAATCCGCGCCGCGTTCGGCGAGCAGCTTCACCGCGTCGCGGATCGAGCCCGGGATGGTGCCGCGCGGATCGCCGAAGGTGGAGAAGGACAGGAAGGCGACACGGGGTTCGAGCCCGAGCCGCCGCGCGGCGGCCGCCGAGCCGCGCGCGATGCCGGCCAGCGTCTCCGCATCCGGGCGTTCGTGCACCGCCGTGTCCGCCACCAGCACCGTGCCGGCGCGGCGGGAGACGACGATGGACACGCCGAACACGCTGCGCCCGGGGACGGGGTCGATCGCCATGGAGATGCCCTCCATCGCCACCGCGAAGGACCGCGTCGTGCCGGTCACCAGCGCGTCGGCCTCCCCCGTCGCCACCATGCAGGCGGCGAAGACGTTGCGGTCCTGGTTGACCAGGCGCTGGCAGTCGCGGAACAGGAAGCCGTCGCGCTGCTTCTTGCCGTAGAGGTATTCCGCGTAGCGGCGGTTGGAGTCCGACACGCGGGCGTTCTGGATCTCGATCCCTTCCGGCAGCGGCACGCCGAGGGCGGCGGTGATCGCGGTGATCCGGTCCTCCCGCCCGACCAGCACGGGCGTGCCGTAGCCGGCGTTGCGGAAGGCGATGGCGGCGCGGATGACCTTCTCCTCCTCCCCTTCCGCGAAGACCACGCGCTTCGGATTGTTGCGCACGGAATCGGCGATCGCCTCCAGCGCGCCGACGGTCGCGTCCAGCCGGTTGGCGAGGTCGCGTTCGTAGCGCTGCAGGTCGAGCAGCGGCTTGCGCGCCACGCCGCTGTCCATCGCCGCGCGGGCGACGGCCGGCGAGACGCGGGAGATCAGCCGCGGGTCGAAGGCGTTGGGGATGATGTATTCGGGGCCGAAGCGCAGCGCCTTGCCCGCGCCGGCGCCGGCCACTTCCTCGGGCACGTCCTCCCGCGCCAGCATCGCCAGGGCGCGCGCCGCGGCGACCTTCATCGCGTCGTTGATCGTGCTCGCGCGCACGTCGAGCGCGCCGCGGAAGATGAAGGGGAAGCCCAGGACGTTGTTGACCTGGTTGGGGTAGTCCGAGCGTCCCGTCGCGATGATGCAGTCAGGCCGCGCGGCGCGCGCCTCGTCCGGCGTGATCTCCGGGTCCGGATTGGCCATGGCGAAGATGATGGGCTTCGGCGCCATGGCGCGGACCATCTCCTGCGTCAGCGCGCCCTTCACCGACAGGCCGAAGAACACGTCGGCGCCGTCGAGCGCCTGCGCCAGCGTGCGTGCGCCGGTGGTCACGGCATGGGCCGACTTCCACTGGTTCATGCCCTCGGTCCGGCCGCGCCAGATCACGCCCTTGGTGTCGCACAGGATCACGTTCTCGGGCCGCATGCCCATCGCCTTGACCAGCTCGGCGCAGGCGATCGATGCCGCGCCGGCGCCGTTGATCACGAGCCGCGTCGTCGCGATGTCGCGCCCGGTCAGGTGGATGGCGTTGATCAGCCCCGCGGCGGCGACGATGGCGGTGCCGTGCTGGTCGTCGTGGAAGACCGGGATGTCCATCAGCTCGCGCAGGCGCTGCTCGATGACGAAGCATTCCGGCGCCTTGATGTCCTCGAGGTTGATGCCGCCGAAGGACGGCCCGAGGTAGCGCACGGAATTGACGAAGGCGTCCACGTCCTCCGTATCCACGCACAGGTCGATCGAATCGACGTCGGCGAAGCGCTTGAACAGCGCCGCCTTGCCTTCCATCACGGGCTTGGACGCCAGCGCGCCGAGATTGCCCAGGCCCAGCACCGCCGTGCCGTTCGAGATGACGGCGACGAAATTGCCCTTCGCCGTGTAGTCGTAGGCGAGCTTGGGATCGCGGTGGATGTGCAGGCAGGGTTCGGCCACGCCCGGCGAATAGGCGAGGCTGAGGTCGCGCGCCGTGATCAGCGGCTTGGTCAGGCGGATCTCCAGCTTGCCCGGGCGCCCTTCGGCGTGCATGGCGAGCGCTTCCTCGCCCGTCACGCGGGTGGTGCGCGTGTCCTCGGCGGGCGGCTGCTTCACGTCATCCATTGTCGTTCTTGTCCCCGATAGGCGGTGCAGGCGCCATTCTGGCCCCGGGGGCCGCCACTTGCGACCCCCCGGCTTCGCAGGCGCGTCAACCGCGCCGCAGGTTCCACGGATAGGGGGAGGACCCCTCCAGCATCCCGGTCAGGTCGCGGCGGAAGGCCGTGCGGATCCGGAACTGGCCGAGCGGCACGAAGGCCTCTTCCTCGAGCGCGTGGCGGCCGAGTTCTCCGGCGAGCGAGCGCTGCCTGGCCTGGTCGGTCTCGTAGAGCCAGGCTTCCGCCAGTTCCTCCGCCCGCGCGCTTTCCCACCAGCCGAACCAGCCGCGCAGCCCCTGCCCGCGCACCAGGAAGGACAGCGCCGGATTGGCCCAGGCGGTGGCACCCCCGGTCGTGTGCAGCATCGACCAGCCGCCGCGATCGACCGGCTCGCGCGAGTTGCGGCGCTGCACCACCGTGCCCCAGTCGCTTTCCGCCAGGTCGATGTTCATGCCGATCCGCTTGAGCCGGTCGGCGGAGACGAGGCCGAGCGGCCCGATGTCCGGAAAGTCGGTCGGGTTGATGATGACGGCGCGCTGGTTGGCGTAGCCGGCTTCGCGCAACGCCGCGCGCGCGCGGTCGAGGTCGCCCGGGATCATCGCCGCCCCGGTATCCTCGTGATACGGCGTGCCGCGCGGCCAGAGGCTGCGGCAGAGATCCCAATCCTCCCGCGCATCGCCGCGGGAAGCACGCATGTAGTCCTCCTGCAGCACCGAAAGCCGCACCGCCTTGCGCACCGCCGGATTGTCGAAGGGCGGATGCAGGCAGTTCATGCGCATAACGGCGAGCCGGCCGAGCGGGTCCGTCACCTCCCGCCGCACGTCGCGCGCGCGGGCGAGCAGCGCGCCGAGGTCCGGATGCGGCCTTTCCCACCAATCGATCTCCCCGCTCTGCAGCGCGGCGGCGGCGGTCGCGGGGTCGGGCAGGATGTGCCACTCGATGCGCCGGAAATGCGCGACCTTGGCCCCCGAGGTCCAGGAGGGTGGTTCGGCCCGCGGCACGTAGCCGTCGAACTTCTCGTACACCACGCGGCTGCCGGAATTGTACTCGCCGGGGATGAAGCGGAAGGGGCCGGAGCCGATCACCTCGGTGATCGCGCGGCCCGGATCGGTGTTGGCGATCCGCTCCGGCATGATGAACAGGGTCGAGGAATCGGGCTTGGCCAGCGCGTCGAGCAGCAGCGGGAAGGCGCGCTTCAGGCGGACCTGGAAGTTGCGGTCATCCGCCGCTGTCCAGTCGTCGACCACGCGGGCGAGCAGCTGGCCGAAGGGTTCGCGCGCGCACCAACGCTTGATGGAGGCGATGCAGTCGGCCGAGCGCACCGGGCTCCCGTCGTGGAAGCGCAGCCCTTCCCGCAGCCGGAACCGCCAGGTCAGCCCGTCCGACGATGTATCATGCCCCTCCACCATCTGCGGCCTGGGCGTGAGGGACGCATCGACGCCGAAGAGCGTGTCGTAGACGTAGTAGCCGTGGTTGCCGGTGACCGTCGCGGTGGTGAAGATCGGGTCGAGGACGGAGAGGTTCGCCTGCGGCACGAAGCGCAGCGTCGTGGCGCGGGTGTTCTGCGCGACCGCGGGCGCGGCCATCAGCCCGGCGGCGCCGGTGGCGAACAGGGTGCGGCGACGGATCATGGAACTGCCTCCTCGCGGGCGTCGTGGCGCGCCCATGGTGGAAGGCTAGGACGGCGCGGCGCGCGGGGGAACCCGCACCGTCAGGCGAGATTCGCCGGATCGTTCATGTCGAAGGTGAGTTCCACCCGCAACCCGAAGGGGTCGGTCAGGAACAGCTGATGCAGCGGGAAGCCCGGCAGCAGCGCCTCAGCGAAGCCGATGCCGCGTTCGGCCAGCCGCGCGCGGATGTCGTGCAGGCCGCGCGCACGGAAGGCGACGTGCTCGAAGGACGCGCCCTTCGAAGGCCCTTCCGGCGGCCCGACCGTCTCCCGCGCCGCGAGGTGCAGGATCGGCCGCCCGCCGGCATAGAGCCAATGGCCCGGGAAATCGAAGGCGGGCCGCGGCCCTTCCTTCAGCCCCAGCAGGTCGCGGTAGAAGGCGAGCGCCGCGGGCAGGTCCTGCGGCCGGCAGCGCAGATTCGCGTGGTCCAGCCCGTCGATCCGCATCGATCCCTCCCGCCCCGCCTGTTTCCGGTTTAGAGCAGCGGACATGACAGGCGCCCCGTCCCCGGACCGCAAGGAGATTCCGCGCGCCGAAGGCGCATCCGGGATCCCGCGCGCCGACGGCGCGACCCCCGCCATGGCGCAATGGTTCGCCGCCAAGGCCGCGCATCCGGACGCGCTCGTCTTCTTCCGCATGGGCGACTTCTACGAGCTGTTCTTCGCCGATGCCGAAGCGGCTTCGGCCGCCATCGACATCGCGCTGTCCTACCGGGGCGAGCATCGCGGCGAGAAGGTGCCGATGTGCGGCGTGCCCGCCCATGCGCATGAGCTCTACCTCGCCCGCCTGATCCGCCAGGGCTTCCGCGTCGCGATCTGCGACCAGATGGAGACGCCGGAGGAAGCCAAGCGCCGCCGCGCGCCGACCATCCGGCGGGAGGTGGTGCGCCTCGTCACCCCCGGGACCGTCACCGAGGACGCGCTGCTCGATGCCGCGCGGCCCGCCTGGCTGCTCGCCCTCGCGCCGGATGGCGACCGGCTCGGCGCCGCCTGGCTCGATGTGACGACCGGTGCCTTCGGTACGGAAAGCCTGCCGGCCGCCGACCTGCCCGCGCTGCTCGCGCGGCTCGAACCGGCGGAGGTGCTGGCGCCGGAGGCGCTGGCGCGCGGTGCCGCGCTCGCCGCGCTGTCCGAGCGCATCGCCGTGTCCGACCCGCCGCGCGACGGTCCGCGCCGCCTGGCGGACACCTTCTCCGTCGCGACGCTGGACGGCTTCGGCGCCTTCACGGCGGAAGAAGCGGCCGCCGCCGCCATGGCGGTGGACTATGTGCGCCTGACCCAGGCCGGCGCCCTGCCGCGCCTGTCCGCGCCCGTCCCCGCCGGGGCGCGCGGCCTGCTGCAGATGGACGGCGCGACTCGCCGCAGCCTTGAGATCCTGCGCAGCGAACGCGGCGAGGCGCGGCATTCGCTGCTCGCCGCCGTGGACCGCACGGTGACGGCCGCCGGCGCGCGCGAACTCGCCGCGCGGCTGGCAGCACCCCTGGCCGAGGCCGCGCCGATCGCGGCACGGCACGACGCCGTCGCCTTCCTGCTGGCGGCGGATGCGGTGCGCGCCGGCCTGCGCGCGGCGCTGAAGGGCGCCCCCGACATGGCGCGCGCGCTGGCGCGCCTGTCGCTCGACCGCTTCGCCCCGCGGGACCTCGGCGCCATCCGGGATGGCCTCGCCCGCGCCGAGGCGATGGCCGGCGCGATCGACGCCGCCGCCGGCGTGCCGCCCGTCCCCGCCCTGGTCGCCGGCGCGCGCGCCGCGCTGATGCCGTCGGACAGCCCGCGCGCCGAACTCGCGCGCGCGCTGGCGGATCCGCTGCCCGCGCGGCTCGAGGATGGGGGCCTCGTCGCCACGGGCTACGATGGCGAACTCGACGCGCTGCGGCGGCTGGCCGCCGGGGCGCGGGAGGCGATCGCGGCGCTGCAGATGGACCTCGCCCAGGGCTGGGGCGTGGCCAGCCTGAAGATCCGCCACCACCAGCAATTCGGCTTCCTCGCCGAAGTGCCGGCCGCGGCCGGGGAAAAGCTGCTGCGCGCCGCGCCCAAGGACGGGCCGATGGCGCCGGTGCATCGCCAGACCATGGCGAACGCGATGCGCTTCACCTGCGCGGCGCTCGCCGAACTCGACCGCCGCGTGGCGGAGGCGGGGGAACAGGCGAGCAAGCGGGAAAGGGCCGTCGCGCAGCACCTGCGGCGGCTGTGCCTGGCGGCGGCACCGGCGATCGCCGCGGCGGCGGCGGCGATGGCGGAACTCGACGTGCATGCGGCCGCCGCCGAACTCGGCGCCGATGGCCGCTGGTGCCGGCCCGACATCGCCGATCGCGCCGACTTCGCCATCGCCGCCGGCCGGCATCCGGTGGTCGAGGCCGCCCTCGCCCGCGCACGCGGCCCGGCCTTCGTGCCGAATGACTGCGACCTATCGCCCGGCCGGCGGCTCTGCCTGCTGACGGGGCCGAACATGGCGGGCAAATCGACCTTCCTGCGGCAGAACGCGCTGGCCGTCGTGCTGGCGCAGGCGGGGCTGTTCGTGCCCGCCGATGCCGCGCGGATCGGGCTTGTCGACCGGCTGTTCTCCCGCGTCGGCGCGGCGGACGACATCGCCGGCGGCCGGTCCACCTTCATGGTCGAGATGGCGGAAACCGCCGCGATCCTGAACCAGGCCACGGCACGATCCCTGGTGGTGCTGGACGAGGTCGGCCGCGGCACCGCGACCTGGGATGGGCTCGCCATCGCGTGGTCCGTGCTGGAGGCGCTGCACGACCGCATCCGCTGCCGCACCATCTTCGCCACGCATTTCCATGAATTGACCGCGCTGGCCGGCAAGCTGCCCGACCTCGCCCCCGCCACCATGCAGGTGCGGGAATGGCGCGGGGAGGTGGTGTTCGAGCACCGCGTGGGCCCCGGCGCCGCGGAACGATCCTGGGGCGTGCATGTCGCGCGGCTGGCCGGCGTGCCGCGCCCGGTGCTGGTCCGGGCGCAGGAGGTGCTGAAGGCGCTGGAGGCCCGCGCGCGGGGCCTGGACCCGCTGTCCGAGGAATTGCCCTTGTTCGCCCGCCCGGCCGCCCCGGCGCCGCCCGCCGCGCCGGACCATCCCGCGCTGGCCGCGCTGGCGGAACTCGATGCGGACTCGCTCAGCCCGCGAGAGGCGCTCGATGCGCTCTACCGGCTGAAATCTCTGCTGGGGCCTGTCGCGGAGGCGGCGGACTAGGTAGTCTGGCGGACGATGACCTCCCTGGACGAAGCCGGAACGACCGCCGGACCCGCCGAGGGCCCCGCACCGCGGCCGGCCCGGATGGTGGGCGAGCCGCCCGTGGTCCTGGCCAATCTTCTCTCCGACCTCATGCCGCGCGCGCGCCCCGTGCCGCGGGACGAGGCGGTCACGCTGCTGCGCCGCCACCTGGGCCGCATCCAGAACCGCGTGCAGCAGGCCTTCGAGGCGCATGAGCTTTCGGGCCTCGCGGCCGCGCGCTGGCTGGCCGCGCTGACCGACACGGTCATGGCCGGCATCCACGCCTACACGGAAGCGATGCTGCCGCCGGCGGCCGGCGAGAAGCCCTGGGCCCTGGTCGCGACCGGCGGCTACGGGCGTGGCGTGCTCGCGCCGTTCTCCGACATCGACCTGCTGTTCCTGACCGACGGCGCGATGGGCCCGCGCGGGAAGCAGTCGGTCGAGTTCATGCTCTACCTGCTGTGGGACCTCGGGCTGAAGGTCGGGCACGCGACGCGGTCGCGCGCCGACTGCATCGTGGACGCGAAGGGCGACGCGACGGTGCTGACCGCGCTGCTCGATGCCCGCCACATCGCCGGCGAGGCCGCGATCTTCACGCGTTTCGAAGCGGCCTTCCGCGCCGCCCGCGCCGAATGGGGGCTGAAGCCCTTCCTGGCCGCCAAGCGCGCCGAACGCACCCAGCGCCATTCGCGCTACGGCGAAAGCCCCTTCCTGGTCGAACCCCATGTGAAGGAAGGCCGCGGGGGCCTGCGCGACCTGCAGACGCTGTACTGGCTGGCGCGCTACGCCTTCAACGTGCAGCGCATGCCCGAGCTCGTCGGGCCGTCCACGCCCGGCGGCGGGCTGCTGACGGCCGAGGAAGCGCGCGCCATCCGCCGCGCCTGGGATTTCTTCTGGACCGTCCGCTTCCACCTGCACCTGGTCGCCGGACGGGCGGAGGAGCGCCTGACCTTCGACCTCCAGCCCGTCGTCGGCGCCCGCATGGGCTATACGCGCCACGGGCTGCAGGACGGGGTGGAGCGCTTCATGAAGCACTTCTTCCTGACCGTGCGCGACGTGGCGCGCTTCACGCGCATCCTGGAACCGGCGATCGAGCGTGCGGCGCTCGGCCCGCCGGCCGTCGTGCCGTCCTCGGACAAGGCGCTGACGCAGGCGGGCTTCGCGCTGGCGGACGGCAAGATCATCGCCGCCCCCGGCCACGACTTCACCATCGACCCCGCGCTGATGCTGCGCATCTTCCGCATGGCGCGCGACCGCGGGCTCGACATCCATCCGCTCGCCTTCCGCGCCATCGTCCGCCATGCGCGCCACGTCGCGCGGCTGCGCGGGGAACGCGAGGCAAGCGGCGAGTTCCTCGACATCCTGACCGGCCGCGACCCGGCCACCTGGCTGCGCATGCTGAACGAGGCGGGGCTGATCTCCCGCCTGCTGCCGGACTGGCAGCGCATCGTCGGGCTGATGCAGTTCGACACCTACCACGTCTTCACGGTGGACGAGCACACGATCGAGGCGGTCGGCGTGCTCGCAGCCCTGGAACGCGGCGAACTCGGCGAAGTCGCGCCGGTGGCCTCCGAGCTCATCGGCCAGTTGCAATCCCGCCGCGCGCTGTTCGTCGCGGTGCTGCTGCACGACATCGCCAAGGGCCGCGGCGGCGACCACAGCGAGATCGGCGCCCAACTGGCGCAGACCATCTGCCCGATGCTCGGCCTGACGCCGGAGGAGACGGAGACCGTCTCCTGGCTCGTGCTGCATCACCTGCTGATCAGCCAGACGGCCTTCAAGCGCGACATCGAGGATCCGAAGACGATCCTCGACATCGCGGAGGTGGTGCAGTCGCCCGAACGCCTTCGCCTGCTGCTCGTGCTGACGGTGGCCGACATGCGCGCGGTCGGGCCCAAGGTTTGGAACGGCTGGAAGGCGACGCTGCTGCGCGAATTGTACTGGCGCGTGGCCGAGGTGCTGGCCGGCGGCCTGTCCGTGCCCGAACGCGACGTGCGCGTCGCCCGCGCCAAGGAAGCCGCCGCCCTGCTGCTGGCCGACCGGCCGAAGCCGGAGGTCGATGCCTTCCTCGACCTGGGCTACCCCGGCTACTGGCTGTCCTTCGACCCCGAGACGCACGCCCGCCACGCGGCGATGATCCAGGAAGCGCGCGAAGCCAAGGCGCCGCTGACGGTCCGCACGCGCGTGCTCGACAGCCGCGCGGTGACGGAGGTGACGGTCTTCTGCACCGACCATCCGGGGCTGTTCAGCAAGATCGCCGGCGCGCTCGCCGTCGCGGGTGCCACCATCGTCGATGCGCGCATCCACACCATGACGGACGGCATGGCGCTCGACACCTTCTGGGTGCAGGACGCGCAGGGCGGGGCCTTCGACGCGCCGCACCGGCTCGCGCGCCTGGCTGTGCTGGTGGAACAGTCGCTGTCCGGCCGGCTGCGGCTGCGCGACGAGATCCGCAAACTGAAGCGCGAACCCGCGCGGCTGCGCGCCGTGACGGTGCCGCCGCGCGTCGTCATCGACAACCACGCCTCGAACACCCACACGGTGATCGAGGTGAACGGCCGCGACCGGCCGGGCCTGCTGCACGACGTGACGGCCGCGATCAGCGACCAGGGGCTGCAGATCGCCTCCGCGCACATCACTACCTACGGCGTGCGCGCGGTGGACGTGTTCTACGTGAAGGACGTGTTCGGGCTGAAGGTGGAGAACGAACGCAAGCTGGCCGGGCTGCGCCGCGCGCTGGAGACGGCGCTCGAGATGGCCGAACGGCCGGGCGGCGGCGGGGTGGCGACACGGGCGGCGGCGGAGCCGGCCTGAAGAGGGCGGGGGGAAGAAGGGAACTCCTCCCCCCGACCTGCGCATGTCCACGATCTACGCCATCCTCCTCCCCGCCCCCGCCGACCTCGACGCCTGGCGCCTGGCCGCGCGGCGCATGCTCGCCGCCGGCCTGCCGCCCGCGCAGATCGACTGGCGCGTCGCCGGCGACGACGCCGCGCTGTTCGGGGAGGCCCCGCCCGACCACCCGCCTTCCACCGCGCGCGTGCCGCGCGCCTTCATCGACCTCGCCTCGGTCGTGATCCGCCACCGCGACGCGGCGCGCTTCGCGCTGCTGTATCGCCTGCTCTGGCGCATCACGCATGGGGAAGCCGCGCTGCTGCGCATCCCGACCGACCCGGACGTTGTGCGAGCGGAGGCCATGGCGAAGTCCGTCCGCCGCGACGCGCACAAGATGCACGCCTTCCTGCGCTTCCGCGAAGTGGCGCAGCCGGACGGGCCGCGCTTCCTCGCCTGGTTCGAGCCCGAGCACCACATCGAGGAAGCCGAGGCCGGCTTCTTCGTCCGTCGCTTCGCCGCGCTGCGCTTTTCCATCGTCACGCCGCGGCGAAGCATCCATTGGGATGGCCAGGACCTGGCCTTCGGCCCCGGCGGCCATCGCTGCGACGTGCCCGCCGAGGATGCGACGGAGGATCTCTGGCGCGCCTATTTCGCCGCCATCTTCAACCCCGCGCGCCTCAAGCCCGCGGCGATGCGCGCCGAGATGCCCAAGAAGTACTGGCGCAACATGCCCGAGGCCGCGGACATCCCCCGCCTGATCGCCGAAGCCCCGGCGCGGGTGCGGGAAATGGTCGCGCGTGGTGCGACGCCGCCCACGCCGGTGCCGCAGCGCCCGCGCCTGCTGGCGGCCGAAAGCGGCCAACGCGCGGCGGAGGAACGGCCCGCGCCGCGCGATGCGCGCGAGGCCGCCCTCGCCGCACTGCGCGCGCGCCTGCTGGCGGATGCGACGCTGCCGCTCGCCGAGGCGGCGACGCAGGCGGTGTTCGGCGAAGGCCCGGTCGATGCGCCGCTGATGCTGGTGGGCGAACAGCCGGGCGACGAGGAGGACCTTGCCGGGTGCCCTTTCGTCGGCCCCGCGGGCCGGCTGCTTGATGCCGCGCTGGCCGAGGCGCGGATCGACCGCGCGCGGCTGTATGTCACGAACGCGGTGAAGCACTTCAAGTACCAGCCGCAGGGACGCCGCCGCCTGCACCAGCGGCCGGACACGGGCGACATCGCGCGCTACCGCCCCTTCCTGCTGGAGGAGATCGCGCTGGTGCGCCCGCGCATCGTGCTCGCCATGGGCGTCACCGCGGGCCAGGCGCTGACGGGCGATGCGCGCGTCACGCTGTCGGGCCTGCGCGGTACGACGCACGAACTGCGCTGCGGCACGCCGATGCGCGCGACGGTGCATCCCGCCTATCTGCTGCGCCTGCCGGAAGGGGAAGGGCAACGGCGCGAACATGCGATGTTCGTCGAGGATCTGTGCGACGCGGCGGCCTATGCCGGCATCAGCACGTCCGGGCGATGAGCGGTCCGTTCAGCCGAGCAGCCGCCCGATCACCCGCGCCGTGTAGTCCACCACGGGAATGACCCGCCCGTAGTTGATCCGCGTGGGCCCGATCACGCCGATCGCGCCCACGATCCGCTCCTGCCCGTTGCGGAAGGGTGCGACCACCATCGACAGCCCGGCGCTGTCGAACAGCCCGCTTTCGGCGCCGATGAAGATCTGCACGCCCTCGCCCCGCTGCGCGAGGTCGAGCAGGCGCAGCATCGTCTCCTGCTGCTCCAGCCGCTCGAACAGCCGCTTGATCTCGCTGACGCGCGCGGCCTGGTCGATGGTTTCCAGCAGCCGCGCCTGGCCGCGCACGATCAGCGACCCGCCCTGCCCGCCCGACCATGTGGCGAGCCCCGCCTCGATCACCTGCTGGGTCAGCGCGTCCAGCGCGGTGCGGTTGGCCGTGACCTCCCCGGCGATGACGCCGCGGGCTTCCTCGAGCGTGCGGCCCGCAAGGCGCGCATTCAGGTAGTTCGACGCCTGCTGCAGGGCCGAAGGCGGCAGCCCCGCCGGCACCTCGATGACGCGGTTCTCGACCTGCCCGTCATCGTGCACCAGCACCACCAGCGCGCGCCCGGGGCCGAGCGCCACGAACTCGATATGCCGCAGCGCCCCTTCGGATGTGGGCGCGACCACCAGCCCCGCCGCGCCGGCGAGGCCCGAGAGCATCTGCCCGGCCTCCCCCAGCGTTTCCTGCAGCGAACGGCCGGAGGCGGCGCAGCGCGCGGAGATCGCGTCCCGCTCCTCCTCCCCCAGCGCGCCGAATTCGAGCAGCCCGTCTACGAACAGCCGAAGCCCGCGTTCGGTCGGCAGCCGGCCGGCGGAGGTATGCGGCGCATAGAGCAGCCCGGCATCCTCAAGGTCGGCCATGGCGTTGCGGATGGTGGCCGGCGACAGGCCGAGCGGCAGCCGGCGCGAGAGCGTGCGGGAGCCGACCGGTTCCCCGGTCTCGACATAGGTCTCCACCAGCTCGCGAAGGATCAGCGCGCTGCGGGAATCAAGGCCCGCCAGGGTCGCCCCCGCCGGACCGGGAGGAAGGATTGGAGTCGTTCCCATCTCTCGGCATGTTGTCGGGTGTCGCTGGAAGGCTAGGGAGCGCCTTGACCCGCGTCAACGCCCATCTCCCGCGGGATTCCGCGCGCGAAGCCCCCGCCGCGCGCGGAACGCCCGGGCCGCCGGGCGGGCGGTCAGAAGCGGCGGTCGAAGCGGTCCTCGCGCCGGTCGCGCACTTCGCGGCGACGCTCCCGCCGGTCCTCCCGCCGGTCGCGCCAGCCGCCCTGGTGCGCCGCGTCGCGGCGATCCTCCCGCAGGTCGCGCCGTTCGCGGCGGCGCTCGCGGATGTCCTCGCGCTGGTCGGGCGTCATGGAGACGCGCCGGGCATCGGCGATGGCCTTGGTGCGCTGCTCGGGGGTCATGGCGAGCCAGGCGTCGCGCGGGTCGGACTGGGCGAAGGCGGGCGTGGCGATCGGGACGGCCAGGATCGCGGTCGCGATCGCCAGGCCCAGGAAGCCGGTTCGGGTCATCGGGGGTTTCTCCGCTGCGGCCCGTGCGGGATGCCGGGCGCGCAACCATCGGGCGCCCGCCTTGTATCCGGTGCGTGTCCGATCGCATGTCGAAGCGTATCGATCCGCAACGCATGCGGTTGAACGACGGGGCGCAAAGGGCCAGAAGGGCGCATGTCGAACCGCCCCTCTGGCCGCCTGGCCGATGCCCTCCGCCCCGTCAGCCTCACCCCCGGCGCGGCGCGCCATGCCGAGGGGTCCTGCATCATCCGCATGGGCGTCACCGAGGTGCTCTGCACCGCGAGCGTCGAAGGCAAGGTGCCGCCCTTCCTGCGCGGCCAGGGCCAGGGCTGGGTCACCGCCGAATACGGCATGCTGCCGCGCGCGACGCATACACGCGGCGACCGGGAAGCCGCGCGCGGCAAGCAATCCGGCCGCACGCAGGAAATCCAGCGGCTGATCGGCCGGTCGCTCCGCGCCGTCACCGACCTCAAGGCGATGGGCGAAATGACGGTCACCGTCGATTGCGACGTGCTGACCGCCGATGGCGGCACGCGCTGCGCGTCCATCACCGGCGCCTGGGTCGCGCTGCACCTCGCCTTCGAGCATTGCCGGCGCATGAACGTCATCACCCGCAACCCGCTGCGCGACCAGGTCGCGGCCGTGTCCTGCGGCGTCTGGAGCGGCACGCCGGTGCTCGACCTCGACTACGCCGAGGACAGCAAGGCCGACGCCGACGCCAATTTCGTGCTGACCGGCGGCGGCGGGATCGTGGAAGTGCAGGGCACGGCGGAAGGCGCGCCCTTCAGCGACGACGAATTGCTGGCGCTGCTGCGGCTGGCGCGGGCCGGCACGGCGGAACTGTTCGCCAAGCAGCGGGATGCGGTGGGGATGTGAGAGCCATGGCCGGCGCCGATCAGACAGAGAAGGGACACCGTCGCCTCGCCCGCGGGTCGCGCATCGTCATCGCCACCCACAACAAGGGCAAGCTGCGCGAAGTCGCGGCCCTGCTCGCCCCGCATGGAATCGAGACCGTCTCGGCCGGCGAGCTCGGCCTGCCCGAGCCCGAGGAGACTGAGGAGAGCTTCCTCGGCAATGCCGCCATCAAGGCGCGGGCCGCGGCGCGGGCGGCCGGTCTGCCAGCGCTGTCGGACGATTCGGGCTTTTCCGTCGCCGCCCTCGGCGGCGCGCCGGGCGTGCGGACCGCGGATTGGGCCATGCAGCCGGACGGCTCGCGCGACTACGCCGATGCGATGCGCAAGGTGATGGAAGTGGCGCAGGAATTCGAGGACCGCACCGCCTGGTTCACCTGCGCCCTCGTCCTCGCCTGGCCCGACGGGCATGAGGAAGCCTTCGAGGGGCGCGCCATGGGCCACTGGGTCTGGCCGCCGCGCGGGGCGCGGGGCTTCGGCTACGACCCGATGTTCGTGCCCGATCGCGGCGCCGAGACCTTCGGGGAAATGGCGCCGGAGGAGAAGCACCGCATCAGCCACCGCGCCGCGGCGTTCCGGCTGCTCTCCGCCGCCTGCCTGCCCGCCATCGAATCGTAGCGCGACCGTCATGTGATCGCGGTCGCACCGGCGCGCGCCGCCCGTGCGGAATGCTGCGCGCACCGGAGGTCCCGCCCATGCGCCTCGCAGCCTTCAACGTCGAGAACCTGTTCGCCCGCGCCCGCGCGATGAACGGGGAGGATTGGCAGGATGGCCGCCGCATCCTCGAGGATTTCGCCCGCTTCAACGCGCTGATCGGCAAGCCGGCCTACAGCGCGGCGGACAAGCGGCGGATGGCAGAGCTGCTCGAGGCGCTCGGCCTCGGCCGCGCCGACGATGCCGAATACGTCCGGCTACGCCGCAACCGCGGCGATTTCCTGCGCCGGCCCAAGGGCGGGGGCATCGAGATCCTCGCCGCCGGCCGCGCCGAATGGAATGGCTGGCTCGAGCTGGAACGGGAGCCGGTGGACGACGTCGCGATGCGCCTGACGGCGCGCGTCATCGCCGATGTCGGCGCCGACGTGCTCGGCGTGGTGGAGGCGGAAAGCCGCCCGGCGCTGAAGGATTTCTCCGAGCGCATCCTGCCGCTGGAAGGCGCGGACCCCTATGCCGGCGTCATGCTGATCGACGGCAACGACACGCGCGGCATCGATTGCGGCGTGATGCTGCGCGACGGCTTCCGGCTCGCGACGATGCGTTCCCATGTCGACGACGCGGATGCGCAGGGGCTGGTCTTCAGCCGCGACTGCCCGGAATTCCACATCGCGACGCCGTCCGGCGCGCGGCTCGTGCTGCTGGTCAACCACCTGAAGAGCAAGGGCTTCGGGGCGAAGCGCGATTCGGACGCGAAGCGGCGCCGGCAGGCGGAGGCGATCGCGCGCATCTATGCCGCCCTGCGCGCGGCGGGGGAGGACAACGTCGCCATCGTCGGCGACCTGAACGACACGCCGCCCGCCGATGACGACCATCCCCTCGCGCCGCTGCTGCGCGGGACCGACCTGAAGGATATCTCCGTCCTGCCGGGGCACGATGATGGCGGGCGGCCCGGCACCTACGGCGCCGGCACGGCGGGCAACAAGATCGACTACATCCTGCTCTCGCCCGCGCTGCAGGCCCGGCTTCGCGGCTCGGGCATCTTCCGCCGCGGCATGTGGCCTGGCCTGCGCCCGCCGAAATGGGACACCTATCCCGAGATCGACCCGCGCCAGGGCGGCAAGCCGCACCAGGCGGCCTCAGACCACGCCGCGATCTTCGCCGACGTGGACATCTGACGTCGTGACGGCGCCCGGAGGCCTTCCGGCCTCTGGCGGGGTGAGGCCCGGAGAGGGGCGGCGCCCCTCCCGGCCGGTCAGTCGGCGCGCCACACGGGGAACGGATCCGCCAGCCGCGCCCAGCCCTTCGCGCCCGGGCGCATCTCGGCCTCGGTCAGCAGGCAGGACTCGAGGTCGCGGCGCAGCGCCGCCTCATCCATCCCGAGGCCGATGAACACGATCTCCTGCCGCCGGTCACCCCAGGGTTCCTGCCACTGCTGCGCGATGCCTGCGCGCCATTCAGCGTCGTTCGGCCAGCGCGCGGGCGGCTGCGCGGCCCACCAGAAGCCCGCGCCCTGGTGCCGGCTGACGCGCCCGGCCAACTGCCATTCCCCCGCCCAGGCCAGGCGCGTGGCCAGCCAGAAGAAGCCCTTCGCCCGCACCACGCCCGGCAGGTCGCCCTCGATCAGTTGCTTGAAGCGGGTGGGATGCAACGGCCGGCGCGCGCGCCAGACGAAGGATCGGATGCCGAACTCCTCGCTTTCCGGCAGGTGGTGGCCGGCCAGCGCCTGTACCCAACCGGCCGCCTGGCGCGCCTGCCCGAAGTCGAAGCGCCCGGTGCCAAGCACATGGCCGAGCGGCACTTGCCCTTCGATGCTCGAGACGATCTCCGCGCGCGGATTGAAGGTGGCGATGATGCCGGCCAGGCGCCGGAGGTCGACCTCCGATACGAAGTCCGCCTTGTTCAGCACGATGACGTCGGCGAACTCGACCTGTTCGACAAGCAGGTCGACCAGGAGGCGGTCGTCGTCCTCCCCCGTCGTCTGGCCACGCCTCGCCAGGGTATCGGCCGAGGCATAGTCATCGAGCCACGACTTCGCATCGACCACCGTGTCCATGGTGTCGAGCCGCGCGAGGTCGGCCAGCGAGAAGCCGTCCTCCGTGCGGAAGTCGAAGGTGGCGGCGACGGGCATGGGTTCGCCGATTCCCGTGCTCTCGATCAGCAGGGCGTCGAAGCGGCCTTCGCGGGCAAGCTTCGCGACCTCGGCCATCAGGTCCTCGCGCAGCGTGCAGCAGATGCAGCCGTTCGACATCTCGACGAGCCTCTCCTCGGTGCGGGAGAGCGCGCCGGCATTGCCGACCAGCGCCGCGTCGATGTTCACCTCGCTCATGTCGTTCACGATGACCGCGACGCGCCGCCCCTCGCGGTTGGCGAGGACATGGTTCAGCAGTGTCGTCTTGCCGGCGCCGAGGAAGCCCGACAGCACGGTGACGGGCAGGCGCGTGTCGCTGGCATTCATGCGAAGTGCCCCGGTTCGTCGATGCAGAACAGCAGCCGGGCCCGGCGCCCCTCCGGCAGATGGGAGACGGGGGGCGAGCGGTGCAGGCAGCCCGGCGGTGGCGGCGGCGCGTACCGCGTGCCCTTGAGCAGCGCGACGGCGAGCGCAGGCGCCTGGTGCGGCGCGCGGCAGTCCGGGCCGCACATGGTCCACTGCGTGCCTGCGCCGCGATAGGTGCACAGCAGGCGGAGCCCTACCGCGTCGATGTGCAGGCGGCGGCAGGAATCGTCCCGCACGCCTTCGAGCCGGAGGCGCACGCGCTCATGGCCCGTGAAGGTCGAGAAGAACTGCGCGAGCCGCAGCATGTCCGTCGCGAGGTCGAGCGGCACCGGTCCGGGCAGGCCGGCCCTCAGCCGGTCGAGCGCGGCCTCGGGCCGGTCCTCGCAGGCCGCGCGGAACGGCGCGGCGGCGAGCAGCCCGTCGGTCGCGCGACGCCAGCCGGCGGGCTCGGGGCGAAGCCAGAGGGCAAGCGCGACCTCCGGCCGCAGGATCTCGAGCAGCACCGCCTCGTCCGCGCTGACCGCGGCGCAGGGGGAGGCGCGCTCGCTGAGCGGCGCGGCGTCGGGGGGAAAGACTTCGCAGAGGTAGGACACGCGGCGCTCCGACAGCGGCCGCAATGTTATAATATAACTCACAACATTCCGACAAGCCGCCTCTCAGCCGCCAAGGCGGTCCTTCACGATCGCCAGCCCCGCCGCGAAGGCCGCCTCGGCATCCAGCGTCGAGGTGTCGAGCAGGATCGCATCCTCGGCCGGCCGCAGCGGCGCCACCGGCCGGTTCGCATCCTGCGCGTCGCGGTCGCGGATCTCCGACGTCACCTGCATCAGGTCCGCCGCGACCCCGCGCGCCTGGAGTTCGAGGAAGCGCCGCCGCGCGCGTTCCTCCACGCTGGCGGTGACGAACAGCTTCACCCGGGCATCGGGGAACACCACCGTGCCGATGTCCCGCCCGTCCAGCACCGCGCCATGCGCCCGGCCGAAATCGCGCTGGAAATCGAGCAGCGCGGCGCGCACGGCGGGGATGGCGGCAACGGCGCTCGCCGCCATGTCGGCCATCGGGCCGCGCAGGTCGCCGCGCTCGAGATCCGCGGGCGTGAGCGCGCGGGCGGCGGCCTCGGCCGCGACGGCATCGCGCGGGTCGGCGCCCGCATCCAGCACGCGCCGCCCGACGGCGCGATACAGCAACCCCGTGTCGAGGTAGGGCAGGCCGAGCGCCGCCGCGAGGCGCCGCGCCAGCGTGCCCTTGCCGGCGGCGGCGGGCCCATCGACCGCGACGACGGTCGTGCCCGTCACGGCGCGGCCAGCGCCTCGGTTCCCGCCAGCCCGTTCATCAGCGTGGCGAAGCCGGGGAACGATGTGTCGATGAAGGCGGCGTCGTCCACCGCGACCGGGGCACGCGCCGCGAGGCCCATCACCAGCGCGCTCATCGCGATGCGGTGGTCCATGTGAGTCTCGACCGTGCCGCCGCCGGGAATCGCGCCGCCGGTGCCGTGCACCACCAGGTCGTCGCCCTCGATCTCCGCGCGGATGCCGTTGGCGGCGAGCAAGGCGGCAGTCGCCGCCAGCCGGTCGCTCTCCTTCACGCGCAGTTCTGCGAGGCCCCGCATGCGAGTCGTGCCGGTCGCCGCCGCGGCGGCGACGGCGAGGATCGGATACTCGTCGATCATCGACGGCGCGCGGCCCGGCGGAACCTCGACGCCCGACAGCGCGGCGTATTCGGCCACGATGTCCCCGACCGGCTCGCCGCCCGACACGCGCTCATTCTCGACGCGTAGCGCCGCGCCCATGTCCCGCAGCGTCGCGATCAGCCCGGTGCGCAGCGGGTTGAGCCCGACATTCTCGACCACGACGCGCGAGCCGGGCACGAGCAGCGCGGCCACGATAGGGAAGGCGGCCGAGGACGGGTCGCCTGGCACCAGCACCGGCGCGGCCACCAGTTCCGGCTGGCCTTCCAGCGTGACGACGCGGCCTTCCGGCGTGTCGGTCACCGACACGGTCGCGCCGAAATGGCGCAGCATGTTCTCGGTGTGGTCGCGCGTCGGCTCCCGCTCCACCACCCGCGTCGTGCCCGGCGCGCAGAGGCCGGCGAGCAGGCAGGCGCTTTTGACCTGCGCGGAGGCGACGGGCAGCGTGTAGTCGAGCGGCAGCGGATCGGCCGCGCCGCGCACGGCGAGCGGCAGGCGGCCGCCCTCCCGCGTCCAAAACGTGGCGCCGGTGGCCGAGAGCGGGTCCGTCACCCGCTTCATCGGCCGGCGGCGGAGCGAGGCATCCCCCGTCATCACCGCGAACAGCGGATGGCCCGACAGCAGCCCGAGCAGCAGCCGCGCCGCCGTGCCGGAGTTACCCATGTCGAGCACATCGGCCGGTTCCACCAGCCCGCCCACGCCGCGCCCGGCCACGCGCCAGGCGCCGGGCCCGGTGCGTTCGACCTCGGCCCCCAGGGCGCGCATGGCGGCGGCGGTGCGCAGCACGTCCTCGCCTTCCAGCAGGCCGGAGATCTCGGTCGTGCCGACGGCAATGGCGCCGAACATCAGGGCGCGATGGCTGATCGACTTGTCGCCGGGCACGCCGAGCCGGCCGCTGAGCGGACGGCCCGGGGCGGCGGCGCGGAGGGGGCGGGGATCGGGATGCGACATGGGCGGCGTTTGACACGCCCCGGCATCGCGTGGCAATGCGCCCGACCCTTGCGAAACGGCGCGCTCCGGCCGCCCGGCCCGCGCGCAGGACGGATGTGAGCCCATGGCGAAGCCCGATCTCGGCCTGAAGCGCAGCTGCGTCGCCTGCGGCGCGCGGTTCTACGACCTGGCGCGCACCCCAGCCGTCTGCCCCAAGTGCAACACGGAGCAACCGGCCGAGCAGCCGCGCCTGCGCCGCGCCGCCGCCGCGCCGCCGCCGGTCGACGAAAAGCTGAAGAAGCGCGCCGCCGCCCCGGAGCTGGAGGGCGACGACATCGAGGTGGAGGATGTCGAGGGCGACGAGGCGATCGAGGACGCCGAGGAGCTCGAGGACGACGCCGAGGCCATCGCCGAGGACATCGAGGTCGAGGCCGACCGCGACGAGGAGACCTGAGCGCAGCGGTTGCCGCTTCGCCGGCGGCACCCCATCCTCCACCGGGCAAGGGTAGGAGAAGCGCCATGTTCCCGATCAATCGCCGCGGCCTGATTCTCGGCGCCGCGGGCCTCGTCGCCGCCACCGCCGCGCGCCGGCCGGCCTATGCGCAGGCCCCCGCCGGCCCGCACAGCCTGCCGCCGCTGCCCTACGCGCCCAACGCCAATGAGCGCGCCATCGACGCCATGACGATGGAAATCCACCATGCGCGCCACCACGGCGCCCAGGTGGCCGGGCTGAACGCCGCGCTGGCCGGGCAGGACCAGCTGTCCGCCATGGCGCTCGACGACCTGCTGATGCGCCTGTCCCAGGCGCCGGAGAACATCCGCACCGCCCTGCGCAACAATGGCGGCGGCCACGCTAACCATTCCATGTTCTGGGAAATCATGGGCGGTCAGGGCGGCGAGCCGACCGGCGACCTCAAGGCCGCGATCGACCGCGACCTGGGCGGCATGGAGAAGTTCCGCACCGACTTCAACGCCGCGGGGATGCGCGTCTTCGGTTCCGGCTGGGTCTTCGTGACCGTGACGCCGGCGGGCTCGCTGGCCATCACGACGAAGCCCGGCCAGGACACGCCGCTGATGGACGGCCAGCGCGTGCTGATGGGCAACGACGTGTGGGAACACGCCTACTACCTGCGCTACCAGAACCGCCGCGCGGACTACCTGGCCGCCTGGTGGAACGTGCTGAACTGGGAACGCCTCGCCGCCCGCTACGAGGCGGCGCGCAACGGCACGCTCAGGATCTGATCCTCAGCGCTGCTGGAAGCCAGAGGCGGTCAGGGTGAAGCGGCGCAGGTCGATGCCCTGCTGCTGCGCCACCGTCTGGGCGACCTCGGCGCGGAAGGACGCCACCGGGCCGGGCGCGCCCGCCGCCCGGAGGTCCGCCAGCCGCGCCGACATCGCCATGGCGTAGAAGGCGAGCGTCTCGGCCGTCGCCTGGCGGCCGGCCTCGTCCAGCCGGGCCATGGCGGGATTGCCGGCGACCATCTGCCGCGCCTGGCCGCGCACGGCGGCGATGCCGGCCGGCTGGGCGAGCGCGTCGCCGCCGGTCGAGACCTCCCACGCGATCAGGTAGAAGGCGGCGACCACGTCGGCGAGGTCGCGGCTGTCATAGCCGTGCTGCGCCAGCATCCGGTCGAATTCCTGCCAGGGCCGGCCCGATTCGACCGCGGCGCGCAGCCCGGCGGGGTTGGGGCTGGTCGGCAGCATCGCGGCGAGCACCTGCTGGCGCACCCGCGCGCTGACCGCCGGCACCGGGGCGAAGGCGGTCGGGCTGCGCGGCGCGGCGGCCTGCGGCACCGGCTTGCCGCCGATGGTCGGCGGCTGGGCGGGCAGGGAAGCGGGCTTGGCGGTCGGCAGCCCCGCGCCGCCACCCTGGGGCGCGGGCGGGACGACGATGGCGGGGGCGACGGGCACCGGCACGGGGGCCGGCGTCGCCGGCGTGCCGGGGAACAGGCGAAGGCCCGCGCCGATCGCCGCCTGCCCGTCCGCGCCGAGGCTGCCGGCACCGAAGGGCAGCACCATCGCCGCGCCGTCCGACTGGCCCTTCTGCGCGAGGGCCGGCATCGCGGCCATCGCCAAGGCCGCCAATCCAGGAATGAGGAAAGGTCGCATCATCGCCGTTCCCACCGTTCCAACCCGGTCCGCGACGGCGTCATCGCCGGGACGGAGAACCGGGCGCTTGATCCATGGCCGGACCCGCGCCCGCCGATGCGGGCCAGGATCCGCGTTCACATGCAGATCAGGCGGGGATAGGGCCAAGTCAAGCGCGGCGCAGCGAAGCGCTTCACACCGGTCGCGCGACCGTTCCGCGCGCGACGGACGGCGCGGGAAGGAAGGCTTTCCCGCGCCGGTAGCCGGGGTCACTCGAAGCGCGCGGCTTCCTCGAAGTCGAGCCGCGGGCTGCGCGGGAACAGGCCGGTCGGGTCGCCATAGCCCAGGTTGACCAGGAAGTTGGTGCGGACCTGGGTGCCGGCGAAGAAGGCCTCGTCCACCTTGGCGGCGTCGAAGCCGCTCATCGGCCCGGCATCGAGGCCGACCGCGCGCGCGGCGAGGATCAGGTAGGCGCCCTGGAGCGAGCCGTTGCGGAAGGCGGTCTGCTCGGCGAAGGACAGGGAGCCGGTGAACCAGTTCTTCGCATCCGGCGCGTGCGGGAACAGCACGGGCAGCTTCTCGTAGAATTGCAGGTCGTGCGCGACGATGACGGTGACCGGCGCGGTCATCGTCTTTTCCATGTTGCCGGCCGACAGGGCGGGCTTGAGCTTCGCCTTGCCTTCCGGCGTGCGGACGAAGACGAAGCGCGCGGGCGACGCGTTCGCGGAGGTCGGCGCCATCTTCAGCAGGTCGTACAGCTCCCGCAGCTTGGCGTCGGGCACCGGGCGGTCGGTCCACTTGTTCTGCGTCCGCGCCTCCCGGAACAGCTGGTCGAGGGCGGCGGCGTCGATCGTCTCATGCGGCATTGTGCGGTCCTGGGATGGAGGGACTTCGGATGCCAACGCATATGGCAGGCCCGGCGCGCGGCGCCATGGGGCGGCGGCTATGGCGGCCATCCGTGGCGGAAATGACGCGATCCGGGCGCGCCCGCCCCGTCAGGTCAGCATCTGGCCGCCATCGACCACGATGGTCTGCCCCGTGACCCAGCGCGCGAGGGGGGAGGCGAGGAACAGCGCCACATCCGCGACCTCCTCAGGCTCGCCGAGCCGCCCGAAGGGGATGGAGCCCAGGATGCGCTGATACAGCGCCGGGTCCTCCGCCCGCCGCTTTTCCCAGGTCCCGCCGGGGAATTCGATCGATCCGGGCGCCACCGCGTTCACCCGGATGCCGTCCTTCGCCAGCGCCGCGGCCTGGGAGGCGGTGTAGTTGATGATCAGCGCCTTCACCGCCGCATAGGCCGGCGTGCGCATCGACGGCCCGAGCCCCGAGATCGAGGTCGTGTTCACGATGCAGCCCCGCGCGGCGCGCAGATGCGGTAGCGCCGCATGCGATGCGCGGACCGTCGCCATCACGTCCACGTCCAGGCCGCGCTTCCAGCCTTCCTCGGTATCCCCCATGCCGAAGCCGGAGGCGTTGTTGACCAGCACGTCGATGCCGCCGAGCGCGGAAGCGGCCGCGGCGACCCAGGCCTCGATCTGCGCCGCGTCGGCCAGGTCCGCCGCCTGGACATGCTGCACGCCCTCGGCCGCGAGCGCCGCCAGGCCGTCCGCCCCGCGCGCGCAGGCCGAAACGCGCGCCCCGGCCCGCGCGAAACCGAGCGCGATCGCCCGTCCGATGCCGCGGCTGCCGCCGGCGACCAGCACGCGCTTGCCGGTGAAATCGAATGCCATCGTCCTGTTCCCTGAATCGGTCCGCGCGATCCTGCCGCCCCGGCGCCGGCACGGCCAGGGGCGTGGTTGCCGGCCCGGCGGAATGACGGCATCAAGCGGGGGCGCGGCAGGGAGAGGCGGTTCGTGGTCCAGGCGCTGTTCATCCACCAGAACTTCCCGGGCCAGTACCGGCATCTCTCACCGCTGATCGCGGCGCGGAAGGGCGCGCGGGTGATCGGCCTGGGCGAACGGCAGAACACCACGCCGCCGGGCGTGCAGCACCTGCGCTACGCCGCGCCCGAAGGCGCGGGGGAGAAGACGCATCGCTACCTCCGCCCGGTCGAATCCGCGGTGCGGCGGGGCCAGACGGTGGCGCGCGCGCTGGTCACGCTGAAGCAGAAGGGCTTCGTGCCGGATATCGTCTGCTGCCATCCGGGCTGGGGCGAGGGATTGTTCATCCGCGACGTCTTCCCGGACACGAAGCTGCTGCAGTACTGCGAGTTCTACTACCGCTCGACCGGCGGCGACGTGGGCTTCGACCCGGCGCAGGAGGTGACGCTGGACGAGATGGCGCGCGTGCGCACGCTGAACATGACGCAGCTCACCTCCCTCGAAGCCGGCGACTGGGCGCATTCCCCGACGCTCTGGCAGCGCAGCCGCTATCCGGACCACATCCAGGCGCGCACCTCCGTCGTGCATGAAGGGGTGGATGCCGGCTTCGCCACGCCGAACGGCGTCGCCACCGTGAAGCTGCCGGACGGGCATACGGTGACGAAGGGGGATGAAGTCATCACCTTCGTCTCGCGCAACCTCGAACCCTATCGCGGCTTCGACATCTTCATGCGCGCCCTGCCGGAGATGCTGGCGCGCCGGCCCAACCTGCACGCCATCGTCGTGGGCGGTGAGGAACGCGGCTATGGCCGCATGCCCGCCGATGGCCGGTCCTGGAAGGCGGTGATGCTGGAGGAGGTCGGCGCGAAGCTCGACATGTCGCGCGTCCACTTCACCGGCCGCATCCCGCATGAAGGCCTGGTGGCGCTGTTCCGCCTGGCGCGCGCGCACATCTACTACACTTACCCCTTCGTCCTTTCGTGGTCGCTGGTCGAGGCGATGGGCTGCGAGGCGCTGATCATCGGGTCCGACACGCCGCCGCTCGCGGAAGTGATGCGCGATGGCGAGAACGGCATCCTGCTGCCCTTCCACGACCCCGCGCGGCTGGCCGACGCGGTGGTGGAGGCGGTCGCCCACCCCGACCGCTACGAGCCTCTACGCAAGGCGGCGCGGCGCACCATGCTGGAACGCTTCGACCTGCACGCCATCTGCCTGCCGCGCATGGTGAAGCTGTTCGACGCCGTGCTGGAAGGCCGCCCCGGCACCGACGCCATCCCGGAGACCGCCCGATGACCTTCCCCTTCGTGCCGATGGCCGAGATCCGCCGCGGCGGCATCCTCGAAAGCCTGCACCATGGCGCCGCCGTCGTGGCCGATGCCGATGGGCGCGTGCTGCAGGCCTGGGGCGACCCGGCCTTCGTCACCTTCCCCCGCTCCTCCCTCAAGCCCTTCCAGGCGATCCCGCTGGTCGAGTCGGGTGCCGCGGATGCGGCGGGGCTGACGGAGGAACACCTCGCCCTGGCCTGCGCGTCCCACAACGCCGAGGATTTCCAGGTCGCGCTGGTGCGCGGCTGGCTCGAAAGGCTTGGGCTGACGGAATCGGCGCTGGTCTGCGGGCCGGACCTGCCGCGGTCGCAGGCCGACCAGGCGAAGGTCTGGCGGGGCGGCGGCGACCGCTCCCGCATCTTCCACAACTGCTCGGGCAAGCATTGCGGCTTCCTGACGCTGACGAAGCATCTCGGCGCGCCGGTGTCGGGCTATGCCGACCCGGCGCATCCGGCGCAGCGCCTTTATCTCGAAGCCTTCTCCGAATTGTTGGGGGAGGATGCGGCGCGCCTGCCGCGTGGCGTCGATGGCTGCGGCCTGCCCGCGATCGCGCTGCCGATGGCGACGATGGCGAAGGCGGCGGCGCGCTGGGCCGCGGCGAAGGTCGCGACCGACTCGCGCCGCACCGCCATCCGTCGCCTGCAATCGGCGATCCGCGCCTTCCCCGACCACCTGTCCGGCCGCGATTCCGCCACGGGCAAGATCGTGCGCGCGACGCAGGGGCGCGTGCTGCTGAAGGGCGGCGCGGAAGGCTATGTGGTGGCCTTCGTGCCGGACCAGGGGCTCGGCATCACCATCAAGCTGGCCGACGGCGCCTCGCGGGCGAAGATGGGCGTGCTCGCCGCGCTGCTCGGACGGCTCGGCCTGGTCGACGCGGCCGATGCGCTGGCGGCGGAGGCCGAGGGCTCGATCCGCGACAGCAATGGCGGGCTGGTGGGCGAGGTGCGGGTCAGCCTGCCGCAGTAGCCAGCAGGCGCCGGAACAGCGGCACGGCGGCGGCGAGATCCGCCGCCGCGACGCATTCGCGCGGCGTATGCGCCGTCGCGATCGTGCCCGGGCCGAGCACGATGCAGGGGGCGAGGTCCTGCAGTTCGCTCGCATCGGTGCCATAGGGTGCGGTGTGCGCGGCCGCGCCGGTTTCCGCCACCGCGAGCCGCACCAGCGGATGGTCCACGGGCAGTTCGGGCGGCGTGCCTTCGCGCTTCTCGGTCAGCGTCACGCCGGCGCGCGCGGCGGCGTCGCGCATCGCGGCCTCGATCGGCGTGTAGTCGATGCTGCGGCTGCGCCGGAACTTGATGCGCGCGCTGGCCTTGGCGACCGTCACGTTCACCGCCGTGCCGTGGTTGTCGACCACCAGGTTGAAGTCGCTGAAGGGCGGGTCGTAGGCCTCGTCGCGGAAGGCGGGGTCGTGGCGCAGGCGTTCGAACAGCGCCTTCACCTCGACCAGGAAGGGGATCAGCGCCCAGTTCGCATTCACGCCCTGGCCGGTCGAGGAATGCGCCTGCACGCCCGTCGCGACCGCGGTGTATTCGATGTGGCTGCGATGGCCGCGCACCGGCTTCAGGTCGGTGGGTTCCGCGACGATGATGCCCTTCAGGCCGAGCGCCCGCGCGGCATCCGATGCCGCGACGGCGCGCGCGCCCTGCTTCGACGTCTCCTCATCCGCCGTCAGCAGCAGCGTCGCCGGAACGGTCTCGGGCAGGCCGCGCGCGGCGACCACGCAAGCCGCGACCGGCCCCTTCATGTCGACGCTGCCCAGGCCGTGCAGCACGCCATCGACCACGCGCGGCGTCCAGGGCGGGTCGGTCCAGCCGGTCTCGGGCACCGTGTCCATGTGGCCGGACAGCGCGTAGCCGCCGCGCGGGCCGCGATGGGCCACCAGCGCGCGCTTCGCGACGCCGTTCGCGTCCAGGTAGTCCACGCGGGCGATGTCGAAGCCCTTCAGCTCGGCCTCGATCCTTTCCGCCACCGCGAGGTTGGAGACGGAGGATCGGCTGTCGAGCGCCACCAGGTCGGCGGCGAGGCGGAGGACGGCATCGGCATCGTCGGGCATGGCGCCAGCATCCCTTGCCGGCCGCGCGCGGGCAAGCGAGGCTCCCACCCATGATCGAGCCCGCCTATCTCGACCCCCGCACGGGTCGCACCTATCCGCTCGCCACGCCGCGCTGGTGCGGCGACGACCGCGCGCCGCTGCTGCTCACGCCGCTGCCAGGCATCACGCGCGACGCGATCCGCGCCGAGGAGCGATCCCTCTGGCGCTACGCCGCTTCCTTCCCCTTCATCCCCGACGATCCGATCAGCATGGGCGAAGGCTGCACGCCGCTCGTGTCGCGGGTGATCGGCGGCGCCTCGGCGCTGATCAAGTGCGAATGGTTCGCCCCCACCGGGTCCTTCAAGGACCGCGGCGCGGCCGTGATGCTTTCGCTGCTGCGCGCGCAGGGCGTGACCGAGGTGCTCGAGGATTCCTCGGGCAATGGCGGCGCGGCCGTCTCGGCCTATGCCGCGGCGGGCGGCATGGCGGCGACGATCTTTGTCCCGGCCAGCACCTCGCCCGCCAAGACCGTGCAGTCGCGCGCGGCGGGCGCGACCATCAGCCTCATTCCCGGCAGCCGGCAGGATTGCGCCGATGCCGCGCTGGCCGAGGCCGCGCGCATCTTCTACGCCAGCCACAACTGGCATCCCTTCTTCCTGCACGGAACGAAAACGCTCGCCTATGAGCTTTGGGAGGATCTCGGCTTCCGCGCGCCGGACAACGTCATCGTGCCCTGCGGCGCGGGGTCCAACGTCCTCGGCTGCGGCATCGGCTTCGCCGAGCTGATGCGCGCGGGAGAGATCGACCGGATGCCGCGTATCTTCGCCGCCCAACCGGCCAATTGCGCGCCGATCGCGCGGGACTTCCTCGGCCTTTCGCCCGTGCCGGCGCAGCCCACCATCGCCGAGGGCACCGCCATCGCCCGGCCGCTGCGCAGCGCGGAATGCGGCGAGGTGCTGCGGACATGCGGCGGCGGCGCGGTCATGCTGGCGGAGGAGGAGATCGCGGCCGCGACCCTCGCCCTCGCCCGCACCGGCATCTATGTCGAACCCACCTGCGCCCAGGCCGCCGCGGCCTTCGAGAAACTGCTCGCCGCCGGGACGATCCGCGCGGACGAGACCACCGTGATCGTGCTGACCGGCACCGGGCTGAAATCCACCCCGCGCATCGCCGAGCTTCTGGGAGTGACCATCTGATGACCGCGCCCGCCGTCGCCATCCTCGGCTTTTCCATCGAGTGCAACCGCTTCGCCCCGCCTGCCGTGCGCGCGGATTTCGAAGGCCGCTGCTACCTGGAAGGCCAGGCCATCCTGGACGAGGCGGCGAAGCCCGCCCCGCGCGCCCCCGCCGAGCTTTCGGGCTTCCTCGAAGGGATGAACGCGTCCGGCGCGTGGCAGCCCCTGCCCATCATGATCGCCGCGGCCGAGCCGAACGGCCCGGTCGAGCAGCCGGTCTTTGACGCCATGCTCGCCACCTGGCGCGCCGGGCTCGAAGCGGTGAAGGGCCGCGCGCAGGCGGTCTACGGCATCATGCACGGCGCGGCGCTGGCGACCGCCGACCACGACCCCGAAGGCACGCTCCAGGCCCTGGTGCGGGAGGTGCTCGGCGACATCCCCTTCGTCTGTTCCTACGACCTGCACGCCAATGTCTCGGAGCGGATGGTCGCGACGGTCGATGCCTTCGTCGGCTACCGCACCAACCCGCATCTCGACATGCATGACCGCGGCGCGGAGAGTGCCCGGCTCATTCGCCGCCTGCTGGCGGGCGAACGCTTCTTCCGCGCCCATCGCCGCCTGCCCATCGTCAGCCCGCAGACCGCGCTGCTGACGGCGCAGGGTCCCTATGCGGAGGTCATCGACCTCGGCCAGGCGCTCGCCGCGCAGGATGCGCGCATCGCCAATGTCTCGGTGATGGGCGGCTTCTCCTACGGCGACACGCCCTTCAACGGGCTGTCCGTCATCGTCACCGCGACCGACCGGGACGCGGCGGAAGGGCTGGCGCAGCGGCTGGCGGAGGAAGGCTGGGCACGGCGCGACCGCTTCGTCGCGCACCTGACCTCGCTCGAGGAGTCCGTGCGGCTCGCGAAGGAAAGCCCCGTGCCGCTCGCCTTCGCCGATGTCGCGGACAATCCCGGCGGCGGCGGGCGCGGCAACACGATGTGGATCCTTGAAGCCTTCCACCGCGCCGGGGTCACGGACGCGATCATCGGCATCATCGCCGATGCGCCGCTCGCGCTCGAAGCCCATGCGAAGGGCGTCGGCGCGCGCTTCACCGCGCAGTTCAACCGCGCCGTCGCGTCGGATGACCCATACTCCAAGCCCTTCGCGGCGGAAGCGGAGGTCAAGGCGCTGTCGGATGGCGTGGTGGTCGGGCGGCGCGGCATCTTCGCGGGGCGCACGGTGCGGCTCGGGCGCACGGCCTGGCTGCAGGTCGGCGGCATCGCGGTGGTGGTGATCGAGGGCCGCACGCAATGCGCCGACCCGGCCTTCCTCGAGCATCTCGGCCTCGACATCGGCAAGGCCCGCGCGGTGGTGGTGAAGTCCCGCGGCCATTTCCGCGGCGGCTTCGACGAGTTCTTCACCCATGAACGCATCGTCGAGGTGGATTGCCCGGGCCTCACCTCCCCCAACCTGCGCACCTTCGCCTGGAAGCACCTGCCGCGGCCGGTGCTGCCGATCGACGCCGCCGCGACCTGGCCCTGAACGCGTTCATAGCGCCTTCACCGACATCGGGGATGCTGGCGCGACCCGATGGAGGTGACGGATGCGCCGCCTGTTCATGCTCGTCGCGCTGCTGGTCGCGCCGATGGCCGCCGAGGCGGCTTCTCCGGCGGATTGCGCGCTGCTGTCCCGTCTCTCCGGCGCGGCGCCAACCGGCTTCCGCCAGGTGCCCGCGGCCGACCTGCGCGCGGCGGGGGTCACGTCGGCCAGCGTCAGCCGTGGCACGGACGGGCGCCCGGTCTGGACCGGGATGCTGGGCGGCTTCGGCGGCCGCGACGCCGCCGCATCGGTCGACCAGCGGGTGGATTCGATGGCGGCGGCGATCGCCGCCTGCGTGCCGGGCGCGCGCGCGGCAGGCCAGGGTTCGGCCGATGGGCTCGCCTGGCGCGCCTATACCCTGCCGAACGGCGCGCGCGTGGAATTGCTGCGCGAAAGCGGCACGCCCTCGCTGCCCGCCCATGCCGCCTTCCTGACCATGAGTGCGCCCGCGGCCTTCGCCGGGCGCTAGGCCCCCAGCGGCGTGTGCGGCAGGCCAAGGGCCGCCGCCACCGCCGGATGCGCGACGCCGCCCGCCTGCACGTTCACGCCCGCGGCAAGGTGCGGGTTCTCCGCCGCCGCGCGCCGCCAGCCCTTGTCGGCGATCTGCAGGGTGAAGGGCAGCGTGGCGTTGTTCAGCGCCACGGCACTTGTGCGCGCCACGGCGCCCGGCATGTTCGTCACGCAGTAATGCACCACGCCGTCCACCACATAGGTGGGCTCGGCATGGGTGGTGGGGCGGGACGTCTCGAAGCAGCCGCCCTGGTCGATCGCGACATCGACCATGACGCTGCCCGGGCGCATGCGCGCCACCGTCTCCCGCGCCACGAGCCGCGGCGCGGCCGCACCGGGGACCAGCACCGCGCCGATGACGAGGTCCGCGTCCAGCACCGCGCGCTCGACCGCGTCGCGCGTCGCGAAGACCGTGTCCACCAGGCCGTTGAACTCGATGTCGAGCGCCTGCAGCACCCGCGGGTTGCGGTCCAGCACCGTCACGTTCGCGCGCATGCCGTTGGCGATGCGCGCGGCGTTCGACCCCACCACGCCGCCACCGATGATCACGACGCGCCCTGGCGGCACCCCCGGCACGCCGGAAAGCAGGATGCCCGCGCCGCCCGCTTCCTTTTCCAGGCACCTTGCGCCGACCTGCACGGCCATGCGGCCGGCCACCTCGCTCATCGGCGCCAGCAGCGGCAGGCCACCCTGCGCGTCGGTCACCGTCTCATAGGCGATGGCGGCGCAGCCGCTCTCCATCAATCCCCTGGTCTGCGCCGGATCGGGGGCGAGGTGGAGGTAGGTGAACAGGACATGGCGCGGCTTCAGCCGCGCCCATTCGAAGGGCTGCGGTTCCTTCACCTTCACGATCAGCTCGGCCTGCTCGAACACCGCGGCGGCGTCGGGGGCGATGCGCGCGCCGGCCTCGATATAGGCCGCGTCTGGGAAGCCGATGGCGGCGCCCGCGGCGGTCTCGACCAGCACCTCATGCCCATGCAGCACCAGTTCGCGCACCGAGCCCGGAACGAGCCCGACGCGGTACTCGTGGATCTTCACTTCCTTCGGGACGCCGACGCGCATGGGATGCTCCTTGCCTGTCACTCCACCGGCAGGAAGATGAACACGACGGCGGCGATCAGGCACGCGCCGGCGGCGAGAAAGTTCCAGCGCAGCGTCTCGCCCAGGAAGGCGACGCTGAACACCGCGAAGACGGCCAGCGTGATCACCTCCTGCATCACCTTCAACTGTTGGCCGGAAAAGGTGCCGTAGCCGATCCGGTTCGCCGGCACCGCCAGGCAGTATTCGAAGAAGGCGATGCCCCAGGAGACGATGACGGCGAGCCACAGCGGCCAGTGCGGCGCCTTGAGATGCCCATACCAGGCGAAGGTCATCAGCACGTTGGAGGCGATGAGCAGCAGCGGCGTCGCGATCCAGGGCGTCATGCGGGCGATGGCTCCTTGGGCGGCAGGCGACGCAGCAGCCACAGCATGATCGCCATGGCGGGCAGCGCCGCGGCCGTCGTCATCAGGAAGAAGGCCGGCCAGCCGAGCGCTTCGGCGAACAAGCCGGAACTCGCGCCCAGCGTGCGCAGCGGCACCGCGGCGAGCGATGACAGCAGCGCATACTGCGTCGCCGTGAAGGACCGGCTGGTCAGCGCGCTGAGGTAGGTGATGAAGGCCGCATCCGCGAGGCCGTCGGTGAAGTTCTCGACGCCGACCTGGGCGAACAGCATGCGGATGTCGTGCCCGGCGTGGAACAGCGCGACATACATCAGGTTGGACAGCATCTGCGTGATGCCGGTCAGCACCAGCGCGCGGCCGGTGCCGATGCGCGCCACCAGCCAGCCGCCCGCGAGCGCGCCGGCCAGCGTCGCGACCAGGCCGAAGACGGAGGACACGGAGGCCACCTCCAGCCGCGTGAAGCCGAGCTGGCGGTAGAAGGGCGCGGTCATGATCCCCGCCAGCGCCTCCCCCAGCTTGAACAGCGCGACGAAGGCGAGGATCGCGAACCAGTGCCGGCGACGGACGAAGTCGACGAAGGGCTCGACGATCGCGATACGCAGCCGTGCGCCCCAGCCGGGCGGCGCTTCCGGCGGGCGGCGGCCGGGTTCGGGGGCGGCGAGCGTCGCGGCGAAGCCGACGCCGATCATCGCCGCGCACATCGCGAAGGCGAAGGACCAGCCGCCGAATTCCGCCATGGCCAGCGCGCCGCCGCCGGAGGCCAGCAGCGCCCCGCGATAGCCCCAGACATAGCAGGCGAGACCGTAGCCCTGGTCGTGTTCCTCCAGCACCTCGATGCGATAGGCGTCGATGACGATGTCCTGGCTGGCCGAGAGGAAGGCGACCGCGACGGCAACCGCGACCGTCGCGGTCGCCCCGGTCGCGGGGTCGGTCATCCCGAGCGCCAGGATCGCGACCGCGAGCAAGGGCTGGATGGTGCCGAGCCAGCCGCGCCGCCGGCCCAGCGCACGGAAGGCCGGGGCCGCCACGTGGTCGAGCACCGGCGCCCAGACGAATTTCAGCGAATAGGCGAGCCCGATCAGCGCGGTCAGCCCGATCGCGGTCAGCGAGATGTTCGATTCCGAGAACCACTGCCGCAGCGTGAAGGCGGTCAGCGGCAGCGGTACGCCGGCCGAGAAGCCGAGCGCCAGCAGCACGAGGAAGCGCCGGTCTCGCCAGCGGGGCAGGGCCGAATCGGGCATATCGCGGAGGCTGGCAGAACGCCGCCCGCCCCGCCAGCGCGCCGCGCTTGCCGTCCCCGCCCGCGCCCGCGCAGTATCCCCCCGCAGCGGGGCAGAACGAGGGCCGAGATGAACGAACTGGTGGCGCGCGTGAAGGGGATGATCACCGCCCCCGCGCAGGAATGGCAGGCGATCGCGCGCGAGCCGGTGGAGCTCGTGCCGCTGTTCACGCGCTACGTCATGATCCTGGCGGCGATCCCGGCGGTGGCGGGCTTCATCATCGGGATGTTCTTCGGCTTCTTCGGCGCGCTGTCCGGCGCGATCGTGGGCTACATACTCTCCCTGGTCGGCGTCTTCGTGACGGCGAAGGTGATCGAGGTGCTGGCCCCGAAATTCGGCGGGCCGGCAGATGCGGATGCCGCGCTGAAGCTCGCGGCCTTCGCGCCGACGGCCTCCTGGGTGGCGGGCGGCGCCGTGATCGTCCCGCTGCTCGGCGCGATCGTGGCCCTCGCGGGCTCCTTCTACGCGCTCTACACGCTCTATCTGGGCGTGCCGGTCGTGATGCGCGTGCCGCAGGACAAGGCGCTGACCTTCACCCTGTCGGTCATCGGCGTCACCATCCTCGTGAACATCGCCGTCATCGTGATGACGAGGATCATCCTCTAGCCCCGCCCGCCCCCCCGGGGGCCGCCAGCGGCACGCCGAGCGTGCCGACCATCCAGGCGAGGCGGTGCTTCTGGGCCGCGCGCGCATGCCGGCGCGCGGCCGCTTCCGCCGCATCGCCGTCGCGCGCGACGATCGCCTCGAGAATCGCGCGGTGTTCCGCATGCGCGGCCTCGGCCCGGCCATCGCGCGTCAGCAGCGTCGGCAGCAGCGCCATGGTGGCCGAGAGCTGCTCGAGGCTGCGCAGCAGATAGCGGTTGTGCGCGGCGAGGTAGAGCAGCCCGTGCAGCCGCTGGTTCACGCCGGCCAGCGCCGCGGCGTCGCCGAAGGCCTCCGGTTCCCGCGCGACGATCTCGGCCATGGCGGCGATCTCAGTCTCGCCCGCATGCTGGGCCGCGAGGCGCGCGGCCGCCCCTTCCAGCACTTCGCGCATGACATAGAGCTCGACCACCTGCTGGTGGTCCGGGCGCGTCACCGTCAGGCCGCGGCGGGCCTCGTGCGTCAGCAGTCCTTCCGCCTCCAGCCGCGCGATCGCCTGGCGGACCGGGGTGCGGGAGACGCCGAAGCGCGCGGCGAGGTCCGTCTCGGTCAGCCTTTCGCCCGGGGCGAGGCCGCCGTCGCGGATCGCCGCGCGGATTCGCGCATAGGCGCTTTCGCCGAGGTCGCGGGCCGGGGTGCTGCCATCCATGGCGGGTCGATAGCACGCCCTGGACATGCCTGGATACATCTGTATACATCACAGCGACACAGGAGAACCAGGACGCCATGGCGGACCTGACGCAGACCTTCGACGTGCTGGTCGCGGGCGGCGGGAACGCCGCGCTCTGCGCCGCCATCACCGCGCGCCAAGCGGGCGCGAGCGTGGTGCTGGCCGAGCACGCGCCCCGCGCGATGCGCGGCGGCAATTCGCGCCACACCCGCAACCTCCGCGCGCTGCATCCGGGCCCGACCGGCGTGCTGACCGACTCCTACCTGGAGGAGGAGTACTGGGACGACCTGAAGCGCGTCACCGCGGGCAAGACGGATGAGGCGCTGGCGCGCATGTGCATCCGCGCCTCCCAGCACGCGCCGGGCTTCCTCGAATCCTGCGGCGTGGTGTTCCAGCCCTCGCTGTCGGGCACGCTCTCGCTGTCGCGCACCAACGCCTTCTTCCTAGGCGGCGGCAAGGCGCTGGTGAACGCGCTCTACCGCACGGCGGAACGCCTCGGCATCGTCATCCTCTACGACACCGAGGTGCAGCACATCGAGGTGCGCGACGGCTTCGCGACCGAGGCGATCGTCTCCCACCGCGGCTTCCCCGCGCGCATCCGTTTCAAGGCCTTCGTCGCCTCCTCCGGCGGCTTCCAGGGCAACCGCGAATGGCTGCGGAAGTACTGGGGCGACGCCGCCGACAACTTCCAGATCCGCGGCACGCCCTATGCCCAGGGCCGCATCCTGAAGGACCTGCTGGCCCAGGGCGTGCAGGAAGTGGGCGACCCGACGCAGTTCCACGCCGTCGCCAACGACGCACGCGCGCCGATGGAGGATGGCGGCCTCGCCATGCGGCTCGACTGCGTGCCGTTCTCGATCGTCGTGAACCGCGACGTGGAGCGCTTCTACGACGAGGGCGAGGATGTCTGGCCGAAGCGCTACGCCATCTGGGGGCGGCTCATCGCGCAGCAGCCCGGCCAGGTCGCCTTCGCGATCAACGATTCCAAGGCGCAGCTCGACTACCTGCCGCCGGTCTTCGCGCCCTATCGCGCCGACAGCATCGCGGAGCTCGCGGGCATGATCGGCCTGGATGCCGGCAAGCTCGAGAAGGTCGTGGCCGACTACAACGCCGCGGTGCAGCCCGGCACCTTCAAGGCGCAGTCGCTCGACGATTGCCGCACGGATGGGCTGGCGCCGCCGAAATCCCACTGGGCGCGGAAGATCGACACGCCGCCCTACTACTGCCACCCGCTCAAGCCCGGCATCACCTTCACCTTCCTGTCGGTGAAGGTGAACGAGCGCGCCCGGGTGATGATGGCCGACGGCACGCCCTCCGCGAACATGTTCGCGAGCGGGGAGATCATGTCCGGCAACATCCTCGGCCAGGGGTACCTGGCCGGCTTCGGCATGACCATCGGCACCGTCTTCGGCCGCATCGCGGGCGAGGAAGCGGCCAAGATCGTGAGGAATTGACGCGATCATGATGCCCTCAGACGCCGGGCGCGGCCTCCGGCCGCTTGGCTTCGCCGGACGACCGGCTGGCCGCATTCCGGGTCCCCATGCGCGTTGCGGCGCAACGTGCATGGGTGCCCGTCGCGCCCTCGGCGCGCGGCCGCGCCGCACGCCGTCGGATCTCCAGGAGACCTGCAGTGGCCGCTGAATCGGAGACCGTCGCCGAAGCCCGGCGGCAGATGGAGATCTGCAACGCCTGCCGCTACTGCGAAGGCTATTGCGCCGTCTTCCCCGCCATGGCGATGCGCCGGTCCTTCGCGGAAGCGGACCTCACGCACCTCGCCAACCTCTGCCATGGCTGCAAGGGCTGCTACCACGCCTGCCAGTACGCGCCGCCGCATCCCTTCGGCATCAACATCCCCGCGACCTTCGCGGAACTCCGCCAGGAATCCTACGCCGAGCACGCCTGGCCCAAGCCCATGGGCCGCGCCTTCGAGCGCAACGGCACGCTGGTCACGCTGGCCGCCGCCTTCGGCATCGCCATCACGCTGATCCTGGTCGCGGCGCTGCAGGACCCGGCGGTGCTCTATTCCGCGCAGACCGGCGTCGGCGCCTTCTTCCGCATCATCCCCTACTGGCTGATGGTCGGGCTCGCGACCCTGACCTTCGGCTACGGCGTGTTTGCCATGGCGATGGGCGCGCGCAGCTACTGGCGCGCGACGGGCGGCATGGGCGGCGCCTTCGCCCCCGCGCCGGCGGCCGAAGCCGCGGTCGACATCCTCACGCTGCGAAACCTCGGCGGCGGCGGGCATGGCTGCAACGACCTGGACGAGGGCTTCTCCCAGCGCCGGCGGCATTTCCACCAGGCGCTGCTCTACGGCTTCCTGCTGTGCTTCGCCGCCACCAGCACGGGCGCGATCTACCACCACGTCTTCGGCTGGAAGTCGCCGCACGCCTTCTTCTCCCTGCCCGTGCAGTTCGGCACCTGGGGCGGGGTGCTGATGATGCTCGGCGCGGCGGGGCTGATGCACACCAAGGTCATCACCGATCCCGGCCCGGTCTCCCGCAAGGTACTGGGGGGCGAGTTCGCCATGCTCGCCCTGCTGTTCCTGATCGCCGCGACCGGGCTGCTTCTGCTGGCCGTGCGCCACACCGGGGCGATGGGCGTGATGCTGGCGATCCACCTCGGGCTGGTCTTCGCCTTCTTCCTGCTGATGCCCTATTCCAAGATGGTGCACGGCGTGTACCGCGGAATCGCGCTGCTGCGGAACGCGCGGGAGAAGCGATCGGCGAAGCCCGCCCCCGCCGCGGGCTGAACCGTTTCAGCGCCGGGCCCTTCGCGGCCCGGCATAGTCGGCCTGCCACCCGGAAGGAAGGCAGACCGAGATGCGCAAGATCCTGACCGCCGCCGTCGCCGCCCTGGCGATCTCCACGCTCCCCGCCGCCGCGCAGGGGGTGAAGGGCGGCCAGGACCGCCAGGTCGCCACCCGCGACGGCACCTGCACCGAGGAACAGCGCACCACCATCCGCCGCGCCTTCGTCGATGCCCGGCAGATGACGAACGAATCCATCGCCGCCCTGACGCTGGAGCCCGAGCGCATCCAGCCGCATCTGCGGCGCTTCTTCGGCGCCAACCCGCCCGGCGCCATCGCCAAGAACTTCCGCGCCATCTCCCGCGGGCTGGATGAGCGCGAGGGCCGCGTCGCCTACGAGTGCAACCGCACCGACAGCTGCGGCGGCGGCACCTT
This sequence comes from Roseomonas nitratireducens, assembly GCF_017813355.1. GTDB lineage: Bacteria > Pseudomonadota > Alphaproteobacteria > Acetobacterales > Acetobacteraceae > Neoroseomonas > Neoroseomonas nitratireducens. The sequence continues at coordinate 73,547 of NZ_JAGIYZ010000020.1, forward strand.
CGCCTATGTCCGCTGGGGCGGCGGCGCGCGGGAGACGATGGGCTTCTGCCCGACCTTCTTCCGCGCCGGCCGCACCGGCCAGGACAACCAGGGCGGCATCGTGATCCATGAGATGAGCCACCTCGCGCTCGGCACGCGCGACCACGCCTACCAGCCCCGCGGCGCCGAGGCGCTGGCGAAGGACAACCCCTCCGCCGCCCAGATGAACGCCGACAGCTACGAATACTTCGCCGAGTTCCTGCCGCGCTGATCAGCCCCCCAGCCAGGCAGCGAAACCCCGCCGGGCGCCGTGCAATCCCGCACGGACCCGGCGGGGCCCCATATCGAGGCCGCGGTGGACTGCCGCGCGCCACATCGCGGCCACGCCGCGTTTCGGCCATCGCGGCCACGCCGCGTTTCAGCCATCGCGGCGCCATCGCCGCCATGGCACCCTCTGCCCCAAGGACGAGGAGACCCCGCATGCGCAAGACCATCGCCGCCGCCCTGATCGCCGCCCTGCCGGTCGCCGCCCAGGCCCAGGACCGGCCCCAGATCTTCCCGACGCGCGACGTCGCCGTGACCTACCGCGTCGCCGGCCAGGGCCAGGCGGCGGAGATGACCATCCTCTGGTCCGCCGCGCAGCGGATGATGCGCATGAACATGCCCCAGGGCGTGGGCTACATGATCGCCGACCACCAGGCGCAGCGCGGCTTCATGGTGATGGAGCAGATGCGCATGATCATGGACGTGCCGATGGCCCAGGCCGCCGGCATGCAGCGCGACTTCGAGAACGCCCGCTTCACCCGCGGCGGGCAGGAGAAGATCGCCGGCCAGGACTGCACCGTCTGGCGCTACCAGTCCGCCTCCGGCCAGGGCGAGGCCTGCGTGACGAATGACGGCGTGATGCTGCGCGGCCAGGGCACCGCCCAGGGCGCCGGCGCCGGCCGGATGGAAGCCACCCGCGTCGTCTACGCGCCGCAGGACGCCGCCCTGTTCCGCCGCCCGCAGGGCTACCAGACCATGCAGATGCCCCAGGGCATGCCGCAGGGCATCCCCGGCGTGCAGGGCACCCCGCGCTGAGCGGGGGGTTCCGCCGCGCCCCGGCCCGGGCCACATCCCTGGCCATGACCCGCCGCGCCCTGCTGCTCGCCCCCGCCATCCTCCTCGCCGCCCCGGCGGTGGCGCAGCAGCGCGCGCCCGCGCCGCCGCAGGGTGCGGCGCTGACCGACCGCGACCGCGCCGACCTCGCCCGCGTCGAGGCTTATCTCAACAGCCTCGGCACGCTGCGGGCGCGCTTCCTGCAGCTCGCCTGGAACGGGGCTTCGGCCGAGGGCACCGCCTGGATCTGGCGCCCGGGCCGCATGCGCTTCGAATACGACCCGCCCGACCCGATGCTGCTGGTTGCCGATGCCGGGCAGTTCCTGATGTACGACCGGGACCTGCGCGCGCCGACGACGCTGCCGGTCGGCACCACGCCCCTCGGCGTGCTGCTGCGGCGGGAGGTGCGGATGTCCGGCGACATCACCGTCACCGCAGTCGCGCGCGAAGGCGGCTTCCTGCGCGTCACCCTGTTCCGCACGCGCGAACCGGCCGAGGGCACGCTGACCCTCGTCTTCGACGCCGAGACGCTGCAGCTGCGCCAATGGGCCGTGGTCGATCCGCAGCGGCGGGAGACCCGCGTCACCCTGTCCCGCATCGAGACCGGGCTGCGCTTCCCCGCGGGCCTGTTCCAGTTCAACGATCCGCGATTCTTCGAGCCGGGCGGATTCGGCGCGCCGCAGGGGCCGGGCAACTGACCCCCGCCCATCCCGCGGGCACCGGACGGCACGAAAAGCGCGACATCCGGGCAACGCGGGGCAGACATTCACGAAATCCCAATCGCGCGCCTTGATCCTGACATTCCGTCGCGGAACTGTAGGATTCCATGAGACCCCTCATCGGCATCTCCTGCTGCCAGAAGCCGTTCGGCATCTTCGCCACGCCGAACCACGCCGCCTCCGACACCTACATCCGGGCCGTCCGCGGTCCGGTTGCCGGCACGCCCGTGCTGCTGCCCGCGGCGGGGGAGGACCTGTCCTCGGAACTCCTGCCGCACCTGGATGGGCTGATCCTGACCGGCAGCCGGTCCAATGTCTGGCCGGGCCATTACGAAGGCCCGCCGCATGCGGAAGGCACGCCGGAGGACCTCCAGCGCGACGCGACGACGCTGCCGCTGATCCGCGCCGCGATCGCGGCGGGCGTGCCCCTGCTGGCGATCTGCCGCGGCATGCAGGAACTGAACGTCGCCCTCGGCGGCAGCCTCGACCAGCGGATCCAGGACCTGCCGGGCCGCATGGACCATTCGACGCCCTCCGACCAGCCGGTGCCGCGCGTGCGCACCGGCAAGGCCCATGCGGTCAGGATCGAATCGGCCGGCGCCCTCGCCGGCGCCATCACGGCCGAGTCGCGCCGCGCCGCCCGGCTCGCGGTGAATTCGCTACACAACCAGGGCGTGCAGCGGCTCGCCCCGCGCCTGGTGGCGGAGGCCTGGGCCCCGGACGGCACGATCGAGGCGGTGCGCGTCGAGGGCGCGCACGCCTTCGCGCTCGGCGTGCAATGGCACCCGGAATACGACTGGGAACGGGACATCGACAGCCGCGCGATCTTCGAGGCTTTCGGCCGTGCGGCGGCGGCCCATCGTGCCGCCCGGTCCGGCGCGCTCGCCCAGGCCGCGGAGTAGCGGCACATCCCGCGGTTGTGACGGTGATTCCCGTCACGCGCCCTTGCCATTTGTTTTTGCTTCTGCGGGCGCGAAGCGTTAGTCTTCAACCGCCGGCCCACAAGTGACCGGTGGTCGAGCCCCGGTGTCCCCTGCCGGCTCGCCCGACCTTTCCGATCGGAAATACAATACGGCGCCCGGTCACCCCCCTGACCGGGCGCTACTTTTTTTGGCATCGGCCATCTGACTTCTCAAACATTGCGCTCGGCTTCTGGCGTCATCTTCATGTGACACTTCAGCTGGCGGGGCCGGGCGCCCCGGCTTCCGGCCCCGCGCGGGCGCCTGTATAGGACGCCGTCCCGACCTGTCCGGAGCCTCGCCCATCATGGTGTCCTACGTCTTCCCGCCGCCCCCGGTTGCCGCGATTCCCATCAAGGGCAGCGACACGCTCTTCCCGGTCCGCCGCATCTTCTGCGTCGGCCGCAACTACGCCGAGCACGCGATCGAGATGGGCTCCGACCCGACCCGCGAGCCGCCCTTCTACTTCGCGAAGCCGGCCGATTCCGTCGTCATCAACGATGCCGACATGCCCTATCCGACCGTGACGAAGTCCCTGCACCACGAGATGGAACTCGTCGTCGCCATCGGGAAGGGCGGCAAGAACATCGCCGTCGCCGATGCGCTGGCCCATGTGTGGGGCTACTGCGCCGGCCTCGACATGACGCGCCGCGACATCCAGAACGAGGCGAAGAAGACCGGCCGTCCCTGGGACATGGGCAAGGGCTTCGACAAGTCCGCGCCGATGGGCGCGCTGGTGCCCGCCGCCGGCGTCGATCCCGCCCGCGGCAAGATCGAGCTGAAGGTGAACGGCAAGGTCGTGCAGACCTCCGACCTGTCCAAGCTGATCTGGTCGGTGCCGGAGGTGATCGCGAACCTCTCGGAACTCGTCGAGCTCGCCCCGGGCGACCTGATCATGACCGGCACGCCGGAAGGCGTCGCCGCCGTCGTGCGCGGCGACGTGCTGGAAGGCTTCGTCGAGGGCGTGGGCGAGGTCCGGACGAAGATCGTCTGATGCCGCGACGGGCCGCCGCCGGGCGCGGACCGCTGCGCATCGCCACCTGGAACATCAACAGCGTGCGGCTGCGGCTGCCGCTGTTAAAGGACCTTGTGGCCGCGCTCGCGCCCGACGTGCTCTGCCTGCAGGAAACCAAGTGCCCGGACGATCTCTTCCCGCATGAGGGGATCGCCGAACTCGGCTTCGCGCACCGGCTGGTGCGCGGCATGAAGGGCTACAACGGCGTCGCCGTGCTCTCGAAGCGCCCGCTGCTGCTGCGGGAGGACGATCCGGACTGGTGCGGCAAGGGCGATTGCCGCCATCTCGGCGTGTCCGTCGACGCGCCGGGCGGACCGATCGAGCTGCACAATTTCTACATCCCGGCCGGCGGCGACATCCCCGACCGGGAGAAGAACCCGAAATTCGGCCACAAGCTAGACTTCGTGGCGGAGGCGACCGCCTGGTCCGCCGCGCGCCCCGCGCGCCGCGCCGTGCTGGTGGGCGACCTCAACATCGCCCCGCTCGAACACGATGTCTGGAGCCACAAGCAATTGCTCGACGTCGTCTCCCACACGCCCGTCGAGACCACGGCGCTGACCGCCTGGCAGGCGAAGGGCGGCTGGCACGACGCGCTGCGCCACTTCGTCCCCGCTGACCAGAAGCTCTACACGTGGTGGTCCTATCGCGCGGCCGATTGGCGGGCCTCGGATCGCGGGCGGCGGCTCGACCATGTCTGGGTCAGCGACGACCTCGCCGGCGCGCTCACGCGCCATGTCGTGCTGAAGGGTGCGCGGGACTGGGAGAAAGCCTCCGACCACGTCCCGGTGATGGTGGAGATCGCCCCGTGACGACACGCCGCTGGTTCCTGCTCGGCATCGTCGCCACGCTCGCCGCCTGCGCGCCGGAGGCCCAGCCGGTGACGGTCATCACCGAGCCCGACCCGGACCCCGAGAGCGTCTACACGCCCGGGCCCATCCCCTGGGGCAACCTGACCGAGGAGCACAAGCGCCGCGCCCGCCAGGCGCTGACGCGGCTCGGCGAGGCCGTGCCCGACGACGAGACGCTGCAGGCGCGCTGGATGGTGATGTCCCCGGCACAGCAGCGCTTCATGATCCGCCGGCCGCCGCCGCCGCCACCGCCGCCCCGCAGGACGGCGCCGGCACGCGGCCGTGGCGCGCCGCAACCGCCGCCGCGCCGCGCCCCGCCGCCCAGCACGACGCGCGCGCCACGGCGCTGACC
>NZ_JAGIYZ010000021.1 GCF_017813355.1 Roseomonas nitratireducens
CGGACCATCCGCGACGGACGCGGTTGATCACTGTGGCGGCGTTCAGCCCGTGGGCGCGGGCGGCTGCGGCCAGGGAGGCGTATTCGAGATCCTTGAAGGTGACCGGGGCGGGCATGGCGCCGGCCAGTGTAGCGAGGCGCCTGGGATCATGCGCGCCCCGCCGGCGGCAGGGTGGTCCAGTCGGGCGGCTGCGGCGGCTGCGGGTCAGAGGCGGCGGCGATGCGCGCGACGGCGGCGCCGATGTCTGGCGCGATGCCGGTGGCCTCCCGGAGCCATGCGGCGGCGAGGGTGGCGATGCGCGCGGCGTCGGCACCGGGCGCGGCGACGGCGATGGCGTTCGCCGCAGCGTCCATGGCGGCATCAACAGCGGCCCGCGCGGCGGCGGCACGCTCCGTTGCCTGGATGACAAGGATCGCGGCCTCGGTCGGCGCCGTGCCGCCGGACTGCTGTTCGAGGATCTGCAGAAGTGCGCGGCGGGCTTCGTCGGTGGTCATGCGGATGGTTCCTGCTGCGCCTTCCTGGCTGCGCGGCGTTCGGCAGCCTTGCGCTTGCGCTCGGCCTCCTGGGCGGCGCGCATCGCTGCGGCGCGTCGCATCCACTCGCGCTGTTCGGCCTCCCGCTTCACCGCAGCGATCTTCGCCGCTTCTTCCTCAGGGGTCATGGCAAGCGCGGCCCGATGGTCCGTCAGGTATTGGAAGGCCTCGGTGGCGCGCGCCTCCTTCGCCGATCCGTGCCAGCGGTCGGGATGCACGGCTTCCAGCAGCAGGCGGAACATGTTGTGCGGAAAGCGACCGCGGAGCGCCGCGACGGTCGCCTCGGCTTGCGTAGCGCGTTTCTCGAGTGCGGCGATCCGGATGCCGACGGTGCGCTCGGCCTCCTGGCGCCATTCCTCCAATCGACGCGTCACCTCGGCATGGATGCGGCCCTCGAGTTCGCGGTCCAGCCGACGCTTGTGCGCTTCGATCGCCTGTTCCAGCCGCGCGCGCGCCGTGCCGCTGAACGAGGCGGGGTCCGGCGCATCGGTCGACAGTGGTGACGGCGGCGAAGGCGGTGGTGCCGCTGCCGGGGCCGGGGCCTGGGGCGGCGGCGCTGGCGTGGGCCGCCGAGGGTTCAGGATCCTTTGCCGCGACGCCGGCCGATCCTGGGCGGTGGCCTCCGCGACCTCGCGTTCGATGGCGGCCGGGCCTGCGCGGTGCATCTGCTTCGCCTGGGCCGCAGCCTTTCTGCTGCCCAGGACGTCCGCGATCTTCGGAGTGGCATTTGCACCATCGGGAACTTTGCCTCCCGTGTGCTGGTTTCCCCGGTCGCCGCCGGGCCGCTGCAATTCGCCGCGCGCCTGGGCGGCTTCCAGTTCGGCGCCGACGCGCGCCTCAGCCAGGAAGATGACGCGAGCGATGCCGTTCTGCGCCGCGCGCGCGGCCTTGATCCGGACCGCATAGACACGAAGCGCCTCGGCCGTGGCCTGTATCTTCAGCACCTCGGGCAACGTGCGCGCTTCCTTCAGCGCGGCGATGGCGAGATCGCATTGCGCCTCGATGCTGACGAGGGCGCCGTCCTGGCGCTCCCGTTCGGATGCCGCGTCGCTCATGACGCACGCTGCGTGTAGATGAGGCGGCGAGCCGGCGGCGGTGGTTCGGGCGCTGGCGCGATCTGCGCGCGCGCAGGTATGACGGCGGTAGTCACGGCGATGCTCTCCTGAAGCAGCGTTGTTGATGAGTGCGGTCGGCGGGGTGGTGCCCGCCGGCCGTGCGCCCGCGTTTCACAGGGACCGGGCGCCCGTTCCACACCAATCGAGAGAGCGATCGGCAGGACTGCACGTTTGCTCTGCATCGCGCGTGGAGTGCGCCGCGCTGCGTGATCTGGATGCCTGTGTGATCTGCGCCGGCATCGTCATCGCCGCCCCAGGGCTGCGCCGGCGATCGCACTCAGAAGCCCCTCCGGTGGCGGCCATTCCCGACCGCCTGCCACCCAGCGGTCGAACGCGATCCTGCGCAGCGAGGCGTGCTCGTAGCGCGCAGCCGGATCGTGGGTCGTCAGCAGGTCGTCCTGAACCACCTGGCTGTCGCGATCCGCGGCGACGGCGTCGAAGATGCCCGGCGCGGTCATGCCTGCCTCCCGCCCTGGGCGCGCAGCGCGACGACATTGTCGGGCGCCGCCGCCTCATCGCGCATGGAGCGCGCCACCTTGGCGAAGTAGCGGTAGAAGCGACGCCCGACCGCATCCAAGTCAGCGCCGGTGGCGCGAGCCTCCTCGTCCAGCAATTCGCGGCCGCCCTTCATCCGCGCAGCCGATGCGGAGGCCGCGCGCAGCGCATCGCGTGACAGGCCCTCTGCCGACAGGTCGGCGACCGCCTGCAAGACCCACCCGCCGAAGGCGCCGTCCTGGCCGGCCAGCGCCAGCCCGTGCAGCACATCCTCGGCGGTGTCCTGCTGATCGGCCGTCAGCGCCGCCCAGGTGGTCGGCGCCGATGGCATCAGGGCGGGGCGGTGCCCGTTGATCGGCAGACCGGGCTGACGAGGCGTGTGCGGCTTCCCGCCCTCGGTTCGGAACCGCACCGCGTTCTGCACCCAGGTCCGCCACGAAGCCGACCAGTCTGCACTCGGCTTGCCCCTGGCGAGGTGGTGGTCCCGGAAGCGCGGCGCCTCGGCATCGGGGTCGACATCCCGATCCCGGGCGAAGGCTGCATCGGCTGGTGATGGCGACCACCCAGGGGGTAGGTGCGACCGCCTTGCCGCCACCACTCGCCCCCCCTGCCCCCCATAGGGTTGGGTTCCTTCCTGGTTCCTTCCTGGTTCGGGTCGCATGGTGCGACGGGTCCCGTCGCATGGTGCGACGGGTGTAGTCGCATGGTGCGACGGGTCAGGGGGGTAACCCGTCGCATGGTGCGACGGGTCGGCAGGCGGCAACCCGTCGCATGGTGCGACGGGTCGGGCCGGTTCCTGGGGGGGGTCAACCTCGGTGCCGGGCGGGTCGCGATGCTCGTCATTCGGCATCCCAGGCCCGAGCAGCGTGTAGCGGTTGCCCTTCCCCTTCTGCTTCCTGACACGCAGGAGCCCGTTCCGGACCGCCTCGTCTATGCAGCGAAGGATGGTGTCCTTCGACATGTCGCTTTCCTCGACGAGTAGCGGAAGCGACGGGTTGCATTGCCCGCTCCCCTCGTTGTGGTGGTCGCCCAGCCGCAACAGGAAGTGCCGGCAGGCCCCCGAGACTCCGCGGACGGCGAAAGCCCAATCGCGAGCATTGCGGCTCATGCGACGATCTCCCGCAGCACGTCCCCGATGCGGGAGAGTTCGTCCTCCACCGCGACGCGCACATGCCCGCGACGGCCCTGGCGATGCTTTTCCACGAACAGGTCCATCCGGCCCCGCTCGCGGTCCAGTTCATCGTGGAACCGCGCCGCTCGGTCCGCGAATTTCTCCTCGCTCTCCCTGTCGCCTCGGACTGGGCGCCGCTTCTCAAGGTGCCGCTCGGCCCGATGCAGCAAGATCACCACATCGGCATCCTGCTCGATGGAACCCGACCACCGCAGATCGGCCAGCGTGGGCCGTGGATCCTCCCGGTTCTCAATGTCCCGGTTCAACTGCGCCGCCACCACGACAGGCACGTCCAGCGCCTGCGCCGCGCGCTTCATCGCCTTGCTGTTCTGCTCGGTGACGGCGACCAGCCCCTCGCGACCCATGCCGGCAGGCGCCTTCAGCAGCCCCAGGTAGTCCACCACCAGCAGCCCGACCTTGTGGCGCCGGACCATCGCCTGCGCGCGCATCAGCACATCGGCCGCCGTCATGTCCTGGCCGGCAACGATGTGGATGCGGTCCAGCGCGGCATCGCCGCGCGCCTGCCGAAGCGCGTCCCATTCGGCCTCGGACAGCGACCGCGCCACCTCGGGCCGCAGGCGGTCGCCAGGAATTCCGGCGAGGTTCGCCAGCAGCCGCACGCGCCAATCCTGGCGGGTCATTTCCAGCGACACGATGCAGGAACCGACCCCGCGCCGCGCGGCACTCAGGGCGATCTGCCCCGCCAGCATGGACTTCCCGATGCTGGGCCTCGCGCCGATGACGACCATCTGGCCGGGGTGCACGCCGCCCAACAGCAGGCGGTCCAAGTCGCGCAGGCCCGTCGCCACCGCCCGCGAGGGCGTGGGCGTGCTGACGGCGCGCTCCATGTCGGACAGCAATTCGTCCACGGCATCGCGGGCGCATTGTTCGCCCTCGCCGGAACCCACCGCCGCCACACCGGCCAGCGCGGCCGATGCGTCCGAGAGGATTTCGGCGCCGGCTTCGTCCTCGAGGCGTTCGATCACCGCGCGCTTGAGAGCGTCTGCAATCTCATCGGCGCGCCGGCGACGCCATCGGTCGACCACCTGTCGCGCCAGGAACCGTAGTTCCGACGCTGGCCAGAGATTCCCCAGCAACCCGGCGAGGTAGGCCGGCCCACCCACCTCGGCCAGCAGGCCCGCCGCCTCATACGAGGCCCGCAGCGTGACCACATCGGCCACCCCGCCCTTGCCGACGATGCGCACAATGTCGGCGTAGATGCGCGCGCACAGGGGGTCGCTGAAGTGCTCTGGCCGCAGTATGTCGCCCACGAGGTCTAGGCGCGCATTGTTCGCGAGCAGCGTGCCGACGATGCCCTGCTCATGCTCGGCGGTGGAGAGCAGGACCGCGCTTGCCGGCGGCGCGCCGAATACATGGACCCCGCTCATTCCCCGCCCTCCATGCCGCGCGCGATGCGCGCCAGGACGCGGTCAACAACGAAGCCAAGCGGCTGGAACCCAGGCATGCGGAATTGTTCGCCCCTATCAGGCGTTCGGCTTGCCGCGCGGGCTGTTGAGGGAGGTTCGCCGGGCCGACCCGGCGCGGATGGCTCGGGGTCGGCGCTTGCCTTGCCGACTCGGCTCGCCGCCGCCCGCTGCCGGCGCGGCGCGCGGCCGCTAATCGCCGGACGGATCACAGGCATGGGGTTGTCGATCTGGCTGGCGATCCGAAGCAGCGAGCGCCGCCGCTGGATTTCGCGGCGCGAGTCCTCTGGCGTCATGGCGTCGGCGTGCGCCTGGACCTCGGCTATGCGCCGCCGGACCAGCGCAAGGTTGGTGACCTGATGCGGGTCTTGCACGTGAAGGCTCCTGTCTGGAGCCGCCGCTTCACCCTTCCAACGTCGCCGCCGCGATGATATTTACTCCGGCGGTTCTCCTGATCGTGGCGGCGTCTTGGTAGGGCGAAGTGACGACAGGTGGTTGTGAGGCGCCCGGCTTTCGCGAGCCGGGCGTTTCGCGTTCTAGGTGGGCGGTTCGCTATCCCGCCGGGGGCCTCCTTGCCTGGGCTGAATCGGCCCGTTGCGTGCCTGCCCCCACCCTCACGCCCGGCGGCGCGCCGGGTCAACCGCCACGCGGGGCGTGCCAGGGCGCGGCAGGCCATTCACGAGATCGGGCGTCTGCACGACCCACAGCCCGCCTTCGCATGGCACCGCCATCGCCTTCACCACGTAGCCGCGCTCCAGCCAGAAGGCCTCGATCTGCGCGGCGATGCGCGCGGAGCCCTCGCGGCTCGTGGCGCTCTTGCCCGCCAGCGTGTCGCTCATGCCAACCTCCCCGCAGCGGCCAGCAGCGTGTCGTCCAGCCCGGCGCCGGCCGCGACCATCCGATCCGCCAGCGCCAGCCACGCCTTCGCGTGATCCCGGTTGGCCGGGTCGGCCTGCGCGATCCGGGCCGCGACGCGAAGGTCGGCCACGGTGGCGTGCTGCGGGAACACCGCCTTGCCGTTGTCGACGGTCAGCATTCGGGGCAGGCGCACGCCGTCGCATTCGACGTGATCCAGGCCGTCGCCCACCTGATCGGTGCGCGGCAGCGCGTCCTTCGCCATGAACTCCGCGACCATGTTGGTGAGGCCCTGCATGAACAGCGCCTCGCGCTTGGTAGGATCAAGCATGTCGGCCAGCAGGCCGATGATCATGCCAGGATTGACCGCGTAGCCCTGGCGCATCAGCGCGACGAACTCCGCGTCGGCCATGCCGCCGGTGGCCTCGTTGATCCGTTCCAGCAGCGCGTCCAGGCGAGCCGGGCTGGTGTCCTCGGCGCCGCTCACTGCGTCTGCTCGCCGCCGAATGCGCGCTCAGCGGTCCATGTCGGATCGCCCGAGGCCTCGCGACCCAGGCGCTCGAACTCCGCGCGCGGAACCAGCCGCCGCGAGCCTCCGATGTTCACCGACCGGATCACGCCCTGGCGGATCATCCCATAGACGCCGCTCTGGCTGATCCCGAGCAACGAAGCGGTCTCGGCCGTGGTGAAGGTCAGGCGCTCGGGCACGAGGCGGGGCTTCGTGGCGCGCCGGCGGACTACGGGCTGTGACATGGGGCTCTCCTGCCAATTTGCGCAACACTGCGCGCTGTGTGAGCATTGGCACCGCACCGCAGAGGGCGGCCCTTGTCAATGCTGTGGCCGCCATCTGCGTTGCGAGAATTGCAGGAGAACCACCCGATGCAGCGTATTCCCCTGGACTGGATGCCCGGCGACCAGCGCCGCCGCAGCCAGCCCCCCGAACCCGAGCCGCGCGGCTGGACCGCGCCCACCTCCGACAGCGCCATGGACAACCTCGAAACCGGCATCGCCCGTCTGCTCGCCGCCCTATGGGACGAGCCCGACGAGCGCGGCCGCTACCCCTGGCGCGACGCCGCGCAGCCCGGTCAGCCCGACTTGGTCTGGATGGGGCGCGAACTGGACGATGCCGCCGCCCGGCATGAGGTGCAGGTCAAGTTCAGCAACCTGTTCTCCACCGCGAAGCCCGAAGCCCTCGCCGCCGAGTTCATCGGCACCAGCCCGCGCGCCGCGACCCTGCTGGTCTGGCGCGCCGCCGTCCGACAGGGCCGCGACCTGGGCACCTGCGAATGGTGCGGCGGCCTGTTCGCCCATGGCTCCCGACCCGGCCCGCTGTTCTGCCGCCAGGACCATGCCCTCGCCGCCGCCGCCCATCGGCGCCAGACCAGCGGGGGGCGCTGATGGCCTCGGTTGAACGCCGCATCACCGTCGCCAAGGGCGGCGGCAAGATCACCCGCTGGCTATGCCGCTGGTCCGAAACCCAGGACGGCGAGCGCCGGCAGCGCGTGCAGACCTTCGGCACCAAGCAGGAGGCCATGGACTGCGCCGCCCGCATGACCGGCCTGGAAGCGCGCGGCATCCCCGCCACCGCCCGCATGACCTTCCGGCAGCATGTGGACCTGTGGCTCGCCGCCTGCGCCGCCACCCGCAAGCCCGCGACCGTGGAGCATTACCGCCAGAAGATCGGCATGGTGCTTCCCCACCTCGGCCACCTCGAACTCCGCAAGATCGGGGTGGAGCATGTGGAAGAAGCCGTGCGGAAGGCTGCCATCGGACAGGGCGGCAGACCCCTCGCCCCGCGCACAGTCCACCATGTCCATGCCGTGCTGCGGAACTGCCTGGGCGATGCGAAGCGGCTGCGCAGGATCAACGACAATCCGGCCCGCGATGCCCGCGCCCCGTCAGTGCCCAGGAAGCGCATGACCGCGCCGACCCTGGACGAGATCGCCGCCATGGCCGACGCCGCCCGCGATGCGCCCACCCGAACCCTGATCCTGCTCGCAGGCCTGACCGGCATGCGCCGGGGCGAACTGGCGGCGCTGCGCTGGAGCGCGGTGGACTTCGCCGAGCGGTGGATCTCGGTCCATGCCGTGATCGAGCAGGCCGGCCGCGCCGATACTGCCCGCCTTCGCGAGGGCGCCAAGACCGAGGGGAGCGTCAGGCGAATCGCCATGTCGGCCGCTGTTGAGGGGCTGCTGCGCGCCCACCGCGCACACGAGGCCGAACTCGCCCTCGCCTGCGGCGTGCGTTTGCCCAGCGATGCCTACCTGTTCCACCAGCCCAGCGGGTTCTCGGACCATTGGACCCCGAGCGCCCTGACGGCGAAGGCTGCGCGAGCCCGCGATGCCGCTGCCGTGCGCCGGGAGGTCCAGCCCCTCCATGGGGCGCGGCACCGCTATGCGACCTCGTTGATGGGCGTGGTCCCCGACTCGCTGCTTGCCGCCGCCCTTGGTCATAGCGATCCGCGGACCACGCGGGCGATTTACCAGCGCGCCGAAGAAGCGGGCGAGCGAGCGACCGCCGATGCGGCGGATGCGGCCCTGGGCGGGCTACTCCGGCGCCCTGGGCGCTGACACAACCGTGGCACACAATGCGCGCGAACTGCCCGCGAAGGGCGCATGCCCTGCGACCCGTGCGAGGTTTGCTGCGGTTTCCGAGCAATGCTGCCGGCCGTTGCAGCGTAGCGATGCGGGGACGAGGGCTGCAAAACCCTCTACAGCGGTTCGATTCCGCTCCGGACCTTGCCGCGCGGGTGGGTTTACACCGGTGGCGCCCCGGACTATACGCGGCGCCCGGCTCCGTTCCCCGATAGCTCAGCTGGTAGAGCGCGGGACTGTTAATCCCTAGGTCGTTGGTTCGAGTCCAACTCGGGGAGCCACCTTTCTCGGTCATCCCACGCGTGACACTGCCCCTGGCGCAAGCCAGGCGAGTTCGCCGCCCGCGAAGACCGCGACCGGCGCCGGCCGCGCCGGATCCACCACCACCACATCCCCGCGCATCCCAGGCGCCAGCCGTCCGCGATCGGCAAGCCCGCAGGCTTCGGCCGGGTTCGCCGAGACCAGCGCCCAGGCCCGCGGCAGGTCCATCGCGCCGCGGCGGACCATTGCGAAGGCCGCTTCCAGCATCGCCGGCCAGACGTAGTCGGAGGCAAGCACCGTCACGATCCCGCGCTCGGCCAGCGGCGCGGCGGACGCCCAGCCAAGATGGCTGCCGCCCCGCACCACGTTGGGCGCGCCCATCACCACATGCTCGCCCGCCCCGCGCGCCGCGATCGCGACCTCCTCGGCCATGGGGAATTCGCAGATCGTCGCGCCATGCGCGCGGTAATGCGCGCGGTCATCCAGGGTCGCGTCGTCGTGGCTCAGCACGGGGATGCCGGCGCGCCGCGCGGCCTCGGCCAGACGGCCCCGCGCCGCGGGGATCTCGCCGCGCCGGGCGATGACCGATTCGGCCAGCGCGCGGAACGCATCCGCCTTCATCCCGGCACGCCCGGCATACTTCGCCATGTGGGTCGAATCATCGAGGCCCGCGCGATCGCCGGCGTGTGGTCGTTGAATCCGAGCAGGTGCACCGACCCATCCGCGATGCCGTCGAGCGCGTCGTCTAGCGCGTCGAGATTGTCCGCCTCGAAGCGGAGATGCACGCGAAGGTCGGTCGCCGATGCCGCGCGCGCCGCCGGCAGCGCCGCCTTGAGCGCGCGCCACGAAGCCAGCGACCGCAAGCCAGGCTCCCAGGACAGGGTCACGCCGAGATAGGCGGTGGTGATGCCGCAGGCCACGAGCTGCGCCGCCGAATCGCGCAACGCGAGGCCGATCGGCAGGTCGACACCCGGCCGCGGCTGCATCTGCCGCTCATGCGCATCGCCATGGATGTCGACCAGGCCCGGCAGCACCAGCAGCCCCGAGGCGTCGAAGCCCCGCGCGCCGGCCGCCGGCCTTTCCGTCACCACGCCGTCCGCCAGGGCCAGTGCGCCATCCACCATCGTCCCGTCCCGCAGGACGGTGCCGCCGTTCAAGTTCCAGGTCATCGGATCAGGGTTCCACGACAAGTTGCACGCGGCCGGCCGCGTAGACCGCGAGGGTGAAGTCCACGGGCTCGCCGTCCGGGTCGACATTCAGCGATTCCGCGACGAGCACGGGACGGGAGCGCGATTGCTGCAGGAGGTCCGCTTCCTCCGGCGTCGGCAGGCGCGCGGTGATGCGGGAGGACCGGCGCCGGTAGTCCGCGACGCCGCAGGCCGCCAGCGCCGCCGTGATCGAGCCGTCCAGACCGAGCGCCTCGGCCGCCGCAGCACAGCGCGGCAGCGGAAAATGATGCTGGCCGAGCACGACGGGCCGTCCGTTCGAGAGCCCCAGGCGATCGACCCGCAGCACGAGCCGCCCGCGACGCAGCCCGAGCGCCTCCGCCACCTGCGTTTCCGCCGCGACCTCCGCGATCCGCAGGACGCGCCCGGCGGGTTCCCGGTTCAGCCGGCGGATCACCTCCGAAAAGCGCGTGCGCGGGCCGAGACGGTAGTCGACCACATCCTCCGCCACGAAGGCGCCGCGCCCCTGCTCGACGCGGATCAGCCCGCGCGCCTCCAGATCCTCGAGCGCGCGGCGCACGGTGTGACGGTTCACGGCGAAGCGTGCGGTCAGCATCGCCTCGGTCGGCAAACGTTCGCCTGCGCCCTTGCCGCCGCCGGCGATCTCGCTTTCCAGCGCCGCCGCGATCTGTCGCCACAGCGCCACGCCCTGGCCACGGGCGAGCGGCGTTCCTGTCATCGAAACTTCAACCATGAGCGGTCAGGTCCGTGGGATATCCGTGTGGACTTTGTGCCGGGCGGATGTCTATTTGTCTAGATAAGCCCGATGAGCATCATGGACACCGCCCAGACCGAACAGCGCCGCCATTGGATGGCCGTGCTTGCCCGCGCCTCCGGCGAGGAGATCGCCGGACTTCTCGCCACCCTTCCGCCCCTGCCGCCGCACGCGACCCTGCGCCCGGCCGAGACCGGCCTCGTCATGGTGCGCGGCCGCGCGGGCGGCGATGGCGCGCCCTTCAACCTCGGCGAGATGACCGTCACGCGCTGCGCCGTGCGCCTCGGCGAGCAGGTCGGCCACGCCTACGTCGCCGGGCGCGACAAGCGACAGGCGGAACTCGCCGCGCTGCTCGACGCCGCGCTGCAGGACCCCGCCCGGCGCGACGCGCTGATGGGCGGCGTCGTCGTGCCGCTCGCCGCCGGGCAGGCGGCGCGGCGGGATTCGGAAGCGCGCCGCGCGGCGGCGACGAAGGTGGAATTCCTCGCCATGCAGACGACGCGATGAGCATGCTGACCCCAGGCTTCGCCGATCCGGTGCTCGACGCGCAGGCCGCCTTCCGCGCGGTGCTGGACGCGATGAGCCGCCCGGGCCGCCTGCAGAATGCGGGCCGTGGCCTCACGCCCCCTGCCCCGCTGGCACCGGCCGCCGCAGCCGTGCTGCTCAGCCTGGCCGACGCGGCGACGCCGCTCTGGCACGATGCCGGTGCGGAGGCCGATGGCTGGCTGCGCTTCCACGCCGGCGCGCCGGTCGCGTCGGCGCCGCAAGATGCAGCCTTCCTGCTTGCGACAGGCGCGCCGCCGGCGATCGCGATGCTGGATGCCGGCATCGAGGAAGAACCCGAACGCGGCGCGACCCTGCTGATCCAGGTCGAGGCGCTGGAGGAAGGCAACGGGCTGCGCCTCACCGGCCCGGGGATCGAGCACGAGCACCGCCTGCTGGTGCGCGGCCTGCCCGAAGGGTTCGTCGCCGCCTGGGCCGCGAACCGCGCGCTGTTCCCGCGCGGCGTCGATGTCATCCTCTGCGCGGGGGACCGGCTCGCCGCCCTGCCGCGCACCGTCGCGATCGCGGAGGGCTGAACCCATGTATGTCGCGGTGAAGGGCGGGGAACGGGCAATCTCCGCCGCCCATGCCTGGCTGGACGAGACCCGGCGCGGCGATCCGGCGGTGCCGGAACTGACCGTCGCGCAGATCGAGCAGCAGATGGGCCTCGCGGTCGACCGCGTGATGGCGGAAGGGTCGTGCCACGACCGCTTCCTCGCCGCGCTGGCGATCAAGCAGGCGAAGGGCGACCTGATCGAGGCTGCCTTCCTGTTGCGCGCCTATCGCACCACCCTGCCGCGCTTCGGCGCCTCCGAGCCACTGGACACCGGCGCGATGCGGCTGCGCCGGCGGATCAGCGCCACCTACAAGGACCTGCCGGGCGGCCAGGTGCTGGGGCCGACCTTCGACTACACGCACCGGCTGCTCGATTTCGCGCTGGCCGCGGAAGGCGCGCCGCCCGCCGCGGCGCCGGAGGCCGAGACGCCCGTCGCTTCGACGCCGCGCGTGACGGAGTTGCTGGCGCGCGAAGGGCTGATGCAGCGCGAACCGGCGGACCCCGGCGAGCCGGGCGACCTGACGCGCCAGCCCCTCGCCTTCCCCGCGCCGCGCGACGTGCGGCTGCAGAACCTGGCACGCGGCGACGAGGGCTTCGTCCTCGCGCTCGGCTATTCCACGCAGCGCGGCTATGGCGGCAACCATCCCTTCGTCGGCGAGATCCGCGTCGGGCATGTGGCGGTGGAATTCACCCCGCCCGAGTTGGGCTTCCCGATCGATATCGGGGAGATCGGCATCACCGAATGCCAGATGGTCAACCAGTTCAAGGGCAGCCGGACGGAGCCGCCGCAATTCACCCGCGGCTACGGGCTGGTGTTCGGGCATGGGGAACGGCGCGCCATGTCGATGGCGCTGGTCGACCGCGCGCTGCGGTCCGCCGAACTCGGGGAAGACGTCACCGCGCCGGCGCAGGACCAGGAATTCGTGCTGTACCACTCGGACAACATCGAGGCGAGCGGCTTCGTCGAGCACCTGAAGCTGCCGCACTACGTGGACTTCCAGTCGGAGCTCGAGAACCTGCGGACGATCCGCGCCGCACTCGTCCGCGAAGCCATGCCGGAGGCCGCGGAATGAACGCCCCGATGGAAGGCTACAACTTTGCCTATCTGGACGAGGCGACGAAGCGCATGCTCCGCCGCACCATCCTCAAGGCCGTCGCCGTGCCCGGCCACCAGATTCCCTTCGGCGCGCGCGAGATGCCGCTGCCCTATGGCTGGGGCACGGGGGGCATCCAGGTGACGGCGGCGATCCTCGGCCCCGCCGACACGCTGAAGGTCATCGACCAGGGCGCGGACGACACGACCAACGCCATTTCCATCCGCCGCTTCTTCACCCGCGTGGCGGGCGTGGCGACGACGGAGCGGACGGAAGACGCGACGATCATCCAGACCCGCCACCGCATCCCGGAGGCGCCGCTGCGCGAGGACCAGGTGCTGGTCTACCAGGTGCCGCAGCCGGAGCCGCTCTCGAAGCTCGAGCCACGGCGCGCCGAGACCAAGCGCCTGCATGCGCTGGCCGATTACGGGCTGATGCATGTGCGGCTGTACGAGGACATCGCGCGGCTGGGCCACATCGCCAAGGCCTACGACTATCCGGTGATGGTGAACGGGCGCTACCTCATGTCCCCCTCCCCCATCCCCGCCTTCGACAATCCGAAGATGCATCGCATGGCCGCGCTGCAATTGTTCGGCGCGGGGCGCGAGAAGCGCATCTACGCCATCCCGCCCTATACGGAGGTCCGGAGCCTCGACTTCGAGGACCATCCCTTCCGCCCGATCCGCGCGCCGCAGGCCTGCGCGCTGTGTGGATCGCGCGAGAGCTACCTGGACGAGGTCATCACGGACGACCGCGGCGGGCGCGTCTTCGTCTGTTCCGACACGGATTACTGCGGTACGCGCGTCGCGGCGCGGAAGGGGGCGGCATGACCGGCGCGCTGCTGACGGCCGAAGGGCTCGACCTGCATTTCGGCGCCATCCCCGCCCTGGTCGATGTCGCGATCGATGTGGCGGAGGGCGAGGTCGTCGCCATCGTGGGCGAGAGCGGATCAGGCAAGACCACGCTGCTCCGCGTGCTCTCGGGCCAGATGGCGCCGGATGCCGGCACGGTGCGCTGGCTTGGCCAGGATGTGCACGGAATGGGGGAGGCCGCGCGCCGCCGCCTGATGCGGACCGACTGGGGCTTCGTCCACCAGAACCCGCGCGACGGGCTCAGGCTCAACGTCTCGGCCGGCGGCAATGTGGGCGAGCGGCTGATGGCGGTCGGCGCGCGCCACTACGGCAACATCCGTGCCCAGGCGCTGGAATGGCTCGCGAAGGTCGAGGTGGACGCGACGCGCATCGACGATCTGCCGCGCACCTTCTCGGGCGGGATGCAGCAGCGGCTGCAGATCGCGCGCACCCTGGTGACGCGACCGCGGCTCGTGTTCATGGACGAACCCACGGGCGGGCTCGACGTGTCGGTGCAGGCGCGCCTGCTCGACCTGATCCGCGGCCTGTCGCGCGAACTGGGGCTGTCGGTGCTGATCGTCACGCACGACATCGCGGCGGCGCGGCTGCTCGCCGACCGCATACTCGTGATGCGACGCGGGCGGGTGGTGGAACAGGGGCTGACGGACCGCGTGCTCGACGATCCGCAGCATCCCTACACGCAGCTCCTCGTCTCCTCGGTGCTGGCGGCATGAGCGCGCTTCTTCGAACCGAGGGGCTGTCCAAGGCCTTCACGCTGCACCTGCAGGGGGGCACGCGCATCCCGGTCCTGGGCGGCGTCGACCTCGCCGTCCATCCGGGCGAATGCATCGCGCTCTGGGGGCCTTCAGGTGCGGGAAAATCCACGCTCATGCGCTGCCTCTACGGCAATTACGGCGCGGGGGCGGGGCGTATCCTGCTGCGCCACGGCGGGGCGGAGATCGACCTCGCCACCGCCGATCCGCGCAGCATCATCGCCGCGCGGCGGGAGACGATCGGCTATGTCTCGCAGTTCCTGCGCGTTATCCCGCGCGTCGCGACGCGCGACATCGTCGCCGAACCGATGATCGCGCGCGGCGTGCCGAAGGCCGAAGCGATAGCCCGCGCCACGGCGCTGCTGCACCGACTGAACCTGCCCGAACGCCTGCACGGCCTGCCGCCCGCCACCTTCTCGGGCGGGGAGCAGCAGCGGGTGAACCTGGCGCGCGGCTTCGCTCCGGGCTATCCCGTGCTCCTGCTCGACGAGCCCACCGCCAGCCTCGATGCCGCCAACCGCGCCATCGTCATCGCCATGATCAACGAGGCCAAGCACGCCGGCGCCGCCATCGTCGGCATCTTCCACGATGCCGAGGTGCGCGAGGCGGTCGCCGACCGCCTCTTCGACGTGCTTCCCCAGCAGGACGCCGCATGACCGCCGAGACCATCCTGACCAACGCCCTCCTCGTTCTGCCTGGCGAGGTCCTGCATGGAACCCTGGTGATCCGCGACGGGCGCATCGCGGAGGTGCAGCCTGGGCGCAGCCACGCCGCCGCCGCGCGCGACATGGAAGGCGACCACCTGATCCCCGGCGTCGTGGACGTGCACACGGACAATCTCGAGCGCCAGGTGCAACCACGGCAGAACGCCCGCTGGCCGTCACGCTCGGCGATGATCGCGCATGACGCGCAATGCGCGGCGGCGGGCGTGACCACGGTGCTGGATGCGCTCTGCCTCGGCGACCTCGGCTTCGACCAGGGGCGCGGCCAGACCTTTCTCGATGGTGTGGCGGACCTCGATGCGCTGGCCGATACGGGCCTGCTGCGCAGCGAGCATTTCCTCCATCTGCGCTGCGAACTCCCGGCGCCGGACATGAAGCCGGCCATGGAACCGGTTGCCGACCATCCGCGCGTGCGCATGGTCAGCCTCATGGATCATTCGCCGGGTGTCGGCCAGTACCGCGACATTCCCCGCTACGTCGCGATGCGCCGCAAGCAGACGCAGATGACGGTCGAGGAAGTGGAGGCGCGCATCGCCTTCCTGCTCGACCAGCGCGCGCGGCTGCGCGAACCCCAACGCGCCTGGCTGCTCGACCGCATCCGTCATCGCGACCTGCCCATCGCGTCGCATGACGACGAGACAGCGGAGGAAGTGCGGCGCAACCTGGCCGATGGCATCCGCATCAGCGAATTTCCCGTCACCATGGTGGCGGCCGAGGCGGCGCGCGATGCGGGTGTCGAGGTCATCGCCGGCGCGCCGAACATCGTCCGCGGCGGCAGCCATTCGGGCAATGTCTCCGCGGCCGAGCTGGTGCGCGCCGGGGCGGCGGATGCCTTCGCCTCCGACTACGTGCCGGCCTCCATGATCGAGGCCGCCTGGCGCACGGCGGCTGAGACCGGCATCTCCCTGCCCGCCGCCGTCGCCATGATCACCGAACGGCCCGCGCGGATGTGCGGGCTCGAGGATCGCGGCCGGCTTTCCCCGGGCCTCCGGGCGGACCTGGCCCAGGTCGGCGCGGCACACGGCATCCCCGTGGTGCGCCGCGTGTGGCGCGAGGGCCGGCGCGTCGCATGACGCCCTGGCGCGTCGCGCTGTACTGGGCGCCGGAGGAAGACGACCCGCTGCACGCGCTGGGCAGCGCCTGGCTCGGGCGCGACGCGGCAAGCGGCGCGGCGCTGGCGCAACCCGAGCTGCCGGGCCTCGACATCGCGGAACTCACCGGCGATCCGCGCGGCTACGGGCTGCACGCGACGCTGAAGCCGCCCTTCCGGCTGGCCGCGGGCTATGCCGCCGCGCGCGACGCGACGGCGGCGCTGGCCGCGCGCCTCGCGCCCTTCGACCTGCCGCCGCTCGCCGTCTTCGACCTCGATGGCTTCCTGGCGCTGCGGGAGACGGCGCCCT
Source organism: Roseomonas nitratireducens (assembly GCF_017813355.1). Taxonomy (GTDB): domain Bacteria; phylum Pseudomonadota; class Alphaproteobacteria; order Acetobacterales; family Acetobacteraceae; genus Neoroseomonas; species Neoroseomonas nitratireducens. The sequence goes on from NZ_JAGIYZ010000021.1 coordinate 16,329, forward strand.
GCCCTGCCCTGCACGCCTTCGCCGATGCCTGCGTCGAGGCACTGGACGCCCATCGCGCGCCCCCCACGGAAGCCGAGATCGCCCGCCGCCGTCCCGAACGCCTGTCGGAGACGCAGCGCGCCCATCTGGCGCGCTGGGGCTATCCCTATGTGTTCGAGGAATGGCGCTTCCACGTCACGCTCTCCCGCCGGCTGAGCGCGGCGGAGAAGGCGGTGGTGATGCCCGCGGTCACCGATGCGCTGGGCGACGCGCCGGCCCTGCCCCGCCGCGTCGCGGCAATCAGCCTTTTCGTCCAGCCCGCCCCGGGCGCGCCCTTCACGATCGCCGAGCGTCTTCCGCTGCGCGGCTGAGTGCCGCCAGGACGCGCGCGGCGCCGTCCTCCGGCGTCGAATCGTTCATCACCGTCGCGACGTCCAGCCCCGGCGCCAGCGTCATCTCCCGCGCGAGGCGGGCGGCGATGTCCTCCGCGCTCTCCCGGCCCCGCGCGGCGAGGCGTGCGGCGAGCACCGGCACGGGCGCGGTGATCGCCAGCACGCGCATCCTGTAGCGCGACGCGGCTTCGGCCAACACGCCGCGGGAGAGGTTCGCCACCACCACGCGGCGTGCCGCGACATCCGCCTCGATGTCGCGCGGGATGCCATAGAGCAGGCCATGCGCGTTCCACCAGAGGGCGAAGGCGCCTGCCTCCCGCGCCGCCTCGAATTCCGGCAGGCTCAGCGCGCGATGCGCCTCACCACCCGCCTCGGCCGGGCGGGTGATGGCGCGCTGGACGAAGCGGAAGCGGAGATCGCCTTCCAGGCGCGCGCGCGCCAGGGCCATCAGCGTGTCCTTGCCCGCGCCGGAAGGCCCGACCACCGCGACCAGCATGCCCTTCGCTCCCGCAGGATTGACGGCCCCCCAATGCTGCGCGACGAACGTCGGCGCAAGACCGAGGAAGTGCCGGGATGTCCGCTGTCTCGCCGGAAATGATCGGCTTTCCCGCCAAGGAACCGCCCAGCATGTTCACCACCCGCCCCGAGATCATCGGCACCTTCGGCGCCGTCGCCTCCACCCACTGGCTCGCGAGCCAGGTCGGCATGGCGGTGCTGGAACGCGGCGGCAACGCCTTCGACGCGGCGGCCGCGGCCGGCTTCGCGCTGCAGATCGTCGAGCCGCACCTGAACGGACCGGGCGGCGACTGCCCGATCATCCTGCACAGCGCCCGGACCGGAACGCAGCAGGTGATCTGCGGCCAGGGCCCTGCGCCGGCGGGGCTGACGGTCGAGCACATGCGCGCCCATGGCCATGAGATCATGCCGGGCACCGGGCTGCTCGCCACACCCGTGCCCGGCGCCTTCGACGCCTGGATGCTGATGCTGCGCGACCATGGGACCTGGTCGGTGCGGGATGTCCTGGCCTACGCGATCGGCTATGCGCGCCACGGCGCGCCGATGGTCCCGCGCATCCGCGCGACGATTGAGAGCGTCCGCCCGCTGTTCGAGAGCGAATGGCCGACATCGGCCGCGCTCTGGCTGCGCAATGGCGGGCCGGAGCCGAACGGGCTCTATGCCAACCCGACGCTGGCCGACACCTATGAACGCGTGGTGCGCGAAGCCGAGGCCGCCGGCGGCAACCGGGAACGGCAGGTCGATGCCGCGCGCGACGCCTGGTATCGCGGTTTCGTCGCCGAGGCGATCGGCCGCTTCGCCGCGGCGACCGAGGCGATGGACACCTCCGGCCGGCGCCATCGCGGCGTCATCACGGCCGACGACATGGCGCGCTGGTCGGCGCCGGTGGAAGCGCCGCTGGCCTTCGACTATCGCGGCCACACGGTGCTGAAGTGCGGGGCCTGGAGCCAGGGGCCGGCGATGCTCCAGACCCTGGCGCTGCTCGCCGGCTTCGACATCGGCGCGATGGACCCGGTCGGCGCGGACTTCATCCACCATGTGGTGGAGGCGCAGAAGCTCGCCTTCGCGGACCGGGAGGCCTTCTACGGCGATCCGGACTTCGTGGACGTGCCGATGGCGACGCTGCTGTCGCCTGCCTACACCGAGGCCCGCCGCACCCTGATCGGCGAGCGCGGCTCGATGGAGTTCCGCCCCGGATCGCCGGATGGCCGCGCGCCGCGCACCGACTATGCCGCCGCGATCCGCCGCGCGCAGGAACTGGCGGCGGCCGCAGGGTCGGGCGAGCCGACGGTCTCGCGCCTCGGCGCCTCGGGCGGTGATACCTGCCATGTCGACGTCATCGACCGCCATGGCAACATGGTCAGCGCGACGCCGTCCGCGGGCTGGCTGCAATCCTCCCCCGCCATCCCGGAACTCGGCTTCTGCCTCGGCAGCCGCTGCCAGATGTTCTGGCTGGACGAGACGCTGCCGAACGGGCTCGCGCCGGGCAAGCGGCCGCGCACGACGCTCTCGCCCTCGATGGTGCTGCGCGAGGGCAAGCCGTGGCTGAGCTTCGGCACGCCGGGCGGGGAGCAGCAGGACCAGTGGCAGCCCATCATGCTGCTGCGCATGATCCATCATGGAATGAACATCCAGCAGGCGATCGACCTGCCGTCCTTCCATTCCGAGCACTGGATCAGCAGCTTCTGGCCGCGCGGCGCCAAGCCCGGGAAGGTGGTGATCGAGGGCCGCTACGCGCCCGAGGTGCTGGAGGCACTCATCGCGCGCGGCCACGTGGCGGAGATGGGCGGGGAATGGTCCGAAGGGCGCCTGACCGGCGCGCGGATCGAGCCTGACGGCACCATCCGCGCCGGGGCGAACCCGCGCGGCATGCAGGGCTACGCGGTGGGGCGCTGATGCGCGTCCTGCTCGCCATCGTCCATTTCTTTCGGGCGGAGGACGGGTCGACCCATTCCTCCACCGATGCGCATCGCCGCGACCAGCGGGCTTCCGTGCTGCGCCAGGTGATCGATTCCTGGCGCGGCACCTTCGGCGCGACGACGACGATCAACATCGAGCACAAGCGCTTCGAAAGGCTGCGCGGCAATGTCGACGGGCTCGACATCTGCGTTCTGACCAACGGCACGGACCAGTTGCTCGACGAGGACCATGCCAAGGCGCGCGGCGTGCGGCATGTGCGCGTGCAGGTCGACAACCCACGGATGCTGGGCTTCGCGACGCGGCGGCTGTTCGCCGAGGCGCGCAACGCCTACGACCTGTTCTGCTTTTCAGAAGACGATCTGCGCGTCGCCGATCCCGGCTTCGTCGGCAAGATCTTGGGGTTCCAGGACGCCTTCGGCCCGCGCCGCCTGCTGATGCCGAACCGCTTCGAGTGGAACCCGTCGGGCCCGACGCTGAAGACCTGGATCGACGGGGATCTCCGGCCCGGCGTGACCGAGCGCTGGCGCGATGCGCTGCCGGACGAGCCCTTCCTGCGCCTGGGCCGCACGGAGTTTCGCCGCGCGCTGAACCCGCACAGCGGCTTCCATGCGCTGACGGCGCTGCAACTTGCCCATTGGATGCGCCAGCCGCATTTCGCCGATGCGGATTGCAGCTTCATCGGGCCGCTCGAAAGCGCGGCGACGCTGGGGCCGATGAAGACCTTCCCGATCTACAAGGCGTTCGGGACCGACATGGGTTTCCTCGAGATCGAGCATCTCGACACGCGCTTTTCCTCCATGCGTCTTCCGGGAGCCTGACCATGCGGATCATCGACGCGCAGGTGCATATCTGGGGCAGTGGGACGCCGAGTGGCGACCATCGGCAGGTTTCAGTCTTCACGGCGGAGGAACTGCTGGTGGAGATGGACGCGGCCGGCGTGGACGCCGCCGTGCTGCACCCGCCGGTCTCCTGGGACCCGGACGCGAATGCGATCTCGGAGGCGGCGGCGGCGCGCTACCCGAAGCGCTTCGCCGTGCTCGGCCAGGTGCCGCTCGACCAGCCCGAGGCCAGCCGCGCCGCGCTGCGCGGCTGGCGGTCCCGGCCCGGCCAGTGCGGGCTGCGCTACCCGCTGGTGCGCGCCGACCAGCAACGCTGGCCCTTCGACGGCACGATGGATTGGCTCTGGCCCGTGGCGGAGGAGGAAGGCCTGCCCATCGCCACCATGGCCTGGCGCTTCCTGCCGGAATTCGCGCGCATCGCCGAACGGCATCCGCGCCTGCGGCTGGTCATCGACCATTGCGGGCTGATCCGCCACGCGAAGGGCGCGGCGGCCTTCGAGAACCTCGCCGAGGTCTGCGCGCTGGCCCGCTTTCCGAATGTCGCGCTGAAGGCGACGGGCGCGCCGGGCTACTCGCTCGATCCCTATCCCTTCCGCGACATCCATGACGGGCTGCACCGCCTGTATGACGCCTTCGGCCCGGATCGCTGCTTCTGGGGCACGGACATCACGCGCATGCCGTGCAACTGGCGCCAGTGCATCACCCTTTTCACCGAGGAACTGCCCTGGCTTCGCGGCCCGCAGATGGACCGCGTGATGGGTGGGGCGGTCTGCGACTGGATCGGCTGGACGCCGCCCGCCTAGAAGATTCCCATCGCAAGGCCGGCGCCGAGCGCCGCGCCCAATTCCTCGCAGCGGGCAAGGTCCTCGGGCGGGATCGTCTTGGGCGCGAGGATCGCCTCCGGCGTCTGGGCATGGGTGCAGACGATGAGCGGTTCCGCCACGTGCCGCAGGCGCCAACCCGTCGCGATGCGCGCCATCTGGCGCACCGCGTTCGTCCCGTCGCTGCCGGCGCAGACCATCAACGCGCAGGGGCGCCCCTCGATCCGACCGAGCGCCGCATAGTAGGTCCGGTCGAAGAAATCCTTCATCAGGCCCGAGATGGCCGCGAGGTTCTCCGGCGTCGCGAAGACGTAGCCGTCCGCGGCCAGCACGTCCTCCGCCTTCGCATCCGCCGCGCGCAGCAGCCGCACCGCGGCGCCCTGCCCCGCCGCCGCGGCCGCCACGGCATCGGCCATCTGCCGCGTGCCGCCGGTCATGGAATGGAAGACGATCAGCAGCGTCTTCGTCATCGCCGTCCCCGCGCCTACACTCGCCAGGCAAGCATAGGGGAGCGAACCGCATGACGGACAAAACCGCCCACGAGGCACTGCGCGACACCGGTCGGCAAGCGATGCGGGAGGTGCTGGGCGAAGGCTACATGGCCCGCCGCGACGCCACCACCACGCCGCTCAACCAGGCGCTGCGGCACCTGTCGGAGGAATTCCCCTACGCCAGCCTCTGGACCCGCGGCACGCTGACGCGCCGCGAGCGCAGCATGATCACCATCGGCATGCTGGTCGCGATGAGCCAGCATCACGAACTTCGCGGCCATCTCGTCGGCGCGCTGAATAATGGCTGCACGCCGGAGGAGATCGCCGAGGTCATCACGCACTCCTGCGCCTATGCGGGCTTCCCCGCCGCCATCGCCGCGATGCGGACGGCGGAGGACGTCCTGAAGGAGCAGGGGCGCGCCTGATCAGCGCGCGCGCGGCCCGGTGCGGCGCGGGGCGGGCGTGCGGCTCGCCTTCGCCGTCTCGGGCGTGGGCGTCCCGCCGGCCGCCTTCGCCGCCTGCGCGCGCAGGTCGGCGATAGTGGCGCGATTGGTCACCTGCTCGGGGTTGGTGCGCACCTCGACCAGCGCCGGCTTGCCGGAGGCGAGCGCGCGCTTGACCGCCGGCACCAGTTCCTCGGTGCGCTCGACGATTTCGCCATGGCCTCCGAAGGCCTCGATGAATTTGGCGAAATCGGGGTTGGTTAGCGCGGTGCCCGAAACGCGGTGCGGATAGGTCCGTTCCTGGTACATCCGGATGGTGCCGTACATCTGGTTGTTGAAAACCAGGATCACGGGATTGACCGAATGGTGGAAGGCGGTGGCGATCTCCTGCCCCGTCATCAGGAAGCCGCCATCGCCGACGAAGCCGATCACCGCGCGCTCGGGATGCGTGATCTTGGCGCCGATCGCGGCAGGCACCGCGTAGCCCATGGCGCCGTTGGTCGGCCCGAGGAAATCCTGCTTCTCGCCGAAATGCATGAAGCGGTTCGGCCAGGTCGCGAAGTTGCCCGCATCCGTCGTGAAGATCGTGTCCTTCGGCAGTTCCTTCTCCAGCGCCTGCAGCGCGGAGGCGAGGTTCAGCGGGCCCTCGTACTCCGGCGGCACGGCCTGCGCGACGCGCAGCGCACGCAGCTCCTTCGTCCAGGCGCTCCAGCCCGGCTTCTTCACCGCGCCCGCGGCCTTGGCGGCGGCGGCGAAGGCGTTGACCTCCGAGACGATGCCGAGCGCGGGGCGATAGACGCGCCCGATCTCCGCCTGGTCGGGATAGACGTGGACGATCGGCGTCGCGCCGGCCATGTCGAGCAGGGTGTAGCCCTGGCTCACCGGCTCCCCGATCCGGGTGCCGATGGCGATGATCAGGTCGCTTTCCTTCGCCTTGCCGACGAGGCCCGCATCGGCGCCGACGCCGAGGTCGCCGACATAGTTGGGCGAGGTCCCGTCGAACAGCCCCATGCGCCGGAAGGCGACCGAGACCGGCAGGTCGTTGGCGAGCAGCCAGTCGCGGATGTCGGCCTTGCCCTGCGCGGTCCAGCGCGATCCGCCGAGCACGGCGAGCGGCCGCTGCGCGCCGGCGAGCATCTGCATCAGCCGCGGCAGCGCCTCAGGCGCCGGGTTCGGCGGCAGCACCTCGGCCGGGCCGATGTCGGGCACGGCGGCGAGGCGCTTCTGCATCTCCTCGCTGATCGCGACCACCACGGGGCCTGGCCGGCCGGAGGTCGCGACGTCGAAGGCATGCGCCATCAATTCGGGGATGCGCTTCTCGTCGTCGATCTGCGTCACCCACTTGGCGAGCGGACCGAACATCTGGCGGTAGTCGACTTCCTGGAAGGATTCGCGATCGGTCTCCTCGACCGGAATCTGGCCGACCAGCAGCACGAGCGGGGTCGAATCCTGGAAGGCCACATGCACGCCGATCGCGGCGTGGCAGGCGCCCGGGCCGCGCGTGACGATGGCGACACCCGGCTTGCCGGTGAGCTTGCCATAGGCTTCCGCCATGTGGACGGCGCCGGCCTCGAAGCGGCAGGTCACCAACTGGAGCCGATTTCGCACCGAATAGAGGCCATCGAGCAGGTCGAGATAGGACTCGCCCGGCACGCAGAAGGCATGCGTCACACCCTGGGCCACCAGCGCATCCGCCAGCAGCTTTCCTCCCGTGCGCCCCTGAGGGGCGCGCCGCGCCTCAACCATTCGGCCGTCCTTCCCGAATCACGATCATCGTGGGGCGGAGGCTAACGCCTCCCGCCCCGCGCGTCACTCCGCCGGCTGGGGGCCGTGCCCGGCGCGCGGCTGGCTCTCGAGCGCGGCGAGCCTCGCCGCGATGGCACCGATCGGCTTGGTGTAGGGCGCGAGCAGAAGGTACAGCGCCGGCACGGCATAGAGCGTGACGAAGGTCGAGAAGCTGATGCCCCAGACGATGACGACGCCGAGCGCCTGGCGGCTTTCCGCCCCCGCGCCCGTGGCCATGGCGAGCGGGACCGCGCCGAGCACCGTCGCGATCGAGGTCATCAGGATCGGTCGCAGCCGGACGACCGAGGCTTCCAGGACCGCATCTCGGACCGTCATTCCCCTGTCGCGCAGCTGGTTCGCGAACTCCACCACCAGGATGCCGTTCTTCGCCATGAGCCCGATCAACAGGATCATGCCGATCTGGCTGAAGACGTTGAGCGACTGCCCCGTCCACCAGAGGCCGAACAGGCCGCCCGTGATGGCGAGCGGGGTCGAGAGCAGGATCACGAGCGGGTGGATGAAGCTCTCGAACTGCGCGGCGAGCACCAGGAACACCACAAGCAGGGCCATGGCGAAGGTGACGTAGAGCGCGCCCGAGGATTCCCGGAATTCCAGCGACTGGCCGCGATAGGAGATCCGCGCCTCGCTCGGCAGCACTTCCCGCGCCACGCCATCGAGGAAGGCCAGCGCGTCGCCCAGCGAGTAACCGGGCGCGAGCGAGGCGGTGATGGTGATGGCGCGCACCCGGTCCTCGCGCGCCAGGGTCTGCGCCCGCGCGCGTTCGGACAGCGTGACGACGTTCGACAGCGGCACGAGCCCGCCCGAGGAGGTGCGCACGAACACGTTCTGCAGGTCGTAGGGTGACAGGCGAAGCTCGTCAGGCGCCTGCAGCAGCACCTTGTATTCCTGCCCGCCGACGACGTAGGTCGTCACCTCGCGCGAGCCCATCATCGTCTCGATGGTACGACCCACGGCGGCGATGGAGATGCCGAGGTCGGCGGCCTTGCGGCGGTCGATCTCGACCCGCACCTCGGGCTTCGTCTCCTTGAAGTTGTGGTCGAGGTTGAGCAGGCGCGTATTCGTCCGCGCGCGTTCGAGGAAGGCGTCGCGCCACTGCACGAGCGTGTCGTAGTCGGGCCCGCCGATGACGAACTGCACGGGCGGCTGGAAGCCGCGCTGGCCGAGCGAGGGCGGGTTCAGCGCGAAGCCGCGCACGCCCGGGATCTGCGCGATGCGCGGGAAGACCTCGGCGGCGATCTCCTGCTGCTTGCGCGACCGTTCGGCCCAAGGCGACAGCCGGATGAAGATGTTCGCGACATTCCCAACCGCCGGCCGCTGGAAGCCGCCGACGGTGGCGAAGACGGCCACCGCCTCGCCGTTCTCGACGTAGCGCTGCAGCAGGCGCTCGATCTGCGTCACATGCTCCATCGTATAGCCGAAGGAGGCGCCCTCGGGCCCCGTCGTCGGGATGATGACGACGCCGCGATCCTCAGTCGGCGCGAATTCCTTGGGCAGCACGTTGTAGAGCACGACCGAGAAGGCGCAGATGACGGCCGATGCACCCATCACGAGGATCGGTGCACGCAGCGCCCGGTCAAGAGTCCAGCGCAGGGCACCATTCATGCCGAGGAAGAAGGGCTCAGTGACGCGCACAAGCCAGGTCTCGCCCTCATGCGCCTTCAGCAGCTTCGAGCACATCATTGGCGTCAGCGTCAGCGCGATGAGGCCGGAGAACAGCACCGAGGCCGCGAGCGCGAGCCCGAACTCGGTGAAGAGCCGCCCGGTGTTCCCCCCCATGAAGGACAGCGGCACGAACACCGCGACAAGGACGAGCGTCGTCGCGATGACCGCGAAGGCGATCTCCCGCGCGCCGAGCAGGGAGGCGAGCAGCGGGTCCTCCCCTTCCTCGATCCGGCGATGGATGTTCTCCAGCACCACGATCGCGTCGTCCACGACGAGGCCGATCGCCAGCACGAGGCCGAGCAGCGTCAGCACGTTCACCGAGAAGCCGAGCGCGGCCATGGCGATGAAGGACGCGATGATCGACACCGGGATCGCGACCGAGGGGATGATCGTCGCGCGCACGCTGCGCAGGAACAGGAAGATGACGCCGATGACGAGCAGCAGCGCGATCATCAGCGCGTGCTCGACCTCGTAGATCGACTGGCTGATGAAAAGGCTTTCGTCGTAGCCGACGATCGTGTCCACGCCCTCGGGCAGCGAGGGGCGGATCAGGTCCATCTCCGCCTTCACGCCATTGGCGACGGACAGGGTGTTGGCCGTGGACTGGCGGAGGATGCCCAGGCCGATCGCGGGACGCCCGTTGATCCGATAGGCGCCGCGCGTATCTTCGGCGCCGACCTCGATCCGCGCGACCTCGCCGAGCAGCACCTGAGCGCCGCCGGCGCCGCGGGTGACGACGATCTCGCGGAACTGCTCGGGGCGGCTCATGCGGCTGTCGGTGCGGACCGTCAGCTCGCGCTGCTGGCTCTCGATCCGCCCGCCCGGCAGTTCGATGTTCTCGCGCCGGATCGCGTCCTCGATGTCCTGGACCGTGAGGTTGCGCGCCGCGAGGGCCTGGCGGTCGAGCCACACGCGCATCGAGAAGCGCCGCTCCCCCTGGATCAGCACCTGCGCCACGCCCTCGACGATCGCGAGCCGGTCGACGATGCGCCGTCGCGCGAGGTCGGTCAGGTCGAGCGGTGTCAGCCGGTCCGAGGCCAGCGCGATCCACAGGATCGGGCGGCTGTCGCCGTCCACCTTCGCAACCACGGGCGTGTCAGCCTGCTCGGGCAGGCGCGCCAGCGCGCGCGCCACGCGGTCGCGCACGTCATTCGCCGCGCTGTCGACATTCCGCGTGAGGCGGAATTCGAGCGTGATCTGGCTGCGCTCGTCGCGCGACTGGGAGGAGATCGTCTTGATCCCCTCGATCCCCGCGACGGCGCCTTCGAGAATCTCGGTGATCTGGCTGTCGACGACGGGGGCGGAGGCGCCGCGATAGGTGGTGGTGATCTGGATGATCGGCGGGTCGATGGCCGGGTATTCGCGGATCGGCATGCGCAGCAGCGCGAAGATGCCGAGCACGGTGAGCATCAGCGAGATGACCGTCGCGAAGACCGGCCGCTTGATCGAGACGTCCGATAGGACCATCGCCTGCCGCCCTTCCTGTCAGCTCGTCGGTCGCGTCAGCGTCTCGACGACGCGCACGGGCAGGTCGTTGCGCAGCCTCTGGATGCCGCGCACGACCACGGGCTCGCCGGCGTTCAAGCCTTCGCGGACCTCGACTTCGCCCGGCAGGCGCAGGCCGAGCCGAACTTCCTGCCGCCGCGCGCGCCCATCGCGCACCACGAAGACGAAGGCGCGGTCGCCCACCGGGTCGATCGCCTCCTCAGCGATGAGAAGGGCGCGCTCGCGTTCCTCCAGCACCAACTCGACGGTGAGGAAGAGGCCGGGGCGCAGCGCCTCGTCCGAATTGTCGAACTCGCTGATGACGCGCACGGAGCGCGTGGCGGGGTCGATGCGCGTGTCGATCACCGCCACCGTGCCTTGGAAACGGCGGCTGCCATAGGCGTTGCTGCGCGCCGTCACGCCGCTGCCGACGCGGATGCGCGCCAGGTGCACCTCCGGCACCGCGAATTCCACCCGCACGCGCGCCGTGTCGTCGAGCGTCGTGATCGCCGTGCCCGGCTGGATCAGCGCGCCGGGACTGACCGCGCGCAGCCCGACGCGACCGGCGAAGGGGGCGATGACGCGAAGCTCCTCGAGCCGCGCATCGGCCTGGCGGACGCGCCCTTCGGCCTGGCGCGCCAGCGCTTCCAGCGTTTCCAGCCGCTGCGCCGCGATGGTCTGGCCCGCCTGCAGCTGTCGCGCGCGAACCAACTGGTTTCGCGCATCGTCGAGCAACGCGCGCGCCTGGTCGAGTTCGGCGCGCAGCGCCGCGGCGTCGAGTTGCACGAGCGTCTCGCCCGCGGGAACCAGCTGGCCTTCGGTGAAGCGGATGGTCTCGACGATGCCGGCGACCTTGCTGGTGATGGTCACGGCTTCGCGGGCGCGCACGGTGCCGACGCTCTCCACCCGCTCGACGACGGGTGCCACGCGCACCGGCTGGACGATCACGCCGACCGGCCCGCCCGGCCCGCCACCCCTGGCCGCCTGCTGCGCCGGCTGCAGGCCGAGCAACTGCGCGGGCGGCGGCACGCCAAGCTTGTCGGCGTAGAAGTGCCAACCCGCGCCGGCGCTGCCGAGCACGACCAGTATCGCGACCTGGGTGATCGTTCGCATCGTCAGCCCGCCCAGTTACCGAATCTATCTGATACCTATGGAGGAATTCGGCAAGCCTGCGGGCCGCGGGGGGGGGTCACGGCATGGCGGCTCGGATGCAGCGGGCCATCCGCCCGGGCCCCATCGGACGTGCCTCCGGCACCCCCTGCTGGCAGGCCGGCTCGGCGATCGGGCAGCGCGGCGCGAAGGAACAGGCTTCGGGCAGCTTCTCGAGGCTCGGCGGCGCGCCGGGGATGGTCGTCAGGCGCTTGCCGCGCATCCCGCCATGCACCGTCGCGCCCAGCAGACCTTGCGGATAGGGATGCAGCGGGCCCGCCATGAAGGGCCCGACCGGCCCTTCCTCGACCACCCGTCCGGCATACATCACCGCCACGCGGTCGGCGATTTCGCCCGCCACGCCGAGGTCATGCGTCACGAAGATGACGCCCATGCCGAGCCGCGCCTGCAACTCGCGCAGCAGCAGCAAGACCTGGATCTGCACCGTGGCGTCGAGCGCGGTGGTCGGCTCGTCGGCGAGCAGGAGCTTCGGCTTGCAGGCGAGCGCCACCGCAATCATCGCGCGCTGGCGCAGCCCGCCGGACAACTCATGCGGGTAGGCCGCGAGCCGCCGCTTCGCCGAGGGGATCTGGACCAGCTCGAGCAGTTCGAGCGCCCGCGCCTCCGCCGCGCTGCGCGAGGCCCCTTCATGCCGCTGCACGGCCTCGGCGATCTGCCTTCCGATGGTGAAGACCGGATCGAGCGCGGTCATCGGCTCCTGGAAGATCATGGCGACGTCGCCGCCGCGGAAATCGGCCAATTGGCGCTCGTTCATCGCCTGCACGTCGCGGCCGGCGACCTCGATGCTGCCGCCGACCTTGGCCTGCTTCGGCAGCAGCTTCATCAGCGCGCGCAGCGTGACCGACTTGCCGGAGCCGGATTCACCGAGCAGGCACAGCACCTCCCCCTGCGCGAGGTCGAGGTCGACGCCATTCACCGCATGGACCGTCGTGTCGCGGTTGACGAAGCGCACGCTCAGGTCACGGGCACGGACCAGCGGAGCGCCGGGCTCCAGCTTCAGGGCGGCGCTCATGCGGCGATCCTCGGGGCGGCGCCATGGCCGCTTCCTGGCGTGACGGCGTGGCAGGCAGCCTCATGGCCGGCGGTCAGGCCCGCGGAGGGCGGCTCGCGCTCGGCGCAGACAGCCTCGGCCATCGGGCAGCGCGTGCGGAAGCGGCAACCGGAGGGCGGGTTGACGGGGTTCGGCGGGTCGCCGGTCAGCGGCGGCTCGGTCCGTCGACGCGACGGATCCATGGAGGGGCGGGAGGCGAGCAGCGCGCGCGTATAGGGATGCGCCGGGCGCTCGTAGATCTCCTCGACCGGCCCGGTCTCGGCCACCTTGCCGAGATACATCACCAGCACCCGGTCGCTGATGTACTGCACCACGTTCAGGTCGTGGCTGATGAAGGCGTAGGTCAGGCCGAACTTCTCCTTGAGGTCCATGAGCAGGTTCAGGACCTGCGCCTCGACCGACTTGTCCAGCGCCGAGACCGGCTCGTCGAGGATGACAAGGCGCGGCTGCAGCGCGAGCGCGCGGGCGATGTTGATGCGCTGCCGCTGGCCGCCCGACAATTCGTGCGGATAGCGGCGGGCGAACTGCGCGGGGGCGAGGCCGACGGCGGCGAGCAGGTCGTGCGAGCGTTCCCGGGCCTCGGCCGCCGAGACGCCGTGCACCTTCGGCGCGAAGGCGATGGTCTCCTCGATCGTCAACCGCGGATTGAGCGAGGCGTAGGAATCCTGGAACACCATCTGCACCTGGCGGCGATAGTCGCGCAGCGCGATGCCGCCGGCCTGGTCGTTGCCGCCCACGGATTCGCCATCGAACACCATCTCGCCCGCATCCGGGTCGAGCAGGCGCATGAGCAGCCGCGCGGTGGTCGACTTGCCGCAGCCGGACTCCCCGACGATGCCGAGGGTCTCCCCCTTGCGGATCGACAGGTCCACCCCGTCCACCGCCCGCACCACCGCGACCTGGCGGCCGAACAGCCCGCCGCGGATGGGGAAATGCTTCACGAGGCCGCGGACTTCGAGCAGCGGCTGGGCGGGGCCGCCGCGATCGGGCGCCTGGGTGAGCTGTGTCATGTCTTCAGGACTAGCAACCATCGTGCCGCGACCTCCCGCCCCGGCGACTCCGTGGCCGCCGGCATGCCTGCCCAAGCCTCGGGCGTTTCGCCCATTCCAGCGGCAGCATGCCGCGTCGCCGCCGTCCGTGCTAGGAGGGCCCCGGACGGGTTGGAGGCAGGCCGATGCGGGCGATCTTCGTCATGATCAAGTGCGACATGGGCCAGGCCTATCGCGTCGCCCGGGACATGGCCGACGGCATCGAGGAACTGTCGGAGATGCATTCCATCTCCGGCCAGTACGACCTGCTCGGGAAGTTCTACCTGGAGGCCGACCGCGACATCGGGCTGTTCGTGGTGGAGAAGATCCAGACCGTGCCCGGCGTGAAGGACACCTACACGCTGCAGACCTTCAACGCCTTCTCGGGCCCCCGCGGCTGATTGTGGCGCGGCGCCACGAAGGCGCCGCCGCTTCGCCAGGGCAAGGCCCCGCGCCCGACATGGCGCGGCGGAATGATGCAGGCCTCGGGAGGTTCCCTGCCATGCGTCTCATCCCCGCCCTCGCTCTCTCCGCCAGCCTCGCGCTCGGCGCCTGCACCCATCCGGACGGTTCGACCGATTGGGGCAGCACCCTGGCCCTCGGTGGCGGCGTCGCCGCGCTGACCGGCGTCGCGCTGCTCGCCGCCAACAACAGCGACGACCGGCGCTACCGCCGCGACTACCGGCGCCATGGCGGCTACTATCAGCAGCAACCGCGGCACGCCGGCTACTACCGGGACCGCGGCTACCAGCGCTCCTACTGGTAAGGCTCAGTCCCAGCCGACCGCGCCGGGCATCTCCTTGATGGCCGGCGCGGCGCGCAGCGCGGCGAGGTCCGGCGCGGGCCGGCGCAGCACCGGGTCATGCGCGAAGGCCTCCTCGATCGCCGCCGCGACGCGCAGCACCAGCGCATCGCCCCCACGCGGCCCCACGATCTGCAAACCGAAGGGCATCCCCAGCCGGTCGAGCCCCATGGGCAGCGAGATCGCCGGATGGCCGCACAGCGTCGGGTAGTAGGCGCAGGCGAGCCAGTGGAAGTAGGTCCGCGTCGGATTGCCGTCGATCTCGGCCGGGTAGAGTTCCTTCCACGGCCGGGGGGAGATCGTGATCGCCGGCGTGATCAGCACGTCGTGCCGGGCGAAGAAATGCTGCCAGGCGCGGTACATGCGCGTCTGGGCCTGGGTCGCGTTCGCCGCATCCTCGAGCGTGTAGCGCAGCCCTTCCTCGACATTGGCGCGGACATTCGGGCCGACATCCTGCGGGCGCTCCCGCACCTTCTGCGCATGGGCGGACAGGAAGCCCATGGCGCGCAGCACCTCGAAGGCCTCGTCGCCGCCGCGGCAATCCGGGTCCGCTTCCTCCGCCGCGCCGAACAGCTTCGCCACGGCCTGGGCGCGGCCGGCGAAGACCTCGCGGATGTGCTTCTCGACCGGCGCCTGACCGAAATCGGCGCTGACGGCGAGCCGCAGCGACGAAAGGTCGATCGGCCTGAGCGGGTGATAGCGGTCCGGCACGCCGCGCACGGGCTCACCCGGCAGGGTGTAGGCGAGCGGGTCCATCGCGTCGTCCGACGCCATGGCCGAGAACAGCAGCGCGGTGTCGGGCACGGAGCGCGCCATCGGCCCGAGGACCGGCAGGCCCGACCAGCCATGCCCGCGCTTTTCCGACGGCACCACGCCGGGCGAGGGCCGGTAGCCGACGATGCCGTTGAAGGCCGCCGGGTTGCGCAGCGAACCGCCGGTGTCCGAGCCCGAGCAGATCGGCGCCATGCCCGTCGCGAGCGCCACGCCCGACCCGCCGGAGGACCCAGCCGCGGACTTCGTCGGATCGAAGGGATTGCCCGTGACGCCATAGACGGCGTTGCGCGTGTTCGCCCCGGCGCCGAATTCGGGCGTGTTGGTCTTGCCGATCACGATCGCGCCGGCGCGGCGCAGGTTCGCGACCATGCCGCAATCGGCCTCCGGCACGAAATCCTTGTAGATCGGGCTGCCATAGGTGGTGACGAGGCCCTTCGTCTCCTCCAGGTCCTTGATGCCGACGGGCAGGCCGTGAAGGGCGCCGATCACCTCGCCCCGCATCACCGCCGCCTCGGCCGCCTTCGCTCCGGCGCGCGCCGCGGCTTCGTCCATCGCGACCATCGCGTTCACGGCGTGGTTCACCTCGCCGATCCGCTTCAGGCAGGAGTCGAGCAGTTCCACCGGCGAGAGGGCACGGCGCCCGATCAGGCGGCGGGCCTCGACGGCCGAGAGGTCGCAGGGTTCGGTCATGCGCCGAGTTCCTTTTCGTAAGCGTCGCGCGTGTGCTGGTCGAAACAGGCGAAGGTGACGTCGATGTCGCCGTCGCGGGCAGTCTCCCCCCGCACCGTGGCGACGGCAATCCGGGTCGCGTCCCGCAGCGGGTATCCGAAGATGCCGGTGGAGATGGCCGGGAAGGCGATGGACCGTCCGCCCGCGGCGCGGAGCAACGCCAGGCTGTTCCGGTAGCAGCCGGCGAGCAGCGCCGGCTCCCCTGCCCCGCCGCCCTGCCAAACGGGCCCGACGGCGTGGATGACGTGCCGCGCCTTCAGCGCGAAGCCCGGAGTGATGCGCGCCTGCCCCGTCGGGCAGGGCGCGAGCGGCCGGCAGGCCTCGACCAGCCGCTCCGCCCCCGCCGCGCGGAAGATCGCGCCGCAGACGCCGCCGCCCATCGCCAGGCGCTCATTCGCCGCGTTCACGATCGCATCGACATCGAGCGTCGTGATGTCGGCGACGATCGCGCGCAGCGGCATGCGCGCCCCCTCAGTAGCCCAGCGCGCAGCCATCCTTGCGCGGGTCGGACCCGCCGACGAGGCAGCCCTTCTCCCGGTCGATGTAGATCGCCTGGCCGCCGCCATGCGGCTTGTCGATCAGCTCGCAGGTATGGCCGAGCCGGTTCAGGCGATCGACGACGCTGCCCGGGATGCCGCGTTCCACCTGCACCTTGCCGTCCTGCGGCATCAGGCGCGGATGGTCGATCGCCTGCTGCACGTCGAGGCCGAACTCGAAGTGGTTGGTCAGGAACAGCGTCTGACCGGTCGGCTGGAAGCGTCCGCCCATCACGCCATAGGGCATGATCGCCTGCCCGTCCTTCATCACCATGCCGGGGATGATGGTGTGCAGCGGCCGCTTGTTCGGCGCGATGCAGTTCGGGTGGCCTTCCTGCAGGCGGAAGCCGAAGCCGCGGTTCTGCAGCATGACGCCGGCCTTCTCAGCCAGGATGCCGGACCCGAAGCCCTCGAACAGCGAGTTGATGAAGGAACAGGCGTTGCCGTCCTTGTCGACGACGCAGAGGTAGACGGTGTCCTTGTGCCGGGCGAAGTCGCTCTCGCCGGCCGGCGGCAGTTCGGCCATCGCGGCCTCGTCGCGGATGATGCCCGCGAGACGTCCGAGATACTCGTCCGACAGCAGCTTCGCGACCGGCACGTCGACCATGGACGGGTCGGCGAGGAAGGCGTCGCGGTCGCGGTAGACCAGGCGCGCGGCCTCGATGTGGCGGTGGTAGCGCTCGGCGCTCCAGGGCCCCTGCTCCGGCGTCGGCTTCTTGCCGAGGATGCCGAGGATCTGCAGCACATGCATGCCGACGCCGTTCGGCGGGCACTGGAACACCTTCATGCCGCGCCAGTCGATCGAGATCGGCTCGACGAACTCCGCCACATCGGCGCCGCGGGCGAAGTCTTCCTCCGTGTGGGTGCCGCCGGCGGCGCGCAGCGTGGCGACGATGTCGGCCGCCACCTCGCCCTCGTAGAAGGCCTTCTTGCCGCGCGCGGCGATGGCCCGCAGCGTGCGGGCGAGTTCCGGCTGGATGAAGCGGCTGCCGAGCGCGGGCGCCTCCCCATCCTTCAGGAAGCGCCGGGCGGAGGCCCCGTGCTTCATCAGCTTGCCGACCGAGCCCTGCCAGTCATTGGCGACGCGCGGGGAGACGGCAAAGCCTTCCTCGGCATAGCGGATCGCGGGCTGGAGGATGGCGTCGAGGCCGAGCCGCCCATGGGCACGGTTCAGAGCCTCCCAGGCGCTGATCGCGCCAGGCACGGTCACCGAATGGGCGGAAGTGTTGACCATGGTGGTCAGGCCCGCGGCGCGCAGCGCCTCCGGCGTCGCGCCGGCCGGCGCGCGGCCCGAGCCGTTCATCGCGATGACCTTGGAAGACCCGGCCGGGACGTAGAGGCAGAAGCAATCGCCCCCGATGCCCGTGCTCTGCGGCTCGATCACGCATTGCACGGCGCAGGCGGCGATGGCGGCGTCGAGCGCATTGCCCCCGGCCCGCAGGATGTCGAGCGCGGCGAGCGTCGCCTGGGGCATGGAGGTGGCGGCCATGCCGTTGGTCCCATAGGCGGGGCTGCGGCCGGGCAGGTGGAAATCACGCATCGCGGAATGGTCCGTTTCCTGGAAGTGCCTCGGCTGGAAGTGCCTTGGATTGCCTCCCTCATGCATCGGGACGCCCGGCAGGGAAAGCCCCGCCGGCGCGGGTCGGCCCTTCGCACCGGAAGCGACCCGGTCTAAGGGGGCGCCATGAGCGAGATCGCGACCTTCGACGAGTTCGACCGCCTCGACATCCGCGTCGGCACCATCGTCGATGCCCAGCCCTTTCCGGAGGCGCGAAAGCCGTCGATCCGCCTCTGGGTCGATTTCGGCGGCAGCCTGGGGGTGAAGCGTTCCTCGGCGCAGATCACGGTGCACTACGCGCCGGACCGGCTGATCGGCCGGCAGGTGATGGCGGTGGTGAATTTTGCGCCCCGCCGGATCGCGGGCTTCGAGAGCGAGGTCCTGGTGCTCGGCGTGCCGGACGAGAACGGGGCGGTGGTGCTCCTGAAGCCCGATCTCAGGGTGCCCGACGGGGGGAAGATGTTCTGATGGCGCAGAAATACTACACGGTCACCTGGGACCAGCTGCACCGGGACAGCAAGGCGCTGGCCTGGCGGCTGCTGGAACGCGGGCCCTATCGCGGCATCGTCGCCATCACGCGCGGCGGCCTCATCCCGGCCGCGATCATCGCGCGGGAACTCGACTGCCGGCTGATCGAGAGTGTCTCCATCGTCACCTATGACGAGGAGAAGCGCGGCGAGCCGCGCGTCGCCAAGCCCCCGGTCGCGGCGGGCGACGGCGAAGGCTGGCTGATCCTGGATGATCTCGTGGACACGGGCACGACGGCGCGCGTCATCCGCGCCCTGCTGCCCAAGGCGCATTTCGCGACGGTCTATGCGAAGCCCGCCGGCAAGCCGACGGTCGACACCTTCATCACGGAAGTGTCCCAGGACACCTGGATCCTGTTTCCCTGGGACACGGAGCCTCAGTTCATCGCGCCGATCGCGAAGTCGGTCGCGCAATAGGGCCCGAATTCACGGGCCGCCGAGCCTTTTGAGCGCACCGGAATAGTCCGGCTTGTCCCAGCTGAAGACGTCGGTGCCGCTCTCGACCGAACGGCACGCGCTCCAATGGATTGTCGCGCTGGGGGTCTTGGTCTGGACCCAGCGAACGATGTCGGACAGATGGCGGCCTGAATCCTTGTCCTTCTCGGTGATGTACTGCGGATTGGCGCTGCTCGACATGGCGAGGTTGAGGTAGCCTCCCGCCTTGCTGGAGAAGAGCCGGTAGTCCCAGCACATGCCGCCGGATGCGATGGTCTCGACCGCCGCGGGGCCCGCCCCTCCGGTCACGACCTGGTCCACTCGCTGCCCGATGGTGTTCGGCAGGCTCTCGGTATCGTTGACGTAGAAGTGGATGGTAATGCCCAGCGGCACCTTGAACTTCGCGTCGGACGGCCAGCGCGCGCCGTGGCCGCCGCACACATAGTCCAGCCGCCGAAAGAGCGAGGCCTTCAGGGCACTGACACTTGTTCCCGACATGATGCACGCCTCCGTTTCGCCAATGTGGCGAAGGGGACGTTATCCGCTTTTGCGCGATCGTCGGCAGACAAAATTCAACCGATGGTCGGACGGATCAGGCCGCCGTCTCCTCCCGGCTCGCCATCACC
This sequence comes from Roseomonas nitratireducens, assembly GCF_017813355.1. GTDB lineage: Bacteria > Pseudomonadota > Alphaproteobacteria > Acetobacterales > Acetobacteraceae > Neoroseomonas > Neoroseomonas nitratireducens. The sequence goes on from NZ_JAGIYZ010000021.1 coordinate 35,919, forward strand.
TTGTCCACGCGGCGCCCGTCCATGTCGACGATCTCGAACCGCCAGCCGGCCCAGACGATGCGGTCCCCTTCCCTGGGCACGCGCTGCAACAGCGCCAGCATCAACCCCGCGACCGTGTGGTAGGTGCCCGCACCGGGCAGCTCCGGCAGCTCGAGCCGCGCGCGCAGCTCGTCCGAAGGCATGGAGCCGTCGAGCAGCAGCGATCCGTCGTGCCGCTCGACCGCGACGCCCGCCTCCATGTGCTCGGTCACGCCAAGCTCGCCGACGATCGCCTCGAGCAGGTCGGAGGCGGTGACGACGCCCTCGAAGGAGCCGTACTCGTCCATCACCAGCGCCATGCCGAGCCTGTCGCCGCGCAACCGCTCGAGCGCGTCGAGCGCCGAGAGCGTGTCGGGCAGCACGAGCGGCTGGCGCATCGCGCTGCCGAGCGACATGGGCTGGCCGCCGAGCATCTGGTCGAGCAGGTCCTTGGCCACGACCACGCCGACCACGTTGTCGACGCGGCCATCGGCGACGACGAAGCGCGTCACGTCGCTCCCGCGCAGCCGTGCCGCGATCTCCTCCGCCGGGTCCGAGCGGTCGAGCCAGGCGAGGTCGTTGCGCGGCGTCATCAGGGCGCGCACCGGCTTGTCGGCAAGCCGCAGCACGCGCTCGATCATGTGCCGCTCCTCGGTCACCAGCGCGCCGGCCTGGGCGCCTTCGGCGACGACGGCCTTCACCTCCTCTTCCGTCACGGACTGCTCGGGCGGCGGCGGCGGGCCGAAAAGGCCAAGCACGAGCGCCGAGGATTTGCCCAGCACCCAGACGACCGGGGCGGAATAGCGCGCGAGCGCAGCGAGCGGGCGCGAGACGAGGATGGCGACCCGCTCCGGGTTGCGCAGCGCGACCTGCTTCGGAACCAGTTCGCCCAGGATCAGGCTGAGATAGGTGATCAGCACGACCACCAGCGCGAAGGCGATCTCGTCGCCATAGGGGGCGACGCCGGGAATCGCCTCGAACGCCGCGCCGAGCGTCGTGGCGAGCGTCGCGCCGCCATAGGCGCCGGCGAAGATGCCGACCATGGTGATGCCCACCTGCACGGTCGGCAGGAAGCGCTGCGGGTCCTCGGCGAGCGCGATGGCGGCCTCCGCCCCCAGGCTGCCCCTGCGCTGCAGCGCCAGCAGGCGGGACCGCCGCGCGGAGACGATCGCCAGTTCGCTCATGGCGAAGACGCCGTTCAGCAGGACGAGCAGGACGATGATGCCGATCTCGAGGGCGATGCCCATGATGCGTGGAACCTCCGGCGCGGCTTGTAGACGAGGCGGGGGCGCAAACGAAGCCGCGGCGCGGCTTGCTTCGCGGGCAGGATGGGCGCGATGCTTGGATTGCGCCTGTCGCGTCGGTCCGCGGGGCCTCCCGCAACCCACCGGAGGGCCAATTCGCGGAATTTCGCGACAATCTACGGATTAAGAGACAATTTCCACTCGCCTCGGTCGCGGAAGTGGGTTAATGGACCATTAACGCCCTGAGCGAGGTCCCATGTCCGCCACCGACACCGCCCTTCCCTCCACGCCCCAGGCGGCGATCTCCATGTTCCCGCAGCGCCCGGAGGACCGCCTCCGCCTCGCCCTGCGCCGCCTGGACGAGGCGATCGGCGAGCAGTCCCAGGCCACCGCCGGCCTGCGCAGCGCCATCGGCGACCTGTCCCGCACCATGGCGAAGCTCGGCCAGAGCGTGAACGGCTACCGCAGCGCGCTCGACAGCACCGCCGTCGAGATCGAGAAGGCCCTCGCCTCCGCCCGCCGCCTGCAGGCGACGGCCGACCGGATGGTCGTGTAACGCAGCTTCCGACCAGCGGGACACCGCTGATCCGGTGACGCCGTAGCACCTTCCCGCTTGCCGGCGGCCCCCGCCGGCCGAAACATGGCGCGCCCCCGAGGACGCGCCATGCATGACCTGATCCCCCGCCTGCGCCAGGCCCGCATCATTCCCGTGGTGCGCGCCAGCACCGCCGCCCGCGCCGCGACCGCGGTCGCCTGGCTGCAGGAGGCCGGGCTGCGCATCTTCGAGATCACCATGACCGTGCCCGAGGCGCCGGCGCTGATCCGGGCCCTGGCCGCCGACCCCGACCTGCTGGTCGGCGCCGGCACGGTGCCGGATGCGCGCACCGCCGAGGCCTGCCTCGAGGCCGGCGCCCGCTTCATCGTCGCCCCCTGGGTCGATGCCTCGCTCTCCGAACCCTGCCGCGACGCCGGCGCCTGCCTGATGCTCGGCGCGCTGACGCCGACCGAGGTGCGCGCCGCGCTCGCCGCCGGGGCGGATGTGGTGAAGGTCTTCCCGGCGGGATCGGCGGGGGGGCCCGCGCACATCAAGGCGCTGCGCGCCGTCTTCCCCGATGTCGCCTTCTGCCCCACCGGCGGCGTCGACGCGCGCAACGCGCCGGACTACCTGGCCGCCGGCGCCGCCTTCGTGGGCATCGGCGGGAAACTTGTGGACGAATCCCTAGTCGCGGCCGGCGACCGCGCCGCCATCACCCGCGCGGCCGAGGACGCGCTCGGCATCATGCGCGCCTGAGATGCCGGACCTGCTCTGCATGGGCGAGCCGATGCTGGAGTTCAACCAGCAGGCGCCCGGCGCCGATGGCCGCGTGCTGTACCTGGAAGGCCATGGGGGCGACACCTCCAACGCCGCCATCGCCGCGGCGCGCTCCGGCGCCTCGGTCGGCTATGTCACCGCAATCGGCCAGGACGGGCCGGGCGATTCCTTCATGGCGCTCTGGGCGCGGGAAGGCGTCGATACCGCGACCGTGATCCGCCGCGCCGATGCACCGACCGGCATCTACTTCGTCACGCATGATGCGCGCGGGCACAACTTCACCTTCTACCGGACCGGCAGCGCCGCCGCGCGCTACCGCCCCGAGGAGGTGCCGGAGGCCGCGATCCGCGCCGCGCGCATGCTGCACGTCTCCGGCATCAGCCAGGCGATCTCGGACAGCGCCTGCGACGCCGTGTTCCGGGCGATCGCCATCGCGCGGGAGGCGGGCGTCCGCGTCTCCTACGACACCAATCTTCGGCTCCGGCTCTGGCCCGCCGCCAGGGCGGCCGCCGTGATCCACGCCGCGATCGGCCTGGCGGACATCGCGCTGCCCTCGCTCGACGACGCGACGGCGCTGACCGGACTCTCCGACCCCGACGCGGTGGCGGATTTCTACCTGCGCCTGTGCCCGCTGGTGCTGCTGAAATGCGGCGCGGCGGGCTGCCTTGTCGCGACGCGGGAGGAGCGCAGGCGGATCGCGCCGCATCCGGTGGACGCGGTGGACGCGACCGGTGCGGGGGACACCTTCGCCGGCGCCTTCCTCGCCCGCACGCTTGCCGGGGACGACCCCGTCGCGGCGGCGCGCTACGCCAATGCGGCCGCCGCGCTGTCCACCACGGGCTATGGCGCCGTCGCGCCCATCCCACGCCCCGCAGAGATCCAAGCCATGCTGGCGCCATGAGGCCCGCCGCGCTCGCCTTGGCGGCACTCCTGCTCGCCGCGGCGGGCGAGGCGCCGCCAGGGGGCATCCTGTCCTGGTGCGGCGGCGGCGTGACCGGGGGCGGCGGCGGCCTGCGCATCGCCCCGGACGGCAGCGTGACGCAGTTGCGCCGTGACCGCGCCGGGGCGCCGCTGGTCGAGACGCCGGCACCGGAGCGGCGCGCGGACTATGCGCGCCTCGCCGCGATGCTCGACGCCGCCGGCTTCACGCGCCTTCCCCGCGGCACGCCCTCGAACATGACCTGCTCCCTGGCCTGGCGCGACGGCCCGCGGAACCACGAGGTCCTGTGGCCCATCGGGCAGCCGCCGGCAGCACTTGGGCCGATCCTGCGGGACATCGAGGCGCTGCGCTGACAACCGCCAGCCCCGGCGCGAGTCTCATCGGGCGGCGAGGAACCCCGTCACCGCCGCGATCGCCGCCTCCCGCGCCGCGGGATCGGCGCCGAAAGTCACGGTCTGGCCGTTCGGCAGGCTGCGCGTGCGCGGCGCCTGCGTCGGGTGGTCGAACATGTGGTGCGCGCCGGCGAAGAGCCGCAGTTCGACCCGCGCGGGCGCGCGTTCGGCCAGCGCCACGCAACGGCGCGCGGGCGTCCAGTCGTCCGCGCCGCCGAGCAGCATCAGCAACGGCACCGGCGCCGCCCAGTCGGGGCTGCCGGTGAGCGTCGCGCCGCAGCCGGGATAGAAGGCGATCGCCCCTCGCAACATCCCTTCGCGCGGCGCGCCGCCGAGTGTGGCGAGCACCGTGCTGCCGCCATGCGACCAGCCGATCAGGAAGGCGCCGCCCGGCGCTTCGCCGGGCTGGCCCGCAACCCAGGCGAGCGCGGCGCGCGCATCGCCCGCGCGCCGCGCCTCGGACCGCATCGGGTGGTCGGCACGCCCACAGGCCTCCCCCAGGCCACGGCTGCCGAAACTGTCCGGGAACAGCATGGGGTGGCCCAGGGCCGTGAGGCGCGCCGCCCAGTCGGCCTCCCGCGCCGGCAGGCGCAGCGGCTGGTCGGGCCGCGCCAGGCCGCCGCAGCCATGCAGCGCGACGACGGTCGGCCGGCGCGGCACGCCCGATGCCGCCGGGACGTGGAAGGCGCGCAGCGTCGCGCCATCCTCGGCGGGGAAGGAGATCTCCTCCGCGCCCGCCGCGATCGGCAGGGCCAGCAGCGCGGCCACGGCAAGGGCCGCCCGGATCACCGGTTCGCGCCGGGCCTGAGCCGAAGCCCCGCGCGGACATTGGTGAAGGGCAGCACCGCCGGGTCGGCGACCACGGGGCCGGGTGCGGCGACGACGATCACCTCCCGCGCGATGGGCTGGAAGTCGGCGCGGAAATGCACGCTCGACTTCACCGCGACGATGCGCTGCTCCGCGGGCTCGACGCCGAGGAAACGGAACAGCGCCTGGTCGTGCCCCTGCATCTTCCGCGTGACGACGATCACGCGCACGCCGGGTGCCACGCGGATCAGCGCGGAAGGGCCGAGATCGGCGGGATTGCCCTTGCCCATCGGGCCGGTCAGGGTGAAGCGGCCATCGGAAAGCCGCTCGATGGTGGCGGTGACGCGCAGCGGCGCGCCGTCGCTCTTGCCGCCGAGGTCGAGCGTGATCGTCGCCCCCTCCCCCGCCGCATGGCAGGCGGCGGCGGCCTCCGCGTCGTTCATCGGCGCGAGCACCGCGCCCTGCGCGCCCTGGCGGATCAGTTCCGCGAGCAGCCCGGTGGTGTCGCCATGCCCGCCGCCGCCGGGATTGTCCTGCGTGTCGGCGAGCACGACGGGGCCGCCGCCCGCACCTTCCATGGCGCGCCGCACGCCTTCGGCTGCTTCCACGACGCCGAGGGCGAATTCCGGTTCCTTCGCCGCGATGAAGCGCGCGAGCGCGTCGGCGGCCTGCGCCGCCTGCTCCTCGGTATCCGCGAAGGACGCGATCGCCATGCCGCAGCCGGGAAAGTCGGCGTAGGGAAAGCCGAAGCAGAAGCCGAGTTCCCAGACGCCCGGCGCCGCGGCCAGTCGCGCGCGTTCGGCCATCACCTCGGCCATCGGCGCGACCATGGTGCATTGGCCGGGCAGCGGGGTCCAGAAATCGAGCTCCTGGAACGCCTTCGCCGGGCGCCGCTTCTCCTGGATCATGCGCAGCAGCAGGCGCGTGGCCTGCGCGCCGGCGGGCTTCATGTCGATGTGCGGATAGGTGCGGAAGGGCACCAGCACATCCGCGTACTGCACCATGGCCGCGGTCTTGTTGGCGTGAGGGTCGAGGCTCGCGGCGATCGGCACGTCGGGTCCCACCACGGCGCGCACGCGGCGCAGCACCTCCCCTTCCGCATCGTCGAAGCCCACCGCGACCATGGCACCATGCAGGTCGAGATAGACGCCGTCGAGCGGGCCTTCCTCCAGCGCGTCGGACAGGGCAGCGACGAGAAGCGCGGCGATGCGCTCGAAGGCCTCGGCGGTCACGGGGCCAGCGGGATTGGCGAAGCCCCAGGCGAGCGGGGCGATGGCGATGCCTTCCTCCTCCGCCACCATGATGGCGCCGGCGGCGGGGCAGGAGGTCGGGCGCAGCGCGTCCAGCAGCGTCGTCGCCTTCTGCAGGGGCGGGAAGCCGCCGGGCCTGACGAATTCGGCCCAGCCCGTGGGCAGCGGCGCGAAGGAATGGCTTTCGTGCAGGAAGCCGCCGATGGCGATGCGGGTCATTGCGTTAGCCTTTCACGATCCCGGCCGTGGCAAGCACCGCATCCGCCAGCACGCGCAGCCCGGCTTCCGCCCATTCGGGCGTGATGCTCTCGGCCTCGTTGTGGCTGATGCCGCCATGGCAGGGGCAGAAGATCATGGTCGCCGGTACGCGGCGCGCGACATAGACGGCGTCGTGTCCGATGCCGGTCGGCATGTCCATGTGCGGGATGCCGAGGCGCTTGGCCGCATCGCGCACGCGCCCGACCAGCGTCGCGTCGAAGGGCGTCAGCGGCGCGTGCCAGAATTCCTCGACGGCGATGCGCACGCCACGCGCGGCCGCGATGGTCGCGGCGCGGGCGCGGATCTCCTCCCCCATCCGCGCGAGCATGGCGGGATCGCCATGCCGCGTGTCGATGCTGAACCAGATGCGGGAGGGGCAGATGTTGCGGCTGTCGGGATAGACGGTCAGGCGCCCGACGGTCGCACGGCCGGGTTCGCCCGCGGCGCTGACTGCGGCGAGCGCGATCTCCTCGACGGCCGCGATCAGGGGTGCGGCGGCCATCATCGCATCGCGTCGCCCGGCCATGGGGGAGCCGCCATGCGCTTCCTCCCCCTCGACCGTCACCTCGTACCAGGTCTGGCCGAGTGCATGCGTGACGACCCCGATGTCGAGGCCGGCGCGTTCCAGCAGCGCGCCCTGTTCGATATGCAGTTCGAAATAGGCCTCGATGTCCCGCAGCAAGGCCGGGTCGGCATCGCCGCGCCAGCCGATGCGGGCGAGCTCAGCGCCGAATTCCTTGCCCTCCGGGTCCTGCTTGGCCAGCACCTCGGCCTCGGTGAAGAGGCCCATGGCTGCGCCGCTGCCCATCATGGGCGGCGAGAAGCGCGCGCCTTCCTCATTCGTCCAGTTGACGAGCATGAGCGGTGCGGCGGTCTCGATCCCGGCTTCATGCACGGCGCGAAGCAGTTCGAGACCCGCCAGCACGCCGAGCACGCCGTCGAACTTGCCGCCTGTCGGCTGGGTATCCAGGTGGCTGCCGAAGGCGACGGGCTTGCGCGCGGGATCGCGGCCGGGCCGCGTCAGCATCATGTTGCCGAGCCGGTCGACGCGCATCGTGCACCCCGCCGCTTCCGCCCAGCGTTGCAGCAGATGCCGACCTTCGGAATCGAGGTCGGTCAGCGTCTGGCGGTTGCACCCGCCCTTCGGCGTGCCGCCGATCCGCGCCATCTCCATCAGGCTGTCCCACAGCCTCGGTCCGGACAGGGGGATATTCATGCGAGGCCTCCCGCGGTTTCGATCACCGCCGGCGCAAGCGCGGCGAGCCCCGCTGCCGACCATTCCGGCGTGATGCTTTCGGCCGGATTGTGACTCAGCCCGCCATGGCAGGGAATGAAGAGCATCGCCGAAGGCACGACGCGCCCGACATGCAGCGCATCGTGCCCGATCGGCGTCGGCAGGTCGCGATGCGCGAGGCCCGCCGCGGCGGCCGCATCGCGCAGCCGCTGCAACAGCATCGGATCGAAGCGGACGGAGGGATAGCCGGAGACGTATTCGATCGTGATCGGCTGCTCGCGGCGCCGGGCGATCTCCTCGCAGGCGGCGGCGAGTGTCGCGCGCATCCCGTCCAGACCGTCCTGCTCGATGTTGCGCAGGCTCGCCACCAGCCGCACCTCGGAGGGGATGTTGCCGCGCGCGTCGGGCGAGAGGGCGAGGCGCGTCGCGGAGGCGAGCCCGCGGCCCGCGGTGCCGAGCGCAATGCTCTCGAGCGTCAGGATCACCTCCGCCGCGCCGAGCAGTGCGTCCCGCCGGTCGGCCATCGCCCCGCCGATATGCCCGTCGCGTCCCGTGACGGTGATGGTGCAATAGGCGACGCCATAGCCATGCGTGACGATGCCGAGGGGGATACCCTCCCGCTCCAGCACCGGCCCCTGCTCGATATGCGCCTCGAAATAGGCGCCGAAACGGCGCGCGGCTGCAGGGTCTTCCGCGCCCTGCCATCCGCACTCGGCAAGCGCCGCCGCGAAGGTGGTCTCGCCGAAGCGATCGGGGGTCGCGAGAAGCCGGTCCTCGGGCGCGAAGCCCATCGCGACCTCGCTCGCCGCCATCGGGGGCGCGAAGCGGGCGCCTTCCTCGTTCGTCCAGTTGACGATGGCGATCGGTGCCTTGGCGCGCGCACCTGCCGCGTGCAGGGCGCGGACGATCTCGAGCCCCGCCAGCACGCCATAGGCGCCGTCGTACTTCCCGCCCGTCGGCACGCTGTCGAGGTGGCTGCCGACCGCGACCGCGGGCAGCGACGGATCGGCACCCGCATAGGTCAGCACCATGGAGCCGAGCCGATCGACAGAGAGCGTGCAGCCGGCGGCGATCGCCCAATCGCGCAACAGGGCGCGCGCCGCGCCGTCCTCGGGCGTCAGCGCCAGGCGGTTCACCCCGCCATCGGGCCGCGCGCCGATGCGCGCCATCTGCATCAGGCTGTCCCACAGCCGGGACGGGTCGAAGCGCGGGGTCATGCCGCCTTCTCCAGCCCGCACCATTCGGCCATGGTCAGCGCGATGGTGCGCGTGATGTCGTGCATGGAGTCCAGCCCCACGCTCTCGTCGATGCCATGGATCTCCTGCGCATCCGGCCCGAAGCAGGCGACCGGCGTGTCCTGATACAGGGTGAAGAAGCGCCCATCCGTCAGCCCCGTGGCCGGGTAGTCGCGCAGGAACCCGCCGGAGACCTCGGCGAAGTTGCGCTTCGCCATGGTCACGATCGGCGCGTTCATGTCGAAGACGCAGGGGTCGGCCATGAAGCCCTTGAAGTCGAGCTTCACCGTCGCGCCCTTCAGCGCCGGGTCGGCGGCGGCCTCGGCGACCAGGCGCTCGATGTCGGCCTTCGTCTGCGCCGCAGTGTATCCCATCATCACGCCCACGCGCATGCCGATGCGCGCGCGGGTGGGCACGGAGGAATTCCACTCCCCGCCCTCGATCGTGCCGAAATTGACGTTCACCGGATGGTTCACGCCGCGGAAGGACGGGTGGATGCGCTCGGCGCGGTTCATCTCGCGCTGGTAGTCCTCGAAGCGCGCGGCGATGGCGTTGGCGGCCTTGATGGCGTTGAGGCCGGCCTGCATGTCGCGCACATGGGCCGGGCGACCGGAGACAGTCACCCAGGCCCAGACCACGCCGACTTCGGCCGAATACATGGCGGGGAGGCCGGGGCCGGGTTCCGGGATGATGACCGCATCGGTGCGCGGCAGGGCCAGCATGGCGGCGAGCGCGCCGTTGCCGGTGCATTCCTCCTCGATCACCGACTGCATCTGCACCTCGGCGGCGGGCTGCAGGCCAGCGAGGCGCAGCGCGCGGAAGGCCGTGACGTAGGAGACGATGCCCGCCTTCATGTCCCCCGCGCCGCGCCCGTACATCCGCCCGCCGCGGATCGCGGGCGCGAAGGGCGGCGTCTCCCACATGTCGGCGGCACCTTCCGGCACCACGTCGACATGGCCCTGCAGCGCGAGGCTCCGCCCCTTGCGTTCCCGCGGCGTATGCACCGCGACGACGTTGTCGCGGCCGTCATAGGAGATGAGCGGCGGCGAGAAGCCCGGATGCGCGGCGAGCGCCGCCGGGTCCGTGGGCACGCGGCGCGGCACGAGGCCGAGATCGTGGTAGATGCGCGCCATCTCGTTCAGCGCGGATTGCTCGTTGCCGAGGGTGGAGGGGCAGCGCACCAGGCGTTCCAGCATCCGCACCGCATCGTCGCGCAACGCCTCCACGGCCTCGAGAATGGCGCGGCGGGCGCCCTGGTCGATCGCTTCGGTCATGGCGTGTCCTCAGGCGGCGATCACCGGCGGCGTCCAGTGCCGCCCCGGGATGCTGTCCAGCAATTGCTGCGTGTAGGGATGCCGCGGATTGCCGAAGACCTCGGCGGTCGGCCCCTGCTCGACGATCGCGCCGCGCTGCATCACCGCGATGCGGTCGCAGACCTGCGCCGCGACGCGAAGGTCGTGGGTGATGAACAGCATCGTCAGGCCGAGCCGCGCGCGGATATCGGCCAGCAGCGCCAGCACCTGCGCCTGCACGCTGACGTCGAGCGCGCTGACGGGCTCGTCCGCGATCAGCAGTTCAGGCTCCATCGCCAGCGCGCGGGCGATGCCGATGCGCTGGCGCTGCCCGCCGGAGAACTCATGCGGGTAGCGGTCCATCGCCCCGGGGTCGAGCTGCACCAGCCTGAGCAGGTCGCGCGCGCGGGCAAGCGCGGCGCCGCGCTCCATGCCATGCGTGATCGGCCCTTCGGCGATGATCTCGCCCACCCGCCGGCGAGGATTCAGCGAGGCGAAGGGGTCCTGGAAGACCATCTGGATCTTCTTGCGATAGGGCTTCCACGCCCCGCGCGAGAGCGGGCGGAGGTCGGCGCCTTCGAAGATGATCTCGCCCTTCTCGGGTTCCACCAGGCGCACGACGCAGCGCGCGAGCGTGGATTTGCCGGAGCCTGATTCGCCGACCAGGCCGAGCGTTTCCCCCTTGCGCAGGGTGAAGTCGGCATCGTGTACGGCGCGCACCACCGGCCTCGGGCCGAACCAGCCGCCGGACCGGCGATAGGTCTTCTCGAGCCCCCGCGCCTCGAGGACCACCGGCGCCGTGCTGGGCGGCGCCACCGAGGAGGTGGCGCCATGGGGCACGGCGGCGATCAGCGCGCGGGTATAGGGGTGCTGCGGCTTGTTCAGGATGTCGGCGGCCGCGCCCTGCTCGACGATGCGGCCATGCTGCATGACGGCGACACGGTCCGCGATTTCCGCCACCACGCCGAAATCATGGGTGATGAACATCACGCCCGTGCCGCGGCGCGACTGGATCTCACGGATCAGGCGCAGGATCTGCATCTGCGTCGTCACGTCGAGCGCCGTCGTCGGCTCGTCCGCGATCAGCAGCGAGGGCTCGAGCGCGAGCGCCATGGCGATCATCACGCGCTGCCGCTGCCCGCCGGACAGGCGGAAGGGGTAGGCGCGGGCCGTCGCCTCGGGGTCGGGAAGGTTCACGGCGGCCAGCAGTTCCGGCACGCGCCGCGCGGCATCCGCCCCGGCGCCATGCACGCGCATCGCCTCCGCGATCTGCTCGCCGACGCGCATGACGGGGTTCAGCGCCGTCATCGGTTCCTGGAAGATCATGGCGAGGCGCTGGCCGCGCAGGCGGCGCATCGCCTCGGTCCCCAGGGCAAGCAGGTCCTTGCCTTCGAAGCCGATGCGACCGGCCTTCACGGGCAGGCTATTCGGCAGCAGGCCCATCACGGCATTCGCGGTGATGGATTTGCCGGAGCCGGACTCACCCACGACGCAGACGATCTCGCCCGGATTGACCGAGAGGGTGATCTCCTCAACCGCATGCGGCCGGTCGCCGCCGGGCGGCAGCGCGACGGTCAGGCCCTCGACGGACAGCAGGCTCATGCCGCGCCCCCGCGCTGGCGGGCAAGGCGCGGGTTCAGCGCGTCCGACAACCCCTCCCCCACCAGGTTCAGCGCCAGCACCGTGAGGAAGATGGCGATGCCCGGGAACACCGACATCCACCAGGCGAGCCGGATCACGCTGCGCCCCGCGCCGATCAGGAAGCCCCAGGTCATCAGGTTCGGATCGCCGAGGCCCAGGAAGGACAGCGCGCTTTCCAGCAGGATCGCCGAAGCGACCATCAGCGAGGAGAGGACGACGATGGGCGACAGCGCGTTCGGCAGAATGTCCGTCAGCACGATGGAGAGGCGCGACTTGCCCAGCACCTCCGCCGCCTGGACGAATTCCCGGTTCCGCAGCGACAGGAATTCGGCCCGCACCACGCGTGCGACCGGCGGCCAGGACACGACGGCGATGGCGAAGACGACCGAGGAGATGGTCGGCGTGAAGATCGCCACCAGCAGGATGGCGAAGACGAAGGACGGGATGGTCTGGAAGAACTCGGTGAAGCGCATCACCGCATCGTCCGCCACCCCGCCGAGATAGCCGGCGAAGGCGCCGAGCGTGACGCCGATCGACAGCGCCGCGACGGTCGACACGGCGCCGACCATGAGCGAGATGCGCGCCCCATGCGCGATGCCCGCCGCCACGTCGCGCCCGAGGCTGTCCGAGCCGAGCAGCATCCCTTCCTCCCCAGGCGGGACGAAGGGCGCGGTCGCCATGTCCCAGGGGCTGCCCGGGAACAGGAAGGGCGCAAGCCCCGCCAGGGCGAAGACCAGCGCCAGGATGACGAGCCCCACCACGGCGCCGCGGTTGCGACGGTAGCGCCGCCAGAAATCGCTCATCCCTCGACCTCCACCCGCGGGTCCACCACGGCGTAGAGGAGGTCCGTCACGAGGTTGAACAGCACCACCATGACCGAGGTGCAGAAGAAGACGCCGAGCAGCACCGCGTAGTCGCGGGCAAGCAGCGCATCGAAGGCGAGCCGCCCGATGCCCGGCCAGGCGAAGACCGTCTCGACCAGGATCGACCCGCCGATGAGCTGCCCCGCCTGGATGCCGGCGAAGGTGATGACCGGCAGCAGCGCGTTGCGCAGCACATGCCGGCGCACCACCTGCCCCTCCGGCACGCCCTTGGCGCGCGCCGTCTTGACGAAATCCTGGTCGGCCACCTCGAGCATCGTCGCCCGCGTCAGCCGCGCATAGACCGCGAGATAGAACAGCCCGAGCGTCGCCGCCGGCAGGATCAGGTGCTTGCCCACGTCGAGCACCGCCTCGATCCCGCTCAGTTCCACGCCGACCGACGCCATGCCGAAACTCGGCAACCATTCGAGCCACACCGAAAAGAACAACACCAGCATCAGCCCGACCCAGAAGAGCGGCGTCGCGTAGAAGGTCAGCGCGAGGATGGTGATGAGGCTGTCCGCCCAGCGCCCCACGCGCCGCGCCGCCAGCGTGCCGAGCGTGATGCCCGCCGTGACCGCGAAGGCGAAGGCCGCGCCGGTTAGCAGCAGCGTCGCCGGAAGGCGTTCGGAAATCAGCTTCCACACCGGCTGCTGCTGCCGGTGCGAGAAGCCGAGGTCGAGCGTGAGCACGCCCTTGAGGTAGATCCACAGCTGGACGTGGAACGGCTTGTCGAGCCCGAACTGCTCACGCAACTGCGCGAGGAAGCGCTCATCGGCCGCCCCGGACTGCCCGGCGATGACGCTCGCCGGGTCGCCGGGGGCCGCGTGGATCAGCAGGAAGTTGCACACGACGATGGCCAGCACCACGGCCACCGCCTTCACGCCGCGCCTCAGCAGGAAGCCCGGCAGACGCGAAAGCTCCATCCCCGGCGCTCAGCCGGCGATGAAGACGTCGTCGAAGGAGGTGTGCACGCCGAGGCCCGTGGTGATCACGTTACGCACGCGCCGGTCGTGGATGGTGGGGAAGGACAGCTCCATCAGCCAGATCTGCGGCACTTCCTCGACCAGCAGCTTCTGCACCTCGCTGAAGGCCGCCTGGCGCTCGGCCGCCGCGGCGGCGGCGCGGGCACGCTGGAACAGCGCATCCACCTGCGGGTTGGCGTAGCCGCCCGTATTGGTGAAGGTCACGCGCTGGATGTTGGTGGACACGTAGGTGCGCTCGACGCCCAGGGTCGGGTCGCCGAACTGGTAGACGAAGTTGATCGTCGTCTCGTATTCCCAGTTGCCGACGCGCCGCGCCCAGGACCCGGCATCGGTGCTCTCCATGTCGAGCGCGACGCCGATGTTGCGCATCGCCTGGCGGAGATATTCCGAGAGCCGCGTCCAGATCTCGCCATAGGGCAGCGCCATGTGCTTGAGCGTGAAGCGCACGCCCTGCGCGTTCCGCGGAAAGCCCGCCTGGTCGAGGATGCGGTTCGCCTCGGCCACGTTGAAGGCGGCCAGCCGCGCCGAGGAATCGTGGAAGCGCGTGGTGCTGGCGACCGGGTTGGTCGCCGGCTTGCCGACGCCGAACCAAAGCCGGTTGACGATGAAGTTGCGGTCGATCGCCATCGACATGGCGCGGCGGACGCGCGCGTCATCGAGAGGCTTCACCCGATGGTTCAGTTCGATCCACGACAGCGGCGAGAAGTACTCCCAGCCATTCGTGTTGACCTCGAGGTTCTGCCGCTGGCGCAGCGCCGGGATGTCGAAGGGCTCGATGTCCGACGCCTGGCTCAGCAGCACCTGGCCGGATTCAAGCGCGAGGCGCCGGCTCTGGCTGTCGGGGATGATGCGGTAGATGATCGTGTCGAGGTAGGGCTGGCCCGGCTTCCAGTAATCCTCGTTGCGGTCGAGCCGGATGAAGTTGCCGCGCTGCCATTCCGTGAACTTGAACGGCCCGGTGCCGACCGGGCGCTGCACTGCGGGCGCGGTCCGGTAGTCCCGCCCGTCGAACAGGTGCTTGGGCACCATCGCCGCGGCCGTCCCGTCGAACATCAGCAGGAAAGGCTGGAAGGGCTGCTTCAGGACGATGCGCACGGTGTGCGGGTCGCGCGCCTCGCAGGTCTCGATCAGCTGGAAGATCGCGCGCGCGCGCGGCGCGAGATCCATGTGGAACTTCATGATCGAGAAGATCACGTCCTCCGCGGTGAAGGGCTGGCCGTCATGCCACTTCACGCCCTGCTGGAGGTTGAAGACGTATTCCTTGCCGTCCGGGCTGATCGTCCAGGACCGGGCGAGCAGCGGCATTGGCTCGAGCGTCGAGGAGAAGGTCAGCAGCCCCTGGAACATCTTCGGCGCGGCCGCGAGCGTCGGCCCCTGCTGGTTCACGCCGATCTGCAGCACCGGCGGCTCGGGCGTGAGCATCATCTGCAAGGTTCCGCCGCGGCGCGGCGCGACACCCTGGGCGAGCGCATCCGAGGCGCGCATCAGGATGGGGGCGGAGCCGGCGGTGGCCATGAAGCCACGACGCGAGACAGCCATGTTCTTTCTCCCTGGGCGTGAAGCGGATGGAGGCTATCCCCCGATCGCCCGCGTGGACAAGGCACGAAGCGCTGCCTAGCCTTGCGCCACGATGAAGACCTTCGCGCACGAATCCCAGGCAGGGCACTCGCCCGCATTCTTCCTCCAGCGCGGCCAGGTGCGCCGCAACTTCGAGGTTCCGGCGCGCGCCGCGGCCCTGGAAGCAGCGCTGCGCCGGCTCGGCCTGGCGCCCGAGGCGCCGCCGCCGCTCGCCCCGCGCGCGCTGGAGGCGGTGCATCGCGCCGACTACCTGGACTATCTCGCCACCGCCGCGACCGAATGGGCGAAGCTGCCGGATCCCGGGCCGGAGGCGGTCGCGAACATCCACCCGGTGCCGGAGATGGTCGCCCAGGGCGGCCGAACGGGTGCGAACATCATCGCCCGCACCGGCTGGTACACCGCGGACACCGCCTGCCCGATCGGGCCCGGCACATGGGACGCCGCGCAGGGTGCCGCGTCATGCGCCCTCGCCGCGGCGGCCGAGGCCGCGAAGGGCGGCACGGCCTATGCGCTCTGCCGCCCGCCCGGGCACCACGCCTATGCCGGGCGCGCGGGTGGTCATTGCTACATCAACAACGCGGCACTCGCCGCGCAGGCGCTGCGCGACGCGGGCGCGGCGCGGGTCGCCGTGCTGGACATCGACAGCCACCACGGCAACGGCACCCAGGGCATCTTCTGGGAGCGCGGCGACGTGCTGACCATCTCGATCCACGGCGACCCGGACAACTACTATCCCTGGTTCGTCGGCCGCACCGCGGAACGCGGCGCCGGCGCGGGGGACGGGCGCAACATGAACATGCCCCTGCCCTTCGGCACGCCCGACGAAGGCTGGCTCGATGCGCTGCGCTACGCGCTTGCCCCGATCCGCGACTTCAAGGCGGAAGCGCTGGTCGTCGCCCTCGGCTTCGATGCCTCGAAGGACGAACCGCTCGGCGCGCTCGCCGTCACCGAGGAAGGCTTCTCCCGCGCCGGCCAGATGATCGGCGCGCTGAAGCTGCCGACCGCCATCACGCAGGAAGGCGGCTACAACGTCGATCTCATCGGGACGCTGCTCGAACGCTTCCTGACCGGCTGGAGCCAAGCATGACCGAAGCGGCCGCCATCCACGAAGCGACGCTCACGCTCGACACCCATATCGACATCCGCTGGCCCGACCCGCCGGACGCGACGACGGAAACCGACCGGCGCGTCGATTTCCCAAAGATGCGCCGCGGCGGGCTGAAGGCCGCGGTCTTCATCGCCTACACGCCGCAGGGCAAGCGCGATGCCGAAGGCCTCGCCGCCGCCGCCGCGCGCGCGGACGCGATGCTGCGCCACATCCGCACCCGCGCGGACGGCGCCACGCGCCGCTTCTGCGCGACGGCGGACGAGTTGGAAGCGGCGCACGCGGCCGGCGCGCTCGCGGTGCTCTCGGCGGTCGAGAACGGGAACGCGCTGGCCCGCGACCTCTCGCGCCTCGCCGAATGGCGCAAGCTCGGCGCCATCTACCTGACCCTGACCCATGACGGGCACAACGACCTTGCCGATGCGGCACGGCCGAAGCCCGACCTCGGCGACGCGGTCGAGGAACATGGCGGCGTGTCAGCCCTCGGCCGTGCCGCGATCGTCGAGATGAACCGTGTTGGGCTGCTCGTCGACGTCTCGCATTCCGCCAAGACCACGATGATGCAGGCGGCGGAACTCTCCCGCGTGCCGATCGTCGCGACCCATTCCTGCTGCCGCGCGCTTTGCGACCATCCGCGCAACCTGGATGACGAGCAGCTCGACATGCTGCGCGCGACCGGCGGCCTCATCCAGATCACCGCGCTCGACGCCTTCCTCCGCCCTGCCCCGCCCGGCGGCAAATCCCCCGCCACGGTGCGGGACATGGCGGACCATGTGGACCACGCGGTGCGGCGGATCGGCATCGACCATGTGGGCCTTTCCTCGGATTTCGACGGCGGCGGCGGCATCCCGGGCTGGAAGGACGCCTCCGACACGGCGAACCTGACCGCGGAACTCGTCGCGCGCGGCTACGGGGCGCGGGAGATCGACCTGCTCTGGTCGGGCAATTTCCGTCGCCTGATGCGCCTGGCCCGCCACGGCGCCCAGGGCTGAGCACGCTCGTTCCGTTCCACCAGAGGACGCCTCATGCATCATCTGCTCGTCGCTGCGGCGATCCTGCTGTTCGCCTTGCCGGTCGGCGCGCAGCAGCGCCAGGCACCGCCGCCCGCCGACATGGCCGGCGCTGCCGACCATCCCCTGGTCGGCCGCTACGATGGCAGCGTGCAGCGCTTGCGCGAGCAGGTTGCCTTCGGCGAGATGCGGATCGTCACCGCGCCGGTCCTGCCTGGCGGCCGGCCGCCAGGGTCTCCCCGCGCGACCGAGGCCAACAGCACCGCCGTTGCCGGTCGCATCACGCGCATGCGTTACGAGGGGCCCGATGGCCGCTCACCGATCGAACTTGTGCGCAACTGGCAACAGCGGCTGCAACAGGGCGGCTTCAGCACCGTCTTCGCATGCGAGGCACGCAGTTGCGGCGGCGGCGGCGCGGATCTGTGGTTTGCGGTGAACGAGGCGCGACCGGGCAATGCGGGCATCGCTTCGAATTGGAGCAGCCAGGCCTACGCCGTGATGCGCCTCGAACGTCCGGCGGGCGATGTGTGGGTCTCCCTGCTCTCCGTCACCGGCCCGCGCGAGCGGCCTCAGACGCTGATCGACGTGGTCGAGGTGCGACCGATGGAGACGGACCGCATTGTCTTCGTCGATGCAGCGCAGATGGACCGCAGCATCGCCGCGACCGGCCGCGTCGCGCTCTATGGCATCGCCTTCGACACCGATCGCGCGGAACCGCGCGCGGAATCCCGCCCGACGATCGAGGAGATCGCGAAATATCTCCGCGCCAATCCGTCGGTCGCCGTTATCGTCACCGGGCACACCGACAGCCAGGGCGGCTTCGAGCATAATGTGGACCTCTCGCGCCGTCGCGCGGCCGCCGTCATCGCAGCCTTGACGCGCGACCACGGAATCGCAGCCGCTCGCCTGACGCCCTTCGGCGCCGGCATGGCCGCGCCGGTCGCGGCGAATGACAGCGAACGGGGTCGCGCCCAGAACCGCCGGGTGGAAATCGTTCGGCGCTGAATTCCCTTAAGGGTTGAGTTTCACCTCTCATTGCGTCACCGTTCCGGTGCGCCATGAGCATCGCCCGCATCGCCACCTTCGCCTTCGCCGGCATCGACCCCGTGCCGGTAGAGGTGCAGGTCCAGGTCGCGCCCGGCCTGCCCGCCTTCATCCTCGTGGGCTTGCCCGACAAGGCGGTGGCCGAAAGCCGGGAACGGGTGCGCGCCGCGCTGACGGGCCTCGGCCTGTCGCTGCCGCCCAAGCGCGTGCTGGTGAACCTCGCGCCCGCTGACATCCTCAAGGAAGGATCGCATTTCGACCTGCCGATCGCGCTCGCGCTGCTGGCGGCGATGGACATCGTCCCGCGGGAGGAAGCGGCGGGCTATGCGGCGCTCGGCGAACTTTCGCTCGATGGCGCCATCATGCCGGTCGCCGGCGTGCTGCCGGCCGCGCTCGGCGCGAGCGCGCGCGGCCTCGGCCTCGTCTGCCCCGCGGCACAGGGAGGGGAAGCAGCCTGGGCGGGACGGATCGAGGTGCTCGCGGCACCCGATATCGGCGCGCTGCTCAATCACTTTCGTGGCGTGCAGCTGCTCGCGCCGCCGCAGCCGCCGCCGCTCGCCACGGGGCCACGCAGCGGTCCCTGCCTGTCGGACGTGAAGGGCCAGGAAAGCGCCAAGCGCGCGATCGAGGTCGCCGCGGCCGGCGGGCACAACCTGCTGATGATCGGCCCGCCGGGCGCGGGCAAGTCGATGCTCGCCGCAAGGCTGCCCGCGCTGCTGCCGGACCTGACGCCGGCCGAGGCGCTCGAGGTTTCCCTGGTGCATTCCGTCGCGGGGATGCTGGAAGGCGGCCGGCTCGTCACCCGCCCGCCCTTCCGCGACCCGCATCATTCGGCCTCCATGCCCGCGCTCGTCGGCGGCGGCGCGCGGGCGCGGCCCGGGGAGATCAGCCTGGCGCATCGCGGCGTGCTGTTCCTCGACGAATGGCCGGAGTTTCCGCGCCCGGCGCTCGAAGCCCTGCGCCAGCCGATGGAAACGGGGCGCACCGTGATCAGCCGCGTCCACGCGCATGTCGCCTACCCTGCACGCTTCCAGTGCATCGCGGCGATGAACCCCTGCCGCTGCGGCTACCTGGGCGAGGCCGGGCGCGAATGCGGCCGCGCCCCGCGCTGCGGGGAGGACTACCGCAACCGCCTCTCGGGCCCGCTGCTCGACCGCATGGACCTGACAATCGAGGTGCGGCCCATCCCCCCCGCCGAACTGACCCGCGCGCCCGCCGGCGAGACGAGCGCCACCGTCGCCCTCCGCGTGCAGGCCGCGCGGGACGCGCAGCGCGCCCGCTGGGGCGAGGCGGGACCGGCGAGCAACGCCGAAGCCCCGATCCAGGACTTGCAGAAGCTGCTGGAACCCGAGGCGGAGCAGCTGATGGAGACAGCGGCGACGCGGCTCGCGCTTTCCTCCCGCGCGCATGTGCGCACGCTGCGGGTGGCGCGCACCATCGCCGATCTCGCCGGCAGCGGCGCGATCCGCCGGATGCATGTGGCCGAGGCGCTGGCCTTCCGGCAGCGGGTGCGCGCGCCCGCCTAGTCCCCCAGCCGGAACGCGTCCGCGATCCGCCGCGCCGTCCCGTCCGCGGCCACGATCACCACGTCGAACCGCATCCCGGCCGCGCCATGGCCGGGATGCGCCGCCAGCCAGCATTCCGCCGCCGCCAGCAACCGCGCCCGCTGCCGCGCGCCGAGCGCCAGCGCCGCCTCGCTCAAGGACGGCCGCGCCTTCACCTCGACGAAGGCGAGCAGCCCGTCGCGTTCCGCGACCATGTCGATCTCGCCCGCCGGCGTCCGGGCGCGGCGGGCGAGCACGGCCCATCCCTCCCGCGCCAGCGCGGCCGCCGCGATCGCTTCCGCGTCCAGCCCCGCGGCCTGGGCGCGGCGCCCGCGGATCAGCCGACGTGTCCTGTCGCCGAAATCATGCATGGCGCTATGCTCGCCGGATGATCCATCGCGCCGCCAGCCTTCTCCTGCTGCTTCTCGCAAGCGTGACGGCCGCGGCGGCCGAGCCGGCCAGGCGGCACATGGTCGCGGCCGGGCATCCGCTGGCCGCCGAGGCGGGGCTTGCCGTGCTGCGCGAAGGCGGGTCCGCCGTCGACGCCGCCGTCGCGGTGCAGATGGTCCTCACGCTGGTCGAACCGCAATCCTCCGGCATCGGCGGCGGTGCCTTCCTGCTGCACTTCCATGCCGGCACCGGCCGCATCGCGGCGTGGGACGGGCGGGAGACGGCGCCCGCGGCCGCGGGCCCGGACCTTTTCCTGCGCGGGGGAAGGCCGATGCCCTTCCTCCAGGCGGTGGTAGGCGGCCGCGCGGTCGGCGTGCCGGGCACGGTCGCGATGCTGGAAGCCGCCCATCGCGAGCATGGCCGCCTGCCCTGGGCGCGGCTGATCGAACCCGCGATACGCTTGGCGGAGCAGGGCTTCCCCATCAGCGCGCGCCTTGCCCGCGACATCGCGGGCGACATGCTGCTGTTGCGCCGCGACCCCGGCGCGGCCGCCTATTTCTTCGACGCGCAGGGGCTGCCGCTGCCCGCCGGGCATATGCTGCGCAACCCCGCCCTTGCCGCGACGCTGCGCGCGATCGCCGAACAGGGCCCGCAGGCGATGGCGCGCGGACCGATCGCGGAGGACATCGTCGCGGCGATCACGCGCCATCCCTCCAACCCGGGCGTGATGGCCGCGACCGACCTGGCCACCTATGCGCCACGACGGCGAGACGCGGTCTGCACCACCTATCGGCGCTACCGCGTCTGCGGCTTCCCGCCGCCGTCGTCCGGCGGCGTCGCCGTCGCGCAGATCCTCGGCCTGCTCGGCCATTTCGACCTGCCGAGGCTCGACCCGCGCGGGGCGGAGGCGGCGCACCTCATCGCGGAGGCCGGCCGCCTCGCCTTCGCCGACCGCAACGCCTACCTGGCCGATCCGGACTTCGTCTCCGTCCCGGTGCGCGGGCTCACGGACACGGGCTACGTCACGGCGCGCGCCCAGTTCATCGACCGGGATCGCGCCATCGTGGCGCCACGGCCCGGCAACCCGCCCTGGCGAGAGACGCGCTACGCCCCGCAGGCGCAGGACTTCGAAGCCGGCACGAGCCACCTGTCCATCGTCGACGCCGAGGGCAATGCGGTCGCCATGACCACGACGATCGAGGCGCTGTTCGGCGCGCGCGTGATGGTGCGCGGCTTCCTGCTGAACAACGAGCTGACCGACTTCTCCTTCGCGCCGGAACAGGACGGGCGCCCGGTCGCGAACAGGGTCGAGGGCGGCAAGCGGCCGCGCTCCTCGATGTCGCCCAGCATCGTGCTCGACGACGAGGGGCGCCTGCACGCCGTCGCGGGTTCGCCCGGCGGGGCGCGGATCATCGGCTACGTCGCGCAGGCGCTCGTCGCGCTGCTGGACTGGGGCATGACGCCGCAGGAGGCCGCCGCCCTTCCCCATGTCGGGACGATCGGCGGCGCCGTCGAGCTCGAGGCCGAGACGCCGGCCGCCGCGCTGGCGCCCGCCCTTCGCGCGCGCGGGCATGACGTGCAGATCCGCGACATGCCGTCGGGGCTGCAGGTCATCCGCGTCACGCGGGACGGGCTGCTCGGCGGTGCCGATCCACGGCGGGAGGGTGTGGCCATCGGTGACTGACGCGAGCGCCTACACGGTCGAGAGCGACGCCGCGACAGCGGAGGAGATCGCACGCATCGAGGCGATTGCCGACGCGCAGGCAGGCGCCGCGCGCAATGCCGTGACCGGCGGGCTGGCCGGCCTCGCCCTCGTGCTGGCGATCGTCTTCGGCGTCATCTTCGTACTCGACCTCGCCTTCGGGATCATCGAGCGCGGCCACTGGATCGTGCTGGTGATGGGCTCGACGATCATGGTCGTGCCCATGCTGCTGATCCACCTGCGCAGCGCGCGGGAAGGCCAGGCCGATCGCAACGCCTTCGCCAGGTCCCTTCGACTCCAGGCCGCCACGGGCAAGGTGCTGCGCCATCGCCTGCGCCGCGACGCCGCGCACCTGTTCGTCGAGCACGAGCACGGCGTGATGCATCTCTCCCCGGCGGATGGGGGGCGGACGCTGTTCCTCGATTTTTCGAGCGTCGGCGACGATCCGCGCTGGGAGGAATGGTACGCCAAGGGCCGGATCGACCGGGCCGAATGGCGCTGGACGACGACGCCGGATGGCGAAGCCCTCCTCGACTTCACGGCCGACGGCGCGGCGCTGACGCCGAGGCGGCTGCTGGATGCGCAGGGCCGCAGCGATGACGCGGCCGCGGCGGATGCCTTCGAAAGCCTCGGCTCGCCGCGGGACGGGGCGCTGCTGCGCCGGCCCTTCGCGGATATCGAGGCGTCGCTGGGCGCGCGCTGAACGACGGCCCGGAACTGCCATCGCGCCGATCAAGCGTGATCGGATGGCGGCGTCGCGCGCGCCCCTACGCCGCGTCGCGCGCGATCGCCGGCATCGGCATCGCGTCGTCCCGCCCTTCCTCGACCGCGTGGCAGGCGACCATGGCGCCCCCGGCCGACTTCATCTCCGGCCTTTCGCGCTTGCAGCGATCCTGCGCGAGCGGGCAGCGCGGATGGAAGGCGCAGCCCGAGGGCGGGGTGATCGGCGACGGCACCTCGCCACCCACCGGGATGCGGTCCCGCCCCGTCATCTCGAGGTCAGGGATCGCTTCCATCAGCGCCCGCGTATAGGGGTGGCGCGGGCGCCGGAAGAGGCTCTCCGCCGGCGCGAGTTCCGCCAGCCGGCCGAGATACATCACCCCGATCCGGTCGCTCACCTGCCGCACCACGGCCAGGTTGTGGCTGATGAACAGGAAGGTCAGCCCGAGCCGCTGCTGCAGTTCCTTCATCAGGTTCAGGATCTGCGCCTGGACGGACACGTCGAGCGCGCTGGTCGGCTCGTCGCAGACCAGGAACTCGGGGTTCGAGGACAGCGCCCGCGCGATCGAGATGCGCTGGCGCTGCCCGCCCGAGAATTCATGCGGGAACTTGTCGCCATCGAGCGGCGAGAGGCCGACCTGGGTCAGCAGCTCGGCGACGCGCATCTCCTCCTCGGCCTTCGTCGTCACCAGGCCAAAGGCACGGATCGGCTCGGCCACGATGTTCTTCACGCGCCAGCGCGGGTTCAGCGAGGCATAGGGATCCTGGAAGATCATCTGCATGCGCCGGCGCTGGTCCGCCGAGGCGCGCGCGGCGCCGAGGTCCCGCCCGTCGAAGCGCACCGACCCCGCCGTCGGCGTGTACAGCCCGACCGCCAGCCGCGCGACGGTCGACTTGCCGCAGCCGGATTCGCCCACGAGCGAGAGCGTCCGGCCCTTTGGGATGTCGAAGGAGATGCCGTCGACCGCCTTCAGCGTCCGCCGTCCTTCCCGCGCGACCATGCGCTGGAGCAGCGGGCGGGACACGTCGAAATGGCGCGCCAGGTCGCGCGCCTCGAACATCGGCGGGGCGTCAGCCATGGGGCGCCTCCAGCGCATAGAGCCAGCAGGCGGCGCGCGTCGTGCCGGCGTCCAGCAGGTCCGGCCGTTCGTCGGCGCAGCGCGAGAACACCTTGGGGCAGCGCGGGTTGTAGGCGCAGCCGCGCGGGATGGCCGACAGCCGCGGCATGGCGCCGTCGATCTGCGCGAGCCGTTCGACCCGCCGGTCGAGCGGCGGGATCGATGCCATGAGGCCCGCCGAATACGGGTGGTTGGCGTGCTTCACCACCTCCCGCACCGGGCCGATCTCGGCGACGCGGCCGGCATACATCACCGCGACGCGATCGGCGGTCTCCGCGATCACGCCCATGTCGTGCGTGACGAGCATCATCGCCGTCCCCTTCTCCCGCGCCAAGCGCTTCAGCAGCGCGATGACCTGCGCCTGGATCGAGACGTCGAGCGCGGTGGTGGGCTCGTCCGCCACGATCAACCGCGGTTCGGCGCAGAGGGCGAGCGCGATGACGACGCGCTGGCGCATCCCCCCCGAGAATTCATGCGGGTAGCTGTCGATGCGCTGCGCCGCGGCCGGGATGCCGACCATCTCGAGCCATTCGATGGCGCGCCTGCGCGCTTCCGCCGGGCCGATCGGCAGATGCGTCGTCATCGTCTCGGTCAGCTGGCGGCCGACCGTGTAGAGCGGGTTCAGCGTGGTCAGCGGGTCCTGGAAGATCGCGCCGATCTCCTTGCCGCGGATGCGGCGCATCTGCTCGTAGCGGAGATTGTCGATCCGCCTGCCGTCGAGCAGGATCTGCCCCTTCGCGATCCGCCCGGGCGGCTCCAGCAGGCCGATGATGGCCGCGCCGGTCATGGACTTGCCGGCGCCGGATTCACCGACCACGCCCAGCACCTCGCCAGGGCTGATGGAAAACGACACGTCGTCGAGGGCGACCAGCGTTCCCCGGCGCGTGGGGAATTCCACGCGCAGGTTGCGCACTTCCAGCAGGGGGGCAGCGTTCGACATCAGCGCAGCTTCGGATTGAGGGCGTCGCGCAGCCAGTCGCCCAGCAGGTTGACGGACAGCACCATCGCGATCAGCGCGACGCCGGGGAAGATCGTGATCCACCACTCGCCCGAGAACAGGAAGTCGTTGCCGATCCTGATCAGCGTCCCGAGCGATGGCTGGGTCGGCGGCACGCCGACGCCGAGGAAGGAGAGCGTCGCCTCCGACAGGATGGCGAGGCCGAGGTTGAGCGTCGCCACCACCAGCACCGGCCCGATCACGTTGGGCAGGACGTGGCTGACCATGATGCGCGCCTTGGGCACGCCGATGACGCGCGCCGCCTGGACGTATTCCTTGTTGCGCTCGACCAGCGTCGAGCCGCGCACGGTGCGGGCGAATTTCGGCCATTCGCTGATGCCGATGGCGAAGATCACGACGAACAGCGCAATGTCGGCATGCACCTCCCGCGGCAGGGCGGCGCGCACCACGCCATCGACCAGCAGCGCCACCAGGATGGAGGGGAAGGTCAGCTGGATGTCGCAGATGCGCATCAGCAGGCTGTCGATCGCCCCGCCCAGATAGCCCGCCAGCAGGCCGAGCGAGACGCCGAGCAGCGTCGCGAAGACGGTCGCCGAGATGCCGACCAGCAGCGAGACGCGCGCGCCGTACATGATGGCCGACAGAACGTCCCGGCCCTGGTCGTCGGTGCCGAGGACGTATTCGCGCGCGCCTTCTTCCGTCCAGGCCGGCGGCTTGAAGGCATCGATCAGGTTGAGGCTGGCGAGGTCGAAGGGGTTATGCGGCGCGATCCAGGGCGCGAAGACCGCGCCTAGGATGCAGATCGCCGCGACGATCGCCGATACGATGGTGACCGGCGAACGAGTGAAGGAGAACCAGAGATCGCTGTCGAAGAAGCGGCGGATGGCCTGGTCCATGGCTCAGTGCCCCCCCTTGCCGCGCCCGATCCGCAGCCGCGGATCGACGGCGTAGTAGAGCAGGTCGACGATCAGGTTGATGGTCACGAAGACAAGCGAGATCAGCAGCAGGTAGGCGCTCATCACCGGGATGTCGGCCGCGCCCACGGACTGGATGAACAGCAGCCCCATGCCCGGCCACTGGAACACCGTCTCGGTGACGATGGCGAAGGCGATGATGGCGCCCAGCTGCAGCCCCACGATGGTGATCACCGGCACCAGCGTGTTCTTCAGCGCATGGCCGAAATGCACCGCCCGGTTCGGCAGGCCGCGCGCGCGGGCAAACTTGATGTAGTCCGTGCGCAGCACCTCCAGCATCTCGGCGCGCACCAGGCGCATGATCAGCGTCAGCTGGAACAGGCCGAGCGTGATCGCCGGCAGCACCAGCGCCTTGAGCCCGGTCAGCGTCAGGAACCCCGTGGTCCAGCCGCCGAGCGCGACCGTGTCCCCACGCCCGAAGGAGGGCAGCCAGCCGAGCCAGACGGCGAAGACGAGAATGAGCAGGATGCCGATCAGGAAGGTGGGCAGGGACACGCCGATCAGGCTGAAGGTCAGGAAGAAGCGCGACGGCCAGGAATTGCGGTAGAGCCCGGTATAGACCCCCATCGGGACGCCGACGATCAGCGCCAGCGCGGCCGCGGTGAAGGCGAGTTCGAGCGTCGCCGGGGCGCGTTCCGCGATCAGGTCGGCGACGGGCCGCGACAGCCGGTAGGACAGGCCGAATTCGCCCTGCGCCGCGTTGCCGATGAAGGTCGCGAACTGCACCCAGAAGGGGCGGTCGAGGCCGAGTTCGGCCACCAGCGCGTCACGCTGCGCCTGGGTGTAGTCCTGCCCCAGCATGATCGCGACCGGGTCGCCGACATAGGCGAACATGGCGAAGGAGATCAGCGCGACCGCGAGCAAGACGGGCAGCGCCTGGAAGATGCGGCTGACGATGAAGGCGAACATCTTTGTGCTCCGATCCGGGCGCGGCCATGCAAGCGCCGCGCCCGGTACGCTGCTTCAGTTCATTCGTGCCCAGCGGAAATAGGGCTGGTTGTTCGCCATGTGCGGGATCTGGAAGTTGGCCCGCATCGCCCAGGGGATCATCTGGTGGTGCAGCGGGATGTGCGGCACGTCCTCGCGGTAGATGCGCAGCGCCTCGCGGATCGCGTTGGTCCGCGCCTCGCCCGACTGGTTCACCATGATGTCGATCAGCTGGTCCATCCGGGTATTGGAATAGCGCCCATAGTTCCAGATGCCGTTGCCCTGGCCGCCGTCGCGCGAGCGCAGCAGCGACTGGAAGGAATACAGCGCATCAAGCGTCGGCACGCCCCAGCCGAGCAGGTAGATCGAGGTGTCGTCGCGCTGGATCTTCGGGAAGAACAGGTTCAGCGGCATGGCGTTGAGCTGCGCCCGGACGCCGACGCGCGCCCACATCGCGACGATCGCCTGGCAGATCTGCTCGTCGTTGATGTAGCGGTTGTTCGGGCAGTCGAGCGTGATGCCGAAGCCGTTCGGGAAGCCGGCTTCCGCCAGCAGCGCCCGCGCGCGCGCCTGGTCGTAGGGCAGGCGCACATCCTCCTCCCGCACATAGCCGTTGACCTGCGGTGGGAAGAAGGTGCCGGTCACGACGGACTGGCCGCGCATCGTGGTGCGGTGGATCGCCTGGATGTCGATCGCATGGTACAGCGCCTGGCGCACGCGCAGGTCGCGCAGCGGGTTGCGCCCGCGCACGTCGCTGTAGAGCAGTTCCTCACGGTGCACGTCCATCGCGAGGAAGATGGTGCGCACCTCCGGCCCCTCGAGCACGCGGATGCCCTGCGCGGCGCGCAGCCGGTTCAGGTCCTGCAGCGGCGGGTCGAGCACGAAGTCGATCTCGCCCGAGAGAAGCGCCGCGATGCGCGTCGCGTCCGAGGAGATCGGGCGATAGATGATCTCGGTGATGTTGCCCTCGCGGCTCGCGGGTTCCTGCCAGCCCCACCAGTCGTTGTTGCGGGCAAGGATCGTCCGCACGTCGGGCTCGCGCGTCTGCAGGCGGAAGGCGCCGGTGCCGTTGGTGGCGCGGGTCGTGTGCATCTCCTCACGCGCGCGGGTGTTCTGCGGCCGGGTCGCGTTGTGCTGTTCCGACCAGGCGCGGGACATGATGAAAACCGAGGCGATCTTGTTCGGCAGGATCGGGTCGGGCACGCGCGTGACGATGTCGACCACGAAGGGCTCGGCCTGCACGGCGCGGTCGATCGTGTCGACGAAGATGCCGTAGTTGGAGGTCGGCGCCTGCGCGCGGGTGATGCTGAACACCACGTCCTCGGCCGTGAAATCCTGGCCCTCGTGGAACTTCACGCCCTGGCGCAGCCAGAAGCGCCAGCGGTTCGGTTCCACCTGCTCCCACCGCGTGGCGAGGCCGGGGGCGAGGCCGAGATCCTGGGTGCGCTGGATCAGCGGGTCGTAGATCTGCTGCAGCACCATGGTGACGGTGCCGAGGTTCTGGCTGTGCGGGTCCATCGTGTTCGGATCGCCCGAGGCGGACCAGCGCACGGTCCGCGCCTCCGCCATTGCACCGCCGAGCGCCAAGCCCAGCGCGGCCGCCATCAGCAGCTTCCGCATCCCTTTTTCTCCCTCGTGGCGCCGGCCCCGCAGGCCGGCGCGTCCCTGGAAGCCGGCGGCTATAGGGCCGGCGGCGACGGGGGGGAAGGGGTTTCCCCCTCCCGTTCCGCCGTCCCGGCGAATTGCAGCATGAGCGTGTAGCCCACCGCCAGCACGACGGGGCCGAGAAACAGGCCGAGGAAGCCGAAGGCCAGCACCCCGCCCAACGCCCCCATCAGCGTCAGCAGCAGGGGAAGGTTGGCCCCGCGCGCGATCATCCAGGGCCGGATGAAGTTGTCGACCGAGGAGATGACCAGCCCGCCATAGAGCGCCATGAAGATCCCCCAGCCCGTCTGCCCCTGGGTGAGCAGCCAGAGGCTCGCGGGGATCCAGACCAGCGGGGCGCCGACCGGCAGGATGGAGATGACCCCCGCCACCACCGCCAGCAGCAGTGGCTGCGGCACCCCCGCAACGGCGAGGCCGATCCAGGTCAGCACCCCCTGCGCGACGGCGGTGCCGACCAGGCCCCAGACCACGCCCCGCGTCACGTCGGCCGCAAGCCGCAACATGCGGATGCCGGTCGCCCCGCCGAGCCTCCGCATCAGCGCCTTCACATGCCCCGCCATGGCGGGGCCGTCGCGGTAGAAGAAGAAGGCGAGCAGGATCGCCAGCAGCAGCTCCGCCAACCCCGACAGCACGGCCAGCAGGATCGACAGGGTCTGCTGCGTGATGGTCCCGGCATAGGGGCGCAGCAGGCCGGTCAGGCCCAGCAGGTCGAATTCCCCCTCCCCGATCCAGTCGCGGACATAGCCGCCCACCAGCGGAAGGCCGGTCAGCCAGGCGCCGAGGCCGGGCAGGCCCTCGGTCAGCAGCCCCTCGATGTCCGCGCGCAGCGCCTCCACCTCCTCCCGGCTCGTCGGCGCGGCGAGCACGATGGGCAGCCCGACCAGCAGGAACATCGCCAGCACCATCAGCGCCGCGGACCAGGACGGGCGGATGCCCGCCCGGTCGCGCAGGAAGGTGAAGATCGGCCAGGTGGCGAAGGTCAGGATGACGGACCACAGGAGCGCGGAGATGAAGGGCCGCAGCACGAGAAGGCAGGCGACGCCGAGCGCTGAGAGCGCGGCGATCCCGACAAGGCGCGCCGCGCGCGGAGTGTCCATGGGCATGGGCCCCATCCTGCATGATGCGCGCCCCCGGCGCGAGGCGGGGCTGGCCCGCCCGGCGGCGCGCGACTAGCCTCCGCCCCGCAACGCCCAGGGAGAGATCCAGCCATGCCGCGCTTCGCCGCGAACCTCTCGATGATGTTCAACGAAATCCCCTTCCTCGACCGCTTCGAGGCGGCGGCGAAGGCGGGGTTCAAGGCGGTGGAGTTCCTCTTTCCCTACGACTTCCCCGCGGCCGACATCGCCGCGCGGCTGAAGGACAACGGCCTGTCGCAGGTGCTGTTCAACGCGCCGCCCGGGGACTGGACGAAGGGCGAACGCGGCATGGCCGCCCTGCCCGGCCGCGGCCAGGAATTCCGCGACGCGATCCTCAAGGCGCTCGATTACTGCGCCGCGCTGTCCTGCCCGCGGCTGCACGTCATGGCAGGGCTGAAGCCGGACGGCGTGCCGATGGACACGCTGACCGCGACCTATGGGGCGAACCTCGCCTGGGCGGCGGAGGAATGCGCCAAGGCGGGCGTGAAGCCGGTGATCGAGCCGATCAACCACCGCGACATCCCGGGCTTCTTCCTCAACACCACCGACCAGGCGGCGGCGATCATCAACGCGGTCGGCCCGGACAAGGTCGGCATGCAGTTCGACCTCTATCACTGCCAGATCACCGAGGGCGACATCGTCAAGCGCGTCGAGAAGCACCTGCCGCTGATCGCGCACATGCAAGTGGCCGACAATCCGGGCCGCAACGAGCCCGGCACCGGCGAGGTGAACTGGCCCTTCGTGTTCCGGCGGATCGACGAGCTCGGCTTCCGCGGCTGGATCGGCTGCGAGTACCGCCCGGCGGGCGAGACCGTCGCCGGCCTCGGCTGGTTCGCGCCCTACCGCTGAGCCGCGACTAACGCGCCTGGGCGACGCGGCCCGGCGCGGCGCGCGGCGCGGCCTGCTGCGGCGGGTTGCGCCGCGGCGCCTCGCAATCCCGCGCGAAGGCCGACATCTCCCGCACCAGCCCGTCCAGCGCGACGGAAACGCCGAGGCCCTCGCCGATCATCAGCATGGCGTCCGCGCCCGGCGAGGACGCCTCATCCCCGCGCGCGGCGAGGATCGCCGCGCGGAAGGATGCGCGGTCGATGCCGAGGCGGAGCCTGCCATCGGGCTCGAGCCGCGCGTCCCGCAGCGCCACCGCGTGCCAGCCCCCGCGCACATCGCCGAAGCCGAGGCTGATCGGCGCGCCGGGGCGGAACTCCGGCCCGACGACATCGACCGTCCAGGTCGCCGCGGTCGGGCAGCCGAGGTCGACGACCAGCGCCGCATAGGGCTGGCCCACGCCGGTGCCGAGGATGGAGAGCACCGGGCGCCCGGTCTCGCCATCGGCGACGCGGACGAAACTGTCCTGCGCATGGGCCGGACCGCCCGGCATGAGCATGCCCGCGACCAACGCGAACACGATTGTCAGGCCTGTCGGAATGCGTGCATCGGG
Organism: Roseomonas nitratireducens; assembly: GCF_017813355.1. Classification (GTDB taxonomy): domain Bacteria; phylum Pseudomonadota; class Alphaproteobacteria; order Acetobacterales; family Acetobacteraceae; genus Neoroseomonas; species Neoroseomonas nitratireducens. The sequence continues at coordinate 66,697 of NZ_JAGIYZ010000021.1, forward strand.
CATGAAGTAGCTCATTTTTTGGACTACGCGATTGAGGATATCTACCAAATGGATCGTTGACACACACGCAAATTCTCACGTTTCCGCGAGTCGTTCGATCGAGGCCGGCCAGGCTCGGCTGCTATGGCAGCACCGCCGCCCCTGGGTTATCTCTCCCGCCCGGACGGGCGGGCGCTGGCCCCTCGCGCCGCGCCCCCTCCCTTCGGAGAGATTCGCATGAAGATCGCCTTCATCGGCCTCGGCATCATGGGCCGCCCCATGGCCGGCCACCTCAAGACCGCCGGCCACGACATCACGGTCGTCGATCGCCGCAGCCTGACCGCCGAGGACCGCGCCTCCTTCGCCGTCGCGCCCGATGCCAAGGCCGCCGCGGCGGGCGCGGAGGCCGTCATCCTGATGGTGCCCGACACCCCGGACGTGGAAGCGGTGCTGTTCGGCGCGGGCGGCGTGGCGGAAGGGCTGAAGCCCGGCACGCTCGTGATCGACATGTCCTCGATCAGCCCGACCGCGACCAAGTCCTTCGCCGAGAAGATCGCCGCGCGCGGCTGCGACTACATCGACGCGCCCGTCTCGGGCGGCGAGGTCGGCGCCAAGCAGGCGAGCCTGACCATCATGTGCGGCGGGACCGAGGACGCCTTCGCGCGCGCGAAGCCGCTCTTCGAGGCGATGGGCAAGAATATCACCCTCGTCGGGCCGGTGGGCGCGGGCCAGACCTGCAAGGTCGCCAACCAGATCATCGTCGCGCTCACGATCGAGGCGGTGGCCGAGGCGCTGACCTTCGCCTCCAAGGCCGGGGCGGACCCGGCCAAGGTACGCCAAGCGCTGATGGGCGGCCTCGCCACCTCCCGCATCCTGGAACTGCATGGCGAGCGGATGATCAAGCGTACCTTCGCGCCGGGCTTCCGCATCCGCCTGCACCAGAAGGACCTGAACCTCGCCTTGCAGGCGGGCCGGGACCTTGGCGTGGCGCTGCCGAACACGGCCTCCACCCAGCAATTGTTCGCCGCCGTTGCGGCCGCGGGCGGGGCCGAGCTGGACCATTCCGGCCTGGTCAAGGCGCTCGAGACGCTCGCCGCGCACAAGGTCGCCGAGGATTCGTGACCCGTCCGGCCCGGGGCCAGGGCCCCGGGCCAGGCGCCGGCGTCTTCATTTGTTGCGATTTCCGGTCAAATTGAAATCGGAACCTGAGATTGTGTCTCGAAAAGAGAAGGCTCTTCGTCTAGGATGAGCCTGTCTCGCAGCGGGAGGGATTGATGCGCTTCGCGGAGATCGGGCAGCAATTGCGTGCCTATCGACTGGAATCCGGCCTCCGGGCCGAGGAAATCGCCGCCCGACTCGGTGTGTCCCGTGCCGCGCTCTATCGGTACGAGAAGGGCGAGGTCATCAAGCTCGACACGATCCGCCGTCTCGCGGAACTGCTGAAGATCTCCCCCCTGTCGCTGCTCGGGATCGGCGTCGAGTATTTCGGCCGCCCCGCCGCCTTCCAGGAACGGCTCCGCCAGGTCGAGGAACAGGCCGACCAGGTGCTCCAGGTCGGCGGCGCGCTCGTCTACCCGGTCGCGACCGAGGCCTTCGACGGTGCCCTGGCCGAAGCCTGGACGGAACTCGCCGACGCCTCCCAGGACCGCCTGCTCGCCCGCACCCAGGCGGAGCAGATGCTCGGCCTGCTGGCCGCGCGGAAGAAGCTGCAGCAGTCCCGCAAGCCCAACATCATCGCCATCCTCGGCGAGCCGGGGATCGCGCGCATGCTGGCCGAGGGCATCGCGCCCGGCCTCGCGCTCTCGGACCGCTCCCGCATGCGCTGCCGCCTCGCCGCCCGCGCGGAAGCCGAGGCGATCGCCGAGCACATGGAAAGCGTGCCGATCGGCCTGCAGATCGGCCTGATCTCCGGCAGCGAGCCCTCCGGCCCCTTCATGGTGATGCGCGGGCGCGACCGCGCGCATGTCGTCGGCAGCGCATTCTCCCCGGATGCCCATCCCGGGGCCGCCTGCGGCGTCGCCTTCATCACCGCCGCCGATGAGGCGGTCGGCACCCACCAGCGTGTCGCCGAAGCCGCCTGGCGCGACGCGCTGAAGGGCACCGAGGCCGCCGCCCGCATCCGCGCGCTGATCCGCGAGCACGGGCCGATCTGACCACTCCGGCCGCCCCGCCTGCGCGCCGCTTGCGGCGGGCCGGCGCGACGGCAGGGCCGCCCGCCGAACACGCCGTCCTCGGGCATCCGGCCTCGCCCGCCATGCGCCTGGCGTGTGCCGGCCGCCCGGCCCTGACGGCGGCGGGCGCGGTGCGCGTCAGCGTGCCGCCAGCACCCCCGCGCAGGCCGCCGGCAGCCGTGGCGGCGGCCCCGGCGGGCGCGGCGTCGGCCGCCGCGCCTCCTCGCTCAGCCACCAGTCGAGGCTCGCATCGCAGCCATCGCCCGGCGGCGGCGGCGCGATGTCGAGGCATTCCGGCTGCCCCGCCGGGCAGCGCAGCCGGACATGCATGTGCGAATCGTGCCCCCGCCAGGGCCGCACGCGCCTGAGCCACGCCTCCCCGCGATGCCGCCGGCACAATTCGCGCTTGATCGCGTGGTTCACCAGCAGCCGGTCCACGCCCGGCCGCTCCACCGCCAGGCGGATCAGCGCCGCGTGCCGGTCGGTGAAGCGCGCGGGGTCCACGCCCGTCTCGTCCGGCAGCACCAGGGAGGCGACGCGGATATCCTCCCGCGCCGCCGCCGGCACCCGCGGCTTGGCCGAGAGGTCGAGCCAGATGTCGACATCGATCCCGGTCTGGTGGCTGGCATGGCCGTAGGTCATCGGCCCGCCGCGGGGCTGGGCGAGGTCGCCGATCCACAGATCCGGAAAGCCGCGCCGCTGCGCCTCCCCCGCGAAGTCGCGCACCCAGTCGATCAGCACCGGATGCCCCCAGTGCCGGTTGCGCGAAACACGCACCGCCTGCCAGCCCGGCCCTTCGGACGGCAGTTGCACCGCCCCGGCGATGCAGCCGAGCGAGGTGCCGCCGATGATGCGCGTGGGCCCCGGCGCGGGCGTGGACACCCCGCCCCAGCCATTGCCCTGCGCCGCCGCCGCGCCGGAGATCAGAAGCGCGAGAGCCGCGCCGAGTGCTGCCTTGTGCATGCCCGATTGCTAGAGCAGATCGGGCCCGCAACGCCATCGCGGGGACTACCTTCTTGGCCCGTTACCTCGTCACCGGCGGCGCCGGCTTCGTCGGCAGCCACGCCGTGCTCGCCCTGCTCGACCGCGGCCATGAGGTCGTGGTGCTCGACAACCTCACCCAGGGCCACCGCGCCGCCGTGCCCGCCGGCGCCACGCTGGTGGAAGCCGATCTCGCCGACACGACGCGAGTCGCGGAGGTGTTCGCCGCCTGGCGCTTCGACGCGGTGCTGCATTTCGCGGCGCTGTCGATCGTCGGCGCCTCGATGCGGGAGCCGCTGCACTACATCGCGGAGAACGTCGCGCACTCGCTGCGGCTGGCGGACGCCGCGATCAAGGCCGGCTGCCTGCGCTTTGTGCTGTCCTCCACCGCCGCGCTGTTCGGCGACCCGGACCGCGTGCCGATCGACGAGGATTGCCGCATCGCGCCCTCCAACCCCTATGGCGACAGCAAGCGCATGGTCGAGGAAGGGCTCGCCTGGGCCTCGCGCATCCACGGGCTGCGCTACGCCGCGCTGCGCTACTTCAACGCCGCCGGGTCCGACCCGGCCGGCCGCGCGGGGGAGGACCACGACCCCGAGACGCACCTAGTGCCGCTCGCGATCGACGCGGCGATGGGCCGCCGCCCGCCCCTGACCGTCTTCGGGGAGGACTACGCGACGCCCGACGGCACCTGCATCCGCGACTACGTGCATGTGACGGACCTCGCCGAGGCGCATCTCGCGGCGCTGGCGCGGCTCGAGACGCATGGCTCCTGCCGCTACAATGTCGGCAGCGGTCACGGGGCCTCGGTCAGGGAGGTGATCGCGGCGGTCGAGCGAGTCGGCGGCCGGCCCGTCCCGCACAGCATCGGGCCCCGGCGCGCGGGCGACCCGGCGGTGCTGGTGGCCGCCTCGGACCGCCTGCGCGCCGAGACCGGCTGGGCGCCGCGCCTGGGCAGCCTCGACGACATCGTCCGCACCGCCTGGGCCTGGCGGGAGGCGCATCCGCGCGGCTACGCGGATCGCTGAACTCGGCGCGTCAGCGCAGCAGGTTGCCGTTCATCGGCTCGGGCTTCGCCTTCGTCCAGAAGGGCTGCCCATCCGCGTCGAAGGCGTGCTGCGCGCGGAAGGGGACCGTCTCGGTCACGCCCGCGATGGTGCACTCCATGCTCCCGGCCGCGACCGGCACCTGCACCGGCGCGTAGCGCAGCCAGCGACCGTCATCCAGCGCGACGAAGGCGACCAGCTGCTCCTCAGTCGCGATGCGCATGTCCTCATCGCTGAAGCCGGCGGGCCCGGCGCGGCGCATGCCTGCAGGCCGCTTCGAATCGTCGCGCCCATGGGTGTGGTAGAAGGCGACCGGCGTCGTGCCCGGCGGGCAGCCGCGATTGGGCTTCAGGTAGCGCCCGCAGCCGTCCTTCTTGAAGCCGATGTCGAGATCCTCCTCCGTCCCCGGCGGGCATTCCACGAAACCCAGAACCTGAGTCGTGTTGTGCCGGTGGACGATCCCGCCGCGTTCCAGCTGGTCGCCCCGCGATAACGGCAGCAGCTTCGCCAGGCGCGCCTTCACCAGCGTCTCGATCGCGCCGCCCTCCTTCGTCGGGTCCTTCCGCTGCCCCGCGCCCGCGCCAGCCATGACCTGCCTCCATGCGATGCCGGGCGAAGGCTGCGCCCGGTGCCCGCCGGCGCGCGATGAATCATCTCACACCAGCGGACGCCGTGGGCGGATCGCCGCCTGCCGCTCCCCGCAAGGGTCAGCCGAAGCGGCGCGCGAGCCAGCCCCCGGCCTCGGCCACCGCGCGGTCGGAGGCCTTCACATGGCCGATCGCGCGCAGGAAGCCGTGCAGCACGCCGGGGAAGGTCGTCGCTTCCACATCGACGCCCGCCGCGCGCAGCCGGTCGGCCATGGCGTGGTTCTCGGCCGCCAGCACGTCCAGTTCCGCCACATGCAGCAGGCAGGGCGGCAGGCCGGCGAGGTCCGCGCGCAGCGGCGCGGCCAGCGGATGCAGCCGGTCCGCATCGCGCGGCGCGTAGCAGCGCCAGTAGAAGTCCATTTTCTCCCGCGTCAGCGTGTGGCCCGTGGCGAATTCGGCGTAGGAGGCCGTGTCGAGCCGCGAATCGAACACGCCGTAGTTCAGCAGCAGTCCGCGCAAGGCGAGGCCCGGATCCGTCTCCCGCAACAGCAGCGCGGTGGCGATCGCGAGGTTGCCGCCCGCCGAATCCCCGCCGACCACGATGCGCGACGGATCCAGCCCCCATTCCGCCCCGTGCAGCGCCACCCAGCGGACGACCGCGGCGCATTCCTCCAGCGCCTGCGGGAAGGGCGCTTCCGGCGCCAGCGCATAGTCCGGCCCGACCACGGCGCAGCCGGCCGCGGCGGCATAGGCGCGCATGATGTGGTCATGCGTGTCGATGCTGCCCCAGACCCAGCCGCCGCCATGGATGTAGACCATGACCGGCAGCGGCCCGTCGGTGCGCGGCTTGTGGACACGGCAGGCCAGCCGCCGCCCGCGGATCGACAGCCAGCGGTCGCCGCTTTCGGCCATGCGCGGCCCGCCCACCGCGGCCAGCGTCAGCCCAGGGCCGTCATTCGCCGCCCGCGCCGCATCGAGCGGCGGGGTCATGGCCACCGGCGGGAAGGCGCGGCCGCGCTCCTCCATCATCGCGGCGAAGGCGCGCATCTCCGGGTCCCAACGGTCCATCACGTCTCTCCTGGCTGGTGGCGGAAAGCGTGCGGCAGGCCCGGCGAGGCGGCAAGGTTGCGGCTCCCCGCGAGGAGGCTCATGCTGCACCGCACAATGCTGCCCGCCCTCACCCTTTCCGGCCGCGGGGGATTCCGCGACCAGGCGCTGCTCAAGCCCGGCAGCCTCGTGCTGGTCGCGGCACAAGGCAGCGCCGAGGCGCAGCTGATCGCCCGCAACATCGCCGCCGGCGGCTTCCGCGGCCGCATCTTCGCGGTCGGGGCCGCCTTCGAAGGATTCGAGGCCGCCGCGAGCGTCGGGGCCCTCCCCGTCACGCCCGACCTCGCCATCCTCTGCATGCCGCCGGCCGGGCTGGGCGCGGCGATGGAGGCGCTGGCCGCCAAAGGGTGCTTCGCCGCCATCGTGCCGGGCCAGGCGCCGGACCTCGCCGCGATCCAGGCGCGCACCGGGGTGCAGGCGCTCGGCCAGGGTTCCTTCGGCATCGCCATTCCCGCCATCGGGCTGAACGCCACGCTGTCCCACCTCACGCCCTCGAAGGGGCGGCTCGCGCTGGTCACGCAATCCTCGGCCATCGCCCGCGCCGTGCTCGACTGGGCCGAGGCGGAATCGGTCGGCTTCAGCCATGTCGTCGGCATCGGCGGCAACCAGGGCTACGGCTTCGCGGGCGTGCTGGACTGGCTCGCGCGGGACCCGGGGACGGGCGCGATCCTGCTCGACATCCGCCGCATCAAGAACCGGCGGATGTTCATCTCCGCCGCCCGCGCCGCCGCGCGCACGCGGCCCGTAGTCGCGATCCGCGCCGGGGGCCGGCTGGCCGACGCCTCGGGCGAAGCGGATGCGGTGATGGAAGCCGCCCTGCGCCGCGCCGGCGTGCTGCGCGTGGCGGGGCTCGAGGACCTGCTCTCGGCGGTCGAGACGCTGGCCCGCGTGCGGACCTCGACGCGCCCCGGCCCGCCCGGCGCGGGGGACCGGATCGCGGTGGTCACCAACGGCATCGGCCTCGGCGCCCTCGCCTCCGACGCGGTGCTGGCCGGCGGGGCGCGCCTGGCCGAGGTGCCTGAGGACGCGATGGCGGCGATCGCCCCCGGCCTGCCGGCCGGCAGCAGCGGGCGCAATCCCCTGGCCATCGGCCCGGCCGCCTCCACCCGCCTGGGGGAAGCCGCCGCGATGCTCGCCGCGCTGCGGGAGGTCGACGCCGTCGTCGCCCTGCACGCCCCGACGGCCGAGGAGAACCAGGACCTGGCACGGGAGGAGCTGGCCGCGGCGGTCAAGGCGAGCCGCGGCGCGCCCATCCTGGTCGGCTGGCCTGGCCAGGCGACGGCGGGCCCGCAGCGCGCGCGCCTCGCCGAGGCGGGCGTTGCCGTCTTCGCGACCCCGGAAGCCGCCGTGCGGGGCGCGCTGCACCTGGCGCAGGACCGGCGCAACCGCGCGACCGCGGCGGAACTGCCCCCGCGCGACGTGCTGGACCTCGCGCCGGACCGGGCGCGGGTCACGTCCATCCTGGCCGCCGTGCGCGCCGCCGACCGGCGGGACCTGACGGAGGAGGAAGCGCTCGGCGTGCTCGCCGCCTATGGCGTGCCGACCGTGCCGGGGCGGGCGGTAAGCGGCCCGGCGGAGGCCGCCGACGCGGCCACCATGCTCGGCTTTCCGATTGTTCTCAAGATTTTGAGCCCCGATCTTCCACGCAAGACGGAAGTCGGCGGCGTGGCGCTGGGCCTCTCATCGCCCGACGCCGTGCGGCGCGCGGCGGAGGAGATGGCCGCCCGCGTCGCCGCCGCGCGGCCGGAGGCGCGGCTGACCGGCTTCCTCGTCCAGCGCCAGGCGGGGCGCGGGCAGGAGTTGCGCCTGCGCCTGGGCGACGACGCCATGTTCGGCCCCTGGATCGCCTTCGGCCGGGGCGGCACGGCGGCCGAGATCGACCCGGATGAGGGCTTCGACCTGCCGCCGCTCAACCTCGCCCTCGCCCGCGGGCTGATCGGGCGGACGCGGACGGCGCGGCTGCTTGCCGGATGGCGCGACCATCCGCCGGCGAATGTCGCGGCGATCGCCGACGTGCTGGTCCGGCTGTCGCAGATCGCGGTCGATTTTCCGGGCATTCAATCCTGCAACATCAATCCCTTGCTGGCCGATGCGCAGGGCGTGCTGGCGCTCGACGCGGCGATCGTGCTGCGGCCGCGGGGCAGCGCCTCGCTGCTCGCCATCCCGCCCTATCCGGCCGACCTCGCCCGCCCCTGGCGCGGGCGGGACGGGCGGGAGGTGACGGTGCGCCCGATCCGCCCCGAGGATGCCACCGCCCATGCCGAGGCGTTCCGCCGCCTCTCGTCGGAGGATATCCGCTACCGCTTCTTCTCGACGCTCGCGGAACTCAGCCCGGTCCAGATCGCGCGCATGACGCAGATCGACTACGACCGGGAGATGGCCTTCGTGGCGGTCGAGCGGACGCCGGAGGGGCCGGACCGAACGGTCGGCGTCTCCCGCCTCATTCGCGAACCCGGCGGGCGGAGCGGCGAATTCGCCGTCATCGTCGACCCGTCCTGGAAGGGGCAGGGACTGGCCCGGCACCTGATGGAACGGCTGTTCGACTGGGGAAGGTCGGTGGGCCTGGCGGAGGTGGTGGGCCAGGTGCTGGCCGAGAACGCCCCCATGCTCGCCTTCGTGCGCGGCCTCGGCTTCGCGGTGCATGCCAGCGCCGAGGATCCCGAGGTGATGGAAGCCCGGAAGATCCTGTAGGCGGCTACCAGCGCCGCGCCGGGCCGCAATCCAGGTGGACGAAGCCGTCGCGGCGATAGAGCCCGACGCCGCCGATCTGCAGGTCCGCCGCCGCCCGCGCGATGCCGATCGCCTGCCGCCCCGGCAGCCGCACATCGGCCGCCATGCCGGACATGTGCAGGGACACGCGGGAGACGCGGCGGGACTGACGGGCGCGGGCCGCGTTGGTCTCCGGCGCGCGGTAGCCGCTGATGACCTCGTAATGCTCGTCGCTGTCGAGGTGGCGGGCGATGGTGTGCAGCACGTCGAACAGGCGGGGGTCCATGGGTGTCGTCTCGTCCATGGATGGATCGCGCAGGATGATGTCGAGCCGGCGCAGCGCGTCGCGCTCGTAGCGCCCGTCGCGCCAATAGACGCCCTCGAAGGATTCACCGGTCTGGACCCGGCGGATGCGCAGCGTCCGGGCGGCGCCCTGCGCGGCTGCTGTCGCCGGCGCCAGCGCCAGGGCGGCCAGACCGCCGAGGCCCGCGCGGATCACTTCGCGGCGGCGGGCGGTGGCCGGGTCGCAGCAGGGGCAGTCGAGGCGGTGGAAGATGCGCGCCATATCAGCGCGCCCCCGTGCCGCGCACCGCCCCCCCTTCGACCGAGGCAAGCCGCTGCGGCGCGCCGCGCTCCATGGCTTGGGCGTACTGGGCATCGAGGCCATAGATGTCTGGGCGCATGATCACTCGGCCTCCGTCCACGATGGTTGTCGTGTAGTGCAGCCGCACCGGAATGGTCCGCGTGAGCGAAGCGCCCGCGGTCGCGCGGCTGGCCAGCACGCGGTCAGCCCGCGCCCTGTCCCAGCCCGCTGTGCCCGAGAGCACCTCGGAAAGCAACTCCATCGGCCGCTCAAGCCGGATGCAGCCCGAGGAGAAGGCCCTCTGCCCGCGGCTGAACAGATGCCGGTCGGGCGTGTCATGCATGAAGATGTCTTCGCTGTTGGGCATGTTGAAGCGCATGCGGCCCAAGGCATTGCGGTCGCCCGCGTCCTGCCGGACGAAGTAGGGGAAGTGGTTGCGGTTGTAGGCGCTGAAGTCGACCTGGGTGGCGTCGACCTGCACCACCTCGCCGTCGACGCGCTGGAACAGGCGGTAGCCGGCGGCCTGCATGCCGGCGGGGTCGCGGCGGAAGCGCGGCAGCAGGTCCTCGCGCGCATTGCGCTCGGGTGCGCCCCAGGACGGGTTGAAGGTGACCGAGGTCATGCGGACGTTCAGCATCGGCGTCTGGCGATCGCGCCGGCCGACGATCACGGCCATCTCCTGCACCACGCGGCTGCCCTCCAGCAGGTGCAGGCGGAAATGCGGGACGTTCACCTCGATGCGGCGTTCGGTCGATGCCGCGGGCTGGGCGCGGCGCATGTCGAGGGCGACGCGAAGCTGCGCGATCTTCGATTCGACCGGGGTGTTCAGCACCTCCCAGGTGATCGGGCCGACGCGTCCATCCGGCTCGAGGCCCTCGCTCTGCTGGAACAGGCGCACGGCGGCAAGAAGCCTGTCGTCGTAGAGCGGGTTGTTCGCCTCCGCCCCCGCGACCAGGGCCGGGTCATGGGCGGCGAGGCGCGCGCGCAGCTGCGGCACGCGGGCATCCGTCGTGCCGGGCTCCAGCGTCCGGCGCAGATCGCCCGTGATACGCGGCCAGCCGCCGGCGGCAGCGACCGCCCGGTAGCGGGCGAGCTCCGCCTTGATGGCGGCCGCGCCCTCGGGGAGGTTCGCGGCGCGCTCGATCACCTGCGCGGGCTCGGACGCCGTGGCGAGCTCGGCCATCCAGGCGCCGAGGTTCACGCTGGACGGGTCCCGCCGCAGGTCGACACGCCCGCGCAGCGATGAAACCCGGCCGAGCAGCAGGTCGGACAGCACAAGTTGCGCCGCGCGCAGCGCCTCCGTCCGATAGCGCGCGGGATCGGCCCCGGCGGCCGGTACGCCGTACCAGCGCGGATCGAGCCCATCCTCCTCCAGCCGCGCCAGGCGTTCCGCCAGGCGCGCGATGGCCGCGGCCGAGGCGGCGCCGGTCTCGCTGGCCATGACGGCGGAACCCTGCGCCAGCGCGGGCGCCGGCGGCAGGACAAGGACGGCGGAGACCGCGAGGAACGGCAGGGCAATCAGGGCGCGCATGCCGGGATTCGTAATATCCCCCGACACGCGTGCCAATAATGCGATGCACCGCGCCGCGTTTATTCCTGCGGCTGTTGCACAGGCTCCGCAGCCGCGGCCAGCATCCCGACCGTGATCGGCTTGTAGGGCGCGCGCGGGCGGAGCGGCGGGATGGCCTCCACCGGCAGGCCGCGCACCTCGGCGACCAGCGCCGCGACGGTCGTTGCGCAGACGCGCCCCTGGCACGGCCCCATGCCGCAGCGGAGATAGGCCTTCACCTGGTTCGGCCCGGTCGCGCCGAGGCGGGCGGCGGCGCGCACCGCGCCCGCGCTCACCTCCTCGCAGCGGCAGGCGATGACGTCGTCGGGCGGGGCGAGGATCTCGGGCGGCGGCGCATAGAGCGCGTCGAGGAAGGGCCGCGCGGCGAGCGCCTTCGCCCGCGCGGCCAGCGGCCCGGCCGCGCGCGCGTCGCGGTCCGCCGGCGTGATGGCGCCGAGCCGCGCCGCGGCGTCGAGCGCGGCGAGCCGCCCCTACGCGAAGGCCGCTTCCCAGCCGCCGATGCCCGCCCCGTCGCCG